>NZ_JABEQJ010000001.1 GCF_014174255.1 Gluconacetobacter sacchari
TCAAGGAGTGGCGCGCTGTCGCAACCAGATACGAAAAAACAGCAACGTCATTCCTCGCCGTCATACACATCGCTGCCGCTGCAGACTGGATCAAGATCTAACAGGCCCTAGAACTCGACGCTGACGGTGCCGAAATAGGTACGCGGCGAACCCGCGAGCGCCGACTGATAATCGCCCGAAAGCGGCAGACCATTCTCGCCGATCTGGGAAATATAGGAAATATTGGTCAGGTTGTAGATATTCAGGTCGAATTTCAGATTATGCAGCGGCCCGACCCTGCCGAAACGGTAGCTGGCCCCCAGCGACGTCAACCAGTAGCCGGGCACCGACATATCGTTGATGTAGCTGAAATAGCGCTTCGACATATAGTTGGCATTGGCATAAACGGTCGCTGCGCCATAAGTATAGGAAATATCGGCTTTGTACATGAATTGCGGAAACGCCACCACCTTCTTGCCCGCCAGCCCGTAGCTCATCCCCTCCGACATGATATTGTCGTCATATGTCGAGTGATTGTAGCTGATACTGTTGGTAATCGAGAGGTTCCGGATCGGACGCAGCGTCAGGGCCGCATCGACGCCATACATGCCGACTCCGCCGACATCGATCGGGGTCGATACCGGGTCGGTAATCGGGCCGGATGTCAGGTTCTGGATTCTGTTGGAAAAATCGGCATGATACAGGTTCAGCGACCCGCTGACGATCCGCGCGTTATAGCGATACCCGACATCATAGACCCAGGCCGTCTCGGGCCGCAGCGTATTTTTCAGGCTGTCGAACGTCGCCTGGTTGGCAAATCCGCCGAAGGTCGAACCCAGTTGATACCCGCCATAGCTATAGGCCCGCATGTTGCGGGCAATATCGAAATAGAGTTCATGGCCGGGCAGAAACCGCCACACGCCGTTGAAATGCGGCAGAAACGCCTTGGCGCTGGTCATGCTGCCGTTCACAAGCTGGTCCTGCCCGGTATAGGCGGCGTCATTGGCCGTGGCGCCGCCCACCGTCGTCACCAGCATGGATTTGAACCCGGCCTTCAGCGTCAGGCTGGCCAGCGGCCGATAGGTATCCTCAAGATGGAACTGGAAACTATTGGTATTGAAATTCTCGCCCCAGTTGTGCTGGAACGGCGCGCCGAAATTCCCCAGCACCCCGCTGACCGGCGTCCCCTGGCCCAGGAGCGGCTCCTGATACATGTTCTGATCGATACCATACCGGTTATTCTCGTACCAGACGCCGGCATCGATCGTATGCCGCGCGACCTCGTATTCCAGCGCGGTCGTAAAGCCGAATTTCCGGTTGCCTGAGGCATTGACCTGTTCGGACAGCGGCGCGCCGTCGGGCGAGCGAACGTAAGGCGTCGTCCAGGTTCCCCACTGGTTCGCGGCCTGACCATAGGCCACGGAATTCCACGCCAGATGCCGGGTCAGGACCAGATGGGCATTGATGCCCCCCAGATAGCCGGAGGAATGCGTCACGCCGTCGAAATAGGAAGCATCGAGCGCATCGCCGCCCGCCGCGTCATAGGCGGCGAGCGCGCCGCTGAACGTGCCTTCAGCCGCCAGATAGGCGCGGGTATAATCGGGATAATAATAATCGTTGCGATGGCCCAGATCCCTCAACATGCCGATCGTCTGGTCGGCATAATTGAACTGGGTCGCGTCATTCCAGTTGAAGAATATTTTTACAGTGCTCTCCTGCCCGATGGGCTGGACGAGCTTGGCATTCACCTGCTGGTCGAACTGCTCGCCGTGCCCTTTCCATTTATCGCCGTCGGACCGGGCATAGGAAACGGTGAATTTGGTGCCCGAGGCATTCAGCCTGCCGCTGTCGACCCGTCCGAAGGTCCGAAAGGAATTGTAGCTTCCGAACATCTGCGCGATCTTGCCGCCGAAATGGTCGGCGGGGTCGCGCGAGACGATCTGGATCGAACCGCCGAGATTCGTCGTCGCCGGCAGCGCCACGTCCCCACCGCCGTCCGAGACATCCATCCGCTCGATATTGTCCGACAGGATCGAGAAATTGATGCTCTGGCCGTTATACGGCAGGTACGTCTGCGCCCCCAGCGGCACGCCATCCAGCGTCACGCCCAACTGGTCCTGCTGGAAACCGCGCATATACAGGCTGGAGCCCCACGTATCGACACCCAGCGGATCGTTGGCCACGAAATTGATGCCCGGCCTGCGCGCCAGCATCATCATCGGGCTGCTCCCCTGCACGAACCTGTCCATTTCCACGCGGGTCATGGTTTCCGTCGCGCCATAGCCGCTACGCCGCATCGTGGTCACCGTAAGGTCTTCGCTCGAAGGCGAACGAACAGCCACACGCTTCCCGGCCGGCCGCCCCGCCGCGACAGCCTTGCCGCCCGGCGCCCCGGACGACACCGCCCGCACCCTCGGTACCGGGCGATGCTTCGATCCGCCCACCTTGCCGGCGCCAGAAGCCGCGTGCGCGCGAAAAGCGGCCCCTGGCGGCACGGCGATACACGAGGTCAAAAGAAGGAACGACAGGATTTTTCTCGCATTCATGACGATACCCATCTCCGGTTGATCCGCTACGCGATCCGGCAGAACGCCGCCAGGAGCTGAATGCTCGTTCAATTATTGCCATTTCGAAATAATGAATCCGCCAGTTTCCGGAAGAAATACGACACCTCCCGCCGGATGGAAAACGGGAGCCAACCGACCTGAACATCTATTCAATATACGATCGAAACCACGCGCGGAGCCGCAGCCGGCCATGCGAACAGGCCGCTATTCAGGCCGGAAGCGCGCCTCGCCGCACAGCGCCTGAAGAATATCGGCATCGTCGCACAGGCCGGCAAGCCGCCCATCGACCTCCACCAGCACCGGCAGGCCGCTGCGCTGGCGCAGGGCGACGATCTCGCCCAGGCTCAACTGGGCGGGCACGACACACAGCGCCCCCGGCTGCCATTCGCCATGCGGCCGGATCGGCAGCGGCCGGCCGGCCAGTCGCGCGGTCGCACTTTCCGGCGCGACGGCGATGCGCCCACCATCCAGCATCCCGTCCGCCAGACGCGGCAGATCCTCGAAACGCCGCATGACGGCGGTGGCCACGATGGTCGGCAGCGGGTTCATGTGCCGGATGAATTCCGCGACATAGGCATTGACCGGGCGCAGGGCGATATCGTCGGGCGTGCCGGTCTGGACGATCCGCCCCTCGCGCATGATCGTGATGCGACTGCCGATCTTCAGCGCCTCGTCGATATCGTGGCTGACGAACAGGATCGTCTTCTTCAGCCGCTTCTGAAGATCCATCAGCTCGTCCTGCAATTTCCGGCGGATCAGCGGGTCGAGCGCGGAAAACGGTTCGTCCATCAGCAGGATGTCAGCATCGGTCGCGAACGCGCGCGCCAGGCCGACACGCTGCTGCATGCCGCCCGACAATTCATGGACATAGGCATCGGCCCAGTTCGACAGGCCGACCAGGTCCAGCTTCTCGGCGACGACATCGCGCCGGATCGCGGGCGCCATGCCGCGCAGTTCCAGGCCGAACCCCACATTGTCGCGCACGGTCCGCCACGGCAGCAGGCCGAATTGCTGAAAGACCATGGCGATGCGCGTCTTGCGCAGGGTGCGCAGCGTATCGTCGTCGCAGCGCGCGATATCCAGCCACGCCAGGCCGTTGCCGATCCGCACCTCGCCGCGCACCGGCCGATTCAGCCGGTTGGCCGCCCGCAGCAGGGTCGATTTGCCCGAGCCGGACAACCCCATCAGCACGCTGATCTCACCCCGCGCCACCGCCAGGTTGGCGCCCGCCACCCCCACCGTCACCTTCAGGGCACGGCCGATCTCCTCGCGCGTTTCGCCGGCGTCCAGCCGCGCCAGCGCCGCCTCGATCGCGCCCCGGCGATTGCCGCGGTCGAACAGGATATCGACATCGCGGAATTCGAGCGCCGCGTTGACCTCCTCACTCACGATGCCTGGTCCTTCGGGCGACAGACCCGGTCGAGCATGATGGCCATCAGCACGATGACGAACCCGGACTCGAACCCGACATCGACCTGCACGGTATTGAGCGCCCGCACCACCGGCACCCCCAGCCCGCCGGCTCCGACCAGCGCCGCGATCACGACCATCGACAGGCTGAGCATGATGCACTGCGTCAGCCCCGCCTGGATCATCGGCATGGCGGCGGGCAGCTCGATCTTCCACAGGATCTGGCGCTCCGTGGCGCCGAAGGCCTCGCCGGCCTCGATCAGCGACCGGGGCACCCGGGTAATGCCCATCTGGGTCATGCGGATCGGCGCCGGCACGGCGAAGATGATGGTGGAGATCATGCCCGGCACGGTCCCCAGGCCGAACAGGATCAGGGTCGGAATCAGATAGACGAATGTCGGCAGGGTCTGCATCAGGTCCAGCAGCGGTTGCAGCACATGCGCCAGCCGGGGCCGATGGGCACAGGCGATTCCCAAAGGCACGCCGATCACCATGCAGAACAGGGTCGAGAACAGGATGAGCGACAGCGTCGCCATCGTCTCGTTCCAATAGCCCTGATTGATGATGAACAGCAGCCCCAGCGCAACCATCACCACCAGGCCCGCCGACCGGCGCGCGTACCACGCCCCGGCCATGGCCGCCGCCACAAGCAGCAGGGGCGGCATGTCCAGCAGCAGCATGGTCAGGCCGTCGGCGCAGAAACCGACGACATCCGTAATGACATCGAACACGCCAAGACCATGTTTCTTGATGACGTCCACCACGGCCGCCATGGCGGCTCCTACCGGAATCTTATGATTCGCAATCCAATGTTCCGGCGCCATGATCCGCGCGACCCCCGCCTGTCGGTGTGCGATATCGCAGAGTCGATACCCCTTCGAACCCGGTACATATAACGATATGAAACCGGAACATGATAGAGATGATTCCGACCTTCATCGGGATGAAATCGACATTGAACGTCCGTTCAATTCATGCCAGATTGCGCGCATGAAACAGCCCATCCCCTCCCTCACGCCGATCGAGCTGAAACGTCGCGGGGAGCTCGTGGCCGCGACGCGCGACGTTCTGGTCTCCCATGGCTATGCCGGGGCGACGGTGGCCCGCATCGCCCGCCATGCCGGCGTTTCCCCCGCCCTTCTGGTCCATTATTTCGGCGACAAGGATACGCTGCTGGCGCTGGCCTTCCGGGGCACGGCCGCCGCCCTGTCGGCCGACGTCGCGCGGGCCGTGCGCGCGGCCCGCGGGCCACGGGCCCGGCTGGAGGCCCTGGTCGGCGCCTGCCTGGGGGGGGACCAGTTCACCACCCGCCAGGTCGCCATCTGGCTGGCCCTGTGGGGCCAGGCGGTCCATGTCCCGACACTGGGCCGGATCCAGCATGCCTACCAGTCCCGCATGCTGTCGAACCTGCGCTACGATCTCGGGCACCTGCTGCCGCCGCAGCAGGCCCGTGCCGTCGCCGACACGCTGGCCTCGCTGATCGACGGCACCTGGCTGCGCGCGGCCCTGGCCCCGCCCGCGACGTTCGACAGCCGCCTCCCCCGCCAGCAGGTCCTCGCCTTCCTCCATGGCCAGATCGGTACCGAAACGGCCTCCTCGCCACCTCCCGCGATCCTGCGCGGCGCGCCGGACGCGCCATGCACAAGCTGGATCGACGGCCGCCCCGTCACCGGCGGCGGCCCACGGTTCGAAACCCGCAATCCGGCGACGAACGCGGTCCTGGCCGAGGTCGAGGAAGCCGGCGAGCTCCTGGTCGCCCAGGCCATCGAGGCGGCGGCGCGCGGGCAGGTGGAATGGGCGGCCCGCACCGGCGCCGAGCGGGCGCGCATCCTGCGCCGCGCCGCCGACCTGCTGCGCCGCGACAATGCGGCCCTCGCCCGGCTCGAAACGCTGGACACCGGCAAGCCGATCGCCGAGACATCGAGCGTGGACGTCGCGTCCGGCGCCGACGCGCTGGAGTATTTCGCCGCCCTGGCCGCGACGATGACCGGCGATTGCGTCGATCTCGGCCCCACGGCCTTCGGCTACACGCGGCGCGAGCCGCTGGGGATCGTGGCCGGCATCGGCGCCTGGAACTACCCGATCCAGATCGCATGCTGGAAGGCCGCGCCCGCCCTCGCCTGCGGCAACGCGATGATCTTCAAGCCCGCCGAGCTGACGCCGCTGACGGCGGCCCGCCTGGCGGCGATCTTTAGCGAGGCCGGCCTGCCCGACGGCGTCTTCAACGTCGTGCAGGGCACGCGCGAAACCGGGCAGTTGCTCACCCGCGCCCCGCGCATCCGCAAGGTCTCCCTGACCGGCGAGGTCGGAACCGGCCGCCGGGTGATGGCCGACGCGGCGGCGACGCTCAAATATGTCACGCTGGAACTGGGCGGCAAATCGCCGCTGATCGTCTTCGACGACGCCGATCTCGACAACGCGGTCTCCGCCGCGCTGCTGGGCAATTTCTATTCGGCCGGCGAGGTCTGTTCCAACGCCACCCGCGTCTTCGTGCAGGCCGGCATCCGCGACCGCTTCCTGGCCCGGTTGAAGGCACGCGTCTCGGCGATGACGGTGGGCGACCCCCTCGACCCGAAGACCGATGTCGGCGCGCTGATCTCCGAGGACCATATGCGCAAGGTCCTGTCCTATATCGCGGCGGGCCGGAAGGAAGGCGCCACGCTCCTGGCCGGCGGCCGGCGCGTGCAGCGCGGCACCCTGCGCCACGGCGCCTTCGTCGAGCCCACGGTGTTCGCCAACTGCCACGACGACATGACGATCGTGCGCGAGGAAATCTTCGGCCCCGTGATGGCGGTGCTCGATTTCACCGACGAGGACGAAGCGGTCGCCCGCGCCAACGCCACCCCGTTCGGCCTGGCCGCCGGCGTCTTCACCCGCGACCTGGCCCGCGCGCACCGGGTGATCGCGCGGCTGGAGGCCGGCACCTGCTGGATCAACCAGTACAACGTCACACCGATCGAACTGCCGTTCGGCGGCTACAAACAGTCCGGCCTGGGCCGCGAGAACAGCCGCGCGGCGCTCGATCACTATACCCAGATCAAGAGCGTCTACGTGGCGCTGGGCGATATCGAGGCACCCTACTGATGCGGGAATTCGACTATATCATCGTCGGCGCCGGCTCGGCCGGCTGCGTGCTGGCCAACCGCCTGACCGAGGATGGGCGCAGCCGCGTGCTGCTGCTGGAATTCGGCGGCAGCGACCGCTCGGTCATCGTGCAGATGCCCAGCGCCCTGGCCATGCCGATGCATTCCAGACGCTTCAACTGGTTCTACGAAAGCGAGCCGGAACCGCACCTGGACGGCCGGCGCATGCACACGCCGCGCGGCAAGGGTCTGGGCGGCTCCTCCTCGATCAACGGCATGGTCTATGTGCGCGGCCACGCCCTGGATTTCCAGGAATGGGAGGATATGGGCGCGGCCGGCTGGGGCTACCGCCATGTCCTGCCCTATTTCCGCCGCGCGGAGGATTGCGCCGAGGGCGAGGATTCCTATCGCGGCCGCGGCGGCCCGCTGCACACGCAGTACGGCACGCTGGACAATCCCCTGCACGAGGCCTGGATGAAGGCGGGCGAGCAGGCCGGCTACGGCCGCACCGGCGATTACAACGGCTTCCGCCAGGAAGGCTTCGACCGGATGAGCATGACGGTCCATCGCGGACGGCGCTGGAGCACCGCCAACGCCTATCTGCGCCCGGCGCTCGGGCGCGCCAATCTCACGCTCGAAACCCACGCCCGCGCCACGCGCCTGCTGTTCGAGGGCACCCGCGCCACCGGCCTGGTCTATACGCGCCACGGCACGTCCCACACCGCACGCGCGACGCGCGAAATCATCCTCTGCGGCGGCCCGATCAATTCGCCGCAGCTCCTGAAACTGTCGGGCATCGGCCCGGCGGCGGAACTGCGCGCCCACGGCATCGCGGTCCTGGCCGACCGGCCGGGCGTGGGCGAGAACCTCCAGGACCATCTGGAATTCTATTTCCAGGTCGCCTGCCGCCAGCCGGTCACCCTCTATTCGGCCATGTCGCCCTGGGCGAAGGCGCGGATCGGCCTGCGCTGGCTGCTGTTCAAGGACGGGCTGGGCGCGACCAACCATTTCGAAAGCTGCGGCTTCATCCGCAGCCGCGCCGGCATCCGCTACCCCGACATCCAGTTCCATTTCCTGCCGCTGGCCGTCACCTATGACGGCAAGGGCCTGGCCCGGGGCCACGGCTACCAGGCCCATGTCGGGCCGATGCGCTCCAGGAGCCGGGGCCGGGTGCGCCTGCGCTCGGCCGACCCGGCGGAAAAACCGGTCATCCAGTTCAACTATATGAGCCACCCGGACGACTGGACGGACATGCGCGCCTGCGTGCGCCTGACGCGCGAGATCTTCGCCCAGCCGGCCTTCGACCCCTACCGGGGCGAGGAACTGCAACCCGGCGCCGCCTGCCAGACCGACGAGCAGATCGACGCCTTCATCCGCCGCAAGGTCGAAAGCGCGCTCCACCCCTCCTGCACCTGCAAGATGGGCGCGGAAGACGACCCGATGGCCGTCGTCGATCCCCAGACGCGCGTCATCGGGGTGGAGGGGCTGCGGGTGGTCGATTCCTCGATCATGCCGCGCGTCACCAACGGCAACCTCAACGGCCCGACGATCATGATCGCGGAAAAGGCCGCCGATCACATCAGAGGTCTGCCACCGCTCCCCGCCTCCAACGCCCCGTTCTTCGAAGCCCCTGACTGGCAGACCCGGCAACGTACCGGCGCCCCCTGACCGGCGCGCATCCTGTCGCTTTCCGCATGGAAGGTGACGCGCGCCTCCTTGTGCCGAGCGGGCCACCGGCGCACCATCGCGCCCCATGATCAGTCTCTTCGACCTCTTCAAGATCGGCATCGGCCCGTCCTCGTCCCATACGGTCGGGCCGATGCGGGCCGCCCGGCGTTTCACCGCGACTCTCGATCCCGCGATGCCGGTCGCGCGGCTGCGCGTCACGCTCTATGGCTCGCTGGCCTGGACCGCCAGCGGCCACGCCACAGACAAGGCCGTCATCCTCGGCCTGGCCGGCGAAACGCCGGAGAACGTCGATCCCGATGCCGCCGATGAAATCGTCCGCCGGATCGGTACCGACCGCACGGTACTGCTCCACGGCCGCGCCGTGGCGTTCGACCCTGCCCGGGATATCGTGCTTGACCGCGACACGATCCCGCCGGTCCACCCCAACACCTTGCAGTTCGAAGCCCTCTCCGCCGAGGGCGCGGTGCTGGAAACCGCGCGCTTCTGCTCGGTCGGCGGCGGCTTCATCGTGTCCGAGGATGCGACGAAACAGGCCGGCTACGCCCAGCCCGACATGAAGCTGGATTTCGCCAGCGGCATTGAACTGCTGGAACGCACACGCGAAAGCGGCCTGAGCATCGCGGGCGTCGTCCTGGCCAACGAGTCCGCCCTGCGCCCCGATGCCGAGGTCGCCGCCTATCTGGACCGGATCATCGACACCATGATGGCCTGCGTCGAGCGCGGCCTGGTCCAGCACGGCACGCTGCCCGGCCGGATCAAGGTCCGTCGCCGCGCGGCGGCGCTCTACGAACGGTTGCAGGACCGCGCGCGCCTCAACCAGCGCCCCCCACATGAGGCGATGGACTGGGTCAGCCTGTTCGCCATCGCGGTGAATGAGGAAAACGCCGCCGGCGGCCGCGTCGTCACCGCACCAACCAACGGCGCGGCAGGCGTGATCCCGGCCGTCCTGCGCTATTACCGCGATTTCTGCCCCGATGCCTCGCGCCAGGGCCTGCATGATTTCCTGCTGACGGCAGCCGCCATCGGCGGATTGTTCAAGCTCAACGCTTCGATCTCGGGCGCCGAAGTCGGCTGCCAGGGCGAAGTCGGGGTGGCCTCATCGATGGCGGCGGCGGGTCTGGCAGCGGCACTGGGCGCGACCCCACTCCAGATCGAGAACGCCGCCGAGATCGGTATGGAACATCATCTGGGCATGACGTGCGACCCGGTCGCGGGCCTGGTGCAGATCCCCTGCATCGAACGCAACGCCTTCGGCGCGGTGAAGGCGATCAACGCCGCCTCGCTGGCCATGCATGGCGACGGCGCGCATCATGTCTCGCTGGATCAGGTCATCCGCACCATGGCGGAAACCGGGCGGGACATGAACCATCGCTACAAGGAAACGGCGCTGGGCGGTCTCGCGGTCAATTTCCCCGAATGCTGAGTCTCATCCCCACTCCCGGCACGTCAGCACGCCCCGCCCCTCAACTCCCGATACGAACCGGCGATACCAGATCGCGCAGGCAGGAAACGATGGAACGCGGCGTCAACTGACCGCTGCGGGGATTCTCCGCATTAGGCACGATTTCGATCGTCGCGATGAAACGCGCGGAATCGGCGTCGACAGTAATGGTGTGGATATTGCGATCCACCGCCGGGTCGGCAATCACGCAGACGGTCGTGCGCTCCGGCCCCACCCCGGCCAAGGCCAGGGCAGCCGCCACGTTGGTATTGGCCGGGAACGCGATGGCCGCTTCATCCGCCGTGCCGGAAAAGATCACGGCAGGCGCGGTCATGGCGTGGAGATCGATCCCATGCGCGACGATATGCGGCGCCCCCGCCAGGCTGTCGGGCGATTTGCGGGTATCGATCCGGATCGAAACGACCTGGCCCTCACAGACGGCCTTGATCGCATCCAGCCCCGGAATGGCCCCGCTGGGCACCAGAATCCGCCCCCCACTGGCACGGGCCAGATCGATCAACGCCATGTTGGACAGAAGCGCCCCCGCCGACGCCACGACCAGCGTCGCTCCCCGCTCCAGGGTCGGCCGCGCGACATCGGCGAGCAGGCGCGACGGCAGCATTTCGACCACCACGTCACACGCCGCCAGCGAGGCCAGATCCCCAACGGGCGGCGGATGCACCAGAGCGGCCAGCCGCTCGCGCGCCCGCTCCTGATCGGCAGCCGCAACAGCCGCAAGCTCAAGCCCCGGAATCCCGGCATCCAGCAGCCTCGCCACCTGAATGCCGATGGAACCAAGGCCGGCCAGCCCGATACGCAGGGAACGGGAACCCGGATAAGGGGCAAAGTGCATGGTCGGAATTCCAGACAAGGAAGAGAAACCGAAAGCAGACCCTGCGTGGATCAGATTCCACGCAGGGCTCACCACTTCATTTCAGACGGCGGAACCAGAGTTCCAGCATCAGAAATTGGCCGTCAGGCTCAGGCCGATCGTGGCCGGCGGTGACGAGTTCACATAGAGCGGCTGCGCGGAAGAACTGACGCGTCCCGACACACGGGTCTGGCGATTGAGGATGTTGTTGGCATAGAGCTGCGCGCTGTAGCGCCCGAACGTGATGCCCATATTGATGTTCGCGATGAACCATCCTCCCAGATAGGCATAGTTGGGGCTGGCACGGTCGAAGGCCGTCGTGCGACCGCTCTGATAGGCGACGTCACCGCGAATGAAGCTCTCATGCCTCATGACGTCGAACGTATAGGTGGCATTTCCATTCAGGGTCCAGCGCGGCACATAGGGCAGATCATCGCCCGCATGCGTCTGGTTGACCGGGTCCGGCTGGTAGGGCTGGCTGCCGACCAGATGCGCATCGGTATAATTCACGCCCATCCCGATCTGGAGCGCCTGAACAGGGCGCGCCGCCAATTCGGCCTCAAAACCGGTGGCCTCCGCCGAACCGGCATTCACGATATAGGCGAACGCCCCCGTCGGATCTGTGCCCTGCTGCTGCATGTTCGACCAGTTCATGCGATAGAATGCACCATCGAGCGTTACACGATTATGCCACCACGCCGTTTTCCAGCCAAGTTCGTAATCCCAGACAGTATCGGGCGCATACGGCGCCGGCTGGAAGACGGCAAAGCCCACCGGCAGGTTCGGCCCCCCGATGCGATATCCTTCCGCCGCTTCGACATAAACCATGGCATGCGGCATGATGTCATAGGAAATCAGCGCTTTTCCGGTTGCCGAATTTTCCGAATCCGATTGCGACGGATAGAATTGCGGGTCATAGGGCCCCTGATAGGACCGCAATTGTTCCGACGCGACATCACGCTGCACCTGGAAGACCCGGACGCCACCCGTTATCTTCAATTTTTTCGTTATAGGATAAGTTAACTCGCCGAATTCCGCGATCTGCTGGGTATTGTCCCAGTTCGCCCGCGCCAGCACCGATGTCGGTGCCCAGCCGTCACTGTTCCTGTCGAAATAACCGTACGGATCCACCCCGCCGTAATTGAGGGCGAACTTGTTCTGGCGCATCTGGTAGAAGACGCCACCGGTCCACTGGATCCTGCTGTGAGCGGGTGCCGAAAGCCGCACTTCCGCCGTCCACGCATTGACAACCTGATTGTCCTGGACCGCATTGATCTTGCCGTCGGCAAGGTTCGTCATGTATTCGGACAGGGGATAGCACGCCAGAAAATTCGCGTCGGCTCCGCTGCAATTGCTGTTCGTATAATTGTACGACGTGTCGTGGGTATAGGTCATCTTGCGCTCCTGCCACGACGCGGTCGCGGTCAGGGTCGCCCACTTCATATGGGTGGTCGAAATCAGGTTGTATGCCTGGAACTGGTCTGTATATGGCTGCTTGATCATGCTCGCCGCAGCCCATTTGTTGTGGGCGGCATCGATATAGGACGGATTCAGATTGGACAGATCACCGACACTGGTATTCTGACGATAGCCGATGAAATCGATGGTCCACTTCTCCATCGGCTTGTAACGGATATTCAGCCGCCCGCCCGCATTCTCAACCCAGTTCGTCTTGTCCTGCTGGAGATAATATTCCTTGATCCAGCCGGAATTGCTGTCGCGATAGGCCGACAGACGAATGGACAGCTTGTCCTTGATGATCGGTATGTTGATTGTACCATTTTCGGAATTATTGAACCCTCCCCCGGCATAGGTGGAAAGGGACGTGTTGACCTGACCACTGAATTTTTCCAGATTCGGCCTTTCCGAGATGATCCGGATCGTTCCCCCCTCGGAGCCGGAACCGTAGAGCGTTCCCTGAGGCCCTTTCAGAACCTCCACCTGCTGCATGTCCCATAATTTGACATCGGGTTGTGCCGCTCCGGCGTCCGTATTTTCGCCGGTAAACCCGACGACGGGAATTTCATCGAGATACAGGCCGACCTGCGGCTCCCCCGCGGCGGTCAGATTGCGAATGGCATATCGCTTCTGGCCCGGCCCCTGGTCCTGAATGCTCAGTCCCGGCACCTGAACGAAATAATCCGAGATCGTCTGGGCATGAATCTGCTCCAGAGTACGCCGGCTGATCGCGTCGATCGCCATCGGCGTATGCTGAACGCCGGTGTTGCGCCGGGTTGCCGACACCGTCACCTCTTCCAGCCCCTGGGCCTCGTGGCGCGCCGGCACGGTGGGAACAGCCGCAACGACAGGAGCCGAATGGGCTGGCGGATGGACCGTGGCCACCGGAGAGGCCCGCCCTTTCCCACGGGTCTGATCCGGCGCCGTCGCCGCCAGGGCGGGCAGTGCGAACGCGCAGGGGCCGACGCCCAGTAGCAGGGCCGTCCGCAGGGTCTGGCGCGTTATACCAAATAGGGCGTTACGCATGTTTTTACCCCGAATCATCATGTGGTTTTGTTTTATCGCATATCGAAACGACATTACGATATCGTTTTGACATCGTCATGTAGGCATATACGAATATAAAAACTATTTGAAGTTTTTTTGTATACATTTGGAAATTATAAAATACTTTTGAGTCAGAAAACATGCAGGCAGCCGAAAGCCGGGCCGATTGAGCCCGGATCGGGACATCCCAGCTTCAAGGACAGTCGAAAAAATTCCGCTCAAGAAACAAATAAGTCCCGGCGATGCCGCCGGGCCCCGCTATCACGCCGCCGGGCGCGCCCTCTGTCCGGTCTCGGGCAGCAGCATGGTCGCGATCATCACCAGCAGATAACTGGCGAGACAGACCCAGAGCAGCGCCGCGCCGATCCCGATCCCATGGGCAAGCGCCCCCACCAGCGCGACACCCGAAGCAGCCCCCAGGCGCCCGGCGCTGTAAGCGAAGCTGGTACCGCTGGCACGAATCTGCGTGGGAAACAGTTCGGAAAAGAAGGTGCCCATGCCGCCATAAAGCCCCTGGGAGAAGAAGCCGAGCGGGAACCCCGCCACCAGCAGCGCCCAGCCCGGCATCGGGATACAGAGATAAGCCGTCAGGATGGCGATGCTGCCGGTCACGTAGATGAAGAAATTGGGCCGCCGGCCCCGGGCGTCCGACAGATAGGCGCTGCCGATATACCCGAAGAACGCACCCGCCGTCAGCACGATCACATAGAGCCCGGTCGCAGCGGGGGAAAGGTGGCGCGACAGGGTCAGATAGGCGGGCAGCCAGGTCGAGATGCCCAGGCCGCTGGTCTGCACACCCAGCGCCAGAAGCGTGGACAATGTCGTGTGGCGCAGAATGGCAGGGCGGAAGATGTCGTGGATCTTCATCCGCGCAGCGCGCTCGATCGCCTGCTCGCGGCATTCCTTGTAGATTTCGGGTTCGTCCACATGGCGGCGGATGACGATCAGCAGTAGGCCAGGGAGGATGCCCGACCAGAACACGGCACGCCAGGCAATGGTTTCGGGCAGCAGCGCGATCGCGACACTGGCAATTACGGCCGCCAGAGCCCAGCCTACGGCCACGCCACTCTGTAGGCACCCTACGGCACGCCCCCGATTCTGATGTCCCACGATCTCGGCCATCAGCACCACACCCGCGGTGATCTCGCCGCCGAAGCCGAACCCCTGGATCGTCCGGCAAATGAACAACTGGTCGTAGCTGGTGGCGAATCCGCTGAGAAAAGTGAACACGGAATAGATGACGATCGTAAACTGCATCGCCTTCACGCGCCCGAACCAGTCGCCCAGCAGGCCCGTGATCCAGCCGCCGGCCGCCGCCGCATACAAGGCGGCACTGCCCAGCAGTCCGGCCTGCGCCGGGGCGACATGCCAGGCCTTCATCAGCACGGGGATCAGGAAGCTGAAGATGCGCAGGTCCATCGCATCCAGCGCCACGCCGCCATAGCAGCTCCAGAACGTAATCTTCTCGACCTTCGACAGGCCCGTGTACCAGGCGAAGGGGCCGGCACCGAACCACACGCTCGGCGATGCGGTCACGGGGACGGCGGACGTCTCGACATCGACGAGGGGCATGCTGCGATCCTTTTCCGGGGGCATGGGCATGGAGCGGCGCGGCGTATCAGGACACGGAAGCCGCTGCCTTCAGGCTGTCGGCAAGCGATGCGCGCCGCATGAAGGCCCGGGCCCGTTCGGGGTCGGATGCCGCGTCACGCAGGTCGCGCAGATGCTGGGCGCGGATTTCAGGGGCGCGTTCTTCCAGCAGGCGCTTGTTCTGGATGGTCTGGGCCTGGACGAAATCCACCGCGGCCTTGCGCCGCTGGCGGCTGTATAGGTCCAGCAACGCCGCGTCGGCCTCGCCACGCAGAACGCGGCCCAGCTTCTCGCCCAGATTGACGGCGTCATGGATGCCGCCATTCATGCCCATGCCGCCGATCGGATTGTTCACATGGGCCGAATCACCGGCCAGCAACACACGGCCCTTGCGGAAGGTGGCGGCAACGCGCTGGTTGACGGCATAGACGTTGGAATAGGCGATCTGATAGTCGCCCGCCTTGGGAAAGAATTTCTGCAACCGCTCCTGGATGCCGGCATGGCTCAGCGCCTCCTCCTCGGACTCACCGACCCGGGTCGGGAAGATCGCGCGCCACAGGCCACTGCCATCCGCGCCGCGCACCTTGAACAGGTTGCACCATTCGCTCGGGTCCGAGAAATAGTTGCGGAATGCGTAGTCCGGCCGTTCGGCACCGAAATCGAAGAAGGTTGCAATCTTCACGAACCGCTCGTCATAGGTAAAGCCTTCGAAGGCAATGTCCTGCGACTTGCGCACGATGCTGCGCCCACCGTCGGCACCGATCAGGTAATCGTACTCCCGCACCTCCTGCGCACCGTCCTGTTCCAGCGTGACCGTGACGCGGTCATCATGCTGGACGATCTGCGTCGCCTCGGTCGAGAACAGCACGGCGATGCCAATCTCGTCGGCATAACGGGTGCTGACATCGTCGGTGAATTTGTACTGCTCGTATTGCAGCACGTACGGGTAGCGGAATTCGTCCGCCATGGTCGACAGGTCGAATTCGGCCACGATCCCGCCACTGACGCGGTCATGATACTGGTATTTCGGCGCGATCAGCCCCTTGTCGATAATCGTCTCGCCGATACCCAGATCGCCCAGCATCGCCAGCGTGGTCGGATGCAGCGATGCCGCGCGCTGGTCCATCACCGGGCCGGCCTCGCGTTCGACGACGGTAACGTCGAATCCCTGCCGCCCCAGAGCCAGGGCGCAGACCATGCCCACAGGGCCGGCACCGACGATCATGATCCGTTTCTGCATCTGTCCTACGAGGCTCCTGTTCGGTTCCGTTCCGATTCGATCTCGGAACCATGTAAGCGGAAGAAACTGTCCAGCGCGCGGCCGAATCCTTCTTCTCCGGTATTGAGATGGGCGACGATCGATGTGTGGTTGTGCTCCGCCAGGCGGACCCAGCGCACGGGTACCCGCCCCGCCCGCGCCACGGCCTGCGCGAATTCCGCCCCATATTCGTCCAGGTGGCGGTTCTCGAATTCCGCGACGGCCACCAGCACCGGCAGCGGACAGTCCGCCGCGCGGCTGACAGGCGAGCGCGCGGCATACAGGCTCTCGTCCGCGCCGAAATAGGCCGCGACATTGTCGGCGTTCGGGTTATCCGGGCGCCGATCGGCGCGCAGACGGCCGCTGACCAGTGCCAGACTGCGAACCCCCGCCGGCAATCCACCCAGGCCAGGTTCCAACGCGGCGGTCGCCAGATGGCTGCCGCCCGCCGAATGGCCGATCACATGCACCCGTGCCGGATCGCCCCCATGCGCGGCGATCGCATCGCGCACCCAGGCCAACGCATCCAGGACATCCCGCGCGCCATCGGGCCAGGTGATGTCGGGCGCCAGACGATATTCGACATTGACGCCGACATAACCCAGCCGGGCGAACCAATGCAGGACATTGTCATAGATCTCGCCATTCGCGCTCTTGGCGCCACGGGTGAAGGCGCCCCCATGGATAAAGACGACCACCGGGCACGCCCCGTCATGGCCATCGGGGCGGAAGACGTCGAGCACCTGCCGCGCGCCGGGCCCATAGGCAATATCGCGGACCACCGTCGCAGCCTTGGGCATGCGCGCGGCCAACGGGGAATATAGCGCCACCATTTCCGCGCGATGGGCGACGATATCGTCGTTCCAGCAGTTCCCGATCGCGCGCATGCGGGCGCGCTGATCAGGTGTCAGATGAGTCAACGCCGTCGAATTGCACAGACAATCATCAATTGCCAATCGGTTACTCCATATATGCATACATTTAAGTCATATGATATTATTTTAATCATAATCGGCCGTGAGTCGATATGCGCCTCCACTGCCCTGCTCGCACGTTAGGCAAAAATACAATTATCTGTCAAAGTATTTTGTAGCGACAGATTGTATTCATATGCATAATGAAGCTCCGTCCTGATGAGGGTCAGGCGGCCCGCGCGTATATCGAGGATGAGTGATCGATGAGTGAGACGAGCAAGCTGAGACATATCGCCCTGTCCGTGCCGGACCCCGAGGCGGCAGCGACATTTTTCGAACAGGCTTTCGGCATGCAGCGCGCGGGCCGCGCCATGCGGGGCATCTACATGTCGGACGGCACCGTGAACGTCGCGCTGCTGAATTTCGGCGACGAGCCGGTGCCGGGCTTCGAAGATCAGAAGGGTTATTACGGCCTGATCCATTTCGGCGTGTGGGTCGACAATCTGGAAGAGGCCGGCACGAAGGTGACCGAGGCCGGCGGCGCCTATGTGACCGGCCGCAAGGAAACCGATCCGAACGTCTTTTACGAGGTCAAGTACAAGACTCCCGAGGGCATCGTCTTCGACATGACAGAGAGCGGCTGGCGCGGCGCGGTCAAGAACGTGGTCGCGGCCTGACATCGTGACGCGCCTGCGCCTGCCCCAGCCCCTTCCCAACCCGGACCCGACACCATGACGATCCTGACATGCATTCCGCTGACAGGGCCTGCCCGGATGATGCTGGCCCGGTACGGGGCCGTGATCGATCGGCCGGGACCGACCTTGCCGGTCGCGATGCTCGACCAGGGGCTCCGGGAGCAGGTGCGGCTCGTCGTCACCAACGGTTCGGCCGGGCTGTCGGCCGACGACATGGCGGCACTCCCTGCCCTGCGCTGGGTACTCTGCACCGGGGTTGGGCACGAGAACGTGGATCTCGACGCGGCGCGGTCCCAGGGGGTGCGGGTCTCCAACACGCCCGGCGCGAACGGCCAGACAGTGGCCGATCACGCCATGGCGCTGCTGCTGGCCATCTCGCGCGATCTGCTCCGGCTGGACCAGGGGGTGCGCGCGGGCCGGTGGGAAGATCTGCGCCAGCCCCGCCCGGCGCCGCACGACCGCACGCTCGGCCTGCTCGGCTTCGGGCAGATCGGTCAGGCGATCGCTACACGGGCGCTGGGGTTCGGCATGCGCGTGCTCTATCACACCCGCGTGCCGCGTCCCTTCCAGGGTGCGGAACACGCGGCCGATCTGAAGATGATGGCCGCGCGCGCGGACTATCTGGTGGTGGCCTGTCCCGGCGGGGCGGCGACGCGCCACCTCGTCGATGCCGCTTTGCTGCAGGCGCTGGGGCCACGCGGGTTCCTGATCAATATCGGGCGCGGCAGCGTGGTGGACACCACGGCGCTGGTCGCGGCGCTGGAGGATGGCGTCATCGCAGGCGCCGCGCTGGACGTATTCGAGGGCGAACCGGTCGTGCCGCCCCGACTGCGCACGCTGCCCAACGTCATTCTCACGCCGCATCTGGCCGGCCGATCGCCCCAGGCGCAGGCCGCCCAGCTATCGGCCTGGGAAACACATATAGCAGCTTGCACGCAGGGCAGGTCTCCGCCGAATCTGGTACACAGTTGAAGCTGGATTGAACGCAGGGAGCCCCGCATGTCGACATATGCCGAAGATATATATAATCGCCTGGCCGAACAGATCATCCATGGCCAGTTACAGCCCGGCCAGAAGCTGGATGAGCAGGGCCTGGCCGCCAGCTTCGGCGTGTCGCGCACTCCGGTTCGCGAAGCGCTGAAGGAACTGGCGGCACGGGGGCTGATCGAATTCCTGCCCCGGCGCGGGGCGGTGGTCACGCAGATCAGCCTGGACCAGTTGGCAGACATGCTGGACGCGGAATGCGAGATCGAGGCGCTCTGTGCCCGGCTGGCATCGCAGAAGATGAACGCGCTGGAAAAAAGCCTGCTGCAGGATCTGTACGAGCAGGGCAAGGACGCCGCCGCGCGCGGTGACCGCACGGCGTACTGGGCCATCAACCAACAGTTCCACGACCTGATCGGGCGCGGGGCCCACAACGACACCCTGGCGGGACTGATGCGCGACCTGCGCACCCGCCTGGCTGCCTTCCGCCAGGCCCAGCCGCAGGAAAACGGCGACCGCCTGCACAAGTCGCATGACGATCACGGCGCGGTCATGCGGGCGATCGTCGCCGGCGATCCCGAGGCCGCCTACACCGTCATGCGCGATCACAATGCCCGGCTGGCGGCCGGCGTGCTGCAATTGCTGCGCGCGCGCGAACAGCAGAACGCACGGCCCTACGCCACACTTCACGCCACTGTCTGACACCGCCCGGCAGCGCCGGGCCTTTGCAGGAAGGACGCATCAATGTCGGTCACATTCAGCCTGAACGGCAAGCCCGTCACCTTCGACGGGCCCGACGATGTGCCCCTCCTGTGGGCGGTGCGCGAACATTTCAGCCTGACGGGCAGCAAGTTCGGCTGCGGGATCGGCATGTGCGGCGCCTGCACCATGCATCTGGACGGCGCGGCCGTACGCACCTGCGTCATGGCGGTCGGCCATGTGCGCGGGCGCGCCGTGACCACGATCGAGGGATTGCCGACCGACGAGACCAATCCCGTGCATCAGGCCTGGAACGAACTGGACGTACCGCAATGCGGCTACTGCCAGTCGGGCATGATCATGGCCACGACCTCCCTGCTGGCCCGCAATCCCAACCCCACCGATCAGGATATCGATCAGACCATCACCAATCTCTGCCGCTGCGCGACCTATATCCGCATCCGCGCGGCCATCCACGCCGCCGCTCGGCGGGCGTAAGAGGAGCACGGTCATGTCGCACCACGCATCCCCTGTCCTGCTGGGCCGGCGCCGTTTCCTCGAGGTCGCGGCCGCCTTCGGCGCGGTTCTGGCCGTCCCGCTGGATGCCGCCATCGCTCGGCGGGGCGAAGTCGCGGACTCCGAGCTGACGGACTGGGTCTTCATCGACCAGGCGGGTACCGTCACGCTCGGCCTGTGCCAGCCGGAGGTCGGCCAGGGCTCGTACACCGTCCTGCCCAGTATCCTGGCCGAGGAGCTGGATGCCGACTGGCCGGCCATCGCCGTGCGCTGGGTGATGGGGCGCGACGCCTACAAGATCCAGTTCCGCAACGAAAAACCGTCGCAGAAGGAAGGCGCCTCCACCTCGACCACCAAGCTGTACGCCCGGCTGCGCACGGCCGGGGCGGCGGCACGCATCATGTTGGTCAGCGTCGCCGCCGCGCGCTGGGGCGTGGCAGCCGGACAATGCGAGACGCGCGACGGCTGGGTACACAACCGGGCGACGGGGGAAAAACTGGCCTACGGCACGCTGGCCCCCGACGCGGCGAAGCTGCCCGTGCCGTCCGATCCGCCGCTGAAGGAGCGCAGTGCCTTCCGGCTGATCGGCAAATCCCTGCCCCGCCGCGACACGGCGGCCAAGACCAATGGTTCGGCCATCTTCGGGCTCGACGTCACGCTGCCGGGCATGCTCAACGCCGCCATCCGCATCGCGCCGGCCATCGGCGGCTGGCTGGTCGATGTCCGCAACGAGGCCGAGGTGCTGAAGCAGCCCGGCGTACGGCATATCCTGAAACTGGACGACGCGGTCATCGCCGTCGCCGATCGCTACTGGCAGGCCCAGCGCGCCGTCGACCTGCTCGATGTCGTCTTCTCGCCCGGCGAGAACGGCCATCTGTCGACCGCGCTGATCGACAATCTGGCCGAGGCCGGGCTGGAGGCCGAAATCGGCGTGCCCGCACTCTCGCAGGGCGACGCGCTCAGGATCATCGGCCAGCATCCCGACCGGGTCATCGAAAGCCGCTTCAGCGTCCCGCATCTGGCTCACGCCGCGATGGAGCCGATGAACGCGACGGTCCATGTGCAGAAGGACCGCGTGGACGTCTGGGGCTCGATCCAGAGCACGGACGCCACCGTCACCGCCGTGGCCAAGATCTGCGGCCTGCACGAGGATCAGATCCATCTGCATGTCGGCTTCCTGGGCGGCAGTTTCGGCGGCAAGATCGTGCCCAGCTTCGTCGCGCAGGCGGCCAAGGCAGCCAAGGCGCTTGGCCGGCCGGTCAAGCTGATCCGCACGCGCGAGATGGATATCCAGCACGATCATTTCCGGCCCAACAACAAGGGCCGGCTGCGGGCAGTGCTGGATGCGGACGGCTATCCGCTGGCAATTCACGCGCGGGTGTGCGGCCAGTCGCTGTTCGCCACCACCCGGCCGTACTGGCTCACCAGGACGCCGCTGGGCGATTACGACGAAAGCATGGTCGACGGCCTGTACCAGCAGACCTACGCCATCCCCAACCTCCATGTGGACGTCATCCAGACGCCGCTGCCGATCCCGGTCTATTTCATGCGCTCGGTGGGGTCGAGCGCCGGCGTGCTGTTCTGGGAAAGCTTTATCACCGATCTCGCCCATCATGCCGGCATCGACCAGTACGCCTATCGCCGGCACCTGCTGCGCGACTATCCCGCCGGGCTGCGGGTGCTGGACGCGGCCGCCCGGGCGGCGGGGTGGGACCGGCCGGCAGGCCCGGACATCGCGCGCGGCATCGCCTTCAACACCTATTTCGGGCGCGGCGGCTCGTTCGTGTCGGAATGCGCCGAGGTGGTGGAACTCAAGCGCGTGGGCGACCGCTGGAAGGTGGCCCGCGTGGTCTGCGCAATGGATGCCGGGCTGGTCGTCAACCACAACACCTTCAACGCCCAGATCCAGGGCGGAATCGGTTTTGCCCTGACCTCCGCACTGAAAAGCGAAATCACCTTTCGCGACGGCGCGGCGGAACAGTCGAACTTCACCGACTATCCGCTGCTGTCCATCGCCGAAATGCCCGAAATCGTGCCGGTCATCGTCGAAAGCGACCGGCCGCCCCAGGGCGCGGGCGAGATCATGGTGGCGCCGCTGGCCCCCGCCCTCTCGCAGGCCCTGCTGCACGCCACGGGCCGCCGTCCGGACCGCATGCCGTTCCGCGCCGAATGGTTCCAGGCGCACGCCTGACACTGCACCAAACAGCCGAACCATCCCGGATTCATCAGGAGAAACAGACAATGTCCGCACCATTCCATCTCGCCTTCCCCGTGGACGATCTCGATGCCGCCCGCCATTTCTATGGCGAGGTCCTGGGCTGCCCCGAAGGGCGGAGTTCCGATAGCTGGATCGATTTCGACCTGTTCGGCAACCAGATCGTCACCCATCGCACCGGCCTCCGCGACCCCCAGGGCGGCACGGGCGGCGGCACGGGCAGCGGCGCGGTCGACGGCCACAACGTGCCGATCCCGCATTTCGGCGTGGTGCTGGACATGGCAAGCTGGGAAGCCCTGGCCGAGCGCGTGCGCCGGCACGGCATCCCCTTCGGCATGGAACCGCAGGTCCGCTTCAAGGGCCTGCCCGGCGAGCAGGCCACGATGTTCTTCTGCGACCCGGCCGGCAACGCCCTGGAATTCAAGGCGTTTCGTTCGATGGACCGGCTGTTCGCCAAACAGTGAGCGGCCTGCCGCCGATCGCGGCCCTACCCGCCCGTCACCTGCCGCATCCATTCCGGCAGGTTGTAGTAATTCGCAATCCGCGCGACCTTGCCGTCGCGCAGGGTAAAGAACGCCCCCGCCGGCAGCACATAGGTCTGGCCGGCGGCCTCCGGCAGCCCGTCGTCGGTGCTCAGATACGTGCCATGGACGACGAATTCCGCCGCCGCCCGGCTGCCATCCTCATTGACCATCACCACCACGTCGCGGATCTCCTCGCGATAGCACCGGTCCATCCGCTCCAGAAAGACGCGGAACGCCGCCACCCCGCTCTCGCTGCCCCCCTGGTTGATGTCATGCACCACATCCTCGGCCAGCAGGGCCAGAAAGGCCTCGCGATCGCCGTCATTGAAGGTGCGGTAATAGGTCTCGATGGCTGCGCGCGCGGTATCGACGGACATGACGGGCTCCGATCAGTCTGGCGGATCTATCCGATTGTGTGAACACGCCCCTCAATAAGCGCCGGCCCGCGCCGAGGGAATGTCCCGCCGCCCGCGTCACGGCAAAAAAATCGACCCCGACCGGCCTTTCGGTCCACCATGTCGGAATCGAACCAACATCCGGCGCGAACGTTCGGTTCCCGGGCGGAACGGCCCGGCGGGACGCCATGACGCGCCTCGATGGAAACCTGACGGACTTCAATAGATTTATGTCGGATCGGGACAAGAATTGCCTGCCTTCCGCTCCCTATCCTCATTTCGCATAAGAAATCAAAGCCGCCCGGTACCGACCGGGCCCGATCGGGAGAACGATCATGTCAGAAGGGGCTCCGGCCGGCATCAAGCCGCGCCTGCGCGTCGGCTTCATTCTCGCCGGCGACAAGGACGATCGCAGCCGCCCCATCCACTGCTCATGGCAGGTCCTCTCCGCCTCGGTCCATCCGGTGCGCTCCAGTTGCGGCGTCGCCATCGCGCGCGACGCGCCGCTGGGCGACCCCAGGGCCTTCGACCATATCGTCGTGGTCGGCGGCCTGCTCCACGGGCAGGAGCAGATCGATTACGTCACCACCGCCTGGCTGCGCCGCGCGGCCGCGATGGGCATCACGCTGATCGGCGTCTGCACCGGCACCTTCGCCCTGTGCCGCGCCGGGCTGATGGACAATCGCCGCGTCTGCGTCAGTTGGTATCACCGGCAGGATTTCCTCGAAGCCTTCCCGACGCACGAGCCGGTCAGCGACCAGATGTTCCTCGATGACGGCGACCGCATCACCTGCTCGGGCGGCGGCGCGGCGGCCGACGTGGCGATGCACCTGATCGAACGCAGCATCGGCCGCCCGGCGGGGCTCAAGGCCAGCCATATCCTGCTGATGGAACGCGCGGGCGCCAATGGCGGCCAGACCCGCCTGCAACCCCAGCCCCCGACCCTGGCCTCGGCGACCCGCTTCGCCGACCCGCGGGTGCGCCGCGCGGTGCTGCACATGGAACAGAACATGGCGCGCCCCCTGCCGATCGCGCAACTCGCCGCCCGGCTGGGGATTTCCAGCCGCCAGCTCGAACGGCTGTTCCAGGCCACGCTGGGCCGCAAGCCGCAGGATTTCTATCGCACGCTGCGCCTGCGCCACGCCCGCGCCCTGCTGGAAGCCGGCGAGATGAGCGTGACGGAAATCGCCATTGAGATGGGATTTTCCGACTGTTCGCATTTCTCGCGCCATTTCAAGAATATCTTCGGCATCAGCCCCAGCGCCTGCCACCGCATCGCCACCCCCGATTTCGCCGCCCGCCGCGCCGCGCCGGACGTGCTGTCGCATGGCGGAATCCGATTGTTCTCCGACAGATGAAGATATCCTGACGATGGCCTATTCCGCCGCCCATGTCCTGATCGTCACCTGCGCCAGCCAGACGGGGCTGGTCGCGGCCTGGTCGGGCTGCCTGTTCGAATCCGGCGCCAACATCATCGAAATCCACCAGCACGCGGACCTGGCGGAAGGCCAGTTCTTCATGCGCATCGCCTTCACCGCCGACACCCCGCCCGACCGCGCGACGCTGGCCGGCGTGGCGGCGCGGTTCGACGCGCGCTGGCAGTTCTACCCCGCCGGCGCGCGCCAGCGGGTGCTGATCATGGTGTCGAAATTCGACCATTGCCTGGCCGACCTGCTCTATCGCTGGCGCATCGGCGAACTGGCGATGGACCCGGTGGCGGTGGTGTCGAACCACCCGCGCGAAGCCAGCCGCGCCGCCGCGCCCGACGACATCCCGTTCCACTACCTGCCCGTCACCCCGATGACCAAGGCCGCGCAGGAAGAACAGCTCTGGCGCCTGGTCACCGAAACCCGGGCCGACCTGGTGGTGCTGGCGCGCTACATGCAGGTGCTGTCCAACGAGATGGCGGCGAAACTGTCCGGCCGCTGCATCAACATCCACCATTCCTTCCTGCCCAGCTTCAAGGGCTCGCGCCCCTATCACCAGGCCCAGGCGCGCGGCGTGAAGCTCATCGGCGCCACCGCCCATTACGTGACGGCCGACCTCGACGAAGGCCCGATCATCGAACAGGATGTCGAACGGATCTCGCACGCCGACACGCCCGAAGACCTGATCCGCAAGGGCCGCGACGTGGAGCGGCGCGTGCTGTCCAAGGCCGTGCATTACCACCTGCAACGGCGGGTGATCGTCAACGGCCGCCGTACCGTGGTGTTCCCGGATTGAGAACCGCCTTCTTCCCCCCGGCAGACCCGTCTATGATCGCGAAAATTTCGCGGGCGGCGCATGGTGTCGATAAAGAACGTCCTGGTCATCACCAACCCGGCGGCCGGCCATCATAACCCGTCGTCCATCGCCCGGTTCGTCCGCCATCTTCGCCACGCCGGCCTGCACCCGACGGTGGTGCCGACACGGTATCGGGGCCACGCCACCATCCTGGCCCGCGACGCGGCGGCAGGCGGCTGCTATTCCCACATCGTGGCGGCCGGCGGCGACGGCACGATCGCCGAGGTCGCGGCGGGCCTGGCCGGCACCTCCGCGATCCTCGGCATCCTCCCCCTCGGCTCGGCCAACGTCCTGGCGCACGAATTGCGCATCCCCTTCGATCCGGCGCGGAACGCCGAACTGATCCGGGGCGGCCATGCCGCCACCCTGTGGCCCGGCACGCTCCACACCCCGGCCGGCAGCCATCTTTTCGTGCAGATGGCCAGCATCGGGTTCGACGCGCATATCGTCCACACCACTTCGACGCGGCTGAAGGCGCGGATCGGACGCGCCGCCTACGCCGTCAGCACGCTCTCGTCGCTGGCCAGATACCGGCTGACGGCATTCACCGTCATGATCGACGATGTCCCCTACCGGGCCACGACCGTCATCGTGTCGAAAGGATCGCTCTATGCCGGGAAATATCGGCTGACGCGCCATTCCGCGCACCAGCACAACAGGTTTTCCGTCATCCTGTTCGACATGTCGGACAGGATGACGCTGGCCAGGACCATCCTCTCCCTGTTCCTCGGCCGGATCGAGCGGCAGAAGGGCACGCGGACCGTCACCGCCACGACCGTCCATGTCCCCGCCGCGGCTCTCCCCATCCAGAGCGACGGCGACGCCAAGGGATCATCCCCGGTCCATCTCGCCCTTTCCCCGTCGCCCCTGCGCGTGGCCATGCCGCCCCTCACGGCGCGGGCAGGGTAAAGACCACCGGCTCCACGCCCAGTTCGGCCAGCAGGCGCACCAGCACGGCCCGCGGGATCACCCAGGTCTCGGTATTGTCCAGCGGATGGCAGGTGATGGCATCGGCCTCCAGCAGCGAGGCCTCGATGGCGAAGCGGACCTGCCTGCCGGTATCGGCGGCCAGGCTCAGCGGCCCCAGCGCCCCCGGCTCGGTGTCCAGCACCGCGCGCATCACCTCGGGGCTGGCGAAGGACAGGCGCCTGGTGCCGATCAGCGCCGGCAGGGCCTTCATGTCCAGCCGACACGCCGCCGGCACGGTGACCAGCACCAGCACCCCCTTGGCATCCTTCAGAAAGGCGTTCTTCGTATGCGCGCCCTCCAGCCCGGCATAATGCGCGTGCGCCTCCTCCACCGTGCGGACGGGCGGATGGCTGACACCACGGGGCTGGAAGTCCAGCCGCTCCAGCAGCGCACGCAGGTCCTCACGCATCGGCGGCACCCTCCCGTGGCGGCGCCAGCATCCCGAGCGCCCGAAGATGGTCGCGCAGCACCCGTGCCGCCTCGGCGGGGTCCGGATGCTCCAACACCGTCCCGCCACCGCCCGACGCCGTGCCGATCAGGCGGGGCCGGGCCCGGTACGGGCGCTCGGTTCCCTCCACCGCGACCATGCCCGGTCCCTCCTCGCCCGTCACCGGGACGACCCGCAACACCGCCCGCCGCGCGCGATCGAAGACGAAAGGCGGCGCCGGCGCGGCATCATGGGCGCACAGGATGCAGGGCAGCCTGATCTGCGCCGGCCGCCGGGCGCCCTGCGCCAGCCCGATCGTCACCGCCAGCCAGCCCTCCGCCGTCGCGCCGATCGCCACCACGCCCGACAGCAGCGGCCAGTCGAGCCGCTCGGCCAGCAGATAGGGCAGCATGCCGCTATCCTCGCCGCCACGGGCCTGCCGCCCGGCCAGTACCAGGTCGGGCGGCGCGGCGAACAGCGCCTCGGCCAGCACCGCAACGGCATCACCCCCGCCTTGCAGGCAATCGACCTGTTCCAGCCCATGGCCCGCCGCCTGCCGCAAGGCCGGCACGGGCGCTCCCGCATGCAGCCCGCCGACGGCTCCGCCCACCGACAGCGCCAGCCCGATGGCCGCGATCTCGCCGGCCGGCGGCGCCGGCCGGCCCGAAACCGGGTCGATCCCGCCCGAGAGCAGCACCACGCTCCGCATCAGCCTTCCTCCCGCAGCAGGTCCAGCAACGCCGGCATCACCGCCTGCGCGTCGGCGATGATCGACAGCCCGGCCCGCGCGACGATCGCCGCATGCAGGTCGGTATTGACCGCGACCACGTGCTCGACCTTGCCCAGCCCCTGGAGATGCTGCGGCGCCCCGGCAATGCCGAAGGCCAGATAGCAGCGCGCGTCCAGCACGGTGCCGGACGCGCCGACCTGCGCCGCGCGCGGCATCAGCCCGGCATCGCACACCACGCGACTGGCGCCCTCGGTCGCGCCCAAAAGGCGCGACAGCGCATGGAACCGCTCGAAATCGACCACGCCCTGCCCCGCCGCCATCACGAACGGCGCCTCGGCCAGCGGAATGCCGGCCGCCGTTGCCGTCACCACCGGCCCGACCCGCATGCGTCCCCTGTCCGCCGGCCTCTCCGGCGCCGGGCACCACCGGCCCTCCCGACGCGTCCCGCCATGGGAGGCAACCCGATCGCGCGGCAGCGTCAGCACCCGGGCCGGCGCGGCCGCCCGCTCGCGGCGCATGCCGCCGACCGGCCGGATCGCCTGCCGCGCGCTCAGCATTTCAACCCCGGTCTGGATCGGCCACCCCGCCCGCGCGGCCAGGCGACGGGCCCAGTCGCCACCAGCGGGCGTCTCCGCCAGCACCACATGGCGCGGCACGAACGGCGCCAGCGCCGCCAGCATCATCTCCGGCATCGCGTCGGGCCCGATCCCGCCATCCAGCGGCACCACCCGATCGGCCCCGGCCTCGCCGAGCGCGTCGCCCCCCGCCGTCCCGGCCAGCAGGGCGACGACACCGCCCTCCGCCCCCGCCAGCACCCGCGCCGCACCCACGCTCTGGCGCGCCCAGCGATCCAGCCGCCCGTCCGGCGCCTCGACAACCACGGCGACCCAGAAAGCGGGCGCCTCGATGCTGATCACCGCCCGCTCGCGCGGCCCGGCACCCACCACCGCCTCCCCCGCCCGCGCCAGGCGCGGCCGGGCACCGCCAGGCACCAGGCAGCGCGCGCGCTCGGCACGCGGATCGCGCCTGGCCCTCATGCCACCACCGCCGCCAGCACCAGTTCCGCCACATCGCGAACGTCCGGGCGCGGCCCGGTCACGCCTTCCAGCATCGCGGTGCAGCCGGGGCAGGCGACCGCCACCATTCCAGCCCCCACGGCCCGCGCCTGCGCCATCCGCAAATCGGGAATCCGCGTCACGGCATCGACATCGCTGGCCGGCCCGCCGCCGCCGCCGCCGCAGCACATCGCGCGCATGCCATGGCGCTCCATTTCCACCCGCCCGGCGCACGACGCGTCCAGCAGCCGGCGCGGCGCATCGATCTCACCATTATAGCGGCCCAGGTAGCAGGGATCATGATAGGCGACACGCACCCCTTCCCGCCGTTCCAGGCGCAGCCGGCCATCGCGTACCAACTCGTCCAGCAGGCCGGTATGATGCTGGACCCGCCATATGCCACCCAACGCCGGATATTCGTTGCGCAACACATGCAGCGCATGCGGATCGGCGGTGACGATCTTCGCGAAACGCCGGGTCTTCAGCGCCGCGATGGCCTCCGCCGCCAGGGACTGGAAGCCCGCCTCATCCCCCAGCCGGCGCGCCAGGTCGCCGCAATCGACCTCATCCGCCCCCAGGGTCGCGAACCGCAGCCCCGCCCGGCGCATCAACGCGACCAGCGCGCGCAGCGTCCGGCCATAGCGCGCATCGAACGCCCCCTCGCCCAGCCAAAGCAGGATATCCGTCTCGCCCCCCGGCGCCAGCACCGGCACATCCAGGGTCGCCAACGCATCGCCCCGCGCCGCCAGGTCCCGCCCACCCGGCTCCGCCCGCGCGCGCGACGCCTCCAGCACGCGCGCCGCGCCGTCGCGCACCTGCCCCAGCATCAGGGTCTGCCCCCGTCGCAGCGACACCACGGCATCGACATGCTCGATCAGCATCGGGCACTCCTCGACACAGGCACGACAGGTGGTGCAGGCCCAGAGCGTGTCCGGATGCAACACATTGCCCACGATCGGCTGCGCCATTCCGCCCGTGCCAAGCAGCACCGGCGCCATCGGCGCGGGCCGGCCGGCATAAGGCGGCGGCACGACACGCATCGCGCCCGACAGGATCTGGATCAGCGCCTTGGGGTTCAGGCGCTGGCCCGCGGCAAAGGCGGGGCACGCCTCCTCGCACCGCCCGCACTGGATACAGGCATCGAAACTCGCGAGTACCGGACCCGGGAAATCGGCCGGCACCAACACCCCCAACCGCGCCGCAGCCAGATCGAGCGGCCGCAGCCCCGTATCGCGTCCATCGCCCGCAAAGCGTCCCGGCCGCGTATGGCCGGCCAGCCAGGCCACGCCCGCCAGCGCATGCCGCATCGGCCCCAGCTCCACGAGCCGCAACAGCGCCACCCCGCCCGCGCCCCCCAGCACCACCGCCCCGACTATCGCCGTCATCGGCGCGCCAACCGCCATGAACAGCGCCGCCAGCCCATTCCCCACACACCAGGCCGCCAACGCGGCCGGCAGCCACAGGAACGCGCCACCCGACAAGGCGGGCGGTGTCCCCGGCACCCGCCGACGCCACGCCAGCAGCGCTCCCATACCCCCCACGCCAAAGGCCAGCGCGACCAACGCCCAGACACTCCACCCCAGGCCCGATACCGCTGCCGCCAGGGCCAGCACCGAGCCGCCCAGCACACCCCCCGCCGCGAGGGCGTGCATCCGCGCCGCCACCGGACGGCGCGCGACGACATGATGCACATCGACCAGATAGCGCCGGGGCACATGCCGCAACCCCGCCAGCCACGATCCGGCCGCCGGCCGCCCTCTCAGCCAGCGTGCCAGCAGAACCAGCCACCCCACGGCGGCAGCCAGCGCGACGCCCCCGATCTCGCCCGCGATCAAGGCCCGCATCGCGCTACAGATCCTTGCACAGACGCAGCGCGTCATAGAGGGCTGCATGAATGTTGCGCGCGGCCACCGCATCGCCGATCCGGAACAGCGCATAATCGCCGGTCCCGATTCCTTCCATCACCGGCTGCGGCCGCCCGGCCACCAGCGCGTGCGCGTCAGTCTGGCCCGCATTGGCCGAGCCCGCCTTCAGCACATCATAAAGCGTGGTATCCGGCGACCCACCGCGATCGACCACGACATGATCGACCACCCGTTCCTCTTCCACACCCGTCATGGTGTTGCGCAGCAGAGCGACCAGCCGGTTGCCCTCGCGCCACGTCTCGGTCAGTTCCATGTTCGGCGTCGTCACAACATCGAGCCGATAGAATTCGCGCAGATGCACCGGCTGGTTGGTGGTGCCGACCTCCTGCGCCACCAGCCGATCATGCGTGACCAGCTCGACCAGACAGCCACGCGTGGCCAGCAATTCCGCCACCGAAGAGGCATTATGCTGCCCCATCTCGTCGAAGATCAGCACGCTGCCCGTCGGCGCAGCGCGGCCGGCCAGCACATCGCGCGTCGTCTGGTGCAGGTCGCTGCCCGGCTCATCGCCCCGGATCGCGTCGCCCCCGGTCGCCACGATCACCACATCGGGCGCACAGAGCAGGATGTCGGCCGCCGTCGCCTCCTCGCCCAGCCGCAGATCGACCCCCAGCTTGCGTATCTGGCCGTCCAACCACCGCACGATGCCCGACAGCGCCTCGCGCCACGTCGCGCGCGCCGCCAGATTCACCTGTCCGCCAGTACGGTCCTCGCGCTCGAACAGCGTCACCTTATGCCCGCGCAGGGCACAGACCCGCGCCGCCTCCAACCCCGCCACCCCCGCACCGACGATCACCACCCGCCGCACCACCGGAGCCGGCGGGATATCGTGCGGCATCGTCGCCTCGCGCCCTGTCGCCGCGTTCTGGAGACACAGCGCATCACCGCCGACATAGATCCGGTCGATGCAATATCCCGCCCCCACGCACTGGCGGATATCGTCCTCGCGTCCGTCCGCCAGCTTGCGGACCAGATGCGGATCGGCGATATGCGCGCGGGTCATCGCCACCATGTCGACATGGCCTTCCGCCACCGCACGCGCCGCCGTCGCCAGCTCGGTGATGCGCTGGGCGTGAAACACCGGGATATCGACCGCACGCTTGATCGCGCTGGCCAGGCCCAGAAACGGTGCGACGGGAAATGCCATGTTGGGCAGCGAGACCGCATGCGCCATCTCGTCACGCGCCTGCCCACCGATGACGTTGACGAAATCGACCAGCCCCCGGCGCGCATACTCCTCGGCGATCGCGATGCAATCGTCCTGGGTCAGGCCGCCCTTCAGCAATTCGTCGCCCGACATCCGCATGCCGATCACATAATCATCGCCGGTCGCCTCGCGGATCGCGCTCAGCACCTCGATGCCAAACCGCATCCGATGCTCCAGGCTGCCGCCATAGCCATCCCGCCGATGATTGACCGACGGACTCCAGAACTGGTCCAGCAGGTGTCCATGCGCGCCCGAGATCTCCAGCCCGTCCAGCCCACCCTCCCGGCAGCGCCGCGCGGCGGCGCCAAAGGCGCGCACGACGCGCGTGATATCCTCCGGCTCCATCTCCTTGGGGATCGAGCGCGAGGCCGGCTCGCGCCGCACCGACGGCCCGATCACCGGCAGCCAGGCATCGGTATCCCATCGGGTGCGACGGCCCATATGGGTCAACTGGATCATCAGCCGGGCACCATGGCCATGCACCCGATCCGCGAACTGGCGGAAATACGGAATCACGCTGTCGTCGGAAACCGCGATCTGACTCCACGGCGTGGCCGGACTGTCCAGTTCGACGGACGAAGAGCCGCCGAACATGGTCAGCCCAATACCGCCCCTGGCCTTTTCGGCATGATAGAGCTGGTAGCGTTCCTGCGGCTTGCCATCGACGCCATAGCCCGGTGCATGGCTGGTGCTCATCACCCGGTTGCGGATGACCATCGACTTGATGCGCAACGGTTTCATCAGGGCGTCGGCATGGGGGATCATGTGTGTTCCTTCAGCCTGCCTGACGCTGGCGTTCCTGGCGCGGGGCGTAGCCGAACCGGTTGCGAAAGGCGGTCGAGAAATGGGCCAGCGACATGAAGCCGCAGGCGATGCCGATCTCGGTGACCGACATGCCGGTCTGCCGCAGCAGGCGCCGCGCGCGTTCCAGCCGGGTCGCGGCCAGATAGGCGACCGGCGTCGCGCCGGTATAGGTGCGAAACAGCCGCTCAAGCTGGCGTTCCGACAGGCCGGCGGCACGCGCGATCTCGCCGACGCTCAACTTCTGGTCGATACGGCTTTCCATCAACTGTACCGCCCGGCCCATCGATGGCGGCAACGGGTCCAGCGCGGCAAGCGGTTGCGCCTCGCTGCCGGCCCGATCGCGGTCCAGCAGGAACTGCGTGGCGATTTCACGCGCCCGTGCCGGGCCGACATGGGCGGCGACGATCCGCAGCATCATGTCCAGCGGCACCGCGCCGCCGGTGCAGGTAATGCGGTCGCGATCGATCACGAACATCTCGTCCACGATGTCGATTTCGGGAAACTCCTCGCGGATCGCCCCCAGATTTTCCCAATGGATCGCACAGCGATAGCCCCGCAGCAGCCCGGCTTCGGCCAGGACGAAGGTGCCCGTGCATAACGCCCCGATCACCATTCGCTGCCGCGCCAGCCGGCGCAGCACGACCCGCAATTCCTGGCTGGTGGCGGCGCGGACATCGATCCCGCCACAGACGAACAGTACGTCCAGCCCCTCGGCATCGCCCAGCGCCCCGGTCGGATGCAGCGACAACGCGCTGCTGGCAGCGACGGGCGCCCCATCCAGGCTCAGCACCCGCCAGCTATAATCATCGCGCCCGGTCACCCGGTTGGCCATGCGCAACGCCTCGATCGCATTGCTGACGGCAATCAGCGAATAGCTCTTCAGCGTCAGGAACCCGAAGCGGCGCAGGCTGGCGAGGTCGCTGGCGCGTGGAGCCATCGCCTATCGCTCGATCACGAGGTCGCTGGTCGGCCGCGCGCAGCAGATCAGGATCATCCCTTGGTCGATCTCGCGCTGGCGGATACCGCCATCATGCTGCATCTCCACCGTGCCCGACAGCAATTTGCATTTGCACGTCCCGCACATGCCCCGCGCGCAAGACGCCGGCAGGCGCATCCCGGCCGCCCGCGCGGCGGACAGAACCGGCGTGTCGGTGCCGCAGACGATCTCGCGCCGGCTGCGGGTAAAGCTGACCGTATATTCCACGGCACCGGACGCAGCATCCGGATCGGGCAGTTCGGCCTCCTGCGCCAGCAACTCTCCGAAATCGAAACTTTCCTCGTGAAAGCGGGTCATATCCAGGCCCGACTGCGCCGCCAGCCCCCGCACCGCCCGGCGATACCCCTCGGGTCCACAGACGAACCAGCGGCGCTCGAGCAGGTCCGGCACCTCACGCGCCAGCAGCGCCGCGTCGATCCGGCCCATCGCGCCCGCCCAGCGCCGCCAGGGCGTGTCATGCTCGCAGATCGTCCGGACCCGCAGCGACGGCGCCTGGCTTTCCATCCATGCCAGCTCACGCGCGAAGATCAGGTCGTCAGGCGAACGGGCGGCATGCAGGAACACCGCATCGACATCGAAACACGTATCGACCCGATGCCGCGCCATCGACATCACCGGCGTAATGCCGCTGCCCGCCGACAGGAACAGATATTTCTCCGCCGCCCCGTCGCGCGGCTCATCCAGCACGAAATCCCCCGCCGGCCCCAGCGAAGCGATCTCCATTCCCGGCCGAAAATGGTCGTGCAGCCAGTTCGAGACCGGGCCACCGGGCACACGCTTGACCGTGATCGCCACCGCGTCCGGCCGACTGGGCGACGAGGACAGCGTGTAACAGCGATGATGCGCGACGCCGCCGATCACGACGGTAAAGGTCATGAACTGGCCCGGCCGGTAGCGGAACCGGCGCGGCTGCGGCGCGGTCAGGATAAAGGTCATGACATCATGGGTCTGCCGCCGTACCGCGCGGCAGACCAGCACCTCGTCATGTTCCGGGTCCCAGAAGGGCGGCAAGACCTCGGCGATCGCCATGCCGGCGGTCAACCCAGATGCGCGCGCAGGCGCGCGGCGTACCAGAGCATGAATTTCTCGACCAGCCCCTCGGTATAGGGCGAATAGGGACCAGGCACATAGGCCGGGTCGGCGACCCCGCGCTGCGTGATCTCCACCAGGTCGGCATCCTGCCGGTTGGTCGCGTTCCAGATTTCGGTCAGCTTCTCCAGGTCGTAATCCACGCCTTCGACCGCATCCTTATGGACCAGCCATTTGGTGCGTACCAGCGTGCGCCCTTCATCCAGCGGCAGCGCGGTAAAGGTCACGACATGATCGCTCATCAGATGATGCCAGGAATTGGGCTGGGTCCAGAAATGCAGGCCGCCCGCCGCCTTGTCGCGGATCGTACCCAACGGCATGCGGCAGGCCGCCATCGTGTCCATGGTCTGGCTCTCGCCCGCGCCGTCCAGCGGCAGGCGCTCGGTGCGGAAGCCGGTCGGACGGTCGTCCAGATGCTCGATCAGGCGCGAAGGCAGGCCGGCGGCCTCCCACTGCGCATGGGACGATTGGCGCAATGTTTCGTACCGCGCGGCCTGTTCCTGTCCTTCCGGCTCCAACTCGCCGGGGGCGAAGCCGAACCCGTAGGCGAACAGCGGAATCGTCAATTCCGGATGGTTGGGCGTGCAATGGTAGCATTCGCGATTATTTTCCATCACGAGCTTCCAGTTGCCGTATTCGATCAGGTCCGCCGAATGCGCGACGCGCGTGTTGCGCAGATCGTGCGGCGCCAGATACGGCTCGATCTGCCGCGCCAGGTCGTCGATATCGTCCGGCGGCGTGTCCGACAGGCAGATGAACAGCAACCCACCGACCGAACGCAGCGCCACCGGGCGCAACCCGTGGCACGACGGGTCGAACCCCTCGCCCATATGCTCGGCGAATTTCAGGGCACCATTCAGCCCATAGGTCCAGGCGTGATAGGGACAGACCAGATTGCCGACGATGGACGGCCCCGGCGGCAGCAGCCGCGCGCCGCGATGACGGCAGACATTATGGAAGGCCCGGACCTGCTCGTCGTCGCCCCGGACGATCACGACCGACGCGGTGCCGACATCCACCGCCAGCGCATCGCCGGGCTCCGGCACCTCGCATTCCACCGCGACATAGAGCCAATGCCGATGGAAGATGGCATCCATGTCGGCCCGGAAGACGTCCGGATCGGTATAGAACGCGCTCTCCAGCGCATATCCTGGCCGCCGACGGGCGATCAGCGCCCGTACCGCCTCGACATCGTATTTCGGCATGACACAATGCTCCATCGGCCGGCGGCCGTCCTGCTGCGAAAGGCGACGGACCTCGTCCGCCCCCGCTCCACCTCGGACATTACGATTTCGATATGCTGTTCCGGTTCCTTCTTTCCGTCATCCGTTTTTTTCAGACCGACAGAAGAGAAAAAGAAATGCCGCGCCCGACTTCACGCAGTTGTGCCTCCACATAAGGGGCGAACGACCGCCAGACCTCGATATGGAAGGTCTGCGCACCGGTCCGCCAGATCGCGGCTCCTGCCTTGTCCAGCAGCGTCCGCGTCACCATCCCGACCGGAAACGACGACGGCGCGAAATCCAGCGGGCACAGCCCGGCCAGGATATCGGCCGCACGCGCGCCCTCCAGCACGAAGCCGACATGCCGGTCGCTGACGTCCACCAGACTGTGGGGCAGGGCAGCCAGGGCGGCATCCAGCCCCGCACGGCTCCCCAACGCGGGCAGGATCATCAGTTCGAACGGCCCCAGCCGCAACGCCTGCCCCCCCGCGCCCGACGCCGCGCGCAGCAGCGGCGGCACGGCATCCAGCCCCAGCGCCCCGGCGGCGGCGTCCAGCGCGGCCGCGCGCCCCTGCAACACCAGCCGGATCATGGGCGGCAGGCTGTCCAGCGTGCAGCCTTCTGCGATCTCAACCATTCAGGCGCGCTCCCTCGGGATCGTAGAAGACAGGATCGACCAGCGTGACCTTCAGCGGCGGGCCGTCCAGACACGGCGCATACAGTCCGGTCCCCATCCGACCTCGTCCGCCCTTCACCATCGCCAGCGCGATGGACCGGCCCAGAGCCGGACTGAAATAGGACGAGGTCACATGTCCCTCCGCCGACGTTGGAGCCGGGATATGCGCGGCGGCGACAAGCTGCATGCCTTCTTCCAGCATGCTGAGCGGGTCGTCGGTCAGCACACCCACCATCTGCAACCGGTCCGGCGCATTCATCGCCGGCAGGGCCAGCGCCCGCTTGCCGATGAAATCCGGCTTGACCTTGCTGACCGCCCAGCCGCAGCCGACATCGCCGGGGGTCATGGTGCCGTCGGTTTCCTGCCCGACGATCAGATAGCCCTTCTCGGCGCGCAGCACATGCATTGCCTCGGTGCCGTAGGGCGTCAGGCCGCATGCCGCCCCGGCCTGCCACACCCGGTCCCACACCGCCCGCGCCTGACCGGACGGCACATTGATCTCATAGCCCAGTTCGCCGGTGAAGCTGACGCGGAACAGCCGCATCGGTACCCCGCCGATACTGCCCTCGCGCAGCGTCATGTGGGGCATGGACGCGGCCGAGATATCCAGCCCATCCACCAGCGGCGCCAGGATCTCGCGTGCCCTGGGGCCTTGCAGGGCGATCACCGCCCATTGCTCGGTGACCGAGGTCAGCCATACATCCAGGTCGGCCCATTCGGTCTGGAGGTAATCCTCCATCATGTTCAGCACGCCCGCCGCCCCGCCGGTGGTCGTGGTGACATGGAACCTGTCGGCGGCAATCCGCCCGACCACCCCGTCATCATAGACGAAGCCACTATCCCGGCAGACCAGCCCGTAGCGGCATTTCCCCACCCCGAGCTTGGTCCACGCATTGACATAGAACCGGTTCATGAACTCGGCCGCATCGGGACCCGCCACCTCGATCTTACCCAGGGTCGAGGCATCGAAGATCCCGGCCGCGCTCCGCACCGCCCGGCATTCTCGCGCCACCGCCGCCGCCATGTCCTCGCCGGCGCGGGGGAAATAGCGCGCCCGGCGCCACTGCCCGACATCCTCGAATACCGCCCCGCGCGCGCGCGCCCACCCATCCATCGGCGGCAGGCGCAGCGGGTCGAACTGGTCGCCGCGCGCATGGCCGGCAAAGGCACCGAACGTCACCGGCGTATAAGGCGGCCGGTAGGTGGTCAGCCCGATCTCCTCCGGCCGGCGCCCCAGCACGTTGGAGACGATGGCCAGCGCATTGACGTTCGAGCCCTTGCCCTGGTCCGTCGCCATGCCGGTGGTGGTGTAGCGCTTCACATGCTCGATGGAGCGGAACCCCTCGCGCACCGCCAGCTTCACGTCCTTGGCCGTGACGTCGTTCTGGAAATCGACGAAGGCCAACGCCAGATGACCCGGTCCACGGCGCGGCAGCGCACCGGCGAAGCCGCCCGTCCCCGGCGCGTCCTGGCGCGTCACGCGCCACTCCGGCCCATTCTCCCCACCTGCCGCCGCCAATCCGGCCGCAACCCCGTCGCGTAGCACCGCATCCAGCGCGAACACGCCCCGGCACGCACCAGCCGAACGCACGCGCTCGATCGCCTCACCGGGCAGGTAGACACCCAGCGCATCGTCGAAGCGCAGAGCCCCGCGCGCCTGGCTGTGCAGATGCAGGCTGGGCGTGAAACCGCCCGACATCAGCACCAGGTCGCACGCGACCGCCCGCCCCTTCCCGACCGCGCCGCCCTCTCCGACCGGTGCCAGTTCGGCCCCGGTCACCCGCAGATGGCCATGCGCCCGCTGGATGGTGGTGGCGGGCAGGATCCGAATGCCCCGCGCCCGCGCCGCCTCGACCAGCGTCCCGCCCGGTACCGGGCGCAGATCGGCGATCGCCGCGATCTTCACCCCGGCTTCGGCCAGGTCCAGCGCCACGCGATAGGCCGCGTCGTCGGCCGTCACCACCACCGCCTTGCGGCCGCAGGCCACGCCATAGCGATGCAGATAGGTCCGCGCGGCGCTGGCCAGCATGATGCCGGGGCGATCATTGCCCTCGAATACCAGCGCCCGCTCCAACGCGCCGGCCGCCAGCACCACCTCGCGCGCCCGCACCTGCCATATCCGCTCGCGCGGCATGTCGGCGGGCGGCATGGCCAGATGGTCGGTCAGGCGCTGGTTCAGCGCCACCATATTGTGCGGTCCGTAATGAAAGGCCGAACAGCGCGTCAGCAATTGCACGTTCGGCAGCCGCTCCAGTTCGGCCACCATGCGCGCCACCCAGTCCATGGCGGTCAGGCCATCGATCCGGCTGTAGGCATCCGCCAGCAGGCTGCCGCCGAACTCCGCGTTCTCGTCGCACAGGATCACCCGCGCGCCCATCCGCCCCGCCGCCAGCGCCGCCGCCAGTCCGGCCGGACCGCCGCCCGCCACCAGCACGTCGCAATGGGCATAATGCAGGGCATAATGATCGGGGTCCGGCGCCTCGGGCGCGCGGCCCAGCCCGGCGGCGCGGCGGATCAGCGGCTCATAGACCTTGTCCCAGAAGCCGCGCGGCCACATGAAGGTCTTGTAGTAGAATCCCGCCGGCAGCAGCGGCGCCGCCAGCGTGTTCAGCGCGCCGATATCGAAACGCAGGCTCGGGGCGCGATTCTGGCTGACCGCAACCAGGCCGTCATGGATCTCGACCTGCGTCGCCCGCAGATTGGGCGTATACCGCCCCCCTTCGCCGACACCGATCAGCGCGTTCGGCTCGTCCGACCCGGCGGAAACCGGACCGCGCGGCCGGTGATATTTGAACGAGCGGCCCATCAGATGCCGCCCCTCGGCCAGCAGGGCCGACGCTACGGTATCGCCCGCATAGCCCCTGATCAGTCGCCCGTCGAAGCGGAACGCGACCGGGCGCGACGGGTCGATGCGCCCGCGTCCGGCCAGCCGGAAGACGCCGCTCATGCCGCCTCTCCCGTTTCAGGACGCGGCGTCCCGATTTCATAGAAGGCAAGAAACCGGTCGGTCCGCGTGTCGCGCAGGGCGTTGAAGAAACGGCCGCAGCCATGCGAATGGCGCCAGCGCTCGGCCAGCACGCCCTTGGTATTGTCACGCAGATACAGAAAGGCCTCCCATTCCGCCTCGGACACATCGGCGGCGGGACGGACGATATGCGCCTCGCCCCCATAGGCGAACTCGATTTCGGCCCGGGGACCGCAATAGGGACAGTCGATCAAAAGCATGACCAGTCTCCGCCGCTTCAGTGCGCGACCGCCGCCGCGGCGGCTTCGTCGATAAGGGTACCGTCGCGAAAACGATCGATGGTGAAAGGCGCGTTGATCGGGTGCGGCTCGTCGCGCGCGATCGTCCAGGCGAACAGGTTCGCCGCCCCGGGCGTCGCCTTGAATCCGCCGGTGCCCCAGCCGCAATTGACATACAGGCCCGGCACCGACGTCTTCGCCGTGATCGGCGAGCGATCAGGCGTGTTGTCGGTAATCCCGCCCCACGAGCGCAGCATCCGCAGCCGGCGAAAATCCGGCACCAGCTCGCAGATCGCCTCCAGCGTATGAGCCGGGATATGCAGCCCGCCGCGCTGGGTATAGGAAACATAGGAATCGGTACCGGCACCGATCACCATCTCGCCCTTGTCGGACTGGCTGATATAGGCGTGGATGGTGTTGGACATCACCACGCACGGAAAGGCCGGCTTCACCGGTTCGGACACCAGCGCCTGCAATGGATTGACCTGCAATGGCAGGCGAATCCCCGCCATAGCCATGACCACCGAACTATGGCCCGCCGCCGACACGCCGACCTTGGCCGCGCGGATCGGCCCGCGCGTCGTCTGCACGCCCGTCACCTTGCCCGACGGATCGCGGTCGATGCCCGTGACCTCGCAGTTCTCGATGATATCGACGCCCAGCTCGCTGGCCGCCCGCGCGAAGCCCCAGGCCACCGCGTCATGCCGCGCGGTGCCGGCCCGGCGCTGTAGCGCGGCCCCCAGGACGGGATAGCGGATATTGGGCGAGATATTCAGCGGCGGGCAGAATGCCTTGGCCTCCTCCGGCGTCAGCCATTCATTGTCGATGCCGTTCAACCGGTTGGCATGGACATGGCGCTTGAAGACCTGCACGTCATGGACCGTATGTGCGACCATCAGACAGCCGCGCTGACTGAACATGACATTGTAGTTCAGTTCCTCCGACAGGCCTTCCCACAATTTCAGCGCGTGCTCGTAATAGGACGAGCTTTCCTCGAACAGATAGTTCGAGCGGATGATGGTGGTATTGCGCGCGGTATTGCCACCCGCCAGCCATCCGCGCTCGACCACGGCGATATTGCGCAACCCGTGCTGCTTGGCCAGGTAATAGGCGGCGCCGAGCCCATGACCGCCGCCGCCGACGATAACGATGTCATAGCTGGGCTTCGGCGCCACCGAGCGCCATTGGGGCCGCCACCCGAGATGACGCCCGAACGCCTCGCGAGCCAGGGAAAACACGGAAAATTTCTGCATGGCGATCTGACTTCACCTCCGACCCGACACGCGCGATCGATGGCGATGATGGAAGCCGCGACCGGCAAAATCTTTCACAAAAATGACATGCCACTTGCATGTTCGCGACATGACGGCAATCGCGGCCGCAGGCCGCCCGCGTCAGTCGCCGCGACAGACGACATGCAGCTTGTTGCCGTACGGATCGCGGAAATAGGCGCCGAAATAATGAGGCCCGTAATGGGGTCGCGGCCCCGGCGCCCCCTCGTCACTGCCACCATGCGCCATCGCGGCCTCCCAGGCGGCGCGCACCGCCTCGTGGCTGTCGGCCGCCAGCGCGCACATCCAGCCATTGCCCCGCGCCGCAGGCCGGCCATCGAACGGGCGGGTCAGATAGAGCTTCGCTCCCCCCGCCTCCCTACCCCAGCCTGCAAAACCCCCATCCCCGGCGGTCCAGATCCTGACAATGCCCAACGGCGCCAGGACCGCGTCGTAAAACGGAATCGCATGGGCGACGTCATCGACGCCAATCGTCACATGGCTGAACATCGCGCGCGCTCCTTCAATCTCGACAGGCCCATCCTCATGATCGACCTGCCGTCAGCGCCGGCGGGTCACCTCGTACAACGCCACCGCAGCGGCGTTCGAGACGTTCAGGCTCTCCATGCCGCCCGGCATCGCCAGTCCGGCGATCTCGTCGCAATGTTCGCGGGTCAGGCGGCGCAACCCGTCTCCCTCGGCCCCCAGGACCAGGGCCGGGCGCCGCTGTCCGAATGTGCCTCCATCCAGCACGCCCCCGCCGGCATCCAGCCCGACGACCCAGAACCCCCGATCCTTCAGCAGATCCAGAGTGCGGGCCAGATTCACCACACGCACCAGCGGCACGACATCCAGCGCGCCGGAGGCCGCCTTGGCCAGGGCCCCCGTTTCGTCAGGCGCGTTGCGGTCCATCACCACGACGGCGGCGGCACCGAACGCGGCGGCCGAACGCAGGATCGCCCCGACATTGCGCGGATCGGTCACCTGATCCAGCAACAGCAGCGGACCCGGACGGTCCACCGCGTCCTCGATCGCCAGCGGCGGCAGGATATCGGTCAGGATCGCAACCCCTTGATGCACGGCGTCACGCCCGCACAGCATGTCGAACCGCGTCCGGTCGGCCCGCTGGGGCTGCATCGGCAGCGGCTGGTCCAGCCGCTGCCGCAGCGCGGCCTCGCCCTCTTCTGTCACCAGGATCTGGCGGATTCGCCTATCCGGATTGGCCAGGGCCGCCAGCGCCGGGTGCAGCCCATATAACCAGTACGTCCCGCGCGGCGCGGTTCCGCCGCTGCGCCGGGGCGGACGAGACGACTCGCGGCTGGCGACGTCGGCCCGCTGATCGGTCGAATGGGAAGGGTTTCGGGCGTCCGGACGACGCGGAGGGCGGGTGCGCATTTCCCCGATATAGGACGAACCGCCCGGCCCGTCACGACATGGCGCAAGGGCAGGCGCGACAAGACCATTGACACGTCCGGCGGATGGCCTTAACCAGCCTTCCCACACGGAAGGGTGCCCGAGTGGCTAAAGGGGGCGGACTGTAAATCCGCTGGCGTACGCCTACGTTGGTTCGAATCCAACCCCTTCCACCATTTCATGCATCGTCGGGCACAGCCTAAGGCACGCCAGATTGATGGTATGTAATGCGGCTCCAAGCACAAGTGAAGCCACAGAAAATCCCTCCTCCCGCCTGGGGGGGGTCACCGTGTCGATTCGATGAAAAATGTCCGCCCAACCAGGGTCCGGCTTGACAAAGGGTCCCATGTTCAGCCATTCCGTTAATATGGCGTTATAAGAACATCTATCCGGACTGCGGCGAAGTGCAGCGTCAAGTCCATCAGATGTCTGTGGAGACCCCATGACTTGCAGAACAGCAAGCCGGATCGAAATTTCAAAATCAGCCGTTACAGAGACTAAGAAGAAATCAGGACTGGATTTGTCCACTTCAAGCGTTTTATTGCCCGCACGTCCGAATTGTGCGAACATGATTGCAATCATATCGACAGAACCCCGAAAGGCGATCAGGTTAAGATGCTGATACCCCGCCTGTCATTCGGGAAGCTGGTGCATGTTTCGTCAATTCTGATGACTCTGCTGCTGGCGATGAACATGCACGCGCTTGCCGGCCACCTGAAGAACGACACCATAGAGGCCGACGATCCGGCGGCGCAGGCCGTGAACCCGCCCCCGCAAGCGGCCCGAAGCCAAACGACGGACGCCCCCGAGTCCCGTGCGAGCGACACAAGGAACGCGATCGAAGGGTGGACATCCATCGTGTCCGTCGATGATCACGATATAGCCAGACAGACCAGCGCCACGCCACCGGAGACATCCGGAGCCGAGGCGGCGGCAACGGCCGCCACGCCAGGGCAAGGCACCGATCCCGAAGTCACCAAGGCCGAGACGGCTCTGATCCGCAACATCGTGGCAAGGCAATCCACCTTCGATACCGAACAGAAAAGTCTCGAAGAACAGAAACGTATCATCGACGCAGCCCAATCGGCCCTCAATGAGAAGATGCGCGACCTGGACAGCACGATGGCGGCCCTGGCCGAACGGCAGGCCGCTCACCGCGAAACGATGTCGGCCGAAACCGACAGGCTGGTGCGGATCTACGAGGAAATGCCTCCCAAGGAAGCCGCCGCGGTCTTCAACATCATGGACATCCATGTGCTTGTTTCCGTTGCCAACCGAATGAACCCGCGGAAGATATCGGCCGTCATGGGGTATATGATGCCCGAACGGGTCAATATCGTATCGCAATACATGGCAGGGATCAGGACATTCCACCCCCTTCGCGCCGCGTTCGACGGTACGACCGGCCAACCCGCGGAGGCTGGGGCCCTGTCCCTGTGGTCCAGAGCCAGGCCGGACGCCAGGCCATCCGACAGCGATCCCCTGAAATTGTCGCGCCAGTGACCGTCTGCCCACGGTCGGATCCATGACATCCTGCGCGAACGGGGAACGATCACGCCTGCCTCCCGGGAGGCTCCGCTCCCACAAGCATCGAAAATAGACTGTTTTCTTCTGGAATGTTCCACGCTGGAAAAATGGCGTCGCCGGTTGTGAAGGCGCAAACGCACGGGCATATTCGGGATCATTCGTCCGCGCACCGCGCAACCCGAGCACGTCTCCATCAACGCAGGAACTGGCAGTCATGACGATCAAGCGCGGGGTGATGCTGCTGATGACCACACTTCTCGCAGGATGCGCCGCCGACACCGTCGCTCGGCATCTGACCGGTCGCGAATGCAATGCCGGCTATATCCAGGAAGGCGAGGATTGGTGCGCGCCGCCGGAAAGACCACCCGCTCCCCAGCCTTACTGTACGCAAAGCTGGAACGGCGTCGATTGCTGGGGCCGGCCGGACCAGATGCCGAACGTCGCGCGGCAGGTCGCACAGGGGCCGACGGGCCTGACCCAGGACCAGAACGCGGACAGGCTGAACATGCCTGTCAAACAGGTCCCCCCGACCAACGATTATATTCCCTGACCATCCCTGCCATCCAAGGCGAAAATCGGTTTTTTCGTGTTTTCGGCATGAATTGGCGTTTCACCCTTCCTGAGAAGGCTGGCTGCGTTATGATAGCCGCACAGTGCTCCGGATCGCTTCGATGCGCCTGACAGCGCGATGGCAACGCGAACTGCGGAGATTACGAATGATCAGGTCCCGATGATCAAACGCCCTGGGGATTGTCCGGGTTCCCGCTCCAGCGCTGTATCAACGTAACGGTTTCCTTATGCAGAATTTCTTGGCTGGCCTTCAGGGGCTCGGGCGCACGCGATTGATGGTGATGGGGGCCGCGGCGGCGGTCCTCCTCGCGGCGATCGGCCTCTTCGCCTTTCGGGGCAGCGGCCAGCCAATGGCCCTTCTCTATGGCGGTGTCGACCTCAATGAAGCCGCCCGCATGATCGACGACCTGACCAAGGCGCATATCCCTTCCAGGACCAGCAGCGACGGCACGAACGTCTACGTACCGCAGGACCAGGTCGCCAGCGCGCGGCTGCTGCTGGCCAAGGACGGTCTGCCGAGCGGTGGCAGCGTCGGATACGAGTTGTTCGACAAAAGCGCGACCCTCACCAGCACGCAGTTCGAGCAGACGATCAACGAGACCCGGGCCCTGGAAGGCGAACTGGAACGATCCATCCGTCTTCTCCAGGGGGTACGCAACGTCCGGGTCCATCTTGTCCTGCCCCACCGCGACCTGTTCTCGACCCAGACCAGCCCGTCCCAGGCCAGCGTCGTGCTCGATATCGGACACGGAGGGCGCATCGCGCCGGACGGAATCCAGGCGATCCAGAATCTGGTGGCGGCAGCAGTCCCCGGCCTGCGGCCGCAGAATATCTCGATCGTCGACACACGCGGCGACGTCCTGGCCAAACCCGGCGATCCGGACAGCACGGATGGCCAGGCCGCCGCGCTCGACAAGTTCCGTCACGCCGAAGAACAGCGCCTCGCCCAGGCCGCGGAAGAGATCCTGGTGCCGACACTCGGTGCCGGCCATGTCCGCGCACGCGCGGCCGTCACCATCAATACGGATGAAATTCGCGAAACCGAGGAAACGTACGACCCCAACCAGCAGGTCCTCAGATCCCAGCAGACGACATCGGACAAGAGCACCAACACCGAAGCGACCCCGAACACTTCGGTTGCGAACAATCTGCCGAATGCCAATGCCAACCAGAACAACCGGACCGGGTCCAACGACGATCGCGAAGAAGAAACCGACAATTACGAGATCGGCAAACGAGTCCGCGTCGTCAACCAGGCCAGACCCCGCGTCTCCCGCATCAGCCTCGCCGTTCTGGTCGACGGAACGTACAGCAAGGACAAGAACGGCAACGATCTCTGGAAGCCCCTGGACTCCGCCGAGATCGAAAGGTTGACGGCGCTGGTCCGAACGGCCGTCGGCTATGACAAGAATCGCGGCGACGAAGTCGATGTCGTCTCCATGCGCTTCACGGCGGAGAGGGATGGCGGATTCGCCGCCGAGAACTCCAGCCTGTTCAACCGCGATACCCTGGTCTACGTGGCCGAGTGGGTCGTGCCCATTCTTCTGGCCAGCGGCGCCCTCTTCCTTGCCATCCGCCCCATGCTGCGCCGTGGCAAGGACGATGTGCCGGCCCTGGCGGGCCCGACGCCTCTCGAAGCACTGCCGGGCGGCACGCCAGCCCTGGCCGGCGGCCAGACCGCAAGCCAGTCAACGGCCGCCCTGCCCGCCGCCGGGGGCGAAGGAGAGGAGACGGTGTCCATCGAGGGCATCGAAGGCAAACTGCAGATGGAGGCGCTCACGAAAGTGTCGGACCGCATAGAGCAGAACCCGCGCGAGACGATCTTCATCATCCGCAACTGGCTGGCATCTCCCGACATCAGGAAGGGACGGGACCGTGAGTGATTCCACCATGCAGGCCACGTCGGGATTCCTGGCTCAGGCGCCCCTGGCGCCCCATCTGACCGGCAAACAGAAGGCCGCCGTCCTGATGCTGGCGGTCGGACGCGACAAGGCAGCGAAACTGTTGAAGATGCTGCATGAGGACGAAATCCGCGACATCTCCATCGCGATGGCCGGCCTGGGCCTCGTCAAGGCCGAAACGGTCGAGAGCGTCTGCCGCGAATTCACCAAGAATTTCGAATCGCCGGATGGGCTGGTCGGCACGTACGAGACCACCGAGGAATTCCTGCGCCGGGCCCTGCCGGCCGACCAGGTCGAAAAGATCATGGACGAAATCCGCGGTCCGGCCGGCCGGACGATGTGGGACAAGCTGGGCAACGTGCAGGAAACCGTGCTGGCCAGCTACCTGCGCAGCGAATATCCGCAGACCGCCGCCGTCATCCTCACCCGTCTCCAGCCGGCTCACGCCGCACGCGTCCTGGCATTGCTGCCCGATGATTACGCGACCGACGTCATGATGCGGATCCTGCATATGGAAACGGTCCAGCGCGACGTCCTGGACAGTGTCGAAGCCACGCTGCGGTCCGAATTCATCGCGACCCTCGGGCGCTCGACCCGGCGCGACAGCTACGAATTGCTGGCCGAAGTCTTCAACAATTTCGACCGCAAGACCGAAAGCCGCCTGATGGAGTCGATGGACAGGCGCAACCACGACGACATGGAAAAGGTGAAGGCACTGATGTTCACCTTCGAGGACATCAAGCGCCTGCCGCACGAATCGCTCATGCGGATCGTCAACGAGATCGACCGCGAGAAGCTGCCGCTGGCCCTCAAGGGCGCGTCGGACACGATCCGGAAGCTGTTCCTGCAATGCATGTCCAAGCGCGCCGGCAGCATGCTGATCGAAGAGATCGCGGCCCTGGGACCTGTCCGCGTCAAGGATGTCGAGGCGGCACAGGTCGAAATCGTCGCGACGATCAAGAATCTGGCGAATGTCGGTGAAATCGATCTGACCGACAGCGCCGGCAATGACGAGATCATTCCGTGACGGGCACCACCCCTCGCCGCCTGATCGACCTGGAGGATTTCGGCGCGGCGCCGGGGCTGGACACCGACGGCATAGCAGCCACTGACGCCGCGTCCGCAGAGCCCGAGCTCGACCCCAACCTGGTCACGATCCATCGCGACGACATCGCCTCGATGCGCGACGCGGCCTTCCGCGAGGGCCAGGCCCACGGCGCGCGGGAACGGGAGGAGACGCTGCACGCGGAATTTGCCGCCCGGATATCCGCTCTCGCCACGTCGTTCGAGGCCGAGAGCATCCGGCGACAGCAGGTCGTCGCAGATGCCACCGGGTCCTTCGTCGCAACGGTGGTCGCGATCATCCGTGGCCTGACCGCCCTGGACGGCACGGTACTGGAGGGGCTGGAGCGCGACCTGGTGGCGGACGCCGCCTGTTTCGCCAAAGACTGCGAAGGCGATGTCACGATCCGCTGCCAGCAGGCCGACGCCCGCTCCCTGCAACCGCTCATCGGGGCGGAGGGGCGCATCCGGATCGACATCGTGCCGGATACCGAACCAGCGACCATCGGCATCGTTTCGGCGGCGAACAGCATTGTCATCGACCCGGAACAGTGGCGACAATCTGTTGCGGACAAGATCGTCACCGCTGTCGCGGCATTGGCCGGCCAGCGGGCGGCCCAGCGAACACCGAAGCCATAGACCAGGCGGAGAGAAACATGAACTCGGACAGTGGACATATCGGATTGGAGGATTTCGCCACCAGCGCGGCGGCGTCGGCAACGCCCTCCGCGCCCGCCGGTGCGCCGCCACCTGACGACAAGGATCCGACGACCGTCGGCACCAGCCAGATGGAAGCGGTCTACGACATCCCGGTCAAGATCACGGCCGTCATCGGCACGGCCACGATGCCGGTCAGCCAATTGCTGCGGCTGGGGCGTGGCGCGGTAGTGGAGTTGAACAGGAAGCTGGGCGAAGCCGTCGATATCTACGCGAACAACCGGCTGATCGCACGCGGGGAAGTCGTGGTCGTCGATGACAACCATATCGGCGTGACGATGACGGAAATCCTGTCCGCGTCTCCGACCCCGACCGCCCAGGGCTGAAAGGGACGACATGTCCGGGACAGGCCTTCTTTCCGCCTCCCAGACGGGGTCACTGGCGCAGGGTGGTGGCAGTTTCGCCGCCACGTGGCTTGCCTATCTCGCATCGTTCGCGATCGTCATCGTGCTGATTCTCCTCAGCCGCCATGGCCTGAAATTCCTGGAGCCCTATCTGCTGAAAGGGCGCCGGACCCGCAACCTGGCGATCGTCGAGAGCCTGGCCATCGATCAGCGCCGGCGGCTCAGCATCATCCGGTACCACGCCAGGACCGGGCTGATCCTGACCGGCGGCGGAAACGACCTGTTCCTCGGATGGGTGGACGAGGAACAGGATCAGGACCGCCATCGCGGTCGAGCGGAACAAGAGGGCACGACGCATTGACACTCCGGTTGTTCACGGGCCGTCCTGCCGGTACCAGGGCCATCATCACAGGCATCCTGGCCTTCGCGACGCTGGCGATCCTGCCGGACCTGGCCCACGCGCAGGCACTGACCCTGGACCTCGGCAGAGGTACCGGAGACACGGGAACGACCAGCCGCCTGATTCAACTGACGGCGCTCATCACCCTGCTGTCCCTCGCCCCCAGCCTGCTGGTGATGGTCACCGCGTTCACGCGCATCATCATCGTCCTGTCGCTGCTGCGCGGCGCCATCGGCGCGCAGGGAACGCCGCCGAACACGGTGCTGATCGGCCTCGCGCTGTTCCTGACCTTCTTCGTCATGCAGCCGGTCCTCGAACAATCCTGGACCCACGGCATCGCTCCGATGATGGACGGCCAGGTCAGCGAGATGGATGGCCTGAAGGCGGCGGCCGAGCCCTTCCGCACCTTCATGCTGGCCAATGCCCGACCGGCCGACATCGCCACCTTCCAGCATCTGGCCAGCCTGCCGCCCCCGAAGACAGCCGCCGAAACCCCCTGGCGGGTCATCATGCCGGCCTTCATGATCGGCGAACTCAGCCGTGGCTTCGAAATGGGTTTCCTGCTCTACCTGCCCTTTCTTGTCATCGATATCGTCACGTCCAGCGTGCTGATGAGTCTCGGCATGATGATGCTGCCACCGGCGACGATCTCGTTGCCCTTCAAGCTCATCTTCTTCGTGATGGTCGATGGCTGGCAGATGGTGGCGGGCGGCCTGGTCCGGAGCTTTGGAAGCTGACCGGATCCCACCGGATCCATAACGGAAATTAACGACTTATTAATTGATTTACATCATGCACAAGGACAGGCTCTCAAGGGTAAGAGAAGCCGTCTCCCTGCATTTCTCCTCGACAGGCGATGCAGGCGTTCGAAGTGGGCGGGCAAGATCAGGGGGTCAGGACCAGCGTCTCTCCGGCGGCCCCGCACCGATGGCCCGGAACGGATATCCATATAAAAAACATCTCTTTACAAGGTATCCAAAGGCCTTGGAGAACCAGCGTCGGCCTATTATCCTCGGCAAGACACACCTCGCCGGGTGTGCAAGGAAAGTTAAGTCAGCATGTTGAATTGGCTGTATCGGGAAGCACCGTTCCGAAGCAAGATCCGAGTGGTCATGCTGGGTCTGGAAGCCTATCTGCTGCTCCAGATCGTCGTCGAGGCCGTCGGGTACCTTATCCACGAGCCGATCCAGCATATGTTCATCGTCAACATGTGCGCCCTCGCCTTCGGTGCGGTGGTCGTCCAATGGGTCTGGTTCATGCTGACCCGCGTGGTGACCGGGCCGCTGGAAACGCTGACCGACCTGGGCGAACGGCTCGGCCGGGGAGAAATCCGCGATGACGTGCCCTTTCTCGAATACAAGGACTGCACCGGCCGCCTGGCGCGCGTGATGGTCGAATTCGCCCGCAGCCTGCAGGAACAGCAGCAGGCGCGCACCCGCCAGACCGCAATGGCAACGGAAATCCAGCAATCGCTCGAACGCAGCCAGACCCGCGACAAGCAGACCCACGACGTGATCGACGCCCTGGGGTCCGCCCTGGCGGACATGGCGCGCGGCGATCTGCAAACCCGCATCACCTCCAGCATCTTCGATGGCGAGTTCGCGCCCCTGCGCGACGCGTTCAACAATTCGGCGTCGCATCTGAATGATGCGTTGCGCGCCGTCGCCAGCAATTCCGAACTGATCGCGACCGGCGCCATCGAAATTTCGACCGCGTCCGACGACCTGGCGAAACGCACCGAGAAACAGGCCGCCAATCTCGGCCAGACGGCGGCGGCGGTCCGTACCATCACCGACGGCGTCCAGCGTACGGCCAAGGCCAGTTCCGAAGCCAGCGCCGAGGCGAAACAGTCGTTGGCCAAGGTAAAGTCCGCCACCGATGTCATGACCGAAACGACGCAGGCGATGGACGGAATCAAGACGTCCTCCGACGCGATCGGCGAGATCATTTCGGTGATCGACGGCATCGCCTTCCAGACCAACGTGCTGGCCCTGAACGCGGGCGTCGAGGCCGCCCGGGCCGGCGACGCCGGCCGAGGCTTCGCCGTGGTGGCGCAGGAGGTCCGGTCCCTTGCCGAGAAATCAGCCAAATCGGCCAGCGAGATCAAGCGCCTGATTTCCGTCTCGGCCGACCAGGTCGACAAGGGCGTCGACCTGGTGCAGCAGACAGGACGCTACCTGACCGAATTCGCCGGCAGCACGCAGAATATCTCGACACGGGTCGAGGAGATTTCCGTCTCCACCCGCGAGCAGGCACAGCGCCTGTCCGAAGTCACGGCGTCGATCGGCGACATGGACCAGGTCACGCAGCAGAATGCCGCGATGGTCGAGGAAACGACGGCGGCCAGCCATAATCTCACGGCGGAAACCAGGACGCTGACCCAGACCATCAGCCGGTTCAGAGTCGGCGGCGACCATGCGGAGAGCCAGTTCGACCGCCGCACCATGCCCCTGCCTCCGGCGCGGACGGAAGTGCCCAGGCCCGTGCGCCCGGCCGCGACCGGCACGCTGGCGACGCCGCTCCTGACCACATCCTCCGATCAGGGCTGGGAAGATTTCTGATGACCGCCGACGCCGAGACGGCTCCAGCCCACGCCACCACGCCGCTGATCTTGCCGGAACGGCTGGACAGTGCGGCGGCCGGGGCGCTCAAGAGCCTCGTGGAACAGGCCGCGGCGACGGAGTCCGCTCTCGACGCCTCGGGCGTCGCGTATGTCGGCGGCCTGTGCCTCCAGATTCTTCTGGCAAGCGGTCGCCCCCTGGCCGCACCGTCAGAGAAAGTCAGGGAAGCGTTCGCCCTTTTCGGGGTCGGTGAATTCCTGTCGGAACCCTCCACCTCCTCCAGCGAGCCCTCAGCATGACAGAAAAAAAAAATTTGCGTGTCCTGACGATCGATGATTCCCGAACCATGCAGGGCATGCTGCGCAAGGCTCTGGAAGAAGCCGGCTACGACGTCATTCAGGGAGCGGACGGCATAGAAGGGCTCGAAGTCTTGGAATCCGCCAACCCACCCCCGAACGTGATCATTACGGATATCAACATGCCGCGCCTGGACGGATTCGGGGTGATCGAGGCGGTTCGGAAAATGGCCGCGTTCAAGCATCTGCCGATCATCGTGCTGACCACGGAAAGCGATCCGGAAAAGAAGGCCAGGGCCAGGGCCGCCGGGGCGACGGGCTGGATCATCAAGCCGTTCAGTTCCGACAGTCTGGTTACGGCAATCCGTCGGGTAACAGCCTGAAAAAAGCGGGGACGGCATGAGTTCCGATATGGACGATATCCTCCAGATCTTTTTCCAGGAATGTGACGAACAGCTCCAGGAGCTCGAAGGCGGGCTTTCGGCCCTGTCGGACGGCGTATCCGAGCACGAGACCGTCAATGCCGTCTTTCGCGCGGTGCATTCGATCAAGGGGGGCGCCGCGTCGTTCGGGCTCGACAATCTCGTGCGGTTCGCCCACGTCTTTGAAAATGCCCTCGACGGCCTGCGGTCGGAGCGTTTCGCGCCGACCCACGATGTTGTCAAAATCTTCCTCAAGGCGATGGACGTCCTGAGCGACCTGGTCAACGAGGCCCGTGGCGGGGCCGCGGTCGATCCGGCGCGCGTCGCGGAGAGCCACGCCGAACTGGCGGATATCGGCGCCACCGGGAGCCAGGCTTCCACGGCGCCGACAGCCGCGGGCGAAGACGCCATTCCCGCGGATTTTTCTCCCGTCCCCATGGATTTCGAGCCGGTCCCCTTCGATTTCGACTTCGGGGAGGAAGAGGAAGCCACGCCGGTCGCGTCTCCCCTGGTGGTCACCTTCCGTCCCCATGACGCGCTGTACCAGCGTGGGGACGATGCCAGGAACATCCTGATCGGCCTGGCCGACATCGCCCACGCCTGCGGTGGCGAGATCCAGACCCTGTGCGACCGCACGACCCTTCCTCCCCTCGCCGACCTCGGTGTCGACACCTCCTACCTGTCGTGGCGGGTGGTCCTGCCCGCCGAGGTCGCGGAAGAAAGCGCCCAGGCTGTGTTCGACTGGGTCAGCGACGATTGTGACTTCTCGATCGCCCGTGAAGCCCCCCAGGTCGATCCGTCCATGACCGATCCGTCCGTGGCCGATCCATCCCCGGAACCGGACGACGCGCGCGCGCGGCCGATCGAAGCGCCCGAAGCGGTGTCTCCCGTCCCGGCCGAGGACGAACACGCAGCCGAACCTCCCCGCACCACGCCCATTCCGGCACCGCTCGATCTCCATGCCGGCGCTCAGTCGACCACCGTCCGCAAGCCCGAGCAGGCGTCGATACGCGTCGACCTGCATCGAATCGACGACCTGATGGATCTGGTGGGCGAACTGGTGATTGCGCAGGCGGCGATCGAATCCCTCTCCCGCCGGACCGACCCCGCCGGACAGCAGGAACTGCTCCAGAGCATCGGCAGCATGCAGTCCCTGACGCGCGATATCCAGGACGCGGTCATGGCGGTGCGGGCCCAGCCTGTCCGCGCCGTCTTCCAGCGCATGCAGCGCGTGGTGCGCGAAGCCTGCTCGATGACCGGCAAGGAGATCGCCCTGACGCTCGAAGGCGAGGATACCGAGGTCGACCGCACGCTGATCGAAAAACTGACCGATCCCCTGACCCACATGCTGCGCAACGCCGTCGATCACGGTATTGAAAGCACCAAAGCCCGCATCGCCGCCGGCAAGCCGGCGGAAGGCCGCATCGTCCTGTCCGCCGAACATCGCTCCGGGCGGATCCTCATCACCATCAAGGACGACGGTGCCGGCATCAACCGTCAACGCGTCTTCGAAACGGCGGTCAAACGGGGCATCGTCCCGGCGGACGCCGCCCTGTCGGATGATGAAATCAACAATCTGATCTTCATGCCCGGCTTCTCGACGGCATCGACGGTGTCCGACCTCTCCGGCCGCGGCGTGGGCATGGACGTCGTCCGGCAGGCCATCCAGAGCCTGGGCGGACGGATCACGATCAGCAGCACTCCCGGCAGGGGCACGACATTCGGTTTCAGCCTCCCCCTGACCTTGGCGATTCTCGACGGCATGCTGATCGCCGCCGGCGGATCGACCATGGTGATTCCGATCGCGTCGGTCATCGAAACCATGATCGCCAGTCGGGGCGATATCTATGCCCTGCCCAACGGGCGCAACGTGATTTCCATCCGTGGCGACTGCATGCCGCTGATTCCACTGGCCACGGCCCTGAAACTGCCCGGCGCGCCATCGCACAATCATCCCGCCGCGCCGCCGCGCGACGCTCTCGACGCCTCGGTCATTCTCGTCGTCGAGAACGAATCCGGTGCCCGGGCCGCGCTCATCGTCGATGAAATCCGCGACCAGACCCAGGTCGTCATCAAGAGCATCGAGAGCAATTACCGGCAGATCTTCGGTGTTTCGGCGGCAACGATCCTCGGCGACGGCAGCGTTTCCCTGATTCTCGACGTCTCGGCGCTCGTGGCCTCCGCCATTGGACAGATCGACGGCAAGCCATCGAACATCCGCGCGGAACTGGCAGCCTAGCCAGGCCATATGGGCAATCGATATCCAATCAGGGAACCGAAATGACGGACCAGACCGAACTCAGCCAGGTCACCGATACCAAGATCGTCAAGATGATCGTGTTCGCCATCGGCGTGCAGGAATATTGCATCCCGATCCTGAGCGTTCGCGAGATCCGTGGTTTCGAGAAGACGACCACCCTGCCCTTCGCGCCCCCCTATGTGTGCGGAGCCATCAATCTGCGCGGCATCATCCTGACGGTGATCGACCTCGCGATCTACCTGAACGTACCGCCCCAGGCCGACAATCCACGCCGGGTCGTGGTGATCGTCGAATCGAAGAACGGCATCGTCTGCGGATTGCTGGTGGATCGCGTCATCGACATGGCCGATATCGACCTGAACGACGTCCAGGCCGTGTCAGAAGAGAGCAGTTGCCTGGGCGGACTCGTCCTGGTCGACGAGCGGATGATCGGTATCCTGCGCCTGGAGACCGTCGTCGGGCAGTTGGTCGGGGATACGGTTTCCGAATGAAAGACCACATGACGGTCAGTGAGTCTGAATATACCGATGCAGATTTTCAGAAAGTAAGGCAGATCGCGCGCGAGAAGGCCGGCATTCACCTTCCTGCGACCAAGAAAGCACTCGTCTACTCCCGCGTCTCCCGCCGGGTACGGGAACTGGATCTGGGCTCGTTCCAAGCGTATCTCAGTTTCGTGACCTCGCCCGCCGGCGAAGACGAAATGCAGAACCTGATCTTCGCCCTGACCACGAACGTCACCAGTTTCTTCCGCGAAAAAAGCCATTTCGATCATCTCGAATCGATCGTGGTCCCGCAGATGATCTCCAGGGTGCGTGCCGGAAAGCGCGGGCGGATATGGTCGGCCGCCTGCTCGACGGGCCCGGAACCATGGAGCATCGCCATGTCGGTCATGACGGCGTTCCCCGACGCCGCCACGCACGATTTTCGCATCCTGGCCACCGACATCAACGCCCATGTCGTCGCCCGGGCCACCGAGGGCGTCTATGGCGCCGAGGATGTCGAAGGCATCCCCACGGCCTGGAAAGCGCAGTTCATGGAGCGCACCCCCAGCGGGGATTATCGGTTTACCGGCCCGATCCGGCGCCTGCCCGCCTTCCGTGTCCTCAATCTCAACGCGTCATGGCCGATCCAGGGCTCCTTTTCGGCCATCTTCTGCCGGAATGTCGTCATTTATTTCGATGATTCCACCCGCGAACATCTGTGGCAGCGCCTGGCGGACAAGCTCGACCCTGGCGGCTTTCTGTATGTCGGCCATTCCGAGCGCGTATCCTGTGCAAACCAGTGCGGCCTGACCCAGGTTGCCCCGACCATCTACCGAAAGGACCATTGAAGCGTGGAGAAGCCGATAAAGGTTCTCGTGGTTGACGATTCGCGGACGGCAAGGGCATTGATCCGGCGCTCCTTCGCGCAGCATCCCGACCTCGTCATCTGCGGCGAGGCCGCGAATCCGATCGAAGCCCGCGACCTGATCATCAAGGACCAGCCGGACGTCATCACGCTCGATGTCGAGATGCCGAGCATGAACGGCTTGCAGTTTCTCGACAAGATCATGAGATTGCGCCCGATTCCCGTCGTCATGGTGTCCGGCCTGACGGCACGGGGGGCGGATATCGCGATCACGGCCCTGCAAATGGGCGCGTTCGACTGTTTTCCCAAACCCTCCTCCGTGGTCCCCGGCGGTGATGCCTATGCCGGCCTGGCCCGCCTGGTCCGCCAGGCCGCCCATTCTCCGGTCGCGAAATTTCCGCGCAACGATCCGGACGATGCGCGCCACCAGCAAAAAACATGGGCCCATGATTTCGGACTGGTAGCGATCGGCGCATCGACGGGCGGCGTGGAAGCCTTGGAACAGGTCCTGTCGGGTTTCCCGCGCCACAGCCCTCCGATCGTCGTCTGCCAGCATATGCCGGCCCTGTTCACCTCGAGCTTCGCCAGTCGGCTGAACCAGAAGATCGAACCTCTCTCCATCGGCGAAGCCCGGAATGGCGAGGTCCTGCTCCCCGGCACCGTCCACATCGCCCCCGGCGGCGACCGGCATACGGCCGTGGAACGGCGTGACGGCCGGTATGTGACACGCCTGCTGAAAGCCGCCCCGGTCAACGGGCATTGCCCATCCGTCGATGTCCTGTTCGACTCCGTCGCCGAATGCGCGGCCAATGCCGGCCTGGGCATCATCCTGACCGGCATGGGGCAGGATGGCGCTGAGGGCCTGCTTGCAATGCACAGGGCGGGAGCCTGGACAATTGCACAAGACAAGGCGTCTTCGGTCGTCTATGGAATGCCGCGGGTTGCCGCCGAGCTGGGCGCGGCCTCCCAGATCGTCCCCCTTGATCAGATCAGTGCCGCCGCCATGACCGCCCAGATGCGCTGACACGACAGATACGCTGATACGAGCCGGCCGGCGCGCGATCACGCACGAAAGCCATGCGCACCTGTTGCGCACGATAGCCATGCGCCAGCCACGAACAGGAAAGAGGAGGAAAAAATGCCCGCGGCTTCACAGATCAGGGTCCTCATCGTTGATGACCAGTCTTCCATCCGTCAGATTCTGGCCAACAGCCTGGCACAACTCGGTTTCGCCCATATCGCGCAGCGAAAGGACGGCAAGGAAGCCGTCGATTATCTCGCACAGAATCCGACGCACCTCGTGATTTCCGATTTCAATATGCCCGTCATGGACGGGCTGGCCCTGCTGCGCGCCGTCCGCGGCAATCCCAAGACCCAGAAGGTCGCGTTCATCATCCTGACCGGCGAGGCCAGCCGTGACCTGGTTCAGGAGGCGGTCAAGGCGGGGGTGAACAATTTTCTCGCCAAGCCCTACACGGTCGCGAAACTGCGCGAAGTTCTCGAGAAGGTCTTCGGACCGATCACGTGACCGATCCGCTGCCCTCCACGACGGTCGTACAGGGCGAGGTCGTCGTTTCGGACGATCCGTCAGCACTTCTCATGACCCTCCTGGGGTCATGCGTGTCGGTGTGCATGTTCGATCCGGTGGCCCGACTCGGCGGCATGAATCACTTCCTCCTGCCGGGCGGGGGCGAGCGCGAAGACGAGGGCGCCCTGCGTTTCGGTGCCAACGCCATGGAAAAACTGGTCAATGGCATCCTGAAGGCAGGTGGCAAGCGCGACCGGCTGCGCTGCAAGGCCTTCGGGGGCGCGGCGATCGTTCCATCGCTGGGCCGCATCGGGCAGGAAAACAGCCTCTTCGTGATGCATTATCTGGCGGATGAAGGCATTCCCTGCATCGCCCGGAGCCTCGGGGGCACCCAGGCCAGGCGCGTGAGGTTCTGGCCGGTATCGGGAAAGGCCCAGCAGAGCCTGATCCAGGATGACCAGGCCATCGTCCGCCAGGAAGAAGCCTATAGCCGGCAAGAGACGGAAGCCGAACGGCAATGGGCACGCGAAGCCGGTTCCGGCGTCGAACTGTTCTGATCGTCAGAGCGTGGAAAGAAAGACAGCGATGACCATGCAATCCGCCACCACGCCAGGATCACGACACGGATCGCAACACCGGTCGCCCCAGTCGGAAATAACGGTGCATGACACGGTCTCCAAGGTCACGCAACTCCTGGACATGGCGGGTGAGGAACTGACAAGTGCCCAGCAGGCGGTCGCGGACTGCATGCGGAACTCCGCCTTGACCAGCGCGGAAATCTGCCGCCTGCAAAAACTGGATCTGGCGACACAGACTGTCGCCTCCGCGGCAACCGTGCTGAAGAACCTGATGTCTCTGTCCCCGATCGGAATCACGGACACCCTCAACGTGGCCAGCCTGGCCAAGGGGGTCACGCTCAGCGAAGTCGTCCAGGTCCTGAAAGGGGAGGACGGTTCGGGCCAATCGATGGGCACCGGTGAAATGGACCTCTTCTGATCCACCGGACCGGCGCCTCATCGCGGCCAGCGAGTCTTGTCAGCGATCAGACCATCCTGTCGGCGCCGCTGCCCCGTTCGTTTCCTTCCGACACCATCTCAAGCCCGGCAAGCACGTTTTCCGCGATTTCGATCAGCGGCGCCAGGGACAGGTCGGGATGCAGGATGGCCCTGATGCCATATTTCTGGGCCTGGTCGGCCAGCCGGACAAAGAGCGTCCGGTCTTCTTCGGACGCCAGGCCGTTATCCAGGATATTCGCCTTCATGATCATCGACCACAGGCGCTGATGTCGGTCCAGCGCCCGATTGCGCGCCTGCGGATCGCCCCCGCGCGCCGCGGCCTCAAGATCCTCGATAAGCATTCTGAAACAGACGGCCTCGGCCTCCCTTCCGGTAAGGGACGTTTCAGTCACGGCTTGATAGGCTTTGAGTGCTGGATGAATCATCATCTTACCGTCTGCGATTTCTCATACTCGACGCGTGTCATTCTAACCTACTCCTCTGCCCGAGGCTATCCTGTGCCGAAAACATGGGGATCGGATGCCGTCCAACCGGTCCGGTTTCATCCACGCCGTCGCCATGAAAATTCTCGCCGGGATCGTGCTGGTAACCTTCTCTTAGCCATTTCCCGATTTTCTGACCATGACCTGGCGCATACCAGGATATGCAGCATGGAGAAAATGCGGTGAGCCTTTCCATCAACACCAATGCCTCGGCGAAAGTCGCCATCGAGACGCTGAACGCGACCCAGAGTCAGTTGAGCAACACGGAAAACATGGTCTCGACGGGCCTCAAGGTTTCCACCGCCGCCGACAACGCCGCTGCCTTCGGCATCGCGCAGCAGATGCAGGGCAACGTGTCCGGCCAGAGCGCGGTGAATGACGGCCTGACCTTCGCCTCCCAGACCGTCAGCTCGACGGCCAGCGCCGCCAATCAGATCCTCAGCGTTCTGCATGAAGTGCAGGATGCGGTGACCTCGCTCGGCAACAATCAGGGCAGCCCGGCGTCGTTGGACCAGATCGGCACGCAGATCACCGGTTACCTCAACCAGATCGACACCATCGCCCGCAACGCGACGTTCAACGGCGTCAACCTGCTCTCCGGCAGCACGACGGACGGCCTGGGCATCACGTCCAGCGACCTGACCTACGTCACGGGCTTGCAGGGCGACAGCACGACCATCACCGGCTTCAATTCGACCATTGCCAGCTATCTGTCCAATGCGTCGGGCGGTCTGCTCACGAACGCCACCAGCTTTGTGCAGGGCACGACCGGCACGAGCCTGACGGACGCCCTGGGCCTGACCGTCAACAGCACCGCCGGCGTCTCCCCGACCAGCAACGTGTTCGAAAGCACCGGCGGAAAGCTCGGCACCGGCTTCACCGGAACCGCGTCGATCTCCGACATGATCGCCCAGGTTCAGGCCGCCATCAAGGCGATGACCTTCGTGACGTCGACGCTGGGCTCCAACTCCAACGTCATCACCAACATGACCACCTATGGCGCGACCATCTCCGACAACCTGACCAACGGCATCGGCGCGCTGACCGACGCCGACATGTCGGCCGCCAGCGCCCAGCTGACCTCGCTGCAGACCAAGCAGTCGCTGGCCATCAAGTCACTGACCATCGCCAACTCGCAGTCGCAGAATATCCTGTCGCTGTTCCAGTAAGTCCTTTCGGGCCAGCGGCCTGAAAGGGGAGATGCCCCCGGCGATCGCGCCGGGGGCATTTTTTATGTCTGGCAGACTACCTGAAAACGCGCTCCCGACACGCGTCCAGCCCTTATTCCACGGGTCCGTTCAAAATCCTGACGGCCAGGACGATCGGATTACCTGCCGAATCGGCTCCCGCCTGAAAACTCTGCCACGTTCCCGGCGAAAACACCCAGGTGCCGGCAAAGCTCGTCACAAATCCATGCGGCCTGCATGGTGCGCCCCCGCCATCCGGCTGCTGGCCCTCGTCGCGCTGGCTGCATTGCGCGATATCCGCTTCGGCCAGGGGGGCATAGACGGTCGCATCCATCTGCGCGGTCCGGCCGCGTATCTGTATCGTTCCGTTGACACCCGTCTTCTGCCCGACCGCGCCACCGGCCGCCGAATCGTCAGGTGCCCCACGCGTCACGACATCCGAAAATTTGGTGGCGTCCGTCGCGCAGACCTCCACCGAGGCCTCGCCGATCGGCAGGTTCGGATCGGCGGGATTGTTCTGTCGCGTGATCGCATGAACTTCCGCGATATGGACCGGCCCCGCCGGACAGCGGAGACCGTCCTCTCCGGTATGCGCGGTCGCGCTGCTGCTCCCCCTGGCAATGGCCGCTCCGCAACCACCCATCCCCAGCAAAGCGACCACCGCCGTGGCACCGCTCACCAAACGTCGCATATGCACTCTATATGATATGAATGACCTATCAACGTCGCACTTCAACGTCGCACTCCATGCACGCGCGACCCGACACTCTCCCGCCGCCATGCCACGACTGCTCCCACCTCCCGATGATGCCGGAGCGTGCAGGACACTCTCTATCATGATCCCAATCCGCCGCCCAGCATCCACTCAAAACCATTCCCGCTCCGTCATTTTATATTAATCAAAGGTAAAAACGCCGCTCTTGCCGTCGCGCCAGGACTGGGTTAGGCACTGAATGGCAGTGGCATGCCGGGATACCCAGCCAGGCAGAAGGGGCGCAGCACCGACACGATGATCAGCGATATCACCACCCGCAGCTTCGATGCGCTCAATGCCTACGGGCAGACCCAGAAGGCCTTGCAGCCATCGGCCGACGACACGCGGAACGATTTTTCCTCCGATTCCGTATCCAGTTTCGGCGACGTCCTGAATGGCGCGCTGCAAAACGCGGTCCAGACCGGCAAGACCGCCGAGACGATGACGGCGCAGGGCCTGTCCGGCAAGGGCAACCTGACCGATATCGCAACGTCCGTGGAAGAAGCAAAACTGACCCTGCAAACCGTCACCACGGTGCGGGACCGTATCGTTCAGGCCTACCAGGACGTCATGAAGATGTCGATCTGAAGACGCTGTGTGCAAAGTCGCCGTGCCGGCCGGCCTTGCACACAGCGTCCAGGCGCGGACATTCGGAACGACATGCCGGGCACGGCCCCGATGGGCCGTTCTCGCTCACCGGCCCTTTTTTCCAGCCAGGCTCCAAGTCCCGAACAGATGCAGCATACGGTCGACATCCATGAAATATTGCGCCAGACGCTGATCGTGGCGGTCAAGATGGGCGCGCCGTCCCTGCTGGCGTCGTTATGCGCCGGCATCCTGGTTTCCCTGTTCCAGGCCGTGACCCAGGTGAACGAGGCCACCCTGTCTTTCGTGCCGAAATTCATGGCCGCTGCGGCAGCCCTGATGCTGACGGGCTCGTTCATGTATTCCACACTGCATACTTACGCCCAGACCATCTTCGATCAGATGATCATGGTGGGCGGCTCGTGAAGACGGGCCGCGCGCCGGCAACGACCATCGTGGAATGAGCGGAGATCCGTTCTTTCCCGGCGGTTCCATCCCCGTCCTGGCCGCGATGTTCCTGATGACCCTGTGCCGGGTCAGCGCGATGGTGATGACAGCCCCCGGTTTCGGCGAAATGACCTCCCCCATGGTGGTCAGGGCCGGGATCGCCCTGGTCGTCACGATCACCATCCTGCCGGTGGTACAGGGTCATCTGGTGGCCGTATCCGGTCCGGCGCTTCATCAACCGTCCATGGTGGTCGCCATCATCGCGGGCGAACTGCTCTGCGGCGCCTTCATCGGGCTGCTGGCGCGCCTCGTCTCCATGGCGCTGATCATCGCGATGCAGATCATCGCCCTTCTCACCGGCCTCGCCAGCATCCTGCAACCGGACCCGGAACTCGGGGCATCCAGCACGGCCGTCAGCCACATGGCCTCCTCGCTGACACCGGTCATCTTCCTCTCCACCGGCCTCTACGTCCTGCCGCTGGTCGCGGTGACGGGCTCGTACCACCTGTTTCCACCCGGCCATATGCCGATGCTCGGCGACATGACGAAAAGCGTGGTGACCGCAACGGCACAGACATTCGTCCTGGCACTTCAACTGGCCGCGCCCTTCATCCTGATCGGCACCCTGTGGCCGGCCATGCTCGGCGTCCTGAACCGCCTGATGCCCTCCATCCAGGTCTATGGCATCGCCATGCCGGCCCAGTTACTGGGCGGCATCCTTCTGCTGGCCCTGCTGATCCAGGTCATGACCGGCGTCTGGCAGGAAAGGATGAGCGACCTGCTCGTCACCTTGCCGGGCGTGGGCGCAACCCCCGCACCACACGGATAGGGGCCGGCCCACATGGCGGAGGAAGGATCGGCCAGCGACGACCGGACGCAGGCGCCGACCGGGAAAAGACTGGAAAAGGCGCGCGAAGACGGCAATGTCGCGCAATCCCGCGAAACGCAGATGCTCCTGGTCCTGGGGGCGTTCCTCACCGTCTTCACCATGACGACCACGTTCTCGGGCGGCCTGTTTCTACGACACATGCGCGGATTGATGGAGCGGTTCGATACGATCCCACCGGATGGCAACGCACTCTACCTGATGCTCCGGCAGGCGGTGCGCGAAGGGGCCCTGCTGGCAGCGCCTCTGGTGCTGGTCTGCATGGCTGTCGTCATTGCTTCCAGCATGCTGCAGACGGGCCTGCTGTTCCGGCCCCAGGCTCTCATCCCCGATATCACACGCCTGTCTCCCCTGTCGGGGATCAAACGCGTGATCAGCGTCACCAACCTGATCGAAATGCTGAAAAGCCTGGTCAAGTTCGTCGTCTTCGGGGCCGTGCTCTATGGCGTGGCGCAAGGAACTCTGCACATCGCGCCCGAGGCCGAACGCTGGACCCTCCGCCACCTCACCGCGGAACTCATCTCCTGGTTCGTCTATGCCACACTGATCATCCTGGCGATCCAGGGCGTGATCGCCGTCCTAGACGAGATCTGGACACGCTACCACCGGCTACAGAAACTGCGCATGAGCCATCAGGACATCAAGGAAGAAGCGCGCGAAGCCGACGGCGATCCCAAGGTCAAGGCCAAGCAGAAACAGATCCGCATGCAGCGCGCCCGGCAACGCATGATCCAGGCGGTCAGGAAGGCCACGGTCATCGTCACCAACCCGACCCACTATGCCGTGGCGCTGTCGTATGAAAACAGTTCGGATGCCGCACCCCGGGTCGTCGCCAAGGGTTCGGACGAACTGGCCGCCCGGATCCGCGAGGCGGCCGAAGATTCAAAAGTCCCGATCGTCTCCAATCCACCGCTGGCCCGCGCGCTCTATACCCTGCCGGTGGATTCCGAAATCCCGCCGGACTATTTCCAGCCGGTCGCCGCGATCATCGCGTACATCATGAAGCTCAAGACCCCGGGCTCACGCGCGCCCCGACAGTAAAAGACGGCCCGACTGGTCGGCCTCTGCATCATATTCCCGGCTGGAGATAATTTGGTAACATATTTCCTGTAGCCATCAGCCTAGAATGGCGCAGGAAGTCCTTGCGTTTCGCGTCGCCCATGCTACTCAGGTGCCTAGCAAGGCACAGGTGTCGCGCAGGGAATGTTTCAGCCGCCATTCCATGTCCGTAAGATCCTACGCCCGACATGATGTCATAAGCCGCAAGGCCGTGATCGGGTAATGATCTTTCCTGCTTGATGGTAGGCGGAACAGAGAGCTGCGCGCGCAAGGCGGGGACGACGGATGTCAGTTTTCAATGCCCTTACCACGGCTGTCAGCGGTATCAACGCCCAGTCGACCGCATTTACGAATCTCAGCAACAACATCTCCAACAGCCAGACGGTCGGGTACAAGGCCACCACAACGGCGTTCCAGGATTTCGTCGCGAGTTCGCTGGCCAGCACGGCCTCATCCGATATTTCGGATTCCGTCTCCGCCGTCACCGTCCAGCATGTGGACAATCAGGGCACGGCGTCGGTCAGCACCGATCAGCTTGCCAGTTCGATTTCCGGCAGCGGCCTCTTCGTCGTTTCCAAGGAAACCGGCGCCACGACCTCAGCCATTCCGCAGTTTTCGTCTCAGGATTACTACACGCGCAACGGCGAGGTCTACAAGAACAACGAAGGCTACCTGGTCAATACCAGCGGCTACTATCTCGACGGCTACATGGCCGATCCCAAGACCGGAACACTCGGCACCGCCCTGACCCAGCTCAATGTCAACAACATCGCCTTCCGGCCGACCCAGACGACGACGCTGACGCTGAATGCCACTGTCGGCACGCTTCCGGCCAGCAGCACAAATCCGACGAGCACCAGCCAGACCTATACGACCGCGCCGGTCACGACCTATGATGCGAATGGCGAGCCGCATTCGGTGGGCCTGAACTGGACCCAGAACAGCGTCAATCCATATGTGTGGACCGTCAGCGCCTACGACGCCAGCGGCGGCGGCGCGATCGCAGCCAATACGTCAACCGTCACATTCAATACGAATGGCTCGATACAGTCCGTTACCTCCGGAACCGGCGCTTCCGCCACCACCGTGACGGCAAGCGGCGCAACCGCTTCCATTCCGATCACCGCGACGTACGGCAGCGCGGTGCAGAACATCACGCTCAATCTCGGCACGATCGGTGGAACCAGCGGCACGACCCTGGCGGCCGCCACCGGGACCCCGACCGCCAAACAGGTCAATCCCCTGGCCGCCGGAACGACAGCCGGCACACTCACGATGCCGGCCACGATCCTGGGCACCACCACTGGAACCGCCCAGACTTATACGACGGTGCCGTTCGACACCTCCGCGACCGACACGACCGGCGCGGACGCAGTGTCCGCCGTCTGGACGCAGGCACCCGTCACCGGCGCCACGACCAACCCCGTCTGGAACCTGACATTCGTCAATCCATATACCGGCGCCAGCCTTTCGGATTCCTATCAGGTTACCTTCGACCCGGCCACCGGCGCCGCGGCGTCCGTCTCGGATCTGACGCCAAACCCGAACAGCCCGACGCCGGTGCCAGGCGGCCTCAGCGCTCTGGCGCTCACGGTCGGCGGAACGGCTTATACGGCTAATCTCAGCAACGCCTCGCTTTCGACGGCCTCGACGCTGAGCACGGACACCTCGTCCCTCACGTCTGACAGCGTCGCCACCGGCACCTATCAGGGGATCCAGATCGAAAGCGACGGCTCGGTCATGGCCCAGTTCGACACCGGCACCCAGTTGGTGGGCAAGATCGCGCTGGCAAACTTCGCCAATGTCGACGGGCTGAATGCCGTCGACGGGCAGGCCTATACCGTCACGGCGGCCTCCGGCAACGCCAGGATCGGCACCGTCGGGGCCAACGGCACCGGCACGCTGGCGGTCGGATATGTGGAATCCTCCACAACCGACCTGACCAGCGACCTGTCCGCCCTGATCGTCGCGCAGGAAGCCTATTCCGCCAATACCAAGGTCGTCACGACCGCGGACCAGTTGCTGCAAACCACCATCGCCATGAAGCAGTAAGCTGATCCACACCCGGCTGGCCTCTGACGGACAGAGGCCAGCCGGCGTAACGAATACGATTGTTCCTCAGCCGATACGCGATGCCGCGCCTCGCCGGCAGACAGCGTGCTGCAATCGGCCTCCAATTCGTTCGTTCATGCCCGGCCGACATGGCCGCGTCGCCTTCCGGCCGCATCGAACCAGCCGACCTCCCCGACACGGGTCAATGACACCCCTTCGATCCCATCGCGCGGCGCACGGCGCCAGTCGATGGCGGCCACGCCGCCAATCGTCACGAACGGCCCAGCCCTCCCATTGAGCATGCACCGTGCAGTAGCTACACTGTCAACAAAGCGTTAACCTCCCTTCCCGGAGCCACCTGCATATGAGCGAGACTGTAACCGGCGGCGCATCCGGGCTTTCTTCCGCGGACGAAAGACGACAATCCATGGCAGCGGAAGCCGCACCCGGCCGTTCCAGGAAGACGATGCTCCTCGCAGGTCTCGTGGTCATTATCCTCGCGGCGGGCGGCGCCACGATGTTCATGACCAAGGGCCGCCTGTTTCATTCGGTCCAGCACGGCGTGGCACGCCAGGCGAGCCAGATGCTTCATCCCCCGATCATCCTGGGCATCCCGTCGATCGTGTCCAATCTCGATAATGGCGATGGCCGGCCGGTCTATGTAAAACTGACGGCCAAGGTCGAAATTTCGGGCGCGCGGGACGAAGCCTCGCTCCAGAACATGATTCCGCGCGTCCAGGACATTTTCCAGACATACCTCCACGAGACACGGCCGCAGGATATCCGGGGCGACGGCATCTATCGGCTGCGCGAGGCGATCATCCGTCGCCTGAGAGCGGAATTAACGCCCTTGCAGGTCACGAACCTGTATCTGGTTGAATTCCTGATTCAGTAATCGAAACGATTTACTTGATGCTCGCGCAGAATAGAGTTCAAACCGTGGCGAAGACACTATGCAGGACGTAAACGACACGCCGGACGCCGACCCGCCCCAGGAGAGCGACGCCGATGCGCCGTCCGACATCCATGGGCACGAATCGGCCCAGGCCCACGCGAGGCGAGAGGACGCGTCGACAGGGTTCGAGAACAGCATGATCAGCAGCCATGTTCTCGACCAGTCCGAGATCGACAGCCTGCTGGGCAATAGTTTTTCCAGCCTCCCCGACCGGGAGGAAACCGGCATGGAGCGCGTCATCAAGGCCGGGTTCGTGGCCTACGAACGCCTGCCGATGCTGGAAATCGTACTGGACCGGCTCGTCAGACTCCTGTCGTCCACGTTGCGCAATTTCACGAACGACAACGTCGAAATCACCATGGAGAGCACACGCTCGATGTGTTTCGGCGACTATATGAATACGGTGCCGTCATCCTCGCTGTTCGCGGTGTTCAAGGCCGTCCAATGGGAGAATTACGGCCTGATCGTCATCGATTCCGCCCTGTCCTATTCCATTATCGATATCCTGATGGGCGGCCCGCGCGGCGTCGGCCATGTCGGGACCGAAGGCCGCCCGCATACGGCGATCGAACGATCCCTGATCGAAAAACTGATCACGCTGACGCTCAACGACCTCTCGGCAGCCTTCACACCGGTCTGCACGATCGATCTCAGCTTCGAACGGCTGGAGGTCAGTTCCCGTTTCGCGGCGATCGCCCGCGCCTCCAATGCCGTGGTGATGACGAAGCTGCATATCGACATGGAGGACAAGAGCGGCAATCTCGACCTCATCATCCCCTATGCGACGCTGGAGCCGGTGCGTGACCGCCTGTCCCAGCAATTCATGGGCGAACGGTTCGGCCGCGACTCGATCTGGGAAAACCACCTGATTTCCGAGATTCTCGAAACCGACGTCGAGGTCTCCGCCGTCTTCGAGGAAAAACTGATACCGCTTTCCCAGGTGCTCGCCCTGCGTCCGGGCATGCAGATCGCCTTTCCCTACCGGCGCGACATCCCGATCCATGTCACGCTGCAATGCGGGCAGACGTCCCTGTTCGAAGGCAGACTCGGGCAATTGCATGGCAAGGCGGCCGTGAAGATCGAACGGCGCCTGGTGCCCGCGGACAGCCCGCACCCCCACAGCACACCTCCCCTCGCATCAAGCGAATAAGAAACCAGGATCATCGCAGATGCTGACGCAGATCCAGTTGATCATCGAAATCGTTTTATCGTTCTTCCTGCTATTGGGAATTATCTACAGTTTTTATCTCAGCCGCATTCTGTCCAGTCTCAGGCGCGACCGCGAAAGCCTGATGGCACTGGTCGAGAAACTGGAGGCCAGCGTAAAAAGCGCGGAAGATGGCGTGGAGAAGCTGCGCGTGGCGGGCGAAGTCAGCGGCCGTCCGCTCAGCCGCATGATCGAACTGGCCCGGGTCACGGGCACCGAACTGGACAGCATGGTCACCAAGGCCGACGCGACGGCCGATCGCCTCGAAACGGCAACCATCAAGGCCTCCCCGCACGAAAGGAAGCTGGAGCGACTACTCGAAAAGGCCGCTGAAGTCACACCCGACCACACCCTCCATGTCCGGAACGATCTCGCACCCGACAGCATGCGGCCGGAAACCGAGACGGCGCCCCTGATTGACACCCGGACAGGCAAGACCGAATCCGGATCGTCACAGCCACCCGCCGCGCCGACGATCACCCGCACGCCAAACGCCAATCCCGGCGACAGGCCTCACGACACGCTCCCGGCAATGCACGCCACGGAGCCTGGCCCCGCACCGGGAAACGAGAAATCGAGGAATGCCCGAACCAAGACCCCGGCATCGACCCGGCAGACAAATCAGCAGTTGAGACGGCTCGAGAACAATTTCCTGGGCCGGCCTGCCCGCTAGGGAACCGCTCTCCTACCAGTATCCGCCGATCACATGCCGGGGCTGGGTCGGACCGGGGTCCGCATTGGGCGACCATGCGCTCCAGTCCCACTCGGCCGTATCGCGCCTGTTCTCCGCTGTCATCGCCGGAATCGCCGACGCAGCCGGCACGGACCGCCGCCGCCTTTTCCCGGCATCGACCGCCGACAGATAATAGCTGTAGGCCGTCGCCGACCCCATATACACGCAGCCGCACCCGATCGGATCGGCATAAAGATAGACCGGCCCGACCGAAGACGGACGATAGGTCAGCGCGCCGGGCGGCAGCGTATTCATCATGGCGTAGCGCGCCGTCGTGTCCGCCTTGTGCGCAACGAAACCGGCGTCCGACAGGCGCCTGTCCATATCCAGATAAGGCCTTGCCGGAGACAGGCAGCCCGCCAGTCCGACGGATGCCAGCGTCGCCGCGCCCACCCGGATCGCATGCCACCGGATGCCCGGTAGACGCACCATGAAATGACGTCGCAATGTCATGAATACTCTTTTCGGGATAGCGAGAGATCGAATGCGGCGAGACCGTCCGTTCGCACCTGCACGATATCAGGTGCGGTCAGGTTTTCAGACATCGCTGCGCAGGGTCAATGCCGTCTGCGCGCCGATATTGGCCATATATTGACCCGAAGCCCCATACCCGACCCCTGCTTCCTGCGTCGCATCCACGACGATCAGCCGGATCAGGACGTTCTGCGCGTCGATCGCACCTTGCAGCAGGATACGGTTGGCCCGCACCAGCGCACCGAAGCGCCCGGCCGCCTCTTCGGTTTCCGGCGTCATCAGGACCTGCGTGTATTCGGCCGGCAATGCGTCTTCCCCGTCGACCAGCAGGATGCTCTCCAGGGCTTCCATCTCTCTCTGCTTCTTCGGAAGCATCTCCACGACATCCCGCAGCCTGCCGGCTTTCAGAAGATCGTTCTCCGCTTCCAGAACGGCACAGACCCTCTGGAAGCCGGCCAGGAGAGACCGCGCCGTTCTGTCCGGCGCGCGCTTCATGACTGGCCCTGCTCCCGCGGGCCGGCCTCCCGCCGGGCCGGTTCCTGGCCGCCCGCCACCTGCTGGCTCTGCTCCTGCATGGCCAGGATCTGGCGATAGACGCTGTCGGCGATGCCGATCCCGCCACTCTTGGCGATCTGCTTGCCGAGTTCCAGAACCTGAAGCGACCGGAACTGCTTTTCCGCCGCCCCCCCGCCGAACATGCCGTCGGACGTATCGACGGTATCGAACATCGGCTGCAACAATTCGCCGATGGTCACACTTTCAAACGAGACCGCCGCCTTGCGGGCCTGTTCCGCCTGTCCGGACGCAACAGGCTGCCGGTCGATCAAGGACAGCGAAGACGCGACACTGCCAACCCCACTCATGTCAAGCTACCTTACTTCAAGATCGGCCTGAAGAGCGCCGTCCGCCTTGATGGCCTGGAGGATACCGATCATGTCGCGCGGTCCCATGCCCAGGGCGTTCATGCCCGACACAAGACTGGCAAGAGTCGGCCCCTCGCGCAATATCCCAAGACGATTGGAACTGCCGGTACTCGCGGTGATCTGCGTGCGCGGCAGGATGGCGGTGGTGCCGTTGGAAAACGGGCCGGGCTGCGAGGCCACGGGCGCCTCGGTCACCTGGATCGTCAGATTCCCCTGGGCGATGGCGACCGTGCTGATGCGCACATTGTCACCCATGACGATCGTTCCACTGGCCTCGTCGACGATGACCTTGGCCATCGTGTCGGGCTCGACGCTCAAATCGCCGATGCGATACAGGGTTTCCGCCACATCGCGGCCGACCAGGTTGATGGCGATGGTGCGCGGGTCTTCGACGCGCGCCATGCCGCGCCCGAAATGGCGGTTTATCACATCGACGATTCTGTTCGCGGTCGTGAAATTGGGGTTGCGCAGGGACAGGTGGATGATGCCGCCGGCCCCCAGGCTGACCGGCACCTCGCGCTCGACCACCGCGCCATTGGCGATATGGCCGCTGGTCGGGATGTTCTGCGTCATGGCGGCGCCGGCGCCGCCGGCCGAGAACGCATTCGTGACGAGCGACCCCTGGGCCACGGCATACACCTCGCCATCGGCCGCCTGAAGCGGCGTGACCAGCAGCGTTCCGCCGGCCAGGTCGCGGGCATCGCCGACGGCGGAAACCGTCACGTCGATCCGCCCGCCCCCGTGTGAGAACGCCGGCAGCGTCGCGGTTACCATCACGGCGGCCACGTCGTGCGTCTGCAACTGGACTTCGCGGTCACGAATATTCACGCCCAGCCGATTGAGCATGCTGATCAGCGTCTCGCGGGTGAAGATCGTATTGGTCAGGCGGTCGCCCGTACCGCGCAGTCCGACGACCAGGCCATAACCGACCAACTGGTTGTCGCGCACCCCCTCGTAATCGACGATATCCTTCACCCGGACCATCGCGGCATGGGCTGGCGCGGGCGGCACCAACCCGATCAGGAGGCACAGCGTGGACATCAACGCCACGATCCGCCGGAAACAGAACATCTGCCTGCTCTCCGGGCGGGACCAGGCGGCCCGTATTCCCTCTCCGCTCCCGGAACGGTCGCGATGGAGGCCGGCCGTTCCGGGGCAAGTCCTCATGGACGCTGGTCACCTTTGCATGTCGGCTCATGGCATTCCGCGAAATGACCATGACGGACCAGAAGGATACGCCGCCGGTCCCCGACATTCAATGCCCCTCCGGCGCGAAATGGGCACGACCGCCACCCGGTTGTGAACAGCCCGGGAAATGCGGTAAAGCCGGACGGGTATCATGAAGACGGGGAGAGAGAGGGCCCGTGAAAGCCCGTTTGGACATACGCGCCGTTGAGCGAGAGCGGCCTTGAGGGCCACACGCACCGGAACACGGGAAATACCTGCCGGATCGCCGCCGGCACGCATCTCCAAACGGGTCCTGACCGGCCCTGCCCTGACGGCGATGGCCGCAGCCGCCCTGTTCTGGCCTGCGCGAAGCGCCCTGGCCTATCCGGCCGAAGCCGCGCGATGCATCGCGGCCACGGCGCAGGCCGAACGGGCGCTGCATGTCCCCGATGGGTTCCTCAATGCCATGAGCCGGGTCGAAAGCGGCAGGCCGGGCCCCGATGGCACGATTTCGGCGTGGCCATGGACGATCACGGCAGCGGGAATCGGACATTATTACCCGACCCGTGCCGAGGCGACCGCGGCCGTGGAGATCTTTCGCCAGCAAGGCATCCAGTCGATCGATGTGGGCTGCATGCAGGTCAATCTGCAACAGCACCCGGACGCCTTCGCCTCGCTCGACCAGGCATTCGACCCGATGGCCAATGCGCTCTATGCCGGCCGGTTCCTGCTCCAGATGTATGACAAGACGGGAAGCTGGCCCCGGGCCGCCGCCGCCTACCATTCCCAGACCCCCGGCATCGGCACGCCCTACCAATGGAAGGTGCTGGAGGCCTGGGCGATCCCGCAGGACGGGCGGGACACGCGGCCCGCCCCCGCCCCACCGGCCTTCCCCCATCCCGCCATGCCCCGGGCGATCCGGCAGCCGACACGCACCGCCGACGCGCAGCCCGAAGCCGACGGCAATCCGCCGCCGCCAGCCAGGACCTTCCATCCGTTCCAGGGATTTGCCCATTTTTCCCAGCCCACGCTCCACCGGCCGGCGGCGGGCAACATGCGCGGACGCACCCTGGCATCCTACCGCGCCAATCCCGTCGCACTGGCCGGCCCCACGGGCTGAGCGGCACTCTCCCCCTGCTATATCCAGTTGCGCAGGGCGCGCCCGACTTCCTGCAACACCGGCGCGAATGACCGCTCCCGCGCCCTGAACACGCGCATGTTCGGATACCAGGGCGAACTGTCTCCCACGTCGCCCCAGCGCCAGCACGCGTCCCAACGGCTGATCAGCCAGACCGGGCAGCCGACGGCCCCCGCGAGATGCAGCGGCGCGGTATCGACGGAAATGACCAGATCGAGATTTTTCATGATCGCGGCGGTATCGGCCATGTCCCGAACCCCGTCCATCGGGTCGAACAGGGCCTGCCCCTCCCACGTCGCGATTTCCGCGCGCGGCCTGCCGAACTGGAGGTTGACCAGCGTCACGTCGGCCGGCGTCAGGGCCGCTCCCATGTCCGCCAGGGTGGTCGACCGGCGCTTGTCCGCCATCACATGCTCGGACTGCGTCCGCCGGTCGCCCGCCCAGACCAGGCCCACACGCGGCCGCGCAACGGGCATGAGCGCCGCCCATCGCGCGACGTCACCGTCATCGGCACGCAGATACGGAACGGTATCCGGAATGTCGCGCACCGACATCACGCCGGCGATATACGGCAGGTCCGGGATGGGGGCGGCATAGCTGTACCCCGTTTTCTCGCCGAAGCCCTTCTTGTCGTGAACGGACACGCCCGGGAAGGACTGGGCCAGGAGTCGAACCAGCGTGCGAGGCACGAGCGCGGTCACCTCCGCTCCCCTTTCCAGCAGGAAAGGAACCAGGCGGATGAACTGGATCGTATCGCCCAGCCCCTGCTCCGAGAACAGCAGGACCTTCCGCCCCGCCACGTCGTCGCCATGGCGCAGGCGCGGCAGGGACATGAACCACGCCGTCTCGTCATCGACGATCAGCTTCCGCCCGACATAAAGCTCCCACCCCTCACGCAGCCTCCCGGCCTTCAGCAGCGTGCAGGAATAGCCGAAACTGATCTCGGGCTTGGACCGGTCGAGCGCCAGTGCCCGCTCGTACCACGGCAGGGCCTCGGCCGAGCGATTGAGACGCTCCAGGGCGCATGCCAGATTGTTCAGAAGCGCGGCGGTCACCTCCCCGCCCTGAAGATGGGACCGCAGGATCTTCAGGGCCTCCTCCGGATATCCGACCTCCAGAAGCGACATCGATATGAATTCGCATATATTCGCCCGCTCGGCCGGATAGCGCTGCGTCATGTCGGCGAACAGGCCGCATCCCCCGGCGATATCGCCGGCGGCCATCCGGATATGCGCCAGGAACGATTGCGCCGGCACATTGTCCGGGCTGCACCGCAACACGTTGCGCAACAGGGTCTCCACGATGTCATAGCAGGCACTGTACCGCAGGATCACCGTCGCGCCGGCCAGACTGAGCTTCCAGTCATCGAGACGCAGGGACGTCACTTCCAGGATCAGGCGCAGGGCATCGGCAAATCGTCCGTCGCCCACCAGCCCGTCGCAGATCCGGATCAGCGTATCGGGCGTCGGCGATCGCAACAGGCTGTCCTTGCAGCACGCCAGGTCCCCGGGCGGCGCTCCCTGCTCCGCCCCGGCCACCATGTCGTCCATCGTTCCAGTTTCCGTCATCTATCCCGCCCCGCCCGGTTCGGATGGGCCGAAAGCCCCCGACCGCGCAAACATCATTTTCGCGCCTTGCTCAACGCGAACTATACCGGTACTTATCGGGCTCAGAAACCGGGCTTCGCGGCCATGGCGAATCGTGTCGGTAACGTCATGATTGCGACCGGTATGTGATCCGGCATGTGATAAGGAAACGCGGCATCTTGGACCCCGCCAATGGCAGCACGATCGCGAGCCCCGGCGAGGGCAGGCTGACGGCCGGGGCCACCGCGCGCGCCGCGCTTCCGTCGCTTCTGCGCGGCATGGCGTCGTCGACCAGGTTCCTGCGCGGCAGCGGGCCCGGCGGGCTCTCCTGGCGGTCCCTGGTCCCGGGGACGGATATCGGCCTCGCGCTCGGCGTCCTGCTGCTGCTGTCCATCCTCGTCGTCCCGCTGCCGACCTTCATCCTCGACATGGGGCTGTCGCTGTCGATCACCACCTCGGCGCTGGTGCTCATGGTTTCGCTTTTCCTTGAAAAGCCGATCGAGTTCACCTCGTTTCCCACCCTTCTGCTGCTGACGACGCTCCTGCGGCTGGCCCTCGAAATCGCGACCACACGCCTGATCCTCAGCCACGGCAACGAAGGCACCTATGCCGCCGGCCATGTGGTGGCCGCGTTCGGCGGCTTCCTGATGGGAGGCGACGTCGTGATCGGCGGCATCGTGTTCTCCATCCTGCTGGTGGTGAATTTCATGGTCATCACCAAGGGCTCCGGCCGCATCGCGGAAGTCGCGGCCCGCTTCTTCCTCGACGCCATGCCCGGCAAGCAGATGGCGATCGACGCCGAACTGTCCTCAGGCGCGATCAACGAACGGACGGCCCGCCGCAAGCGCGGCGAACTGGAAGAGGAAAGCGCGTTCTACGGCGCCATGGACGGCGCCGCCAAATTCGTGCGCGGCGACGCGATCGCCGCCATCATCATCACGGCCATCAATATCGTCGGCGGCCTGGCCATCGGCGTGCTGCGCCACGGCATGCCGGTGAACGAGGCCGCCAGCACCTTCACGACCCTGACGGTGGGCGACGGGCTGGTCTCGCAGATTCCAGCGCTCCTGGTCTCGACCGCCGCCGGCATCGTCGTCACCAAGGGCGGCACGGACGGGTCGGCCGACGTCACGCTGGTCCGCCAACTGGGCGGCAATCCCAAGCCGCTGGCCATGGCGGCGGTCCTGGCGGCATGCTTCGCGCTGCTGCCCGGCCTGCCGGCCATCCCCTTCCTGGCCATCGCCGCCCTGGCCGGCGCGGGGGCCTGGTGGCGCCACAGGACGCCCACCACGGACAGCGACGGCGACGTGACCGAGGCCACGCCCGCCGCCCCGGCGACGGCACCGATTTCCGATGTCCTCAAGCTCGACCTGCTGCGCCTCGAACTCGGCTTCGGCCTGCTGCCGCTGACCAGCGGCGAGAACTCCCAGTTGACCGAACAGATCAAGGCGCTGCGCCGGGCGATCGCGACCGAGATGGGCTTCGTGACGCCGCCGGTCAGGATCCAGGACAATATCCTGCTGTCGTCGGACAAATATGTCATCAAGCTCAAGGAAATCGAAATCGGGTCGGGCGAGGCGAAGCCCGGCAAGCTGATGGCCATGAGCCCCTCCGGCGGCGCGCCGCCCCTGGCCGGCGACAAGGCGACCGAGCCCGCCTTCGGGCTGCCCGCGGTCTGGATCGACCCGTCGCTCAAGACCAAGGCCATCGCGCTGAAATGCACGGTGGTCGACCCCGCGAGCGTCATCGTGACCCATCTCAGCGAACTGGTCCGGCAGAACCTGCCCGACCTGCTGACTTACGTCGCCACCCAGTCCCTGCTCGACGATCTGCCGCGCGAGCAGCAGAAGCTCGTCAACGACCTGATCCCGTCCCAGGTGACGCTGAGCACCGTGCAGCGCGTCCTGCAATCCCTGCTGGCGGAACGCATTTCGATCCGCGATCTGCCGACGATCCTGGAAAGCATCCAGGAAGGCAGCGGCCTGGGCCTGCGCGGCATACAGAACCTGACCGGCCATGTGCGCGTCCGCCTCTCCCGGCAGATTTGCAGCACCCTGGAAGGCCCGGGCGGCTATATCCCCATGATCACGCTGTCCCCGGAATGGGAGGCCGAGTTCCTGAACCACATCACGGGACAGGGCGAGGAACGGCGCCTGGCCATGCCGCCCTCCCTGCTGAACCGTTTCGTCGCGCGCCTGCGTGAGACTTTCAATACCGTGTCGGCCACCGGCGAGGTGCCGGTCATCGTCGTCTCGACCCCGGTGCGGGACTCCATGCGCTCGATCGTCGAGCGCGTCCGGCCCAGCGTCTCGGTCCTCTCGCAATCCGAGATCTATCCGCGCGCGCGTATCAAGACGATCGCGACCATTACCTGAAATGGAGCCAAAGAAATCGCGCCCTCTGTCTCCTCGGTTTCATGAGAATGACCCTATGGCCATGACGATCCGAAGGCTCTAGACTGGCGCAACGGGATCATAGTCGCACCTTTCGCGTCATGGCAGGGAATCAAGGATCGGGCTGATGTCCATCTCCGTCGTCTCTCCGGTTACGTCATATCTTTCCGCCATCAAGGACGAACCGACGGCCGCGGCGACCTACGCGAAGACCGACAGCGTCACCCGGCAGCAGGTCGCGACATTCGAAAAGGATGCCACGTCGATCACCTCGGTCGACGGGCTCCTCAAGAATTACTCGGTCCTGCAAGTGGTACTGGGCGCCTACGGGCTCAGTTCGATCGCCAACGAGACCGCGCTGATCAAGGACCTGCTGACGCAGGACCCGACCTCGTCCAAGTCCCTTGCCAGATCGTCGGGCAACGCGGCCTGGCTCGCCTTCGCCGACGCCTTCAAGATCTGGGGCCAGAACAAGGGGTCGACCTCGGTGTCGCCCTTCCTTGCCGACGGGGTCTCCGACGTGCTCGCCCAAACCTTCACGGCGACGACGTCCATTTCCGCCAGCATCACCCTGCCGTCAGCCGCAAAGACGGGCCAGAGCTATACGACGGCCCCCGTCACCGCCTACGATTCGAGTTCGACCGCCCATCAGGTCGCCCTGAAATGGGCGCAGAGCACCACCAACCCCCTGGCCTGGACCGTCAGCGCCTATGACGCCGACGGCAACGCGGCGGTCCAGGCGAACGCCTATCAGGTCACGTTCAATCCCGACGGCACCATGGCATCCGTCACCGACGCGTCGACCGGCGACGCCGTGCCTCCGGCGACGGACGGCACCATCTCGCTCCCCCTCACCCTGAACATCGCGCAGCCGGACGGCACCTACGCGTCCCAGGCCCTCGGCCTCGATCTCGGCACGCCGGGCGGAACAGGCGGCGTCACGATGGCCACCGGCAACACGCCCTCCACCAGCATCAACGCGAGCCAGGTCGCCAGCCTGACGTCGTCGTCGGGTTCCAGCACCACCCTCACCCTTCCCTCGATCACCCTGGGCAGCCTGTCGGGGACAGGCCAGACCTACGTCACGGCACCGTTCGACCCGAACCAGGCCTCGGACACCGCGAATGGTGTCTCCCCCGACAATCAGACGACTCTTTCGGTCAAATGGGTCCAGAGCACCACCGCGCCATCGACCTGGCAGGCCTATATCATCGATCCCTACGGCTCGACGGTGACCAGCACGGCCCTGACCACCAGCTTCGACAGCACCGGAAACCTGCTCCAGGTCAACGGCCAGTACACCCACACCATTCCGCCCCTGCAAGCGCAGGTGAACGGCGTTGCCTACACGGTCAATATCCAGCCTCCCAACGTTTCGACATCGGCATTGACGCCGGACACGACGCTGACGAACAACAGCACGGTCGTCGACACCGCGAGCGGGGTCAATATCGGCACGGTCGTGTCGCAGTTCGAACAGGAGCAGTACGAAAACAGCCCCGACATGCAGGATGACGGGGTCGGCAACGCGCTCTATTTCACACGCAAGATGAGCGGCATCACATCCCTGTCGCAATTGATGTCCGACACCACCCTGCTGACCGTCGCGGAAACGGTTTCGGGCTACGATCCTTCGACGTTCGGAACCCTGGATTATGACGAGCAGGTCCGCCTGCTCAAGAACAAGGTCGATCTCACCAAGCTCTCGACCCCCAAGGAAATCCAGCAATATGCAGAACAATATCTGGCCCTGCTGCAAATCACGCCGCAGAAGCCGGACAAGCCGGCATCCCTGATGGATCTGTACGGCGGCGATACAAGCGACGAAGGCATCGCGGCGCTGTTCGGCGCCAGCGACTCGTCCTCGTCGTCGAGCAGCGGCCTTTATTCCAGCATGTTCTGAAGAGGCCGCCGAAACAGCCTCGAACCTGACGGAACAGATCCAGCGTGCTTCCTGACGAAACGAATGCCGGAACCGAAAGAACGTCGCGAGACGCAGCACTGGGTGCCGGGATGTCCCGCACGCTGGATGCCATTCGCAACGCCGTGGCCGGCCCGTTTCATGATATCCCCGTCGGCATTCTGGAGGGGCGCGTCACCGGCCTGACGGGGCTTTCCGTCTCCCTCAGCGGCATGCGCGACTTTACCGGCGTGGGCGACCGCGTCAGCATCGTCGGACTGGACGGGCGCGAGACGGATGCCGAAATCGTCGCGTTTCGCGGCGACACGGCGATCGCCATGCCGTTCGGGTCGCTGGCGGGCATCGGATCGGGCTGCCGCGCGACCTTCCGCCTGTTCGACCAGGACCAGCGCCGCCGCAGGGCGGGCGGCACGCTGGCCGTCAATCCCCTGTGGCAGGGGCGCGTCATCGACCCGATGGGCCGCCCCGTCGACGGCAAGGGCCCGCTGCCCCCGGGCGGCGAGCCCTGCCGGCTGCACGCCCCTCCCCCCGAGGCGGCGCTGCGGGCCCGCCTCGGGCCGCGTATCGATCTGGGCGTGCGGGTGCTCAACCTGTTCACGACCTGCCGCCAGGGCCAGAGGCTGGGCCTGTTCGCCGGCTCCGGCGTCGGGAAATCCACGCTGATGGGTATGCTGGCACGCAACACCGATTGCGACGTCGCGGTGATCGCGCTGGTCGGCGAACGCGGCCGGGAGGTCCGGGAATTCGTGGAAGACGATCTGGGCCCCGATGGACTGGCGAAATCGGTGGTCGTGGTCGCCACTTCCGACACCTCTCCCCTGATGCGCCGCGAAGCCGCCTATGCGGCGATGACGGTGGCGGAATATTTCCGCGACCAGGGTCGATCGGTGCTGCTGCTCATGGACAGCGTCACGCGTTTTTGCCAGGCGCTGCGGGAAATCGGCCTGTCTTCGGGGGAGCCGCCGGCGACGCGGGGCTATCCCCCCAGCGTCTTCGCCGAACTGCCGCGCCTGCTAGAACGCGCGGGCCCGGGCCTGGCCGGCCCGGACGGCGCGGCCGGCCAGATCACGGCCATGTTCTCGGTCCTCGTCGAAGGCGACGATCACAACGAGCCCGTCGCCGACGCGGTGCGCGGCATCCTCGACGGGCACGTGGTGCTGGAACGGCGGATCGCCGAATCCGGGCGCTATCCCGCCGTCAACGTCCTGCGCTCCCTCTCGCGCACCGTTCCCGGCTGCAACAGCGTGGAAGAAAATGCCCTGACGCAGGAAGCGCGCACCGATCTCGCGACCTGGGACGATATCCAGGACATGGTTCGCCTGGGCGCCTATCGGGCCGGAAACGATCCCGTCACCGACAAGGCCATTCGAGTCGCCCCCGCGATCGAACAGGTCCTGAAACAGGCGCGCCACGACAGCGCCACGATCGCCCAGAGCTTCGACGCCCTGCGCGGCGCCCTCTCGGCCGCCACGGCCGCGCAATGACGTCCCGCACCCGCGCGCTCCAGTCCCTGATCCGCCTGCACAGGACGCAAGTCGACGAAGCCAGGGCGATGATGGCCCAGGCGCTGGCCGAGGAGCACGCGGCGCATCGCCAGTTGGAAAACAGCCAGGCGGCGATTGAAAACGAACGAGAGGCAGCGCGGTCCGATCACACGACGCCCGACGCTTTCCGGCACTGGCTCCCCTTCGGGCAGGAGGCGGTCGAGCGCGCCCGCGACGCCCTGCATGCCGCCACCCGGGCATCGCACCAGGCGCGCGAAACCCTGATGCAGGCCAATGCGGCGCTGAAGGCGGCGACCGCACTTCTGGAACGGCGTCAGGAAGAAGAAAAGGCGGTCCGCGCCCGGCGGGAACTGGCCGAAATCGACGATATGTCGCGGCGAGTTCGAATGATCCCAGGTTGACATGCAATGTTCATACATCACGCAGGCCGGACGATCGTCGTTTTTACCCTGTTTCGTCCTTGAGTAAGTGGAATGCCCCGGCTATCGCTGTTCATCGGGGCCGGAGCATGACCGCGCCCGATACGATCCGGACATCCCAATGGATATGAGCGGCCAGGAAAGCGCATGGAACAGACAGAACAACAGACCGCGAAGATCTTCATCGCCACGCCCTGTTTCGGCGGCCTGGTAACGCAGGAATACATGGAATCCGTCATTGCCTGCACCGGCATCATGCGAACTCCGATGACGCTCTCCCTGCTCGGCGACGATGCGATGATCAGCCGGGCGCGCAATACCCTGGTCCATCAGTTCTTCACGCGCTCCGATGCCTCGCACATCCTGTTCATCGACGCCGATATCGGCTTCGCCGGCGAAGCGCCGGCCCGCCTTCTCGCGGCCGGCAAGGACGTGATCGCGGGCATGTATCCGATCAAGGACCGGTTCTGGGACCAGGCGACCCAGGAGAACATCCTGCGCGGCGAAGCGCAGGAAACCTCCTCGCTCCGCTATGTCGGCGAGACGGACGCCATGCACCAGACCTGGGAAAAAGGGCCGCTGCTGCGCACGCATTACGCGGGCACCGGCTTCATGATGATCAGCCGCAAGGCGATCGCCAGCATGATCAGGCATTACCCCGAAACCGCCTATCGCCGGATCGACGCCGCCGGCAGCGGTGACGAAGGCATGTGCCACGCCCTGTTCGACGCCAGCATCGATCCGGAAACCGGCACCTATCTGAGCGAGGATTTCACCTTCTGCCGGCGCTGGCGCGAAATCGGCGGCGAAGTCTGGCTCGATACGTCTCTGTCCCTGACGCATGCCGGGCGCGCGGCCTATCGCGGCAATCCGTCCTGCCGCGTCGGCCAGGTCCACCTCAAGAGCATGTAAGATCACGGTAGCCACACATGGCGAGAAACAACAAGCCTCCCATCATCATCAAGCGCGGCGGAGAGTCCGACGGGCCGACCCATCATGGGGGGGCATGGAAGATCGCCTACGCCGACTTCATGACGGCGATGATGGCGTTCTTTCTCGTCATGTGGCTCCTCAACGCGACAACCGACGAACAGCGCAGGGGCATCGCGCAATTCTTCAATCCCATGGCGGACTACAAGACCCTCGTGCCACCGACGGATGGCATGCTCGACAGCACGCCCTCTCCGCTCACTGACGGGAAGGCGTTGAAGATCATCCGGGACGATACGAGCCCGAACACACCGCAATCCCGAAAACCCGGCGCCCGGCGCGGTCCCGTCTCGTCCACCGAGGGCGGGTCTCCCGACGACATCACATACGGGATCAGGACAGGCTTCGTCCCGCGGGCGCCCAGCGTCGTCCCGATCGGCGGACCGGACAGCGGCGGCGCCCGGAGCACGACCGATATCGGCGTCCCCGACGCGACCACCGAACAGGGCCGGATCGACCAGATGGCGTCCAGCCTGCGCCAGGCGATCGAGAAAGACCCGGCTCTGCGCGCCGCGACCCCCAACATCGCGATCAGCCGGGGCCAGAACGACCTCCGGATCGAATTGCGGGACGCAAGCAATACCCCGATGTTCGATTCCGGATCGCCGGCGCCCAACCGCATGGGGCAGCAGATGCTGGCCGAAATCGCCCGATGGCTCGCGCCCATGCCGGAACGTATTTCCATCATCGGCTATACCGACGCCGACGCCTACCGGGCCCGCAAGAACTGGAGCATGTCCAACTGGACCTTGTCCGCGCTGCGGGCGGATTACGCCAGAGAGGCCCTGGTCAAGGCCGGCTACCCGGACACCAATATTCTCGACGTCTCCGGCCGGGCCGACCGGGCGCTGGCCATCCCCTCCACGCCGTCGGCCGCGGCCAACCGCCGGGTCGTGATCGTCATGCACAAGCTCTACGCGGACGCGCCACCACCCATCGTTCCGCTGCCGGAGGCCGCCGGCGTCGCGCCGCACTGACGCCACCCGGCGAGATCAGGGCAGGTCCCGAAACACTCGATCCCATCGCCGGGGATCGCGACATCGCACACAGCCGCGACCGGCACGCGCCGGCCGGCACATATGAGTCAAAACGGAGACAACTCAATGCTCTTCATCGGGGGCCTCGTCTTTTCGCTGCTCTGCGTCTTCGGTTCGTTCGTCGCCTCCGGCGGCGTCCTGGCCCCTCTGCTCGCCTCGATGCCCTTCGAACTGCTGACCATCATGGGGGCCGCGACCGGCATCTTCGTGATGGCGAATTCCACCGGCGTGCTCAAGAAGTTTCCCCACGACCTGAAGCTGACGCTGAAGGGCCCCCGCTACGACAAGGCGGATTATATCGAGCTTCTGGTCACGCTGTTCCGCTTCACGCGCCTGGCCCATGCGAAGGGAAACATGGCGCTGGAGGAACATGTCGAGAATCCGAACGAGAGCAGCATCTTCGCCCAGTCGCCCACCATTCGCGACGACCTGGAAACCCGCAACCTGATCTGCGACTATCTGCGGCTCGTCAGCCTCAATATGGACGATGCCTATCAGCTCGACGAAGTCATGGCCCGCGAGTTGAAGAAGAACCTGACCGAGAAGCTGCATATCGCCGAGGGCCTGTCGAGCATAGCGGACGCCCTGCCGGCGCTCGGCATCGTGGCCGCGGTTCTTGGCGTCATCAAGACGATGTCCGCGATCAGCAAGCCGCCGGCGATCCTCGGCGAAATGATCGCCGGTGCCCTGGTCGGCACCTTTCTTGGCGTGCTGCTGTCCTACGGCGTCGTCGCCCCTCTGGCGGCGCGGATGCGCGACGTGGTCACCCAGGACGGTCGCTACCAGGACATCATCCGGATCGTCTTCGTGGCGCATCTCCAGGGCAATCCCCCCCAGGTCAGCGCCGAAATCGGGCGCAAGGACATTCCGCCCGCTTTTATGCCTTCGTTTAGCGAGCTCGATACGGCATTATCGGTGTCGCAGCCGTCACCGGCGGCTGCCGCGGCGTGACAGGACGGCGACAGGAAACACGGGGCATCCGATGGGCATGACGATGTCGAAAGTTTCGACAAAAACCGATCCGACACAGGCCTCTTCGCCACGTGGTTCGCTCCCGCCGGTTTCACCAGGCCCGGTCCGATCGGACACGACCTTCGGCGCCCATCTCAAAAACGCAAACCAGGAGCCGGACAGCGGCACGCCGCAAGACGGGGCAGACACGCACGATGCGGCATCCCCGCCGTCCCAACCCCCTTCCACGCGCCCGACCAGCCGCCACGCCCGGCATGCGGCGACGCAGGACGCCGCCGCGCCTCCGGCCGATGATCCGGTCGCATCACAGACCGTCCAGGCAGTCGCCTCCCCACCCGGCCCGTCCACAGCCAACCGGACGACCAAGACCCTTTCCGCTCCCAAGGCCGGCGATGCCACGGCACCGGACCAGACATCCCAGAGCCTGCTGGCGGACGTCCTGTCCCAGACCATCGGCCTCCAGCAGAGCCTGCCTCCAGCGTCTCCACCGCAGTCGGACGACACGGGCGCGCCAGCCATCCAGCCGAACCCGGCCGCCGCCTCCATCTCGCCGCCAACCGATACAGGCATCCTGACCGCGGCAGCCAGCCAGACGACCCCGACGAACATGCCGCCAGCCTCCCCGCTCCCATCGACGGGCACGGCAACGGCAGCCAGCCAGAATCCCCCCACGCCCGCCGCGACGCAGGCGCCAAACGCCCAGCCGATCCCGGTCACCCTCTCCCCGCAGTCAGCCACGGCACCCGCCTCCGGCCAGCCCGCCACCGCGTCCGCCGCGACGCAGGCGCCAGGCGGCCAGCCGATCCCGGCCGCCCCCTCCCCGCAGTCAGCCACGGCATCCGCCGCCAGCCAGCCCACCATCACGCCCGCCACGGCGCAGGCGCCAGGCGGCCAGCCGATTTCAATCACCCTCTCCCCGCAGCCATCAGCAACCACGGCACCGGCCTCCAACCAGCCCACGGTCCAGATCGCAGCGACGCAGGCCTCCCTGGTTTCCCATGCGTCTTCTTCGGCGGACATGGCGACGATTCCCGACCAGGCCACCCCGCAGGTCGCGGCGACACAGGCACCGACCAGCCAGCCGGTCCCGGCCACCACCCCGCCACAACTCCCGACGGGCGCGGCCACCGCCGTGCCGCACTCATCGCTCCAGGCGGCCGCGACCACGGCAGGCGACCACGGCCATGCCTCGCACGCCACCGCATCCGTCCCGCAAGACCCTGCGACCGACGCGCTCTCTCTCTCCCCCGCGCCCGGCGTGGCGGCACCGCAGCAGAGTGCTTCGGCAAGTCAGAGTGCCCAGCCCCGCAGCCCGATCGCGGCCGCATTGCCACACCCGGCCGATGCCCTGGCCCCGGCCACCTCCGGCGGTACGCCGTCTCCCGATAGCGCGGACGGTTCTCTCGCGCAGGGCAACGGCCTCACCGCCATGGCCGGCCACCCGGATTCCGCCAACACCGACCGGGACGAGACGAATGCCCAGGCCAACCCACGGACGGCAAGCGTCCTCGACCCGGCTCTTGGCCTTGCCCCCTCGGGCACCTTCGCAACCACGCTGAACAATACGCTGTCTGAAACCCGGGCGGACCCAAGCCAGAAGCCGGCCAGCGCCTCCCATGAAACGGACGGCCATATCACCTCGTCTCCGATCACGACACAGTCCGTCGATGGATCGACCTCCCTTTCCATGACCATCCTGACCGATGATTCCACGCCGGTTCATGTGCGGCTGGATGGAACCGACGGCCAGACGACCAATGTGATTCTTCAAAGCGAAGACCAGGCGACGGCACGCCACCTGGCCGACAACAGGCATGACCTGGTCGCGGCACTCGGCGCCGCCGGCGTGGATGTGAGCAACCTGAAAATCGACGTCGTCGCTGCCAGCAGCGGCAACAGCAACGATTTCCAGAACCAGGGCCAGGGCCAGAACGCCGACGGCACCGCTTTTGGCGGCAATTTTTCAGGCGGCATGTTCGGCGGCGGTCCCGGACAGAATGGCCAGCAATCGTACGGCGGCAATCTCTGGAACGCCAATACCGCATTCCCAGGCCAGGGAACTGGTGATATCGAGGCACAGAAGAGCGTGCGCTCCGCAAGGTCCTCCGACTCCCAAGCCGGAAGCGGCGTCAATATTACTGCATGATCCCGATGGCCGTCGCGGACAGAAAGGAAACAGCCAGATGACGACGACATCGAGTGTCGGCAACGAGACCCAACTGATCCAGGCGGCGGAAGCCGCCGCCAGGAATGCGGCGAACACCAGTTCCGCGACGAGCAGTTCAGGCACCGACAGCAGTTCGTCATCCGCGCTGTCCTCGCTGGCCGATAATTACACCACGTTCCTGTCTCTCCTGACCACGCAGTTGAAGAATCAGGACCCGAGCAGCCCGATGAATACCGACACCTTCACCTCGGAACTCGCGCAGTTTGCCGGAGTGGAGCAGCAGGTCGAAACGAACACGAAGCTGGCCTCGCTGATCTCGCTGAATGAAAGCGGCCAGATGAGCAGCGATACCACCCTGGTCGGCCATCAGGCCACGGCGAACACGACGACGCTGCCGTTGCAGAATCATTCCGCCTCGCTCAGCTTCACGGGCACGTCCGGCCAGACCGTCGCGATCGCCGTGGCGAATTCCGCCGGTACCATCGTCAAGGATGTCGTCGCGACCGCCGGTGCCGGCACCGATAACTGGACCTGGGACGGCAAGGACAATAACGGCAACCAATTGCCTGATGGCGCCTATAGCGTGTCGGTGCAGACCGTCAGTGCCTCGGGCACCACATCCGCGCTGCCCTTCACCGTGACCGGCACCATCACCGGTATCCAGAAGGGAACATCCGACATGCAGGTCCAGATGGGCAGCGCCACCATCCCGATGTCCAACATCACCAACGTCTCATCCGGTACCGGCACCAGCACCGGCTCGACCGCCGCCGGATCGGACGATACTGCCTCGGACAACGCCGCCTCGGACAACGCCGCGTCCTGACCCCGGCCGGTCCCTCCGGTCTCCAGGACCGAAAGGGCCGGACTCAGACGAGATTCAGCGTCGTCGACGCGTTCATGATATTGATCCCGGACATGACGGGAATGCAGGATTCCTTAGCCGGCTGGTCGGTCCTGTTTTCGGTGGCCCCCGCACGCGCTCCCAGCGGAGCAAAGGCGGTCTCATTCAGGCGATAGCCGATCCCCCACAGGGTCGTAAACGGTTCGTCAATCCCGAAATTACGCATTTTCTTGCGGATCTTGCAGATCATGACATCGATAACCTTGCCGTAGGGCTCGCTCTCTCCCGCATACAGGCTATCCAGAACCGTCTCCTTGCTCAGCACCTGCGTCCTGCGCAGGGCCAGCAGTTCCACAAGATCGTATTCCCTGCGCGTCAGGGGTACCAGCTTGGAATCGACATGGACTTCCCGCCGGTCGACACCAACCGTCATCCGGCCGATATGCAGCGTCAGGCTGTCATGCCCGCTGACCCGCCGGACGATGGCACGCAGCCGGGCCAACAACTCCACCGGTTCGACCGAAGCCGCCACGCAATCATCGGCACCGATGGACAGCAGTTCCGCCACCGCCGACGGCGTGGAATCACGGACGATGATCATGACGGGCGTCGGAACGCGACTATTGCGGATATGACGCAGCAGCTTCATGTCCGGCGTCGCCTGCTGGATGACGACGATATCGTAATGCGATCGCCGCAGCGTCTCCACAACCCCCGCGTGGCCGGACATCGTAATCGAAACCGATCCCTCCAGCGCGGCCTTGGACAGACCCACATAGGGCCGGCCATCATCATGACCCGAACCTTCGCCGACACAGAGTATGCGCATATCTGCTTCCGTCAAAAATGCATAGCCATTGAGCGGAAAGAATACGGGACTATACTTGTCCCCTATCCCTTTTTCTGGCGATTCCGGCCAAGTCGCCGCACCTGTTCAATTCCAGGATGGATGGCGTTACCAGAAGCGCTCATATAGCTGTGCATGTCAAGGTCACGCCCCGCCATGACACCCTTGTCGTCGACGAAAAATCCCCTGCCCCCGCCTCTTTCTCCGTCGTCGCCGCGGGCGCCGGCGACGCACGCGCGCATCCAAACGGTCCAGGAGCGCCGCCAAGACCTGAAACGAAAAAAAGCGGCTTGGCGAAGCCGGCTCCATCCCATAAACTGAAGGAAACATTGATCGGTTATATTACGGGATACAGCCGAATCACTTCTGTAACTTGCACACGGCGTCTCCTGGAAGCTAGACCCGGACCATGATAGCCGCATGCCGCGATCGGTGCAGGAACAGGGCGGCGTGCCTGATTAAGGACCGTTATCAGGAAACCTGTTCAGGTCGCTCCGCCTCACGCCCCCAGGTCGCCAGGCCTGTTCGTGAACGAAATATAGGGTCATGATGGCCGCGTTACCGGTTCGAATTCCATGGTTCCCGGTTTTGAAGGATAACGAAATGGTTGACATCACGGCGGCCTCGCTGCTTGCGTCCAGCATCCGCCAGGCGACTTCGGCGGCTTCTCATGCGGCCTATCACAACGCCCGCCCGGCCCACGCGGCGGCGACGGGCCCCACCGTCAGCTTCAGCGGCATCGACGGGTCGTCCTCATCCATGACGTTCGACGCCAGCGGTCAGCTCGTACCCGGCGGCACCACGAACAAGAAGGAATCCGCGACCGCGAGCGCGGTTGATCTCTTCGCCTGAATCGCCGTCGTGCGGGCGCGTTCGCCCGCACGGCTTTCCAAGGGACGAGCGGCGGCGCCCCGCCGGATGACATGGCCATCTCAATCCTGTCTTTGCGGACATCAGCGATCAAGACCCGCTCAGAGACGATGACCTCGAGACAACGGGGATCCCGTTCCCGTCAGGATTAAAGACACGTGCCTTCCAGCAGATCTCCCCGCGCAAGACGCTGTGTCACGCTTTCAGTCTGCCTGTATCTGTCCTGCTCCGCCCTCATGCCCGTCATGGGGGCGTCCCCGCAGGCTGCGGTCCACCATCATGGCCGCCGGAACGGACCAGCGCCCGCGAGCGCACCTCCTGCTCCGCCGCCGCCGGCCACCGCTGCGCTGCCCGCTGCGCCGCAGGACGTCGCGCTCCCTGAGTCGATCATGCTCAAGGGCCTCCCGTCCTCGTGGCGGGCGTCGCTCATGGACCCCCCGCCGCCCGCCACGGCATCGGCCAGTGGCGCGGCCGCTGCGCGCAACGCCCCGAAAGCACCTTCCCGCGCGCAATCGACCCCGGCCCCCCAGCCGGGCACCGGGGCTTCGCAGCCGGCCGCCCCCTCCACCAACCGCATCCTGCTGCCGGTGCCTCCGCGCATGGGTATCGCCGCCTTCCAGAGCGGCGACAGATTCATCATTGTCGTGGACAATGCGGAACCGATGGACACCAGCGCCCTTCGCGGCGACGGGCTCTTCTCGACCCTGTCCGTCAACACGCTGCCCGACGCGACGCTGATCCAGGTTCGCCTTCCCGACACGCGACGCCTCTATCTTTCCCAACAGGCGGAAGGATGGGTGCTGGGCGACAGGCCGCCTCCCGGTGGCGACGACGACCGGCGCGTCATCAATCCGCAATATACCGATATCGGCATCCTGTACCCGATGCGCAGGTCCGGGCGCGTGCTCTCGATCTCGGACCCCGCCTCCGGAGACCGGCTCCTGGTCGGCACGTCGACCACCGACGACGGCGGCATCCTCTCCCTCCGCAACGGCGACGGCTATGACGTCTGGCCGACGACGGAAGGCGTCGTGATCGCAGCCCACTCTGCGCGCATCGACCTGAAGCCCGTCCCCAGCGGCATTCTCCTGACCGAGGACGGCAAGGCCTTCCTCGATCACGGCCGTGCCGTCTATGCCAATGATGTCGATCTGAAATGGCTGGGATTGCGGGACCTGCCCCTGGATGTCCTGAGCCGACGCTATCACGAGGCTCTTCTCGCCGCGGCGGATTCGGATCCGTTCCATCGGTTCACCCGGCGCCTCGACGCGGCGAAGGCCGCCTTCAGCATGGGCGCCTTCGTCGAGGCCCGCGGCATCCTCACCGTCGCCCTCCAGGACGACCCGGAAGAAGCCGCCCTGCCCGACGTCAGGTTCGTGCTGGCCGCATCCGCCCTGCTGAGCGGAGACCTCGACGGCGCCTCGATGCTCGACGGCCCATGGCCGGCCAGCCAGAAACGCGCGATCCAGCTCTGGCAGGGGCTCTATCTCGCCTCGACGGGCCGGAACCAGGCCGAGGCGGCGCATCTCCTGGCGCGGGATTTCACACGGCTCAAATCCTATCCCGGCCCGGTTCGCGACCTGCTTCTGCCGATCGCCGCCGAGGAGATCAGCCGCCACGGCGCGCCGGACGACCTCGCGGCGCTCGACGACCTGCCGGCCGGATCGCCCTATCGACTGGCCACGGCATTCCGGCAGTTGCGCTCCGGCAAGCGTGACATCGCCTATGCCGCCTTCCAGACCCTTGCGGGGGACCAGAACCCGCAGGTCGCGGAAAAGGCGCTGGAGGAGAAAACGTCGCTCGACCTCGCCGACGGCCATATCAAGCCGGACGCGGCGGCCGAGATCTTCGACACGATGATGCCTGACGCCCGACTGGCCGGCCGCGAGGCGACGGTCCGCCTGATGCAGGCCGATGCCTACATGCAGGCGAGGCAATGGAACGACGCCCTCCAGGCGATCGACGTGGCCCGCGCGTATCCCGACATGACATCGAAGGACAAGGTGGCGCCGCTCCTGTCCCGGGCCCTGACCGGCCTGGCCGATTCCCCCCCTTCCGGACCGGAAAAGACAAGCCTGCTGCACGATGCGGCGACCCTGAAGGTCCATCTGCCCGACCTGCCGCCCGGCCCCCAGAAAGGCAACATCCTGGCCTCCTACGGCAAGATGCTTCTCAAGCTCGGCCTGCCCGACGACGCGGCCCAGGCGTTTTCCGATGCGATCCCCATGCTCGTCGCCCCCGACCTGCGCGCGCTGGCGGGCGCCGCCCTGGCGGAAGCCGATATCGAAAGGGCCCAGCCCCAGGAAGCGGCCCAGGCCCTGGCGCGCACGGACGACCCGACGCTTCCGAACGAGATCAGGACCTCCCGGCAGGTGATCGCCGCCCGCATCGCGCTGGCGACAGGCGACCAGGCCAAGGCCCTCTCCCTGCTGCACGACAGTACGAACGCATCCGCCCTCGATATCACCGCCCGCATCCATGAAGGGCGGGGCGAATGGGCGGCGGCGGCCGGCGACGTACGCAGGATGGCCGCGGACATCATTCCACCAACCGGCCCACTGACCGAGGCGCAGCAGGCGCTGGCCCTTCGCCTGGCCTCGGACGCCTCGCAGGCGGCCGACCAGCCTATACTGGGCTGGATCACCGGGCGGGTCGGCGACCGGATGCTGGACGGCGATCGCGGACGCGTCTTCAAGCTGCTGACCGCGCCAGGCGGCGCGATGACCGCATCCCAGGCCTCAGCCCTTCCCTGAAAGCCCGCTTTTTGGCAATCGCCCGCTATTCAGTCGCCGACGCGCCGTATATAGATGTACTGAACGTCCAGCATGCGGACGCGAACAGAGACCAGGGGAATTGACAGCATATGCTGGAAGCATTGTCTTCCCAGATGTCGCAGGCCCATGGCACGGATGTGCTCGATCTGGCCGGGCGACGGCTGCAATGGCTGCAACAGCGTGAATCGGTGCTGGCAGGCAACGTCGCCAACGCGAATACGCCGGGCTACACGCCCAGGGACATCGCGTCTTTTCAGGGTGTGCTGCAAAACCAGATGTCGATGACGCTCGCACAGACCGAACCCGGCCATCTGGCCGGCCACGGCACGGGTGGCGGGGCGAAGCGGACCGGCACCAATACGTCCATCGACGGCAATCAGGTCGACATCGAGAACCAGTTGGAAAAGATCGCGGACACGAACGACCAGCAGCGTCTCGCGACGAATGCCTATTCCGTCTACATGTCGATGTTCTCGGTCGCCCTCGGTTCCTCCTCCTCCTGATCGCGCAAGGCATTTCCATGGATTTCTCCGACACGATGGGCGTCTCCGCCGCCGGCATGCGCGCGCAGGCGAAACGCCTCCAGGTCGCGGCGGAAAATCTCGCCAACAAGGAAACCACCGGCACGACTCCCGGCTCGGACCCGTATCGGCGGAAGACGGTCACGTTCAAGGAAGTCCTGAATCGCGCCTCCGGCGTCTCCAGCGTAGGCATCAAGGAAGTCGGGCAGGACCAGACTCCTTTCGAGACACGCTACGACCCGTCGCATCCCGCCGCCGACAGCAACGGGCTGGTCAAGATGCCGAACGTGAACACGATGGTCGAAATCATGGACACGCACGAAGCCCAGCATTCGTACGAGGCCAACCTCAATACCATGCAGATCACGCGGTCCATGATGACCCGCACGATCAACCTGATGAAATAAGCTACCTTCGCCCCTGCGGTGGCGCCTGGCCGCACCCGTTCCTTCCGGAGAACGACATTGGACAATACGACCTATATCGCCCTGTCCCGCGTCGATACCCTGATGCACGCCCTGGATGTGACCGCCAACAATCTCGCCAACGCCGACACGAACGGCTTCAAGGCAGGGCGGCAGCTCTTTTCCGAATATCTCGCCAGGCAGAAGGGTCCCGACACCCTGGTCGGCGACAAGCAGCAATCCTACACGCAGGATCAGGCAACCTACCGCGACCAGCTTCAGGGCCCGCTCCGGCAGACCGGCAACCTGACCGATTTCGCCATCAACGGCGAAGGCTATTTCACCGTCCGCACGACCCAGGGCATCAGGCTGACGCGCAACGGCGCGTTCCAACGCCGCCTGGATGGAACGATCGTCGACGAATCGGGCAATCCCGTCCTGGACAGCACCGGCCGGAACCTGGTCCTGCAAAACGAGGAAGACCTGCTGTCGGTCGCCTCGGACGGCACGATATCGACCCAGAACGGCGCCATCGGGGCGATCGGACTGGTCACGGTCGACAATATCCAGACCCTGGTCCCCGAGGGCCATTTTCTTCTTCGGCCGACCACCCGGACCCACGCCGTCGCCCGTCCGGAAATCCGGCAGGCCATGCTGGAATCGAGCAACGTCAACGCCGTTTCGGAAACGACCCGAATGGTCGAAATCCAGCGCGATTACGATCTGACATTCCAGTTGATCCAGACCGAATCGACCCGCCAGCAGACCGCGATCGACAAGATCACGGCCGAGCCGACGAGCTGAGCGCGACCGTTCCCGGGAAAAACCGCCCTTGTTCCGATACCGTCACCACGCGTAACCTTTTAGAAACCATTAACGGATAACAAATCGCTAAGATCATCCGGGGTCCGTCCTGTTTCAGGGGGCGAACGCGATACTCCGCGAACGGTGGCTTGGTACAGGGAATTTGGTACGATGGATCTGTTATCCTCTCTCTCGATAGCCACCAGCGGACTGAACGCGATCGAATATCAATATGGCGTCACGTCGCAGAATGTCTCGAACCAGAGCACCACGGGGTATGTGAGCGAGACCGCCACGGTCACGACCGGCGTCGTCGGCGGGATCGGCAACGGCGTGCGTGTCGGCGCGACGCAGCTCAATATCAACCAGGCGCTGCAATCCGCCCTGTATGCGCAGAATGCCCAGGTCGCGTCCGATACCGCGATGGACAATTCGCTGACCGCCGTCTCGGCCGTCCAGGGCTCGACCTCATCGAATCCCGGGAGCACCAACACGCTCGCCGACCAGCTCGGCAACGTGCAAAGCACCCTGACTTCGCTGATCGCCACGCCATCGCAGAGCGTTTCGCAAACGGCGGTCATCGCCGACGCCCAATCCCTGGCCGGCACGATCCACACCCTGGCATCGACCTACGCGACTCAGCGCCAGAATGCGGAAGACAGCATCGCCTCGACCATTCCGTCCATCAATTCCGACCTGACGCAGATCGGGGTCCTGTCCCAGCAGATCGTCAGGCTCAAGACGCTCGGCACCGATACCGCCGATCTCGAAAACCAGCGCCTTGGCATCATGTCCAACCTGTCGTCGACTCTGTCGGTCACGTTTTCCCAGACCGCGAACGGCGACATGATCGTCCGTACCGCCGACGGCACCGAACTTCCGACCCGCCCCGACCAGATCGGGCAGAATGACAGTTCGCAGAAGCTGCCCTCGACCACCTGGCCGCTCGGCACCACCGACTCTACCCTGACGCCGGACATGTATTACAGCGGCAGCGGTTCATCGACGCTCGGCATCATGCTGAACGGCAAGGACATCACCACGCATCTGACCGGCGGTACGCTCGGCGCCAACATCACCCTGCGCGACGTCACCTATCCCACGATGCAGGCACAACTGGATTCGTTCTCCTATACGCTGGTCAACCGGTTCAACAATGCGGGCCTTCCGCTGTTCACCAACGGCACCGACGCCACGGGCACGGCCGTCCCCCAATCTTCCGACCCGACGCAGACGACACCCGCCGGCATCATCGGTCTTTCGTCCGCGATCAGCGTCAACACCCTCTACACCGCAACGCCGTCGCTGCTGACGACGACCACGACCGACAGCATGACGGGCAAGACAAGCGCGGCCACCAGTGTGGCCACCGGCACGGCAACCGGCGACACCACCATCATCCAGCAGGTTCTCAACCAGGCATTCGGCACCAGCGCCCAATATATCAGCGACCTGACCAGTTCCGGCGGCCCCGATCTCGCCGCCCCGACCGACGATCTCGGTCCGGACGGCACGCTCTCGACGGGCTATACCGGTCAGCAGGGACTGCTGGCCCTGGCCACCGCGCTGACTTCGAATCAGGGGGCGACCATCGCGGCGAGCAGCAACAGCCTGGCCGCCAGCACTTCGGTCCAGACCGTACTGGCCGCGAAGGTCGCCGATGTCTCCGGGGTCAACGTCAACGATGAAATGGCCAAGGTCGTCGCCTTGCAGAATGCCTATACGGCCAATGCCAAGATCGTCGCCGCCGTCCAGACGATGTTCACCGCGCTTCTGAATGCCGTCAATTAACGCCCGATCGGGGAGGAACTCATGAGTTCGGCAATCAATCAATATGGCGGCGGCGCGATATCACTGGTTCTGTCCGCCGGCATCAAGTCGATGACCCTGGAACAGGAATCGCTGACCTGGCAAGGCAGTGACGGCACGCTCTCCCCCACCTATGCGGGGCTCGGATCGGCACGATCGACCGCCATCAGCCTCTCGCCGAAGATTACCCAGATCAAGGCCTGGCAATCCAACATCACAAATGCCCAGACCGACCTGACGGTCACGGCCAGCGCCCTGAACCAGCTCGTCTCGCTGGCCCAGTCCCTGGCGACCAGCCTGTTGAGCATTTCCGGCACGACCCAGACCAGCACGGCCGCGGCAGTATCCGAACAGGCGAAAGGCTCGCTGACGGAACTCAAGACCGTCCTCAACACGACCAGCGGCGCGAACTACATCTTCTCCGGCACCGATACCAATACGCCCACGGTCTCGGGCACGGGGTCGCTCTCGGACAGCGCCCTCGCGACTCAGATTTCGAGCATCGTCGGCTCGCTCAGCACCGCCGGCGCGACATCGGTGATGCAGCAGGCCACCGCGGCCGCGATGCCGAACGGCACGAATTCCGTCTTCGCGAAGTCGCTCTCGTCGGTTTCCGCAACGGGTGCCGCGAACCTGCAACGCGTGACGGTGACGAACAACGATTCGCTGACGAATGTCGGCATCGTCGCGACGCAAAGTTCGACAACATCCGCCACGACGTCGGCCGCGACCGGCAACCCGCCGACATCGACCGGCTCGCCGATCTCCGACCTGATGCGCGACATGATGATCGCCTCGTCCATCGGCGGCATGTCGTCGTCGACACACGGTTTTTCGGACATGGCCTCGCAGCTCTACTCCTCGGTCGAAACCACCATCAGCCAGCTCACCGAACTGGAAGCGTCGGTCGGCTCGACCCAGGACAGCCTGACGGCTCAATCGAGCCTGCTGACCAATGTCCAGTCGACACTGGGCGACCAACTCAGCGATTCCACGAATGCCGATCCCGCGACCGTCGCCACCCAGATATCCGCCATCAGATTGCAGCTCGAGGCATCCTACACGCTGGTCGCGGACATGAAAAACATGACCTTGGCAAATTACATCTGACCCCGCGCCGTCCCATCCCGCCCCCTGGCCCGCGGGACGAGACGCGGCCAGACCGATCTTCCGAAAATCGCGCAGGCCCGAAGCCGGTTTTTGTCTTCACGCGCCGATAAGGGTTTGCACCTCATGTCCCAGCCAGCCGGCTCCTCCCCGGAACAGGCCCTTCATCCCGAAGGCAGCGGCGAGGCCCTGCACCTCGCCGGACGGCTGGACGAGGCCGCGGCGGCCTATCGGCTTCGGCTGGCCGCCACACCGAACGACGCCAGGACCCTGAGCAATTACGGCGGCCTGCTGAATGCGTTCAGCCGCTTCGACGACGCCCATGCCGTCCTTCTCCGTGCCGTCACGTCCGACCCGCGCCTGCCCGACGCCTGGTCCAACCTGGGCAACACGTTGCTGCACCTGCAACGCTATGACGACGCGATCGAAGCCTACCGCACCTGCCTGCGGCACAACCCGGCGCATGCCCTGGCCCTGAGCAATCTCGGCGTCCTTCTCGATCATCGCGGCGCACACGAACTGGCCCAGAAATTTCACCAGGTGGCCATCCAGCTCACGCCCGACAACGTCAAGACGCGCACCAACTACGCCATCTCCCTGCTGGCCCAGGGCGACTATCTCGCGGGCTTCCGGGAATATGAGTGGCGCTGGACCACATACAGTTCCCGCAGCTACGGCATGACGGTGCCGCAATGGAAGGGCGCGCCCTTCCCCGACCGAACCCTCATGATCCATACCGAGGGCGGTTTCGGCGACATGATCCAGTTCGCACGCTTCATTCCGCAGGCCGCGCAACGCGGCGGCCGCGTCGTGGTGCGGGCAAGGCGGGAATTGCTGACCCTGCTCCGGCAATCCTTCCCCGAGCAGATCGTCATTTCGGAAGACGAGGCGGTCCCCCCTCACGATCTGCAATGTCCTGTTCTCAGCCTGCCCTTCGCGCTCGGCACGACCCTGTCGACCATTCCGTCCCCCGCCGGCTTCCTCCACGCGGACGCGGCAAAAACCGCTTTCTGGCGCGCACGCTTCCAGCAGGACGACGCGGCGACCGGCCAGCGCCTCCCGCCGCTGCGTGTCGGCCTTGTCTGGGCGGGTGCGCCACACCCCGAGGTCCGGGCGGCCGAACTGGCCGATCGGCGGCGCTCGACCGACCTCTCGACCTTCGCACCGCTTGCCGACACCGCCGGTGTCCTGTTCTACAGTCTCCAGATCGGGGAAAGATCCGCCCAGGCCGCGACGCCGCCCGCCGGGATGCACTTGGTCGACCACACGTCCGACCTGCGCGATTTCAGCGACACGGCTGCCCTTGTCAACGCATTGGACCTCGTGATCGCCGTCGACACCTCGACCGCGCATGTGGCGGCTGGACTGGGGAAACCGGTCTGGATGCTGTCACGCTACGACCAGTGCTGGCGCTGGCTGTCGGGCCGCGCCGATTCCCCGTGGTATGACAGCCTGCGCCTGTATCAGCAGCCGACACCGCTGGACTGGTCGGACCCGATCCGACGCATCCGCGCCGACCTGCGCGCTCTTGCGGCGCAACGTCGCTGACGCATGCGCCGGACGGCTGCCCCGCATCCCGATCTATGCGGGCCCCTCCCGGTTGAAACCAAGCATCGGCGCCGTCCAGCGCGACATCTGCGTCAGCACATCCTCGACAGAGAGCGGCCGTGACAACACATAGCCCTGGATCGCATCCGCGCCCAATTCCAGGGCGATTTCCGCCTGCTGGGCGGTCTCGACTCCCTTGACGCAGACGGTCATGCCGCAGGCATGGACCAGTTCGATCATCGCCCGCAGCATCCGCCGCGCCTCGACACGCTCGGTCACACCCTGGACGAAGCCAGGCCAGAGCTTGATGCTGGTGAATGGCAGGCCGCGCATGGCCTGAAAATCGACAGGCCCTTCTCCCAGCCCATCCAGCGCAATCCGGAACCCCGTCGCGGCGAGTTCATCGACGCGCTCCGCGACATGCCCCGCGCGCCGCCCCTGCTGAAGCAGGCGGGACGGCACTTCCAGGACGAAATCGCGCGGCACCAGCCCGCGCTGCACGATCTGGTCCGTCAGCGTCCTCTGCGACACCGCACCGAACAGGTCGGCACGCGAAAGATTGACACCCAGCCGCACGGCTTCCCCCACGGTCCCCATCGACAGGGTACGAAAACGCGCCAGCGCATCGACCAGCGCACAGGTCATCCGCGCCACCATCGTCGCCGTCATCTGGGTATCCGCCAGAACCTCCATGAACGACGCCGCGGGCAACAGGCCCTGTGAGGGATGATGCCAGCGCATCAGCGCCTCGAATTCGCCGACACACCGCGTCGCGGACTCCATGACGGGCTGGAAATATACCTCAAACGCGTTGGTCGCGAGCCCATCCCTGGCTTCCGCGATCGTTTCAGAACGCCGGTTCACGGCGCGCCGCAGGTCGGTCTCGAACAGACGCACCTGCCGCCCGCCCGCCCGCTTGGCGGCATAGAGGGCATAGTCGGCATGTTTCTGCGCTTCGTCGATCGAACTGTATCCCGCCAGCGGCAGAACGCCGATGCTCCCCGAAAGGGCAACGGTCCCGCTGCCCAGATCCACAGGCTCGGCGATCACGGTCTGCACCCGGTCCAGAAACTGGTCCAGGGTCGTGGCCGTCAGGCTCCTGTCCACGATCAGCGCGAATTCGTCGCCGCCCAGGCGACACACTATGTCGGCCGGGTCGACCAGGGCCGCCAGCCGGTTGGCGATCGCGCACAGGACCATGTCCCCGGCATAATGGCCGTGGCTGTCATTGACCCGCTTGAAGCCGTCCAGATCAAACATCAGCAGATAGGTTTCCCCCGCGCCGGTCCGGGCCATCCGGCGCATGGCGGCGGACATGCCATCCAGGAATCCGGTCCGGTTCGCCAGGCCGGTCAGCGGGTCGGTGACCGCCAGAGCGTCCAGACGCATGCGGGCCTGCACCAGTTCGGTCACGTCGTATCGCGTGGCGATGAAGCCGTCGATCACGCCGTCCGGGCCGTATCTCGGCATGATGGTCGTCGCCACCCAGTAGTGGCTCCCGTCCTTCGCCCGGTTGCGGAACGTGCCATGCCAGGCCTGCCCGGCGCGCAACGTGGCGTACATCTCCCGGAAGAAGGCGGCGTCGTAATAGCCGGAATTGACGATCCGATGCGTCGCCCCCAGCAGTTCGGCGCGACTATACTGGCTGATCTCACAGAAACGATCGTTGACGTAGGTGATCTTCCCCGTCGCATCGGTAATCGCGACAATCAGCACGTCATCGATCAGGCCGGCCAGCAGGCTCGCATCCCGGGCGGACAGGCGAGCCGGTTCGTCGACGCGGCCCGGCGGCGTACCACCGGCCTCCGGCCCTGCCTCCGGAGACGTGACGACGGATCGGGCGGAGAAGCGCATTTCAGCGCCGCTCGGCCGGAGAACGCAGCGTCGGCTCCACGCGCGACCAGACCGCATCCGCCAGCACGCTCGCCCCTGCCGCAGTCGGATGCGTATAATCCGCCAGCCAGTACCGGCGATCCCCCACGTTGAACAGCGGCTGCCCCGCCGCAAACGGATCGATGACGATATCGGCCGGGATCGTACCGCGCCCGGCCGCATCCGCGATCGCATCGCGACGCGACCCTCCGGTATTGGTCTCCGCGATCAGGGCGACGGTAAAGCCATAGGTCTTCAGGGTCTTCACGATCGTCGCCAGATTGGCGACGGTCTCGCCGACCGACAGCGCATCGGGTTCCAGATGGTCGTTGAACCCGCCGAACACGGCCGCCACCCGGCGCGTGGCCCCCCATGCGGCACTCCCCACCGCGGGCAATGCCGCGCGCATCTGCCGCGTCGTCTCGCCCGATACCGCGAAATTGTAGCTGCGAAACCGGGCCGCCCGCTGCATGCGCAGCGGCCAGTTTCCGCCATCCGCCAGCAGATACCCCTCCGTCCGGCTGTCCCCGATCGCCACGAAGACGCTTCGCTGCTGCGGCAGGTCCCGGCTGGCGGCGGCCGCCGAGGCCTGGAACGCCCGCAGCATCTCGTCCGACGGTGCGGCATCGGCCATCACGATGCCGGTCCACAGGGCGGTGCCACGCGCCTGCCCGCTGTACCCGATGACGCCGCCGGCCATCGTCCCCGGTCCGATGACGCTGCGATGGGCCACGATCGCGTCGGACGACACCAGCCTGTAGCCGTCCGGCCTGCCGCCGATCCCGAACGCCGCCGGACTGCTGGGCAGCACGAAGCCGCTCCGTTGATCGGGACCGTTGGCATCGCCCAGATGCACGAACCCGTCGAGCGTGTAGCTGCCGGTAAAGACACGGAACGCCCCCGCCCCCTGGCCGAGGGTCGCCAGAACGGGAGCGGCGCCCGTGGCGCTGTTGGACGACGCGACCATGCCCGTGGCACCGAAGAAGAACCCGTCGCGCGGCAGCGCCACGTCCGCCGGAATGACGAATCCGCCCGGTCCGTTCTCCTCACCCCACGAGATCACGTCCTGTCCCGCGATGCGCACCGCCCCGATATGGGCCACGGCATGCCCGGGCAGGGCGGTGAGATCATGATGATGGCCGGTCTGGTCATAGATCCGCGTCACCACCAGCGCCGTCCCGGCGTCACGCGCCGCCAGCGCGTCCTCCAGCGCCGGGGCATCGAACCGGCCGTCCGGACGGATCGCGATCGTCCGTTGCCGAACCCGGCCGGCAATGGTCGCCGCGACATCCAGCGCCGGCCCGGCATAGCCACCGATCATCCGCATCGTACCACCGGCGAAAACGGCATGGCGCCCGAACACATCGCCCGGCCGCGCAACCGGCACCGGCGCCCAGCGCGCGGCGCCGGGCTGCACCGACAGGGCGCGCCAGGCCCGCCCCCCCGCCTGCCACAGGTCGCCCGGCGCATAGCCCGCCCGCGAATCGTCCGACATCCCGGGCACCCGCGCCAGCGGATCCGCGGCGGAAGCGACACACACCATATCCGGGGCGGCGGCCACCACGCAGGGCTCGGCAGCCGACACCGAACCGCAGGTCAGCCAGGCCAGACCGAATGACAGAAACGCCCTTCCATAAGTTGCCGCCCGCCCCGCGGAACGCATGATCTTCCTCCTACGGTCCGCCGAACTGATAATGCGCCATCAGCATGCCACTGGCCTCGGACCAGCTCCCCGACCGGATATAGCCGCCTTCGATCCCCAGACGCAGGCCATCGGTCACCTGATAGACGATCCGCGCCCGGCCGCTGCCGGCCACACCGCTGGCACCCTGGCTGTCGAAACGGTTCGGCCCAGGCACGGCCATCATTCTCTGCATGTCCGGATCCAGCGGAAAATACGGCGCACCGTTCACATGATAATTCTGGTACCCGACCGCGCCCCGCACCGACCATGTCCAACGGTCGACATGGCCCGAATAATCAAGCGAGGGCATGACGGCAAAATAGCTTTGCGGCGAGAAATAACCGCCCTGGCCAAGGGTGAAGGCGTATTCATTCCGGCGATACCCCATATATTCGGCATCCAGGCCAAGCCGCAACCTCTGCCGATGCGCCCGCTCCCACACGGTGGCGCTGCCACCCAGCGCGGCATCGGCCTCGGTATTCCCCGCGACATGGCTCCCCTCCAGGAACGCGAATCCACCGCCGGCATAGGCGTTCCAGATCTCGTTGGCCCACTCCAGCGAACCATGTCCCGCAATCCGCGTGACGCCGCCCCACACCTTGCCGGTTCCCGGATCGCGCATGCCGGCATAGGACAATTCGCTGTCGGTCACCATCCGCCGGTCGCCAGTGATCCGCAGCGTCAGGTTGTCGGTCAGCCGCGGCGCAAATTCCACCCCGCCCAACACGTTGGCGATGGGGAAACCCAGCGGGCTGGCGCCCACATCGGCCGCGAACCAATGGTCGACATAGCGGATATCCAGCCCGACCCCCTGCGCGTCATAGGCATGATGTCCGCCGAAACGGTCACCCAGGAGCGGAACCGTGCCGAACCGGGCGGCGCTGTAGGCGCGACTCAGCGGATCGCCGGTAAAGAGGAACGTAGGCGTGATCGAGACCGAAACCCGGTTCCGCCAGGAGGCGAACGGGATCGTTCCGGTGACGGGCACCGCCAGTTCGGTCAACTGCCCCAGCCCGACCGTACCCGAACGGCTGCGGACATAGGTGTTGGCATCCAGTTGTGGCGACGTGCTCTCATGCAGATAGACGATCTGCCGGTTCATGGACCCGACCGGGCCATCCTGCGGCAGATAATGTTCGCTGGCGGGCAGCGGGGCGCCACGCAGCGGCACATAGGCGGTCTCGATCTCGGGCCAGCGATAATCCGGCTTCCGCCGGACGGCGGGCGCGCAGGCAGGTCCCTGTTCCTCGCTGCATTGCAGCATGCGGGCAAAGACCAGGTCCGCCTCCTGCTGGCGGTCGTGTCCGTCGAGGCGATCGTTCTCGGCCTTTATCCGCCAGGTCGTCGCCCGCCGGGGCGCATTGGCCAGCAGGCGCCGCTCCATCGCCCGGGCCGCCGGCCGGTCGTCCAGCCCCAGCGCGTCCAGCGTCACGGCCGCCAACGCATCGACGGATCGCGGCTCCCGCCGCAGCGCTTCCCGATCGGCGCGCAACGCCATCCGCGGCTGCTTCAACGCATGGTAGACACGCCCCAGGGCCAGCCACGCCGGCACCGAATCCGGATGCAGGCCGACGATCGGCGCGATCACGCGATAGGCCTCCCGCGGCCGCCCGGCACGCACATCCCCGTCGCTCTGCTGGATCGCGACCCCGACCGCCAGGTCCGCACGCGCCAGCACCGCATCGGCCGCCTGCCGCACAACGCCGGCCCGCACAAGCCGGTCATATCCGTCCAGTTCACGCTGTGCGTCGCCGGGCGCGTTCAGGCGCAGCGCCAGACCGGCATAGAGCAGTTTCTGCGCAGGGGTGGGGGACACGGTGATCGCACTCTCATGCGCCAGCACCCACAGCGCGCCGTCCCGGTCGTGCCGCGCCAGCAGCGCATCGACCAGGATCGCCGCACGGTCGCCAGTCGGATCCGGCTGGTCGGCCAGTGCCCGTATCGACCGCGCATCCTCCATCGGCATGGCGGCGACGCGGCGATGGAATGCAACCAGTTCGGCGGCACGCCGCATGTCCGGACCGCGCGTTTCCACCGGCAACCGCTCCAGCAGCCCCCCCGCCTCATCGTAATCTCGCCTGTTCATCGCGAAGATCACACCGGCCTGCAGGTTGGCCGCGGTGCCGTGCCTGTCGCCGGTCAAGGCCTCCATCGCCCTCCGGGCCTCGGCGATCTTGCCGCCATGATAGAGTGCCTGCGCCAGGCGCAAGATCAGCCACGGGTCGCCCGGCACCCGTCCCAGGGCCTGGCGCAACAGGCCGATCCGCTCGGCATCGGTCTCGGCCCGGGCGGCACGCACCGCGTCGTCCGCGGCTTGCAGCCGGGGCAGCAACGCCGGCCGCAGGGCCGCGACCCTGGCCGCCAGGACGCGTGCCTCCTCCACCTGTCCGGCCTGGTACAACAGGTCCGCCAGATTGAAGAGGGCATCGGGATCGGCCGGCCGCCGCCGCAACGCCTGCCGATAAAGACGCTCTGCTTCGGCCGGCTGCCCTTGCAGCCGATCGAGCCCGGCGGTCATCAGCAGCGATGCAGACGCCATTTCAGGGCGCCGCGCCAGATGCGCGAGTGCCCTCCGCGCGGCGTCATAGCGTCCCGCCGCCATCAGGCGGTTGATCGCGACAATCTCCGGATCATTCCCACCTTTGGCATTCAACGCCGTCAACGCGGCCCGCCAATGGGATGCATGCGCCGGATCCGCGGCGATCGCCTGCTGGAACAGGCGGCGGGCGGCCGCGATCCGGTTGCGCCGCTGTGCCACCAGCCCCAGCCCACCCAGCACGTCCGCGTCTTTCGGACTGGCGATCAATGCGCGCTGGAAGGCGGCGCTGGCCCCGTCCAGCCGGCCTTGCCCCAGCAGGACGAACCCTTCGGTCCGGCCATTCCCCGCATCGATCTCCGCCTGGACGGCCCGGGCCCTCTCCAACCGGGTGACGATCGCCGCATCGTCCGGATGCAGGGCCAGCCAGTCCTCGTAGAGCGGAATACTGGCGCCCACGATCGGCACCCAGGACAGCGTTGCACGCCAGGCCGCGATGGCCTGCGTGCGGATCAGGGGCTGCGTGTCGGCTCCCGCCAGGCGGCGCAGTTCCGCCAGTCCCTGGGCCCGTGATGAATCGCGATAGGTCTGGACCTGCGCCAGCGCCAGTCGCGCGTTCAGATCGTACGGGCTTTCCGCCACCATCGCCGACAGCCTGGCGCGGGCCTCGTTATATCCAAGAATGGTGCCGCCCAGCACTCGGTAATATTCCAGTGCCAGCGCGGGCGGCGGCTCGCCGTCATGAAACAGCGCGCGATACCGCAGCATCGCGGCCAACATGCTGCCCGATCCGGCCAGCTTGCGGGCCTCCGCCAGACCCTTCGGATCCACCGGCCCCGCCCGCAGGGCCGCGCGCAGCCGCGCCAGTTGCGCCGCGCCGCCCCCGGCGGCGGCCAGGCGATTCACCGTCAGTTGCGCGGCCGCGCTGTCGCCGGCGCCGATCTGCACCGCGCACAACATGCCCAGCGCGTCGGGATTGTTCGGCTGGATCGCCAGCGCGCGCTCGATACTTTCGCGCGCCCTGGCGAGCTGTCCCGCATCGATCCAGTAATGACCTTGCTCCAACACCAGTTCCAGTACCGCTCTGGCCCGCGCCAGACTGGCATCGGCCGCCGGCGCGGGACTTGCGGGCGCCTGCGGGGCATATGCCACCCCCAGGGCGAGCACACCGCCCAGCATCGTCATGCCGGTCAGATATGCACGCAATCGTCCATGCCCCAAGGGCGAGCGCGGCCTAATGGACACGGGACACCGCCGATACGATGGACAGGCCCAGCGCGACGAGCCCGCTGGCTCCGACCAGGCACAATGCTCCACGCACCCGGACCGACATGGCCACGCGGCCTTCATACGCCAGCCCGTTCCGCTCGACGCAGACATAACTTATAAAACTGGCGACCAGCGCAAGGACCAGCACGCCGGCCATGACCCAGCCATGTACGGAAAAAACCAGCAGGTAGTTCGCCAGGACGATACAGGGCCAATGCCACAGATAGACGGAATACGACATCACGCCGAGCGGCGACAGCACGCTCAATCCCGTCCGTGAAACCCAGGTCTGCGGCAGCGCGATCAGCACGGCCGCCGCCAGACATGGCACGATCGACATGGAGGACGGGCAGGCAAAACGCAGGGAATAGAACAATCCGGCCAGGATGATCGCCGCACACGCCACCGCGCTCGCCAGGTTCGCGGCAATGGACGGCAGGCGGATCTTCGGCAGCAGCCAGATCATGGTGCCGAGCGAGAACTGCCACATCCGATCGAAAATGCTGTAATAGGCCTGGACATCGCCGCGCAGATGGGCCGTCACACTGAACGCGAAGGACAGCGCGAAGATCCCGACGATCGCCCAGCCGCGATGCCTGACATAGGGCAGGAACAGCGCCATGAAGAAGATGATCGTATAGAACTGCATCTCCAGCGAGAGCGACCAGGTATGCAGGAACGGATAGGCGATGCTCTGCCCCTCGAAATATCCGACATGGCCGGCGGCCCACAGGTTCGACAGATAGACCAGCGCATAGGCGCCATTGAGCGCGATATCGGCCCGATCGCTGGGCAGGACCCACCACATCATCGCCGCGCAGACCGCGACGATCATGCATAGCAGGGCCGGCAGCAGCCGATACAGGCGCCGGCACATGAAATGCACCGGCCGAAACGGCGATTGAAGCAACGCGGACCGGCCCATGAAATAGCCGGAAATCACGATGAACACATCGACACCGATGAACCCGCCACGAATCCACCCGGCATGAAACAACACCACCAGCAGCACGGCCACGCCGCGCAGGCCGTCAATATCTCTCCGGCGGTCAGCCGGGAGGAAATCTCGCCGCAGGGCTTCCCACCAGCCACCCGGCTCAGAAACTGTCGTGGCACGCTGTAACATTCCGGCCTTTCGTACTCATACGCTGTCAATGGGTTGCGAACATGCCAGGATGCGCTACTGCGCGGCCGGCGTCCCAGCCTTGATCTTCTGCAATAGCGGCACCGTCGCCTGTAGGATCGCATCTCCCCAAACCCGATAACTGGCCGGCGTGGCGTGAATCCCGTCGATAGTGGCGACCGAACCCGGCTTCATCAGCGCGGTACCGTCGATATAGGTGCAGGGCGCGACTTCGCTCTTGAGAAGAGCCGCCATTTCCGCGGCCCGCGCGTCGGTCTTGCCATAGCGCGGACTGTACTGGCCCCAGGTCGGCCCGATCCAGATACAGGCGGTCTTGCCGATCGTGTAGGTCAGGGTCTTCACCTGCTCGTCGAGCCACGATCTGGAAACACTCTCCTGGCCGTAGGACGCCATGGTATCGCCCAGCACCACCATCACCACATTTGGATGCCATTTCTCCAGCAGCGACGCCATCGCGGGCGGCGCGGCAGGCTTCATGTCCGGCGGCCCGATCGGGGCATCGTCGATCCGTTCGGCCGCGCCGCAGCCATTGTTCGGATTCGGCACCACCCAGTCCGCCGCCTGCGACGAGCAGACCCCATAGGCCACGACTTTCGCCCCCTGCGCCGTCAACGCGTCCGGCAGGACCGACAGCAGCGAGTCCTTGAAGGTCACATGGCTGTCGCCGATGATCAGCAGCGTCAGTCCCGCGAGAAGCGCACTCATATCCGGTTTCCGTTCCTCATTGTCATTCTCTAAGGGAAAGTTATTGCTCAATCATCGTGAGTGGGCATGTCGCCCAGGCGCCGATGTGCCCGGCGCCGCAGGCCCCGCCAGATCACATAGGCCAGCAGACCCGTGCCGAGCAGACCGGCCAGCGACAGGCCGAACAGATGGCCATCGAGGTACCAGGCCGGCCACATCCATAACGGCAGCGACCCGACCGTATAACGCGGCGCCGAGCGATAGCTGGAGACCCGATCGCCGTTCTTGATGACCAGGTCGCCCTGGATCAGCGGATGAACGGCCGCGTCGCGCAGCGACAGCACCATCTCCCGCAATCGCTGCGACGTGTCGCCGACGATCGCCACGACCGATCGATGGGAAGCAAAGGGCGATTGCGCGCCGATCAACAGTCCTGCCCCCACGATCGGCGCCCGCAGCCTGGCCGTCACGGCATTACGCAGTCCGCTCTGGTCCCGGTCCTGGAACAGGTAGCGGATTCCTTGCAAACCTGTGATCTGTCCAGCCAGGATCCGGTCCTGATCCACCTGATAAGGCGCGCGGGAAAGCAATGGATCGGCTTCATGCACATGCCCCGCCGTCGTCAGGAAAATGATGTCGCCCGACGGCGGATTGGCATTCAGACTATCCGCATAGACGATCGAGACGCCGGTCGTGGGATACCATGTCGTCGCGCCGAAGATCCCCATCAGGTCCAGATAAGCCTCCAAGGTCGCGTTGTCCGGATGACGCGGCATGACCACCGTCGTTTCCGACAAATCCGCCATCCGCGTGAAGGGGAAGCCGATCTGGGCGAACTGGGCCAGGTCCGGAAGCATGGTGAAATGATAGGCGCGCCGGAAATCGAGCACCGAGGATTCATCGACGCTGGTATGGAGGTCGATCGGCACATGACGGCAGGCGCCACGATCGACCGGCCTGGCATCGAATGCGAATTGAAGCTGATTCTGGCCGAACAGCGCCGAAGGCGGCACCGCCACCTGGATGCCGACCGTGCCGAAATGCGGATTGACCAGCCGCCGCGACCACGTATCCCAGGTACCCGACGCGATCATCGAAGACCGTTGCAGGAAGATGTCATTGATCGACACATCCAGTCGCGAACTCGCCAGATCGACCGTCGTGCCACCGATGACCCCCGGCGGATGGATCCACAAATCCATCAGGAACGGCCGCTGCCGCCAGGTATAAAGATCGGTCGGCAGATGAAACGGCATGGCGAGCGATGCGGGCGCGAAACCGTTCGCTTCCAGCGCCTCGGCCGGCGCCAGTTCACCGAAACGAACAGGACGATCTGTCGGCACGAAAGACGGCGCGTCATACGGTTTGCGCGGGTCGGCCTCGATATTCGCCACCACCTGCACGCTCACCGCCCCCAGCGTCGAGGGCGACAGTACCAGCGCCCGCGCCGCGATCTCCACTTCCTGCGGGTTACGCCCGGTCACGACCAGCACCGTTCCCCAGCGATCATTGGGGTTGGGTATTTCGAGCAATGTCGGCCCATGGGGCATTTGGCCATCGGGCCCGACGGGAAGATTCTCGCCGATCTCGATCGCATTGCCGGCATCCGGGATCGCGTTGGTGACCGGGAAAGCGAAGTCCCGGAAATCCGCCAGCTTGCCGAACCAGGACGCGATCATGCCGCTGGCCCGCATGCTGGCCCCGGTGGCGGGCACCACCATCGGAATCCGCACCGGCGTGCGCAGATTCGGATCGAAGAACGGCGCAGGCAGGCGCGACAGCACCCGCTCGGGCGCGATCCGCACCGTGGTCAGCGTCAGGCGCGACAGGTCGGAAATGCGCGCCCACAGCACCTCGTTATAAAGATCGTTGCAATCCCGCCGATATTCGCCGGCGAAATGAAAATTCAACGTGTTCTTTCCGCCGAAATACATCGGATTGATATCGAATGTCAGCGGCCCGAACTGTGGATGCGCCGGATCAACCTTTATGGTACCGATATATTGCTCGTTCAGCGTCACCGTCACCGCGCTCGCTTCGGGAAGCAGCTCAGGCGACAGCGCACCGGACAGCGTCAGTTGCGCGTGGGTCACGACGCGGTTGGCCGGCACCGCGACAGTCACGCCCTGAAGCGGGCTGTATCCGCGCAGGACCATGGGACCGGACACCCCAAGATCACGTAGCGAGAGCGTATTCGTCACCTCGGTATCCGAGACGCGCGCGGCGATGGCGGCATCGGCCGCCGATGCCGGATTACGGTCGCCGGCATTGGGGTCGTTGATCGGCAGCCCCGGCGCGGCCGGCAGCGCGGCCGATGCCTCGCCGGTCTGCCCAAGGGCCGGCGGAATGCCTGCCATCGCCAGGCCCGCCGCCAGAAGACAGGAAGCCACTACGCCACGCTGCGCGGCCTGTCGTGAAGGTTTCACCACGAAACTTGCCTTCTCCAATGTCTTGGCTGGCACGTCGTCGGACGACGCGTCCTCGCCGGAAATGACGGAACGAACCTCGTTGGAACGGGGCCTGAACAGGGCGGCAATGTTCCTGAGGATGATGAAAAAGCTCCTGATAGGCCGGTCTCGGGGAAAATCGTCCCACGAGGCCCAGGCATCCAGACGCCCGAAGATCATCGAAACGACCTGCCGCTCCTCATGCAGCCCCGAAATCAGCCAGCGCGCATGAATCCGGTCTCCGCGCTGCCGCAGGATCTCGACAGGCACCGAAACGTCGATACCGTACCGCGCATCGTCGTAATCAAGGACGACCCGCATCGGTCCGGCGATCCGCATTCCCTCCGGCACCAGAAGCCCGGCCCCGCCCAGCGACAGATCGGTGGTACGGGTCCGCCAGGTCTCGCCGGTCTCCGTGCGCAGCGTAACCGGCAGGTCGGCGCGCACGCGATGCTGGACACGGCTCTGGCGCGTTTCACGGGCGACCGCGATCGACGCCAGAACGATGAACAGGCTGAACAGGGCCCAGAATGTATTGAGCAGCATCGACTGGAAATCCGCCGGGTCCAGTCGCTCGATACTCACCCCGAAAATGCCGCGCAGCACCGCCGTCGCCAGCAGGACGGCCAGGATGACGTTGGGATAGACCGCCCGCAAATCGAAATAATCGTTATGAAGCCGCGTACCCTTGCGCGTCACATTGAAACGCCCCTTGGTCGGCCGCAGAAAGGTCGACGCCGTCAGACGCACGAGGAACATGGCCAGCGAGGTTTCGTAAAGCTCACTCCAGAACGTATAGCGCCAGCGTCCTTCGATCCGCGACAGGGTCAGCATCGAATGCAGGATATGCGGCCCCGCATAAGCAAGGGCCGCCAGCGGCGACGCCTTCAGGACATTCTGCCCCAGAAGCAGGAAGGCCATCGGGGCTGTCAGGAAGATGATGCGCGGCACCGCGAACAGGAAATGCGACATCGACGACAGATAGCAGAGCCGCTGCTCCCAGCGCAGGCCACGCCCCAGCAGGGGATTGTCGAGCCGCATGATCTGTAGCGTTCCACGCGCCCAGCGCATGCGCTGCCCGATATGGAAGATCAGCCGTTCGGTCGCCAGTCCGCCCGCCAGTGCCTGACGCAGATAGCCGGTACTCCAGCCCTTGCGCTGCATCTTCAGGGCGGTATGCGCATCTTCCGTCACGGTCTCGGTGGCGAAGCCCCCGACACTGTCCAGCGCGGCGCGTCTGATCACGGCGCATGACCCGCAGAAAAAGGCCGAATCCCACAGATCGTTCCCGTCCTGGATCAGGCCATAGAACATGTTGCCTTCCGGCGGCACCTGTTCGACCGCCGTCAGATTGCGTTGGAACGGGTCCGCCGAATAGAAATAATGCACGGTCTGCAGCATGCACATCGTCGGGTCGGCCACCATCCAGCCAACCGTCTGCTTCAGAAAATCATGCACCGGCACATGGTCGCAGTCGAATACCACAACCAGTTCGCCGTCGATCACGCCCAGCGCGTGGTTGAGATTCCCGGCCTTGGCGAAACGATTGTCCGGGCGCGTGATATATCCGGCCCCGCACGCGATGGCGAAATCGCGGAAATCCTGCCGCCGCCCGTCGTCCAGGATGTAGACATTCAGCCTGTCCGCAGGCCAGTCGAGCGCCTGCGCCGCAAGCACCGTCGCGCGTACCACGTCCAGGCTTTCCTGATAGGTCGGAACCAGGATATCGACCGTCGGCCAGAGTGCCCTGTCCGCCGGCAGCGGTTGCACCTGCCGCTCCAGCGGCCAGACCATCTGGAAATAACTCAGGCAGAGAACAAGCAGGGCATAGCATTCGGCCAGAAGCAGCGCGATCGACAGACTGAATTGCACGATATTGTCATGGGTGATCGTCGTCCCGACCCGCCAGACGATGTAGCGCATCGACATCATGATGGACAGCGTGATCAGGAAACAACTGACCAGACGTCCCGGAAGGCGATTGACCGACAGCATCAGAGCGATTGTACCGAGCGCGAACAGTCCCTGCTGCCGATCCGACAACGCAAGCGCACTGACCAGCACGATCAGCGACAGCCCGACGATACCGGCAAGAACGGAATCGATGACGACCCGACGAAGCGGCCCCGAATGCATTGCCCTATCCAACCGACGCCTCATGGAATTCCCAATCAGATATCAGACACGCGCTTCCGCCAGGAGGTCCGCCGCACCTGGAGACAGCTCCCCCGACCCTAAGTCGCAGATATCACGATTTATTAATATTTTATACTATTCAATATTCAAAGTCTCCGCAAAAAATTTGAGAAACTCGCGCTTCTCATGTTATTTTTACGGAAATCGCCATTTCATTTGCATAAAATGCAAAATTTTCCGAAAATAGAGCATTCTATGCCCGCAACGCTGATCAGCCATGCATCCTTAACATATCGATATCCCGTGCGCCGCCTTCGTGCTGCTGAAACCGGGCACGAAAACGATTAACAAAAGCGCAACGTCTCCTCACACCCCAAATGGGGATTTACAAAAACGAAAATCCGCCGCAGGAAGCGAGTTTATACTTTTTTCTCCCCGTAGCGGAGCATGGCAGAGTCTTCCATGTCGATGATGACGATCAACACGTTGGTGGAAGATATCTACGCGTCTGCCATCCATCCTGAAAACTGGACACCGACGCTGTCACGTCTCGCGCAGATTACCGGGTACAGGGGCATAGCGATTGTCCCCGAAAATACGAACGACGACTCCCTGAAACTCAGTTCATCGGTCGACAAGACACCAGACCATGAATATTATACTTATTACATCAACATCAATCCGTTCCGTAGATTACGCCCCAATCTCCCCCGGTATAAGGGCTTGATACGCGATATCGATCTCCTGTCACCCGACGAAATCCGCAATTCCCCCTATTATGTCGATTTTCTCAATAAACATGGATGTTCCCACACCGAAAGAATATACATATGCCAGCAGGATATCGCGTTCTTCCTAGCGGGGCAGAGAGGAAAAAACTATTCTTACGATAAAGCCACATCTGAAATAGATCTGTGTTTTTTTTCGGGTCATATAAAGAATTCAATCCTCATGGCCCGGAATATGCATGCACTGTCCTCGAAGGTAAACAGGCTATCCTACCTTTACGACCAGATGAAGTTCGGCATCTTCCTGGTAAGAGAAAATGAAGACGTTATTTTCGTAAACAAATACGGCAGCAGCGCCATCAATGGTCTGTTTCGTCTCTCAAACAATAGACTAACCTTCCTGTCTGCGCACAATCAGAAATTGTGGGATCGACTCATTTCAACACGTCAGGACCGTCCTCCGAACGCCGCATCGTCCGAAATCGCGGCATTTACCACTCCCGACGGCAGGACATTGCTGGCCCGGTCGATGCCGGTGCCCGACATCATCCTCGACCATCTCAGCGTAAACGACCGATGCAAGGTCGTCTTCTTTCACGACATCACGCGCGACACGGGCAACATGATCGCCATGTTGCAAACCCTGGGCCTCTCCCGCTCCGAGGCAATGCTGGCCCAGACATTGGGGCATACAGGCTCCCTGAAGGAAAGCGCGGCCCGGATCGGCCTCTCCTACGAAAGCGCCCGCTCGTCCCTGAAAACCATCTTTTCGAAGATGGGCATCCGAAGCCAGAATGACCTCACCGCCATCGTCACGCGACTGTCCAGCGTCGCATAAGGCCAGTTTTCCTCAAAAGATATCCTGCCCCTTCCTGCCCGCCGGCGGCACATGGCAACCATGGCACAACCGGACCGGACCGGCGGTGGCATGATCACGGCGCCGCGTCAGGTGGCAACCCTCGCAGAAATCATGAAATGTCGACAGCGCCAGCGCCGCCTGGTCCGGCCACGTGCGATGGCAGCCGAAGCAGGTCCGGTCGGGAGCCGACGCCAGTGCGGGTTCCAGCACGTCATGATGGCACTGCACACAATTATAAGCCGCATGGTCGCGATGCAGGAACACGACCGGAATCGGCGCGGCATGACCGGCACCCGCTTCGCACCACCAGGCCACTCCGGCCGCCATGCCAAGAACTGTCGCGAGCATGCACGCAGGCAGCCACCCGGTCACGGCGCCAGCCATCGGCTGAAATAAAGCCCATACGCCACGCTGACTCCCAGCGACACGCCACCGACCACTCCCGCCAGCCGAACCGCGACCGGCGCGGTATTGCGGCGCCGATGCCCCGATGGCCGAGGCAGCCGACCATGCCGTCCGATCCACGGCACGATGGCGCAGCAGACCGCGATCACCGCGATCGCCGCGATCTGGTGCCGCCCCTGCACATGCAGGCGGGCCCAGGTGATATGAACGCTCGCCAGCCCCAGCAGGCCGAGCGCCGCCAGCCCATGCACCTGGCGAAAGCGGGTCGCCGTCCGCCAGATCCGGCGGCGCGCGGCAGGAAAGGACGGGCCGATGTCCAGAACGGCCAGCAGCATGCCCGCCAGCCCCGCCAGCATGTACCCGGGCCCACCCGGCAGCAGATAACGGACCGTCAGCGGTTCGGCCCACAGCGACAGCCCGACATGCAGGGCGATCAGCAGGCCGGCGACGCACCCGAACAGACGATGCGCGACGGTGAAGAACCGCCCGTCGTTGAAGGGAATCCGCAGCGGTCGCCCGGTCAGCAGAAACAGGAACGCCACCAGCCCGTAGGCCATGAAGCCGCACGCCATGGCGCTATCCCAGAGCGGCCCGTTGGCAGGCAGTTCCCGCCCCGAAACCAGGACGGAGAACAACAGGCCGCACAGAACCAGCAGCGGCAGAAGAATGATCACGGTCCCTCACGTTACGCACCCGTTGCGAACTGTATCACCATATTTGATCGTTGATTGAAAAAAAACCCTCACTATGATGCGCTGTCTTCGACACGCCCCCGGAATCCCTTGTTATGAATTTCATCAACATGATCCAGCCGTTATATTCGCTCTCCGGCCTGGGCGTGGGCTTTCTGGTCGGCCTGACCGGGGTCGGCGGCGGGTCCCTGATGACACCCTTGCTGATCCTGCTGTTCGGCGTGCATCCCCAGACAGCGGTGGGCACCGACCTGCTCTACGCCGCGGTCACCAAGGCCGTCGGTACCGGCGTGCATGGATTTTCCGGCGGAGTGGACTGGAAGGTGGTGCGCCGGCTGGCCAGCGGCAGCATCCCGGCATCCGCGCTGGCCCTGGTGGTGCTGCATATGATGGGCGCCCCATCCTTGATCACCACGCACCTGATCACCCGCAGCCTGGGCATCGCCCTGCTGCTGACCGCGCCCTGCATCCTGTTTCGCGCAGCCATCATGCAGCGTCTGGCCGGCTTCTCCGCCGGCCTGACCGACCGCCGGACCCATGTCCTGACCATCGCCATCGGGGCGCTGCTGGGCCTTCTGGTCTCGCTGTCGTCGGTCGGGGCGGGCGCGATCGGCGTGACGGCGCTGCTGGTGCTGTATCCCGGATTATCGACCGCACGCATCGTCGCGGCCGACATCGCGCACGCGGTACCGCTGACATTGGTCGCCGGACTGGGGCACTGGCTGCTGGGCTCGGTCAATCCCGGCATGCTGCTGTCCCTGCTGGTCGGATCGATCCCCGGGATCATCCTGGGCAGCCTGTTCGTCGGCATGGTCCGCGAGAGCGTCCAGCGCGTGGTCCTGGCAACCGTGCTGACCATCGTCGGCGCGCGCATGATCTGAAAGCCGAAGCCACCCGCCACCTACAGGACGGGCCCCTCGTCATCATCGTCAGGCTCGAACGGATCCTCATCCGGCACCTCGCCGGGGATCGGATCATTCGGATCGAACGGCCCGGGCGCGGGCGTCGGCATCGGCCGCCGGGGCCCGGAATGGTCATGATCACGCATGGACATCGTCCCCTCTCCACCGCTGCGGCGATAGTAACCGCCCTTGCCCGCTCCGGTTTCCCGACGGGTCCGGGACGGAGGCCCCGGCCGGTTCCCGCGCATTTGTGAACACGACATGATTGCCCTGGCCGTCCGCACATGATTAGCGTCTCGACATAACGGACATGCCGGAAACGCAGAGGCCAAGAGTGACGAAAACAAGATCACTCGACAATCATCACGCTACCGCGAAAATGCCCCACGCGGATCGTATCTTCAGCATGCTGAGCGACGAATCCGCGTCCGGCCGGTCGGCGCTCGCCGCCTCATGGTCCCGCTCGCTGCGCCATTACGGCCTGACCCCGGACCACAACGCGCCGCCGCGCCGCCTGGACGCCCCGGCCTACCGCGAGGCGCGCGAACGCAGCGCGCTCCTGCTGCACGCGGCACAACCCGTTCTGGACCGGCTGGCCTCCGCGGTCCGCCGCGGGGGTTTCTGCATGCTGCTCTGCGACGCGCGCGGCGTCGCGCTGGAGCAAAGATGCCTGCCCGGCGACGAGGATATCTTTGGCAACTGGGGCCTGAAACTGGGTGCCATCTGGGACGAAGCCCATGAGGGCACCAACGGCATCGGCACCTGCCTGGCCGAGGACCGGGTGCTGACGATTCATCGCGACCAGCATTTCTTCACCCGCAACGCGGGGCTCAGTTGCACCATGGCGCCCATCCACGATCCGTCGGGCAGTCCCGTGGGCGGCATCGACATTTCCTCATGCCGCGAGGATTGCGATTCATCGACGCTCTCCTTCCTGTCGCTGGTGGTCGAGGACGCCGCCCGTCGGATCGAAACCCGGCTGTTCGGCGAGGCCTTCGCCGGCCATCGCATCATCTCGCTGGGCAACGAGGCCCAGGCCCTGCTGGCCCTGGACAAGAACGAGGTGATCGTCGGCACCAACAAGGCCGCCCGCGCCCTGTTCGGCCTGCGCGCCGGCAAGCCCATGACGCTGCCCGACCTGCTGTCGGATACCGGGCATGAAGATCCTGGCCGCGCCGCCCACGCCGCCCTGCAACGCGTGCTGAAACGCTGCAACGGCAACATCTCGGCCGCCGCGCGGGAACTGGGCGTCAGCCGCGCCACGCTGCACCGCCGGCTGAAACGCCACGACATTCATTAGGACGCCGGCCTGAATTCTGCCGACACCCAGACCTGTCGCGGAAGTGCGACAGATCGGGCGGCAGACCGATCGTGGCCCGCTGACAAATCCAGTCTCCATCGTCACTTTCCCAAGGTCGGCCGCTTCTTTCGCGGCGACCAAGAAGGAGAATGACCATGGACTCGCTGGAAAGCCATCGAATCGACATGTCGTCACCGTTCAAGGCGCAGTACGACAATTTTATCGGCGGCCGCTGGGTCGCACCCTTCAGTGGCGAATATTTCGACGACCCCTCGCCGGTCGACGGCCGCATCCTGTGCAAGGTGGCGCGCTCCAGGGCCGAGGATGTCGAACGCGCGCTCGACGCCGCCCACGCGGCGCGCGAGGCCTGGGGCGAGACCACCGCAGCCCAGCGCGCGCTGCTGCTCAACCGCATCGCCGACCGGATCGAGGACAATCTGGAACTGCTGGCCCGCGCCGAAAGCTGGGACAACGGCAAGCCGCTGCGCGAGACGCTGAACGCCGACCTGCCCCTGTGCGTCGACCATTTCCGTTATTTCGCCGCCTGCATCCGCGCGCAGGAAGGCGCGCTGTCGGAAATCGACCATGACACGGTCGCCTATCATTTCCACGAACCGCTGGGCGTGGTCGGCCAGATCATCCCCTGGAACTTCCCGCTGCTGATGGCCGCCTGGAAGCTGGCGCCGGCGCTCGCGGCGGGCAATTGCGTGGTGATGAAGCCGGCCGAGCAGACGCCGGCCTCGATCATGGTCCTGGCGGAACTGATCGCCGACATCCTGCCCGCCGGGGTCCTGAACATCGTCAACGGCTTCGGGCGCGAGGCCGGCACGGCGTTGGCCTCCAACAGCCGGATCGCCAAGATCGCCTTCACCGGCTCCACGCCCACCGGCAAGATGATCGCCCACGCGGCGGCCGACAACCTGATCCCGGCCACGCTGGAACTGGGCGGCAAGTCGCCCAACGTCTTCTTCGCCGACATCGCGTCCGAGGATGACGATTTCCTCGACAAGGCGATCGAAGGCTTCGTCCTGTTCGCCTTCAACCAGGGCGAGGTCTGCACCTGCCCGTCGCGCGCCCTGATCCACGAATCCATCTATGACCGGTTCATGGAACGCGCGCTGCGCCGGGTCGCCGCGATCAGGCAGGGCAACCCGCTGGATCTCGCGACGATGGTCGGCGCCCAGGCCTCCGTCGACCAGATGAACAAGATCCTGTCCTATATCGAAATCGGACAGCAGGAAGGCGCGAAGCTGCTGACGGGCGGCGCCCGGGCCGATGTGGGGGAAAGCCTGGCGAATGGCTGCTACATCCAGCCGACGGTCTTCCAGGGCAACAACCGGATGCGCATCTTCCAGGAAGAGATCTTCGGCCCCGTCGTCTCCGTCACCACCTTCCGCGACGATGCCGAGGCGGTGAAACTGGCCAACGACACGGTGTTCGGCCTGGGGGCGGGTATCTGGACCCGCGACGGCACCCGCGCCTATCGCGTCGGCCGGGCGATCAAGGCCGGGCGGGTGTGGACGAACTGCTATCACGCCTACCCGGCGCACGCCGCGTTCGGCGGCTACAAGCAATCCGGCATCGGGCGCGAAAACCACCGCATGATGCTCGATCATTACCAGCAGACCAAGAACCTTCTGGTCAGCTACGCCCCCAAGAAGCTGGGGTTCTTCTGAAAACCCGCCAACATGAAGGACCGGGTGCCGACAGGCACCCGGCTTGGGGCCTGGGCTCAGAACGTCACGCGCACGCCCCCGTAACCGCCGATCGGCGCGGCGGGGCTGTAGCTGCGCGGATTGGTCGCCCCCGGCGCCTGCGACAGATAGACCGAGTTGGTCGGCGAAAACGTCCCATAGGTGTAATAGTTTCGGTCGGTCACGTTCGAGATGCTGCCGAACAATTGCAGCGTGCGTGTCACCTGGACCGACGTATGCAGGTTCAGCACGAAGAATCCCGGCAGGCGCGGCGTCAGGTTGGCTTCGTCGCCGTACAGATACTGCCCGCCCTGCAAGTCGAAATCGCCGCCGACAGTCCAGATCGGGGTGATCCGCACATCCACGCCGCCGGTCAGCTTGTCCAGCGGAATGCCCGGCAGGCGGTTCCCCCGGCTGACGGTGATGTTGCCGTCGTCATCGGCGGCGGGATTGCTGCCCGCATCCTCGACGAAGCCGCTGCGATAGGTCGCGTCGGTATGGGTATAATTCAGCCACGCCGACCAGCCATCCGCCTGCCAGGCCAGATGCACCTTGCCACCCTGGCGGCGGGTCGCCCCGATATTGGCGAAAAACGCGCGGTTCAGCGTCTCGCTATTGATAAAGACGATGTCGTTGTCTGCATCGGTACGGAACAGCCCCAGATCGTAGCTCAACCGCCCGGCATGGCCGATGGCAAAGCCGCCACGCAGCCCGGCCTCGAACGTATGGGCCCTCACCTGCTTCAGGTCCGGATCGCCGACGAAGAAATTGGCCAGGCTGCACGCGTTCTGCGGCCCGGCGCACGACAGCTCGGCCGGCGTCGGCGCCCGGTTCGCTTCCGCATAGCCGCCATAAATCGTCGCCCACTCCGTCAGGCGGTAGCTGATCCCGCCTCCGGGATTGATCGCCGAATAGGCATGATGCCCGCTCAGATCCCCGCCATTCTGGTCGGCCAGGTTGATCTGCGCGAAATTGTAGCGAATCGATCCGGTCAGCGACAGGCGCGGCGTCAGGTCGATCGTGTCGGTGCCGAACACGCCGACATAGGCATCGTTCACCCGCACCCGTACCGGCACGGTCTCGCCCGGTTCGTCGATCACGTAGCCGGGGCCGTAATAGACGCGGGTCACCGGCGTAATCCCGCCCAGCAGGGCGGACCCGGTGAACATCGTCTGCGCGCCATCGAAACTGACGCCCGCGACCTCATGATTGCGCAGACCGAACAGAGAATGGGTTTCGGTCTCCTGCATCGATACGCCATAGCCATTGGTATTGGTCGTCTGCAGATCCAGTTCGGAATACGGGCCGCCGTTCAGGAAATCAGGAATCGTCGCCCCGCCCCGCGTGGTCGAAGGATCGCCGTCATCGGTACACATCAGGCCCGACCCGTCGTCGCAGGGCGAGTCATTGGGCGCATTGCCGTTCAGAACCCGTTGCTGGAAATAATCGTAATGCGCCTGCCCCTGTATCGACAGCGTATCGGTAAAACTGTGCCGGCCGTTCAGGGCGAACTGGATGAATTTGTTCGCCATCTGGTTGGGCGCAGTAAACTGCGCCCTCGGATCGGCGCGCAGCAATTCCACCGGCGAGGTTCCCGGCCCGTTCAACACCGAGTTGGCCAGGTCCAGGCTGCCATGCACTTCCGTCGCCTCTCCCTTCCAGCCGAGATCGGTGTACAGGGTCTGGATGTCGGAACTTTGCAGGTCGCGCCAGCCATCCTCATGCACCTCCCGCGCGGCGACATAGAAACCCCAGTTGCCCCGCCGCGCGGCATAGTCACCCTGCGCCACGATGCGCCCGAACGACCCACCGGACAGGTCGAACTCGCCCCCCTTGCTGTTGAAGCCATTCTTCATCCGCACATTCAGCGCGCCGCCCAGGGCGTTCAGGCCAAAGACCGGGTTCGATCCTTCGACCGCCACCCGTTCGATCGCCAGGTCCGGGATCAGGTCCCAGTTCACCGTGTCGCCGAACGCCTGGTTGAAGCGCACGCCATCGAGATAGACGGCGATGCCCTGCGACGTTCCCTGCAACGGCGACGCCTGGAATCCGTTCATGACGATGGTGGGCTGATAAGGATTGCCCGAGGCCGAATTGAGGCTGACACCCGCCAGGCGGCTATCCAGCGCATGCAGCAGGTCGGCCGTCCCGGTCAGTTGCAGATCATGCGCGGTCAGGATGACGGTCGCGGCCGGCAACCGGTCGCGGTCGATGCCCGAGCCGGGCAACGGCGAGGTGCCGATCACGGTGATGTCTTCCGGCTCTATCCCGGCCGTCACACCACCCGGCACCGGCGTCGGCACCGTCTGCGCCAGGACCGCCCGGGCGGGCAGAAGGCAGAGCGCGGCGGAGGCCAGATACATGGCCCTCCGTCCAATCATCTTTTCAAACATGCGTTTATTCTTCTCTTTGGATTGGCATGCCACGCGGTCATCAGATCGGACGGGATCAGGGAAGTCGATGGGACATTTTCCCGAACATCGTAAAAATCCTCCGCGCTGGACAGGATTTCTCCCGTCGTGGCCCTTCGGCACGCGCCTCAGCCTGCTGGGCCGCCTGCTGCGAGCGCTTGCCATGGCGGCCCTCATCGGCCTGGCGGCCGGGTCCGGCCTGGCCGCATGGCAGGCAACACGCTCGATCCGGGTGGAACTGGCCGCCGCGCTGGCGAACGCCCGCGCCGATATGGCCGCCACACCGCCCCCGCCGGCCGCCTCAGCCGCCGGATGGCCTGCGACACTCTGCGACAGTTTCGACGGCAACCGCCACATACAGGCCCAGATCACGGATCACACCGGACAGGTCCTGCACCAGTCCCGCCTGGCGGCCGGACCGCGCCCGCCCGCCTGGTTCCTGCGCGCCACCGCTCCGGCCATGGCGCCGGTGATCCTCACCCCTACCGGCCTTCCCGCGGGATGGCACCTGCGCCTGCGGGCGGATGCGACCAACGAGGCCGCGGAACGCTGGGGCGAATTGAGGGTCCAGCTCGCCACCATCACCCTGCTGGTCCTGCTGATCGCCGGATCATGCTGCGTCGTCGTGATACGCGGCCTGCGCCCGCTGGCCACCCTGTCCGACGGGTACGCCCGCATCGCGGCGGGCGAGGAGATGGTGGACCTGCCCGAGGCCGGCCCCGCCGATATCGCGGGCCAGGCCGCGTCCTTCAATCGCATGGCCCGCGCCCTGCGCACCGCGACCGCGCAGAACCGGCACCTCCAGGACCAGGTCACGCGCATCGCGGAAGAAGAACGCGCCGATATCGCGCGCGACCTGCATGACGAGGTCGGCCCCCTGCTGTTCGGCATCACCACCTTCACCGCGACGCTCGCCCGCGCCGCCCAGGAGGGCCGGCACGACGCCATCCCCGCGCAGGTCCGCGCCATCCAGGATGCCACCGGCTCGATCCAGCGCACCCTGCGCGCGATTCTGCAACGGCTGCACGACACCCCCGGCCACAGGCTTCCCGACACGCTGGAAGGGATCGTCCTGTTCTGGAACATTGTCGCTCCGCACATCGTCTTCACGGTTTTCTGCGATCCGGCACTCGCCACCCTGGACGACATGACGGACGACGCCCTGTCCCACGTGGCACAGGAAGCCGTCAGCAACGCCGCGCGCCACGGCCGGCCCTCGCGCATCGCGCTCCACGCCACGCGCGGCGGCGGACGGATCGTCCTGTCGGTCCATGACGACGGCACGGCAGGCCCCCACGCGCCGGGCTTCGGCCTCGCCGGCATGCACTGCCGGCTCGCGGCCCTGGGCGGATCCCTGGAGATCACCCGCGAACGGGGCTGGACCGTCCTCGCCAGCCTGCCCGACCCGGACCACCCTCTCATCCCCCACCCCATGGCGCCGGAGGCGCACGACGCATGAACATTCTTCTGGTGGACGACCACACGGTGGTACGCGCGGGCCTGGGGCAATTGCTGTCCGCGTCGCTGGGCGCCACGATCCTCGAAGCGGCCGACACCCCGACCGCCCTGGAGGTCGCCCTGCGCGCGCGGCCGGACCTGGTGGTGCTGGATCTGGGCCTGCCCGGCGCCGGCGGCCTGTGGCTGGTGCCCCGCCTGCGCGATGCCGGCCTGCGCGTGCTGGTCCTGAGCATGCATGCCGACCCGATCTACGCGCGCCGGGCGCTGGATGCCGGAGCAACCGGCTATGTCTCGAAAACGATCGGCGCCGACGACCTGCTGGACGCCATCCGGCAGGCAATGGGCGGACAATGCTACGTCGAAACCCCGATCGCCACCCTGCTCGACGAACATCGCGACGTGCTCGGCCGCGATTTCGGCCGCCTGACGGCCCGGGACCTGGATATCATGCGGTTTCTGGGCGAGGGGCGCAGCCTGTCGGACATCGCGGCGACGCTCGGCGTCAGCTACAAGACGGTGGCCAACACGGCGGGGATGATCAAGACCAAGCTGGGCGTGGCCCGCACCGCGGACCTGATCCGGCTGGCCATCGCCACACAGGCGGGCGGAACCATGGATGGGCGGGGGGCGGCGTAGCCGATCGGAAAGCGAAAAGGCATCGGCGCACCCGCGCCGATATCATCCGGGGGCAAACGCGCCCCCGGATGGGAAAGACGTCAGAAGAACAGGATCGCGCCGGCCGAGACGGTATTGTCGCTGGCCGAGTTGCCGTTATGCGCCGCCGCCTGGGTATGGGCATATTCGACCACCAGCTTCAGCCAGTCCGTCAGGTCGTAATACCCCGCGCCAACCTCGGACTGGTTGCGGCGGACCAGCCCGGTCGCGGTATCGCCGGACGCCAGATACAGGTTGCTGACGCCGTAGCTGCCCACCAGCTTGAGACGCTTGGTGAAGTTGTAGGCGCCCTGGACGTAGTATCCTTCCGAATCGCGCTTGCGCCCGTTCGCCGCGACCCCGTCGAAGAACAGGCCCGTCGTGCCGAGCCCGCTGCCACGATAATAATAGACCACGGCCTGGGCCCGGCCGTAGGTCAGCTTGGCACCGATTTCGCCCGCCTCGGCCATGGCGCCCCGCCGCTCGTCCTGCGTCAGCAGGCTACTGGTCAGGCCCTGCTGGTGTTGGATCAGGAAACTGGACCAGAGCTTCGTGCTCAGGTCGCCGATCTTGAAGCTGTAGGTGATCTTGCCCTGCACCATCGGCGAACTGTGCTGCGTCGATTCCGCCGACAGGCCGTGGCCTGCGTAATTGAACTCATCCAGCGGCTGGAAGACGCCAACCGATCCCTGGAAACCGTGTATCACCGGCGAGGCATAGGAAATCTGCGGAATCCAGTCGGCATACACATAGCCCAGGCCGATACGGCCCAGCGAGGTATTGGCCGGCGCGGCATTGCTGCCGGTCGAACCGACGCTCAGCAGCGTCGCATCCTCCAGGATCGCGTCGGAGCCGAACAACGCCAGGTCGCGGCCCAGCTTCACGGTGCCGAAGCTCTTGGTTCCCGCCGTCAGATAGACCTGACGCAGATCGATGCCCGCGGTGCCAAGCCCGACCGGGCTGCCGCCGGAATTGGCGTTGAACGCGCCCGGATTGGCGTTGTTGAGGCCGGGATACAGGCCCAGCACCGCCGACATGTCGATCCCCGACTGCGTGGTGGACAGTTTGAGGACGAAGCCCGCCGGCAGCAGGCCGTTACGCACCGCAGACGAATCGAACCCGCTGCCCCCGCTCGACAGGCCGCCCGCCACCGGCAACCCGTGTCCGGGAGAGTTGTAGCTGTAAAACCCGTTGACGAAGCCCGAGAAATTGATATCGATCGGACCAGCCTTGAAGGTCAGCCCCTTGCCGGAAACATAGGGCGCGACCCGCACCACGCTGGGGCTGTCGATCGTGCTGCGCGCCGCCAGCATCGAGGCCTCGGCGGCACGGGCGCTCGCCGCCGCGCTGTCCGCCGCGCGCTGGGCGGCGACCACCGCCGGCATCACCGCGCCGTCCGAAGCGGCTTCGGCACGCCGCCCCCGCCGCGACCCCTGGGCCGAGGCCGGCTCGACCGCATGATGACGATGCCTGGCCAGCAGGGTCGAATATTCGACCCGCGTCAGTGCGCCCTTGGCCCGCAGGATATCAAGAAGATCACTGTAATCGTCAGCCCTGGCGCACCGGGCCGACAGCATGGACACGCCACCGGCAGCCAGGACGGCTGTCAAACCCACATGCGCCCAATGTCTTGCCGACATCTGACAAACTCCGCTGTTTCTTGTTTTTTTTATAACGCGTTCGCCACTATAGCGTGAACTACCAATTACGCATTGCTTATACAGGCTCCGCTCACGTCTTGGATGCGGATGCCCCGGTATCCTGCTCCCGAAATGCGCGCACGCATTTCGGGATCGAAAGGGCACTGGAATCCCGATTCCAGTGCCCTCGCGAAAGATCAGTCTCCGCTATAGACCAGCGGCACGGTCGACGATTTGGCCCCGTCGAAAGTCAGTGCGGTCGATCCTGCGGGCATGCCGTTCTGCTGGAGCAGAAACGCCATGATGTTCACATAGACGTCGTGCGGCAGGCTGGCCGGCTGGGTCGCCGGCATGTTCTGCGACACGATCGTGAAGATATCGCCGACATGGAAATTCGCCTTGGGCGAAGCGAAGTTCTTCCCCTTCAGGGCCGGCCCGGCCATCCCTTCCAGATTGTCGCCATGGCATTGCGCGCAATTGTCGGCATAGGCTTTCTTGCCCGCATCGGCCTGCGCCGCGGTAAACAGCGCGGGCTTCTCCCCACCGGCGGCCGGGGCGGCCGCCGGCGTCTCCGCCGCCGCCAGGACGATCGGGCTGGCCGGCGACATGGCATAGGGCCGCAGCAGGGCAGCCAATTGGCCGGACCGCCGCAGCGTCTCGACACTTTTCTGGAACTCGGCCGCCGCCGTCGCGCCGCCGGGGCCGTACAACGCCACGACGTTCCAGTCGGCATGGGGTTCGCTCAGGGCATGCAGGCAGTAATCGCGCGCCTTTTCACCACCGGGCAGATAGGCCACGGCACTGGCCCGCCACACCATCGCTGCCCGGTTGGTATGATGGACCACGCTGGCGATGGTCTGCGCGTCGGTCGGGTAGATATCGGCCTGGATGTTGGGATGTTTCACGAAATACAGGTTCGGCGCCGTCAGGTACGTCACCGCCACGTCCGTCCCGCGCGGCAGGTCGGCCAGCGTTTCGGCATTCTGGCTGCGCGGCGTCACCAGCACGAATCCCATCCGCGCATAGGGCGCCGTCGCCCGCATCCCCTCGGGCACGGCGCCATGCGTGGCATCGACGGGAAAGCCCAGCACCAGCGCGCAGCGCGAGGCCGCGAGCGTGCTGAACCTCTTGACGTCGAACCCGTCATCGTCGCCCGCGCCGCTGCCATCGAATTGATAGATCGCGGCATCGGTGCCCTGCTGATGCGCCACCGCCTCCACGACCCGCTGGTCCATCGCATGTGCCGGGTTCGAGGAATCGATGCAGACCGAAACGGTGGCTCCTGCCGGCCGGGCGGCCAGCAGGGCCCCGGCCGCCACGGCGCAAACCAGGGCACGGCGTGACAGACGGGCAATATTCATGCGCATGCGGTCCTCCTTACAGCGCGAAGACATACAGATGACCTCCCAGCGGAATCGAACGGACGCGCGGATCCTTCGCCATGTCGCCACCCCAGATCGGCACGCCGCCACCCCAGCCGGCATAGACGCCGACATATTGCTTGTCGCCGACCTTCCAGGTGCTGGGCACACCCAGGACACCCGACGACATTTTCGGACTCTTCCACAGCACGGCGCCCGTTTTCGCGTCGAAGGCGTACAGGTATCCGTCGGCACTGCCCGAGAAGACCAGTCCGCCGGCGGTCGCCAGCATGCCGCCATTCCATGGCAGCGCGGATTTGAACGACCACGCCTGCTTGCCGGTATCCAGGTCGATCGCCTGGACCGAGCCCCAGTCGTCGGGATGTTCCGGATCACGCATGACGGTAAAGGTCTCGCCCAGGAACGGCAGGCCCGCCTTGTACGAGACGGCCGCGCCCTTCATCTTCATGCAGGTATGCAAGGTCGGCACGTAGGCGAAATGGGTCTGCGGGTCGACGGCGATCGGCCACCAGTTCTTGCCGCCCAGGAAGCTGGGGCAGGTGAAGATTTCCTTGTCCACATCAGGCCGCATGGCGGGATCGGTGATCGGCTTGCCGTCCTTGAAGCCGGAAACCGACGTCGCATGCGCGAATTTCTCGGCATAGATCAGCTTGCCGTTCGTCCGATCGATCGCATAGAACCAGCCATTGCGGCTGGCGCTGACCAGCGCCTTGTACGTCTTGCCCTGATAGGTCAGGTCGGTCAGCACCGGCTCGTTCGTGCCGTCATAATCCCAGGTATCGTGCGGCGTGTACTGGTAATGCCACTTGATCTTGCCGGTCGCGGGGTTCAACGCGATCACGCTGTCGGTATACAGATTGTCGCCCGGCCGCAGCACCGCCAGCCACGGCCCCGGATTGCCCACGCCCCAGATCAGCGAATCGGTCTGCGGGTCATAGCTGCCGGTCAGCCACGTGGCGCCGCCACCGGTCTTGTAGGCCCCCTTGGGCCAGGTATCGCCGCCGGGCTCGCCCGGCGCCGGAATCGTCGATTGCCGCCAGAGCTGCTTGCCGGTCTTGGCATCCAGCGACGCGATGAAGCCGCGCGCGCCATACTCGCCACCCGAAATGCCGACGATGACATGGCCCTTGACCACCAGCGGCGCCAGCGTCATCGCATAGCCCAGGTCAGGCGGCTCCAGCGCCTGGTCCCACACCACCTTGCCGGTGGCGGCATCCAGCGCCAGCACGTGGTTGTCCAGCGTGGCCATGTAGACATTGTCGCCATACAGGGCAACACCGCGATTCACCACGTCGCAGCAGATCGTCTTCAACCCCACCTCGGACAGGTCGCGCTGATATTTCCACAGCAGCTTGCCCGTGCTGGCCTGAAAGGCCAGCAGCCCGTTTTTCGGCGTGGTGATGAACATGTAGTCGCCATTGACGATCGGCGGCGCCTCATGCCCGCTCTTCGAGCCCGTCTCATAATCCCAGACGGGCTTGAGCTGGGCGACATTGGCGGTATCGATGCCGTCCAGGGCCGAATAGCCGGTGCTGGAATAATCGTGGCGATACATCAGCCAGCCATTATCCTGCGCCGCGTGGCTCAGCCGCTCGGTCGTCACCGGCTGATAGGGGCCGGCCGGATCCTCCGCCCGAACCGGCGAGGAAACCGTCAGCGCGGTCGCACAGGCCAGCGCAAGCGGCAGGGCCAGCACCGCCCTGCGCGGTGGCTGCCTGGTGACGCTGGTACGGTAAGCAAACTTCATCTCGGGTCTCCCGCAACACTCTTCCGGTAGGGACCGTCCGAACGCATTCCAGCGCAGCGAAAAAATCCACGCCCGACCGTCCGCGACGCCGCCCTGCAAGGACAGGACCAATCTAACGACCGATAAGGACACAGGATCCGTCACCCTTGCCGGGCCGCAGCCGTTCCTGACGATGCTCCACCTGCACGTTATCTTTCTTATGTGTCAGGCCCGTCAGCATTTGCCCGTTCGATCCCGTCTGTCACGCCACCGAATCGGCATGGCAGGCATGGACTGTCGCAAAACTGCGACAGTCCATGCCCTGCCGAGCAAGAATAACGACGCGCCCCGTCTTCGCGCCCCGCCGGCATCGATACGGATTGACTATAATCACGTTTCAGAGATTATGACCGGCACGATGAAGCCGCCCGTATTCCTGCGTCTATATTTCGGGTCCGCCACTCCGGGCCGCACAGTCCTGTCTCAATTCTGCGACAGGTCCGGTCCGCGGATCGGCGACGCCCCCGTGACAGACCGGCGGCGACATCGGACAGTCACGGCCGAAGACCCGGCGGAACGATAAGCAAGGACAACACGAACCGCGACGCCGGCGAATTGGAGGGGGGGCGTGCCCGATCTCCGGCGATCCCCTATAGCATTTCATATCGGCAGGAAGCCCGAACGGGAGAAAGGCATGCATCAGGCGGCGGGGAGCATCATCCGTCCAGGCTGGCGACGAGCGGGCGCACTGGCGCTCCTGGGGGCGACCCTTCTGGCGGCGCGACCGTCCCGCGCGGCCGACGCGCCGGACCCGGCGGCGGGCCGGGCGATCGCCGAAAGCGGTGTCCTGACCGGCCATGTCGGCTGCTCGGCCTGCCACCTCATGAACGGCGCCGGGCAGCCGGACGTGGGCATCCCGCGCCTGGCCGGCTTCACCGCCGCGTATCTGGAGCAGCAGCTCGGCTTCTTCGCCACCGACAAGCGCGCCAGCATCTGGATGGCGCCGTACGCGCGGATGCTGACGCCGAAGCAGATCCAGGATGTCGCCGCCTATTATGCCGGCCTGCCCGAGCCGCCGTCGGTCGAAAGCGACCCGGCGGGCGACGCGCTGCGCGCGCGCGGCAAGGAGGTGTTCCAGAAAGGAAACATGAGCAAGGGCGTGATGCCGTGCGGCGGCTGCCACGGTCCGGCGGGCCAGGGCATGGGCACCTTCGCGCCGCATCTGGCCGGCCAGTCCGCGCCCTACCTGCTGGAACAGTTGCGTCACTGGCACCAGGGCAGGCAGCGCGACCCGATGGGCAAGATGATGGCGACGGAAGCCCATGCGATGACCGACTCCGACATGCAGGCCGTCGCGTCCTATCTGCAAAGCCTGCCGGCACCCGGCGCGGGAGGCGCGAAATGAGCGTGGAGAACAAGCAGGACAGGCCGGACGAACGGGATGGCAACATCGCCCCCCCCGTGATGGAGGTCCGGCCGGTCGGCACCTGGGTCGTCAGCGTCGTGCTGCTGGCGTCGGTGCTGGCGGTCTGGGTCCTGGTCTCGGTGATCTTCCTGCATCGCGCGTGACGGGAAAGGAACGGTTATGGACAATCATTCGGGCATGAGCCCTTTCGAAGCCGCCTTCCACGCCTCGGCCGAGCGGCATGAGCGGTTCTGGATCTTCGGCGTGCTGGTGATGCTGGTGCTGCTGACGATCGGGACGATGTTCTACGTCGTCCACGATTACGGGCTGGTGACCGGCACCCGATCCTACGCGACCGACCCGCAGGCCCCGGCGCGCGAGGCCCCCTTCCAGGACGGCAAGGTGGTCCGCACCGGCCCGAACGCCTACGCGGTCTACATGGTCGGCCGCGCCTGGCACTGGGCGCCGGACGTGATCCACGTGCCCCAGGGCGCCGAAATCACCTTCTACGTCACCAGCGCCGACGTGCTGCACGGGTTCGAGATCCAGGGCACGCCGGTCAACCTGACGGCGGTGCCCGGCGTGGTCGGCACGGTCAAATACACATTCCGGCATGCCGGACTGTTCCGCATCATCTGCAACGAATATTGCGGCATGTTCCACCACGCCATGGTGGCCCGCATCATCGTCGATCCGGCAGGCACGCCATGAGCATCGAAATCGCGGCCGACACGCTGCCCTCCGATCTTCCCCTGTCCGCGACCGACCGCGCCGCCGCCGGCATGCGCCGGCTGATGCTGGCCTTCCTGGTCACGGGCTTTTCCGCCCTGCTGGTCGGCGCGACGATCGGCCCCCTCCAGGCATTGAATTACGACGGCGTGAACGCCTATCCCGCCCTGCGCCCGATCCTGCAAAGCTATTACCAGGGCCTGACCATCCACGGGGTGATGAACGGCTACGTCTTCACCTTCTTCGTCACCTGCGGCCTGCTGGTCTACCTGCCGGCGCGCGAAATGGGGGTCGCCCCCAACATGGCGATGTGGCGCGCCTGCTTCGCCGTCATGGCCGCGGGCGCGCTCTGCGTGCTCTATGCGATGGGCGACAATTCGTCCTCGGTGCTGTGGACGTTCTATCCGCCGCTCAAGGGCAGCCCGTTCTTCTATATCGGCATCACGCTGCTGGCCCTCGGCAGCACGATGCCGCTGCCGATCCTGCTGGAGATGCGCGCGGCCTGGCGGCGGCACCGCCCCGGCGAAATCACGCCGCTGGTCACCTATATGTCGCTCACCACCATGCTGATGTGGGGGCTGGCCGGCGTGGGCGTGGTGGCCGAGCTGGTGCTCCAGCTCGATCCGTGGTCCCTGGGGCTGATCGGCACCGTCGACCCGATCATCAACCGCACGCTGTTCTGGCTGACGGGCCACCCCATCGTCTATTTCTGGCTGATGCCGGCCTATGTCTCGTGGTACGGCCTGCTGTCGCGCCAGGTCGGCGGCAAGCTGATCTCGGACCCGATGGCGCGGATCACCTTCGCCCTGCTGATGATCTTCTCGCTGCCCGTGGGCACGCACCACCAGTTCTCCGATCCCGGCTTTTCGTCGATCTGGCGCGGCATCCTGGTGGTGCTGACCATGTCGGTCGCGACCCCCAGCCTCGTCACCGCCTTCACCATCGGGCTGAGCCTGGAATATGCCGGCCGCCTGCGCGGCGGCAAAGGCTGGTTCGGCTGGTTCGCCGCCCTGCCCTGGGCCGATCCCAGCGTCACGGCGCAGCTCCTCGCGGCGATCACCTTCATCCTCGGCGGCGCCACCGGCATCGTCAACGGCAGTTGGCAGCTCAACGCCATCGTCCACAACACCACCTTCATTCCGGGCCATTTCCACGTCACCGTCGGCAGCGTCACCGCCATGACCTTCATGGCGATCAGCTTCTGGATGGTGCCGCACCTGACCGGCCGCCGCCTGGTCAGCCGCCGGCTGGCACTGTTCTCCGCCTGGACCTGGTTCATCGGCATGACGCTCTTCGCCATCGGCATGACATGGGCCGGCCTGTACGGCGTGCCGCGCCGCGCCTGGGTCTCCGCCCTGCCGCACGACACCTATCACGCGCTCTATGGCATGGCGTCGGTCCCGCTGGCGCTGGTGGCGGCGGGCGGCGTCCTGCTGTGGGTGGCCAGCTACGCGTTCTTCGCGGTCTTCTTCGGCACCATCCTGTTCGGCCGGCGCACGGCCCCGCCACCCATCCCCTTCGCCCGGTCCTTCGGCGGCCCGGCCAGCTACAGCATCGACTCACCGCCCAATCCGGCCCGGGCGGCCTCGCCCCTGATCCGCGCGCTGGACCATGTCTGGCTCCTGACCGGCATCACGGCGCTGGCGACCATCGCCGCCTATATCCCGATCCTGTGGCCGTTCCTGCACCATGTGACGCGGGCGCCGGGTTGGATTCTCTGGTAGGCCACGCGGCATGCCGGCGCGGGCACCCCCGATACGCCACTCGCTGCGCCGCGCCGCCTGCGCCGTGGCGGCCGTCGCGGCACTGCTCGCCCTCTATGCCGGCTGGCGCGGCGATCTCGGCCGGCTCGGCTCTCCCGTCTCGCCGCTCCCCGCGCCGCCCCTGGCCCTGCGCGACGATCTGGGCCACCCGTTCGACCCGGCGACACTGCGGGGCCGCGCGACACTGGTCTATTTCGGCTATGTGCGCTGCCCCGACGTCTGCCCGACGGTGCTGGAGGCACTGGGCCCGGTCTTCGCCCGGCTGGGCCCCGACGCGGCGCGGACGCGGGTACTGTTCGTCACGCTGGACCCGGCGCATGACACGCCCACGGTGCTGCACGGCTTTCTCGCCCATTTCCAGCCGACCCCGACCGGCCTGACCGGCCCACCCGCCGAACTGGCCCGGACAGCCCACGCCTGGGGGATCGGCTGGACGGGCAGCGACGGCCGGATCAGCCACACCTCGGTCCTGACCCTGGTGGGCCCGGATGGGCGGACACACGCGCGCTACGGCATGACACAGTTGGGCGATCCCGCCACGATGGCCGCCGAGATCCGCGCGGTCCTGTCGTCATGAGGGGCTGGAGCCCGCTGTTCCAGGCCGGCTGGATCGCCGCCGGCCTGCTGGGCGGCAGCGCGGTCCTGCTGCTGGCCGCGCGGCATCGTCGGGGCTCGTGGCGGCTGGCGGCGGGGGGCATCGGCATGGCGCTGCTGACGGTCGCCGGCCTGGGGCTGCGCGACCCGCTGGCCTCGATGACCCAATATACGTTCGCCCTGATGGTGGTGGGTCAGGTCGTGCCGCCGTTTCTCCTCCTGGCCACGACCGCCGCGCCAGGCACCGCCGCCCCCGTCCGGCTCGCGCCCTGGTGGCGCGATCCGGGCGTGGCCGCCGCGCTGTTCGGCGGCCTCGCGGTGGCGACCGGCCTGCCGTCGATCCTCGACCGATCCCTGGCCAACGCGCTGTTCAGCGCGCCGCTGGGCCTGCTGGACCTGCTGGCCGGGCTGCTGTTCTGGGCCCAGTTGATGCCCGGCAGCCGCGTGATCCGGCACGATCCCCTGGCCGGCGCCTATGCGCTGCTGGGCAGCCTGCCCATGACGGTGGTGGCCGTGGTGTGGATGACGGCGCCGCGCGTGCTGTACGCCCCCTATCTGGACGTATTGTGCCGCTGGGACCTGACTCCGCTCGAAGACCAGCATTGGGCGGGCTTCGTGATGCTGGTGGCCGGCCTGCCGCTCCAGGTGGTGGGGGCCTGGCTGCTGGTCGCGGCGCAGGGGTCCCCATCGTCGGGCGCATCACGGAATGTGATGCCGGGAAAGATGCAGCCTCCTTCCCCGCCACGGCGTTCGGGTGAAGGATGATGCGACCTTCGAGAGGGAGAAGAGGATCATGCCAACGATCGACCCCGTGACCTATGTCGTCGCCGACGCGCACACCGCCCGCCTGCTGCGCCACGAAGGACACGCGCTGCACACGACCCGGCACATCGCGCCCACCGGTCATTTCGCCGCCACCATCGCCGAGACGCTGAATCATGGCGCGACGGACGGCACGATCAGCCGTTTCGTGCTGGCCGCGCCGGCCCACCTGCTGCACGAAATCCAGGCCGGCCTGGCCGACATCGCCCGGGACAAGCTGATTCTGGCCCTTCCCAAGGAACTGGCGCAGCTACCGGACCACGAACTGATCGCTCATTTCGACATTCCGGCGACCGGCTGGCCCTGACGCGCGCCCGAACCCGGCGCCGGCCTCACGTTTCGGCGCCGGGCCGCCGGGCCCATGCATCCAGGTCGAGAAAGGCCTCGACCATCCGTTCCAGCGCGAGCGCGCGATTCGGCAGGTCCGACTGCCGCGCCTGCCAAGCGTCGACCCGGCGGAGAACGGCACGGTCGAGCGTGACCGTCACCCGCTCGCCATCCCCAACCGTCCGCGGTGCCTGTAAGGCCGAACAGAGCCCCGACACCTGGGCGCGCAGCGCGGTCAGGTGCGACAGGATTTCGATGGCGGTCAGATCAGGCATGACCGTTTCCTCCCAACCAGACACGGTCCGCCTGGACCCGTCATCCGCAGTCACAGCGCACGATCTCCATGATGGTTGCATGTCCGATGCCACGGCCTGCCTCCCGGCATCCTTCTGGACAGGCCCGGACGTTCCCGGTCATATGCGCCATCGGCGGGCCCGCGCCCGGACAGAAGGCGGATGAATGCGACCAGTGAGACAGAGCGGCCATATGGGCAACCCGGAGGGGCGGCCCGAAATCCTTTTCGCGTTCGAAAACCCGCTCCCGAGTGCCGAGGCCGACGCCGAAGTCTTCGTCACGACCGCCCGATACCTAGCCCGCCTGGCCCCCCGCGCGCGCCTGCACGTTCCCATGCGGGGCCGGGCGGCCTGCGCGGCGCTGGCCCGGGCCACCGGCCTGACGGTGGTGCGGGCCTGGGCGCCGCTGGCCCCGGCGGTGCTGCGCCATCTGATGTGCGGCCTGACCATCGTCTGCCGCGGCGCCTTCCGGCGGGCCGACCTGGTCTATACCCGCAATCTGTGGATCGCCTGGATGTCCATCCGGTGCGGCCAGCGGGTGGTGTTCGACCATTACCGCCCGTGGCCCGACCAGATCCCGCCGCTATGCGGCTGGCTCCACCGGCTGATGAACCATCCGCGCTTCATCCTCAATATCTGCCACTCGGACTATACGCTGCGAAAATATCTCGAACTCGGGGTGCCCGCGGCCAAGCTCCGCTGCATCCATAACGGGTTCGAGCCCGGGCGGCTGGATACGACACCGCCGTCCGACGCCGCGCGCCAGGCCCTGTCCATCCCCCTCGCGACGCGGACGATCGTCTATACGGGCCGGATCAACCAGAAGAAGGGGCTGGAAGTGGTCATCGAGGCGGCGCGCCTGCTGCCCGACCGACTGTTCATCCTGGTCGGCTCCTATGGCGACGGACCGATCGAGACCATGGCCCGTCCCCTGCCCAACGTCCGGATCGTCCCGTTCCAGCCGCCGGACACTCTGGGCCAGTACGTCGCGGCGGCCGACGTCCTGCTGATCCCGCCTTCGCTGCAACCCCTGACGCGCTTCGGCTCGACGGTGCTGCCGCTGAAGCTGTTCTTCTACATGGCCTCGGGCCGCCCCATCCTGGCCGGCGACACCCCCGACGTGCGCGAAATCCTGCATCACGAGGTCAATGCCTGCCTGTGCCAGCCGGATTCCCCGCAGGCCCTGGCGGTCGCGCTGCGCCGGCTGACCGACGACCCGGCCCTGTCCGCCCGCCTCGCCGAAGCCGCGCTGGCGGAAAGCCGCACCCTGACATGGGAGGCCCGCGCCGGCCGGATCATGACCGCGATCACCGAGCGCCTGGCCGCCCCGCCCGACCCCGCCGAGCCCTGGCAGGCGTCCCACCGGCGCCTCTACCGGCGCCAGTCCTGGCGCTGGCTGAAACATCTGCTGCGCACCCGCTCGCCGATCCTGCCGCCCACGGGCGCCTGACCCGGCGGGCCCGGCCGGTTTGACGAAAGCGGGCCGCTCTTTTATCCTCGGCGCTTCAGGGGCGCGTTCAAACCCGGCACCGGCCGCACCCGTCCGACGCGACGCGCATCCCGACAGACGGTTCTCACACCTTGATCATTCGCACCTATCTCCTGCGCGAAATCGGGAAGCCCCTGGCGCTCATGCTGGCGGCCTGCATGGCGCTGTTCGCCGGCTACAGCGCCGCCGACTTCCTGTCCGACGCGGTGAACGGATTGCTGTCCACCAACACGATCGTCGAGCTGATCATCCTGAAACTGCTGATCAGCCTGGAAGTCCTGGTGCCGGTGGCACTCTACCTGTCGACCGTGCTGGCGCTGGGCACGCTGTACGGCAATTCCGAAATCACGGCGCTGCATGCCCTGCGCGTGACCCCCGGCATGGTGCTGCGCCATGTCCTGGTCCTGGCCGGATGCGTCGCCATCGGGGTCGGCATCCTGTCGCTGGTCGTGCGCCCCTGGGCCTATGACCGCCTGCATGCCCTGTCGCGCAGCGCCGAACTGTCGCTGGACGTCGATGCGATGCAGCCCGGCACCTTCTATGTGGTGCAGAATGGCGGCCGCGTCATTTTCCTGACCCGACGACAGGGTCCCAACGGCGCGGCGCGGGATATCTTCGTCCAGTTGCGCCGTCCCGAGGACATCCGGATCATCCATGCCGAACTCGGCTACCCGGTGCCCGAGGACGGCGGCGGCCACGCCGACCTCTATGTGCGGCTGAAAAACACCCATATCTACGACATCGCCACCCGCCCGGGCGGCCACGACCAGGTCATGACCGCGCGCGAGATCACCCAGGACCCGAACCGCCACGTCGTCGAGGCGCCGGACGACAGCGCGGTGACCACCGACAGCCTGCGCATCGCGTCCCTGCACAAGCCGGCGGACGTGGCGGAATTCCAGTGGCGCCTGTCCACGCCCCTGACCACCCTATTGCTGGCGATGCTGGCAGTGCCGCTCGCGCGGGGCCGCCCTCGGCAGAACCGCTACGGCAAGCTGGGGACCGCGATCCTGATCTTCTTCGTCTACTACCTGCTCTATACGTCGGCCCGCACCTGGGTCCAGCATGGCAGGGTTCCCCCCATCCCCGGCATCTGGTGGGCGCCCGGCCTGCTGGCGATCCTGACGGCGTTCATGCTGCGCGAGCAGATCGCCGACCTGCTGTCGCGACGGGCCCGCGCGGCATGAAACGCTTCGACCGCTATATCCAGTTCGTCACGCTGCGGGCTTTCCTGCTGGTCGCCACCGGCCTCACCGCCCTGTTCAGCCTGCTGGAATTCGTCGACCAGCTCTCCTATGTCGGCCAGGGCCATTATCACCTGGCCGACGCCGCCGCCTATACCGCCCTGCTGGCGCCGGCGCGCTTCATGCAGGTCACCCCGATCGCCCTGCTGCTGGCCTGCCTGCTCGGGCTGGGCGGCCTCGCCCGCCATTCCGAGCTGACGGCGCTGCAAGGGATCGGCCTGTCCGAAATCCGGATCATCGGCGCGGTGCTGCGCCTGATCGTGCCGACGATCGTGCTGCTGTTCGTGGTCGGGCAGTTCATCGTCCCCTCGGCCCGCCACGCGGCGCAGGAACGCCGCACCGCCGCCCTGGCCTCGGATTCCGGACAGTCGGACGACAACACCGCCTTCTGGGCCCATGGCGACCGGCAGTTCCTCGGCGTCCGCCGCTTCGTGAACGAACGGCTGGGCGAGGACATCGACATCTACCGGTTCGACGACCAGGGCGCGTTGACGCGCTACCTGCACGCGGATCACGCGACGATCGGCGCGGACGACGACTGGCAACTGGCCGACGTCACCAGCAAGACCGTGGTCGGCGACCAGTTCCGGACGAGCCATCAGGACAGCATGACCTGGCACGCCTTCCTCTCGTCGCGGCAGATCCGCTTCCTCAGCCTGCCGCCCGAGAGCGTGCCGCCCATCGCCCTCTACCGCTACATCCAGGACCTGAAGCGGCACCATCTGCCCGCCACGCGCTACGAGCAGGAATTATGGTCGCGCATCAGCACGCCATTCGCCATGATCGCGCTGATCGCCTGCGCCGCGCCCTTCGTCTTCGGCCCGCCGCGATCGCAGAATCTGGGCTATCGGATGGCGGTCGGCATCGCGATCGCCATCGTGTTCTCGCTGGGGCAGGAAATCACCAACCGGCTGGGATTGCTGCTGGACCTGAACCCGGCGGTCACCGCCCTGACCCCACCCGTCCTGCTGATGCTGTCGGCGGCCTATCTCTTCATCCACACCCGGGAATAGGCGCGGCGCCCGCTCACAGCGCGACGGACGCCCGGGCCTCGACCGCAAAGCCCGTCTGGCGGCGATCGGCATCCAGCCCGGCCAGGAAGGCGGCATCGCACCCGCGCTGCCGCGCCAGCAGCATCATCAGGATCGCGGAAAACCCCACGATCTCGAACAGGAAATAGGCCAGCGGCACCCGGCAGACGACGCAGAGGAAGATGCCGATGGTCCGATAGTTCGCCGACAGGATCGACCAGCCGCGCAGCAGCGGCGCGAAGGCGTCGCGATAGGCCCGCCGCAGCACCGCCTCCCGGTCGGGATGCGCCGCCAGCAGCCCCGTCAGGCGCTGGTTCAACCCTGCCTCTCCACCACCGGCGGTCAGGGCCTCCAGCCGCCCGTACAGCCCGTACAGCAGGTCGCCCACGCGCCGGCCCGACCGCGCGGCGCGCCGCGTCGCCGGCGGCGACCCGCGCCCCCAGCCCCAGAAATTATAATCCTGCCGCTGCCGTTCATAGGCGGCGGACTGCACCGCATGACACAGCCCCGCCACCACGACCAGCGCCCAGACCCAGGCGCCATGGCGGGCGGACAGCGCCAGCGCCAGCCCGACATAGACCGAGACGAACGTCACGTAATCGCAGATCCCGTCGAGAATCTTGCCGGTCTGCGACTGCCTGCCCGTCAGGCGCGCCAACTGGCCGTCCGCCCCGTCCATGACATGCCAGACGATCATGAGCAGGAACCCGGCAACCGCGAAACGCGGGTCGCCGACATGGTGATAGGCCACCCCCGCGAGCACGCCCGCCGCCATGCCGCCGAGCGACACCGCATTGGGCACGACCCCCAGGCGGGCGAAATGCCGCGTCAGCCACCCCGAGACGGGATGGATGACATGCAGGTTGGTCAGTTCCTCGATTTCCGACGTGCGCCGCACGGGATCGGTCTGCTGCAACACGACTGGCGCCCTTGTTTCCTCGCCCTGACCCACGGAAGTCAGGCCCGTCTCCGTCAAAGCAGCCCCTGGGCCATCAGCCGCTCGGCCTTGTCATACGCCACCGGATCGTCGACATCGATCCACAGGCGCGCGCCGACATCCAGGACATACGCCTTGCGCCAGCGGGCCAGCGTGTTCATCGCGCCGGAAATACTGTCCTCACCCTCGGCCTGGCTGCTCTCCAGGGCATCGAACATGGCGGGCGTACACCGGAAGATCCCGGTATCGAACGCATTGAATTCCGTCAGCGCCTTGCCGATCCGCTCGATGCGCTCCGCCTGGCACAGCACGCGCGTGACATCGTCCGGGTCGTTGAGCATGCGCTCGATATTGCTGTCGACCCCCAGCGTCACCCCATCCCGCCCGGCGGGGATCGACGCCATCAGGCGATTGATGTCCGGATCCAGCACATGGTCGCACATCGTCAGCAGGAACGGCCCGTCGAGAAACGGCTTGGCGCACAGGACCGAAACCCCGTTGGCGCGGTCCCAGGCCGGATTATGGACATGGGTGACGCGCACCCCGTCGCATTCCGCCATGCCGTCCAGCGCCGTGCGCAGTTCGTCGCCACGATAGCCGTTGATGATGACGAATTCATCGACCCCGCCACGGCGGGCACGGTCGATGACCTCGGCGATCAGGGCGCGCCCCCGGATCGGGACCAGGGGCTTGAGCGGCCCCTTGTCACGCAGGCGGCTGCCCTGCCCGGCGGCGACGATCAGGCATTTCATCAGGCGGGCACGACCTCGGTCGAGTGGGTGGTGATGAAGTCCTCGACCAGCTTGTACGCCTCGTCATCGGTGTACTGGACCAGCGGATGCTTGCAGAAATAGGCGCTGGGCGCCGCCAGCACGCCGCCGACGCCGGAATCGAGCGCCAGCTTGCAGCAGCGGATCATGTCGATGGCCACACCGGCCGAATTGGGCGAATCCTGCACCGACAGACGCAGTTCCAGCTCCAGCGGCACATTGCCGAAGGCATGGCCTTCCATGCGGATGAAGCACACCTTGTTGTCGTTCTGCCACGGCACATAGTCGCTGGGGCCGACATGGATGTCCTCGTTTTCCATCCGCGTCTTGGCGACGGCCTGCACGGCTTCGGTCTTCGAGGTCTTCTTCGACGCCAGGCGCTCCTGGTTCTTCATGTTCAGGAAGTCGGTATTGCCGCCGGTATTGAGCTGGTACGTATGCAGCATCTTGACGCCGCGCTTGGCGAACAGGTCGGTCAGCACGCGATGGACGATGGTGGCGCCGAGCTGCGACTTGATGTCGTCACCGATGATCGGCACGTTGCGCTCGGCGAAACGGGCGGCATATTCCGGATCGCTGGCGATGAAGACCGGAATGTTGTTGATAAAGCCGACCCCGGCCTCCAGCGCGCACTCGGCATAGAAGCGCGTGGCCTTCTCCGACCCGACCGGCAGGTAGTTCACCAGGATCTCGGCGCCGCTGCGGCGCAGTTCGGCCACCACGTCCTCGCGGCTCGGCTCGGCGGCCTCGGCCTTCACGAAGGTGCGCTTCTCGTCCTGATGGGCCATATGCTCCGAGAAGCCGTCCAGCACCGCGCCCATCCGCACGGTCACGCCGCTGTCGGGGATGCCCGGCTCGAATTTCACGACGCAGTTGGGGGCGGCGAAGATGGCGCGGCTGACATCGGTGCCGACCTTGCGCGCGTCGATATCGAACGCGGCCACCACCTCGATGTCGCTGGGACGATAGCCGCCGAGGCTCTCGTGCATCAGGCCGATGACTTCCTCGTTATGGCGGTTCGGGCCGTAATAATGAATGCCCTGGATCAGCGCGCTGGCGCAATTGCCGACGCCCACGACCGCGATACGGATACCGCCCTTAGTCTTCATAATCTTCCCCTGCTCTCTTCGAGACCATCATAAACGAACAGTCGCGCCGGCCGCTGGCCGCACGACGAATCAAAACGCGCATTGTCGCCTGAACAGGCCCGGAATCGATCGCGCGACGCACATCATGGATCGTCTGCCGCGCTCACTCCCTGCTACGATCCGCGCCGATTGTCACCGGGCCTCCTGCTCTCCTGCCGGGAAGCATCGGGGAAATCCGATACCAGATCAAGAATGCGTCTCTCTCCGGTCCCCCTCAGCCGGCGTCAGGCGCGGCCTGTCGGGCACGCCCATGGCCCGGATACAGCTCAATTCGTGTCTTATGTTACAAACCCCGATGGTCTTTTAGTTAAATTAAATTAATGTTCATAAGGCCGGAAACGCGACGCCATCCCGAAAAGGACAGCGGTTTTCGCGGTTATTCATGGAAAGATAACCATCTACGGACTCGCGGCCGACGCATGCCTGCGCCACACGGCTCGACACGGATGTCTCCGTTCTGTCATGATTGACATAAAATAAAATCAACGGTCGGTGAAATCGTTACATCCAGCGGATCCGGCGCGAAAGAGCGCGGTCGCGGCGGCCACGTTGCGCGCCGTCACCCGCACATTCGCCGCCGCCTCCGCCAAGGCATCCTCCAGCGTGCAGGGCCGGTTGACGACGCTGAAGACGGCGTCGATTCCATGGGCATGCACCCTGGCGGCATCCTGCCCCAGCGAGCCGGCGATGCCGATCACCGGCCGCCCATGCCGCCGCGCCACCCTGGCCACGCCGATCGGCGCCTTGCCATGGACCGTCTGCCCGTCGATCCGCCCCTCGCCCGTAATCACCAGGTCGGCGTCGGACAGGATGGCATCCAGCCCCAGCGCCTCCATCACGATCTCCACGCCCGGCCGCAGGGTGGCATCCAGGAACGCCAGCGCCCCGCCCCCCAGCCCGCCGGCCGCGCCGGCCCCGGGAACGGTGTCGATCGCGCGCCCGACCGCCGCCGCGACCTGCCGCGCATACACCGCCAGCCCGTCATCCAGCAGGCGCACCATGTCCGGCGTCGCCCCCTTCTGCGGGCCGAAGACGGCCGACGCCCCGGACGGCCCGGTCAGCGGATTATCGACATCGCACGCCACCTCGACCCGGCAATCCGCCAGCCGGGCGTCGAGGCGCGACCGGTCGATGCGCGCCAGCCGGGCCAGCCCGCCGCCGCCGAACGGCAGTTCCACGCCGTCACGGTCGCGCAGCGACACGCCCAGGGCCTGCGCCATGCCGGCACCGCCATCATTGGTGGCGCTGCCGCCCAGCCCCAGGATGACATGCCGGCAACCTTCGTCGAGCGCCGCCAGGATCAACTGCCCCACGCCATAGGTCGTGGCCGCCAGCGGGTCCCGCCGGTCGCGCGGCACCAGCATCAGCCCGGCGGCGGCGGCCATCTCCACCACCGCCGTCCGTCCGTCGCCCAGGATGCCGAACGCGGCCATGACGGGTTCGCCCAGCGGCCCGGTCACCTCCCGGGTCAGCATCCGTCCCCCGGTCGCCAGCACCAGCGCCTCGGCGGTGCCTTCACCGCCATCGGCCGCCGGCAGCTTCACATAGGCCGCGCGCGGGTAGATTTCGCGAAACCCCTCCTCGATCGCATCGGCCACCTGCAAGGCCGACAGGCTTTCCTTGAAGGAATCACAAACGATCACGACCTTCATTGCCTTCCCTCCATCATTTTCCTGTTGTGCCGCCCGGGATTTCAGCGGTTGACGCGCGAGGCGGGCATGCGCAGCACCAGCACCACGCCCAGCACCGCCATCGCCGCCAGCAGGGCCAGCGCGCCGTCGGTCCGCTGGGTCGCATCCTTGATCCAGCCCACCAGGTACGGGCTGGCGAACCCCGCCAGTTGTCCCATCGAATTGATCAGCGCCAGCCCACCCGCCGCCGCCGCGGGGCTGAGATACCCGTTGCAGAGCGGCCAGAACATCGGCAGGCCGGTCAGCGCACCCGCGGTCGCCACGGTCAGCGCGCCCAGCGCCACGGGCAGCGAGTCCGGAAACCGCGCCGCCACCGCCAGCCCGGCCGCCGCCATCAGCAGCGGCACCGCCAGATGCCACCGCCGCTCGCGCAGCCGATCGGCCGAACGGCCCATGACGATCATGAACAGGCCGGCCGCCAGATACGGCACCGCGCTCAGCCAGCCGATCGTCGCCGCATCATGGATACCGCTGGAGCGGATGATCGTCGGCAGCCAGAAATTGATCGCATAGACCCCGGCCTGGATGCAGAAATACAGCAGCCCCAGCATCCACACCGCCGGATTGCGCAGCACGGCGCCGAAACCGTCGGCCAGTTGCTTCGGCTGCTCCAGCCGGTCGCGCCGCAACGCCTCGCCGACCGCCGCCCGTTCCTCCGGGGCCAGCCAGGCCGCCTGTTCGACCCTGTCGCTCAGCAGCACCAGCATGCCGAGGCCGAGCACGACCGTCGGCAACCCCTGTAGCAGGAACAGCCACTGCCACGCCGCCAGCCCGCCCGGCGCCCGGGCGAAATGCGCCAGCATCCAGCCCGACAGCGGGCCGCCCACCACGCCCGAGAGCGGAATCGCCGCCATGAACAGGGTCAGCGCCCGTCCCTGCCGCGCCGAGGGAAACCAGCGCGTCAGATACAGCACCAGCCCCGGAAAGAACCCCGCCTCCGCCGCCCCGGTCACGAAGCGAAGCAGGTAGAAGCTGGCCGGCCCGGCCACGAACATCTGCGCCGCCGACAGCAGGCCCCACACGACCATGATCATCGCCAGCCAGCGCCGCGCGCCCACGCGCTGCAACATCAGGTTGCTGGGCACGCCGCAGGCGATATAGCCGAGAAAGAAGATCCCGGCCCCCAGCCCATAGGCGCGCTCGGACATGTGCAGCGCATCCAGCATGTCCAGCTTGGCAAAGCCGACATTCACCCGGTCCAGGTAGTTGAACAGGTAACAGACGAAAATATACGGAACCACCCTGCCCGCGACCTTGCGAAAGGTCGCGTCCAGCCGGTCCACGGCCGGCGACGAGGCGACGGAGACTGCGTGCATCATTCTTCCCCGATGCGTGTTCTTTTTTCTTGCCCGCCCACGTCCCGGGGCGGGATGCGGACGGGGGCGCGACGCCATGCGGCGCCGGGCCTTTGGTGCGACCCTACGGGCAGAATCGGTCCGCCGTCTTGGTGCATATGCATCAAGGATGTGCCAGGATCGGCACAAAATTCTGGGCAGATGACCAAACACCATGCAGCCGCCGGCCCCAACCGCTCCCCCCGGCCCCCGCGACACCGTCGCGCGCCCCGACATCGACCCCGCCCTGGCCCAGGCGATCGTCGACCGCTCGATGGCCATCACCGGCTGCAACATCAATGTGATGGACGCGCGCGGCGTCATCATCGCCAGCGGCGACCCCGCGCGGCTGGGCCAGGTCCATGACGGCGCGCTGCTGGTCCTGGCGCGCGGCAACGCGGTCGAAATCCCCCCCCGCGCCGTCGGGCAGTTCGGCGGCGCCCGGCCGGGCGTCAACCTGCCGCTGCGGATCGGCCAGGCGATCGTGGGCTGCGTCGGGCTGACCGGCGCGCCCGGCACCCTGCGCCCCTTCGCCGAACTGGTCCGCATGGCGGCCGAGACGATGCTGGACCATGCCAGCCAGAGCCGCGCCCAGTCGCGCGACGCCCGCCTGCGCGAGGAACTGGTGCTCAGCCTGGTGCGCGAGGCCGCCACGCCGCCCGCCCTGGCCCGGTCGGCGGCCCGCCTCGGCATCGACCTGCGGCAGCCCCGGGTGGCCGCGATCATCGCGATCCGCTCCGAAGGCCAGGACGCGGCGGCCTTGCTGGGCGAGCGCCATCACCTGATCACCCTGCTGTGCGAGCCGGAACGCGGCAACCTGGTCGCCCCGCTGTCGCTGGACGAAATCGCGGTGCTGAAGCCGGCGTTGACCAGCCGGGGCACCTGGAGCCTCGACTGGCATCGCGAGCGGGCGCACCGCCTGCTGGCCCGCGCCCACGCCGCCACCGGTCTGGAACTGCGCCTGGCGCTGGGCGGCTTCGTCGAGGGCGCGACCGGGCTGGTCCGCTCCTTTCACACCGCCCAGGCGACGCTGGAGGTCGGGCGGCGCCTGCATCCCGCCCGCCCGCTCCTGTTCTATGACGAGATGCGCCTGGCGGTCCTGCTGGACGCACCGTCCCAGGACTGGCGGACGCAGGAACTGCGCGCCCCGCTGCGCCCGCTGCTGGCGGCCTCCGGCCACGCGACGCTGCTGCATACGCTGCGGACATGGCTGGCCCACGGCATGCGGCCGCAACCCACCGCCGCCGCCCTGGGCCTGCATCGCAACAGCCTGGATTACCGCCTGCGGCGGATCGAGCGCCTCTGCAAGATCGACCTGGCATCCAGCGCGGACATCGTCGCGCTGTATCTGGCGCTCCACCTCACCCCCGACGCCTCATGACGTCACGATCGGTTACAGGCCGTTTCTTTCCCTCCCGGCCGCCGATGCCCATCATCGGTCCGACCATGCCATCCACGGAGCCCCGCCCAATGCCGCTGCCCCGCCGCCTCTTCCCCTGCCTGCTCGCCGCCTGCCTGCCGCTGCTGGCCGCCTGCGGCAACGAGTCCGACGGCGCCTGCCGCCCCGAACGCGGCGGTTTGGCCGGCATGAGCGGCCACCATGGCTTCGGTGGCCGGATGAACGGCGGGATGGACGGCGGCTTCGGCATGGGCGGCATGGGCGGCCCGCGTCACGGCGGGAACATGGGCGGGGGTGCCCTGTCGCCTTCCGCTCCCTGCTCCGCTGCCAGCCCAGCGAAAGGCCGGACGCCCGCCCGGACGCGCGAAGTCTCGCCCGATCAGGCGACGATCGGCGACGCGCGGCAGTAACCCGGTCCGCGCATGGCTGCATGGCCTGCCCTGCCCGGGCCGCAGGCAACCGCCGCCGGCACCCCCCGTTTCATTCCTTGCCCGCGTCCGGCCCGAGAGGCGCGAAACGAAGGAGGCACCGAGATGGGCGAGTTGAAAGACAAGATCAAAGGCCATGCGGATACGATGGTCGGCGAGATCAAGCGCGGCGTCGGCAAGGTGACGAAAAATCCGAACATGGAAGCCGAAGGCGAGGCGCAGAAGCTGAAAGGCACCGCCGAAAAGGCGAAAGCCGCCGTCAAGGGCACGATCAACAAATTCTGAGCCACCGCGCCAGAGACCCGAAGGGACCTGTCACAGCGGCAGGTCCCGCCGGTCGCAGATCGCCTCCATCGCCATGTAGGACGTGACGGTATCCAGTTCGACCCGCGCGATCAGCGCGCGATAGATGGCGTCGAACGCATTCATGTCCGTGGTCACGACCTTGAGCATGTAATCGTAATCCCCGGCGATCCGATAGAAATCGATCACATTGGGCACCGACACCACCGCCTCGCGAAAACGGTCCAGCCAGTCCCGCGAATGGTGGCGCGTGCGCACCATCACGAAGACCGTCAGCCCCAGCCCCAGCGCCTCGGGATCCAGCCGCACCGTCTGGTGCCCGACCAGCCCGCGTTCGCGCAGCGCATGCAGCCGCCGCCAGCAGGCATTCTGCGACAGCCCGATCCGCTCCGCCAGGTCGCGCTGCGACAGCCCGGCATCGCGTTGCAGGGCCTGGAGCAATGCACGATCAAAATGATCCAGTTTCTCAGCCATTCCCGATCATATGACCCGATTCCACTCATTTCAATCGAGAGAACGATAAAGTCTTTCCACCGAATCCCGTCTATTTTCCGCCCTCTCTTGGTCAAGGCGGAGGCGGATGACGATGCGCGACGGACAGGATCTCTTCACCGATTTCACGTTCTCCCTGCGCGCCGGCGGCCTGGACGGGCTGCGCGCGGGCCTGATCGGCGAGGGCGCCCCCATTCCCGGCCCCTTCGGCACGCACGGGCTGATCTACGCCGATTACGTCGCCTCCGGCCGGGCCCTGCGCCAGGTCGAGGAATTCGTGATGACGCACATCCTGCCCTGGTACGCCAACAGCCATACCGAGGCCTCGTTCTGCGGCCGCCATGTCAGCCGCCTGCGCCATGCCGCGCGCGCCACCATCGCCCGGCTGTGCGGCGCGGATGACGGATTCTCGACCATCTTCACCGGCGCCGGCGCCACGGCCGGGCTGAACCGGCTGGTCGCGCTGCTGGGCGTGCCCGAGGCGGCGCGCGGCGGCACGGTCCCGGTCGTGTTCATCGGCCCGTACGAGCACCATTCCAACATCCTGCCCTGGCGCGAAAGCGGCGCCGAGATCGTGGAAATCGACGAAGCCGCCGGGGGCGGCCCGGACCTCGCCCACCTGGCGGCGGCACTGGCGGCGGCCGGCCCGGACCGGCTGAAGATCGGCGCCTTCTCCGCCGCCTCCAACGTCACGGGCATCGTCACCGATACCGACGCGGTGACGGCGCTGCTGAAAGCCCACGGCGCCCGCGCGGTATGGGATTACGCCGGCGGCGGCCCCTACCTGCCGATCGACATGAAGCCCGGCACGCCGTGGGAAAAAGACGCCGTCGTGATCTCGCCCCATAAATTCATCGGCGGCCCCGGCGCCTCGGGCATCACGATCGTCCGCGACGAAGCCGTCACGCTGCGCCGGCCGGTGGTGACCGGCGGCGGCACGGTGCGCTTCGTCTCCCCCTGGGGCCATGATTACGCCGGCGGCATCGCAACCCGCGAGGAAGCCGGCACCCCCAACGTGATCGGCGACATCCGCGCCGCCCTGGCCTTCCTGGTCAAGGACGCGATCGGCCAGGATGTCATGGATGCCCGCCACGACACGCTGTACCACGCGGCCCGCGCGGCCTGGGACCGCAACCCGGCCCTCGTCATCCTGGGCAACCCGCGCGCCGCGCGGCGCCTGCCGATCTTCTCGGTGCAGGTCCGCGACCCGCGGCATGGCGGCTTCCTCCACCAGCAGCTCTTCACCCGCATGCTGTCCGACTGCTACGGCATCCAGGCGCGCGGCGGCTGCGCCTGCGCCGGCCCCTACGCCCACCGGCTGCTCGGCATCGACCGCACGCAATCCGACGCTATGCGCGCCGCCATCCTCTCGGGCGACGAAATGCGCAAGCCCGGCTGGACACGATTGAATTTCAGCGTGCTGATGGATGACGCCAAGGCGGCACGGGTCGTCGCCGCCGTGGACGAACTGGCCCGCGCGCCCTATCCGGTGGCGGAGTCCTATCGGGCAGATCCGGCCACCGCGCGGTTTCACGCGACGGAGAACGCCCTTTCGTAACCCGACCCGAACTATCGCGTATGGAATGCGTTGAAAAAGCGCATTTTGCGGGTGGCCCCGACCATCCCCATCCATCGAGGAGAAGCGACCTTGAGACGCGCGGCCTTCGTCCCATTCGTCCTTGCCATTTTTCTTCTGGGCACGGCGCATGCCGCGTCCCGAAGCGAACAGAGCGCGGCCTGCCGTGGCGACGCGATCAAGCTGTGTCCTCTCGCCATTCCGAATGAAGACAAGATAACGGCCTGCATGAAGAAGAAGATCGACCAGCTCTCGCCGCGCTGCCGCGCGATGTTCCAACCGGCGGGAAAGCAGAAGCCCCGCCCGGGCCGGGCGAAGGCTCCGTCCTGACATCCGCATCGGTTGTTCGCACCGCATTTCCGAAACCAGCCCGGAAATCGCGGTGCAGGACACGGACAACCATGAGCGGACCCGTCTCCCGGCACGCCCGGCCACCGGCCGGGCGGCCCCCCGAAGAGTGGTCCCCTACTCCGTCACGGCCACGTCGATCGCGCTCCCGGCGGCACGGAATTTCTCCCCCATCTCAGCCAGCCCGGCCGTAATTTCGGCGGCCGACATCCCCGCCCCGTCATTCTGGCCCCGCGCGGCATCGCGGATATCCTGGCTGATCTTCATCGAGCAGAATTTCGGCCCGCACATCGAACAGAAATGCGCCGTCTTGTGCGCCTCCTTCGGCAGGGTCTCATCGTGGAAGCACCGCGCCGTCTCGGGATCCAGGCCGAGATTGAACTGATCCTCCCAGCGGAATTCGAAACGGGCGCGCGACACCGCATCGTCATGCAGCCGCGCCGCCGGATGCCCCTTGGCCAGGTCGGCGGCATGGGCGGCAAGCTTGTAGGTGATCACCCCGGTTTTCACATCGTCGCGGTCGGGCAGGCCGAGATGTTCCTTGGGCGTGACATAGCAGAGCATGGCGGTGCCGAACCAGCCGATCATCGCCGCCCCGATGGCGCTGGTGATGTGGTCGTAGCCCGGCGCGATATCGGTCGTCAGCGGCCCGAGCGTATAGAACGGCGCCTCGCCGCAATGGGCAAGCTGCTCGTCCATGTTGGCCTTGATCTTGTGCATCGGCACATGGCCCGGCCCCTCGATCATCACCTGGCAGCCATGGTCCCACGCCACGCGGGTCAGTTCGCCCAGCGTGCGCAGTTCCGCGAACTGGGCGGCATCGTTGGCATCGGCGATCGATCCGGGGCGCAGCCCGTCCCCCAGGCTGAAACTCACGTCATATTCCCGCATGATCGCGCAGATCTCGGCGAATTTCTCATACAGGAAACTCTCGCGATGGTGTGCCAGGCACCATTTGGCCATGATCGAGCCCCCGCGCGAGACGATGCCCGTCACCCGCCGCGCCGTCAGCGGCACATAGGCCAGCCGCACCCCGGCATGGATGGTGAAATAATCCACCCCCTGCTCGGCCTGCTCGATCAGCGTGTCGCGAAACACCTCCCATGTCAGGTCCTCGGCCACCCCACCCACTTTTTCCAGCGCCTGATAGATCGGCACCGTGCCGATCGGCACCGGGCTGTTGCGGACGATCCAGTCGCGGATATTGTGGATATTGCGGCCGGTCGACAGATCCATCACCGTGTCGGCGCCCCAGCGCGTCGCCCACACCATCTTGTCCACCTCGTCGGCCACATGGCCCAGCACGGCGGAATTGCCGATATTGGCATTGATCTTCACCAGGAAGTTCCGGCCGATGATCATCGGCTCCAGTTCCGGGTGGTTGATGTTCGCCGGCAGCACCGCGCGCCCCCGGGCGATTTCGTCACGCACGAATTCGGGCGTCACGAAATCCGGAATGCTGGCACCGAAATCCTCGCCGTCGCGCAATGGCTGCTCCGTCGCGACACGGCGCTGGTTCTCGCGGATCGCGACATATTCCATTTCCTCGGTCACGATCCCGGCCCGCGCGTATTCAAGCTGCGTCACCGGCCGGCCCGGCCGCCCGCGCCGCACGATCCGCCCGCCATTGTCGAAAGCCGGCGCCAGCGCCGCCCCGCTGGCCCCGCCATTATCCTCCGGCCGCACCTGGCGCGGCGCGTCGACCACCGCGCAATCGCCCCGCCGCGCGATCCAGCCCGCCCGCAGGGCCGGCAGTCCGCGCGCGATGTCGATCGCGGCATCCGGATCGGTATAGGGACCAGACGGATCATACAGCGTCACCGGCGGCTCGCCGGCGCTGGGATGCAGGTCGACCTGGCGGAAGGGCACACGCAGCTCCGGAAACAGCGTGCCGTCCTGATAGACCTTGCGGCCGCCGGCGCGCGGCCCGACCGTCACATCGCCGGTCGCGGGCGTGCGCGTCGGCTGGCGCGGCGGATTGGGGGGCGGTGTCTGGATATTCATGGCGCGTCCTCTTGGCTCGTTGAGGGGGCGCGCCGGCGCGAAATGTCATGACGTCGGCGCATCGCGGCGCCGCGCACAATTCCCATCCCTTCGCCGGCATGACCCGGATCAGGTTCGACGGGTCAGGGGGAAAACACCCCTCTCTCAGCCGCTCGCATGCGCCCCCCCGGAGAACGGAGCGATCTTAGGCCCGGCCCGAGGGCCGGGGTCAAGAGCAACCACCCCCCGCCCTCCGGCGCCACGCGTCACATTGTCGCGCGGGGACGGATCGCCGCCTCGCGGATCTCCGGCGCGCAGCCCTCGCGGAAAATCTCGAAATTCTTCTCGAACCGCGCCGCCAGGTCGGCGGCCGCACGGGCATAGGCCGCCTGGTCGGCCCAGGTCGAGGCCGGGTCCAGCAGGCTGTCGGGCACGCCGGGCACCCGGGTCGGGATCGACAGGCCGAAATGATCCTCGACACGGAACGGCACGTCGTCCAGCCGCCCGTCCAGCGCGGCATTGACCAGCGCGCGCGTCTGGGCCAGCGCGATCCGCCGGCCGGTCCCGTACGGCCCGCCGGTCCAGCCGGTATTCACCAGCCAGCACGTCACCGGCGTCCGCGCCAGGCTGGCCGCCAGCCGCGCGCCATACAGTTCGGGCGGGCGCGGCAGGAACGGCGCGCCGAAACAGGCGCTGAAGGTCGCCTGGGGCTCCTTGCCCAGCCCTTTCTCGGTCCCGGCGATCCGCGCGGTATAACCCGACAGGAAGTGATACACCGCCTGCGCCGGGGTCAGCCGGGCGATCGGCGGCAGCACGCCGAACGCATCGGCCGTCAGCATCACCACATGGCGCGGCACCCCGCCCCGCCCGTCCGGACTGGCATTGGCCACGAAATCGATCGGATAACAGGCGCGCGTGTTCTCCGTCAGGCACCCGTCCGTGAAGTCCGGCACGCCGTCGCGGTCGGCCACCACATTTTCCAGCACGGTGCCGAACCGGTGCGACGCCTCCCAGATCTCGGGCTCCGCCTCGCGCTTCAGGCCGATCACCTTGGCGTAGCAGCCGCCCTCGACATTGAACACGCCGTCCTTCGACCATCCATGCTCGTCATCGCCGATCAACCGGCGCGAGGCATCGGACGACAGCGTGGTCTTGCCGGTGCCCGACAGGCCGAAGAACAGGGCCACGTCGCCGCCGGGGCCGATATTGGCCGAGCAATGCATCGGCATGACATCCTGCTCCGGCAACAGCCAGTTCATGACCGTGAAGATCGATTTCTTGATCTCGCCGGCATATTCGGTGCCGGCGATCACCACCAGCCTCCGCTCCAGCGACAGGATCACGCCGGTCGTGCTGCGCACGCCATGCGCCGCCGGGTCCAGTTCCAGGTCCGGCGCATGCAGGATCACGAAATCCGGCTCGAACGCCGCCAGGTCCGCCGCCGGCGGGCGGATGAACATGTCGCGCGCGAACAGCGCATGCCACGCATGGGTCGTCACCAGCCGGATACGGATCCGATGGGCCGGATCGGCACCCGCGTACAGGTCCTGGGTAAACAGCGCCTGCCCGTTCAGATAGCCGCGCACATGGTCGCACACCCGCAGGAACGATCCCGGCGACAGCGGCGCATTGATCGCCCCCCACCACACCGCGTCGCGCGTCGCGTCCTCCTCGACGATGAACTTGTCCTGCACCGAGCGGCCGGTGTGCAGGCCCGTCCGCACCATCAGCGCGCCGCCCGAGGACAGGCTGCCCTCCTCCCGGCGGATCGCATGCCCGATCAGTTCCGGCGGATGGAGATTGGCATGGACCGGCCCGACAGGGCACAGACCGGTGCCCGCCATCGCCCTGCCCGAATCCGCAGGGTGGAATATCTTATTATTATTCATTATTTTTTCCGTTTCCTCATCATCGCATCCCATACCCCGCCCCGGGACGGCGCATGTGCCCGGATCAGCGTGGCAGCGTCCCGATCGACGTTCACCCGCTACGTCACAAGTACGTGATCACACGCGCCCGTCATACCGCTCCTTCCCATGGCCCCGGCTGCCCGCGCATCAGCGCGCCGGAGCATTGTGCAAGATACGATCGAAGATTATCACAAATTTGTCCGGCATCGCGGTCTTTTTGTACCCTACCTCTCCGTTTGCTTTTGATTTTCCCCCAATTTCTTCATAAAATAATGCAATGAATGAAAAAGAAAGCGCCAAAGCGAAGCTGCTCATCGATGTCATCGCCGGCATTTCCGCCGCCGCCGGCCTCCTGTTCGGCTATGATACCGGCATTATTTCCGCGGCCCTGCTCCAGATCACCCCGCAATTCCATCTCGATATCGGCGGCCAGCAGATCGTCACCTCGGCGATCATCGCCGGCGCGCTGGTGGGCTGCCTCGGGGCGGCGCCGCTCTCCGACCGGGGCGGCCGCCGGCGCACCGTGATGGTGGCCGCCGCCATCTTCATCGTCGGCACGGTCGTGGCCTCGCTGGCCGTCGGCGCCTGGATGCTGACGGCGGCGCGCTTCGTCCTCGGGCTGGCGGTGGGGGCGGCGTCGCAGATCGTGCCGCTCTATATCTCCGAGCTGGCCCCGGCGCACCGGCGCGGGCGCCTGGTGGGCATGTTCCAGCTCGCGGTGGTGTGCGGGCTGCTGGTCTCGTTCGTCGCCGGCTACCTGCTGCGCGACGAAAGCTGGCGGCTCATGTTCGGGCTGGGCATCATTCCCGCCACCATCCTGCTGCTGGGCATGGCGTTCCTGCCCAACAGCCCGCGCTGGCTGGCCATGCGGGGCGATTTCGACGGCGCGCGCACCGTCCTGCGCCAGGTACGCGGCAGCCATCGCGTGGCCGATCACGAACTGCAAAGCATCGTCGACGCCCACGACCGGCAGGCCCCGTGGTCGGAACTGGCCCGCCCATGGGTCCGCCCCGCCCTGGTGGCCGCGATCGGCGTCGCCCTGCTGTGCCAGCTCGGCGGCATCAACGCCGTGCTGTATTACGCCCCCACCATCTTTTCCGGCGCCGGGTTCGGCCAGGGGTCGGCGCTGCTCACCTCCGTCGCGGTCGGGGTGGCGATCATCGTGGCGACCCTGTTCGGCAACTGGGCGGTCGAGGCGATCGGCCGGCGCGCCCTGCTGCTGCGCTTCCTGCCGGGGGCCAGCCTGTGCCTGCTGGTGCTGGCCGAACTGTTCCACAGCCAGGCCAGCGGAGGGCCCCCGCATCCCTGGCTGATGGTGGCGGCCCTGCTGGGCTACGCGGTGCTGAATGTCGGCAGCCTGTCCGTCACCATCTGGATCATCGGGGCCGAGGTCTTTCCCCTGTCGGTGCGCGGCAAGGGCATGGGGCTGGTGGCGGCGGCCCATTGGGGGGCCGACCTGCTGATCTCGCTCACCACCCTGTCGATGGTCCAGCGCTTCGGCGCGGGCGGCACCTTCCTGCTGTTCGGGCTGGTCAACGCCCTCGCCTTCCTGTTCGTGCTGCGTTTCGTTCCCGAAACACGCGGCCTGTCGCTCGAGGACATCGAGGCCCGCCTGCACGCGGGCACGTTCCTGCGCACGGCATCCGGCCGGCCGCTGGGGCGCGCGCGCTAGCTTGCCCCCCGCCGGCCCGGCGACTATGCCCGCAAGATCCGCCCTGCCACCCGCATGAGGCCCCCATGATCGTCCCCCGAATCGACCCCTTCCATGCCGTCGGCCTCAGCACCGTGGCCCACCAGATGGCGGCCGAAGGGCGCGATATCGTGCATATGGAATTCGGCCAGCCCTCGACCGGCGCGCCGAAGGCGGCGATCGCCGAGGCCCACCGCATCCTCGACACCGACGCCATGGGCTATTGGGAAAGCGCGCCGCTGAAGGCGCGCATCGCCCGCCACTACCACGAAACCTATGGCGTCGCCGTCCGGCCCGAGCAGATCTGGCTGACCTGCGGCGCCTCGCCCGCCTTCGTCCTGGCATTGAACAGCGCCTTTACCCCCGGCGCCCGGGTCGCGCTGGCCCGGCCGGGCTATGTCGCGTACCGCAACAGCCTGCGCGCGCTGTATATGGAACCGGTCGAGATCGCCTGCGGCCCGGCCGACCGCTTCCAGCTCACGGCGGCGGCCATCGCGGCGCTGGACCCGCCGCCGGACGGCGTGATCCTGGCCAGCCCCGCCAATCCCACCGGCACGATCCTGCCCGAGGCCGAAATGCAGGCCATCGTCGCCCTCTGCCGCGCCCGCAACATCCGCATCGTCTCCGACGAGATCTATCACGGGCTCAGCTATGTCGGCCCGGCACGCTCGATCCTGCAGGACGAGCCCGAGGCACTCGTCGTCAACAGCTTCTCGAAATATTTCAGCATGGCCGGCTGGCGGCTGGGCTGGCTGGTCGCCCCCCCGTCGCTGGTCGAGGCGGTGCAGACGCGCGTGGGCACCATGTTCCTGACCCCGCCGTCGCTCAGCCAGCATGCCGGCCTGGTCGCCTTCGACTGCCGCGAGGAACTCGACGGCCATGTCCGCATGTACCGCCACAACCGCGACCTGATGCTCGAACGCCTGCCCGAACTGGGCATCCGGCACATCGCGCCACCCGACGGCGCCTTCTACATCTATGCCGATATCGGCCACCTGACCAATGACAGCCTGGGTTTCTGCCTGCGGCTGCTGGCCGATACCGGCGTCGCCACCGCGACCGGGCTGGATTTCGACCCCGTCGAGGGCAATCGCTTCATGCGCTTCAGCTTCGCGGTCTCGACCGACCGGCTGGAGGAGGCCCTGCGCCGCATGGCCCCCTGGTTCGCGCGGGCAGGCGGCTGACCTCCGGCCACCTTGTCAGGGCTTTACAAACCGTCTTACCATTCGGTCATGTTTCGCTTCCAGCGCTGGCTGCTGCTCTGCATCCCCCTGTGTCTTGCCGCCTGCGCCGATGACGGCTCCTGCGCCATCGCCACGATCGGCGACCTGGAGGTGCTGAACACGCGGGGCTCGCCGATCGTCCGGGCCAGCGTCAACGGCCACCCGGTCGCCTTCATCGTCGATACCGGTGCCGTGGCCAGCAGCGTATGGCCGCAGCAGGTCGACAGGCTCGACCTGTCATCCAGCTTTCGCCAGGTCCGCCTGCGCGGCACCGGCGGCGAAACGACGGGCACGGTCGTCACGGCAAGCGCGATGGGCCTGGGCGCCGCAACCACGTCGGACGTCACCTTCGTCGCCGTCGGCCGGCTGATGAACGGCCGCACGATCGACGGCCTGCCGATCGTCGGCCTGTTCGGGGCCGATTTCCTCTCCAATTACGATGTCGTCTTCGACCTGCCGGATCACCGGATCAATCTATACGGCATCCACGGCTGCAAAGGCCTCATCCCGCGCTGGAGCGGGACCTTCTACAAGGTCCCCACCGGTTACAGCGGCACGGACGAAAGCAAGATCATCGTTCGCATCAAGCTGAACGGCCACCCGATCGACGCGATTCTCGACAGCGGCGCCCAGGGCACGCTGATTGCCGCCGACGACGCACGCGCCGCGGGCGTCCGCAAGGCCGACATGGCCAGTGACCGCAAAGGCATCGGCTTCGGCATCGATGACGAGAAATTGGAGCGTTTCATGCACCGGTTCGACAGTCTCGAACTCGGCCCGTTCCACTATAGCCATCCGTTCCTGTCGGTCGGCGAAACCACGCAGAGCCTGCTGGGCGCCGAATTCCTGCGCCACAACCGGGTCTGGATTCCAAGATCCCGGGACTGGATCTACGTCCAGCCCGTCGCCACACACCGGCTGGCGGTCGCGCCCGCCACACCAGCCCGCAATACGCCGGGATGACCACCATATAGAGAAACGTGCCGACAACGGTCGCGTCGTCGGGTAATCCGGCTCACGCGTCGCCCCCACCCCACCGCCACGCCCAGCCGCCATCGGTCTTCGCCGCGCAGACCACGAGAAAGACCGCCAGGACGCCGAGAATGCCGGCGATCTCGATCACGACCGAAAACACCGAATGAAAGAAGACGGGAATCGCCGAAACAGACAGCAGCGCACCGACGAACAGAATAAGCGTCACCCAGCCCTGCCATGCGATGGGCAGGCCGGAGCCGATGCCGTAACTCTTGGCGGCAAACCAGGGCTTCGATGACGGAACGGGCATCCGGGATACTCCTCGTCACAAGAATACCACGCGACGATCCGAACACATAATCCGGGTTCAGAACCGGTACAGCGCCGCCAGGTACGGGGCCGCGCCCCCCAGGCCACGCACGGCCAGCATGCCAGCCAGCGCCAGCATCACCACCGCCACGATCCCGTCCAGCACGCGCCACGCGGCGGGGCGGGCAAAGACCGGGCGCAGCAGCTGCGCGCCGAACCCCAGGCCCGTGAACCACAGGGCACTGGCCGTCGCCGCCCCCGCCACGAACAGCGGCCGGGCCGGGCCGGGCAGGCCACCGCCCACCGCCCCCATCAGCAGCACCGTGTCCAGATAGACATGCGGGTTCAGATAGGTGAAGGCCGCCACCCGCCCCAGCGTCCCGCGCAGACTGTCCGGCCGGTCGCGCTCGTCGGCCACCATGGCGGCGGGCGCCATAGCGCGCCGCAGCGCCCCAAGCCCGTACCACGCCAGAAACACCGCCCCGCCCAGCGACATGACCCAGACCAGCGCGGGTATCGTCCGCACGACCGCCCCCATCCCCAGCACACCGGCCGAAACCAGCAGCATGTCGGACAGGGCGCAGAACATCACCACCGGCGCGACATGCCGCCGGAGCAATCCCTGACGCAGGACGAACAGGTTCTGGGCGCCGATGGCGACGATCAGGGCGGCCGTCAGGCCGAACCCGCTGGCAAAGCCGGAAGGAATCAACATGGCCGCTTCCATGCAGGCGGATCATCCCGTAATCCAGCTTCATTCCCTTCACCCGATTAAGCAGGACTAAATCCGATGCTCGATTACGCCGCGCTGGCCGCCGTCGCCGCTGTGGCGCGGGAAGGCAGTTTCGAACGCGCGGCCACCGCGCTGGGCGTCACGGCCTCGGCGGTGTCGCAGCGCGTGCGCGCGCTGGAAGACCGGCTGGGCGCGGTGCTGATCGTACGCGGCCAACCCTGCACCGTCACCACGATCGGCGCGCGGCTCTGCGCCCATGTCGAACGGGTCCGCCTGCTGGAAGGCGAGATGGCGTCCGCCCTGCCGGGGCTGGCCAGCCAGATCGCCGGCTCCGGCCCGCCGACGATCCGCGTCGCGGTCAATGCCGACAGCCTGGCCACCTGGTTCATCCCCGCCATCGCCGCCTTTGCCGGACAGGGCGACCGGCTGGTCGACCTCGTGATCGCGGGCGAGGACCATACGGCGGAACGCCTGCGCTCGGGCGACGTGCTGGCCGCCGTCACCACCGACCACGCGCCCGTCCAGGGATGCCGCACGGTTTCACTGGGCGCATTGCGCTACGCGGCGACGGCCTCGCCCGCCTTCGCCGCCCGATGGTTCGCCTGCGGCATCGACGCCGCGTCCCTGGCACGGGCGCCGGTCCTGCGTTTCGACCGGCGGGACGATCTGCATGCCCGCTGGACCCGGTCGCTGCTCGGCAGCATCCCGGACATGCCGACCCACTGGATCCCCTCCACCCACGGCTTCATCGATGCCGCCCTGGCGGGCATGGGCTGGTGCATGAACCCGATCCCCCTGGTCGCCGAACATCTGCAAGCCGGACGATTGGTCAGCCTGGCGCCCGACCACCCGCTGGACGTCCCGCTCTACTGGCAGCACGCCCGCATCGGCACCCGCCTGCTGGACACATTGACGCGCGACGTGGTCGCGGCGGCGACAGGCGGCCTCCTCCGGACCGCCTGACGACCGGATCAGTTCGCCGCGAGATGCATCGGCGCCAGGGCCGCCTGCACCGCGGGCGCCGAAACGGCATTGACCACCGCCGGGTCGAACACCCGCAGGAAGCTGGTGGGATGGATGCCCATCCACAGCGTGACCAGCGCGCAGGGCACCAGCACCGCCAGTTCCGGCCCGGTCAGGTCGCGCAGCATCGCCACCACGCCACGTCCCGGCGCGCCGAACATCACCCGGCGATACAGCACCAGCATATAGACCGCGCCCAGGATCATGCTGCTGCCCGCCAGGAACGCGATCCAGAACGAGACATGGATCGCCCCCACCATCACCAGCCATTCGCCGACGAAGGCCCCGGTGCCCGGCAGGCCGACATTGGCCATCACGAACAGCATGCCCAGCGTCGCCAATACCGGCATCTTGTGGGCCACGCCCGAAAACGCGTCGATCGACCGCGTCTCGGCCCGCCACGACACGGCGGCGACGCAGAAGAACAGGGCGGTGATGATCACGCCATGCGACAGCATCTGGAAGATCGCGCCGTCGATCCCCTCGGGCGTGAGCGTGAACAGCCCGACCGCGATCACCCCCATGTGCGAGAACGAGGAATAGGCGATCAGCCGCTTCATGTCGGTCTGCGCCAGGGCGACGATGGCGGCATAGATCACGGCGATCACGCCCAGCGTCAGCACATAGGGCGCGAACAGCCGCGCCGCGTCGGGGAACATCAGCACCCCGAACCGCAGCAGCCCGTAGGCACCGGCCTTGGACAGCACGCCCGACAACATCGCCGTCGTCGGCGTCGGCGCCTCGGTATAGGCATCGGGCAGCCAGGCATGCAGCGGGAACAGCGGCAGCTTCACCCCGAAGGCCAGGACGAAGCCCAGCAGCAGCCAGCACTGCATCGCCGGCGCGAAATGCGCCTGCATCAGCGCGGGAATGTCGGTGGTGCCGGTCATGGTCCACATCGCCAGCAGCGCCAGCAGCATGAACAGCGAACCGCCGAAGGTGAACAGGAAGAACTGCATCGAGGCCCAGACCCGCTTCGGCCCGCCCCACACGCCGATCATCAGGCTGCCCGGAATCAGCGTCGCCTCGTAGAACACGTAGAAGAGAACCAGATCCAGCGCCGAGAACAGCCCGACCAGCGTGGTTTCCAGCAGCAGCAGCGCGACCATGTAGTCGCGCACCCGATTCGTGACCAGCTTCCACCCGCCGATCACCGCCAGCGGCGTCAGGAAGGTGGACAGCAGCACGAACAGCAGGCTGATCCCGTCGATCCCGGCATGGTACGACACGCCGAACGACGCGGCCCAGTCCGCCTGCTGCACGAACTGGAAGCCCGGAACCTGCGGATCGAACTCGGCCCAGATCACCACCGACAGCGCGAAGACCAGCAGGCTGGTCCACAACGCCACCCATCGCGACGCGGTCTCGACCGCCTCCGAGGTGCCGCGCATCAGGAAGATGGCCAGCGCGCCGCCCAGCGGCAGGTATGTGACCAGGGAGAGCAGGATAGGATGCACGTCGGTCTCATCGTCCGTGAAAGATAGGGAAGCCTATCCCCCTTCCGGCACCGAGACCACCCACGCACCGCTCACGTTCTGCCGAGGTTCGCCGGTTTTCGGCATTTCACGCAACCACGGGTCCGGCGAGGCGTTCATCGCCGCCCGAACAGGGTTTCCAGATCGGCGCGACTCAGCTTCAGCCAGGTCGGCCGCCCGTGCGAACAGGTGCCGGCGCGCGGGGTCCGTTCCATGTCGCGCAGCAGCGCATCCATCTCCGCCCGCGTCAGGCTGCGCCCGGCCCGGACGCTGCCGTGGCAGGCCATGCGCGCCAGGATGGCATCCAGCCGCCCGTCCAGCGCCTGGATCTCGTCCGGTTCGGCCAGGTCGTCCTCGGCCATTTCATCGGCCATGTCGCGCAGCAGCCCCGCCGGGTCGTCGGTGCCCAACAGCGCGGGCAACGCCCGCACCAGCACCGCATCGCCGCCGAACGGCTCGATCTCCACCCCCAGCGCCGACAGCGTGCCGGCCCGCGACAGCACCAGCTCCGCCCGGCCACGCGGCAGGGTCACCACTTCGGGCAGCAGCAGGCGCTGCGCGCGCAGCGTGCCGTCCAGATACTGGGCCCGCAGCCGTTCATGCGTCAGGCGTTCATGCGCGGCATGCTGGTCCACCAGCACCAGCGCCCCGTCCCCCGACACCGCGATGACATAGGTCCCCATCACCTGCGCCACGGGCGCGCCCAGCGGATAATCCACCGGATCGGCCAGAACGGCCGGGTCTTCTTCCACAGGCGCCGACACAGGCATCGCCCCAGGCATCGCAACCGGCACCACAGGGTCCAGCACCCGCGCCGACGGCCGATCGCCCAGATCGAGTCGCCCGCCGGCCAGTGCCGCCGGCCCCGGCGCCGCGAACACCGCCCCCGCAGGCCGCGCGGGCGCGGGATCGGCCGGCGGATACCAGATCCGCGCCGGCCCCGCCGCGCGCGACTGCAACAGCCCCGGCCGCACCCCGGCGACTCCCGCGCCTCCACCCAACGCCCGGCCCAGCGCGCCGATCACCAGGCCGCGCACCGCAGCCGCATCGGCAAAGCGCAGTTCGGTCTTGGCCGGATGGACGTTCACATCGACCATGTCGGGCGGAACGGTCAGCGACAACGCGACCACCGCATGCCGCCCATGCTCGATCACATGGCGATAGGCGACGCGCACCGCCGTGCGCAGCACCGGGTCGACCACCGGCCGGCCATTGACCAGCAGGATCTGCCCCGCCGCCGTCGCCCGATGCACCGACGGCCCGCAGGCGAAGCCGCTCAGCACCAGGTCCCCCTTCACACCCTCGACCGGCAGCATGCCGTCCGCGCCCTCGGTCTCCAGGATGGCGGCAACCCGGTCCGCCATGTCCTGCGACGGCAGGTCGAACACCACCCGGTCGTCCAGTTGCAGGCGAAACGCGACATGCGGCGCCGACAGCGCCAGCCGGCGCACCGTGATGTCGGCATGGCCGGCCTCGACCCGCGCACTCTTGAGGAACTTGCGCCGCGCGGGCGTGGCGAAGAACATATCCTCCACCACCACGCGGGTCCCGGCACTGCCGGCGCAGGGCGCGGGCGCGCCCACCAGCCCGCCCTCCACCGACACCCGCCAGGCGCTGTCGGCCCCATGCGGGCGCGAGATCACCGACAGTCGCGCCGCCGCCCCGATCGACGGCAGCGCCTCGCCGCGAAACCCCAGCGTCTCGATCCGCACCAGCGTCTCGTCGCGCAATTTCGATGTGCAATGCCGCTCGACCGCCAGCACCAGGTCGTCCGGCGTCATGCCGCACCCGTCATCGACGACCTCGATCCGGTCGATCCCGCCCTGTTCCAGCACGATCGCGATCCGCCGCGCCCCGGAATCGATGGCGTTCTCGACCAGTTCCTTCAGCGCGGCGGCGGGCCGTTCGATGACTTCGCCGGCCGCGATGCGGTTGACCACCTGTTCCGACAGACGCCGGATCACCGGTCGGGCGGGCAGGCCGGACGATTCGCTCATGCGGTCAGGCTAGACCATCCGCCCCAAGGGGCGAACTCCTTTTCGATGCCGGCCGCGACCCGACAAGCAATCGGCCATTGCCGCCTTGCCAGGGTCAGCCTTGCCAGGGTCGTCCTTGCCGCGGCCTACTTGCCGGGAGCCTTGCTCTTGACGGTCGGCGTGGCGCCCTGGGTCGGGCTGTTGCCCAGCGCCGCGTTCTGGCGCAGCCGACGGTTCTCCGCCTCGCCATCCACCTCGCCGCCGGCTCCCCCGCCATTCCAGAACATCAGCTGGTTGATGAAGCCCTGCCCGGCCCGGCCGAGTTCGCCCTGGTCCGAGCTTTCCGACGCCGCGTTGGCCTCGTTCACCAGGGCGGCCTGGCCGGCGCTGGGCGCGCCGTCGGCGCCTTGCAGCGCGACGTTGGGCGAGAGGGTCTCCAGCGCCTGCAATCTCGGGCTTTCATCCTGCGGGCGCGCGGCATCGCTGTGCGGCACCGCCAGCTCCTGCGTCGGCGGCATCGACAGCGGGGCGCGCGTCGTCACCGTGTACTCGTCCGGCGAGTCGCGTTCCAGGCCGAAGGCCCGATTGAGATCCGAGCCGGAGCAACCGGCAAGAAGGACTCCGCCCGACAGCAGAAGTGCGAACGGAACCAGACGAGGGAATAGGGGCGCCATGCTTCGCTTTCTACCGCTCCTGCCCGGCTCCGGCAAGGCCGCGCCGCTCGATCAGCCCGTCGAACAACAAAATCGCCACCCCGCAATCGATCGAGGCATCCGCCAGGTTGAACACATAGAAACTATGCCCAAAGGCATGCAGATGAATGAAGTCGACCACCGCGCCATAATGAAGCCGGTCGATCACATTGCCGATCGCCCCCCCCATGACCGCGCCCAGTCCCCCGGCCACCCAGGGCCGGGTCGTGCGCGCCAGCCAGACCGTCAGCCCCAGCACCACCGCCAGCGCCGCCACGGTGAAGACGATGCGCCCCATCCCGGCCAGCCCGCCCAGCATCCCGAAGGTAATGGCGCGGTTCCACACCATGGTCAGGCTGAAGACCGGCAGCACCGGAACCGACACCCGCTCCGGCAGGTCCAGGACATGCAGGATCCAGTATTTGCTGCCCTGGTCCAGCAGCAGGACCAGCATAAACAGCGCGGCGCCGATGGCGCGGCACCGCCAGGCCGCACCGCTCATGCGCCGGCCCGGGCGTCGATGACCGCGACGCAGCGCAGGCACAGTTCGGGGTGGGCGGCATGGCTCCCCACCTCGTCCAGCACCTTCCAGCAGCGGGCGCATTTATGCCCGGTGGCGACCGAGATCGTCGGCACGCCATGAGCGCCGACCGCCCCCCCGTCCCGCGCCTCCTCCTCGGGACCGCCGGACAGGAAGAGCGACGCCGCCCCCGGCTCCACGCTCACCGAGGCCTGCGACACGATCGCCAGTTCGCACCAATCGACATCGGCGAACCGGGCGGCTTCCTCCGCGGACAGTTTCAGTTCCAGCGCGGCCTGCAACGACGACCCCACGATCCCCCCGCGCCGCGCCGCCTCGATCTCGGTCGTCACCACGCGGCGCACCGCCCGCAGCGTCGTCCAGCGATCGGCGAGGTCCGGACGGATCCACTCCTCGGGCAGCGACGGGAAGGGTTGCAGATGCACGCTCTCCCCCGCGCCGAACCGGGCGGTCCAGGCTTCCTCGGCGGTAAAGACCAGCACCGGCGCCAGCCACGCGCACAGGCAGCGATGCAGATGGTCCAGCACCGTGCGCGCCGCCCGGCGGCGCGGGCTGTCCGCGCCGTCGCAATAGAGCGCATCCTTGCGCACGTCGAAATAGAAGGCCGACAGGTCGGTGGCGCAGAACCCGTGGATGGCGGCATAGACCCCGACCCACTCATGCGTCTTCACCGCGCGATCGATCTGCGCCCCCAGCTCGGTCAGGCGATGCAGCACCCATTGCTCCAGGTCGGGCATCTGCTCGTAGGGCACGCGCTCGGCGTCGGTAAAGCCGTCCAGCGCCCCCAGCAGCCAGCGCAGCGTATTGCGCAGCCGGCGATACAGCTCCCCCTGCTGCTTCAGGATCTCGTTGCCGATCCGCAGGTCTTCGTTGGTGTCGGAATTCATTACCCACAGGCGCAGGATATCGGCGCCCAGCGAGTCGTTCACATCCTGCGGCGCCACGACATTGCCCAGCGACTTGGACATCTTGCGGCCCTGCTCGTCCAGCACGAAGCCGTTGGTCACCAGCGCGCGATAGGGTGCGACCCCGCGCGTGCCGACACTTTCCAGCAGCGAGGACTGGAACCAGCCGCGATGCTGGTCCGACCCTTCCAGATACAGGTCGGCCGGAAACGGCATGCCGTCGCGCCCCAGCACGAAGGCATGGGTCGATCCGCTCTCGAACCACACATCGACGATGTCGAACACCTGCTCGTACTCGTCGGGGTTCCGCCCCTCGCCCAGGAAGCGGCTGGCCGGAGCGGTGTACCACACATCCGCGCCCTCGGCGCGGAAGGCCTCCACGATGCGCTGCATCACCGCCGGGTCGCGCAGCACCTCGCCCGAACGCTTCTCGACGAACACCGCGATCGGCACCCCCCACGCCCGCTGGCGGCTGATGCACCAGTCCGGCCGCCCGGCGACCATCGAGGTCAGGCGGTTGCGCGCCTGCGCCGGGACGAAGGTCACGTCCTCCAGCGCCCGCAGGGCCCGGGCACGCAACTGCCCCTCGCCATCCATGCGGATGAACCATTGCGGCGTGGCGCGATAGATCACCGGCGCGCGCGACCGCCAGGAATGCGGATAGGAATGCACCAGCGTCGCACGCGCGACCAGCCCGGCCGGCGCCGCGCCGGCCTCGTTGGCCCGCGCCATCGCCTGGGCCAGCGCCGCGCAGACCGGTTCGGCGGCCTTGAAGACATGCGCGCCGGCAAACAGCGGCACCCATTCGGCATAGCGCCCGTCATCCAGGACCAGTTCCGGCACCTCGATCCCATGGGCCACCGACAGCGCGAAATCGTCCTCGCCATGCGCCGGGGACATATGGACCAGGCCGGTGCCGGCCTCGGTGGTGACGAAATCGCCGCCCAGCAGCGGCACGTCGAAATCGTAGCCCTCCCCGCGCAGCGGATGGGCGCAGATCGCACCCGTCAGCGCCTCGCCCGGCATCGTATAGAGCACATAATGCTCGGTAATCCCGGCGGCGTCGCAGAACGGCGCGATCAGCGCCTCGGCCACCAGCAGGCGGGCGCCCGGCTCCAGCAGCGCGCTGTCGGTCACCCCGTCGACGCGCAGCACGGCATAGGTGATCTCGGGCCCGAAGGCGATGGCGCGGTTGGCCGGAATGGTCCAGGGCGTTGTCGTCCAGATCACGGCCGACACGTCCTGCAACGCCCGCCCGGGCGTCGGGTCGTGGATGAACGGGAACGCGACATGGATCGTGGTCGATTCATGGTCGCGATACTCGATCTCGGCCTCGGCCAGCGCCGTCTTCTCCACCGGGCTCCACATCACCGGCCGCAGGCCGCGATACAGCAGCCCGTTCAGCAGGAAACGCCCGATTTCCTCGACGATCGTGGCTTCCGAGGAAAAATCCATCGTGGCATAGCGCTCGTCCCACTCCGCCTGCACGCCCAGCCGGCGGAATTCGGCGGCCTGGATCTCGACCCATTTCGCGGCATAGGCCCGGCATTCGGCGCGGAACTGCAAGACGGGCACCGAATCCTTGTCGCGCCCCGACTTGCGGTATTCCTCCTCGATCTTCCATTCGATCGGCAGGCCGTGGCAGTCCCAGCCGGGCCGGTAATGCACCGCGAAGCCGGCCATGCGATGGGCGCGGTTGACCACATCCTTCAGGATCTTGTTCAGCGCGTGCCCGATATGCAGGTTGCCGTTCGCATAAGGCGGCCCGTCATGCAGCATGAAGGACGGCCGGCCCTCGGCCTGCGCGCGCAGCAGCCGGTCCAGCCCGCTCTCCGCCCAGTGCGCCAGAATCTCCGGCTCCCGCTTCGGCAGGCCGCCCCGCATGGGGAAGCTGGTTTTCGGCAGGAATACCGTATCCCGATAGAGATCCTGTGACTTCGACTCGGTCATGACCCTGAATTTCTGGCTGCTGGCGACGATGGATAACGATGTGACGGAAGGATCACGCCCTTCCGTCGCGGCCCAACCTTATGCGGAGCCACATACCGGATGGTCAAGCACGGGGCCGGGCACGGGGCCAATCAGCCGCCCGTCCGCGCCAGCCGCTCCAGATAGGCACGGGCCGTCGCCGCATCCTCGGCGATCTGCGCCTTCAGCGCATCCAGCCCCGCGAAGCGCCGCTCCTCGCGCAGCAGCGTATGCAGGGCGGTCGACAGGGTCTGGCCGTACAGATCCCCCTCGAAATCCAGCAGATGGACCTCCAGCCGGCTTTCCTGCCCGTCATTGATGGTCGGACGGCGGCCGACATTGGCCACCCCGGGCCAGGTCCGGCCGTCCGGCAGCCGCACGGTCACGGCATAGACCCCCCGCGCCGGCTCCAGATGCCGGCCCAACGGCACGTTGGCGGTGGGAAAGCCCAGCAGGCGGCCGCGCTTGTCGCCATGATGCACCACGCCCCGGATCGCCCAGGGGTGCCCCAGTTCCTCGGCCGCGCGCTCCGGATAGCCGTCCTGCAACAGCCGGCGGATGCGCGTCGAGGAAAACGGCCCCCCCTCGTCGGTCAGGGGCGGCACCACGGTCATCCCGATCTCCAGTTCCTCGGCCCGCTCGGCCAGGAACGCGGCATTGCCGCCGCGGCGATGGCCAAAGGCGAAATCGACGCCGCAGGCGACATGACGCAGGCCCAGCCCCTCATGCAGCACGTCGGTCACGAACCGCTCGGCGGTCATGGCGCTGAGGGCGGCGTCGAAGGGAATCTGAAAGACATGGCGCACGCCCAGCGCCGACAGGGCCGCCAGCCGCTCGTCGGCCAGGGTCAGGCGGAAGGGCGGATCCTGCGGGCGGAAAAATTCGCGCGGATGCGGCTCGAACGTCACCACCGCCAGGCCCAGGTCGGGCCGCGCGCCATGCAGCGCATGCAGCAGATGGGCATGGCCCAGATGCACGCCGTCGAAATTGCCCAGCGCCGCCGCCATGCCCCGCGCCTCGGTGGGAATGTGGCGCCAGCCGGTATGCAGATGCGCCCTCATGGCGCGTCGGGCAGGCCGAACAGGCCCGCCACCTCGTCCAGCGTCGCCGCCACCCGATGCGTCCCGCCGGGCCGCGTGCCGTCCTCGGGCCGGACCAGTTGGCAGGTCCGCAGCCCGGCCTCCGCCGCCGCGTCCAGCTCCGCCACGATATCGGACAGGAACAGGGTCCGCCCCGCGACCCAGCCGGCCTCGGCCAGAATGGCGCGATAGCTGTCGGCCTCCCGCTTGCCGCCGATCCGCAGGTCGTAGAACCCGTCGAACAGGCCGCGCGCGTCGCCCTCGGTCGTATGGCCGTAGATCAGCCGCTGGGCCGCCTCCGAGCCCGAGGAATAGACCGCGAGCCGCACCCCCGCCGCGTGCCAGCGCCGCAGCGCCGGCAGCACGTCGGGATACAGCGTCGCCCGCAAGGCGCCGGTGCGATAGCCCTCTTCCCAGGCCAGCCCCTGCAACGCCTTCAACGGCCCGATCTTCTCGTCCCGGTCCATCCAGGCATTCAGTTGCGCCAGCGGGTCGACCCCGGGCGCCAGCGCCGCGATCGCGGCCACCGCGTCGCGCACCGCCGGCTCGCCGCCCCGCGCGGCCAGCAGGCCGGGCAGCGCCCGCCGGGCATAGGGAAAGAGAACCTGATGCACGAAGGCGACGGGGATCGTCGTCCCTTCGATATCCAGCAGGACGGAGTCGGGTCCGTCCCCGCGCATCGCTTCCGCCACCGTCATCCGCTCCTTACGCCGCCGGGAAGCGTTCGGCGATATCGTCGCCCGTATAATGGGCGATCCAGCCGGTCGTGTCGGTAAACACCCGCAACGCCACGACATCGGGCTCCGGCCCGGCATCGAACCAGTGCGGAATCCCGGCGGGGACCGAAATCAGGTCCCCCGCGACGCAATGCACGTCATGGATGCGCCCCCCGACATGCAGCACGAAATTGCCCCAGCCATGGACGAAGAAGCGCACCTCGTCCTCGCTGTGGATGTGTTCCGACAGGAATTTCGCGCGCAGCGCGGCCAGGTTCGGCGTCTGGGGCGTAATGCGCACCACATCGGCCGACCCCGCCCCGGTCTCGCCCATCAATTCGTCCAGATAGGGGCGATAGGCCGCCAGCACCGCGTCGGGCGCGGCATCGGGCGCCGGCACCACCGGGCTGTCCCAGCGCTCGAACCGCACGCCGATTTCCCGCAGCGCCTCCGCGATACCCGCGGCGTCCTCGGTACGCAGCACGACGCTGCCCGGATCGTCATCACGATAGACAGTCAGACGGCTCATCGGCCGAGTTTCCTCTTTTCCAGTTCGCAGGCCAGAAGAAATTCCAGCCCCTCCAGCCGCGCCAGCGCCACGTCCATGGTGTCGCCCCACACATAGACACCGTGCCCGCGAATCACATAGCCCGCCGGCATCCGCCCCAGATCGGGCGCCACCACGGTACACAGCCGGGCAATGTCCTGGTCGTTGTCGAACACCGGCACCCGCACGCGGGCCTCATGGGTGGTCTGCCCGGCGAACACTTTCTGGACCTCGTAATCCGCCAGCACGATCGCGCCATCCGCCGCCATCATCGACAGCACCGTCGAGGCCACCGAATGGCCATGCAGCACCGCCCCGATCGCCGGGTCATGGGCATAGAGCTGGCAATGCAGCAGCGTCTCGGCGCTGGGCCGGTCGCCCGGATGCACCGCGCGCCCGTCGGTCGCGACCTCGATCACCCCGTCGGCGGCCAGCAGCCCCTTGTGCCCGCCCGACCGCGTAATCGCGATCCGCCCGTCAGGCAGGCGGCGGCTGATATTGCCGGCGGTGGCCGGCACCCAGCCGAAGCGGTCCATCCGCCGCCCCGCGGCGATGATCTCCCGCACCGCCCCGGCCCACAGGTCGGTCGTCGTCATCTGGTCCATATCGCGAAATGATCCCGAATTGCGCGCGCGGCCACAGGCTCAGGGGGTCGAGGACCCCGACGGACGGCTGGACGCCGAGAAGCTGGCATCGCGCTGCGCGCCCGCGGCCGGTCCCGGCGGGGCGATATGCCCGCCCGACCCGGCATTGCCGTTTTCCATGCTCTCGTCGTCGGCCATGTTCTTCTTGAACGATTTCACGCCGCGCGCGACATCGCCCATCAGCGTGCTGATCTTGCCGCCGCCGCCGAACAGGACCAGCACCACCGCCAGGACGATCAGCCAGTGCCAGATGCTCAAGCTACCCATAACACACACATCCTCGTTTCCGCGCCGTGGCGCCGCCGGCGACCGGGCCGACCCCGTGATCCCGACATGACATGGAACCGGGCGGCCCGCCATGCAAGCGTCCCCGCCCCTCACGCGTCCGGAGACGGACGGTCCGGCAGATCGCGCGAGATGAACCCATATGTCGGATAGACGCTTTTGCCCATGCTGTGAACCGGCTGCCACCACACCCTGACCGCGGACCAGTCATTGGCCCGCGAGACATCGACCACCGGCACGCCGTGGTCGACGCGCCCCGGCACCCAGTTCGCCTGGTCGACCAGGATCGCCCGCGCCCCGCGCACCTGCCGCACGACCGACACATGCCCGTCCGGCAGCCGTCCGGTCGAGCGGAAGACCAGGACCTCCCCCGGCGCCGGCACCCGCGTATGGGCATAGGTCCCCGCGGACTGCCGCCACCACCCGGCGGCGGCACCGCTCAGGCGCAGGCCGGTGACCGATCGGGCATAGGGCGCGCACTGCACCGGGCCGTTCCAGCCGCCTCCCCCGCCGCAGGCGGCCAGCGGCAGCAGGCCGCACAGCGCCAGCCCGCGCGCCAGGGGGGCCATCACGTGGTTTTCATCCGGATGATCCGGTCCTCGGCCTCCGCGGGGTCCATGTCCAGCGCCGCCTCGGCCGTGGCGCGGCCGAACCCCGCCCGGGCCATGGCCTCCAGCACCTTGCGGCGGCGCACCGCGCCATCGTCGTCCGCGCCAGGCGGGGCGAACGGCCCGGCACGGCGCCGCCGCGCGAAGACCAGCGCCGCCCCCAGCTCCATCTCGGCCCCCTCCTGCCCGCGCGCGCCCAGCGTCTCGTCCAGCACGCTGCCGACCAGTTCCGCCTCCACCCCGCGCGCCGCCAGATGCGCCTGCACCGCGCGGCGCGACCGGCCCGTGCGGGTCAGCGACCGCGCGCGCGACCCGGCGAAGGCCGCGTCATCGACCGCGCCCAGCGCCACCATCTCGTCCACCACCTGCGCGATCGCCCGGCCCAGCGGGCCCACCCGGGCCGCGACATCGTCCGCCGGGGCACCCGCTTCGGCGGCCCGCCGCGCCCAGCGCTGCACGCTCCGCTCCAGCACCTGCGCCAACCCGGCGCGGGTGGTGCCGAAACGCGCCAGATGCGCCAGGGCGGCCGCGCGCAGCGACGCACGATCCGGCACCGGCCCGGCCACCCGGCCGCCGCCCGTCATCGCGTCCCGTGTCGTCGCTCCCTGGGTGGCCCGCTCGATCATGCCGGCCACCCTGCCATGAAATGCCCGGAATCGCGATAGTTAGGATCGCCCCACCGTCACGTGGGGCGGCCGAACGCCTTCAGGTGCAGCCGCTCGCCATTGGCACGGCCGCCCTCCACCATCGGGTCCAGCGCCATGACCCGCTGCCAGGCCTTCTCGGCCGCCTGCCAGTCTCCACGCTGCTCCTCGACCGCCGACAGCAGCCGCCACGCCACCGCATCCTGCCCGTCGCGCTGAAGCGCCACGCCCAGGTCGGCGACCGCCCCGGTCAGGTCGCGCGCCGCCAGCCGCGCCTGCGCCCGGTCCCGCCACAGGATCGCGATATCGGGTTGCAGCACCAGCGCGTCGTTCAGGTCCTCGACCGCACCCAGCGCCTTGCCGTCGGCCAGATGCGCCATGGCACCCCGTTCCAGCAGGCGCGCGGTAGGGGACAGCCCATGGCGCCGCGCCCGTTCCAGCCGAACCTCCAGATCCGCCGCCGCCGCGCGCGAAGCCGCGCGCGCCAACTGGCCGGTCAGCACGGACAGGTCCGGCGGCGGCGCGGGCGCGTCGGCCCGGGCGGGCACCGCGCCCCCCAGCCACAGCAACACCGCCACCACGCCACGTACGCGCGAAAACCCGCGCCCGCCAGCCGGAAACCGGAGGCGGGCGCGGGTTTTCGCATCACCCATAAGCAACGGTACGGCCAAGGCCGTCCGCGACATTCAGCCCTGACGGGCCTTCATGCGCGGGTTCTTCTTGTTGATGACATAGACCTTGCCATGACGACGGACCACACGGCAGTCCTTGTCACGAACCTTGGCCGACTTCAGGCTGTTTCTGATCTTCATGACCCGACCCTCACTGGCGGCGCTAAACCGCGAAGACGGGCCGAATACCGGTCGCGCGCGCCCGAGTCAACCATCCACCCTCCTCCGGCGGCATTTTCAGCCCGCCGCCGGCGCTTCCAGGACCGGCGGGCGCACATACGGCGCCAGCAGCCGGAAATCGCCCGCGCGGGGCGAACCGGGCCGCCAGCCCAGCCCGATGGTGCGCCAGGCGTGGCAGCCCGTCACCGGCCGCACCGCCAGCGGCAGGTCGCGCAGAATGCCCGACTCCACGGCCAGGCGCGGCAGCAGGGCAACCCCCAACCCGTCCGCCACCATCTCGACCAATGTATAAAGCGAGGTCACGACGAATTCCTCGTCGCCCTCGCTGCTGGTCCAGCCCCGCTCCTGCCGGCACAGCGCCAGGGTCTGCTCGCGCAGGCAATGGCCGTCTTCCAGCAGCACCATCCGCTCGCCGGCGATGCGCCCGACCGGAATCGCGTCCAGTTCCGCCAGCGGATGATCGGCCGGCAGCAGCAGCATGAATTCGTCGCGCCACAGCGGCAGCGTCTCGGCCCCCTCGCACGGGCAGGGCATGGCCAGCAGCAGCAGGTCCAGCCGGCCCAGCGCCAGCTTGTCCAGCACGTTGCCGGTCAGATCCTCGTTCACCGACAACCGGATCTGCGGAAAATGCCGGCGCAGCCGCGCGACCAGCCCCGGCACCACGAACGGGCCGATGGTCGGAATCACCCCGATCCTCAGCAATCCCGTCATCGGCGCGCGCGAGGCATCGGCAACGTCCTGCACCGCCTGCAACGCCTCCAGCGCGAACCGCGCCCGCGCCGCCACCTCGTCCCCGATGGGCGTAAAGACCACGCGCTTGCCGACATTGCGGTCCAGGAGCTGAATGTCCAACTGCCGTTCCAGCGCCAGGATCCCGGCCGACAGGGTGGATTGCGTCACCGCGCAGGCCTGGGCGGCACGGCCGAAATGCCGCAGCTCCGCCAGCGTGATCAGATAGCGCAGTTGCTGCGCCGAAGGCAGTGGCGTCATCGATTGGTTCGATCGTCCGTATATAAATTATTCATTGGCATGATATCGCCTTCGGCGCCATAGAATGCAACCCAGGCCGAGGCCGCAGTCCGCGCGGACCATGGTCACGACCACCTATGTGCAAGGGAGCATAATGATGCTGACAGTCGGCGATAAATTTCCGGAATTCGATCTGACGTCCGTCCCCGGCGGCCCGGACGGGCTGAAGGGCGACTTCGTGCAGATTTCGGACAAGACCGATGCAGGCAAGTGGAAGCTGGTCTTCTTCTGGCCGAAGGATTTCACCTTCGTCTGCCCGACCGAAATCGTCGCCTTCGGCAAGCTGGCCGGCGAATTCAAGGACCGCGACACCGTGGTCTACGGCGTGTCGATCGACAGCGAGTTCGTGCATCTGAACTGGCGCCTGCATCACGAAGACCTCAAGAGCCTCCAGATCCCGATGCTGGCCGACATCAAGCGCGAGCTGTCGACGGCGCTGGGCGTCCTGTCGCCGACGGCGGGCGTCGCCAACCGCGCCACCTTCCTGGTCGACCCGGAAGGCATCATCCGTCATGTCAGCGTCAACGACCTGTCGGTCGGCCGAAACCCGCAGGAAGTCCTGCGCATCCTCGACGCGTTGCAGAGCGACGAGCTGTGCCCGTGCAACTGGAAGCAGGGCGAAGCCTTCCTCACGCCCTGATCGCTCCCGACCAGGCCGGCCCGGCCGCATGGCCGGGCCATTCCCCGCCGCTCCAGCCCATCCGGGCGGCGGGACGTGGGTCCGATCGCCCGAGGGGCGACGCGCCCGATCACGCTGACGGGGCCCGTTCATCCCCCGTCCGTTCATTTGCCGAGGCCCCACGCGACCGTCCATCCGGCCGGGTGCCTCCGCCCAGCAGGTCAGCCCGCCATGTCGATCGAATCGCTCAAGGAACGCCTTCCGGACTACGCGAAGGATCTGAAGCTCAATCTCGGTTCCCTGGCCAACGACATCACCCTGTCGCCGCAGCAACTGGCCGGAACCTTCGTCGCCTCCGCGCTGGCCGCGCGCAATGACGAGGTCACGCGCGCCATCGTGGCCGAATACCGCACCGTCCTGACGCCCGAGGCGCTCGACGCCGCCAAGGCCGCCGCGTCCATCATGGGCATGAACAACATCTATTACCGCTTCGTGCATATGGTCGAAGGCGACTACGCCAAGATGCCGGCGCGGCTGCGGATGAACGTCATCGGCCGGCCGGGCGTCGAGAAGCTGGATTTCGAACTGTGGGCCCTCGCCGTCTCGGCCATCAACGGCTGCGGCCTGTGCGTCGAAAGCCACGAGCGCGTGGTGCGCGAGGGCGGGCTGTCGGCCGAACAGGTCCAGACCGCGATTCGCATCGCCGCCACGATCCACGGCGTCGCCGCGACGCTGGACGGCGCCGCCGCCCTGGGCGAGATCCCCGCGATCTGACCCCCCGCCCGGCGCGCCCCGCGCCGGGCCGGTTCTCCCGCCGTCATTTTTTCCGGCGCGGACTGTTGCCAGAATCGCCGGGCTTTGTTAATTCGCCCACCACACACGGACGAGGGGCCTCCACCCCCAGCCGATGCGGGTGTAGCTCAGTTGGTTAGAGCGCCGGCCTGTCACGCCGGAGGTCGCGGGTTCGAGCCCCGTCACTCGCGCCACCCTCCCCGAAAAACCACGTCTCACGGCGCCCGATAGGTCACGCGATAGATCGCGCCGGCCAGGTCGTCGCTCACCAGCACGCTGCCGTCCGGCAGGGGCAGCACGTCCGCCGGGCGCCCCCACGGCGCCTCGTCCTCCTGAAATCCGTCCAGCAACGGCGTATAGGACGCAACGGCGCCATCCGGCCCGAAACGGACCGCCATCACCCGATAGCCCGCCAGCCGGCTGCGATTCCACGATCCATGCTCCGCGATCAGCACCGCGCCGCGATAGGAGGCGGGAAACATGCGGCCGGCATAAAAACGCATGCCCAGCGCCGCCACATGCGCCCCCAGCTTCAGCACCGGCGGGGTAAAGCTGCGGCAATCGACCCCACGCCCGAACCGCGGGTCCGCCAGGTCCCCCTGGTGGCAATAGGGATAGCCGAAGGACTCGCCTGGCCGGTCCAGCCGGTTCAACTCGTCGCTGGGAATATCGTCCCCCAGCAGGTCGCGCCCGTTATCGGTGAACCACAGCGTGCCGGTGCCCTTCTGCCAGTCGAACCCCACGCTGTTGCGAATCCCCCAGGCGATGTCCTCGCGGCCCGAGCCGTCGGGATTCATCCGCATCAGCTTGCCGAAGCGATGGCCGACATCGCAGATATTGCATGGTGCGCCGATCGGCACATACAGCCTGCCATCCGGCCCGAAGGCGATGAATTTCCAGCCATGGTCGCCCATCTGCCACGGCAGGTCCGACACCGCGACCACGGGCTTCGGCGGGTCGTCCAGATGGTCCTCGATCCCCCGCAGCACCACGATGTCGCGCACGTCCGAGACATACAGGTCGCCATCATGGAAGGCGACGCCCACCGGCATGGTCAGCCCGCGCGCCACGACCCGCACCCGCGCGGTCCCGGTGGGCCCGCCGGTCACCGCATAGACCACGCCACCGGTCATCGATCCCACGAACAGCGTTCCCCGCGCCCCCAGCGCCATCTCCCGCGCCGAGGGCACCTGGTCGGTATAGACCGCGACATGGAACCCCGCCGGCAGGCGCAGCCGCTCGACCGGCGGCGCGGCCCGCCCCGCCGACGGCACCGCCAGCGCCAGCACGGCGGCCAGACAAGCCATCAGCCCGTATCGCCTCATCCCGCGTCTCCTCCGCCCGTCATGGCGCCGCCACGCGCGCCAGCATCAGCGCCAGCCCCTCGGCGCCCTGGCACACATCGGTCCATGTCACGTCGAACGCCCGCGCATCCCCGTAATAGGGGTCGGCCACCCCCTCCCCTTCCCGCCCCGGCACATGATCCAGCAACAGCGAGAGGTCAGCCGTCGAATCGATCGGCCGGCGCTTGTCCAATATCTTCAGATGGCCCGGATCGAGGGCCACGATATGGGTAAAGGTCCGAAAATCGGCCGCCTCGACCCTCCGCGCGCGACACTCGCCGATGTCCAGCCCATGCCGCCGCGCCACCATCTGCGCCCGCCGGTCGGGCGCCTCGCCGTGATGCCAGTCCCCGGTCCCCGCCGAATCGACCAGCCCCTCCACGCCATGCCGCCGCGCGGCGACCCGAAACGCGGCCTCGGCCAGCGGCGAGCGGCAGATATTGCCGGTGCAGACAAACAGAACGGCAGGGCGAACGGCCATCGCGCGGTTTCCATCCTCGGCTGGGGCATGGCGGTGCGAAGTCCGCCATGATGGCGGCAGAGAGACGACCCTGTCGAGCATCGCTTTTTAAATTCGGGGCCGAGCCGCCCGCCCCCCGCCAAAAGACAGTCGCCCCCTCGGGAACCCCGGCCGTCACGCCATCATCGGGTCGAGGGGCTTCCGGCCATTCATCATGGCCCCGAACGCGCGCGCCATCGGCGCCGTATCCGACCGACAGACCAGCGTCAGGGCGAGCGATCCGCACGGCTCCGTCACCACCGCGCGCCCTCCGCCCAGAAGATGCGGCAACAGCGTCATGCCGATGCCGGCTTCCACGCAACCGAGGATCGCCTCCACCGAGCCGAGCTCCACGATACGCGCCCTCCAGCTTTTCCGGCGCAGGATGGCGTCGAGCCGCGCGCGGCACACGCATCCCTCCCCGAACGCGAATGCCTGCCCAAGCCTCTCCGGCGGCCGGTCGCCCGGCCGGAACAGCGCAAGGGGCATCCGCCGCAACGGCATCGACGGCAGGGCCGGCGCGCCGAAACCCTCGGCGACGATCGCCGCATCCAGCGCGCCGCGCTCCACCTCCGCGACAAGCTGGCGCGACACCCCCGTCACCAGCCGCAGATCGACACCGCCATGCGCGGCCAGAAAACGCGCGACCCCATCCGGCAGGATCGACGCCGCCACGATGGCGATCGCACCGAGCCGGAACGGTCCCGACCATGGCCGGTCGTCCCCCCGCGCCGTCGCCACCGCCTCGGCGACCAGCGCCTCGATCCTCCCGGCGAAGGGCAGCAGCCGCGTCCCCGCCGCCGTCAGCCTGACCCCGCGCGGCAGCCGCTCGAACAGCGGCGCGCCGAGCGCGTCCTCGAACTGGCTGATCCGGGCCGAAAGCGCTGATTGCACGGTTCCCAGCCGCTCGGCCGCCGCCGAGATCGATCCGCTTTCCGCGACGATACGAAAGGCATGAATGGCGCGCATATCCATACGGCATCGTAAAACGCGATATCGGAAATCTCAATGCATCGTTGGTCGCGATGGCTCCGCGCGTCCAGGATGACCGCCATGACACAGGCACCCACCCCCCGCACCATCCTCACCGCCTCGCTCGACATCGCGTTCGAGGAGAGCGGCCCGACGAACGGCGTCCCCGTCATCCTGCTTCATGGCTGGCCTGACGACGTACGAACGTGGGATCGCATCGCCCCCGCCCTCCGCGCCGCCGGTTTCCGGGTTCTCGTCCCTTTCCTGCGCGGCTTCGGCGGCACGCGCTTTCGCGACCCCGGCGCCATGCGCTCCGGCCAGCTTTCGGCCCTGGCCCGCGATGTCCTCGATTTCGCCGACGCGCTGGGGATCGGACGGTTCGCGATCGTCGGTCACGATTGGGGGGCTCGCGCCGCCTATATCGCGGCCTGCGTGGCGCCCGACCGCATCGCGGCCTGCGCGGCGCTCTCGGTCGGCTGGGGCACCAACGATGCGGACCAGGTCCTGCCGCTGCCGCAGGCGCGGAATTACTGGTATCACTGGCTGATGGCGCTCCCGCGCGGCGAAGCCCTGGTCCGCGACGACCGGCGCGCCTTCACCCGCTATATCTGGTCGATCTGGACCGCCGCGTGGACGATCCCGGACGCCGCGTTCGACGCGACCGCGGCCGCTTTCGACACGCCGGACTGGGCGGACGTCGTCCTGCATTCCTATCGCGCGCGCTGGGGCCTGGCCGCCCCCGACCCCACATGCGCGGCGCTGGAGGCGCGCGTGCGCGCGGCCCCGACGATCCATGTGCCCACTCTGATGTTGCATGGCGGCAGCGATCCCTGCAACGCGCCGGTCACGTCCGAGGGCAAGGACGCCCTGTTCGGCGCGGCATACGAACGGCACATCCTGCCGCATGTCGGCCACTTCCCGCAGCGCGAGGCGCCGGATGCCGTCCTGCGCCCGCTGCTGCCCTTCCTGCTCCGCTCCTTCGCCTGACCCTACGCGCCGATTTCGTGATCCAGCCCGATATCCAGCGCCCGCACCGTATGGGTCAGCCAGCCGACGGAGAGGATATCCACCCCCGTCGCGGCGATCGCGGGCGCGCTCTCGGGCGTGATCCCGCCCGAGGCCTCGGTCACGGCGCGCCCGTCCACCATCGCCACCGCCTCGCGCAGCATCTCCGGCGTCATATTGTCCAGCAGGAACGCATCCGCTCCTCCGGCCCGCAACGCCTGCGCCAACTGGTCGAGCGTATCGACTTCCAGTTCGATACTGACCAGATGCCCCGCCCGCGCCCGCGCCGCCGCCAGCGCATGCGCGACATCGCCGCCGGCCAGCGCGATGTGATTGTCCTTGATCAGGATCGCGTCATCCAGCCGGAAACGATGATTCGCCCCGCCCCCGGCCCGCACGGCATATTTCTGGATCGCCCGCATCCCCGGCAGCGTCTTGCGCGTGCAGCAGACGCGCGCCTTCGTCCCCGCGACGGCCCGGACGATCCCGGCGGTGGCGGTCGCGATCCCGCATAGATGCGAGAGGAAATTCAGCGCCACCCGCTCGCCGCCCAGGATCGCCGGCGCCGGCCCGGCCACGCGCGCGATCCGCTCGCCCGGCGCCACCGCGCCGCCATCCGGCCGCTCGATCTCGAAGCGCACCGAAGGGTCCATCAGCGTAAAGGCCAGTCGGGCCAGCGCCAGCCCCGCCACCACCCCGGGCTGGCGCGCCACCAGCGCGGTGTGCAGCACCTGGCCGGGCTTCGCCAGCGCATCGGTGGTCAGGTCGCCGCCACAGCCAAGGTCTTCCAGCAACCCCGCGCGCACCAGCGGTTCCAGCATCACATCGGGCAAAGGCGTCATGGCACGGTCATTCCATCGGCTGAAGCAGGAACAGGATCACGGGACGACAGACCGGCCAGCAGCACCCGCGCCCGCCCCACGGTCAGGCGCGAATGCGCGGCCACCGGCGCCGTCGCCGGATAATCGGTACGAGAATGCCCACCCCGGCTCTCCCGCCGCTCCAGCGCCGCCAGGCACAGCATGGCACCGACCAGGGCCCGGTCGTCGGTGGCGACATGCGGGGCCAGCATGCGCGCGGCCCGCGCCAGCCCGGCCTCATCGCGCAGGATCCCGGCGGCACGACCCAGACAGGCATGAAGATCCGCCAGATCCACCCCATCCCCGGCATCGGGTACCGGCTCGCCGAGCGAACGCGGCACCGGCAGGGACACGGCATCCAGGTCGCGCGCCACGAACCCCGCGCAGACGAAGGCCTCCAGCAGCGAATTGCTGGCCAGCCGGTTGGCCCCGTGCAACCCGGTCGAGGCCGCCTCGCCGCACGCCCACAGGCCGGGCACGCTGCTGCGCCCGTTCAGGTCGGTCTCGATCCCGCCCATGTGGTAATGCACCGCCGGCCGCACCGGAATCGGCTGCCGGTCGGGGTCCAGCCCCCGCGCCGCGCAGGCCCGCGCGATGCCGGGAAAATGCCGCGCGAAATCCCCCCGCGTCGCCGCCCGCGCATCCAGCAGCACCTGGTGCCCGGCCGCCAGATGGGCGGCGATCGCCCGCGCCACCACGTCGCGCGGCGCCAGCCCGTCGGTAAAGCACGCCCCGGTCTCATCGACCAGAATCGCACCCGCGCCCCGCACCGCCTCGCTGACCAGCGCGCGCGGCGCGCCATCCGGCCCGCCGGCCAGCGCGGTCGGATGAAACTGCACGAACTCCATGTCCCGCAGCACCGCCCCGGCCCGCGCGGCACAGGCCAGCCCCAGCCCCTGCCCGCCCGGCGGGCTGGTGGTGGCGGGAAACAACGCCCCCACCCCGCCGGTGGCGATCACGCAGGCAGCGGTCGGCAACGCCACGACCACCCCGCCTTGCACGATCTCGACTCCAGCCACCCGCCCGTCGCGCACCACCAGCCGCCGCAGGCGCGCGCCCTCCAGCACCGTGACGCGCGGCGTCGCCCGCACCCGCGCCACCAGCGCCCGCATGGTCTCGGCACCCGTCCCGTCGCCCCCCGCGTGGGCGATGCGGGCACGGCAATGCGCGGCCTCCAGATGCAGGTCGGGCCGTCCATCGGCCCCGGGGTCGAACACCACGCCCAGAGCGCGCAGCCCCGCCACCGCATCCGGCCCGGCCCCGACGATGGCCGAAACCGCGTCCGGCACGCACAGCCCGGCGCCCGCCGCCAGCGTGTCGGCCACGTGCAGGGCAACCGTATCATCTGCCCCGATCGCCGCCGCGATCCCGCCCTGCGCCAGCGCGCTGGCGGCATCCCGCCCCAGCGGGGCGGGCGACAGCAGCACGCAGGGCCGGTCCATCAGCAGCGCGGTCGCCAGACCGGCCAGCCCGCCCCCGGCAATTACCGGCTGTCCGGCCAGGGCGGCGAAACCGGTCACGCCGCCAGCATCCGTTCGACCGCGCGCCGGCCGCCCGCCACCAGGTGCGGCGGAATCGTCACCTCATGGCTCATGGTCTCCAGCGCATGGCGGATGGCCCGCAGGCTGATGCGCTTCATGTGCGGGCACAGATTGCACGGGCGGACGAACTCCACCTCCGGGTGCGCGGCGGCCAGATTGTCGCTCATGGAACATTCCGTCACCAGCAGCACCTTCCGGTGCGCGCCGCTGGCCACGAAATCCGACATCGCCGCCGTCGAGCCCGAAAAATCGGCCTCCGCCACCACGGCGGGCGGGCATTCCGGATGCGCCAGCACCGCCACGTCGGGATTATCGGCGCGCCAGTCGCGGATCTCCTGCGGCGTGAAGCGCTCATGCACCTCGCAATGGCCGCGCCAGGTGATGATCTCCACCCCCGTCTCGCGCTGCACGTTCTGCGCCAGGAACTCGTCGGGGATCATGATGACGCGCGGCACGCCCAGGCTCTCCACGATCCGCCGCGCATTGGCCGAGGTGCAGCAGATGTCGCTCTCCGCCTTCACCTCGGCGGTGCTGTTCACATAGGTCACCACCGGCACGCCGGGGTGCGCGCGACGCAGGGCGCGCACATCCTCGGCGGTGATCGAATCGGCCAGCGAGCACCCCGCCTCCAGCGACGGCATCAGCACCGTGCGGTCGGGATTCATCAGCTTCGCGGTCTCGGCCATGAAATGCACGCCGGCCATCACGATCACCTCGGCCTCCAGCCCCTGCGCGTCGCGCGCCAGCGCCAGGCTGTCGCCCCGAATGTCGGCAACACAGTGGAAGATCTCGGGCGTCTGGTAATTATGCGCCAGAATCACCGCGCGCCGCCGCCGCTTCAGTTCCAGGATGGCCGCGATATCGTCGGCGAACAGCTCCCATTCCAGACGCGGCACGACACGGGCGACACGCGCGTACAGCGCGTCAAGCTGGGACGGAGCGGCAAGGGTTTCGGACATCACGGTCTCCTCCGACCTTTATACTCATCTTGAGCATAATTTAGATACATAACGTCGCTCTCGTGCTGTTCAACCCGCACGCGGCCCACGTCAAGCCGCACGATCGCGCCGCCCACCGCCCCTCACGAAGAAAACGGCATGGTTCCAGGTCGTTGGCACCCGCAAACATATCCGTGAACGCCAACGTCACGCCGGGCGCGCCAACGGCAGCTTGGACCCCGCGATCCGCCGAGCCCCGATCACCTCGCGGCGGAAACGGAACAGCCGCGCCGGCCGGCCGCGCGTCTCCGGCGCCACCTCGCCCGTTTCCTCGATCAGCCCCTGCTGGGCCACCAGACGGCGGAAATTCTGCTTGTGCATCGGCTGGCCGGCCACCGCCTCGACCGTGCGTTGCAGATGCAGCAGCGTGAAACTGTCGGGCATCAGCTCGAAGATCACCGGCCGGTAGCGAATCTTGGCCCGCAGCCGCGCCATCGCCGTGGCCAGCACCCGCCGCTCGTCCCGCGCCATGCTCAAACCGGGCAGGACCGGCGCCCCCGGCGGCGCGGATTCCGGCACCAGTCCCGCCTCCCACAGCAATTCGTAGCGTTGCAGCACCAGTTCGTCGTCCCAGCCCAGCCCCTCCTGCCCGAAGGTCAGCGCCACGCGCTGCCGCCTCGCCTCGCCCTCGGCCGCCGAAGGCGCGCACCGGGCCCAGGCGTCCAGCGCCCGCGCGATGCGCAGCACCAGGTCACGGCCATCCGGCGCCGTCTGGTCCTCCCACGGGAAATACGCGTACCAGTCGCGCCAGCCGCGCTCCCCCCGGCGGATGCGCGTCAGCGCGAGGTACGAAATCGACACCCGCCGCCCGTCCGGCTCCAGGTCGACCGGCGCGTCGGCGAAGGTGTAAAGCTGCTCCACATGCCCCAGCACATGGCCGGTCTGCTGCTCCACCCATAGGCGCATGCCCGTCTGGAGCGACCGGTGCCCGGCTTCCAGCGGTCCCGAGGGCAGCAGGCGGCCACCCTCCAGCGTCAGCACCATCGGCCGGTCGTCGCTGACCGCGATCAGCACCGCGATCAATTCCGGAGGCATCGGGCATTCTCCTTCAGCGGCGGTGGCAGGGGCCGGGCGGCGCGGCCCGGCCTTCGGGCCATATCATCGCGCGGCCGGCAAAAAAACCGCGAATGGCCCGGCTTGATATGCTCCGGGGCCCACCCCACGGTCATCAGGGCCGCCCGCACCCCGCGCGATGCCCGCCCGGATCGGACCGGCTGAAGAGGATGCGCCATGTCGACCCCATCGGGCACGTTCGTCTGGTACGAACTGATCGCCGGCGACCCAGCGGCCGCCGAATCCTTTTATCGCACCGTCATCGGCTGGCAGGCCCGCGATGCCGAGGTCCCGGGCATGACCTACCGGATCCTCAGCGCCGGCGAGCGCCCCGTGGCCGGGCTCGTCGGCCTGTCGGGCGAGGGCGCGTCCGCCCGGCCGGGCTGGCTCGGCTATATCGGCGTGGACGATGTCGATGCCGCCAGCGCCCGGATCGCCGCCGCCTCCGGCGCCATCCTGCACGCTCCAGCCGACATCCCGGGCGTCGGCCGCTTCGCCGTCGTCACCGACCCGCAGGGCGCGCTCTTCGCCCTCTTCCAAGGCGAGGAGCAGCCGATGCCGCCGGTCCCCGAAGGCGCCCCCGGACATGTCGCATGGCACGAACTCCACGCAAGGGACGAGGAGGCCGCCTTTGCCTTCTATGCCGGGCAGTTCGGCTGGACGAGGGCCGACGCGCTGGATATGGGCCCGAAGGGGCTCTACCAGATGTTCGCCACCGGCGGGCCGCCGGTGGGCGGCGTCATGGCGTCGCCCGACGCGGCGCCGTTCTGGCTGTTCTACATCACGGTCGAGTCCCTGGACGCCGCGCTGGACCGCGCCGCGCGGGCGGGCGGCCACACCGTGCAGGACCCGACGGAGATCCCCGGCGGACAGTGGATCGCCCAATGCCGCGATCCGGAGGGCACGCCCTTCGCGCTGGTGGCCCCCCGCCGCTGACCCCCTGGCCGCCCCCCCCTGGCCGCCGACCCTGGCCGCCGACCCTGGCCGCGCCGTCAGCCGGCGGCCACGCGCGCCCTCTCCCGCCCGTTCGCCGCCGGCGGCGCGCCCGTCAGCGGCACGCCGTCGCGAAACAGGCGTGCCCGCCCGATCTCCAGCCCCAGCCCCCCGGCCCCGATCAGGTCGAGCCGCTCCGGCGGCACGAGGATCTCGACCACCCGCGCGCCCAGGGCGACCTCGACCCGCCGCAGCCCACCCCGCCCGCCGGCCAGCGGGGTGGCGCGCGCCGCCCCTCCCCCGGCGACCAGCCGCGTCTCGTGCGGCCGCAGGAACGCCGTCGCCGGCCCCTCGCCGGCGCCGGCGGGAAAGGACAGCACATCCTGGTCATCCGGCTCGAACCGCCCATGGGCGATCCGCCCGGCGAACTCCAGCGCCTCGCCGAGAAATTCCATCACGAACGGCGTGGCCGGCGCGACATCCAGCATCTCGGCCGCCGCATCCTGCACGATGCGGCCGTCCTGCATCACCACCAGCCGGTCCGCGACCTCCAGCGCCTCCTCATGGTCATGGGTCACCAGGATCGTCGTCAGCCCCAACTGGTCGTGCAGCCCGCGCAGCCAGCGGCGGATCTGCCGCCGCACGATCGGGTCCAGCGCGCCGAACGGCTCGTCCAGCAGCAGCAGGCCGGGCTTCGTCGCCAGCGCGCGCGCCAGCGCCACCCGCTGCCGCTGGCCGCCGGACAACTGGTCCGGATACGCCCCGCCCAGCGCCGGCAACTGGATCAGTTCCAGCAATTCGGCCACCCGCGCCGCGATCGCCGCCCGGTCCGGCCGCGCGCGCCGGGGCAACACGTCCAGCCCGAAGGAAATATTGCGCGCCACCGTCATGTGGCGGAACAGCGCGTAGTTCTGGAACACGAAGCCGATCCGCCGCTCGCGCATCGGCCGCCCCGCCAGCGCCTGGCCATCGACCAGCACCGACCCCTCATACGGCCCGTCCAGCCCGGCGATGGTGCGCAGCAGCGTGGTCTTGCCGGCCCCGGACGGCCCGACCAGGGCGACGAACGCCCCGTCCTCGACGGTCAGCGACACATCGTCGAGCAGCCTGCGCGACGCCTTCGGCGCATGGCGCGTCAGGGACTGGATCTGGACGCTCATGACGAGGCCTTCCTGAAATCATGTTCGAGAAACGACCGCAGCAGGACGGTGGCCATGGCGATCAGCGCCAGCAGCGCCGCCATGGCGAAGGCGGCGACCGTCTGGTAGCCGTTATAGAGCGTCTCGATATGCAGCGGCATGGTTTCGGTCAGGCCCGGAATATGGCCCGAAACCACCGACACGGCGCCGAACTCGCCGATCGCCCGCGCGGTCGTCAGCAGAATGCCCGACAGCAGCGCCCAGCGCGCATCCGGCAGCGTCACGCTCCATAACGTCCGCCAGAACCCCGCCCCGAGCAGGAACGCCGCTTCCTCCGCCTCGCGCCCCTGCTGCTCCATCAGCGGCATCAGCGTTCGCGCGACATAGGGAAAGGTCACGAACAGCGTAGCCAGCAGGATCCCCGGCGTGGCGAACGCGATCTGGATATCGTGCCGCTCCAGCCAGCCGCCCCACCAGCCCTGGCGGCCGAACAACAGCAGCCAGACCAGCCCGGCGATCACCGGAGAGACGCTGATCGGCAATTCGATCAGCGCCACCAGCACCCCCCGCCCGCGAAAGCGGTATTTCGTCACCAGCCACGCCGCCATCACCCCGCCCGCGGTATTGACGGCCACGGCAACCAGCGTGACCACCAGCGTCAGGCGGATCGCGGACAGCGCGTCCGGGTCCAGCAGGCTGCGCCACGCGGCCGGCAGGCCCGCGCGCAGGGCCTCGGCCATCACCAGCAGCACCGGCAGCACCAGCACGGCCAGCACCGTCAGGTAGGTGGCGGCGACCAGCACCGCATTGCCGCGACCGGAAGGCCCGGCCATCACGCCGCCCCCCGCGCCACCAGCCCCCGCGACACGCGGCGGCGCAGCGCGGCCACGCCGGTCATGCAGGCCAGCGCGCTCAGCAGCAGGATCAGCGCGATCGCGGTCGCGCCGTCATAGTCATATTCCTGCAACCGCACCACGATCAGCAGCGGCGCGATCTCGCTGCGGAACGGCTGGTTGCCGGCAATGAAGATGACCGACCCGTACTCGCCGATACAGCGCGCGAACGCCAGGCCGAACCCCGCCACCAGCGGCGGCAGCAGCGGCGGCAGCACCACCCGGCGGAAATTCTGCATCGGGCTGGCCCCCAGCAGCACCCCCGCCTCCTCCAGTTCCGGCGGCAGCCCGCGCAGCACCGGCTCCACAGCGCGCACGATAAAGGGCAGGCCGACGAACATCAGCGCGACCACGATCCCGGCGGGCGTATAGGCCACGCGGATCCCGGCCCGCGCCAGCGGCGCACCGATCCACCCGGTCGGCCCGTACAGCGTCGCCAGCGTGATCCCGGTCACGGCGGTCGGCAGCGCGAACGGCAGGTCGATCAGCGCATCGACCGCCCGCCGGCCCGGCAGACGCGCGCGCACCAGCGCCCAGGCCAGCAGCAGGCCCAGCGGCACGTCGACCAGCGCGGCCAGCGCGGCGCAGCCGAAACTGACGCGCAGCGCCGCATACATGCGGGTATCATGCAGCGCCCGCAGCACGGCGCCGCTGCCGTCCTGCCACGGACGCAGCACCAGCGCCGCCAGCGGCAGCATGACGATCAGGCCGATCCAGACCAGCGTGAACGCGATGGATCGCGACAGGCCCGGCAGCCCGTCGCGCCGCCGCGGGCGAAACAGCATGAAGGAACCCGCTATCGGCTGTAGATATGGTCGAACACGCCGCCATCGGCGAAATGCGTCTTCTGGAGCGTCGTCCATCCCCCCAGGCTGGCGACGTCGAACGTCGTCGTCTTCGGAAAGACCGATGCCGTTTCCGCCGCGACCGCCGGGTCCACCGGCCGGAAATAATGCTTCGCCCCGATCCGCTGCCCCTCGGGCGTGAACAGGAAGTCCAGGAACCCCTTCGCCACCGCCGCCGTGCCATGCGCCTGGACATTCCTGTCCACCACCGCGACCGGCGGCTCGGCCAGGATCGTCACCGGCGGCACCACGATGTCGAACCTGTCCGGCCCCAGGTCGCGCGCCGCCAGCAGCGCCTCGTCCTCCCAGGCCAGCAGCACGTCGCCCAGCCCGCGCTGCACGAAGCTGTTGGTCGCGCCGCGCGCGCCGGTATCCAGCACCGGCACATGGGCGAACAGCGTTTTCAGATACGCGGTCGCCGTGGCTTCCGACCCGCCGGGCTGGCGCAGCGCCCACCCCCAGGCGGCCAGATAGTTCCACCGCGCGCCGCCCGAGGTCTTGGGGTTGGGGGTAATCACCTGCACGCCGTCCCGCAGCAGGTCGGGCCAGTCATGAATGGCCTTGGGGTTGCCCTTGCGCACCAGGAACACGATCGTGCTGGTATAGGGCGTGGAATTGTGCGGCAGGCGCCTCTGCCAGTCCGCCGCCAGCAGCCCGTGCTGGGCCAGGATGTCGATGTCATAGGCCAGGCCCAGCGTCACCACGTCGGCGGGCGCCCCCTCCAGCACCGCGCGCGCCTGCGCGCCCGACCCGCCATGCGACGACGTCACCACCACCTGCTCGCCGCCATGCCCCTTGGCCCAGAAGGCGGAAAAGGCGCGCCCGGCATCGGCATAAAGCTCGCGCGTCGGATCGTACGAGACATTCAGCAGCCGCGTCGCCGCCGCCGCCGGGCGCGGCCGCGCGCCGATGGCGAAGGCCGTGGCGGCAGCCGCCGTTCCCGCCAGGAAACCGCGCCGTGACGGCACGATCAAACCGTTCTTCATGTCGTTTCTCGTCCTGATGACAGTTGCGGAAGAAAGTGAAAGCCCGGCTCAGAACGTGGCCTGCACGCGCCCGGCGACGGCATTGCCGTTGCGCCCCAGCAGGTTCACGCCGCCGGACACGCCCTTCGACCGGCTCACGATGAAATGGTCGAAATCCAGCATGATCTTGAAATGCCGGTTGGGGTACCAGTTCAGCCCGCCGGCCCATACCGTCTGCTGGTTGCCATTGATGCCCGTGCCGCCCTGGTTGGCAATGTCGGCCAGGTCCGTCACGCTCCAGCGGCCGCTCAGTTCCAGCGCCCCCCAGTCCCCGCGCGCCGGGTCGAAATCATGCTCGACGCCCGGCGTGGTGAACGCACCGGTCCTGATGTTATATCCGCGCCCGCGCCCCAGCAGGGTGTAGTTGGCCGCGACATACCACCCGTCGAAATTCAGCGACGGCAGGGGCGCCGCGCCGGCTTCGTGCCCGCGCTCCACCCCGATATGGTAATATTCGCCCTTCAGCAGGAAGTTCCGCCACCGAAAGGCCATCTGCGGCCCGGCCGCCCAGATCTGGGACACGTTGCTCAGCGCCCCCGACGTCACCAGCGCGGTCTCGCCCAGCGGCACTTCCATATTGTCGCTGAAAGTATAGGTCCGGCCCTTGGAATTCTGGTTGACCTTGAAGGCGCTGGTCGCGCCCGCCCCCACATGCACGTCGATATCCCGGCTGACATAAGGCCGGCCGACGATGCGGGCCACCGCGCCGGTCTGGCTGTCGGTAATCGTCGCGTCCTTGTTCCGGTCGCCGAATTTCTGGCCGGTGAAATAGGCCGCCGCCTGCCAGCGGTTTTCATAATGCTCGCCGCCCACGCTGAAGCGCGCGACACCACCCGCCAGGTTGCGCACCAGGTCGATGATGGTCGGGCGTTCGAGGAATTCGAAGGACGACGCCCGCTCCGCGCTCTCTTCTTCCATGCGCGGCTGGAAATAGCCGACGGTCAGCGTCGTATGGCGTAGGCCGGTATAATTCGCGTTGGCCTCGAACAGGCTGACCGACCCGTCGACCGAGCTGGAGCCGAATTCAGGCGTGACGTTCGCCACCCAGTCCTTGTAGCGCCACGAGAAATACAGGCGCAGGCGCCGGGCATTCTGGGTGAAGGAATTGAAGTTGCCGTTCGTCTCGCCCCGCTTCGGCCCGGCGCCGACAAAGCCGCCCAGATCCTCCATCGCCGTCAGGCCGAGCGAGAAACTGTAGGCACCGTCGTCGGACGAGATGGTGGGCCGCCCGCCCGGAAAGCCGATCCCCATCCCCCCCACATGCACCGTCTCGTCCCGCGCCGTCGCGGCCCGGATCTCGGCCCACGAGGGGATCGGCCCCTCGGGCGTGATCAGGCGCGTCTCGGCGTCCGTGCGCGGCCGCCGTGTGGCCGCCGGCCCCTGCGGCGCGCCGATCACGGGCAACGGGCCGCCGGCCCAGCGATGCGCATGCACCACGCGCGGCACGTCACCAGCGGCATGGTCCGCCGCGGCGGGCACCGCCCGGCCCTCGTCACGGGCGATCCGGGCCTCGAGCACCCGTATCTCATCGCCCATCTGGCGCTGCATCGCGCGCATTTCGCGCCGCAACGCCGTTATTTCATCGTCGCGCGGCGCCGCCTGCGCCAGAACCGGCAGAACACTGGTCGACAGGGCCGTCGCCACGGCCAGCATGCGCCGGACTTTCAAACCTTCTTTCATAGCCTTACGTATCCCCGGCCGACCAAGACGGACATTCCACGATTTTTTTTGCATGAAATGCGACCCGCAATGATCGATGACACGTCGCAATTTAACGGTCAATATCGTCAAGAAGTTATTTATCCATTTTTACCAGTTAATTTTGGTCAAACATTCGGCCCACGGACCATATTCCACTATTTTATAGTGTATTTTCTGTAGGACAGAACGCGTCGAAGACCCCGACCATGCGGTCAGGCGTCACAAAACCCGCCACCGGGCGCAAGGGCCAGGAAGCCCGCACAGAGGAACGGAATGTCCGCAACCGGCACGGCAAGACCGGACGACAGATAACAGATACAAGCTTGAATTACGGCAGACCAAAATGCTACGAATTGTAGCGCTACGCTTCGTAACAGAAAGAGAGCGGGAAAGAGCGCCGTGGTAACCGAAGTGCCCGATCTGGGTGATCTGGAACGGGACGTCATGGAACTCGTGTGGAAACACGGTCCCGTCACCGCCGATACGGTGCGCGAAGCTCTTCCGCGCAATTCCAAGGACTCCACGGTCCGAACCGTCCTCAAACGCCTTGAGCGAAAAGGGCTTGTAAGCCACACCGTCGAGGGTCGCACCTACCTTTTCAAGGCCTCCATCCCCCGAAAGACACTGGCGGCCCGGGCCGTGAAACGGATCGTGGATCGCTTCTGCCAAGGGTCGGTGGATGACGTTCTGGTTGGAATGGCCGACGCGAAGATGCTCGATCGGGATCAGCTTGCCGCCCTTATCGAACGTCTCGACCAGGAAGAAAAACCGTGACGTCCCTTCTGCCCGTCATCGCCGATGGCCGCGAATGGAAAAATCGACGGTCTCTCTCGCTCCACTTCCCTGACGAAGCGCCTCCACCCGACTTTCCTCGTCCAAGGACGGCTCCATGAGCACTGGCATTCGCAACCGGCGCATTGATATCCTGCGTGGCGTTTCAATTCTCCTTGTCCTGTTTCATCATTTCAATATCGCCTATCACCTGCCCGATACGTCTCTCGGTCGATGGCTCACGCCCGATTTCATACGGGCCGTGGCGCGGAACGGAAATTACGGCGTAACGATCTTTTTCGTCATCTCAGGTTTCCTTATCACGACAAATTCCGAAAAGAGATGGGGAAATCTCTCTCAAATCGATATCCGGTCGTTTTATGGATCGAGAATCGCCCGCATCATTCCCTGCCTGCTTCTTCTCCTCCTGGTCGTCAACGCGCTCGACTTCGCCGGGCTCCCTCTGTTCGGCAACCACATCCCCGGCACTCATGAGCCAGTGTCGCGATGGCTGGTCGATTTTGCGGCCCTGACATTCTGGATGAATGGTCTCATCGGTCATCTGGGCTGGGTGAACTACCCTCTCGGCGTCTTGTGGTCGTTGTCGGTCGAGGAAGTGTTTTACCTGACCTTTCCTCTGACCTGCCGAAATCTTCGCCGTGTTCGATGGATCATGCTCTTCTGGATACTGATCATCTTGATCGGTCCGCTATACCGGCTCTTTCATCAGGGTGATGAAGCCATGTTCCTGTTCGCCTATTTTGCCGCCTTTGACGGCATCGCCATAGGGTGTTGCACAGCACTGCTGGCACGCAGGCTGCCTCTGCACGGATCCGCCATGCCTACCATCCAGACCCTTGTCGTCGCGGGCATGGCAACGCTGTATTTGTGGAAGTCAATCGGCGCCACGAATGTCTATGGCGTGACCCTGATGGCCATAGGCGCGGCCATCCTTCTCTGGGCCGGAAACACCCGTCCCGCAGGCCCCATGACCCAACGCAACCCGGCGCTGCGCATGATCGAATGGTTCGGGCGGCAGAGTTATGAACTCTATCTTTTCCACCTGATCGTCTTGGCACTCCTGCGCAGTATCGTCGCATCCGCAAGCGCAACCGGAAACCTGAAACTGATATTGCTGGCCATTTTCATGCTCGGATCGGCGCTTCTGGCGGCCCTCATCGCACGGTTCTATTCAGAGCCGCTCAATCAGCGTCTTCGCGCCATTTTGGCTGCGCATCCGGGTCATGTGTGAACCGCTCCCCACCGATCGGCGCCGCGCTCCGTTCCGCCCCTCTCACAATCCTTCACACAAAAAAGCCCGGCCTTCCATCGGGAAGACCGGGCCAGTCATCATAACCATTCTTGCTTGTTGTTATTCCTGCACGCCGGGGGGTGCGGCCGTCAGCCGAACTGCCCCATCGTGTTATGCGCGCCGCCGGCCTTCAGCGCCGCCTCGCCGGCGAAATATTCCTTGTGGTCGTCGCCGATATCCGACCCGGCCATGTTCTGGTGCTTGACGCAGGCGATCCCCTGGCGGATCTCCTCGCGCTGGACGTTCTGCACATAGCCCAGCATCCCTTCCTCGCCGAAATACCGCTTGGAGAGACTGTCGGTCGACAGCGCCGCCGTATGATAGGTCGGCAGCGTGATCAGATGGTGGAAGATGCCGGCCCGCTTCGACGCGTCCCGCTGGAAGGTGCGGATGCGCGCGTCGGCTTCCTTCGCCAGATCGGTCTCGTCATAGCTCTGCGCCATCAGCTTCGCGCGGTCATAGGCCGCGACGTCGCGCCCGCCTTCCTTCCACGCATCATAGACCTGCTGGCGGAAATTGAGCGTCCAGTTGAAGGACGGCGAGTTGTTGTAGACCAGCTTTGCATTCGGCACGGCCTCGCGGATACGGTCCATCATGCCGGCGATCTGCTCGATATGCGGCTTTTCGGTTTCGATCCACAGCAGGTCGGCACCGTTTTCCAGCGCGGTGATGCAATCCAGCACGCAGCGATCGGCCCCCGTGCCGGGGCGGAACTGATACAGGTTGCTGGGCAGCCGCTTGGGGCGCAGCAGCTTGCCGTCGCGGGCGATGATCACGTCGCCATTGCGCACGGTGCCGTCGGTCACCTCCTCGCAATCCAGATAGGCGTTGTACTGGTCGCCCAGATCACCGGGTTCGCTGCTATAGGCGATCTGCTTGGTCAGGCCCGCGCCCAGGCTGTCGGTGCGGCAGACGATCACGCCGTCTTCCACGCCCAGTTCGAGGAAAGCGTAGCGCACGGCGCGCACCTTCGCCAGGAAGTCCTCGTGCGGCACCGTCACCTTGCCATCCTGGTGGCCGCACTGCTTTTCGTCCGACACCTGGTTTTCGATCTGGATGGCGCAGGCACCGGCCTCGATCATCTTCTTCGACAGCAGATAGGTTGCCTCGGCATTGCCGAAACCCGCGTCGATATCGGCGATGATCGGCACGATATGGGTCTCGTGACTGTCGATCTTCGCCTGGATTTCGGCCTGGCGCGCGCCGTCGCCCGCTTCGCGCGCGGCATCGAGGTCGCGGAACAGCATCCCCAGTTCGCGCGCATCGGCCTGGCGCAGGAAGGTATAGATCTCCTCGATCAGCGCCGGAACGGCCGTCTTCTCATGCATCGACTGGTCGGGCAGCGGCCCGAATTCCGAGCGCAGCGCCGCCACCATCCAGCCCGACAGGTACAGGTAGCGGCCCTTGAGCGACCCGAAATGCTTCTTCACCGAGATCATCTGCTGCTGCGCGATGAAACCGTGCCAGGCCCCCAGCGACTGGGTGTACTGCGCCGGATCGGCATCATAGGCGGCCATGTCCTGGCGCATGATGGCGGCCGTGTAGCGCGCGATGTCCAGCCCGGTCTGGAACCGGTTCTGCAAGCGCATGCGCACGACATAGTCGGGATTGATCCCGCCCCAGGTGCCCTGCTTGGCCTCGATGATCTGGTTGAGCTTGGCGGTTGCCGATTCCTGATATGACATATGACGGTTTCCGTTATTCTGGGGAAGCGTGGCGTCACCAGCCTTAGCGCCCCCCTTCCCCCGCCGGAAGCCGGAAACCGGCCATCATGCTGTATTTCTGTAAAGCTTTTACAAACCCCGATTTCCAAATGAAAAGCCGGTTTACCGACGGTCAGAACCGCGCCGTCAGGCTCAGATTGTACGACCGCCCCAGCCCGGGCAGCGGCCCCAGCACCCCGGTCGCCTCGTAATCGCCCAGAGACAGCCCCCCGAGCGGAAGATCATATCGCTGATCGAGCACATTATCGATGCCGGCATCCAGCGTCAGGTTCCGCCAGCGATAGCTGCCGCCCAGCCCCAGCAGCGCATAGCCCGGCGTGCGCGGCTCGTTCCGCAGCCAGTCCACCGTGTCCTTCGCCTTGACCAGCGTCACCTCGACGCGGCCGGTCCAGTTCCCATACGCCTCATGCACCGCAATCGTGCCGTTGGCCGGCATCTGGTGATACAGGCCGGAATGCGTCACCAGGTCCTGGCCGCGCACCCAGTTCAGGTCGGCACGCAGCTCCCCCGTGCCAAAGGCACCGCTCCGCCACAGACGCGCCACGGCCGATCCATTGATCCCGTAACTCTGCGCGTCGTGATTGACGAACTGCAATTGCGACAGCCCGCCCGGCAAGCTCCCGATCCGCTTCACGTTGATATAGTCATGGGTATAGGTGTAATAGGGCTGGATCTTTACCAGCCACGCCCCGTCGCGCGGATCGTGCCACGTCACCGTCATGCTGGCGGTATTGGCGATCTCCGGCGCGAGGTTCAGATTGCCGACATAGCCATTGCCGTCGCCAAACCAGCCGATCATGCTGCTGGCCATGGCTCCCCTGCCCCAGGCATAGCGCTCATACAGATTGGGCGAACGCGTCTTGCGCGCATACCCCCCTTCGACCGTCAAACTGTCGAGCGGATGCCACCGCGCCAGCGCCGTCACGTCGAAATTGCTGTCGGTCCGCCCGCGTGCGGCCGCATTGAACCGCCGGGCCGCCATCGCGTCCGCCATGCTCATCATCCCGGTCCAGGAATAAGGCGCGACCGGGCCGGTATTCATCATCACCAGGTCGCTGCGCATGCCCAGTTCGGTGGAAAGACGCGGCAGCCATTGCGCCTTCCACTCGATATAATGGCCCAGCCGGTCGCGATGGCCGCCATTGATGTTATGATAGGTATTCGGTCCCATCATCATGCTGCCGGCCAGCGGCGGCCACCAGTCGTTCAGCCCGTTATGGTCGAACGAACTGCCCACGCCCAGCTCGTGGCGCGGGCCGAGCGGAATCGTGGCCTTGATCGCATAGGCCGCCGTCCGGGCATCCGTGTTCATGGGCATGCCGGTGGCGGCGGTATGGCCGCCCTTGTCCGGCATCATGTCCATCACATGGTCGACCCGCTGCCAGAACCCGCGCGCCTCCAGCGTGCCCCACTTGAAATCGCCCTTGTATTTTCCGTTCACGAAGGTCGAGCGATTATTGGTCATGTCCATATACTGGTTGGGAAATCCCTCATACGGAATGTCCTGCTGCCCGACCGTCAGCGCCAGCAGATGATTGCCCTCATGCACCCCCAGCGTGACGGCATGATTGAAGCTGAGATAACTGGTCGAGCGCACGCGCGGCCCGTCGCCGCCGGCATGATAGTCGCTGGCATGGCTGTAGGAGCCGGTATAGCGCAGGCTCAGCAGATCGTTCGCCACCGTCACCGACCCCGAAGCGCCGGACCCTCCGCCATTGCTGCGATAATCCCCCCGCACATGGCCGGTCACCAGCATCCTGCCCGCCGTGGCGAATTGCGGATCGCGACGCTCGACGGAAACCGTGCCGCCGGTGCTGTCGCCCCCCTGGCTCACGGAGGTCACACCCGCGATCGCGACCGCCGACGCGACACTGTCGGGATCGATATAGGACATCGCCGGATTCATATGGTTCGGGCAGGCCGAGGCAATCCGCATGCCATCGACGAAGGTCGCCACCCGGTCGTCGGCCATGCCGTTCAGCACCGGCAGCGCCGATACCCCGCCGGCCGCATAGGTGCTGAACCCCAGCGCGTGAGACAGCAGGGCCGCCGTATCCGCGCCATGCCCCACCGGCCGGCGAGCGCCGTTGACGGTAATGAACTCACCCGCCGTCGCGGCAGGCTGGGATAAGGATGCGGACGGCACGGAATCCGCCCACGCCGAACCGGCCGCCAGGCCGCAGGCGACGGCCCAGCCGAACGCCACGGCACCGATCCGCAAGGACCGGACATGATCTGTCATGAAAGAAACCTGATCTGAGAGAAAGCCACGGCCGCCGGAACACGCGCATCGGCGTCCGATCACGTGCCCCAGGAGCCTCTCGGTCCCGAAGACCGACCAGACCGTCACGCAGCCGCGCGGACGCCGCCGCCGGGCAACGACCGTCGGCATGCGCATCACGCGCGTCGGCATGCCGCCTGCGCGCCCGATCCGGTCAGATTCTCAGATTGTCAGGGGCGGCCCGATGGCCGGCGGCCGCAGCAGGGCCCGGCGCACCGGCGGCGCGCGGGGCCGGGCGGGGCTGTAACGCACCCGCGCCAGCCGGTGCAGGACACAGAGCGCCACCAGAACAACCGGCAGCACCACCAGCGACAGATGCAGCAGCGGGCAGAGCGGGCAGGCATCCTGGGCGGGCGCATGGTCCGGCGACCGGTCGCCAGGGCAGGGCATCCCCGCCATGGCCATTCCGGCCATATCGCCGCAGGTGTCGGAAAAGGCGGGCACCGCCAGACGAATACCCGCCAGGCGTTCCAGCGTGGCACGCGGCATCTCGCCGGGCAGCGCCCGCGCCTGGATGCCCAGCAGGCCGAGATAGCCGCACAGCACGGCCAGCGCGACCATCCACCGGCCCCACCCCGGCCGCCCCAGCCCGATCATGCCCCGACCGTACACGGCCTCCGGCCCCTTCCGTCGCTGCCCATTCCGCACCCACCCCTAGACCCGGCGGCACGCGGAAGGCAAGCGGAGGAAGGCGGGCAGGAAAAAGGCGGGCGCCCGCGCCGGGGCGGCCCGCGTTTCGGTTTTACTTCTTCGCCGGCGTCTTCGCCGGCTGCCCCGGCGCGGGCGCCAGGGTCTCGATGAAATCCTGCGACACGAAGACGATCCCATCCAGCGCCTGGTCCAGCGCCTCGGCCGCCTGCTTGGGCTGGCGTCCCTCGACGAACACGGTCGCCCGGTTCACCGCGCCTTCCATCTGGTCCAGCGGCGCCAGCGCGACGATGAAATCGACATCCTCGCCGACGACCTGCATCGTCTGCGCCGCCGCCTGGGTGTCACCCGCCTTGAGCTGGGCATTGGCCGAAGCGATCGCCGCCTTCTTCTCGGGCGCCATGATGTCGCTGGCGACGAATTCGCCGCCCACCGGCACCCACTCCGTCGGCGTCGTCACAGGCTGGTGCGTCGGCGCCGGTGGATGCTGCGGCGCGGGCTGAAGCGCGCTCTCCGCGGCATTGAAGCCCGCCTCGGCCTTGCGGGCGGCCTCCAGGCGCTTCTGCGCGTCATAAAGCGGCGGCACGGCCTGATCCACCTTGTCCTGCGCGACAAGCTGCCGGGCGGTCACGATGTCCGCCAACGCACGCTGCCCGTCATTGGAAAGATGGCGCAGCGCGCGGCCGGCCTTGAATGTCTCCCACGTCGCATGCAGCGTCGCGGCATGGGAAAGCGAGGGCACGGAACCAAGGGCGACGACAACCGCCAGCGAGGCCACAATCCGCATGTCCGAATATCCTTATCATCATGAACGTCTGATTTTTAACATAATGTTGCTGGCGCCCCGAGAACAAGTCTGGTCAGCAATGCGCTGCGCGATCATGAAGGCTTAAAGAATAACGATCCGTTCACGCGGCGACGCGGATGACAGGACCCGGCCGCCCCTCTAGGGTCCGCGCGATACCGGCATATGGGGCGGAGACGCGGGCGACATGACGGATTGGGCGATCCGGCAGAGCGGTTGGGCGTCGTTGCACGCGCGCGTCCGCCGCCTGACGGGGCGGCACGATGCCGACGACCTGCTGCAAACCGCCCTGCTGCACATCCTGGAACGCGGTCAGGCGGGAATCGCCCATACCGAGGCCTATGTGCTGCGCACCGCCCGCAACCTGGCCATAGACGCCTATCGCCGCGAACGCCGCGACGGCCTGGTCAGCCTGCCGCCCGACCAGGCCGACACCATCGCCTGCCCGATGCCGCTGCCCGACGCGGTGGTGCTGGGGCGGCAGCAACTCGCCCGGATCGAGGCCGCCTTCGCGGGCCTCGCCCCCCGTACCGCGCGCATCTTCCTGATGCACCGGCTGGAGCATCTGCCCTACCGGACCATCGCCGCCCGGCTGGACGTCAGCGTCAGCACGATCGAAAAGCAGATCAGCAAGGCCCTCTGCGTCCTGACGACCGCCCTGCTGGAGGGCGAGGCGGCATGAGCGACGGCACCGTCCAGGCCGCCGCCCGCTGGTCGGCGCGCCTGCGCGCCGAGGACTGCACCGAGGACGAACAGCGCCGCTTCACCGCCTGGCTGGACGAACATCCCCGCCATCGCGAGGTCTTTTCCCTGATGTCGGGCGTCTGGGCCTCGTCCGCGACGCTGGGGCGGAACGACGGCCGGCGCACCGCCGCCTCCCGCCGCACCGCGCTGACGGTCGGGATCGGCCTCGCCGCCAGCCTGTTCGGCCGCCCCGGCACGCCGGCCGAGGCGATGGTCCTGCGCACCGCCACCGGCGAATGCCGGCGCTGCGTGCTGCCCGGCGGCGCCGACCTGCTGCTCGATACCGGCAGCATGCTGGTCCTCCCGCCGCAGGCGGCCCGCGACCAGGCATGGCTGGCCGATGGCCGGATCGCCCTGGCGCTGTCCGGCCGCGCCGCGCCGCTGCGCCTGGCGACCGCCGCCTGCATCCTGGCATGCGCCGCCGGCCAGTTCGACATCCGCCTGCTCGATGACGGACTGGCCGCCACGGTCCTGGACGGCACGCTGACCGCCCTGCCGGCATCCGGGCCGGCCGGGGGCACCATCACCGGCGCCATCGCGATCGGCCGGGCCACGCGCCTGACCCTGCGGGCCGGCCAGCCCCCCCGCATCGACCACCCGCGACTGGACGATCTGATCGCCTGGCGCACCGGGCGCGTCGTGTTCCGCGACACGCCCCTGGCCGAGGCAATCGCGGAGATGAACCGCTACAGCGGCCGGAAGATGGACATCGCCTCCCCCGGCATCGGCGCGCTGCGGATCAGCGGGCTGTATCATACCGGCAACATGGACGGTTTCGCCCGGGCCCTGACCCGCCTGCTGCCCGTGCGGATCGAAAGCGGCGCGACCCTGCGCATTATGAAGCTTCGATGAAATCCGATCGCATCGTGTGAGGACTCGTCCGGGCCGTTCGTCACGCCTGCGAGCCGGACCGACCGGCGCCACAGACAGGATGCCCCGCCTCCATGTATCCCCCCTCGTCCCAACCGTTCCCGCCCCGGCGCCTGGCCAGGATGCTGGTCGTGATGACCGTCCTCGCCGGCCTGCCGCCGGCCGCCGCCGACGCCGCGACACCGGCCGCCATCACCGTGCATCTGCCCGCCCAGCCCCTGGCCGACTCCCTCGAAGACCTGTCCCGGATCAGCGGGCGGGACATCCTGTTCGCCAGCGGCGTCATCGGCAACCGCCGCGCCCCCGCGCTGGACGGCACGCTGGGCGTCGAGGAGGCGGCATCCCGCCTGCTGCGCGGCAGCGGACTGCGCACCGTGCGGCAGCATGACGGCGGACTGCTGATCGAAGACCCGACCGATGCCACCCCCCACCCGGCCGCATCCACCCACGCCACGCGGCACGACGCCGAGGACATCACGGTGATCCGGCGCGCCGAGCGCCTGGCCCCGTCGACCGTGCCGCTGACGATCACCGAGCCGACATCCGTGATCCAGAAGCGCTTCATCGCGAACAACATCATCCCGCTGGCCAGCGTGGACGACATCATCAAGTTCCAGCCCAGCATCTGGTCGCAGAACCCCAACGGGCCGGGCATCGGCAAGGCCGAGACGATCAGCCTGCGCGGCTTCCAGGACGGCCAGTACAACATGACGTTCGACGGCATCCCGTTCGGCGATGCGTCGGACCTGCATCACACCACTTCCTCCCTTTTCATCTCGCATTTTCTCGACCAGGTGCAGGTCGATCGCGGCCCGGGCACGGCATCGACCCTGGGCAACGCGACCTTCGGCGGCACGATCGGCTTCGATTCCCGGGCGCCGGCCAAACATTTCGGCGTCACGCCCTACGGCACCTACGGCAGCTTCAACACCCGCGCCGGCGGCATCGAGATCGACAGCGGCAAGACCGGCTTCGGCGCCATGGTGCTGGACATGCAGCACGAGGAAACCGACGGCTACCTGACCGGATCGGCGGAACGGCGCAGCAACCTGCTGTTCAAGGACGTGCTGGACCTGGGCGCGCACACGACGCTGACGCTGCTGACCACCTACGACAAGGAATGGCAATATACCACCCAGGGCGCGACGCTGGCGGATTACGCGAAATATGGCGACAATTACGGGCTGTGCTTCAACCGCGCGCTGCAATGCTATTACGGCTACAACCCCAGCACCTACCAGTCCGACTTCAGCTACGTGAATCTCAAGACCCGCTTCACGCCCTGGCTGACATTCGAAAACAAGCTCTACACCGACGGCTTCGTGCATGATTACACCGAATCGACCGACGCCAGCCAGAACGACCCGTCCGCCAACGGCGTGACCTTCTATTCCGCCACCGGCAGGAAGCTGGCGACCGACCGCACCGACGTTCCGGGGAAATATGCCCGCGCCGCCTTCCGCGATTACGGCGACACCATGAAATTCCGGGCCAGGACCCCGGTCGGCGACGTGCTGCTGGGCGTGTGGGCCGACGTGCAGGACGACCGGCGCTACACCTACGCCATCGATCTCAGCCGGAACGGCATCCCGGTCCCCGGCAAGACCGGCACCGCGTTCAACTATGATATTTCCGACCTCAACACGACCGTCCAGCCCTATCTGGAATTCGACTGGCACCCGCTGCGCGGCATGACGATCAAGCCCGGCATCAAATATTCCTATTTCCACCGCGACTACGACGCGTCGATCAACAAGACGACGAAGCAGCCGCTGAACACCCGGCAGACCTTCACCTCCTGGCAGCCCTCGATCGCGCTCAACCAGATCATCCTGCCGGGCTGGAGCGCCTACGGCCAGATCGCGCGCGGCTTCCTCGCCCCGCCGATGAGCGTGTTCCAGACCCAGGATGTCGGCAACGTCCAACCGGAAACCACGCTGAACTACCAGGTCGGCACGGTACTCCAGAAAAAGCGCTGGACCCTCTCGGCCGACGCTTATTACATCGATTTCTCCAATTACATCGCCTCGGCCCGGATCAACGTGCCCGGCATCGGCATGGAAAGCACCTCGGTCAACAGCAGCGGCGCCATCTACAAGGGCCTGGAGATCGAAGGACAATACGCGATCGGCGCCGGCGTCTCGCTCTACGGCAATTACAGCGTGAACGACGCCCAGTACAAACATACCCGCATCCGCGTGGCGGAAACCCCCAACGTGCTGGCCTCGTTCGGCCTGCTGTATGACAACGGCACGGGCCCCTATTTCTCGCTGATCGGCAAGTTCGTCGGCAATCACTGGGGGCTGGACAGCACCACCGACAGCGCCGGCCACACCGTCTTCGCCAACCAGTATCGCGTCGGCAGCACCACGACCGCCGACCTGGCACTGGGCTGGCATTTCCGCCACCTGGCCGGTTTCATGAGCGACCTGACCCCCAGCCTCAAGATCGCCAACCTGTTCGGCAGCCACGCGATCAGCGATTTCGCCGGCAACCAGTCGGCGGCCAGCAAGGGCTATCCCGACGGCGCGCCGCTCTACTGGCGCCTGTCCGGCCGCAGCGTATTCTTCAACCTGTCGATGACCCTGCCATGATCCCCCACCAAACATACGCCCGCTGGCGTCTCCTCGGCGCCGCCCTGATGCTCGCCGCGACATGTGGCGGCGGCGCCAGGGCCGCCACGCCCGGCCCCGCCGCCCTCGCCGGCGCGACGCTGGAAAAGCTCGTACTGGTCTCCCGCCACGGCATCCGCAGCCCGACGACGGCGCCGGAGGGGCTGAAGGCCCTGACCGGCCGCGACTGGCCGGCCTGGCCGGTACCGCCCGGGCAGTTGACCCCGCACGGGCGCGCGGCGCTGGCCGGCATGGCGGAGGCGCTGGGCGCGCGCTACCGGCGGCTGGGGCTCCTGCCCGCAACCGGCTGCCCCGCCCCCGGCACGGTCGCGATCTGGGCCGACGCCGCCGACGACCGCACGCGCCAGAGCGGCGCCATCATGGCCGCCAGCCTCGCCCCCCGATGCGGCCTGGCCGCCCACTCCCTGGCGGCCGGCCAGGCGGACCCGTTCTTCAACGCCCTGGCCGCCGGCGCCGCGACCCTGGACCAGCCCCGCGTCACCGAGGCGCTGGGGCAGGCCATCACCCGGGACCGCGCCCAGCGGCCGCCCCCGGTCCGCGACGCGCTGGCCCGGCTCCAGGCCCTGGTCGCCCCCGATGGCTGCGCGCGGCCGGACGGCCCATGCCTGACGGGCGGGTTGTCCCTGTCCTGGCGGCCCCTGTCCTGGCGGCACGGGGCGCCGCACCTGAAGGGCGGCCCGGTCCAGGCCGCCACGATCGCGGAAAACATGATGCTGGCCTACAGCCAGGGCATGAGCCCGCGACAGGTCGCCTGGGGCGCGCCGGACGACGCGGCCCTGCTCGCGACGATCCTGCCGGCGCATGCCTATGCCGCGATGCTGACCCGCCGCCTGCCCGCCATCGCGCTGCCACGCGGGTCGGTCCTGTCCCGCGCCGTCATCGACCTGCTGGCGGGCCGCCCGGTCACCCTCCCCGACCACGGCACGATCGGCCCGGCCGCGCGGCTGGTCCTGTTCGCCGGCCACGACACGACCCTGGACATGCTGGCGACGATCTTCGGCCTGGACTGGCATTTCGCCGACCAGCCCGACCCGACCGCACCCGATACGACCCTGGCCTTCGAACGCTGGCACCTCGGGGATGGCAGCCGCGCGGTGCGTGTGGTCGTCCTGCATCAGGGGCTGGAACAGCTCCGCTCGGCCCGACGGCCGGACCTGCTGGGCCCGAACGCCACGGAACTGCCGATCGGCACCTGCGCCGGCGCGACCCTCTGCCCGCTCGAGCGCCTGCACCCCGCCACCCTGCCTCCGGCCTGACGATCGCCGCCGGAGAACGCCTCCCTCAGGCGTCCTTCGGCGGCTCGGCCGGCAGCCGCCAGTCGATCGGCGTCAGCCCATGGGCGGCCAGGAACGCATTGGCCTTGGAAAAATGATGACAGCCGAAGAATCCGTTATGCGCCGACAGCGGCGAAGGATGCGCCGCCTTCAGGACCAGATGCCGCGACTGGTCGACGAAGGCCGCCTTGCGCTGGGCATACGCCCCCCATAGCATGAACACCGCCGGCGTGCGCTGCTCGTTGACGCGGGCGATCACCGCGTCGGTAAACCGCTCCCACCCCCGCTTCTGGTGCGAGGCCGCGTTGCCCCGCTCCACCGTCAGCACGCTGTTCAGCAGCAGCACGCCCTGCTTCGCCCAGGATTCCAGAAACCCATGATGGGCGGGGGGGATCCCCAGGTCGCTCTGGATCTCCTTGTAGATGTTGACCAGCGACGGCGGAATCCGCACCCCCGGCCGCACGCTGAAGCACAGGCCATGGGCCTGCCCGTCGCCATGATAGGGGTCCTGCCCCAGGATGACGACCTTGACGTCGTCCAGCGGCGTCAGGTCCAGCGCGCGGAAATAGTCCGGGCCGCGCGGAAAGATCACCTTGCCCCGTGCCTTCTCCGCCAGCAGGAAATCCTTCAGCGCCCGCATGTAGGGCGCGTCGAACTCGGGGGCCAGCGCCGTCTTCCAGCTCTCGTCCAGTCTGATGGTCATGGCGGCATCAAGCGATGCCGCGCCGCAAAAATCAAGCCGCACCGGCGCCGGTCAGGCCGCGACATCCACCAGCACGATCTCGGCATCCTCCAGCGCCCGCACGACCAGCAGGTCGGTCCCGGAAATCGCCGCGCCGTCCCGGGTTCCCACCGTCCGGTCCTCGATTTCCACCCGTCCCGCGGCGGGCACCAGATACCCCAGCCGCTCGGCGCCCAGATGGTATTCCGCGCGCTCGCCCTTCTTCAGGGTCGCGCCCAGCACCCGCGCATCGGCGTGGATCGGCAGCGCATCGCCGCCCGCGTCGGCCGCGCGGCCCGAGGCCAGCGCCACGAAACCCCCGCCCCGCGCGCCACGGGGAAAGGCCCGCGTGCCCCATGACGGCGCATGCCCCGCCCGATCGGGCATGATCCAGATCTGGAACAGCCGCGTGGTGCCGGGCTCGCGATTGTACTCGCTGTGCCGGATGCCGGTGCCGGCCGACATCACTTGCACGTCGCCCGCCTCGGTGCGCCCGGTATTGCCCAGGCTGTCCTCGTGGGTCACGGCGCCTTCGCGAACATAGGTGATGATTTCCATGTCGCGATGCGGATGGGCGCCGAAACCGGTGCCGGGCGCGATGGCATCGTCGTTCCACACGCGCAGGGCGCCCCAATGCATCCGGCGCGGATCATGATAATCCGCGAAGGAAAAATGATGTTTCGCGTCCAGCCAGCCATGGTCGGCATGGCCCAGCTCCGCGAACGGCCGCACGTCGATCATCGCAATCGCCTCCATCTGCGTTGAATGTCCAGCCAGACCCTACGCCTCCACCGATACGCGGCGATACGGCAGGACACGAAACCCACCATTTCCGGAATTTCCTCCATCTGGACGGGCGCGGACACAGAAGATATGGCAGGGGACCCGCCGCACTGTTTCCAACGAGGCCCCATCCATGCGCCTGCCCGATTTCGAAGCCTGGGCAATTTTCGCGAAGGTGGCCGAATGGGGGTCGTTCGCCCGCGCGGCGGACGATATCCAGCTCTCCAAGCCCACCGTTTCCAAGGCGGTGGCCCGGCTGGAACAGACGCTGGGGGCAAGCCTGTTCAACCGCACGTCGCGGCAACTGTCCCTGACCGAGATGGGGCGCCACGCCCTGGGCCACGCCAACCGGATCATCGCCGAAGCCGAAGCCGCCGAGGCCGGGGCGCGGGACGGCACGCTGAGGCCGTCGGGCCTGATCCGCATCGCCGCGCCGATGACCTTCGGCATCAAGCACCTCTCGCCGGTTCTGCCCGCCTTCCTGCAACGCTATCCCGACATCGACCTGACGCTCGATTTCAGCGACGCGATCGTCGATCTGGTGGCCGAAGGCTACGACCTCGCGTTGCGGATCGCGGCACTGGCGGACTCGTCGCTGCGGGCGCGCCGCCTCTGCGCGGTCCGTCTGCTGCTGGTCGCCACCCCCGCCTGGCTCGACACGACCGGCCGGCCGACCCACCCGCGCGAGTTGGAGCCGCACAAGAGCTTCGTCTACACCAACACCTCCGCGCCGGGCATGATCCGGCTGCGCCACACGCCCTCGGGCAAGGATCACGTGCTGTCCCAGGCATCGCGCCTGCGCGCGAACAATGCCGAAAGCTTCCTGCCGGCGCTCGAAGCCGGGCTGGGCTTCGGCGTGTTTCCGGAATTCATGATCTGGGACAGCCTGCAGGCCGGACGGCTGGAGATCATCCTGCCGGACTGGCAGGCCCCCGCGATCGCGCTCTATCTGGTCACCCCGCCCAGCGCGCTGCGCCCGGCACGCATCAACGCGCTGCTGGACTATCTGGTCGACGCGTTCGCCCTGCCACCCTGGGCACGGCGGGAAGACGCGCCCGCCTGACCTCACAACCGCCGGTCGAGCAGCGCGACCAGCGGCACATCCGCTTCCGTCGGCTCCGGCCGGCCGTAGAGATACCCCTGCACCTCCTGGCACCCTTCCGCGCGCACCAGGGAAAGCTGCGCCTCGGTCTCGACCCCTTCGGCGACGATCCGCACCCCCAGCCGCTTGCCCAGGCCGGCGATGGCCCCGACCACGGCGGCGCATTCCGGCCGCGCCAGCGCATCGCGCACGAACGAGCCGTCGATCTTGATCTTGTCGAACGCGAAGGTGCGCAGATGCGCCAGCGACGAATAGCCGGTCCCGAAATCGTCCAGCGACACCCGCACCCCCATCTCGCGCAGCGACAGCAGATCCTGGATGCCGCGATGCTCGTCGCGCAGCAGCGCGGTTTCCGTGACCTCGATCTCCAGCCGCTCCGCCGGCAGGCCGGAATCCGCCAGCGCCGCCGCGACGGCATCCACCAGCGTTCCCTTGCCCAGTTGCAGCGCCGACACGTTGACGGCGACATGCGCCCCGTCCGTCCAGCGCGCGGCGCTCCGGCAGGCCTGGTCCAGGATAAACGCGCCCAGCCGGTCGATCAGGCCGCATTGCTCGGCCACCGGCACGAACCGGGCGGGCGAAATCCAGCCATGCCGGGGGTGATGCCAGCGCGCCAGCGCCTCGCGGGCAGCCACGCGGCCGGACTGGAGGTTGACGATCGGCTGGTAGAACACGAACAACCCATCCCGGCTCGCCAGCACCGACCGAAGCGCGTCTTCCAGGCGCACGCGCTCCTGCACGCGCCCTTCCAGTTCCGCCGAGAATATCAGCGCCGCTCCCCGGCCCGCCTCCTTGGCGGCATGCAGCGCCATGTCGGCGCGGGCCAGCAGGATATCCGGCACCCCGCCATGCTCCGGCGCCAGCGCGATGCCGACCGACGCCCCGATCTGGATCGTCCCCGCATCCTCCAGGTCGAAGGGCGTCCCCAGCGCCGTCACGACCAGGTCTGCCTGCAACTGGGCCTGCGGGCGGCAATCATGGGGCAGCAGCACGGCGAACTCATCCCCTTCCAGGCGCGTGACCGTCACGGCGGGGCCGTTGCACACTCTTTTCAGCCGCGCGGTCACCTGCCGGAGCAGCGCGTCGCCGATCTGGTGCCCCCGCGTGTCGTTGACCAGCTTGAACCCGTCCAGATCGACATACAGCAATCCGGCGCGATTGCCCGGCGAGGCCAGGCGGTCTTCAAGCTCCCGGCGCAAGGTCACCCGATTGGGCAGGCCGGTCAGCGCGTCGTAATGCGCCAGATGCCGGATACGGTTTTCCGCCTCGGCCTCCTTCGTCACCAGCGCCCAGGTCAGCATGGGCGCCATGTAATGGCCGTCCTTGGCGATGATGGCGGAAATCTTCAGGTCCAGCACCTCGCCGCCCAGCCGGATGCGCGCATTGTGCGGCAGGTTGCGCGGATCGGCCAGGATCCTGCGCTGGTGCCCCGGCGAACGGTGGAACACATCGATCGAGGTGCCGATCAGGTCGTCGGCCCGGATCGGCAGGAGATGCTCGATATTGCGGATCAGCGTCTTGGACATCCGGTTGGCGTAGTTGATGACGCAGGTCCGCGGTTCCACCGTCATGACCGCCACGGGCATGTCGTCGATCATCCGCAGCAGCAGTTCCTGCTCCTTCGTCCGCCGCACCTCCTCGGCACGGGCATTCACGGTTTGCGAAAAATCGCGGGAGGTATCGGTCAGCACGCCGATCCCCCCCGCCGAGGCAGCCAGCAGGCTCAGCGCGGCGGCGAGATCGAACGGCGTCGCGCCGACCAGGCACAGGGCCAGAAGCGTCGCATTGCCGACGGCCGCCAGCCCGATCGCCGCCCCCCGCAGATGCACCAGGCACTGCATGGCCGACAGCGTTGTGGTCGCGACGGAGAGGAACAGGAACGAACGCGTCGCCTCGTCGCCACGGCCATAAAGGGCGAATGTCCACGCGGACTGGGCAATGACCAGCCCGACGACAAGGCGGCCGGTATTGGCCAGCGCCGCCTGGGCCCGTGCCGGCGTCGGCTCGCGCCGGCGCGCCCGAAGCCAGGATCGCATCCGGACGGCGCAGAACACGCTGGCCGCCGCCGGATAGCCGATCGAAAGCCAGCCGGGCGCCTGCCGGGCAAAGATGGCGGCCAGCAGCCACATATTGACCAGCAGCACGGCATACATCATCGGCAGATGCTGGGCGCAGCGGCGATACCGTGCCACGGCCAGCTCGGCGCTCCCCGCCGCCGAAAACCAGCCTTCGCGGCCGAAGGGCCAATGGAGGGTCATGCCTCGGACGCCACCCGCGCGATCTGCCCCCTGCGGATGATGTCGTCGATCGTGACCGGATGCCCCAGCAGGAACCCCTGCGCTTCCTGGCAGCCTTCGGCATTCAGCATCGAAAGCTGGTCGTAGGTCTCGATACCCTCGGCCGTCACCGGAATGCCGAAGCTCCTCCCCAGGGCCAGGACCGCCCGGATAATGGCCATGGTCTGGGCCGTGGCGGCCTGGGAACAGAAAAAGGACCGGTCGATCTTGATCCTGTCGAACGTGAAGGACCGCAGCGTATCCAGCGACGAATAGCCGGTGCCGAAATCATCCAGGGCGATGCTCACCCCCAGGTCCCTGATCTGGCGCAGCATCTCCAGCGACCGTTCGCGATCGGCGAAGATGGTCGATTCCGTCAGCTCCAGCTCCAGCCGCGCCGGGGCCAGCCCGGTCTCGGCCAGAACCGTCCGGATCACCTCCGGCAGATCCGCGATGACGAACTGCACGGCGGAAAGATTGACCGCGATGGTATAAGGCGGCTCCCATGTCGCGGCTTCCCGGCAGGCGGTGCGCAGCACCCACTCGCCGATCGGGACGATCAGCCCGTTCTCCTCGGCCAGCGGAATGAAGTCTCCGGGCGGAATCTCGCCCATCTTCGGATGCGTCCAGCGCAGCAGGGCCTCGTAGCCCCGGATACGCCCGGTCGATACGATGGTCTGGACCTGGTAATGCAGCGTCAACTGGTTCCGGCCGATCGCATCGCGCAGGTCGGCCGCCAGCGCGCGCCGTTCCCGGTTCCGCTCGTCCATGCCGGCTTCATAGAAGCAGACGCGCTGCAAGGGGTTCGATTTCGCGCGATACATCGCGAGGTCCGCGCCGTTGACCAGGTTTTCCCTGTCGGCGGCATCGTCGGGAAAGACCGCGACCCCCAGGCTGCCGCCGGGCGAGATGTCCAGGTCGTCGGCCCTGATCGGGGCGGAAAGGGCCTTGACGATCCGGTCGACGAAGCCCGCCACGTCGTCCGGCGCGCCGACGCGGCAGATCGCGGCGAATTCGTCGCCGCCGGTCCGGGCGATGAATTCGCCGCGTTCGTCCCGTACCAGGGCGTTCATGCGGCGCCCCAGCACGCGCAGCACCTCGTCGCCGACCGAATGCCCCCGCAGATCGTTGATATCCTTGAACCGGTCGAGATCGATCCCGATCAGCGCCAGCCTGCTCCCGCGCTGCTCCGCCCGGACGATTTCGGAATCCAGCCGGTCGTTGAAATGCGCCCGGTTCGGCAGCCCGGTCAGCACGTCGCTCAACGCCATGCGCCGCAGGCGCTCGATCGTCTCGGCCCGGGCACTGTCGTCGATCAGATAGCTGACCATGCCCATCACGAGAATGATCAGGCTCATGCCGATCACGGCCATGGTCAGGGTCTTCAGGGCGAGGGCATGGCCGGGCGCCATGGTCTCGCCGGTTCCGACGACATGAAAGGCCGCCATGCCGACGAAATGCACGCACACGATGGCGGCCGCGAACAGCGCCGCCATGGCATTGGCCCCCACGCCCGTCCGCTTCAGCGCCATGTGCAGGGCCGCCATGGCCAGGACGGGCCCGAGCAGGCCCGACACGATCACATGGGGCATGTCCCAGGCGACCCGGCCGTGAGCGTGAAAGGCCGCCATGCCGACATAATGCATGGCAACGATCGAACAGCCGAGCAGCACGCCCCCCGTCACGGCCGGCCAGCGAATGACGCTGCTGCCGGTGGCGACAAAGCCCAATATGCTCCCGCCGACGCAGATGAACAGCGAAGTCAAGGTCAGAAGCGGGTCGAACGTGACACCCGTCCCCGCGCGGAAGCCCATCATCGCGATGAAATGCGTACACCAGATCGCAACGCCGGCCGCCAGGGCCGTGAGCACATACCATCCGCCGCGCTGCAACCCCCGGGTATGCAACGCCCGGCGGAACAGTCGCGCCGTCACCCATGCGCCCACACAGCAAAGCGCCGCGGCGATCAGGACGATCCGAAGATCATGCCCATGAACGATGCAGACGAATAACGCGCTCACCCAAGCAAATCTTTCAATAAATATTATAAATAAATATTGTATTAAACAATATCACTACAAAAAAATCCTTCAAGACCTGATCGGGCACCGCGCCGGTGCCCGATCATGCGTATCCGCGCCATCGCTCGCAGGACGCGTCACCGGCCTCTCTCCGGCCTGGCGGCGGGTCGCGCCGCCAGGCCCAGTTCGAACGTGGCCAGCAGGCCGTTGAGATGGGCGGCCTCCCCGGCCATGCGCGCGCTGGCGGCGGAGGCCTGCTCGGCCATCGCCGCGTTCTGCCGTGTTCCCCGGTCGATTTGCGTCACCGCGCCGTTGATCTCATGCAGCGTCGCGGCCTGCTCCTGCGACGCCACGGCGATCGCCTCGAGATGCCGCCCGATCTCCCTGACGCTGGCGATCAGGGCACTCGTGGCGGCATTCGCCTCGTTCATCACCGCGACGCCGCCGGCAACCTGCCGCCCCGACGTGCCGACCAGCTCGCGGACATCCTTCGAGGCCGCGCCGGCCCGCGTGGCCAGGTCGCGGATCTCCTGCGCCAGGATCTTGAAGCTGTTCCCCGCCTCCCCGGCCCGGGCGGCCTCGACGGCGGTATTCAGGGCAAGCAGGCTGGTGCGGGTGGCGATGCCTTCCATGACGTCGATGATCCGGCCGATCGCCTCGGACGACCGCGCGATTTCAGCCATCGACGCCGTCGCGCGCGCGACCATCGCGCCGAACCGTTCGGCGATGACCTGGCATTCCTTGACGAAATTCTCCGCCTCCGCGGCGCGCGCGGCGGCCGACGAAACGATGCCGGCGATCTGTTCGACGGCGGACGCGGTCTTTTCCACCGAAGCCGCCTGCGTCTCGGTGCGCCCGGCCAGATCCCGGATCGCGGTGCTGATCTCGTCCGCCCCCATGTCGATCTGTTGGGTCGCGTCTCCCACCGTTCCCAATATGTCGCGCAGCGAAACGATGGCGGTATTGAGGTTCTCGCGCAGCGGGCCATAGGCCGAGGGCAATTCATCGCCCATCGTGGCCGACAGGTCCCGGTCCGCGATCCGGCCGATGGTCGTGCCGAAGCGCTCCGAGACCAGATGCCGTTCCGCCCTGATCGCCTCGGCCCGGTCCGCCTGCCGCCGCCGCTCGGCCTCGTCCAGATAGACCGAGATGGTCAGGTCCATCTCCAGCAGGACGATCTTGCACAGGCTTCCGACGATTTGCGCCATTCGTTCCGGCGACATCGGGTCTTTCTTCAGCCACCTGCGCCGCCGTGGCAGCAATTCCACCATGACCGCATGGATGAGCCGGTCCAGGACGATGGCATATCCACCGATATACCATCGCGGCTCCAGCCCGATCCGGGCATGGACCACCCCGATCCGGGCGACCCGCGCGGCATAATCCGCATCGAGTTCGGCGCCGGAGACATGTTTCCAATGGTCCTGCTGGGCATGCCGCGCCCGCGCGATGACCGTCTCGGACGAAAAGAATCCAAGCGTGTCACCCGTGGCACGAATCCGGTCGTAGAACCGGTCGAGCGCGCCGGGCAAGGCCCGGTCGATAATCTCCCGCACGGAGCGGACGGCCTGGCAGTTCTCGTCGGTCAGGCGCATGAAATCGCGCCGGCGGCCCAGGTCCGCCAGGTCGGCCGCGCGCTGGCCGGCATCGGCGGAGGAGTGCGATCCAGTCTTCATGATGGGCGATATTCCCAGGCAATCGGCCGCCATTGACGCGCGAAGCAAGGCGGCGTGGATAAGGCGGGCGGATTCATGGGCGTTCCGCCTCCCGTCAATGGGAGGACAGGCTGGCCGAAGCGGAAGCGGGGATCCGTGTCGGGTCGGGTTTCCAGACAAGCGTCACGCTCTCCCCCGCATCGGGGAGCACCGTCATGGAACGGGAACGACCGTCTCCGTCCTTCGACAAAAAAAAGAACGCGCCACCATGCACCTGGATATAGAATATATCTGATGCGGAATCACAATCCGAAGTAAAAACATAAATAAAACATTTATTTGTATACTCGTCGCATTCAATACGTACCCGGAAAATCTTTTTCAATACGATTTTCAGATAAAAATCATGCTCCTCGTCCGGTATGATATTAAGAAAAGCAATAGAGCCCGAGAAATTCATGAAATCGACAGTAAGACAATCGCACAATCGCCTGATCCAGATATTGGCGCACCCCTGATATCCCGCATCGTCGGACAGGATGTCCATCGATCCGCCATCCAGCACGATTCGGCACATGTTTTCCAAAACGAGCTGCCAGATCCGGACCGTCAGATGCACGCCGCGACCGACCGCGAGCACCGCCTCGTCCGGTTCGCCCGCCCCACATGGCGGCGGAATTATTTTATCAATGATATCAGGTCCATATCGACCAGAAAGCAGCAGAACCTCATACTCCGGCGACAGGTCGGCACCCGGCACAGGAGTCTCAAAAGGTGTAACTTTTGATTAAGAAACATCTAAATCCGGGTAGAAGTTCCCATCCAGGTATCATACGGTTCGATCTGACGAAAATAAAGAAAATGTTGGACATTATGCTGAATTTATCAAGAATAAATAGAGGCATTAGAAGAGATGGCAAAAGTTACACCTTATGCAACACATTTATGTGAGAATAGAACTCGGTGCGAAATCTCCAATCGCGTCTTTTTTTATAAATTTTTCAAAAGGTCGTGACTCTGAACATGATTATTGGATATGCGCGTGTCAGCAGCGAAGACCAGAACCTCGCGGTGCAGATACAGGCCCTGCAACAGGCCGGTTGCGCCATGATCTTCAAGGAAAAACTCTCGGGCGCGTCCACCCGGCGCCCCGCGCTGCAACGCCTGCTCCGTACGGCCGGCCATGACGACATCATCGTCGTCATGCGCCTGGACCGGCTGGCGCGCTCCACGCGCGACCTGCTCGACATCGTGGAAAAGCTGAAGCAGAACGGGGCAGGATTCAAATCGATCCAGGAACCGTGGGCGGATACGACGTCGCCCGCCGGCCGCCTGATCCTCACCATTTTCGCGGGCATCGCGGAATTCGACCGTGCCCTGATCCGCGACCGGACGGCGGCCGGACGAAAGCTCGCGCGCGAACGCGGCGTCCATATGGGCCGCCCGCGCAAATTGTCGAATGCCCAGATCACCGCGATCCAGGCCATGATGCGCAACAAGACGGCCGATGCGCGCCATGTCGCCCACACTTACAAGATCCACCGCAGCACGGTCTATCGCATCGTCAACGCCGCGCGCGGCGGCGCGGACTATCTCGAACAGGCACGCCCCGCGCGACCGGCGGAGGCCTGAGCGGGCGCGCGCCACGGCAACGCCACGGTCCTCACGCCACCGCCATCCCATCGGCCCGGCCGCGCCGCGTCATGGCCTGGAGCGCGATCGCGAGTTCGCCGCCCGTGGCCGACTGCGTGTCGACCCGCCGCAACACCCCCGGCACCAGCGCTGGCGCCCGCGCCGGATCGCGCGCCCATGCGCGCAGGAACACCGCCAGCCGCCGCGCGCCCCCCGCGGCAAGCGGGCCGCCGGCCATGGCCTCGCGCAACTCGATCACGCACATGCCCTGCACGGTCATTTCCATATGGGCGGCGAAATACGCGAACAGCCGCGCCTGCGGAAGGTCGCGCCCGGTGCGGACGGCACGGACCATGCTGTCCGCGTTCGTCATCAGCCAGTCGTGGGCCGAGGGCAGGCGCCGTGCGGTGGCCAGGCCGACGGCCCGCCGCTCCGCCCAGGCGATCGTGCGCCGCAGATGCTCGTCGGGCCGGAAGGGCAGCACCAGGCGGAACATGGCGCCGGCGAAGAACACCGCCGCCAGAAACGCCATCGTCCCGTTCAGGAAGGCGCTTTCATCGTATCGCCCGCCATTGGACGGCCCGATCAGGACCGGCAGGAACATGTTGAAGGAAAAAGCCTGGTTGACCAGACGCGGCGTCCGCGCGGCCAGGCCGCCGATCACCATCGGCACCAGCAGACAGGCCGCCAGCACCTCGGGCGCCGTCGCCATCGGTATCACCAGCAGCACATAGCCGGCCGCGACGACGGCACAGCCCATCGCGCCACGGGCAAAGCCGGCCGACGCCAGCGCCGGCACGTCCCGCGTCGCCAGCAAGCCATAGACCAGCACGACATAGGCGATGAAGCCGCTTCCCGACGGCCACGCGGTGACATGCCAGGCCAGCGCCGCGCCCAGCACGCCCACCGCCACCCGCGCGCCGTTGCGCGCGCCCTGCGTGGCCTGCCGGACCGAGCGGGTGCGGAAGCGGAAGCGATCCCCGGCACGCGGAGCGGCGAGGGCATCGATGTGGCGGGCGCCGGCCTCCAGCGTCTCGCGCACGGTATGCCACCGCGCGCCGGCCCGGACGCGCGCCACGGCGGCCAGCAGTTCGGCGAGGGCGGCGCGGGCATGATCGGCCGCGCGCCCGGCACCCGGTCCCATTTCCAGCACATCGAACTCGACCCGGCCGGACGCGGCCATGATCTCCGCCAGCAACCCGCTTTCCGCCGCCGGGGCGGGCGCCGCCGCCTGCCAGCCCGCCAGCATGCGCCCGGCGGTCGCCGACACGCCGCGCAGCCGCGCCAGCAAGGCCGCCCCCGCCCGCTCGCGCAGGCCGGGAGAACACAGCATGGCCAGCACGCTCTCGCAGAGAATACCCAGCGCGATATAGGTCCCCCGCGCCATGGCGATAAAGAACGCATCATCGGGCGCGGCGATGCCGTCGGTGGCGACGATGGCCGCGGTAAAACTGGCGACCAGAAAACCGTAACTGCGATACCCGTCCAGAAACGTGGCCAGGCCGCAGCACAGCCCCGCCCACAGCGCGAGACAGAGAAAGAACAGCCCCGCCTCCTGCGGAAAGGTGGCGATCAGCGCCACACCCACGCAGCACCCCGCCACGGTGCCCGCCAGCCGCCAGCGCGCTTTGGAAAAGGATTCCCCGCGCGAGGCCGTGGCCACCGTCCAGACGGTCAGCGGCGCCCATTGCGGGCTGCCCAGTTCCATCGCCATCGCGATCAGCAACGACAGGATGGCCGCGCAGGCCGTCCGCAGCGCGAACCCCAGGTCCGCCCACGACGGCGCGAACAGCCAGCCCCACCGCCCCTCGCCCCCGCACGCCTCCACCCGCCGCACTCCCCTTTTCCGGCGGCGGACAGTGGCGGCGGCCGCACGCCGCGTCCAAGTCATTCTCCTGATCGGTCCATAAAGGCCGCTTATGAAAGAGGGGACGAGCCGCCCGCCGCCGCGCGGCGCAAAAGCCCTTGAATGTTAGTAAGTACTCACTTATAAATCTCCCCAAGGAGAAGCCATGCCCCCCCATCCATCAAGACTGTCCGCCACCGACCGCCGGAACGCGATCCTGGCGGCGGCCGCCCCGATTTTCGCCCGGCTCGGACGAGAGGGCGCGACGACGAAGGAAATCGCCAGGGCGGCGGGCGTCTCCGAAGCCCTGCTATACCGGCATTTCACCGGCAAGGAGGCGCTCTACGCGGCGCTCGAACGCCATTGCGTCGAGGCGAATACGGTCGGCGACCGTCTCCTTGCCTCGGCACCGCCATCGACGGCGACACTGGTCACGGGCGTCGCCGTGCTGGTGCAGGCGGTCTTTCCCGGCATCGGCCCGGCACGCACCCATGACGACACCAAGCGCCTCGTCACAGCCAGCCTCCTGGGCGACGGCCGGTTCGCGAAAGCCTTCCTCGACCGGCATGTGAAACCGTGGACCGGCATTTTCGCGCAATCGTTTCAAGCCGCCCGGATCGCTGGCGATGTCGAGGACGGCGTCGAGATCGGCAGCGCGGACATCTGGTTCGTTCACCACCTGGCGAACACGCTGCATCTCATCAGCCTGCCTGGCATCGAGGTCGTCGAATACGGCGTCCCGCGCGAGAAGCTGGTCGAAAAGACGGTCCATTTCCTGCTGCGCGGGCTGGGACTCAGGCAGGCGGCCATAGACCGGCATTACGACCCGAACACACTCAGGACGATCTTTGCATCGATGGAGCGGCACCAACCATGAATCCGATCGAAAAAATCGCCGTCATCGGCGCGACGGGCCGGCTCGGCGCGCCGGTCGCGACCGAACTCGCGAAGCATTTCGACGTCCGGGCGATTGTCCGCTCGCCCGACAAGGCCGCAAGGATGCTGCCGCCCCACGTCGAAATCGTCCAGGGAGATCTGCGGGACATTCCAAGCCTGCGCGCCGCCCTCGCCGGGATGGACGCCATCTACCTCAATCTCGCCACCGAAACGGCGGATCCGGGCCTTCCCTTTTACGAAGAGCGGGACGGCGTGCGGAACCTGATGACCGCCGCAACGGGGCTGGGCATCCGCTATATCGCCAAGATCGGCGCGCTCGGCGCCTATCCTCCGGCACTGGAAAACATCCGGAACAACATGGTGCCGAACCTGATCCGGATGGAAGGACACAGGATCATCGCGGACTCCGGCATTCCGCACAGTTTTTTCGCGCCGACCCATTTCATGGAACTGCTGCCGAACATGATCGACGGGCGGGCGCTGCAATGGATCGGCAATACCCGGGTCAAGGTCTATTGGGTCTCCGTCGCCGACTACGCGCGGCTGGTGGTCGGGGCGTTTCAAAATCCCGCGGCGATGCCGGAGCATTGTCCGGTCCAGGGGCCGGAGGCCCTATCCGTCCGGCAGGCCATGGAGCAGTTCGTCCGGCATTACGATCCGACGCTCAAAATTCGCGTGGCGCCCCTCTGGGTGATCAGGCTGATCGGCCTCTTCAACCCCAAGATGAAATTCGTCGCCCATCTGTTCGCGTATTTCGGCAACCACGAGGACCCGTTCTACGCCGAGAAAACCTGGAAGGACCTGGGCAGGCCGACAGTCACCCTCAGGATGTTTTCCGAATCGCTGCGCCGGACCCGACCCACCGCCCGAAGGGCCGCGGCATCGCGCTGAAGGAACACTCCGCCGTCACACGCGCAACACATCGGTCAGCACCAGCCCGCGCGCCACATGCCAGCACCGCGCCATCAGCGCGCTGGTCATGGGCTGCCGCACCCGCGCCAGCCCGACCGCCGGCGTCGGCGACGGGTCAAGCCGCCGGAACTGGAACGGCACGCCGCCAGTGCGCGACGGCAGCGCCGCCACCGGCAGGATCGACGCCAGGCGCCCCACGCGCAGTTCCGCATGCAGCAGTTCCAGCGCGTTGGTCTCGAACCGTACATCCGGCTGGCCGCCCGCCTCGGCGAAACACCGGTCGATCACCTGCCGGCTGCGCATCGAACGATCCAGCAGACACAGCGGCAGCCCCGCCGCGTCGCGCCACGAACACCGGGCACGCCCCGGCAGCGCGATCCCCGGGCCACCGACCAGCACCTGCTGCTCGACATAGAGTTCATGCGCCTCGAACGGCCCGCCAGCCGGCAACTGGTCGAGATAGACGATGCCCAGGCCGAAACGCTGTTCGGACAGCCCGCGCAGAACATCGTCATGCGCCGCGACGGTCAGTTCCAGATGCAGCGCCGGGATCGCGGCACGCAGGCTTTCCATCAGCAGCGGCGCCAGTTGCTGCGCCGGCGGCATGACGCCGATGGCCAGGCTGCCGCCCGCGACCTCATGGGCAAAGTCCGCCTCCTGGCGCAAGCCATCCAGCGCGGCCAGGCTCTGCCGCGCCCAGGCCAGCACCCGCTCGCCCTCCGGCGTCAGGCCCAGCACCCTCTGCCGGCGCCGGACGATGGTCACGCCCAGCTCATGCTCCAGTTGCCGGATCGCCGCCGACAGCGCGGGCTGCGACACCCCGCAATGTTCCGCCGCGCGCGAGAAATGCCGAAACCGATCGAGCGCGACGAGATAGGTCAACTGCCGGAGAAACACGCCGCCCGCCCTTCCTGCCTCACATCGTCCCACTTCCTCACGGAAAATCCGGACACCGGCAAGCACGCATCGTCCTTACGCGGTGAAGAAACCGCCGAACCTCATCGCGCGGGCCACCCTTCTCACCCTGCCGTTCCTGCCGCCGTCGGCGTCGTCCCCCCCCGGTGATCGCCCTGAGATCCTCGGTCTGGTCGGTCACCGGGCCGCATGCACCGCAGGAAGGTTTTCGGGATCATCACGCACGACCGCGCATCAGGGTAACACCCAGCCTGAACACAGCCATCCAGCTTGCAGGGCGCGATCTGTCGAGCCCGACAAAAAACCGCGCAATACGCACCAGGTCGTCCGGCGGATAGTCGGCCGGCAATTTCGCCATCAGGCGTGCGCCCCGATCGCGATTGCGGATAGCCGCCTGCCGATCGGCGCGACGGAGCAGCCCCGGCAGTTCCGCAAGGCTCGGGTCGGTGCAATAAGCCGGCTGCCCCGGCTGCTGACGCCACGAACCCTCAATCGCTCCCGCGTCGTAAGGATCGAACCCCAGCGCGTCGACGATCGTCATGATCACCCCCCGGGCGGCAGGATCGTCCCCGGCGACCGGCAACGCGATGCGCCCGTCGCCGGCAGGCGGCCTGCCCTGACGGGGCAGGCGGTCGGCGATGATGTTGTTGAACGCCTTGACGACGGGCCGCCCCAATTGCCGGGCCACCCAGACCGATTCCACCTGCCCGGCTTCGACGGCCGCGATGTGCCCATCCCGGAGCGGATAGTAATTGCTGGCATCCACGACGATTGCCGCGCTCGACAGGCCGGTCATGACCTCAGCCGGAATCCGCGGCAACCGGCCGAAGGGAATGGCCACGATCAGGACATCCGCGCCCGCCGATATGTCCAGGAGATCGCACGCCGTGGCACCCGTGCGCCGGGCAAAGTCGGTCAGGCTGCCCCGTCCCCGGGAATTGGCGACCGCGACCTCGTACCCCGCGCGCGCAAGCGTCGTAGCCAGCGCTTCGCCCACGTGTCCGGCCCCGATGATGGCAATCCGCATGGCTATGGTTCCGTTTCATAACTCTTGATCGTCATGAAACTATACCCAAGGATGCACGCCACAAGACGGCACCTCGCCGTGCCTCGGTTACCCGGAGAGAACTCATGGCCAAATCCCCCGTGCCGGCGTCCTGTAGCGAACACGGCGTCATGACCAGCCTGGGTGATAAATGGACGATCCTGGTCATCCTGCAACTTGCGCGAGCGCCGGAGCCCCGCCAGCGGTTTTCCCGCCTCCGCCGGGATGTAGCCGGAATTTCGCAACGCATGCTGACGGTGACGCTCCGGATGCTCGAGCGGCACGGGCTTGTCGTCCGTCATTATCACGCTGAAGTCCCACCGCGCGTGGAATATGAATTGAGTCCGATGGGCGCCAGCCTGGTGCCGGCGCTCGAGACCTTTGCCGCGTGGATCGCAACCCATTGGGACGCGATGATGCAGGCGCGCGACGATTATGACGTTCAGGAACCGTAGGCCCCCCTGCGGGACGGGCCACCGCGCCACGGATGTCGTCGCCAGAAGGAGGACGCCCGTTCATGCGCGTTCACGGTATGCCCATCCGTGCGCGCAGCGGCTGGTTTTGGACGAGCCGCGCAAAACATGCCATCAAGGCTCTCCCGGCCGCCAGAATGAACTGATCGGCTCGTTCGATAAAAGGGGCCAGCTTTTTCGATGTCGTCGGGCTCGGCTGCATGCGATCGGTGGAGCGGCTGGATACGTCAGGCGTATCTGGTCCTCGTCGCATGCACCCTGATCGGACTCCTCGGCCAACTGACGGTGCAGAGTCGCGCACTGCCGGGCGAAATGCCGCGGATGACGCTCGAACGCCTGACCGGGCTGCACATCGGCCCGTCCGCATGCGCTGACGCCCAGGCCGCTTCGATGTGTACGGACATGCCCGGCATGGGCCATTCGTCCGCCCCGCATCGCCATGACGACGGCTACTGTCCCCTGTGCCCGTTGCTCCACCTGCCGGTCGTGGTTCTGGCGCTCGGGCTTGCCGTTCTGCTGGCATGCCTGCGAGTCCGCTACAGCCTCTCTCGCCCCGCGGAACTCTGTCTTCGCCTCGCCAATTCCATCGGCCGGGCGCGTCCCCCATCCACCGGGCCGCCGATCCTCCCGTGACACCGTAAACCGGCTATTCCGCTCGCCCCCAAGGGGCCCGATCGTCCGATCACGTCACGGAACAACAACCATGTCTTCCATACCAGGCCGACGCGCCCTGCGCGCCGGCCCGCCCCTGCTTGCCCTGGCCCGGGGCTGCGCCCACGCGCATGCTCCGACGAACGCGGCCCAATCGCCGAAGCTGGAAAAACAGGCGTCGTCTCCAACCGGCGCACGCCCGGTATTCTCCATGGCGCTCACGGCTTCCCGGCAGTGGCCTGGTCCGACACACGCCGCCGGATGACCGGATCGATGCGCGCGGCCCGCCATCGCATTTCATCGCCTGGCCGTCGCCTGGCCCACGCGCTGCGCGGCGTCGTGGTGCTGGCGACGCTGTTGGGCCTGCTGGGGCAACTCGCCCTGCAAAGCCAGGCACGACTGGATGAAATGCCGCGCGCGACATTCGAGCGGCTGACAGGGCTGCATATCGGCTTCCCGTCGCGTGAGGCCCATGCCCATGCGATGCGCGCGGATATGCCGGACATGTCGATGGGCGACATGCCCGGTCCGCATCGTCACCACGACGGCGGATACTGCCCACTCTGCCCGCTGCTGCATTTGCCGAGCATCGTGCTGGCAACTCCGTTCATGGCGATATCCGTGGCGGTTCGCGTTGATCGCACCCGGCACGTTCTACCGCCTGCCCATGCCCCACCCTCCGCGCGCGGCATCCGGTTACCGCCGCCGACGGGGCCGCCCTTCACCGCCTGAGTCATCGCCACCGCCCGATAACAGGATGGCGCGTCCCAGAACAGGGGCACGCCAGTACCGTCGGGCTGTCTTCCGCCTCGGATCCGGATCTCTTTCATGAAACATGTCATCAGTCTCCGTGCGTCCGGCGCATGGGTGCTCGCCTGCGGCTGCGCCCTCGCCACCCTGGGTCACGGCCCGGCCGCCATCGCCGCCGAAACATCGAACGCCGCATCGAAAAAGGCGGCGACATCCAAAAAAAGTGCCGATGAGACGACAGGCGTCCAGACACGGAACTGGTCTGGAGAGACGCTCACGGTAAAAGGCAAGCGCCTCAGCTACACCGCACCGACCTCCTTCGCCGCAACGCGCACCGATACGCCGCTCATTCAGGTTCCCCAGTCAGTCGAGGTGATCACCCGCACGCTCATCCAGGAACAGGACAGTCACGCGCTGAGCGCCGCCCTGGTCAATGTCTCGGGCATCACGCCCACCCGAAGCGACGCGATCCTGTTCGTTCCTCCGATCGTGCGGGGATTCCCCGCCGAAATCTATCTCGACGGTCTGCCGATCTTCGCAGGCAACCAGCAGGCCTTCGCCCCCAACGCGCTGGTGGGGGTCGAGCGCATCGAGGTTCTCAAAGGGCCGAGCGCCACGTTGTACGGCGGCGGCCTGGGCACGCCGCTTGGCGGGATCATCGACATCGAATCCGAACGGCCGGATGACAGGACGGGTGGCTATGTGGCGATGCGCGGGGGCAGTTATGCCACCCTGAACCCGTATGGCGACGTCAACCTGACGCTCTCACCAAGGGTTTCCGTCCGTCTCGCCGGCGAGTACCAGAGTTATGAAAGCTGGATCGACAAGGTCCATGGCAGGCAATGGTCGATCCAGCCCAGCCTGCTGTACGAGATCGATGACGAGACGGATCTTGTTGTGCGTGGCCAGTTCAACGACCGGCGAAACCTCGAATATTCCGGCCTCCCGGCTGACGAGGCCCTTGCGGGCAAACTCGATCGTCATGCCTTTCCCGGCTCACCGATCAACCAGCCCGAGACGCATAACGAAAACCGCATGGGCTCGGTCGCCCTGCATCACGCGTTTAGCGACCGCGCAAAGCTGACCGTTACCGGCCGCTATTACGACAACACCGTGCATGAATATGGCAGTTTCGTCGATCCGGACCTGTTTCCGACCGATGCCTCCGCCCCCACTGTCTACAATGTGTTGCCGATCCTGATGCACGATCGCACGCGGGAAGCCACCTTCGATGCCAATCTCGCGGCCAGGCTGCATCTCCTGGGCGGCACCCATCAGCTTCTTGGCGGCATCGATTATGATAGGACGGGCTTCTACAGTGCCATGGGCTTCGGCGTCAGCGACACGCCCTCCGGCACGATCGACCTCGCCAACCCGCTCTACGCCCTGCGCTACACGCCGCAGCTTCCGGTCAATTCCTACACCAATGACCATTATGAGACCTATGCCGTCTACGCGCAGGACCAGGCGACGTACGGTCGCCTGCATGTGACGGGAGGCCTGCGCTTCACCGCGCTCAAATTCCACGAAGTGAGCGATTACGGCGTGGCGAACAAGGCGACATATTCTCACATATCGCCCCGGATCGGGGCGACGTTCGACATCGTGCCGGGCGTTGCGCTCTATGCGGGCTATGCGACGGCATTCAGGGCGCCGTTCGGATTTGTCGGGCTGGCGGCGCCGAGGCCCGAGACCTCCCGTAACGTCGAGGTCGGCGTGAAGACGGCGCTACCCGGCACCGGCCTTTCGGGCACGATCGGGCTGTTCCGCCAGACGCATGACAATGTTGCCGTCTCCGACATGAACAATGTGGGATATTATGTGCAGAGCGGGCGGCAGCGCGCGCAGGGGGTGGAGGCCGACATTGTCTGGGAGCCCGCACCGGCCTTCTCCCTGCTTGCCAATTACGCCTGCACGGACACAAGGGACGACGGCGTGTCCCCCGGAGACCGGATCGCGCGCGTGCCGAAGAGCAGCGGGCGCGTCGCCGCGCGCTATCGGCTGTTGCACGGCTGGGCGGAGGGCCTGTCCTTCGGGGCGGGAGTGACCGCCTATACCTCGCGGCAACTGACGCTCCCCAACACCATCGCCGTTCCCGGATATGCCGTGATCGATGCACAGGCCGCCTACACGGTCGATCGGTACACCCTTGGCGTTTCCATCGTGAATCTTGGCAACAGGAAAGCCTGGGACCCCTATTCCTACCTGGGCAATCCGGTCGTCGCCCCCATTCAGCCGCTCTCGGCATATGTCACGCTCAAGGTCCGGCTCTGATCATGATCGATCTCCTGAAACCGCTGGCCAGGCTGGCATCCCTTGGTCTCGCCACGCTGCCGCTCTGCGCGGCCGCCCAGGCTCCGGGAGCCGCAACGGTGGTGCCGCTCCATGCCGAAGGCGCTCCCGCCCCGCTCGACGTTCCGGAAACGCACGCCAGGGTGGGTGAAGCGGGCGAGACCATGATTTTCAATGTCAGTCGCCCCACGCTGGCATTGTTTCGCCCGTCCCCCGGCCGGGCAAACGGCGCCGCGGTGATCATCGCGCCGGGGGGCGGCTTTGTCGGCCTCGCTTATGAAACCGAAGGAATCGCGGTGGCGCGCAGGCTGGCGGAACGCGGCGTGACAGCCCTGGTACTGAAATATCGCACGATCCGCAGCCCCGATGACGCGATGCATATGCCTCCCGTCCATATGAAGGAGATGCAAACGATCACGGACCGGGCGAGGAGCGGCCTACCCGATGAACTGCCCCCCTTCGCTGGCGAGCCACATGCAATGGAGGATGGCGCGCGCGCCATCCTCCTCGTGCGTCAACACGCGAAAGAATGGGGCGTCGATCCCGGACGGGTGGGCTTCATCGGCTTCTCTTCAGGAGCCTTTGTCGCGGCGGACCTGGCGATCGGCGACAAGTCCACCCGACCGTCCTTTGTCGGCCTGCTCTATGGCGGATTGCGCACCCCCGTTCCCCCCGGGGCGTCACCCGCCTTCATCGCCGCCGCAGCCGATGACGCCTACATGCCCGACGACGGCGTGCGGCTCTATGCGGCATGGCGCAAGGCGGGCGCCGCGGCGGAACTTCATCTCTACGAGCATGGCGGCCACGGGTTTGCCCTGAAACCGAAAGGAACGACGAGCGACCACTGGTTCGACGCGTTCCTCTGGTGGATGCAGGCCAGGGGTTTTTTGAGACGATAGGGGAAATGACGTACGCGATCCCCCTTGCGCGCCGAACTCAGAAGTCCGGCATCGTCGGGGCCAGCAATCCCCCCATCCGCAGCGGCGCCATGCGCCGCGCCAGCCCGGTGGCGTCATCGGTCTCCACCATCATGCCCGCCACGGTCGCCACCCCTTCGGCCGGTTGCAGCCGCTCGCCGGGCATGCGCCGCAGGAAGCGCGCGATGGCGGCCTCCTTGCCCATGCCGATCACGCTGTCATAATCGCCGCACATGCCCGCATCGGTCTGGTACGCGGTGCCGCCGGGCAGGATGCGATGGTCGGCCGTCGGCGTATGGGTATGCGTCCCCACCACCAGCGACGCCCTGCCATCCAGCACATGCCCCATCGCCCATTTCTCGCTCGACGCCTCGGCGTGGATATCCACCACCACCGCCTGCACCGTCACACCCAGCCGATGCCGCGCCATGATGTCGGCCACGGCGCGGAACGGATCGTCCAGCGCCTCCATGAACTGCCGCCCCATGACGTTGATCACCAGCGCGCGCCGCCCGTCCACCAGTTCCACCATCGCGCTGCCCTGCCCCGGCGTCCCGGGCGGATAATTGGCCGGGCGGATAATGCGCGGCTCGGCATCGATCTGGCCGATCAGGTCCTTGCGGTCCCACGCATGGTTGCCCAGCGTCACGACATCGACGCCGGCCGCGAACAGCTCCCGGGCGATGGGCAGCGACAGGCCGAACCCGTGGCTGGCATTCTCGCCGTTCACCACCACCAGATCCAGGCGCAGGTCCCGCCGCAGGGTGGGCACCACCTCCATCACCGTCTCGCGCCCCGTGCGGCCGACAATGTCGCCCAGAAACAAGATCCGCACCCGTTCTTCCTTCTTCCGTCTTCTTTTTCTGATGAAAAAGAAGCAAAAAGACTTTCACCCGTTCAGGATCATCGCGTGCCCCAGGCACAGGATTTCCGAACGACTCAAAGCTTTCTGGTTCTTTTTTTCAAAAAAGAACAACCCGTCACACCAGAATCACGTCCCGCTCCGTCAGGATGACCGGCAGCGGAACGTCATACACCCCCACCGGCACCGCCGGCACTTCCTGCGCCGACAGGCCATAGCCCACCGCCGGCACGCCGGGCAGTTCGGCCAGCGTGCGGTCGTAATAGCCGCCCCCATATCCCAGCCGGAACCCCCGCCTGTCAAAACCCAGCAGCGGCACGAACACCAGGTCGGGCCGCGCCATGGCGCCGTCGGGGTAGAGCGTGCCGAAGCGCCCCGGCCGCATCTCCGCATCGGGGCGCCACCGGCGAAAGCACAGGGGCAGGCCGCGCGGCGGCGTCTCCGGCAGCAGCACGCCATAGCCGCCTTCATGCAGCCCGGCGCACAACCCGCGCAGATCGACCTCGCCGGGCAACGGCCACACGGCGGCCACGTCGGCACCGGGCGGCAGCACGGCGCGGACATGCGCCGCCATGCGCCGGCACAGCGCCGCGATCGCGGCCGGCGACGGCGGGGCCGCGCGCAGGGCGCGCAACCGCTCGCGCAGGTCGGCCTTGGCCGCGACCAGCGCGGGAGGGTCGGATGGAGGGGGATTGTGCGGAGCCGCCATGGCCGTTGGTCTTTCAGCCCTCCCGGACCTGCTCACGCAGGTGGGCGCCAGATAACATGACCAGGATCACGCCAGAGCCAGCTCCCTAAGGAAGTGCTTATCGGCCCAGGGGTTGAGTTGCCTGACGAACCGGGCAGCCCCGCACCCCTCAACTTAGGGATGTTCGAGCGCCGCCGCAATGCTTTCGGCCCGTTCGACCAGCAAGGCCAACTGGTCGCGCCGCCGCTCGTTCTCGACGCGCGCCTGCCGCCCTTCGGCCAGTTGGCGGGCGGTATCCTCGGGCATCTTCTCGGCCGACAGGTCGTGGATCTCGTCGGCCATCAGCAGCGCCGCCAGGGCCAGGATCCGGGCCTCGCCGCTCTGCCCGCCGATGGCGCGGATATGCTCGATCCGGCGCTCGACCTCCAGCGCCATGGCCTGGAGATGGCGTTCCTGCCCGTCCTTGCAGCCGACGACATAGGCATAGCCGTTGATGCGAACCGTGACCTGCGCCATGGCTCAGCCCTCCTCCATCCCGTCGCTTTCCTCATCCGGCCCCAGCACGTCCCGCACGCGGGCGATCAGGGCATCGATATTGGCCGCCAGCGTCTGGAGGTCGGGGCCCGAGGCCGCTTCATGCCGGCGGTCCAGCGCGAAGGCGATACGGTTCAATGCCTGCTCCAGGCGGTCAGCGGGCTCGGTCGCCCCCCAGCCCGCCGGGCTGTCCGATGCTTCAGCGTGCCCCACGGTCGTCATTCCCGTCGCTCGACGTCTCGGTATCGGCCGGCAACCCCAACCGAAACTCACTCTTGAACTGATCGCCCGCGCGCGGTTCAACGTCAAGCGATGATCCACTCTCCCCTCCCGGCACGCGTCTTCGCCGTCGCCTCGGCGGCGGAGATCCGCGCCGTCCTGGCCGCGCTGGCCGCGCACGGCGCGGCCGACAGGCCCGCCTGCGCCCTGCTGTCGCCGGCGGGGGCGGGGTGTCTCATGGGCCCGGCGTGGTGGCGGGCCGTGCTGGCCGAAACCGGGGCCATCCTCCCCGCCTACCTCGATTGCGGCGCGGCGGCGGGCCGCGCGGCCGAGGCCCTGGGGCTGGGCCTGCGCCACATCGTGCTGCATGGCGACGGTCCCCAGGCGGCGACCATCCACCTGCTGGCCCGCACGCTGGGCGCGACCTGCCTCGCCGCCCCCCCGCCCCATTGCGTGGTGGGCCCCGTCCCCGTGCCCGCCCGCCTGCGGGCATACCTGTCCGGCACGGACACGCCACCCACCGCTCCCTGACCCCCTGTCGCCGCGCCGCGCGGCGTCGTATGGTCGCGGACGATGTATGATTGTCAGCTTTATCTCGTCACCCCTCCGGTGCCGGACCCGGCCGCGTTCGCGCCGGACCTGGCACGCGCCCTTGATGCCGGGCCGGTCGCCGCCGTCCAGTTGCGCCTCAAGGACGTACCCGACGATACGATCCTCCGCGCGATCGACATCCTGCGCCCGGTGGCGCAGGAGCGCGACGTCGCCTTCATCCTCAACGACCGGCCCGACCTGGCCCGGCGCGGCGGCTGCGACGGCGCGCATGTCGGCGGCGACGACATGGACGCCGCCGCCGCCCGCACCCTGCTGGGCGACGCGCTGCAACTGGGCGTGTCGTGCTACGACAGCCGCGACCAGGCGATGCGCGCGGGCGAGGCCGGGGCGGATTACGTCGCCTTCGGCGCGTTCTTTCCCTCGACCTCCAAGGAAACCGACATCCGCGCCCCCGTGGAACTGCTGGAATGGTGGAGCGCGATGATGGAACTGCCGGTGGTGGCGATCGGCGGCATCACGGCGGAAAATTGCGGCCCGCTGGTGCGCGCGGGGGCGGACTTCCTGGCGGTGATCAGCGCCGTCTGGTCCCACCCCGAAGGTCCGGCCGCCGGCGTCCGCGCGATGAACCAGGCGATCGCCGCCGCCTGAGCCGGACCGGCGATCAGGCCGGCGCCAGCAGCGAACGGGTCAGATACAGCACGCCGTTCGATTGCACCATGCCGTCGATCCACACCGGCGCGCGCTGTCCCGCGCCATCGGACAACACCAGCCGGCCCGCCGGATCGCGCTCCAGCAGCACGACCCCGCCATCGACCGTCGGCAGCCGGATCGGCTTGCCCGGCGCCTGGGCGGCCAGTCGACTCAGCCGCGCGGCCGGATAGGCCCCGCGCACGATGCTGTAGGCCAGCGTCCGGCGCAGCACCGCCGGCGCGGGCATCCCTCCGCGCGCGAACCGTTCCATCGGCAGGTTGGGCACGGCGAAAACAGTGAACGGCCCCGGCTGGCGCAACACCGCCATCAGCCCGGCCAGATCCAGCGCACGGGTATAGTCGGCCAGTTCGACGCTGGCCCGCAGGGTCTCGTTCAGCGGCCGGTCGCGATAGACCGGCGTATCCGGCGCGCCATAGGCCACCCGGCTGTCCGGCCGCCCCTGGTCCGTCGCCGGCAGGTAGCTATGTTCGACGGAAACGGTCGGGATGCCGGCGGCCCGGCTGTCGGCCCGCACCAGCAGCGGGTCCTGCCGCGCCGCCGGCGCGCAGGCCACGGCCAGGCAGGCCAGCAGGCAAGTCACCAGAATGCGCGCCGCCCTCATGCCCCCTCCTTTCGGGGGCGACCGGCGGCCGCCCCGTCCTCACGCCCGCCTCAGCGGGCCGCGATCAGCATCCGTCGCCGCGCATCGTCCAGCCCGATACCCGGCCGGCAATGACTTCGAAGGTCGTCTGGCAGGTGCTGGTATAGACGGTGCCGCCCATGCCACCACCCCAGCCGCCCCAGCCACCGCCCCAGCCTCCCCAGCCGCCGCCCCAGCCACCACCCCAGCCGCCGCCCCAGCCCGGGCCGCCGCCCCAACCCCAGCCCCAGCCACCGCCGGGCGAATAGTTGGTTTCGCTGTCGATATAGGCCAGGAAGGTGTGGCCCTGGGCCTCGTACGAGCGGGTGGGCACCCCGAAGGTGCGGATCACGTCGACCTCCCCCTGCCCGACCATCGAGTTGAGCAGCTTCCGCTGCTCGGGAGAGGGAACCTCGCACGCCGTCAGGGCGAGCAGGGCAGCCAGCGGTAGGAGCGAGAGGTATTTCATGGTCCGATTACCGATCTACAGGGTAAAATTTATCATGACGTTAACGTAGCATAGTGGCCATGGCAGACGAATTGGGTATGAAATTACAAATATTTCAACCCATCCACAGAATATCGTCCAGCCGCCGCGTCCCCGCCGCCAGCATGACCAGCCGGTCGAACCCCAGCGCGATCCCCGCGCAGGGCGGCAGATGCGCCAACGCCGCAAGCAGCGATTCGTCCATCGGCCAGTCCAGGCCCGGCGGCGTGCCGTACAGCGCCGCCCGCCGGGCGCGATCGGCCACGAAGCGCCGGCGCTGCTCGACCGGGTCGGTCAGTTCCTCGAACGCATTGGCCAGTTCCATGCCGGCGGCATAAAGCTCGAAACGCAGCGCGGTGCGCGGGTCGGCCGGGTCCCGGCGGGCCAATGCCGCCTGGCTGGCCGGCCAATGGGTCAGGAACGTCGGCCGATCGCGGCCGATCGCCGGTTCCACGCGCTCCATCAGCAGGCGAAAGAACAGATCCTCCCACGTCTCGCCGTCACGCGGGGCGCATCCCGCCGCCGCCGCCAGCGCGGCGACATCCCCTTCGGTCGGCAGCAGGTCCACCCCGGCATGCCGGGCGAAGGCCTCCGCCATCGTCAGGCGCTCGAACGGCCCGTCCACCCGCAGCGGCCCGGCATTCCCCGGTCCGCCGGGCCACGCGACGACCGGCGGCAGCACCGCGCGCAGCAGCGATTCGGTCTCGTCCATCAGCGCGGCCAGCCCCGCCCCGGGGCGATACCATTCCAGCATGGTGAATTCGCACGCATGCAGCGCGCTGCCTTCCTCGTTGCGCCAGACGCGGGCCAGTTGAAAGACCGGCAGCCCCGTGGCGGCGACGATCCGCTTCATGGCGAATTCCGGACTGGTATGCAGGAACAGCGCCTCGCCGGTGCCGTCATGGTGCCGCCGCTCGGTGCGGAACACTTTCAGATGCACCTCCTCGCCCGGGGTCGGCACCGCATAGGGGGTCTCGACCTCCAGATAGCCGCGCGCGTCGAAAAAGGCCCGCACGCCGCGCGCCACCAGGCCCCGCCGCCGCAGCAGCGGCAGGCGTTCCGCGATACGGTCGGGATCGGGGACCGCACCACCGCGATCGGTCATGTACGACTCCTGTTGCGGGACCAAGACCGGTCGAGTAGAGCCAGCCGATGCCCCCCTCGGTCAACCATCTCCCGGACGATTTCCTCCCCGCTCCGGGCCGCACGTTGCGCGACATCCCTTCCCTGGTCGCCGCGGGGCTGGTACCGCCGGACGCGGCCCCGGCGCTGGAAGATGTGGCCCTTCGATACGCCACCGCCATCCCCCCCGCCTTCGCCGCGCTGATCGACCGGCCGGACGACCCGATCGGCTTGCAGGTCATCCCCGACGCGGCCGAACGGACGGTGGCGCCGCACGAGCGGGCCGACCCGATCGGCGACGACGCCCTGTCGCCGGTGCCGGGCATCGTCCACCGCTATGCCGACCGCGCGCTGCTGAAACCCCTGCTGGTCTGCCCGCTCTATTGCCGCTTCTGCTTCCGGCGCGAGCATGTCGGCCCCGATGGCGGCGTGCTGGACGAGGCGGCGCTGGACCGCGCGCTGGACTGGCTGCGCGCCCACCCCGCGATCCGCGAGGTGATCCTGACCGGCGGCGACCCGCTGATGCTCTCGCCCCGCCGGCTGGGCGCGATCGTCCGCGCCCTGGACGCCATGCCCCATGTCACGACCATCCGCATCCACAGCCGCGTGCCGGTCGCCGACCCGGACCGGCTGACCGACGCGCTGGCCGACGCGATGCGGACCGACCGCGCCATGTGGCTGGTCATGCACGCCAACCACGCGCGCGAATTCACGCCCGCCGCCCGCGCGGCGCTGCGGCGCGTCCAGGCCAGGGCGATCCCGGTGCTGGGCCAGTCGGTGCTGCTGCGCGGCGTCAACGACAGCGTGGCGGCGCTGGAGGGGCTGTTCCGCGCGATGGTCGAGGCCCGGGTGAAGCCCTACTACCTGCACCAGCTCGACCCCGCCCCCGGCACCGCACGCTTCCATGTGCCGATCGCCGAGGGCCGGCGCCTGCTGGCGGGGCTGCGCGGCCGGGTGACCGGCCTGGCCTGGCCCACCTACACGCTCGACATCCCCGGCGGCCACGGCAAGGTGCCGCTGGGCCCGGACTATCTCGAAGCCGGGGAAGACGGTCCCGTGGTCCGCGATCCGGCGGGCGGGCGGCACAAACTCGCGCCGGATTCCGCGCCGAACCTTGCCCTCGGCGCCCGAGAGCGTTAGAAGCCCGCCTTCCATACCCCATAGTCAGACAGGGCCCACCATGAAACAGCAGGCGAACCTGATCCGTGCCGGACAGGTCATCGAGCACGAAGGCCGTCGCTGGACCGTCCTGAAGCAGCAGATCATCACCCCCGGCAAGGGCGGCGCCTTCATCCAGGTGGAAATGCGCGACCTCAAGACCGGCAACAAGACCAACGAGCGCTGGCGCACCGCCGACACGGTCGAACGCCTGATGACCGAGGAAAAGGAATATACCTATTCCTACATGGACGGCGACAACGTCGTGCTGATGGACCCCGAGACGTTCGAGCAGACGCTGATCCCGCTGGACCTGCTGGGCGACCAGGCACCGTTCCTGCAGGACAACATGACGCTGGTGATCAACCTGGTCGAAGGCGACCCGGTGGGCGTGCAGCTCCCCGCGCAGGTGACGCTGGAAATCGTCGAGGCCGATCCGGTGGTGAAGGGCCAGACCGCCAGCTCGTCCTACAAGCCGGCCAAGCTGTCGAACGGCGTCAAGACCATGGTACCCCCCTTCATCGAGGCCGGCGAGCGCATCGTCGTCCGCACCGAGGACGCCAGCTACGTGGAACGCGCGAAGGGCTGAGGCCCGCCGCGCATCCCCGCCCCGCTTCCCGCCAGATCAGGACCGACCGACGTGGCCATGCGACTCTCTCCCCATATGACGGTGATGCAGAACGCGGCGCAGAAAGCCGCGCGGCGCCTGCTGCGCGACTTCAACGAGGTCGAGCAGCTCCAGGTCAGCATCAAGGGCCCGGGCGATTTCGTCTCCCAGGCCGACCTGCGCGCCGAAGCCGCGATCCGCGAGGAGCTGGAGCGCGCCCGCCCCGGCTACGCCTTCCTGATGGAGGAAAGCGGCGCCTCGGGCAGTGACAACTGGACCTGGCGCTGGATCGTCGATCCGCTCGACGGCACCACCAACTTCCTGCACGGCATCCCGCACTGGGCGATCTCGATCGGCCTGCAACGCCGCCTGCCCGACGGCACGGTCGAACTGGTGGCGGGGCTGGTCTACAACCCGGCCGCCAACGAGATGTTCTGGGCCGAGAAGGGCGTGGGCGCGTACCTGAACGAGCGCCGCCTCCGCGTCTCCGCCCGCCGCGACATGCACGAGGCCCTGTTCGCCACCGGCATTCCCTTCGCCAAGGTCCCGGCGCGGCGCCGCCTGCCCTTCGCCCGCACCCTGGGCGCGCTGATGCCGCAGGTGGCGGGCATCCGCCGCTTCGGCGCGGCGGCGCTCGACCTGGCCTGGGTGGCCGCCGGCCGCTACGAGGGCTTCTGGGAACTGGGCCTGAAACCCTGGGATTGCGCCGCCGGCCTGCTGCTGGTGCGCGAGGCCGGGGGCTACGCGACCGACCCCGAGGGCGTCGAGCTGAACGACATGGGCGATTCGGTCGACATCGTGGCCGGCAACGTCCATTTGCACGGAAAATTGCGCGAACTGGTGGCCGAGAGCCTGACCGCACGGCCCTGAGCCGCCGGCGCGCCCGTTCGCATTCCGCCCCTGCCCATGGGCGTTCTGGTCTAGGCTGCCCGATCATGCCGGATATCCGTCCCGCCCACCCATCGTCCGCACGCCGCCGCCCGGCCGGGCCCCGCCCCCTGCTGGCGGCGCTGTCCCTCCTGGGCGGCCTGGCGCTGGCCCCCGCCCACGCGCAGGTCACGACCGACGACAGCGCGCTGTCGGCCCTGCCGGCGGCCGGCGCGCCGAAGCCGCGCGCCAATCGCCCCGCCCCGGCCCGGTCTCCCGCCAGGCAGGCCGCCAAACAGGCCGCCCCCACGGCACCGAAAGCCGGCGCGGCTCATCCGGCGCCACCGCCCACCATTCCCGCCGCGCCGCCGCCCCCGCCGATCATCCGTCCCCCGGTGGTCGACGTCCCGCTGCACCCTCCCGCCCCGCCGCCGGAAGTCCCGGTCAAGGCCGATGCGGTGGGCCGGGCCACCGACCTGCCGGCCGGCCTGCGCCTGACCTTCGCGCCCGGCAGCGCGGACATGAACGCGGCGATGATCGACCGGGTAAAGGGCTTCGCGGCGATCCTGATGCAGGCCCCCTATGCCCGGGCCGAGATCGACGCGACGGCATCGGGCGCGGCCGACGACGTGTCCACCCCCCGGCGCCTGTCGCTGATGCGCGGCCTGGCGGTCCGCTCGATCCTGATGCATGCCGGCATCGCCTCGACGCGGATCTATGTCCGCGCGATCGGCGTGCCGCCTCCCGGGGCAGCCCCCGGCGCCGCCCCGGCGAACGGCCCGCCGCCGGATCATGTTGACGTGACCCGGTCCGATATGGTGGCCTCTGCACCGTCCCCTTCCCCAGCCCCTTCGGAGCCGCGTCCCGCACCGTGACCCAGCCGACGACCTATCTTCTGCGTATCGTCCTGTTCCTCACGGCCGTCGTGCTGGTGGCAGGCTTCCTCGGGCCCATGCTGTATGCCGCCTTCTTCAACAACCCGGTCCTGGACGGGCTGATCCTGGCGATCCTGGCCTTCGGCATCGCGTGGAACATCCGCATGGTCCTGCGGCTGATCCCCGAGGTCCGCTGGGTGGAAACCCTGCGCCAGCCGCGCGACGGCCTGGCCCAGCCCACGCCCCCGCGCCTGCTGGCGCCGATGGCGTCGATGCTGGCCACCCGCAACCGCGCCGACCGGCTGGTCCTGTCCACGCCCGCGATGCAGTCGATGCTCGACAGCCTGTCCTCCCGCCTGGACGAGGGGCGGGAACTGTCGCGCTACATGACCGGCCTGCTGATCTTCCTGGGCCTGCTGGGCACGTTCTACGGCCTGCTCCTGACGGTCGGGTCGATCGCCGACGTGATCGGCAGCCTGTCGGTCGGCTCGGGCGACCTGAACGCGATGTTCGACCAGCTCAAGACCGGCCTGGCCAAGCCGCTGCACGGCATGGGCACCGCCTTCTCGGGCTCGATGTTCGGCCTGGCGAGCGCGCTGGTGCTGGGCTTCCTGGACCTGACGGCCGGCCAGGCGCAGAACCGCTTCTTCAACGAGCTGGAGGAATGGCTGGCCGGCCTGACCCGCATCGGCTCCGCCCTGGGCACGGGCGACGGCACCGATGCCGGCATTCCCGTCTATGTCCAGGCCCTGCTGGAACAGACGGCCGAGAACCTGGAAAAATTGCAGGCCCTGATCGCGCGCGGCGAGGAAGGGCGGCACCAGCAGCAGGCCCTCCTGGTCAGCCTGAACGACCGGATCGGCGTCATGACCGAGACGATGCGCGCCAGCCACGGCCTGATGCAGCGCATGGTCGAGGATTCGGGCCAGCAGCAGTTGCGCGGCATCGAAGCCCAGTTGACCCGCATCCTGTCGGACATGGAACAGGGCCGGACGCAGATCGCCACCGACATCCGCGGCGACCTGCGCCTGCTCACGCGCACCATCGCCGCCGCCACCCCCGCCGCCGCGCGCGCGCCCTGATCGCCCCCCGGACCCCGAGGTAACGCCATGGCACGCCGCCGCCGCCAGACCCATGCCGGGCTGGACGCCTGGCCAGGCTATGTGGACGCGCTGTCCACCCTGCTGATGGTCGTGATCTTCGTCCTGCTGGTCTTCGTGCTGGGCCAGGCCTTCCTGTCCGTGGTGCTGTCCAAGCGCCAGCAGGCGATGGAACAGTTGACCCAGCAGGTCGGCAAGCTGAACGACATGCTGGCGCTGGAACACGACCGCACCCACACGCTCCAGCTTTCGGTCGCCTCGCTGCGCGCCGCGCACGACAAGGACGTCGCGATGGAAACGTCGCTGACCGCCCAGGTGTCGCAGCTCGCGGCCGAGCGCGACACGTTGACCCAGGCCAGCCGGCAGCAGGTGGCGGCACTGGGCGCGCAGCTCGACGAACTGCGCCGCCAGCTCGGCGCCGCGATGACGATGCTCGACATCTCGCAGCAGCAGGTCCACGACCGCGATCACAAGATCGACGATCTGGGGCAGAAGCTGAACGTGGCGCTGGCCGACAAGGTCGAGCAGTTGCAGCGCTACCGGTCGGAATTCTTCGGCCGCCTGCGCGACATCCTGAAGGACCAGGACGGCGTGCAGATCGTCGGCGACCGCTTCGTGTTCCAGAGCGAGGTCCTGTTCCCGCCCGGCAGCGCCGACCTGTCGCCCAAGGGCGTGGCCGAGATCCGCACCCTGGCCCGCACCTTCCACCAGGTCTCCGGCCAGATCCCGGCCTCGATCCCCTGGATCCTGCGGGTGGACGGCCACGCCGACCGGCAGCCGATCCACAGCGCCTTCGCCAGCAACTGGGAACTCTCGTCGGCGCGCGCGATCACCGTGGTCAAGCTGCTGATCGCCGAGGGCATCAGCCCCCGCCACCTGGCCGCGACCGGCTTCGCCGATTTCCAGCCCCTGGACAGCCACGATACCCCGACGGCCTACGCCCGCAACCGGCGCATCGAATTCCGGCTGACCGATCGGTAGTGTCCTCGCATACGCACGGGCTGCTCGCCCGGATCTTTCGCAATACCGGTTACCTGCTGGGCGGCAAGGGGATGGCGGGGGTGCTGGGCTTCCTCACCACCGCGCTGGCGGTGCGGGCGCTGGGGCTGGGCGGCTACGGCACGCTGCTGCTGGTCCATGCCTGCGCCTCGTCCTGCTCGGTCGGCACGCGCTTCCAGTCCTGGCAGCCGCTGCTGCATTTCGGCAACAGCCTGTTCGCGAGCGGCGAGCGCCCGCGCTTCCAGGCCCTGCTGCGCCATTGCATCCTGCTGGACGCGCTCGGGGCGGTGGCCGGCACCGTCCTGGCGCTGGCCGGGGTCACCGTCTTCGGCCGGGCCCTCGGCTGGCAGGCCACGGCCCAGGGGCCGGCGCTGCTCTACATGACCTCGGTCCTGTTCATGAACACCTGCTGGGCGCTGGGCGTGCTGCGCCTCACCGACCGCTTCCGGCAGACCGCCCTGGCCGACCTGTCGATCAACACGACCCGCCTGGCGGGCACCCTGCTGGGCCTGGGCCTGCACTGGCATCTGGGGGGCTTCATGGCCGTCTGGTACCTGGGCACGGTCATGTCGTTCCTCGCCAATTGCGGCACGGCCTGGCGGGCGATCCGCCACGCCCCGGGCCTGCGGGGCTTCCGCCTGGCGGGCGCGGCCTGGGGCAGGGGCTTCCCGGGCATCTGGCGGCTGACCCTGTCGACCAGCGGCAACCAGGCGCTCTCGGCCCTGACCTCGCGCCTCACGGTGCTGCTGGTGGGGGCGGCGACCAACCCGGCGGCGGCGGCGGTCTACAGCGTCACCTGGCATGTCTGCGACGCCCTGGCCCAGCCCGCGCAACTGCTGACCCCGGCGCTGTATCCCGAACTGATCCGGCTGCGCGACCAGGGCGACCGGGCGGGCATGCGGCGCATCATGGGGCGCATCTTCCAGGCGCTGGGCCTCTTTTCCCTCCTCGCGCTGCTGGTGGCGGCCACGGTCGGCCCCTGGGTGTTCCAGACCCTGCTGGCGGTGCGCACGCACGACCTGGCGCTGCTGATGCTGCTGACCTCGGCGGCGATCCTGGACCTGTGGGACGTGCCGCTGGAGCCGTTTCTGGTCTCGCTGGGCTACGCCCACCGCCTGTTCACCGGCCGCATCGCCGCCACCATGCTGTGCCTGCCGGTGCTGTACGGCCTGGCGCGCCTGTGGGGGGTGGACGGCGCCGGCCTCGCGACCCTGCTGGTGGAAGCGCTGATCCTGTCCACCCGCGTGATCCCGTTCCTGCGCCTGCGCGCGCCCTGAACCGCCGCTCTCAGGCCTCGGCGGGCAACGCCGCCGGGTCGGTGGGGTGCTGGGCGCCGCGATAGCGGTCGAACATGCTCATCTGATGCACGCAGCTCAGGGTGCAGGTCGGGCTGCACGATTTCTCGGTATGATATTCGCGCTTCAGGTCCTCGTGACCATAGTCCAGCAGCGGAATCGCCGGATACCCGCGCTGCTGCGAACACCAATGCACCCGGCCATCCTCGGTCACGTACAGGTACCGGGCCCCGGCGCGGCATTTCCAGTCGTTCGGCCTGCCATGCATCAGGTTCTTCTGGAACAGCCGGTAGTTCAGCGTATGGACCAGCGAGGGCGAGATCTCGGTCACCCGCCGATAGGCCCGCATCTGCTCGTCGCTCAGCGCCTTCAGCCCGCCCTGGTGGTCGTGCAGCACGCCCACCGAATGCTGCAAGCCATAGCGCGCCGCCGTCTCGGCGATCGTCACCACGTCCTGGGTCCGCTCGCCGGTCACGCCCAGCACCGAATTCACATTGACCTTGAAGCGGGCATGCTCGGACAGCAGCGCCAGCCTGCCCTCCACCGACGACAGGCTCTTCATCGAGATGTCGTCGGGCGTGATATTGTCGATGCTTACCTGCATCCCTTGCAGGCCCGCCGCGTTCAGCCGGTCGATCCAGGCGCGCGACAGGCGGAAGCCGTTGGTGATGGTGGTGACGATCATGCCATGGTCGCGGGCCACGCGCACGATCCGGTCCAGTTCGGGATGCAGCAGCGGCTCGCCGCCGGTAAAGGTGATCGAGGCGGTGCCGAGCTTCGCCAGATGATCGACCCGCGCCTTCAGGTCCGCGAAGGGCACCGGGGCCGAGAAATCGTCATATTCGTTGCAATAGCCGCATGCCAGGTTGCAGCGCCGCGTCACCACCACCTGCGCCAGCAGCGGCGTATAGCGCGTGGCGATGGCCTTGGCCGCGAAGCGCGCCGCGGCGCCCAGGTTGCTGATGCGGCGGGCCAGGGGAATATCGTTCATCGTTGCCATATCGTCCGAGGAACCGGCGGAAACCGGAAAAGGGGGCAGATCATAGGGACGCCCCGTCCGGCGCGATAGCCCGGACCAGCGCGTCATACCAGCTTTCCAGGATCGCCGTCTGCCGCCGCAGGTCGAAACGCCCGGCGACGAAGGCCCGCCCCGCCTGCCCCATCGCCGCCCGCCGCTCCCGGTCGGCCGCCAGCGCGCCCATCGCCCCGGCCAGCGACTCGACATCGCGCGGCGGCACGATCAGGCCGCTGCGCCCCTCGTCCACCCCCTCGGGAATGCCCCCCACCCGCGTCGCGACCACCGGCACGCCGCAGGCCGCCGCCTCCAGCATCACCATGCCCAGCCCCTCGACGCGCCCGCTGGCGGTCTGCACGCTGGGCAGCACCAGCATCATCGCCCGCCGCATCCACGCCATGACCACCGCATGCGGCCGCGCGCCCAGAAACAGCACCCGCTCCCCCACGCCCAGCGCGCCGGCCATCTTCTCCAGCCGCGCGCGCATCGGCCCATCCCCGATAATGACCAGCCGCAGGTCCGCGTGCCCCGCCGCCATCCGGGCAAAGGCCCGCAGCAGGTCGTCCGTGCCCTTCAGTTCCACCAGCCGGGCGACATGCAGGATGACCGGCGTCTCCTCTTCCGGCGCCCGGGGCCGGTACGCGGCGCAGTCGACCCCGATATAATGCACCCGCGTCCGCTCGGCCGGAAAGCCGCGCTCCAGCGCCTTGCCGTGCAGGAAGCGGGAATTGCACAGGAACAACCGCCCCTCCCGCGCCAGCGCGCGCCGGTGCAGCGGATAGTTCACCCACGCGGGCGACCGCAGGAAATACCGGTCGGACAGCGTAAGGTCGAAGCCATGGAACGTCGTGACCAGCGGCACGCCCAGCCGGCGCGCCAGCGCCAGGGCATAGACGCCGTCGGTCCCGAAATGGGCATGGACCAGCGCCGGCCGGCGCCCCGCCAGCAGGCGCTGGTAGGGGGCGGGGTCGCGCGTCAGCATCTGCGCGCCCATCCGGGGCCAGCCGGCACGCCCCCACAGGTCGCGCAGCAGCAGCGTCCGCGCGCCGTCCGGCCCCGCCCCGAATCGCATGCGCCCCAGATAGAGCGGCGCGTACCGGCGCAGGGCCTCCGCCTGCTGGGCGATGAAAATCTCGGAAACCCGGAACTGGTTCTGGCGGAAGATGACGACGTCGCGCAAAAGGAGGCACCCGCGGCTCAAAGGTTTTCAGGGGCGCTCCCCCACGCAGCGGCTATCCTATAAACGCGATCAATATGACTATAAAGGCGCCCCGGCGGATCGGACGAAAGATGATCGGCCAGAAATGCCGGCCGACCGTTCATCCCGCGACCTTGGCCGGACAGGCGATCGGCAAACCCGCCTCCATCATCATTCCGCCACTTTTTACGTTCTTCTGTACAAGAGCACTTATTCGATAAACGCGTATTGTCTGGAAATGTATTGTAACATACGACTACATTTTTTATCGATCAGGATGATGCCCCTCCCCTACTGTCGCGCGACGGACACAGGATTCCATGACCATTCCCGCCCACATCCATTTCTGCTGGATCGGTCCGCGCCTGCCCTGGGCCTATGCCTTCGCCGTCCTGTCGGCCGCCGCGACGGGCGGCATGGACGCGGTCATCCTGCACCACACCGACACGCTCGAGGACGGCCCGCAGAAGCGGGCGCTGGAGGCCGCGCCCGGCGTCATCCTCTCCCGCGTCGACCCGCGCCGCGACCTGGCGGCGGTGGAACAGGCCGCCGGCCTGCCGGCGGACAGCCTGGTCGCGCTCTATGAGGGCGTCCGCACGCCGGTCCAGCGCGCGGATATCCTGCGCGCCGCGATCCTCTATCGCGACGGCGGCGTGTATCTGGACATGGACACCCTCACCACCGCCTCGCTGCGCCCGCTGCTGGCGTCCGGCCCCTTCGTCGGGACCGAGCGCATCGTCTGGCCGGCGCATGTCAGGGCCACGCGCTCGCCCACATTGCGGGCGCGGCATATCGGGCTGTCGCTGCTCCGCCAGGCCTGCCGCGTCGTGCCCGGCGGCTGGCGGGGGTTCCGGCGCATCGATTTCCTCTACCCGCTGGGGCTGAACAACGCCGTGATGGGCGCCCCCGCCGGCGCGCCCTGGCTGCATGCCTGCCTGCGCGCCATGCTGGCCCTGTCGCCCCAGGAGCGGCTGCGGCCCTACGCCCTGGGCCCCCATCTGCTGCAACGGGTGGCGGAGCAGATGGGCACGGACGGCCTGACCGTCCACGATCCCGCCGTGTTCTACCCGGTCCCCCCCGAAATCTCGGAACATATCTTCCGCGCCAACCGGCGGATCCGGGCCGAGGACATCCTGCTGCCCGGGACCCGCGTCGTCCATTGGTACGCATCCGTCCGCACGCGCGCGCGGATACCGCGACTCACGCCGGCCCATGTCCGGGCCCATTGCGGGCGGGAATATTACAGCGCCCTGGTCCGCGCCACGATCCCCGACCTGCCGGCCGACGGCGACCCCGGCTGACATTCCGCCGGCCCGTCTTTTCACCCCCGCCTCTTCACCCCCGCCTCTTCACCATTGACGGCAAAACCGGCAATCTCCAGAAACGGGCAATCGCCCGGGAGGCGGTTTCGCGACCACCGTCCCGGCGAGGCCCGGACACGCATCTGCACCAAGCGGGGGAAACACAATCATGTCGATCGAGAGCATGAAGTCACAACTCTCTGGTAAACCGGGCTTTATCGCGGCCCTGGACCAAAGCGGGGGTTCCACGCCCGGCGCCCTGAGCCATTACGGGATTCCCGAAAGCGCCTATAGCGGCGACGACGAGATGTTCCGCCTGATGCATGAGATGCGCGTGCGCATCATCACGGCGCCCAGCTTCACCGGCGACAAGGTGATCGCGGCCATCCTGTTCGAGCGCACGATGGACGGCCTGGTCGGCGACAAGCCGGTCCCGTCCTACCTGTGGGAAGATCGCGGCGTCGTCCCGTTCCTGAAGATCGACAAGGGGCTGGAGGCCGAGGCGGCCGGCGTACGGCTGATGAAGCCGATCCCCGGGCTGGACCCGCTGCTGGCGCGCGCGGCGAAGCTGGGCGTCTACGGCACCAAGGAACGTTCGGTCATCAACCTGGCCGATCCCGAGGGCATCGCCGCCATCGCGGCGCAGCAGTTCGACGTGGCCCGCCAGGTCGCCGCCCACGGCCTGGTGCCGATCCTGGAGCCGGAAGTCCTGATCAAGAGCCCGCAGAAAGCCGCCGCCGAGGCCATCCTGCGCGACGAGCTGGCGCGCGGCCTGGACGCGCTGCCCGGTGACTATCCGGTGATGCTGAAACTGACGATCCCGGACACGCCGGACCTGTATCTGGATCTGATCCGCCATCCGCGCGTGCAGCGCGTCGTGGCGCTGTCCGGCGGCTACACGCTGGACGATGCCTGCACGCGGCTGGCCGCCAATCACGGCATGATCGCCAGCTTCTCCCGCGCCCTGGTCGGCGATCTGAAAGTCTCGATGACCGACGCCGAATTCGACGCCACCCTGGCGACCGCCATCGACAAGATCTACAAAGCCTCCACCATCAAATCCTGAAAACCTGGCTGTGAATGCGCGCTGGTGGCGAGCCGGCGCGCGTTTCCTCCCCTCATCAGACAATCGGGTCCAGGGCGGCGCCCTGGCCTTGCGCCACGCCCGACGCGCTCCGGCTTCACCCCACCCCGTCGATCAACCGAAAGCGCATCCTCTCCAGCGACCGGCGCGTCTCGGCGATCATGGTCCGGGGCGGCAGCAGGAAGTCGGGATCGGTCAGGCCGGCCACGGCGCCCGCCAGCAGCAGGATATTGCCCTCCCGCCCCTCGGTCTCCTCGAACAGGCGCGCATCGCCCCCCGGCGCCACCGCGCGCCCGGCGATGGCCAGGGTCCGCGCGGCCAGGTCCGGCCGTTCGGGCGGCTCGAACAGGTTCATCGCGAGAAACCCGTTCTCCGCCAGCCGCCAGGCGGCATCGGCCAGGAATCGCGCCTCCAGCAGATGGCCGGGCACGACATCGCCGTGAAACGCATCGACGACGATGGCGCCGAACCGCCGGGTGGCGGGCAATCCGCGCAGAAAAGCCGCCCCATCCGTCAGATGGCACGGAATCCAGGGGGGCAGGCCGAAATGCTGGCGGGCGATGGGAAAGGCCAGCGGATTCACGTCGACCAGTTCGACCGCCCGCTCCGCCCGGTCCAGCATCGTGGCCAGCGACCCGCCACCACAGCCGATCACCAGCACCGGCTCGTCGGGCCGGGTCCCCGCCGGCGTCTGCAACAGGAAGCCGAACAGCGCATGGACATAGGGCGCATAGCTCACCCCGTCGGCATCGCTCTCGCTCTGGCAGAACCGCCCCTGCCAGTAGACGCGGCTTTCGGTGCGGATATCCTCGCTGATCCAGATATCGCCATGATCGCTGATATAATGGGCCAGCACGTCGTGGTCGGCCGGGATGAAGGCGGCGGGCATCTCAGGCAACCGGCCCGCGCGGCGCCCGCCCCGCCATCCGGTCCCGGGCATCGGCCAGCGCGCCCGGCAGCGCCAGCCAGGCCAGGACCGGCGCCAGTCCCAGCAACGCGCCCGCCCGCCACCAGCCATAGGCCATGGCCCCCGCCGCCCCGCCGCAGGCGAAGGACAGGACGATCCCGCCATGCAGTGCCAGGCGCTGGCGCACCTGCGCAATACGGGCCGGATCGCCCGGCCGGCGCACCGCCTCCAGCCAGTCCGCGAGTTCGATCCCGAAATCGGTCAGCATGCCGGTCATGTGCGTCGTCCGCACCCGCGCGCCGGAAATGCGCGTGACGGTCGCATTCTGCAATCCCATCAGGAAACTCAGCCCATAGGCCAGCACCAGCCCGCGCACCCCGGCCCACAACAGCAGGTCCGACGCCCCCAGCCCCCCCAGCAGCGCCGCCTCCAGCAGGATACCATAGGCATAGATGGCCCGGCGCCGGCGATGCCGCCCGGCATTGACCAGCCAGGCCGACAGCACCGCGCCCGAGACGAAGGCGCCTATCAGCCCCAGGCAGGACAACGCCAGCGGCAGGTCGGCCGCGCGCAGGCCCATGGACAGGCTGGACAGGTTGCCCGTCATGTTGGCCGAATAATAGCCGACCGCCAGAAAGCCCGCCGCGTTGACCGCACCGGCGACCGCCGCCAGCGAACAGCCCAGCCGGCGGTCCATGACGAACGTCCGGGCGTCCCCCTCGCGCAGCAGCATCTACCCACCCCGTTTCGCGCGATCGGCCATCATGAAGGCCTGCAACCCGGCATTCAGCGCGCGCTCGAAGGCGGCGAGCGTCTCCTCGCCGGCATAATGCTCGATCCCTTCGGCATCGATCCGGACATTGTCGGCGCTGATCCCCAGCGCGGCCAGAAAGGCTTCGACGATGCCGTGCCGCCGGCGCGCATCCGCCGCCAGCGCATCGCCGGCAGGGGTCAGGAACACCCCGCGATAGGGTTTCTGCGTGACCAGCCCCTCATTGGCCAGCCGGGCCAGCATCTTCGCCACCGTGGGCTGGGACACGCCCAGCCGCGCCGCGATATCGACCTGCCGGGCTTCCATCCCCTCGCCGAGCAGGTCGGCGATCAGCTCGACATAATCCTCGACCAGCACGTTGCGCCGCGCCGCCCGGTTCGCCCGGAACCCCTCGGACTGCACCTTCGCATCCACGATCCGCGGCGCCTTGGCGACCGCCGCCTGCCTGTTCAACGGTTTCCCCTCAATCGTTCCCTCGCAGTGAATGGTTTCCCCGCAGCCCGACAATATTCCGCAAAGCATAAAACATTCCGTCGCTTCAGTCCATGCGCGCCACGTCCGATACCGCCCCCCGTCTCGACGCCACATCGTCCACGACGCTGGATACCGGGGCCTCGAACATCCACGTCACGCCATCCGGCTCGTAGCGATAGACGACCGACGCGCCCGGAAGAGCCCGCGGATTGCGTTCGATCACGGCGGTGCCGAACCCCTGGGCGGCGGGTTCCCGCACCGGGGGCCCGCCACTCTCCCGCCAGACCAGGCGAAACACATCGCCCGCGCGCCGCGCCTCGACCCCCCAGTCGATCGCCACCGTCCCGCCATCGTTCGACAGCGCGCCGTATTTGATGGCGTTGGTCGTCAGTTCATGGATCGCGAGCCCGACCCGTTCCGCCGTTTCCGGCAGCAGCCGCAGCCCCGCCGCCCCGTGCAGCAGCAGGCGCGCCCGGTTCACGTCGCCCATCACCGCGGTCTGCGAGGCCAGCAGCGTCTCGACCGTGATGCCCGACCACTGCCCGTTGATCAGCAGGTCCTGGTTGCGCGCGATCGCCGCGATGCGCTGGCCCAGGATCGCGACGAAGGGCGCCTGCGCGTCCGGCACGGTGCGCCGGATCAACGCCAGGACGATGGCAAGCATGTTCTTCGACCGATGCGTCACCTCATGCAGCAGCGCCGCGATCCGGCGCTCGCTCGCCCGCTGCGCGGTCACGTCGCGCGACACGCACAGAATGGCCTCGACCTGCTCCCCGCCATTCTTCAGCGGCGTCAGCATATTGTCCCAGTAGCGCGGATCCTGGCCCGGCACCTGGCTCACGCCGAGGAAACGCGCATTCTCTCCCCGCCGCGCCTTCTGGAGCGCCCGCCATCCTGCCTGATGCGCCTCCCGGGGCAGCAGCCCCAGCCATTCCATGCCGAATCCGCCGTCCTCGGCGACGTTCAGCGCGGCGCAACCGGCCTTGTTCAAATGCGACAGGGTCCCGTCGGGCCGCACGAGCTTGATGCAATCGATACTGGCATTGAGCATCTCCGCCTGGATCCTGGTATCGCGCAGCAGGTCCAGCTCGCGCCGCTTCCTGGCATCGATATCCGTCAGGCTCAGCAGCCAGCGCGGCGCAGCCGCCGCCCCGTCCGGCAGCGTCAGCGGCCGCACCCGCAGCAGAAACCAGCGCGCGCCGCCGGCCGGATGCACAAGCGGCAGGTCGGTCTCGAACCGCTCCCCCGACCCGACCGCATTCCGCACCTCAAGCGCGACCCGCGGCCGCTCGGCGGGGGCGATCCAGTCCATCCATCGCGGCGCGGCGAACCCCGGCCCATAATCCCGCCACGCCCGGTTGAAATACGCGACAGACCCGTCGCGTCCGCCCACGCAGACCATGTCCGCGATCAGGTCGAGGGCCTGATAGCCCGTGTCGGAAAGGCTGTTTACGTCTTGCGGCATGCATCCATCCGACTGTCCGTGCGCTCCCGTTATGGCGATCAAAGGGCGGAACGGACAATGAAATCCCGCGTTCCACGGCCCCGCCGGCGCTCCGTCCACGCGTGTGTTGCCGCCGCGCCAGCTTCCTGTCATGCAGGCCGCATGATGCAGGACCGGGATTTCGAGATTTTCCTCGCCACCGCGCCGGGCCAGGAAGCCGCGCTATATGGTGAAATCCGGCTGAAAGGCTTCAGGCAGCCCCAGGCCGTTCCCGGCGGCGTCGTCATCCGGGGCGGCTGGCCGGAGGTCTACCGCGCCAATCTGTGGGTCCGGGGCGCCAACCGCGTCCTGGCGCGGATCGACGCCTTCCGCGTCACCCATCTCGCCCAGCTCGACCACCGCGCGCGACTCGTGCCCTGGGCGACGGTCCTGCGCCCCGACATCGCCTTCCGGGTCGAGGCCTCCTGCACCGGCTCGCGCATCTACCACGCCGGCGCCGCCGCCGAGCGGATCGAAAAGGCGATCCGCAGGACCGTCCGCGCCCCCTGCGCGCCCGACGCCGCGATCGTCGTCCGGGCCCGCATCGACCACGATCTCTGCACCATCAGCATCGACAGCTCGGGCGACCTGCTGCACCGGCGCGGCCACAAGCAGGCCGTCAACCGCGCGCCGATGCGCGAGACCATGGCGTCGCTGTTCCTGCTGCAATGCGGCTATGCCGGCAACGAGCCGGTCTTCGACCCGATGTGCGGCTCGGGCACCTTCGTCATCGAGGCGGCCGAGATCGCGGCCCGGCTCAACCCCGGCCGCTCGCGCCACTTCGCGTTCGAACTGCTGGCCAATTTCGACGAGGCCACCTGGCGGAAACTGCGCGAGACCCGGAGCACGCGCGCCCCCACGGCCCATTATTACGGCAGCGACCGCGACGCCGGCGCCATCGCCATGAGCCGCGCGAACGCCGAGCGCGCGGGTGTCACCGCCTATACCAGCTTCCAACAGACGCCGATCAGCGACATCCGCCCCCCCTGCGACCAGCCAGGACTGGTGATCGTCAACCCGCCCTACGGCACCCGGATCGGCGACCGGGCGGCGCTGGTCCCGCTCTACCGCGCGCTCGGGCGAACCCTGGCCGCCCATTTCACCGGCTGGCGCGTCGGCCTCGTCACCACCGAACCCACCCTGGCCCACGCCACCGGCCTGCCGTTCCTCCCCCCCGCCGCACCGATCCCACATGGCGGCCTGCGCGTGACGCTGTTCCAGACCGCCCCGCTGGCCTGACACGCAAGCCGATGCCACTTCACGAAAAATTCTGACGGGACCACCAGCTTCAACACTCCAGCGCCCCACCCCGCGCATCGGCCACGCCATGGCGAAAGCACCCGGGGTCATGATCGTCGATCATCCCCACGGCCTGCATCCAGGCATACACGATCACCGGCCCGACAAACCGGAACCCCCGCGCCTTCAACGCCTTCGCCATCGCCTCAGACAGCGGCGAGCGCGCCAGCACCGCGCCGGTCCTGTTCCGCACGGGCGCATCGGGCACCATGCCCCAGGCGAAGGCCGCGAAATCCTCGCCCCGCGCCTGCATGGCCAGATAGGCCCGCGCATTGCCGATCGTCGCCTCGATCTTGGCGCGCGCCCGGATAATCCCCGCATCCGCCATCAGCCGCTCCACATCCGCCGCCCCGAAACGCGCGACCCGCTCGGGGTCGAACTCCGCGAACGCCCGGCGCAAGCCCTCGCGGCGGCGCAGCACGACCAGCCAGGACAGTCCGGCCTGAAACCCCTCCAGGCACAGCATCTCCCACAACATCCGGCCGTCGCGGATCGGCACCCCCCACTCCTCGTCGTGATAGGCACGCAGCAACGGGTCCGTCCGCGCCCAGCGACAGCGCGCGACCGTTTCGGGAAGATCTTCGTTATCCATTCCGGCCATATAGCATCCGCTCACGGGAAGAGCGTTCTCCTTTGAAAAAAAGGAACCAAAAAACTTTTATCTGATCTTAAGCTTTCCGATTGAAACATCCAGCATGACGTCGAGAACGAATTTGGCCAATGTCCTTTTTTCAAGACCTTCGAGCATATATGGCCTTGTGACGATACCCGGCTGGCGCTGCATGATCTCCGTCGCCCAGCCGGCGAAATGCTCCACGTCGAAGCCCTGCCCCAGGCGAACGGCATTCCCGATCAGGGAAAGGCCTACGCCATTCTGTATCGTTCGACCAACGGAGTGGACGGAACCTCGCCGAACGAAGTCTCGGGGGCCGTCATGAAATACGCGACGCTGAAACTGCCGATGCCCGTCTTCATCGGCACGGGCAGCGCGGATATCGACGTGTCACCCGACCAGCAACTCGCGCTGGCAAAAGACGCCTGCGCGGCGGAGGCAAAATGAGCCACCTGGCCACCCCTGCTATCGTCGGCTCAAATCACAAAGCGCATCGATCTTGTCGGCCAGGGCGGCAATGCCCTGGCGCAGGGCATCGGGCATCTGCGGGACGGATTGCGCGCGCACATTCAGCCGCTCCACGTCAGACTGGATTTCGGCCAGAAGCGTAGCCGCTTCCGACACGATGCCATCCCTATCGCCACGCCGCATGCCCGATACCCCTTTTCCGGATGGCACCATTCTGTGGCCGGGATGGAGCCACGACGATATCGAACGCTCTTCCACGGCCCGTCAAGCCTGTGTCACTGTGCCGTTTCGCGGCACAAACGTCGCAGCCCTTTGCTTCAATCTGCCGACACACCCGGAAAGAAGCGCCACCGACAACGCGTATCGCGAAAAACTGCGCGAAGCCGGCCGGATATGTCGACAACAAACGACGCGACGCCCGTCAATCCTGCTTCTCGAACGCACCGGCGATACGCAGGCCGACATCGTCGCTGACATAGGGAACATATTTGTTCACGCCGAAGTCACTGCGCCGGATGGTGCCCGTGGCCTCGAATCCGACGGTGTATTTCTTGTCGATCGGGTTCACGCCCGCGCCGATGAAATGCACCATCAGGGTCTCGGGCTTGCTCACGCCACGGATCGTCAGGGTACCGGCAACGACGGCGTCGCTCCCGCCGGTCGGCGTCACGCGGGTCGAGACGAAGGTGGCATTCGGGAATTTTCCGGCATCGAACCAGTCGGCGCTCTTCAGTTCGCCATTCAGCACGTCGCTGGTGGTCTGCACCGAGCCGACAGGGATCGTCACCGACAGGCGAGAGGCCGCGGGCGTCTTCGCATTCAATTCCAGCGTGCCGGACACGGATGAGAACACACCGGCATAATGGGTAAAGCCGAAATGCAGGACCGAGAAGCCGACCTGCGTATGGCCGGGCTCGACCGCATAATGGCCCGGCTGGACCTGCGCCGGGCTGGTCGCCGTCTGAGCGGCGGCGGGCAGGCTGGCGGCGATGGCAAGGATCGTGAAAAGCGAACAGGCGCTACGCGTCATGTGGACGAACTCCAGAATCGGGACGAATCACGCAGAATGGCCGGACAGGACCGTTCTGCCCCATCCAGACATAACCGAGACACCTGGAGGAAATGATAAAAATGATGGAAATGGATCATTTCCAATTTTACGCTCATTTACCCCGCCAGCCACGCCTCCGGACCGATCTCGATGCCTGCCAGTTCCCCCCCGCCTTCTCCCTCGCCCCGCTCCGATACCCCCCTCCTACCCCGCGTCGGATGCGGCGCCGCGATCCTGCACGCGGACAGGTTGCTGCTCGTCCTGCGCCGGCGGAACCCCGAGGCCGACCACTGGGGCCTTCCCGGCGGCAAGCTCGACCCGTACGAGACGGTAGCGGACGCCACGATCCGCGAAATCGCCGAGGAACTGGGCATCGCCATCACGCTCACGCGCCTGCTCTGCGTGGTCGACCAGATCGACCGCGCCCGCTCCACGCACTGGGTCGCTCCGGTCTTCCTGGCCGCCATCCGCGACGGCGCACCCGCGATCCAGGAACCCGACGCTCTCGCCGACTGGGGCTGGTTCCCGCTCACGGCACTCCCCGCGCCGCTGACCGAGGCCACCCGCCAGGCACTGGCCGCGCTGACGCCCGGCCCGCTCAGCCGATATCGAACCGCACCCCCTGCGCCAGCGGCAGGGTACGGCCGTAATTGATCGCATTGGTCTGCCGCCGCATATAGGCCCGCCAGGCATCCGAGCCGGATTCACGCCCGCCGCCGGTTTCCTTCTCGCCGCCGAAAGCACCGCCGATCTCGGCCCCCGATGGGCCCATATTGACGTTCGCAATGCCGCAATCCGAGCCCGCACCCGACAGGAACTGCTCGATCTCGCGCAGATCGTTGCCGAAGATGGACGAGGACAGGCCCTGCGGCACGTCGTTCTGCAACGCGATCGCCTCGTCCAGATCGGTGTATTTCAACACATACAGGATCGGCGCGAACGTCTCCTGGCGCACCGGCCCCACCTGGGCCGGCATTTCCACCAGCGCGGGGCGGGCATAGAACGACCCGGCCCCGTTCACATCGACCCGGCCGCCGCCATGCACCACGCCACCATGCGCCGCCGCGTCGCGCAGGCTGGCCTGCATCGCCTCGAACGCCGCCCCGTCGATCAGCGGCCCGACCAGCGCGTCGCTATCGATCGGGCTGCCGACCGAAATAGAGCGGTAGATCTGGGCCAGGCGCGGCACCAGCGCGTCATAGACGCTTTCATGCACGATCAGGCGGCGCAGGGTCGTGCAGCGCTGCCCGGCGGTCCCCATCGCGCCGAAGGCCACGGCGCGCAACGTCAGTTCCAGATCGGCCGAGGGCGTGACGATCGAGGCATTGTTGCCGCCCAGTTCCAGGATCGACTTGCCGAAACGCCGCGCCACGCGTTCGCCTACGACGCGCCCCATGCGCGTCGATCCCGTGGCCGAGACGACCGGCACGCGCGGGTCGTCCACCAGCAGTTCGCCGATCTCCCGCCCGCCGATCAGCAGCGTGCCGAGATGCGCCGGCGCGTCGTCGCCAAAGCGGGCCACCGCGCGATCCAGTAGCGCCTGCACCGCCAGCGCGGTCAGCGGCGTCTTCTCCGACGGCTTCCACACCACCGGGTCGCCGCAGACGAAGGCCAGCGCCGCATTCCACGACCACACCGCCACGGGGAAATTGAAGGCCGAGATCACGCCGACCACGCCCGCCGGATGCCACTGTTCCGTCAACCGGTGATCGGGCCGCTCCGACGGGATCGTCAGGCCGTAAAGCTGGCGCGACAGCCCCACCGCGAAGTCGCAGATATCGATCATTTCCTGGACCTCGCCCAGGCCCTCGGACACCACCTTGCCCACTTCCAGCGTCACCAGCCGGCCCAGCGCGTCCTTGCCGGCCCGCAATTCCTCGCCCAGCAGGCGTACCAGTTCACCACGGCGCGGCGCGGGGACGCGCCGCCATGCCTTGAAGGCCTCGGCCGCCTCGCCGATCGTGCGCCGCGCCTCGTCGGCACCGGTCTCGACCACCCGCGCGATCTCCTCGCCGGTCACCGGCGAACGGACGGCCAGCGTCCCCCCCGTGAACCGCGCCGCCGGCACGCCCAGGCGCACCAGCAGGTCGTGCGCCTCGGAAGCTATCAGGTTTGTCATCGTCTCTCCGCTTTCTCGCTTCATGCGTGGCACATCCCTACAGCCGCGCCGTCAGCAGATGCACGGCGGCCGAGCCATATTCGTACATCGCCTCGCGCGCCCGCCGGGCCCGCGCCGGCACCGCGTCGGTCACCGGCATCGCCAATTCGGCCTCGGATATCACACCGCGCGCAAAATCGGCCAGCATGCGGCCGAACACGGTGCCCGGCGCGATGCCGCGCCCGTTATAGCCGCTCATGGATACGACATTATCCGCCAGACGATGCAGGCGGGGCAGGTCGTCAACCGTCATGCCGATGCTGCCGAACCATTCACTCTCGAACCCGATCCCGGCAAGCTGGGGATAGATCCGCGCCAGCGCGCGCGCCGCCCATTGCCGATGCACCGGCCCGCCCGCCCCCCGCAGGGCCCCCACGCTGCCGATCACCAGCCGCCCGGCCCGGTCCAGCCGGAAGGAGGTCAGCACCTCCCTGGTATCCCACGCCCCCTGCCTGCCCGGCAGCACGGACCGCACCTGCGCCGCATCCAGCGGGACGGTGGCGATGTTGAAATAGGGCAGATGGATCAACTCCGCCCGAACCTCCGGCCACAGGGCATCACCATGGGCGGTCGTATAGGCATTGGTCGCCACGATCACCTTCGCGGCGCGCACGCTGCCGGCCCCGGTCCGCAGCCGCCAGCGCCCGCCTTCCCGCCGGGCGGAAACAACCGGGCTTGCGGTGCAAATCCGCGCCCCGGCCGCCAGCGCCGCGGCCGCCAGCCCGCGCGCATAGGCCAGCGGCTGGATCGTGCCCGCCCGCGCGTCCAGCAGGGCGCCGGCATACGCGCCGCTGCCGATCTTTTCAGCGGTCTCGGCCGGGTCCAGCAGCCGGACCGGCGCGCCCAGATGCCGCCACTGGCACTCGCGCTCCTTCAGGCTGGCCAGTCCCGCCTTGCCGACGCCGCAATGCAGCGTGCCGGCCGGCTCGGCCTCGCACGCAATGCCATGGCGGGCGACCAGATCGAACACCACGGACGGCGCGTCGCCCAGCAGCCGGAGGATGCGCGGACCATGCACCGGCCCCAGCCCGGCAATGACATCCTGCGGCATGACCCACAGACCGGCGTTGACCAGCCCGACATTGCGGCCGGACCCGCCGAACCCGATCTCCACGGCTTCCAGCACCACGGCCGAAACCCCGGCCGAGGCCAGATGCAGCGCGGCCGACAGGCCGGTATAGCCCGCCCCGACGATCACGACGTCGGCATCGATGTCCCCGACCAGCGCCGGCGTGACGGGGGCCGGCGGGGCGGACAACTCCCATAATCCATGACTGCGCGGATCGTTCTTCATCGCAGTACCCTGTGTCCTTCCCCCAGGCTTTGCCGGGTCGCGGCGATCGACCGGGCCTGAAGCGCCTCGTACAGCGCGCATTCGTCCAGAACCTCCGCCCCCAGGGCCGCCTCGAACCCCGCGCGATCCGCATGGGCGGCATAATCCGCCCCGGCCCCGCCACCCAGATTGGACCGAAAAATCCCCGCCGCGCTGACCGGCAGGAAATCCTCGTACGTGATCGGGGTCGCCATCACCACGCCACGGCGCACCAGGTCCCCGATCGGCGCATCCGCCGACAGGCCCGGCGGCAGCGATGCCGCACCCGCCAGGTCGTAGCGGAAATAGGCCAGTTCACCCGCGCGCAAATCGTCCTCGGTGTCGGGAAACTGTGTGAAGGCGCGCTCCAGCCGCGCGCCATACGGCCCCTCATCCGGCCCGCCCTCGCGCGCCACGCCCAGCAGGCGGTCATAGAGCGCCCGCCCTTTCGGGGTCAGGGCCATGCCGCGCTGCTCGATCTCGCCGAAACGGGCGGTATGGCATCCCGCCGCGCCCTCGTCGTCGTCCCCTCGAAAGACGATCTGTTCCTCCAGCGCCGCGAAACTGGTCTGGCGCAGCAGGATCGGGCAGGCACGGCGGGGCGGCCCCTCGATCACATCCTTGGCCCGCATGCCGCAAGACGGCATCTCGGCCTGCGCGGCGTCGATATCCAGCGTGCGGGGCGTCAGATGATTGATATGCGGTCCCTTGAAGCACACCACATCCGCGATCAGCCGATGCGCGTCATGCAGGCTGCGATAGGTCGCGGCGTCGACCGTTGCCGCGCGATGCCAGCGGAACGTCTCCAGCGCCTCGCGCACGAACAGATCCGCCTGCGCCGCCGTCAGGCCGCCATCGGCCTCCCACCGCCCGATCAGGTCCAGCACGCCGGGCGTAAAAATCCGCCGCGCCGCCAGAATGCGCTCGGCCTCGACACGCAGGGCGGTATCCGCGATCAGTTCCAGCCGCAGCAGCGAGGTAAAGACCCGGAACGGATTACGATCCAGTGCCGCCTCGTCGATCGGCCGGAACGCCGTGGAATGCACCGGAATGCCCGCGACCGACAGATCGTAATACCCGACCGGCGCCATGCCCATCACGGCGAACAGCCGCCGCATGGTGGCCAGTTCCGCCGCCGTGCCCAGCCGGATCGCCCCATGCCGCTCGATATTCAGCCGCTCCAGCCCGCCCGCGGCCTCCAGTCGTGCCTTCAGAACCGGGTCGTCATGCAGCACCCGGGCGTTCACCCGCCCGACCAGGTCCGTCAACGCGCCATATTGCGGCACCTCCTGACGATACATCTCCGACATCGCCCGTGCGAAACGGGTCCGGACTTCGTCCGCGCTGATCATTCCGGTCGTCCTCACGCCACGCCGCCACCCCGCCGGGCCCCATCATTCTCAACACCATCACGCCTTTCAAACGATAAAGGAAACTGACATCATGCGGATCCGGAATGACCCGTCGCCGCGCCATTCCTCCTTCGCATCCACGGCTGACATGGCGACCCCGCGACGTTTCCTGCCCCCCACCCTGCTGCTGCATTCGTTCGAGGCGGCAGCCCGCCTGCAAAGCTTCACCGCCGCGGCACGGGAACTGCACCTGACCCAGAGCGCGATCAGCCGGCACATCCGGGCGCTGGAACAGCAACTGGGCGCCGAGCTGTTCGTCCGCGACCGGCAGACGGTACGGCTGACGCTGGCGGGCGCGGCCTATGCCCGCGAAATCCGCGACGCCCTGCGCCATATCGCTACCGCCACCCTGGGTTTTCGCGCCAATCCAACCGGCGGTACCGTCAATCTGGGCGTATTGCCGACCTTCGGTGCCCACTGGCTGGCCCCCCGCCTGCCGGATTTCATGGGCGAACACCCCGACATCACGATCAACCTGATGTCCCGCCCGTTACCCTTCGATTTTTCGGGCGATACCCTTCACGCCGCGATCCATTTCGGCGCGGCCGAATGGACGGGCGCGGACATGGATTTCCTGATGTCCGAACAGATCGTCGCCACCTGTAGCCCGGCGCTGCTGGCCCGCCACGCATTCCGCACGCCGGCCGACCTGCTGGAGGCACCGCTCCTGCACCTGGTCTCGCGCCCCGACGCGTGGGAGAGATGGTTCGCCGCCCAGGGGCTGGAGGCGCAGAAGGTCCACGGCATGCTGTGCGATCAGTTCACCTTCATCGCGCAGGCCGCGGCGGCCGGGGCCGGCGTCGCCCTGCTGCCGCGCTTCCTGGTATCCGACCTGCTGGAGAGCGGCCGCCTGGTCGAACTGCCGGGCCGGACTCTCCACAGTGACGGCGCCTACTACCTCGCCTATCCTCAGAATCACGGGGGATACGGCCCCCTTCAGACCTTTCGCGCCTGGCTGCTGAAGACCGCCGGACGAGTTCCAGCCATGCCCAAACTGTCTATTCCGTTCTGATGGAGGGAATGCCAGAACGGTCTCAAGGACTCGGCGCCGGTTCGCATTGCCGTCTTCGCAACAGGTCGACATGTTTTTCAAAACTCTCCCGACTGATGCCGTCATCGGTCTCTGGGCGCTCTTTGCCTGTACCTTCACGGCACTGACCAGCGAAGTCGCGCCCGTCGGTATCCTGATCGACATGGCCCGCACCTTCCATATCCCGGAAGGCCAGGCGGGACTGGCCGTCAGCGCCTTTGCCCTGATGGTTGCGATCGGGGCCGTACCGCTGACGATCATGACAGCACACATCGATCGCAAACGGCTGATGCTCGTCTCGCTCTCCGGCTACGTGCTGTCCAACCTGGTCATGGCGGCTGCCCCCACCTTCCTGCTGCTGTGCGTCGGCCGACTGGTCGGAGGGCTGGCCCATGCCCTGCTGATGTCGATCGTTTCGGCCTATGCGGCGCGCCTGGTGCCACAGAGCATGACCGGACGGGCGATCTCGTTTGTCTATGGCGGCACCTCGCTGGGCGCGATCCTGGGCGTTCCGGGGACCGCGGCCGTGGGGCACCTTGCGGGCTGGCGGGTCGCAATGTTCATCGTCACCGCGCTCGCCCTGGCGCTCACGCTGTGCATCGCGTTTTTCCTGCCGCCGGTCTCATCCCCGCCGGATATCCGTACCCACCTGCCCGGCGTGGCCTCCCGCAGGATCATGCGGATCTTCCTGGTCGTGGTGGCGGTCGATGCGGTGTTCTTCTTCGCGCACAACCTGTTGTACACTTATGTCACCCCGCTGTTGCTCGACCACGGGCTGACCGCCGGAACACTGAGCATCGCCCTGCTGCTGACGGGCGCCTTCAGCATACTGGGCCTGTGGGGCGCGGGACAGTTTGTCGACCGCAACCCCGGCACCGGCCTGCTGGGCGGCGGCCTCGCCATGCTGATCGGCATGGGGCTGATGAACGGGCACATCCTGTCCGGCTGGGCGGCCGTAGGTGCCGTCGGATTATGGTGCATCGGCTATTCGGCCATCATCCCCTTCGTCATGTCCGGTGCGATCCGCGCACGCGCGACCCGCCCCGACGTGGCCGGGGCTGCGATCAATGCCGCCAGCAATGTCGGCATCCTGCTGGGTTCAGCCGCCGGCGGCCAGGTACTGACGCATATGGGCTTCGGCGTGCTCACCCCGCTCGCCGTCGCCATCGCACTCGGCGGCATTCTGCTTGGTTTCTTCAATCCTGCGGCTTTTCCGCACGCCCTGTCTCCTGCCGCGCGAGACGACTGAAATCCTGGAGAACAAACCGGGAAGAACAGGACAAGGTCCCTCGGATTCAAGCCTCACCGGCAACCGCCCACAGAGTTATCCAGAGGGGTATCCCCGGAATCTGTGGATAATCATCACCGGAACAGGAGCGGGATCGAATCGTGGGAATGGCTGTTTTCAGCCATTTTCAGCATGATTTCATCCCGCAGATGAAAAGGGTCTTGATTCCATGTCAGTTTTATGACTGTCCGAATCGGCAAATCATTCACAGCCAGTCGACCCGATGGATCGGGCACGCCATGGCGGAACAAACCACGAAAAGCGTGTTTCGTCCCGATCGGACCTGTTCCCAGACAAGCAATCCACAGAGTTATCCAGAAGGGTACCCACGGAATCTGTGCATAACCATCCGATTTGCACTACACGCCTCTGTCGAAAAAATGCCGGTTCTCGGCCATTTTTGTGCAGTCAAGCGCAACATGACCCGATATTCGTGATTTCGTCACAGGTTCGCACGAGTCCATCAGACAAAACAATTCACAGCTTGATGACGATTCATGCTTGACTCAGTGCGCACGGCCGATCGCGGGCACGCGGCAGCGGCACCCATCAACCGGCGGCCGACAGGTGTTCATTTCTGCTTTCAGCCACTTCCGTATAGAATCCGGTCACGCATCCCAATGCGGAAAGGCACCATGGCAACCGCGAATCCATTCGTCATCCTGTCTCTGGCCGCCCTGCTGGCTGGAATCACGGTCTCCGCCCCAGCACTGGCGGACACACCGCAGGCAAACTGTGCGCCGGACAAGCCGATCCTGCCCGATGACCTGCATGGATGGGCATCCCCGACCCACCTCGCAGCCGCCGACACCGTTTCCGCACTCGATCATGCCATCCTCCTGCCAGGCCAGGCCGTACTCGCGGCGCTGCGGCCGACGCCGGACGTCAGCTACGCGCTACGTCCTGACGATCGGGGCGGCACGGTCAGTTCGGGCGGCATGATGGTCTTCAACGCACCCAGGGCAGGTACCTATCGGATAATGCTCGATGCCCGCGCGTGGCTGGACGTCGTGCGTGACGGCGCCTCCATAGGCTCCACCCACCACGGGCGCGGACCCGCCTGTAGCGGCATCGGCAAGATGGTCGATTTTCCACTTCCCGCCGGGCGCGCCATCGTCCAGATCAGTGGCAGCCCCAAGCCCGAAATCGAGATTATGGTAATACCGGTTCCGTAAGATGCCGGAGCATGCATGCGGTGGCCTCCGCTGTCGCGTTTTCACGATCATGTTGTTATCCCATCCGGATCGGCTCCTCCGGAGGAACCTGTATCAGTGGAGACCATGATGCCGTCGGCGATGCTCATTCTTGTCGGATGCCAGCTTGTGGGCGAGTTGCTGCGCAACGCATTTCAGTTCCCCATCCCCGGCCCGGTCATCGGCATGTTCCTGCTGGCCGTGATCCTCGGCATCCGAGCCAACAGAACCGGCAATGACAGGGCGCCGCCGCTGCTAAAGCCGACGGCCGAAGGGCTGATCGCCAACATGGGCCTGCTGTTCGTGCCTGCGGGCGTCGGAATCGTCGCCGAGGCCGGGGTAATCCGCCGGGAATGGCTGCCGATCGTCGTGGCGGTAGCCGGATCCACGATCCTCAGCCTGCTCGTGACCGCCCTCGTGATGCACTGGACGCTGCGCACGCCCCACACGAGCAGCCCCGACCACCAGGGAGACGCATCATGAGCGCCACGATCCGCCACCTGTGGACGCCACTCTCCACCACGCCGCTACTCTGGCTGGTCGTGACACTGGCCGCCTATGCCGGTGGCCGCTGGATGCAGAGAGCCTGCGGAGGATCCCCCTTTGCCAGCCCGGTCCTGATCGCAATCCTGATCGTGGGGACGATCATGGTGAGCACGGGCACGTCCTATGACACCTATTTCGCGGGCGCGCAGTTCATCCATTTCCTGCTCGGCCCGGTCACGGTGGCCCTGGCCGTGCCTCTTGCCGAAAATTTCGCGCTGGTCCGCCGCCATATCTCCAGCATCGGTCTCGCCCTGCTGGCCGGTTCGCTGACATCTGTCATCAGCGGCGTCGGCATCGTCTGGCTGCTGGGCGGTTCGCGCAGCGTTGCGCTGTCCATGGCACCGAAGGCCGTCACCACCCCGATCGCCATGGCGGTTTCCCACCAGATCGGCGGCGTGCCCGCTCTGACCGCATCACTGGCGATCCTCGGGGGCATCCTGGCGGCAATCATTGGCCGGCATATGCTCGCTCGCTTCCAGATCGACGATTGGCGCGCCCACGGCTTGGCCGCCGGCGTCGCCGGCAGCGGCATCGCGGCGGCCCAGGTCGCCGCGATCGACGAGATCGGGGCTGCCTTCGCGGCATTGGGCATCGGCCTGAACGGTCTGCTGACCGCCCTGCTGGTCCCGCTCCTCGCAGCCCTCTGGCGGTAGGACGGCACGAAACCGGCCCATGGGTCACACCCCCGCCAGCATATGCTGGCGATCCCACCGCCGCGTCAGCGGCAGCAATATGGCGAACAGGACGGTGATCGTGCCGGCGGCAATACTCAGAACCAGGAACAGGCCGGCATAGGCCCCTGCCCCGAGCGCCTGCTGCGACGATTTGGCAGCGGCCAGATTGGCGACCATGCTGCCGATATACATCGCCACCCCCATCGACAGCAGGTACGAGCCCATCATGAATCCACCCATCGCGGCGGGTACATAGCGTGCGATCACCGCCATGCCCAATCCACCGACCAGCAACTCACCCACCGAGAGGGCGCCATAGGCGCCGATCATAATCCAGGGCGATATCCGCCCCATGCCGCCCGCCAGCGCCCCCAGCCACCAGATCACGAAGGCGACGGTCACCAGGCTGAAGCCCACGACGAATTTCCGTGCGATCGGCAGGTCGCCTCCCCGCCGGGCAAGACGCCGATAGACAAGAGCCAGCACCGGACTTGCCAGCATGATCCAGATCGGGTTCAGCGCCTGAAACTGGCCGGCCGACATGTGAAACAGCGTCGCCCCGTCCAGCGTGACGTCGCCGCACACCGCGCGCAGCGCGAACAGGGTCAGCGATGTCACGGTCTGCTGATAGAACACAAAATACAGCATACCCTGGATCGACAGCATATAGGCCATCCGCAACCCCGGCCGCTGCGCCGGTGCAGCGCGACGATAGATCACCGCCCACAGGGCCAGGACCGACAGCGCCGCCAGCCACACGCAAACCCGCGCCACCGCCGGGCGGTCCAGCACCAGATGCACGGTCCCGATCGCCCCCACGGTCCCCAGCAGCAGGAAGACCAGCGGTCCAGCCGCCAGCGGCGCGAAATCGGGTGCCGAGCCGATATGACGCAGCCTGCTGCGCCGGACGGTATAGGCGCAGAGGCCAAACAGCAGCCCTGCGGAACACGCGGCGAACGACACCGCCGGTCCGAAACGATCCTGTAGCCATGGCGTCAGCAGCGTCGACGCCGTCGACCCGACATTGATGGCCATGTAATAGAGCGTAAACGCGGCGTCGAGCGCCGCATCATCGCCGTCATAGATCCGACGAACGAGATTGGCGGCATTAGGTTTGAAAAACCCGTTTCCAATCGCGACCAACGCCATCGCCAGCGTCATCAACTCGATATGGACCGTCGCCACCGCCAGCACGGCATAGCCGCACATCATGCATGTGGCCCCAAGCAGCATCGCCCGGCGCGACCCCAGCACCCTGTCACCCACCCAGCCGCCGACCACCGGCAGAGCATAGGCCAAGGCGGAAAAAGCCCCCATCAACAGGTTGGCCTGCGCATCCGCCATCCCAAGTTGCCGCACCATGAACAGCAGCAGCACCGCCTGCATGCCGTAATACCCGAACCGCTCCCACAATTCGATCGCGACCACAACAACAAAGGACGAAGACCGCATCGATCTCGACGAAACAGCGGAAATGGCAGACAACATGTGTTTCCTGACAAACGACAAAAGAACGGACAGCCTCTCACCGACGTAGGCAAGAAAGTGGATATATTATTATTTTCAATAAACTATTTACCTAGATGGGCAAGCCTATCCACACGGCACGCACATCAGGCTAGCGTGCCATACGTTTCGAAGTCGAATGGAATGGATGACGCCATTCCGAATGGGCACGCACGCGATGCACCCGTCACTGGCGCTCCCCTATATCGACATGGTGGCACCGAGCGGACGAAACGACCCCGACAAGGGCGGAAAGGGTCAGGAATGGAACAGAACCACGTTCACCAACAGGAACCGGTGCCACATGTAGTCGGTTATCGTGGCCTGACGATCCATGACGCAGTGCAGGACGCGAAGCTAGAATTGGCGGTTCTCTACCCCGCCACCGGCATGCCGCGCCCACGCCAATTCGGCGCCTATCACCTGGCCGTCGCTGAAGGAGTCGTGGCGGGGCACGACCGCCCGCTGGTTGTGCTGTCCCATGGCAATGGCGGCGATCAACTGCCCAATCCTGATGCGTATGGCAGCCGAGGATCATATCACCCCGTCGGCGCTGGCCGACATTGTGTTGCAGGACGTGCGAGACCCGGCCCTGGTCGATTATCGATGCGTGCCCAACGCAGGGCATTTCTCATTCCTCAGCCCCGTCCCCTCCCCCCCGATATGATCCGCTCGGATTTTCCACCGTCGCAAGATCCTCCGGGATTTGACCGTGCCGGCTTCCAGCCCGTAATGGCGAACGAGATCGGCCTTTTCCTGCATCGGACGATGGTGGACCGACCACTCGACTGACCGCCTGGTTCTGTCGTCTCGCTTTCGCGGCCGGCAGGGATATCCGCGATCTGTCGCCGGTCCGCTCACTCTGTCCGGATCAGGGCCAGCCTGGGCTTTTCCCGCTGGAACCTGGAACGGCGGACATCCCTTGTAGACAAGGTAAACCCGGTGACCATCTGTGTCAGTTCATCGGATGTCGCCACCAGGTTGCGCACCGCCGAGGCGCTTTCTTCCGCGACGGCGGCATTTTTCTGGGTCGCCTGCTCCAAGCCGCCCATGGCACTATTCAACTGGCTGATGCTGGCGGACTGTTGCTGTGTCGACGCCGAAATGGTCGACACGACATCATTGATTTGCTGCACCTGCGACATGATGCGCCGCAACGCATCTCCGGCCTCATGCACCAGGGCCACGCCGGACTTCACCTGTCCGCCCGACAGGTTGATCAAAGCGGAGATTTCGCGCCCGGCGTCGGCCGAACGCTGCGCCAGGGCACGGACCTCGCTGGCTACCACGGCAAAACCGCGGCCGACAGTCCCCGCCCGAGCAGCCTCGACACCCGCATTCAGGGCCAGAATATTGGTCTGCAACGCGATGTCGTTGATAATTCCGATAATACCCGCGATTTCGCGAGAGGATGTCTCGATCGCCGAAATCGCCTCGATCGTGCCCTGGACGACACCGCCAGCATGCTCGGCGTCGCCGCGCGTCATATTAACCATCTCGTTGGCCTTCCGCGTTTCCTCCGCAGTCTTCGCAACCCGCTGCGTGATCTGGCTCAGAGCCGCCGACATTTCCTCCTGCGTCGCCGCCTGCTGTTCGCTACGGCGGGACAGGTTTTCAGCCCCTTGACGAATGCCGTCGGCGGTGGACACGATATCTTCCGCATTCAATGCGATCTTGCCCAAACTGAGTTCCAACGTCTCGGCGGTCTGATTGAAATGCTGTTTCAGAACATCCAGGCGCTCCGGGATCCGGTCGTCTTCGATGCGATATGTCAGGTCGCCATTGGCCAGCGCCGTCAAGGCACTGCCGATGATTTCGATCGCCTCGCGATCCTCTCGCGCGCGGTGATCCTGTTCCGCCTGCATCGCAAGGCGTGCCTCGTTGATGTCGTCCATATAGGACGACACGGTCAGGCCGATCTCCAACAGCACGGCCTTGCAGAGGCTGCCAATCACGTCCCCTAGATTGCGTGCAATCCGTGGCGAGATCCGAGACAGAAAACCGCCGCCAGACAGGATGTCGTCGATGACGGAATGAACGAGGTGGCTGAGAAGGATCCCATAGCCGTCGATATACAGGCTCGGATCCAGTCCGATGCGGGCATGGACCGAACCAATCTCGCGGACTTTCTCAACATACTCGCCATCGAACCGGGCGCCGGAAATCCGTTGCCAATGCGCCTGCTGCGCCTGCTTCGCGTGCTCGATCTGCGTTTCGGAAGAAAAGAAGCCGCGTGCTTTCGGTGTCCGGCGAACCTGATCATAGAATTTATCAAGCGCGTTCGGAAGCTCTCGATCAATGAGAGCTTGAACGGAGCGAATAGAACGAAAATCATCCTCGCTCATTTCGATGAAATCTTGCCTCGATTTAAATTCAGAAATATTATTATTTTTCATGATTAATCATCTCTTATATATGTCTGAGAGCTACCGAAAGGTGGTATTCCATTACAATTATCTTGAATTTAATATTCAGATAACGGAAATCGTTTTCATTCTTACCTCCCTGCTTTTTCCTATTTCTGGAAAGCATCCTCCTCCCCCCATTATGCGGGGAACACCATGTTATGGGCCATAAGCTTCTCTCCAAAACCCGTTGGTCTCAAGACCCTGTCCTGCATCCTGAAAGGACGCAGGAAGACGGGCACTGCGGAAAGCCATCATCACGGAGCGCGTCAGTAGCGCGCCGGGACCATCATGGCTTCCGGCGTTTGCTGCCGTTCGTAGTCGGGATGATAGACCCGTTCGGGGAGCACCACGTCCGGCTTCGGCACCGGTCCATAGGGCACAAGCGAGAGCAGGTGGGCAATGCAGTTCAGGCGCGCGCGCTTCTTGTCAACTGCTTGTACCACCCACCATGGTGCCTCGTCGATACTCGACCGTTCGAGCATCGTTTCCTTCGTACGGGTATACTCTTCCCAACGGCGGCGGCTTTCCAGGTCCATCGGGCTGAGCTTCCACTGCTTCAACGGGTCGTCGATCCGCGCGCGGAAGCGGGCTTCCTGCTCGTCATCGGTGATCGAGAACCAGAACTTGACGATCTGGATGCCGCTGCGGACAAGCATCCGTTCGAACTCGGGCACCGAACGAAAGAATTCCTCGTATTCTTCCTCGGTGCAGAACCCCATGACACGTTCAACGCCGGCGCGGTTGTACCAACTGCGGTCGAACAGGACGATTTCGCCCGCTGCCGGCAAATGGGCTACGTAGCGCTGGAAATACCATTGGGTGCGCTCGCGGTCGTTGGGCGCCGGCAGGGCGGCGATGCGGCACAGCCGTGGATTCAGCCGCTGGGTAATCCGCTTGATCGCGCCGCCCTTGCCGGCGGCGTCCCGCCCCTCAAAAATCACGACCAGGCGGTGGCCGGTCGCCTTCACCCAATCCTGCAACTTGATCAATTCGCCTTGAAGGCGGATCAATTCGCGAAAATAGACACGGCGGAACGCACGGTCGGATGCGTCGAGCCGTCCCCCGATGGCCTCTTCTTCCAGGGAAAGCTCGAACTCCTCGTCTAGATCGTCGATGAGTTCGCGACGCATCTGCGTGCGCTCCCGTTCTTCCGCCGACAGGCTCTTCAAATCCTCATCGTCCATCGTCGCTGTCTCCCATGCCACGCACCATGCGCCACATGGGCGGGAATAGGGGTTCTTACCGGCAAACGCCTTGAAATTTTCATGAAACCAGCCGGTGCCAGGAAACGCCTCACCAAGAGCGCTCCCTCAGAATGTGGTGGTCATGTTCACGCCCAGCACGGTGCCATTGCCGATCGTCCGGCCGGTCTCCGGATCGGACGATGTGCCGCCGACATGCCAGAAATACTGAAAATCGGGCTGGATGATCAGATACGGGGTCACGGCCGCCTGATAGGTCGCCTCGATATGCTGCTCGGGCTTCAGATCGCCGGCCAGACTCGTGCCCAGGCGCATCGCATCATGTGCGTTCCCGATCGCCCGGCTGCCGTAGAAGCCGGTTCCCCAGGCGATGCCGATCGTATCGTCGCCACGTCCATGGACCAACCCGTCGAAGGTTACACCGCCCTGTATTTCCGAGGCAAACCGATTGCGCGACCCGTCATTAACGGTGGCACGCACGAAGATGTTGATCGTCTTGTTCGATCCCTTCGCGGCCCGCCAGATCATCTGGTCGGCCACCACGTACATCATCCAGTCGGCATGATGATAGAGCGGCTGACCCGTACTGTCGGCCGATGCCAGCAGGCCGCCGTGATTGTCATATCTCTGGTCAGGAAACCGACCGGTATCATAGAGACCGCCGACCTTCCACGTCCCCGGCAGGCTGCGCGCGTCCTTGCCGGCGATCCATCGCGCGACGTCGCCCGAGACCTGGGCCTCGCCGACGAACAAAGTCCCACCGCTGGTCGAAAACACGGTGCCCGTCGGATCGCGCTCCGTGGGCACGATATCGCTGTAGAACGGGCCGCGCGTCGGATTATCATCGGTGACGGCGCCCATCAGCACCAGAGAATCGACCGGCGTCCATTTCACCCGCGCCCCCAGGGCCGAAAAGGGCCAGGACGGCCCGCCGGAATACAGGTTGCTGGAGGTCGAAAGCGGCCAGCCGAAACTAGCATTGAGAAAGAAAGAAGCATTCTGGCTGACCAGGAACTCGGTATCGAGGTCGATCGAACCCACGCGGACATCCAGTCGGTTCGCGAAGAAGCCCTGACCGTACCAGAGTTCGAACAACCGGGTCGACCGCCCGGCGTCATAGCCACTGACGGAATTCAGCGCGCCAAGCCGCTCGCCGGTGAGGGATCGGCCGCGGATTTGTAACGCGCTGATATTCAACAAACCGCCATGCCAGCCGACGCCACGCTCGGTGTCGAACATCAAAGTCACGGCGGTCATGCCGTCATAGGTGGGGCCGGGACGCAGGCCGCCCGAGGCCAGGCCCCATAATTCCTCAACATCCTGCATGTTGATCCGGATGCCGTGGCGCGCCAGCCAGGACCGTGCCCCCCAGGCCTGGCCCAGAAGCTCGGTGTTGGGGTCATCGAAAGGCGTCACCTCCACTGGTGTGGGTGGAGGCAGCGGAACACCCGAAGGCAGGACATCGGTCACCTGCGGCGTGGTGGCGGCCCGAACGCCGCCACCGGCCGTCAGGGGACAGATGACTGACGGCCAGAAGACCCACCACACGGCGCAGAGCCGGAGGGGGGATCCGGCCATCATGGCCTCGGATCAGAAGACATGCCTCAGAATAAAGAACAGCACGCCGCTGATCAGCATCGCGGCCGGCAGGGTGATCACCCAGGCCATCGCCATGGTGCGCAGTGTCCGCCATTGCAGGCCCGACCCCGCCCCCGCCATGGTGCCCGCAACACCGCTGGACAGGATGTGGGTGGTCGAGACCGGCATCCCGTACCCTTCGGCCAGGCCGATCGTCCCCATGGCGACCAGTTCCGCCGAGGCGCCCTGGGCGTAGTTCAGATGGGTCTTGCCGATCTTCTCGCCGACGGTGACGACGATACGCTTCCAGCCGACCATCGTGCCCAGGCCCAGTGCCACCGCGACAGCCACCTTGACCCAACTGGGAATGAAACGCGTGCCTGCATTGAGCTGCCCCATGAAGCGCTTGAGGCCTGCGGCCTCGGTGCCCTCGAAGGCGGTGGTCTTGCCCAGGATTCGGATCGCGTCCGACACCAGATACATGTCGGTACGAACGTTCGGCACCTGGGCGGCGGGGATGGCGTTCAGGCTGCGATACCCCTTGACCGAGTTCGCAATATCGTCCGACAGCACGGCCAGCGCGCCATAGACCTGGCCATCGGCCACCGCACGGTCACGCAACGCCGCCATGACACGCGCACGGGCCGCCGTGACGTCATCGGCGCCGGTATCCGCCATGTGATGGCGGAAAATGGCCGTGGCCTCGCCTGCCGACTGTACAAAGGCCGGCATGGCGGATTCCGGCATGGCGCGGTTCAGCGCATAGGCGGTGGGTGCGGCACCGATGAGGATGAGCATGATCAGGCCCATGCCCTTCTGCCCGTCATTGCCGCCGTGGAAATAGGAAACGCCGGTGCAGGTGCCGATCAGCAGGCCGCGAATCCAGAGTGGCGGCGGCTCATGGCCTTGCGGCGCTTCGAACAGCGCCCGGTTGCGCACCAGCACGCGGAACAGCCAGAACAGCGCCAACGACAGCACGAAGCCGCAGAGCGGACTGAACAGCAGCGCGCTGAAGACCTTCGACACCTGCGACCAGTCGACGCCATAAGTCGCCGCACCGGCGGGCGCCATCAGCTGATTGGCGATGCCGACACCCATGATCGAGCCGATCAGGGCGTGCGAGGAACTGTTGGGCACACCCATCGCCCATGTCGCGAGGTTCCACACGATGGCGGCGATCAGCAGGGCGAAGATCATCGCGTATCCCGCGCCGCTGCCCACCTGAAGGATGAGTTCGACCGGCAGCAGCGTGACCATGCTGTAGGCGACGGCCCCAGACGAGACCAGCACGCCGAGAAGGTTCCACACGCCCGACCACACGACGGCCACCATGGGCGGAAGGCTGTTGGTGTAGATCACGGTCGCGACCGCGTTGGCGGTGTCGTGGAAGCCATTGACGAATTCGAAGCCCAGCGCGATCAGCAGCGCCAGCGCCAGCAGGACGAAGGCCCCGATGGCCAGCCCATTCTCGCCCGCCGCCTGCAAGTCGGCCAGGACGCTGTAGCCGACGAAGCCCAGCGCGCACGCCAGCACGGCTAGAAAGAAGATCTTGAATGCGGGAGCTTCCCCGCCGCCCATTCTCGGGCGCAGAAAGTGACTGCGCGGTGCTGTTGTGTCCGACACTGCATCCCTCCATGGCCAAAAGGCCCCGTGACGTGGCGACACTCGGCAGAAAGCCGGCAAAAAAAACAGTGAAGTTATTTTGAAAGGGCAGGAACCACGGGCTACGAGGTCGACACCAGAACGTCCAGCGGCGCGCCGCCGGCCAGCATTGCCAGGTCCAGCACCGCCACGCGGTCGAGCACGCGGCCGGGGTAAAGCAGCGAACGCCACGCCAGGGCCGGGGCTTCGTCCCAATCCAGCGCCGTGCCGCGCCAGAGCAGGGACGGGCAGGACAGGTCGGCCGGGTCCGGCATCAGGGCGGCGGAGAGGCGCGGCGCGACCACCAGCATCGTCGTCCCCGCCATGATGCGGGCAAAGGCCACCAGATGCTGCCGCCGTGTGCCCGTCACGCGGATGGGCTGATAGGTTCCTTCGGCGAACAGGTCGGGCTGAGCCGCGCGGAAGCGCAATACCGCCGCGATCAGCGCCTGTTTCACCCGTCCGTCGCGCCAGTGCGGCAGCAGCGACCCGACGTCCGCCCCCGCATCGTGCGCCGCGACGCGGGAGGCGTAATCGACCGGCCGGCGATTGTCGGGATCGACCAGGCTGAAATCCCAGAATTCGCAGCCCTGATACAGGTCGGGCACGCCGGGGCTGGTCACGCGCAGCAGCGTCTGCGCCAGCCCGTTCAGCGCGCCCGCCGGGGCGACCTGACTGACGAACGCGTCCAGCATCCGCGGAAATCGGTTTTCGGCGTGCAGGGACAGCAGACCGTCGAGAAAGGCGGCACAGGCCTCCTCATAGGCTGGTTCCGGGTCGATCCAGCTTGTCTGCCGCTTGGCCTCGCGTAGCGCCTTGACCTGCCACGCCGCCACGCGGTCGCGGAAGTCCGGCGTGATCCTGTGCTCAAGTGGGCCCTCCCCCGCCGGCCACGCGCCCAGCAGGGTCTGGTAGAGAATCAGTTCGTCGGCGCGGTCGGGAGCGAGGCATGGGCCCGACCGCGTGGCGATGCGCCGACGCAGCGGCGCGTTGGCCTCGCTCCAGCGCGCGACGGAGCGCGCCCATTTCTGAGCCAGTTCCGACAATACGGCCAGGCGGGCGCGCGCATCCTCGCCGCGTTTGTGATCGTGGGTGGCGGTGGCGAGCATGGCGCGGGGCCAGTCGCGCCGCCGCACGCTGTTGGCGGCGTGAAAGGCGGCCACCGTGCCGCCGAACTGGCCGGGATGCGTGCCGACATCGTTGCGCGACAGCAGCCGGCCGTAGCGATAGAAGCCCGTATCCTCCACCGCCTTGGCGGCCAGGGGCGCCGTCAGATGCGCGAAACAGGCGATCGCGCCGGCGGCCCCGGGCGGGGCATCGGACCCCAGTTGCCGCTCCAGCCAGTCCAGCACCGGCTGCTGCGCCGGTGTCAGCCCGCCCCGCACGGCCTGGCAGACCGTCCGCAGCACCGTATCGTCCTCATAGATCCGGTAGACGGGAAACTGGATCAGGATGCGGCGCAGGACACGCTCCAGCGCGGCGGGCGTGAAATCGCGCGCGGATGGGTCGCGCCGCGCCAGGTGGGCCAGGGCGTGGACCAGCCGGGCCAGGTCGGCGGCCAGCGTGCCGTCCAGCACGTCCTGGCGCGCCGCCTGTTCCTGCTCGCGAAAGCTGGTGGCGCCCCCTGCCCCCCACACCCAGAGATCGTCCAGAACGTCCGCGCCGCGCTGGTCGTGCAGCACCAGATTCGCCTGTTCCAGAAAATCGTAGCCGGTGGTGCCGTCGACCGGCCAGTCGGCGGGCAGGGTTTCCTCCGCCGCCAGAATCTTCTCGACATAGAGGTGGGCACCCGGTGGGACGTCGGGTGGCCGCCGGGCGGCGGCGTGACACAATGCGCGGTGCAGCCGGGTGGTATAGGCGCGGGGCGCGGTCAGCCCGTCGATATGGTCGATGCGCACGCCGTCGATCAGGCCATCGGCATAGAGATCGATGACCGTGCGATGCACGGCGTCGAACACGTGGGGATCCTCGATCCGCAGTCCCGCCAGGCCGGTGATGTCGAAGAAGCGCCGCCAGTTGACCAGGTCGGATGCCGTGCGCCACCAGGCCAGCCGATAATGCTGGCGCTCCAGCAAGGCATGCAGGCTGGCCCGCCCCTCGGGATGGTCCGGTGCCATCCGCGCCAGCGCGCGCGCGACGGACTCGCCCGCCAGCAGGTCGGCATAATGGTCGGGACAGATCGGGAAGCGATGCTCGTAATGCCAGCAGGCGAACGATCCGTCCGTCGCGTCGTATCGCAGTTCCAGCTCCCCCTTTTCCAGGCAGTCGCCGTAGGGGTTGGCCAGGAAGGGCAGCAGCACGCGGCCGCGCAGGCTGTCGTCGGCGGGGGCCCAGTCGATGTCGAACATCGCGGCATACCGGCTGGCACGCCCCCAGGCCAGAACGTCTTCCCACCACGCATTGCCGCTGCCGCCCACCGCCATGTGGTTGGGCACGATGTCGACGATCAGCCCCATGCCGTGCGCGCGCAGCCGCGCCACCAGCCGGACCAGGGCCTCGCGGCCGCCCAGTTCGGGGTTGACGTGGTTGTAATCCAGCGTGTCGTAGCCGTGGGTCGAGCCCGGCCGGGCGGTCAGCAGCGGCGAGGCGTAGAGATGGCTGATCCCCAGCCCGGCGAAATATTCGACCAGGGGAATGGCATCGTCCAGCGTGAAACCGGCATGGAATTGCAGCCGGACGGTCGCGCGTACCGCGGTCATGCCGGCTTCCGGGCGGTGCGCAGGAGGTCCAGCCGGCGGGCGGCGTCGGGCCGGGCCAGCAGGGGCGGGCCGGCCGGGTAGCGTTGCTGCCAGTTGGGGTGGCCGGAGGTGGTGCCGGGCAGGTTGGGCTGCTCGGGCAGGCCCAGCGCATCCTCCAGCGGCAGGATCGCCAGCGGCGACGCGGCGGCGCCGACGAAGCTGGCCGCCGCATCGACCACCCGCGCCGCGCCGGCGGGCGTGACCGGCGGCGGCTCGGGCGCCTCCTCCGGGCGCAGCGCGGCCCACAGGGACGCGCGATCGAGCGCGCGGGCGGCGAGGGCGTCCTCGACGCGGGTGCCGCGCGGCAACTGGCGCAGGGCCTTGCGCCAGCCGATATCGGTGGCCTGCCACCAGCCGGCCACTGTAGGAAGATCATGCGTGGTGGTCATGCCGACGTCGCCCGTGCCCCATTTGTCGGGTGACAGGAAAGCACCCTTTGCATCGCGCTGAAACCACAGCACGTTCATGCCCATGATCGACCGCCGGGCCGCGCGGGCGCGAAAGCCCGCCGGCACGGTGCCCAGATCCTCGCCGATCACCACCGCCTGATGGCGGTGCGATTCCAGCGCCACCAGCCGCATCAGGTCCCGCCCCGGAAAGGACAGGTAGGCGCCGTCGGCCGCCGACGCGCCCTCGGGGATCACCCACAGCCGTTCCAGCCCCATCACATGGTCGATGCGGACGCCGCCCTGCCGCGTCAGCGCCGCGCGCAGCGTGTCGATGAAGGCGCGGTAGCCATGGGCGCGCAGCGCGCCGGGAGAGAAGGTCGTCAGCCCCCAGTTCTGCCCCAGCGGCCCCAGCGGGTCGGGCGGCGCGCCGACCGACCCGCCGATCAGGAAATCGTCCTGGTTCGCCCAGCACTGGCTGCCTGACGGATCGGTCCCCACCGCCAGGTCCGCGATCAGGCCGATCCGCATGCCCGCGTCCCGCGCCGCCTGGGCCGCGCCGTCGAGGCCGCGCGCCGCCAGCCATTGCAGGAACAGGTGGAAGCCGACCTCGTGATGGCGTTCCTCGGCGAAGCGCGCGACCTCGGGGCTGGCGGGATTGCGCAGGGCGGCGGGCCAGGCCCGCCAGTTGCCGCCACGCGGGCCGCGGCCGAGCTGGTGCGCCTGCAACGCCTCGAACACCCCGTGATGATGCAGCGCGCGGCCATGCGCGGCCAGGAACGCCGTCATCTCCGCCGGCGGCGTGAGGCGGATATGGTCGTCATACAGGCCGCGCAGCAGGCGCAGGCGCAGCGCGGCCGCCTGCGGCCAGTCGATCAGCGCCGCGTCCTCCAGCGCGCGCGTGGCCTGCGGCGGGATGCGCAGCCGGCGGATCACCGCCCCGATATCATGGGTGGAGAACCAACTGCGCATGTCGGCCAGCAGCACGTTCAGGAACAGCCGGCTGGAGGGCGAATAGGGGCTGAACTGCGTGGGCCGGGCGCTGAACATGGCATGGACCGGACTGATCGCCAGCGCGTCGGCACCGGCTGCCGCCGCCTGGCGCGCGAGCTCGGCCAGCGCCCCGAAATGCCCGATCCCGCCATCATGCCGGGCGCGCAGGCCGTGGATCTGCACCGCGAGCCCCCAGCCGCGCGCGCCGTCCGTCGCCTCGGCCACCGTGCGGCAGCGGGCCGGCGCGTTGGCCAGCACCGTCGACCGGTCCGCGATCTCCAGCCGGTGATAGCCCACCCGCGCGATCGCGGGCAGCCGCACGCGGCCGTCGCGCGACCGGCCGGCATGGCCGGAGAGCATGCTGCCATCCTCGCATTCCAGCCGGAACGCCACCCGGTCGGACCGGGCCGGCAGCGGCAGCACGGTGGCGACGCCCGCCTGGCCCACCACCATCGGCGGCAGCGCGTCCTCCGCCAGGGACGGCCCATTTTCCAGCACCCGCAGCAGGCCGCGCAGCGTATCGACCCCGACACGGTGCGACACCCCGCGCGCATCGCGCCACGCGGTGGCCAGGCCCGCCTGGCTTGCCCGCGCGCGCAAGGTGCGGTCATCCATGGGCGGCTCCGTCGCCGGCCTCGGCCAGGTGGACGGTCACGGCGTGGGGAGGCAGGCGGCGCGCCATGTCGGCCGAGGGCGGGTCCTGGAACAGGACCGGGCCGGCCACCCAGTCCGGCAGGTCGACCGGGCCGGACCCCAGATTGAGGCCGATCGACAGGATTGCCCCGTCGCCCATCCGCCAGCGCGCGGCCACCGCGCCCCGCCCCACCACCCGCGCGCCCAGCCCGCGCGCGCCGCGCAGGCGCGGCGTGATGCGGGCATGGCGCAGCCGCAGCAGGGTGGCGAAAAAGCCATGCCACGCGCGCCCTTCCGCCTGCTCCGCCTCGTGCGCCGGGGGAATCGAGGCGGTGAAGGTCTCGGGCTGGTTGGGGTCGGGGATCGTCTGGCGCCGGACCGGGTCGCGGAAATGCGCGAAGGCGGCGAATTCGCGCCGGCGGCCGTCGCGCACGATCTGCCCCAGCGCGGGCGGGTGGCTGGTGAAATACAGGAACGGCTGGCGCGAGCCCCATTCCTCGCCCATGAACAGCATCGGGATCTGCGGCGACAGCAGCAGCAGCCCGTAGGCCGCGCGCAGGGCCTGCGGCGGCGCCAGCACCGTCAGCCGCTCGCCCAGCGCCCGATTGCCGATCTGGTCGTGATTTTGCAGGAACAGGATGAAGGCGCTGGCCCGCAGGCCGGCCGTTTCCATGCCCCGCGGGCGGCCCAGGGTGGGAAACATCTCGCCCTGGAAGGCGAAGCCCTCGGCCAGGACGCGCGCCAGGCGGCCGGCGGGATCGGCGGCGAAATTGGCGTAATAGCCTTCGCTCTCGCCCGTCAGCAGCACATGCAGGGCATTATGCCCGTCATCGTTCCATTGCGCGTCGAACCCCGCGCGCAGCAGGCCGGAATCGTTGTTCTCGTTCTCCAGGATCAGATGCACGTGGCGGCCGGATTCGACCCGCGCGCGGACATGCGCCGCCAGGTCGACCAGCCAGTCGCGCTCGCCGATCGCCTGCACCGCGTCGAGCCGCAGCCCGTCGAAACGATACTCCATGAGCCAGTACAAGGCATTTTCCATGAAATAGGCCTGCACGGCGGGCTGGCGGAAATCGATGGCGTCGCCCCACGGGGTCGGCCGGCCGGCATGGAAGAACGGGGCGGCGTAGGCGCCGAGGAAATTGCCCTCCGGCCCGAAATGATTATAGACGACATCGAGAAAGATCATCATGCCCAGCGCGTGGGCGTGATCGACCAGCGCCTTCAGCTCCTCCGGCGTGCCGTAGGACGATTCCGGCGCGTAGGGCAGCACGCCGTCATAGCCCCAGTTGCGCCCGCCGGGGAATTCCGACAGCGGCATCAGCTCGACCGCCGTGATCCCCAATGCCGCCAGGCCCGCCAGCCGCTCGCGCACGCCGCGAAACCCGCCGGCCGCGCCGACATGGATTTCGTAGATCACCGCCTGTTCCCACGGCAGGCCCCGCCAGTCCGCGACCTGCCAGTCATAGGCGCGGGGATCGATCACCTGGCTTGGCCCCGACACGTCGCGCGGCTGGGCGCGCGAGGCCGGGTCGGGCACCGCGAGGTCCGGGGCGACGCGGTAGCGATAGAGCGCCCCGGCGCCGCAGGGGGCCACCGCCTGGAACCAGCCGTCGGGCTGGCGGTCCATCGGCACGGGGGCCAGCCCCTCGATCTCGACCGAGGCCGCGCGGCTGGACGGGGCCCAGAGGCGAAAGCGGGTTTCCTGCGGCGCGAGCAGGGTCGCGCCGAAACTGCCGGTGAAAGCATGGGTCTTACGCATCGACCGTTTCCTTCGCATGTCGCGCGTCCGGAGTGAAACCGAGCAGCACGACGCCGTGCGCGCCGACCGTCCAGTGTGCCAGCCTGTCAGACAGGGTGGCGGTCCGGCCCGGATCGGTGCTGTCGAGCAGCAACGTCCATTTGCCCGGAACCGGCGGCAGGATACAGTCCGCGTCGGCGTCGCCCGCGTTCATGAGCAGATAGGTGGTATCGGCGCCGCCGCCGTCATCGGCGCAGGAGCGCAGAAGCCCCAATATTCTGCCGTGGTCGTCGTTCCAGGCGTCGGGCGTCATGGGATGGCCCTCGGGACCGTACCACGCGATGTCGAGAAGGCCCGGCCGGGTTTCGCGCTTGCCGTACAGATAGTTGCGACCGCGCACCGACGGGTGGGCGGCGCGCAGGGCCGCCAGCCGGGCGACATAGGCGGTCAGCGCGTGCCCGGCATGTGTCGCGGCCAGCGGCCAGTCCAGCCATGTGGTGGGGTTGTCCTGGCAATAGGCGTTGTTGTTGCCGCCCTGGGTCTGGCCGAATTCGTCGCCCGCCAGCAGCATCGGCGTGCCCTGCGACAGGAACAGGGTCGCCAGCATGGCGCGCCGCACCCGGTCGCGCACCGCGCGGATCGCCGGATCGTCGGTCGGGCCCTCGGCGCCCCAGCCGGTGCTGAAATTCTCGGAATGGCCGTCCTGCCCGTCCTCGCCGTTCGCGTCGTTATGCTTGCGGTCGTAGCTGACCACGTCCGTCAGCGTGAAACCGTCATGCGAGGTGATGAAATTGATCGACGCCCAAGGATGCCGCCCGCGCCGGTCGAACACGTCGGCCGAACCGCTGAGCCGGGCCGCCAGGTCGCCGCGCATCAGCGCGTCGCCGCGCCAGAAGCGCCGCACCGTGTCGCGGTAGCGGTCGTTCCATTCGGCGAAGCCCGGCGGGTGGTTGCCGAGTTGGTAGCCGCCGGGCCCCGGGTCCCATGGTTCGGCGATCAGCTTGCGCGTGGACAGTACCGGGTCCTGGCGCAGCACGTCGAAGAAGCCGCAGAACGGGTCGAAACCGTAGCTTTCGCGCCCCAGGGTGGAACAGAGATCGAAGCGGAATCCGTCGATATGGTAATCGAGCGCCCAGTGGCGCAGGGAATCCATGACCATCTGCAACACGCGCGGGTGGGACAGGTTGAGCGTGTTGCCGCAGCCGGTGTCGTTGATCAGGTGGCGCTCGTCCTCCGGCACCAGCCGGTAGTAGACGGCGTTGTCCAGCCCGCGATAGCACAGGGTGGGGCCGAGTTCGCTGCCCTCGCACGTGTGGTTGTAGACCACGTCCAGGATCACCTCGATCCCGGCCGCGTGCAGGCGGCGCACGGCGGTGCGGATTTCGTGCGGCGAGCCTTCGGCCAGATAGCCGGCGTGCGGCGCGAAGAAGGCCAGCGTGTTGTAGCCCCAGTAATTCGTCAGCCCCCGTTCCAGCAGGAACCGGTCCCGCACGAAGGCGTGGACCGGCATCAGTTCCAGCGTCGTGATGCCCAGGCGCAGCAGGTGGTCGATCAGGCGTGGGTCGGACAGGGCCTGGAAGGTGCCGCGCTCGACCGAAAGCAGGTCGCCGCGCCGCATCGACAGGCCGCGCAGATGGGCCTCCATGATCACCGTGCGTTCCCACGGCACGCGGGGCAGCCGGTCGTCGCCCCAGTTGAACGCGTCGTTGGCGACCACGCTTTTCGGCATCGCCGGCGCGCTGTCGCGGCGGTCGATCGACAGGTCGGCGCGCGGCGAGTTGACGCGGTAGCCGAACAGCGAGTCCGACCAGCTGAGCGTGCCGTGCAGCGCGCGGGCGTAGGGATCGATCAGCAGCTTGTGCGGGTTGAAGCGGTGGCCGCGCAACGGCTCGTAGGGGCCGTAGGCGCGATAGCCGTACAGCAGCCCCGGCCGGGCGTCGGGCAGGTAGCCGTGCCAGACCTCGTCCGTGCGTTCGGGCAGTTCGAACCGCGCGACCTCGCGCCGGCCCGACGGGTCGAACACGCAGAGATCGATCCGCTGCGCGTTGGCCGAAAACACGGCGAAATTGACGCCCTGCCCGTCCCAGGTCGCCCCCAGGGGCGCCGAGGCGCCGCGCATCAGGCGGGTGGGAAAACGCATCACGCGCTAGGTTCCATACGCGCCTTCCGGGGACAGGTACAGCACCGCGAGCGGCGGCAGGACCAGGACGCCCGACTGGCCGAAACCATGGGCGGGCTCGGGCTCGGCCAGGACGCCGCCGCCATTTCCCATGCCGGATCCCGCATATTCCCCCCCGTCGGAATTGAGCAGTTCGCGCCAGTATCCGCCGCAGGGCAGGCCCACGCGATAGGCCGGGTGCGGTACCGGCGTCATGTTGCACACCACCAGGACGGGGGCCGCGTCGGGCGCCCGGCGCAGCCAGGCGAAGACCGCGTTGTCGACATCGTCGCCGATCAGCCAGTCGAACCCGTCGGGCGTGCAGTCGGCGCGATGCAGGGCGGGGATGGCGCGATGCAGGCGGTTGAGGTCGCGGACCAGCGCCTGCATGCCGCGCCCCTGCGGCTGGGCCAGGCGGTACCACGCCACCTCGCCATCCGCGCGCCATTCGTGCGGCTGGGCCAGTTCGCCCCCCATGAACAGCAGCTTCTTGCCCGGATGGGCCCACATGAAGGCGAAATAGGCGCGCAGCCCGGCATGTTTGCGCCAGTCGTCGCCGGGCATGCGCTCCAGCAGCGAGCCCTTGCCATGCACGACTTCGTCATGCGACAGCGGCAGGATGAAGCGTTCCGAAAACGCATAATGCATGCCGAACATGATTTCGGAATGATGGTAGCGGCGCCAGATCGGATCGCGCCCGACATAGGACAGGGTGTCGTGCATCCACCCCATGTTCCATTTATAGGAAAAGCCCAGGCCCCCGTCGGCCACCGGCCAGCTCACGCCCGGCCATGCCGTCGATTCCTCGGCGATCATCAGCGTGTGCGGGCAGAGTTCGGCGATGGTCGCGTTGAGGTCGCGCACGAAGGCCACGGCTTCCAGGTTCTCGCGCCCGCCATGGACGTTCGGCACCCATTCGCCCTCGCGCCGGCTGTAGTCGCGATAGAGCATCGAGGCCACGGCATCGACCCGCAGCCCGTCGACATGGTAGCGCCGCAGCCAGGTCAGCGCGCTGCCGATCAGGAAGCCCCGGACCTCGTTGCGGCCGAAATTGTAGATCAGCGTGTGCCAGTCGGGATGATAGCCCTCGCGCCGGTCCGCGTGCTCGTACAGGCATGACCCGTCGAAATGCGCCAGGCCGTGCGCGTCGGCGGGGAAATGCGCCGGTACCCAGTCCAGGATCACGCCCAGCCCCGCCCGATGGCAGGCATCGACGAACGCGGCGAACTGCGCGGGTGTCCCGAAACGGGCGGAGGGTGCGTAGAGCCCCAGTGTCTGGTACCCCCATGATCCGTCAAAAGGATGCTCCATGACCGGCATCAGTTCGATATGGGTGAACCCCATATCGACAACGTATGGGATCAGCGTCCGTTCCAGCTCGTCCCAACGCAGGATGCCGTGCGGATCGCCTTCCGGCCGGCGCCAGGACGCCAGATGCACCTCGTAGATCGACAGCGGGGCGGTGTAGCTCTGCCGCCCGGCGCGGCCGTGCATCCATTCCTCGTCCGTCCAGGGGAAGGGGGCGGTGTCGGCCACCACCGAGGCGTTGGCCGGCGGCTGTTCCGCCGCCAGGGCGAACGGGTCGGCCTTGGGCGGCAGCAGCCGGTGCCCGGCGTCGATGATCTCGTATTTGTAGCGCTCGCCCGGCCCGATGCGCGGAATGAACAGCTCCCAGATTCCGGCCGCGTGGCGCAGGCGCATCGGATGGCGGCGCCCGTCCCAGACATTGAAATCGCCGATGATCGAGACCCGGTAGGCGTTGGGCGCCCAGACCGCGAAACGCACCCCGGCCACGCCGTCCACCACCATGGGCTGGGCGCCCATGATCCGGTCCAGGTCGCGATGCTCGCCGCGCGCGAACAGATGCAGGTCCAGATCGCCCAGCAGCAGGCCGAAGGAATATGGGTCCTCGGTTTCCTCCCACCCGTCGGCCCAGCCGATCTTCAGGTGGTAGCGCGCGCCGGCGGGCACGGTGCCGACATACAGGCCGCGTTCGTCCAGCCGGCGCATGGCGCGCTCGACGGGCGCGGAACGCGGGCGCTGGACCACCAGCCGGACCGCCCGCGCGTCGGGGCAGAAGGCGCGCACGATATCCGATCGTCCGTGGGCCTGCCGGCCCAGGATCGCGAACGGGTCGGGGCAGGTGCCCCGCAGCAGGTCTTCGGTCTGGGGAGGAAGGAAAAAGGCGCTGTCATTGGAAGCGACGTTCATGAGGTGTTATTCCGGCAGGCAAGGAGCAGGCAGGGGCGACCGAACGGATTGGCGGGCCGCCGTCAGCCCGACCGGCCGGACATGTAGTCATTGGCGCGGACCCGCCCGCGCCGGGCGGTGTGGCAGGCGGCCCGCGCCCCGCGCGTGGCGTGCGCGGAGCCGCCCGAAGCGGCGGCCGGCGGACGACGCCGCGCCGACGGCAGGTCGGCCACCGGTGCGCCGGCATCGGCGTGGCCGAGGACGCGGCGGAAAAGCCGGGCATAGTCCTGCGCCTTGTGCCCCCAGGAGACATCGTAGCGCGCGCCGTTGCGTTGCAGCCCCGCCCAGCGCGCCGGCTGGCGGAACAGGGCGGCCGCGCGGCGGATCGCGCCGGCCAGCGTTTCACCGTCGACCGGCGAGAACAGGAAGCCGGTCGCGACGTCGCTGGCCATCGCCGCCGCGTTGGCGTCGATGATGGTGTCGGCCAGGCCGCCGACCCGCGATGCGATGGGCACGCAGCCATAGCGCACCGCGCAGAGCTGGGTCAGGCCGCAGGGTTCGAACCGCGACGGCAGCAGCAGGCTGTCCGCCGAGGCCTGGACGCGATGGCCCAGTTGCTCGCTATAGCCGATATGGCAGGCCAGACGGTCGGGATAGCGGCGCGCCAGGCGGGCGAGTTCCCGCTCCATCGCCACCTCGCCGCTGCCGATGACGACGAGCTGCGTCCGGTCGTCGAGGATCCGGGGCACGATATCGGCCAGGATATCCACCCCCTTCTGCCCGGTCAGGCGGCTGACCAGCCCCAGCAGAAAGACGTTCGGGTCCTGGCGCAGGCCGAATTCGGCCTGGAAGGCGCGCTTGTTGGGCCGGCGCGCCACGATGTCGCCGACCCGGTAGGGAAACAGCACCGCCGGGTCGGTCGCGGGATTCCAGTCGTCGGTGTCGATGCCGTTGAGGATTCCCGCCAGCCGGTCCGAGCGGGTGCGCAGCAGCCCGTCCAGCCCCATGCCCCATTCCGGGGACTGGATTTCCCGCGCGTAGGTCGGCGAGACGGTGATGATCCGCGCGGAAAAGAGCAGACCGGCCTTCAGGAACCCGATCTCGCCATAGCATTCGACGCCCTCGATCGTGAAAGCGTGCGGCGGCAGGCCGAACCGATGGAGATCGGCCGCCGGGAAGCGGCCCTGGAAGGCCAGGTTGTGGATGGTCTGCACGACCGGCGCCGCCGGGCGGCCGTCATAATGCAGATAGGCCGCCGTCAGCCCGGCCTGCCAGTCATGCGCCATCACCAGGTCCGGCCGGTGGCCCGGCACCTGACCCTGCGCGATGCTGGCCGCGACGCGCGACAGGCAGGCGAAGCGCACCCCGTTATCCGGCCAGTCGGCACCGTCGGGCGCCAGATAGGGATTGCCCTTGCGGCGGAACAGGGACGGGCAATCGACGACCAGCAGGTGATGACCGGCCGCATGTCCCTCCAGCAGCGAAACCTCGACCCCCGGCAGGGGCGACATCGCGGCCACGCGCACCGGACCTTCCAGCGCGTCCAGCACCGATGGATAACCCGGCAGCAGCGTCGTCACCAGCACGCCCTCGTGGCGCAGCGCCGCCGGCAGCGACCCGACCACGTCGCCCAGTCCGCCCGTCTTGACGAAGGGAAACATTTCCGACGCGACGGACAGCACATGGATCGGACCCGACGGCTCCTGTTCCAGTTGGTGACGGTTCATGCCACGTACCCTTCATGGTCAGGAGGAAAGAAAAGATGCCGGGCCTTGCGCCCGCTAAAAATCTAACGACGCTGATCGGCCGGAAAACAACTATCACAGGAAAGTGATCGATTCGGAAGAATCCTGCCGTGGCACGCAGAGATTCGAACTTGTGATTCGAACTTTTCCGGACCGGCGCGCGCCGCCGGCGGGGCCGTTTCCCGTCGCGTCGCCGCCCCCCATGGCATCGGCGCCACTTGCCGCTAGAACGGAGGACAGCAACCAGGGAACCGTTCCGACCATGACCCCCACGCCCCCGCCCGGCACCGCCCCGCCGTCGCGCAGCCTGAGCGACGCCCGGCATATCATCGCCGCGTGCTTCCTGGGCTGGACGCTCGATGCCTGCGACTTCTTCATCGTGCTGTTCACGCTCGACAATGTGGCCCGCAGTTTCTCGACCTCGCTGGAGGCGATCCTGCTGGCGCCGACCCTGACGCTGATCAGCCGGCCGATCGGGGCCTATCTGTTCGGCCGCGCCGCCGACCGGCATGGGCGCCGGCCGGTTCTGATGGCCACGATCGTGACCTATTCGCTCATCGAACTGCTGTCGGCGTTCGCGCCGAACCTGACGGTCTTCCTGGCGCTGCGGCTGCTGTTCGGCGTGGCGCTGGGCGGGGAATGGGGGGTCGGCACCTCGCTGACCATGGAGACCGTGCCGCCGCACTGGCGCGGCATGGCGTCGGGGCTGTTGCAGGCGGGCTACCCGGCGGGCTACCTGCTGGCGTCGCTGATGTTCCTGCTGCTGCCGGCGCTGGGCTGGCAGGGATTGTTCATCCTGGGTGCCTCGACCGGGCTGTCGGTCGTCTATGTCGCGCTCTACGTCAAGGAAAGTCCCGTCTGGCTGGCCCGCCGGCAGGGAGCGGGGGCCGTGCCCGACGCCGCGCGGCGGCCCATGCTGGCGACCCTGCGGCGCTATCGCGGACCGGCGGTGTATGCCGTGTGCCTGATGGCGGCCTTCAATTTCTTCAGCCACGGGTCGCAGGACCTGTTTCCGAAGATCTTCCTGGCGCTGCAACGGCACCTGCCGCACCCGGCCATCACCGCGATCGTGGTGGCGTACACCATCGCCGCCATCGCGGGCGGGCTGTGCTTCGGGGCGCTGTCCGAGCGGATCGGCCGCGCGCGCACCATCGCGCTGGCCGCGACGCTGGCCCTACCACTGCTGCCGCTCTGGGCGCTGTCCACCACGCCGCTATGGATCGGCGTCGGGGCGGTGCTGATCCAGTTCTGCATCCAGGGCGCCTGGGGGGTGGTGCCCGCCTATCTGAACGAATTGTCGCCGCCGGATATCCGCGCCACCTTTCCCGGCGTGGCCTATCAGTGCGGCAACCTGATCGCCGCCAGTACCGGGCTGATCCAGAACCGGATCGCCCTTGGCATGGGCGGCGACCTGGCCCCGGCGCTGATGATCGTGGTGGGATGCGCGGGCGGCGCGATCGCGCTGCTGGCCACGCTGGCGGGGCCGCGCTTTCACGCGCATCTGGCGGGGGCGCCGGACTAGCGGCCTTCCGGCCGCGGGCGGAGACGGTTCGTCGGATCAGGAAAGCGCCATAATCCTGGCGAGGGAATGAAAAACCCTTTCGTCCGCGCAGTGCGTGACGTTGAAGCGCATGAAGGAGGCGGCCGACCGGCTGGCACTGAAGACGTTGCCTGGCGCGTGAATGATCCTGTCCGCCATGCTCTTCAGCGCGATGTCCGTTGAATCCTGCCCGTCGGGCAACCTGCACCACAGGTAGAATCCTCCCTTCGGCACGATCCACGGATGGATCCCCAAGGCGTCCAGTCTGCCCAGGACCATCTTCCGCGATCGTTCCAGGCGCCGCCGGACCTCCTGCATGTGCCTGCGATAGCCGCCCCCCTCCAGGATCATCGCGATCATTTCCGTGGCGACCGGGCTCGGGCCGCCGAAACTGGTCGCGACCTGCATGTCGACGAGCCCGTCGATCAGCTCCTTCCGGCCCGCGACATAGCCGCCATTCGCAGCGCCGCGTCACCTCCGCAACCACGGGATCGCGATAGAGGCCGAGAAAGGACATGGCGGTGGACAGCACACCCGATCGTTCGTTGGGGGACTTGTTCAGAAGTTCGCGCGCAGCCGAGGCCACGACGGGATGCGCACCGGCATCGCCAAGATGCTTCGTCCGCATCATCGCCGACAGCGTTGTGGCGATGGGGCGCTTCGGATCCGACAGGAAATTGGCGACACTGGCCAGGGTCTTGTCCGGCTCGGCATAGAGGACATGCAGGATGGCGCCGACCAGCAGGGAGTGCGAGGTTTTCTCCCAATGATTGCGCTTCTCCAGACTGCCTTCCGGATCCACGAGGATGTCGGCGACGTTCTGGGCATCGCGGACTTCCCACTCCCCACGCCGGATTTCCAGCAGCGGGTTATAGGCGGACGAGGTCGCATTGGTTGGATCGAACAGCACGACGCGCCCGAAGCGAGAGCGAAATCCCGCCGTCAGCTCCCAGTTCTCGCCCTTGATGTCATGGACGATCGCTGAGCCGGGCCAGGTCAGGAGTGTGGGGATGACCATGCCCACGCCCTTGCCACTGCGCGTTGGCGCGAAGGTCAGGACATGCTCTGGCCCGTCATGCCTGAGGTAGGCTTTGCCATACCGGCCCGCCATCAAAGCCTAGCGTAGTATACGTGCCGATGGTGACTGAATCGTAGAATTGCCGTTCTCCATGCCGCGTGCTGGCAGGCGAGCCAGTGCAGTATTGCCCATCTCAGGCAGAATCATCAGGCAGATTCATTTGCCTTGTTCAGCTCACCGAACCATCGCGACGCAGCATGAGTGGCCTCCCCGAGGTCGGGAACGCCCTCGCTGGCCCAGGCCACGAAGCCGTCGGGGCGTATGAGCAAGGCATTCAAACCCAACCGATCCTTAGCGTCACTAGCGACATACGCGATCCGGTCGGGCCAACGTTTCGCCAGCGCCTCAAGTTCGGGAAGGGTGTCAAAGTCCAGAAGCAGGCCTTTCCCCGCACTGAAGAGCGTTCCGGTCGCTCGCCCGTCGGCCAGCTCGAAGTCAGGAACGCTGCGGCCGACAAGGGGGTGAACACCTTGCGGGTGGCCATCGCCGAGATCGTAGCCCAGGGAAACGCCCCAAACACGCTCGGCGAAGTAAGTCGCACCGTCGCGTGTGGCGATCAGATCGCGAATGATCGCTCCGAGCGCGCGCGAACTCGAGCTTGGCCGCATAATTGCGACCTGGGCGCGGGACCAGTCGAGAATGGCCGCTCCGACGGGATGGCGTTCGGTGAAATAGCTGTCGAGCGAACCGGCCGGCGCCTCGCCACGGATGGCGGCGGCCAGCTTCCAGCCGAGGTTCATCGCATCGCCGAGCCCGAGATTGAGGCCTTGGCCGCCCAAGGGCGAGTGGATATGCGCGGCGTCGCCGGCGAGCAGCACCCGCCCTTTGCGATAGGCCGTCGCCTGATAGGCTCTGTCCGTCCAGGTGGTGACGAGCTTGAGCGCCGTCACGGTAGCATCGGTGGCGGAGACGCGGCGCAGGACCGCCTGCACATGCTCCAACGTGATCGGCTGGGTCCGATGGAAAGCACCGCCGTCAAAATCGGCCATGGCAATCGTCCCCGGCGCGGCATAGGTATACATGCCCGCTTGCGTGTAGTGGGCGCCCGGCTGAAGCTTGTCCGGATCGGCCAGCTCGACCTCGACGGAATAGCCGGTGAATTCGGGATTGGTGCCGACGAATTCGAAGCCGCCAACTTTGCGCACCACGCTGCGGCCGCCGTCACAGCCGACGAGCCAGCGTCCGCGAAAGGTTTCGCCACCGGCGCGAACGGTCACGTCTTCGTTCGATTGATCGAAGCCGTCGACGCCGAGACCGCGCCTGATCTCGACTCCCATCGCGACCGCCCGGTCGGCCAGGAGGGATTCAAGGGACTCCATATACACCGCCATGCGGGCTCCGGCGGGGCTTGGCAGGCGCCAGGTCCATTTCAAGGCGTCGATATCGTCCTGGAAGAACTGGATGCCGGCGAAATGGCCAGCGGGCTTGCGTGAGTGTTGCGTTTGCGCCCAATGCGGCGCGGCGATGCCGCTTTGCCGGCCACGCCGATAGAAGGCTTCGATGAGGGGGCTGGTGGCCGATATCGCGTGAATCTCGTCCAGCAGGCCGCGACGATAAAATGCCTCAAGGCTGGGTAATGAAAGACCGCGCAGACCAAAGGGAGGCCCCTTCAATGGGGAGCTCCGGTCTTCAGCCTGTTCCAGCACAAGGACGGAAACGCCGGCAAGGCGCAGTTCACAGGCGAGAAACAGACCGACAGGGCCGGCTCCGGCGATCACGACATCATAGGTCATTGGCAATCTCCTCAAGCGGCTTCGATGCCGACCGTGTGATGGCAGGGTAGCGGTGTTGGGTGTCAGGGTCGGGCGGCGCTGTCGAAGTTTCCCCGATGAGCGCTGGTGAAGAAGTCGACAAAACTGAAAGGTGCGCGCGCGCCAAGCATCAGGGTCAGAATCTGGTGCGCGTCCGCTGCGGCAGCTTCGCTGCGCGGGAACATCGCCGCCTCGTAGCTCGCGAGCGCTGCCTCGGGATCGTCCGGGTGTGCGGCGATCGCCGCTCCAAGTTCGGCGCCATCGAGCATCGCGAGGTTCGCGCCCTCACCGGCCGGCGGCGCCAGATGCGCGGCGTCGCCAAGGAGCGTCATCCCAGGCATACGGTCCCATCGATGTCCAGTTGGGAGAGCATGGAGCATGCGCAGGACCGGCGCGACTTCGCTCTCAGTGATGAGCGCGGTAAGCGCGGGTGCCCATCCTTCGAACTCGGCCGCGATTGTCGCCGTTGCGGCGTCGGCGTCGCTGAAATCGATGGCGGCAAACCAAGCTGCGGGGCGGTTCAGCGCGACATATGTGTGAAGAACGTTCCCTGGCTCGCGGTGCGCTATGATTCCCTTTCCCGGAGCGAGCGCGGACATCGCGCCACGGCCGACCGCTTCGGCCGCCGCGGGATGCCGCTGGTCGACATCATAGAGATAGGTCTCGACGAAGGATGTGCCGACATATTCAGGTTCTGCCCTGGCAAGCAGCGGTCGGACCTTCGACCAGGCACCATCGGCGCCGACGAGGAGCCGGCTGATGGAGGTCGACCCATCGGCGAAGGTCAGTTCGTGTCGGCCGTCGCCGAGCGCCGCGACACTGCTGAGCCTCTTTCCCCAGCGGATCGTCCCTGGCGGCAAGGAACCGAGGAGGATGCGGCGCAAATCGCCCCGAAGGACCTCGGGTCGCTCGCCCGTGCCGTCGTCAGGTTCCTCAGGCAGGACCTTGCCATGCCGGTCGAGGACGCGCGAAGCCTGGGCGCCTCCGTGGATGATGGCGCGGAATTCGTCGATGAGACCAGCCGCCGCGAGTGCCGCCTGTCCATCGTGCTCGTGGATGTCGAGCTGGCCGCCTTGCGTCCGGGCATCCGCCGAGGGCTCCGCCTCATAGATCGTCACGGGGACACCGCGAACATGGAGGATGCGGGCGAGGACGAGGCCACCGAGGCCTGCGCCGATAATGGTCGCAGGGGTCATTACTGAGCTTCCGCCATATGAATGGAATGCCGTTCCATCATTGGATGGTTGGAACATTGTTCCATCCATGTCAAGATAGACCCATGACAGCCAAGATCCGGGCCGAACGGCGAACAGATGCACTCTCGAAGGCGCGGATTGTGGAGGCGGCGATCGAGATCCTCGACAAGAATGGCGAGGACGCCCTGACGTTCCGCGCGCTTGCGGCACACCTGGAGACCGGAAGCGGGGCCATCTATTGGCACGTCGCCGACAAGGACTATCTGCTTGCGGCGGCCACTGACCACATCGTTGCCCGCGTCATGGCGGATGCGGCGAGAGGGTCAAGTCCACGGGACGTGATCCGAGCGATGGCCAACGGCCTGTTCGATGCCATCGATGGCCATCCCTGGGTTGGGGGGCAGCTTTCCCGCAATCCATGGCAATATGCGGTTTTAAGATTGATGGAAGGCATCGGTAGTCAGGTGCAGGCGCTCGGCGTTCCGGAGCGTGCGCAATTCAACGTCGTCACTGCGCTCCTGAGTTTCATGCTCGGTCTGGCCGGCCAGTACGCCGCGGGGGCCCGCCTCTTTCCACGAGACGCGGACCGGGCGGAGGTCCGCAAAGCCCATCTCGGGGCGGTCGCCGCGAAATGGATGGAACTCGATCCGGCGGAGCATCCCTTCGTGCGACAGGTGGCAAAGGTACTGCCCGAGCACGATGACCGCGAACAATTCCTCGCCGGCATCGATCTTATCCTCGCCGGCATGGAAAGTATCCAAAAGCTCGGCGCACCATAGGTGCAGCTATGGAGCGGAGTTGAGCAGTGCCTTGATCTTGTCCGCGTCTTCGGGCGTTGCCGGATTGTAAATCACCATATTGAGATCGGATCGCCCATCTACGGCGAAAGACGAAAATTCCATCGAGAGTGGTCCGGCAGTCCGATGATGCAGGACTTTCACGCCCTCGCCATGCGCCTGTACATCGTTGTCCCGCCACATCGCCGCGAATTCCGGACTGGTTGCGCAGAGTTCATCGACAAGCGATTGCACGTTCCGCGCCGCCCCGGCGCGCGCCACGTCGGCGCGGAATGATGCCACAACGTACCGTGCAACGCTTTCCCACTTGGGCTGTGCCGCGCGGATGCGGGGATCATGGAACATCATGCGAAGTACATTGCGCTGGCCCTCCGGCAGTGTGCTGTAATCGGTCAGAACCGCCGCGGCGGCTTTATTCCATGCGATCACATCCCATGTCGCCGTTCGAATGAAAGCAGGACTGTATTCCAGCGTGTCGAGCACACGTTGCAAACGCGGCGTGATGCCTTCGGGCGCGCGATAGCGGACTTCGGGCGGGCGGCCCAAGCCGAGCAGAAACAGGTGCTCACGTTCGGCATCCGTCAGCATCATCGCCTGCGAGATGCGATCGAGCACATCGGCGGATGGCGCGCCGCCTCGTCCCTGCTCCAGCCATGTGTACCAGGTGGCGCTGACATTGGCGCGTTGCGCTACCTCCTCGCGGCGGAGGCCAGACGTACGGCGCCGCGCCGATGGAAAACCGAACGCTGTCGGATCGAGCTTCGCGCGGCGATCCTTCAAATAGGTTCCAAGCAGATTTTCATTCGCGGGAGGCATGGCCATCCTGTTAGCAATTATACCAGTATATTCTCACTACTTTACCATCATAGCACATTGGCCAAAATATGCGTCGAGTTTTGAAGAGCGCTCTACGATGACATTACAAGACAAACGTGTGCTGGTGATCGGTGGTGGCTCCGGCATCGGATTTGGCGTGGCGCGGAGCGCCGCGGAAGAAGACGCGAAGGTCGTGATCGCCTCGCGCGATGCGAAGAAGATCGCCGAGGCCGCGCAAACCATCGGCGCATCATCGGCATTCATCGATGTGCGCGATGAAAACACCGTCGCCCGGTTTTTCCAGGATAATGGCGCGTTCGATCACATCGCCTTCACCGCAGGCGATTGGGATGGCTTCGCGCCCGGCGCGCTTGCCAACCTCGATCTGGTCAAAGCGGCAGCAAGGATGACCACGCGGTTCTGGGGCGCGGTCGCTGTGGCCAAGCACGGCGCGGCCAAGCTGCCGCCCGACGGCTCCTACACCATCACCAACGGCATGCTGGCGCATGACCGATGAAGGGCATGCCCACCATAACGGCCAGCGCCTGCGCCGTGGAGGGCTTGATGCTTGGCCTCGCAGTCGATCTGGCACCGGTGCGTGTGAACTGTGTGTGTCCCGGGCTGATCGAAACCGAGATCTGGAGCGCGTTCCCGCAAGGTTATCGCGAAAGACTGGCAGTGATGGCGCAGAAACAACTCGTGCCACGGCCAGGGCAGCCCGCAGAGGCCGCAGAGGCTTATCTGACCTGCATGCGCAACAGCTTCCTGACGGGGCAGACCATCAAGATCGAAGGCGGAATAGCGCTCGCCGGCTGAGCGTTTCGTTCGACAACAACAAGGAGAGTTCACATGCGTGTTTTCATGACCGGCGCCGCCGGATTCATCGGCGTCGCCACAACCCGGGAATTGATCGCGAACGGCCACCAGGTGGTGGGCCTCGCCCGCTCCGACGCCAATGTCGCAGCGCTGGAAGCAGCCGGCGCGGCGGTGCATCGCGGTTCGCTCGAAGATTTTGACAGCTTGCGCGCCGGGGCGGCGGACGCCGATGGCGTGATCCATCTCGCCTTCATCCACGATTTTTCCAAATTCGCGGAGAACGGGCAGATCGACAAGCGCGCGATCGAGGCGATGGGCGACGTGCTGGAGGGCACCGACAAGCCCTTCATCGTCACCTCGGGAACGGCTCTCATCGCACCACCGGGCGCGGTGGTGACCGAAGAGATGCGGCGCGATGCCGGCACGCATGTTCCGCGTGTGTCGGAGAAAACCGGTCTGGCTTATGCGTCGCGCGGCGTGCGCGCGATGGCGATACGCCTGCCGCAGGTGCATGGCGCCGATGGTAAGGCTGGCTTGATCACCTATCTGCTTGAAGGCGCACGGCGGAAAGGCGCCGCCGCTTATGTGGGTGACGGCAGCGCCCGCTGGGCAGCGGGGCACAGGCTGGACGTTGCCCACCTTTATCGGCTTGCATTGGAGAAAGGCGCGGCGGACAGCATCTATCATGCCGTCGGCGAAGAGGGCGTGCCCATGCGCCAGATCATCGAGGTGCTCGGCCGCGCCCTGAACGTGCCTGTGGTCTCGATCAAGCAGGAAGAAGCTGGCGATTATTACGGGCCACTCGCGATGTTCGCGGACCTCGACATGCCAGCATCCAGCGCTTTAACGCAGAAGTGGCTAGGCTGGAAACCGACGCAGATCGAGCTCATCGCGAATATCGGTCAGCCGGGCTATTTCACGAGCTAAAAGCCGGCTTGCTTAGGCGCAGCGCAGGGACGCGGAGAGCGTCTTCGAGAAACTGCCGACCCGGATCACGCGCGCCAGCCCGTCCATGACCGTCAGGCGCGGCGATGGCGCCGTTTCGAAGTCCGCGAAGATGTCGTCTTCGACGATGAGAAGATCGGACGCGGTGGCGATGCTCAGGAGACGGAAGGCGGCCTGGGGCGAGAGCGTTGCCCCCGTCGGGTTGTGCAATGCCGAGTTCGTGAGATAGAGGCGCGGCTTTTCCCGCGAGACCAGCCGTGCGAACGCTTCGATGTCCGGGCCGGCCGCCGTGTACGGCACGCCGACGATCCTGATCTCATGCGCCCGGAGCAGGGCCTGGAAATTGAAATAACAGGGGTCGTCGACGAGAACCGTATCGCCCCGGCGCGCCAGCAGGCGGCAGACCAGATCGACCGCCTGCGAGCCCGATCCGGTCAGCAGGACCTGATCGGGGCCGATATCGAGCCCGTCCTCGGAAAACCGGGATGCGAGGAGGCGTCGCAGGCGGAGCGCGCCCTGGCTGCTGCCATAGTCCGACAGGATGGCGCCCTGGCCCCGGGCGACGGCACGGAACGCCTTGCGCAGGGCGTCGTTCGGCATCCATTCGGCGGGCAGCCAGCCGCATCCCGGCTTCAGGACCGCCGGACCGGACTCCGGGGGATCGGATTCCAGGGATTGGCGCGATACCCAGAACGGGTCGACGGCCCGCGCGGCCGGCGTCGCGGCGTCGGCCCGCGACAGGGCGGGACGCGCGCGGTCGGTCACGTAGAAACCCGCGCCCCCGGCGCGGGGCGATCACGCCCTCGGCGGCCAGGCGGTCATAAGCCTGCACAACGGTCGAGGGCGAGGCCCGCATGGTCTCGGCGCACTGCCGGATCGACCGCAGGCGGTCGCCCGCCACCAGGGCACGGGTGGCAATGCGCTGCCTGATGGCCTCCGCGATGGCGGATAGGCGTGTGGGCTGATGTGCCACGGCTGACCTCGACGATTGTATGGGCCATGATGCCAATACAGTTCGATGAAACTGTATTGGATTGTGGCTGGCCGTGACAATGCTGAACCCGTACATCCAGACCTGCCTGCCAGGTCCGCCGGCATGCCGATCGGCGACGCCATATCCGGGAAGACACGACCATACATATCGCCATCCTGACATTCGACGGCTACAACGAACTCGATTCCCTGATCGCCCTGGGCGCGCAATGTTCGGGCACGCTGGTGCTTGCGAAACTGGGCCTGCTTGAAGACATTCCGGCCTGCACGGACCTGACGACGGCGCCGTGGGTGCGGGACGCCGGGGTGACGGTGCTCGAACAGCCCTTCTTTGCCCGCAGCACCATCGCCACCGCCGGCGGCTGCCTGGCCGCCCATTATCTCGCGGCCTGGGTCATTGCCCGCCTGGACGGCCTCTTCACAAAATCCGGACCGCGATTGCATCGGTGCCGGCGCGTGCCCAGACTCGGATGGTCTTCAGCAGAAGGCTGCAAGCCATGAAAGTCCAGGATATCATGACATCACCGGTGTTCTGCGTCGAACCGACGCAGAACATCGCCGACGCGATCCGGCTGATGCTGGACCGCAAGATCAGCGGGGTGCCCGTCACCTCCGCCCAGGGGGAACTGGTCGGGATCATCACCGAAGGCGACCTGCTGCGACGGCACGAGCTGGGAACGACCGGCACGCGCTCGTGGCTGAAGGACCTGTTCCTGTCGCCCGGTCGCAGGGCGGAGGATTATGTCCACACCCACGGCCGCAAGGTCGCCGACGTGATGACCGACCAGCCCGTCACCATCGAGCCGGAGGCGATGCTGGCCGACGCCATCGACAGCATGACCATCCATCATGTCCGGCGCCTGCCCGTGGTGCAGAACGGCAGGGTGATCGGCATCCTGGCCCGCGCCGACGTGCTGCGCGCCCTGCTGCCGCTGGCCGACGAGGCGCCCGTCGCGACCGGGGACGAGGCGATCCGCCAGGCGGTGGAAGCCGCGCTGGAAAGCGGGCTGGGTTCGGGCGTGCGCGAACTGGTGAAGGTCGAGGCCTATCGCGGGGCCGTCATCCTGAGCGGGGCCGTGACCGACGAGCGGCTGGTGACCGCCGCGCGGGTGGCGGCGGAGAACACGCCCGGCGTCACCTCCGTCACCAACCAGTTGATCGTCGTCGCCCCCTTCGCGGGCACCAGCATTCCGGCCCCGCCATTCTAGAGCCATATCCGTTCACACTGGTTCACGGATATGGATATAGATCATTGTTTTATTGAGCATCTTTATCCGACCGAATGAGTCCATGCGGTTGGATGATGCTCTAGACGCGGATCTGCTTCATGAGCCGGGGGGAAGGGCGGAAGTCATTTCGGCTTCCTGCCTTTCCCCCCGGCTTTTTGTTCCCCCCTGAAGGAACGGCCCGCGCGGGGAGGCGCCGGATTCGGCGGCGGGACGGCACCCTGTCGAAACCGAAGGTCCCGATGAGCGCTTGTCTATCCGGCCGTTCCGACGTGAAAATCTGATATCCCATGGTCCTCGGACGGGCGCGCCTCCGCCGGTCGCGGACATTTCTGAGACAGTCGAGTGAGAGAGTGAAAATGAACGATACGCCCGGACCCGAAAAGCCCGCGCAGCCGCATGTCCACCTCAATGACGGCACGACGATGCCGCAGCTTGGCCTGGGCGTGTGGCGGACGCCGGCCGCGGAGACGGCCGACATCGTGCGGCACGCCGTCGCCGCGGGGTATCTGGCCGTCGACACCGCCGCGATCTATCGGAACGAGGACGGGGTGGGAGAGGGCCTGGCGACGCATCCCGACATCTATGTCACCACCAAGCTGTGGAACGACGACCAGGGGTACGACGCGACGTTGCGCGCGTGCGACGCCAGCCTGCACAAGCTGCGGCGGAAGACGCTCGATCTCTATCTCATTCACTGGCCCAGGCCCGAGGGGGGCAAGTGCGTCGAAAGCTGGAAGGCGCTGGTCGCGCTTCAGAAAGACGGGCGGGTGACGTCGATCGGCGTCTCGAATTTCCGGGCCGAGGACCTGGACCGCATCATCGATGCGACCGGGGTGGTGCCGGCCGTCAACCAGATCGAGCTGCATCCGGGTTTCCAGCAGCATGCGCTGCGCGCCTGTAACGCGAAACTCGGCATCGCGACCGAGTCCTGGAGCCCGCTCGGCCAGGGGCAGGCGCTTGCGGACCCGGTGATCGTGGAGATCGCCCGGAAGCACGGCAGGACGCCGGCGCAGGTGATCATTCGCTGGCATCTCGACAGCGGATTGATCGTCATTCCCAAATCGGCGACGGCGAAGCGGATCGACGAGAATATCGCGGTGTTCGATTTCGCCCTGGATGCGGACGATATGGCGCGGATCGCGGGCCTGGATCGCGCGGACGGGCGGATCGGACCCGACCCCGCCACGTTCTAGGAAACCGCAGCGCTGTCCGGACCCGGACGCGGGGCCGCGCGGGTCCGGCGCATGGCGGCGCCGCGTCGGCGCAGCACCCACATCACCCCGCCGGATATCGAGAAGAAGAACAGCGCCAGGCCGGCGATGCCGACCGCCGTGCGCCAGAGGCCGGCGAACGCGACCGGCCCGGCCAGCTTGGCCTCGTGCAGCGTATGCAGCCACATGAAGGCCCATTCGCCCGTTCGCTGCCGCCCCGGATCGCGCGTGACGCGCACGGCGCCGGCCTCGGCGTCATAGCGCAGGGTGGCCGGGTGGTTGGGGCCGTGGCCGGGCAGGATGACGGTGAAGGATTGGTCGGCGGGCAGCGCGCCCAGCCGGACCGCGGTCAGGACCGCGTCGGGCCGCTGGCTCCGCAATGCGGCCATCGCCGCGTCCAGCCCCTGCTCGCCGGGGAGGGGGGCCGCGTGGTCCGGGCGGTGCGAACGGGCGTGGGCCGGGCGGTCGCCGCCCTGGACACCGAACAGCGGACGGGAGAAGGGAAAGGCCAGCACCGCCCCGCTGGCGCCGAGAAACAGCATCATCGCCAGTGTCCAGAACCCCAGGCTGACATGGGTCTCGCGCCACAGGCGATAGCCCCTGGCCCGGGGCGAGACCGCGATCGTGCGGCGCCATTTGCCCGATGCCCACAGCCCCGGATGCGGCCACCACAGGATCAGCCCGGTGATGGCCATCACGCTCAGCAGCACGCCCATGATACCGGTCGCGTTCTGGCCGTAGGGCAGCAGCAGCAGGTCGGCGTGCAGATTGTGCAGCACCCGCAGCATGTGCGGCACGATGTGGGTGCGCAGGATTGCGGCGTGGGTTGGGTCGACCATCACCTCGAATTCAGGGTGGCGCTCGCCGGCCGGGCCGAAGGCGACGACCGCGCTGTCGCCCGGCCAGCGTGGCGGATCGAAGCGCAGGGGCAGCGTGCCGGCGGGCGCCACGGCGCGGGCGGCGCCGATCATGGCCTCGGCCCCCATGGCGGGCCCCATGGCCGGCACGGCGGGGCGCCCGGCCAGCAGCAATGGCAGGACCACCAGCAGCACCCCGGTCAGGCCTTGCAGGGCGAATGGCAGGATCAGGGCCAGGCCGATCCAGCGATGAATTTTCCGGAGCACGCGTCACCACGATAATGATAATCAATCGCAGATTATCAAACGGGCGTCGGCCGCGCAAGCTGGGAGCGAAACGGATCAGGCCACGCCCAGCAGCCGCATCTTGCGATAGAGCGTGGCCCGGCTGATCCCCAGGCCGCGCGCCGCGCGGGTGACGTTGCCCTGGGTGGTGGCCAGGGCGGTGCGGATGACGCTTTCCTCCGCCTTGCGGAAACTGGGGGAATCGTCGCCTTCCAGCGCCGACAGCAGGTTGGGCTGCTCGCGGATCATGTCGTCCGTCCAGTGCATCAGGGTACGGGCCGCGCGCGTGGCGCCGACGACCTGGCCGTCTTCGTCGATCGCGACCAGCGGCGCGGAACATCCGCCGGCGGCATCCAGCAGCAGCATCCTGCGCCCGGCATAGCGGCTGCGGAACAACTGGTCCTCGATCCGGCGGCCCGCCTGGGTCAGGGTGTCCAGCAGCAGCGGCGCCGCGCGACGGGATGCATTGCCGTGGAAGGCGGCGAGGTTGAGCGCGCCCGCCATCCGCCCCTGGGCGTCGAAGACCGGGGTCGCGAAACTGGCCAGCGGCGACAGGCAGAAACGCCAATGCTCGCCCTGGCCGAGGAAGATCGGATCGCCATCGCGGACGCAGGTGCCCACGCCGTTGGTGCCGGCGACGGCCTCGTCCCAGATCGCGCCCTGCAACAGGCCCATCCTGCGGCAGTGCGCCGACTGGGTTTCGTCCGCGCAGCGGGCCAGCAGCATGGCGTCGGGATCGGCCAGCAGCACCAGCAGCCCCAGCGGATAGGCCAGGTCGAACAGGCGCCGCATCTCGGGCAGGGCCGCCCGCATCAGCGGGACGGAGCGCCCGCTGACATGGCGGAATTCCGCGCCGCTGAGAATGTCGGCCGCCCAGCCCTGCGCGGGGTCGAGATGATGGGCGGAGGCGCATCGCTGCCACGACCGTTCCACCATGGTGCCACCGGCGCCGTTCCGCGCGGTGGCGATGCTGCGTTTTGCCGGATCTGCCGATTCCATTGTCCGCTGCCGCGCCCGTATCATTTCACAACATGCCCCGGTGCGCCGGATCCTTCCGCCGGATCGGGAGGGGCGCACCGGGAAGAAGGCTTCACGCCAATGCGCGCCCGGGTCAATACTCTATATATTTCGATATATATGTGACGACACACCGGGATGACGCGACGGCCTGGGCCGATTACCAGAGATAGACGAACTTGATGTAATAGGCGTTGCTCTCCGGCGTGTTCCTGCCCTCGACCGAATGTGTATAGCGTGTGGTGAAGGACAGGTTTTTCGCGATATTGAACATCATGCCGACGCCCAGCGCGACCTCGCGGCTGCTGGAATCGCTGACATAGGCATGGTGCGTATTGTTGTAGGTGCCCGTCACGTTCTGCCAGTCGAGCGCGAAGAACGGTTCGAGCAGCCTTGTAGCCTTCCAGCTCCAGCGCAGGTTGGAATAGAAGACGATTCCGGGGAAATAGCTGTTCTGGCCCCTGACATGCTTCGTCGAGCCCACGACGGTGCCGACGTCGCCGTCGAAGCTGAAATGCTTCCATTCATAATCGAAGATGAAGCTGGAGATGTTGGACCAGTAATTGGGCGAGGTGGCATCGCGCGTGCCCACCGGCGTCTGCATGAAGGTCTGGAAGCCGAAAGTGCTGTGGGCGTTCGGCTTGAACCACGCGGCGGGGCCGACGATGGTGGGGCCCAGGCCGCCGTAATTCCGGCCGTTGGCCAGCGTGAAGCTTTCGCCCTGGATGATTTCGAAGGCGAAACCGACATGGGGGATGGCATCGAAGCTGCGAAAATGGACGTATTTGGTCAGGCCCGACCAGGTGTGGCTGCCCTGCCCCGCCACCCGCTGGCCGGACCCGTTGTAATAGGAGCCGGCCGCGTTGCCGTCGCCATACTGCACCAGCACGTTGAAGGGCTGGAAATCGACGGGAAGATCGTATTCGTGCGGGCCGATGATGCCCAGCGTGACGTCCGAGGCATGGGCCGCCGAAGCGGCGCCGAGCAGGACGATGCCGAGCAGGATGATGCCGGGGATGGACAGGCGGGCCAGAGCCCTGAGCGCCAGAGCCCTGAACGCCGATGTCCTGAGCGCCGGAGGCCGGAGCCGTGCCGGCCGTTCTGTCAGACGCATTGGTTTGATTCCGTTGGGGCGATGCCGGGCGCGCCGGCAGGCGCGCCCGGTACCCATTGTTGCTTGTTATTGCTTATTGGGCGGTCGCGCCGGTTCCCTGCGCGCCGTCGAGTGTATAGGCGATGATGTAGTCGCCGCTGCGGGTGCCCAGGCCGCCATGGCCGCCGGCCGCGATCAGGACATACTGCCTGCCGCCGACCTCGTAGGACATCGGGGTGGCCTGGCCGCCCGCCGGCAGGCGGTCGCGCCAGAGCACCTTGCCCGTCGCCAGGTCGAAGGCCCGCAGGTAGTCGTCGGCGGTGGCCCCCATGAACACCAGGCCGCCCTTGGTCACGATGTTGCCGCCGATATTATACATGCCGGTGGGCAGCGGCAGGTTGGTGTGCGTGCGGAACGGACCGGTGTCGCGGGTGGTGCCGACCGGGTGCTGCCAGACGATCTTCTTCGTCACCAGGTCGATCGCCGTCAGCGTGCCCCAGACCGGGCCCTTGCAGGGGATCTGCAACGGGTTCAGCCAGGGATCGGTGTAGGCGATGTACGGCGTGCCGTAGTCGGGCGAGACCGACAGCGCGTCGCCCTTGGCCGCGGGTTCCTCGCCCTGGCCGTTCCATTTCGGCAGGGTGCCCGGCCCTTCCAGCGTCTGGCGGTGATCAAGCTTGATGCGGAACGGCAGGTAGCTCGCGTTCGCCAGCATGATCTTGCGCTGCGGGTCGATGGTGATGCCCTGCCAGTCGACGATGCCGTAGAAGGCCGGGTAGACGATCGTGGTCCGGCCGACATGGGGCGGGGTGAACTGCCCGTCATAGGCCGACTGGCGGTACTGGATGCGGCAGATCATCTGGTCCAGCAGCGTGGCGCCCCACATGTCGGCCTCCTTCAGGTCCGGCGGGGAGACCGAGGGCATCGCCGTCGGGTAGGGTTGGGTGGGCGACGCGCGGTCGTCGGGGGCGACGCCGGCGGTCGGCACCTTGCGTTCCTCGACCGGGTAGCCGGGGACCGGCTGGCCGGTGCGGCGGTCCAGCACGAAGAATTCGCCGCGCTTGGTGCTCTGCACCAGGGCGGGGATCGTCTCGCCGTTCGGGCCGGGCAGATCGACCATCGAGGGGCCGGACGGGATGTCCATGTCCCACAGGTCATGATGCACGGTCTGGTAGGTCCAGCGGCGTTCGCCCGTCACGATGTCCAGCGCGATCGTCGCCGACGACGTGGCGTCGTCGAACGGACGGCGCGAGCCACCCCAATTGTCCGGCGGGGAATTGCCGGTGGGGATATAGACCAGGCCCAGATCGGGATCGGCCGTGTAGACGCCCCAGGCGTTGGGCGTGTCGCGCGTCAGCACGTCGTCGGGGCCGGGCTTCCAGGTTTCCGGCGTGTGGCCGGCATCCCAGGCCCAGGCGATTTCGCCCGTCGTGGCGTCGAAGCCGCGCACCGCGCCCGAGGGTTCGAAATTGGCCTGGTTGTCGAAGATCCAGCCGCCGGTGATCAGGCGGTTCTTCGCCACCAGCGGCGGCGAGGTGACGAAATGGAACCCGTGCGGCACGTGGCCCAGATACTGGCGCAGCGAAATGAAGCCGTGATCGCCGAAATCGTCGCACGGCTTGCCGGTTTCGGCATCGAGCGCCACGATGCGGACGTCGGCCACCGGCGAGTAGATACGCGTGCGGCAACTGGTCTGGATTTCGTCCGGGATCTTGTAATAGGTCACGCCGCGGCAGGAGAGATAGACGTTCTTCTCCTGGTCCGCCTTGGCCGGATGGGGGTCGAACGTCCACTTGACCTTGCCGGTCGCGGCGTCCAGCGCCATCACCCAGCTATGGGGCGTACACATGTACAACGTGTCGCCGACCTTGATCGGCGTGACCTCCAGGTTGAATTCATGCCCCTGGTCGGGGCCGGCGACGGTGCCTTCGCCATCCTGCCGGACATCGCCCGTGCGCGTGAGCCACGCGCGCTTCAGGTGGCCGATATTGGCCGTCGTGATCTGGCCAAGGGGCGAATAGCGGTCACCGCCCATGGTGCGGCCATAGGCCTGCCAGTCTGCGGCGGGCACCCCGTCGACAGCCGAATCGGCCTGGTCCTGCGCGCCCATCCGCTCGGCCGGCACCGTGCCGTCGATCGAATAGGAGGTGAAGCAACTGACCACCAGCACCAGGACGCCGATGCCGACGGCGCCCAGCATCTCGCGCTTGTCGGACAGCCAGCTTCCGCCCTGGCGCCAGACCCACGGGAGCAGCATCCAGGCGCCGATGCCCACCAGCGTCAGCAGGCGCACTTCCAGGTTCCAGATGTTGAATCCGGACTCGAAGAGCGACCATGCCGTCGCGAACAGCAGCAGCCCGGCATAGAGCCGGAGCGCGAGCCTGGGCGACCGGAACCCCGCCAGCGCGGCACCGATCATGACGGCGCCCGCCAGGGCATAGAACCAGGAACCGCCGAGAACGAGCAGGTATCCACCGCCCAGGAAAAGAAAAAGCCCGACGAGGGCCAGCAAGATCGAGGTGACGATCGAGAACACACCCGTAATCATCTTGCGTATGTTCCTTATTCTTATTGAAGTTTCCGTGATGCGGAACAACGCGTGAGGCGGTGGCCCCATGGCTATTGCCGACCAGCCTGCTTATCGGCAGGAAGGTTTTCGGACCGCTACAAGCCTGCAAGCGCTCTCACACGAACGTGTCTCTGCCCGTTGCGACTGTCGCAAAGCTGAGACAGTCGCAACGGGGCGGCGGCGCGCGCCGTATCGTCGTCTCGATCATCGTCCATCCCCTTGGCGATCCTGTTGCTCTATGGTGGATTGGAACGGCGCGTCCTGATCGATGCGTCCCGCTGCGGATCGCCCTGCATGTCCGACGTCGCCCGCTATGAATATTTTCTGTTCCTGCTGCTGGTGATCCTGGCGCTGGAACGGCTGGCGCGCTGGCTGAAGCTGCCGCCGGCGGCCGCCTTCATCCTGGGCGGAACGGGGCTGGCGCTGCTGCCGGGCATGCCGGACGTGACGCTGGACCCCGACCTGGTGATGATCGTGTTCCTGCCGCCCCTGCTGATGAGCAGCGCGTGGTTCACCGCCTGGCACGAATTCCGCCGCAACCTGCGCGGCATCCTGGCGCTGGCGGTCGGCACCACGCTGTTCACCACGCTCGCCGTCGGCATCGCGGCCCGGCTGGCGGTGCCGTCGCTGCCCTGGGCGGTGTGCTTCACGCTGGGGGCCATCGTCTCGCCGCCCGACGCGGTGGCGGCCGAGGCGGCGATGGAACGGCTGAGCCTGCCCGGACGCATGACCTCGCTCCTGCTGGGGGAGAGCCTGCTGAACGACGCCACCGGCCTGGTGCTGTTCCGCTTCGCGCTGGCGGCGGCGCTGACCGGGCTGTTCGACCCGATGGCGGCGGTGGGGGCGTTCTGCCTGGTCTCGGTCGGCGGGGTCGCGATCGGGGCCGTGCTGGGCTGGGGCGGCCTGATCCTGATCCGCCGCCTGCGCGACGGCGACCTGATCATTACCGCGACCATGCTGCTGGCGGCGGCGTCCTATATCGGGGCCGACCGGCTGCATGTTTCCGGCGTGCTGGCCACCGTCACCACCGGCCTGATGCTGGGCTGGAACCAGCATGCCGACTTCAGCGCCAGCACGCGCGTCCGTGGGCTGGCGTTCTGGAAGGTGATGGTCTTCCTGCTGCAATCGGTGCTGTTCATCCTGATCGGCCTGTCGCTGCGCGGGGTGCTGCATCGGCTGGAGGGCACGCACGACCTGATGTCCGCGCTGGTGATCCCGATCGCCATCATTCTCGCGACCATGATCGCGTCGCGCTTCGTCTGGCTGTTCGGTGCCGACGCCGCGCGGGCGGTCCTGCGCCGGTGGTGGCCGCGCCATTTCGCGGCCCCGTCGCTGCCCGAGACCCTCGTCATGGGCTGGTCGGGCATGCGCGGCGTCGTCACCCTGGCGGCCGCGCTGTCGCTGCCCGAGCGCCTGCCTGGCCGCGACCTGGCGCTGTGCTGTGCCTTTGCCGCGATCCTGGTCACGGTGCTGTTGCAGGGCATTACGCTGGAACCGCTGGTGCGCGCCCTGAAGCTGACCGACGACGACGCGGCGGGGATCCAGGCCGACGAGAACACCGCCTGGCTCCGCGTGGCCGAGGCCCAGCTTCGGGCGATCGAACGGGCATCGCACCTGCCCGACGGCACGGAACGCCACCCGCGCCTGCTGGAACAATATCGCTACCGCCTGCGCGTGACCCGCGACTATGCCCATGACATGCCGGCCCACCGGCCGGAGGAAATCGCGCACTATCAGGCCGTGCTGGCGGCGATCCAGGCCGGCCGCGCCGAGATCCTGGCGCTGCACCATAGCGGCCGGATCCACGACCATGTGCTGCGGGAGATCGAGCGGGACCTGGACATGCAGGAGATCGCGGCGGAATCGCGGCTGTAGGCGGGACGACCCCGCTGGCGATGCCGTTGCGCGCCGCGCGAACTGCCGTACCGGATCGGAGGCAGCCGGCCGGGAGGCCGGACGCGGCCCCGTGATCAGTCCATGGGAAAGGGCGGCTGACCGTTGGAGGCCGTCACGCCGCCATCGACCGGCATGATGAGGCCGGTGACGAAGGCGGCGTCCGCACTGGCCAGGAACGTGATCGCCGCCGCCATGTCCTCGGGCTCTCCCAGGCGGCCGAGCGGGATGCGGTCTTCCACGCTCCTGACGAAAGCCTTGTCCTTTACGGCGTCCTTCGTCATGCCCGTGCGCGTCACGGCCGGGCAGATGGCGTTGACGCGCACGCCCGCGCGCCCGTGATCCATGGCCATCACGCGGGTCAGGTTGACGACGCCGCCCTTGGCCACGTCGTAATAGGCGGTATTCCAGTCCCCCCTCATGCCGGAGACGGAGGCGACGTTGACGATGTTGCCGCCTCGGTCGATCAGCATCGGCAGGAAGGTGCGGCTGACGTCGATCGTGCCGTTCAGAATCGTGGCGCAGACCGTGTTCCAGGCCGCCAGGTCACACTCCAGCACCGTGCCCATCGTGGTGACGCCGGCATTGTTCACCAGGACATCCAGCGCGCCGAACTGGCGGCGGGCCAGCGCCAGCAGGGACTCGACCTGCGCGGGAATGGAAATATCGGTCAGGGACGGGATGGCCCGCTGCGGGTCCAGGCCGTGCATGACGGCGTGCAGGGCCGCTTCGTCGCGGTCCACGAGAATGACGCTGGCGCCTTCCTCGAGAAAACGCAGCGCCGTGGCGAGGCCGATCCCCGACGCCGCCCCGGTCACGATTACCGTCCGGTCCTTGAAGCGCGACAATCCATGCAGGGGCATGCGTGTATCCGTCCGTGTCCGTCGATCCAACCCGTTCGCCCGATCGAAACGCGCGCCCTGTCCGTGGGTTCCGTGCCGGCCGGGGGCGGTGAGGTGAAAGGAAATAAATGGAATTAATGAATTTCCATTGTTTCTATTTTATTCGAAACGGGCCGGGCATAGCGTGGGGGCATCGGCGAGAGACCGGCATCACGGATTTCTCCGCCTTGTCCGCAGCTTCGAGAGGATTGTCCGCCATGAACTTGCCCGCCACCCGCGATGCCGCGCTGCTTGCCGCCCGCATCGCCCTTTCCGGCCTCTTTCTCGTCATGGGGTGGGGCAAGCTGTCGGACCATGCCGGTGCCGTCGCCTATATGACGCAGGCCGGCGCGCCCCTGCCCGCGCTGTCGGCGCTGGTGGCGACGGGTGTGGAACTCGGCATCGGGGTGGCGCTGGTGCTGGGCGTGTTCGTCGCGCCGCTGGCGCTGCTGCTGGCCGCCTATACGGTCGCGACCGGCTTGATCGGCCATCATTTCTGGACCATGGACGGCATGCCGCGGTACGACATGATGATTCATTTCTACAAGAATATCGGCGTCGCCGGCGGGCTGGTCGCGCTCGCGGTCGCCGGGCCGGGGCGGTTCGCGCTGCCGTCGCGGGCCGGCTAGGCGGGCAGAGGGCCGGAGCGCGGCGGGCTAGGCCAGGCGAAGACATCCTGCTCGGCCAGGTGGACGCGATTGCGCCCCGCCCGCTTGGCGGCATAGAGCGCGACATCCGCCTTGGCGACGCATTGGCGCCATATGAGACCGTCGCCCGCGGCGACCCCGAAGCTGGCGGTGACGGAGACGCGTGCGCCGTCGGTGGACAGAATGGCGAGACCCGCCACGCTCTGCCGCAGGCGATGCGCCAGGGACAGCGCGATTCCCTGGCTGGGCGCCTGGATCAGGATGGCGAATTCCTCGCCGCCGATACGCGCGACCAGGTCGCAGGGCCGCACATGCGCGCGCAGGGCGTTGGCCACGGCGACCAGGACCCGGTCGCCGCTGGTATGGCCGTGCCGGTCGTTGATGGCCTTGAAATGGTCGATATCCAGCAGGATGAAAAAGACGCGTTCGCCCGGTCCCGCGCCGGCCAGCCGCGGCTCGCCCAGCATCAGGAACGCCCGCCGGTTGAGCAGGCCGGTCAGTTCGTCGGTCTCGGCCTGGTATTTCAACTGGCGGGCCTGGGCGGCGCGTTCCCGGAGCTTGATGTCCAGCAGGGCCACCGCGTCGATCAGCGGCCGGAGTTCGGGGCCGCCGGGATGAGACAGCGGCAGGCGGACGGGCTGGTCATGGACCAGGGCGACGACGGCCTCGCTGGCTTCCAGCAGCGGGCGCAGCACGCGCAGATGCACCAGCAGCACCCCGCCGGCGATCAGCCAGACCACGACCAGCATCATGCCGCCCACGATCCACGCCACGTCCAGCGCCTGATGCTCCTTCTGCCGGTATCGGGCCAGCAATGCGTCCAGGCAGGCGGTGCGCCAGATTTCCAGCGGCGTCAGCGTTTCGACATAGTGACCGGAAAACGCGGCGGCGTCGCTGGTGTAGGCGCCCCCGTGCCGCCCCTCGGCGATCAGGCCGGCCACCAGAGGCTGCCCGTCGCCGAAATACGCCGTCTCGGCTTCGGCCCTGAGCGCGGCCAGACGGGAGCCGCCGTCCGTCAGGTCGGGATCGAGTGCCAGGAGCTGCCATTGCATGGCGATGCGCCCGGAGAGGCGGTCGCCGGCGGCGATGTTGGACGACGAGATCGGCGCATGGGCGACCAGGGGCGCGATGATGGTCGAGCCCAGGCGCCCGGCATCGTCGCGCAGAAAGCAGAGGATCAGCGCATGCTGGACCGGGCCGGCCAGTTCCGGATCGAAGCGGATGAGGGGCGCCGCCCGCCACAGGACCACCGCCCGGTAGGCGTCATAGGCCGCGAAAAGCGCATCGACCGCATTCTGGACCGCGCCATACCCGGCCGGGGGCTGGCTGGCGGCCTGGTCGACCAGCGCGCGGGCCCGCGCCAGGTGGCGCACGGCATCCTGAAGCAGCGCCGCCGGCACGATGGCGGCGCCGCGCGCCAGGGCCTGATCGGTCTGCGCCCTTGCCGCGCGCAGCCTGTCGCGGGCGGACGGCAGGCCGGGGCCGCCGGACATCAGCACATTGGACGGCGCGCGCTCGGCACTGATGCGGTTGGCCGTGTCCAGCACCAGGCGAAGCTGTTCCAGGGTGGCCACGTCGTGCCGGGCGTGCAGGAAAAGCCGGCTGACATGGGCCAGAATGATGCCGGCCATCGTCGCGGACAGCAGGACGGCGACCACGGCGCCAATCCACAACCGCCCGCCGATCCACAGGCTGCGCAGCGCCTGGCGTTTTCCCGTTTGAACCGACGTCGCCAACATTCTGCCTTCAGTTGCAGCATCATGAGAATTTTTATGGATGTTATTAAACTGATGGAATTCAAAAATGAATACCGGCGATTTCGCGGCGATGACAGGCGGGGCGGCCAAGATATGGCCGGCATTATCCGGCAGGGTCGGCGCGGTCCTCGTCGTCTTTTTCCAGCCCATCGAGAAGACCGAGGAGTTTCTCGGGAACGGGTTCCTCGACCACGCGATCGAACTGGTCGTGAAGGCTTTGTCCGATCCATGTCTCTACTATCGAGTTCATGCGAACCTCACGCGTCTTCAAAATTCTCTTCAGTGAAACCGATCGGTCTCTTCCGGATCGATTTCCATCCGGCGATCTAGGAGAGCGCGGACGGCCAGCCAGAATGCCGCCTCGTCCGTCCGCCGCGCCTCGACGCAGCGGAGGACGTGCAGATGCGCCTTTTGTCGCGCAAGCCTCCTTCCGCAGGTGCGCACCAGGGCATCCACCATCTCGGACGCGGAGATTTCGTGGGATATGTCGTCATCGTCCCGCATCGCCAACCCGCCTTCCCATCCGCGCACGATATAACGGCGCTGGAAGGACGAGGGACACAAGTTTCCCGCGACCCGCCTGGCGTCGGGCGGGTCGAAAGGTGTTTTGCACTGGGCGTACGCACCTCCTGCCTATTCCCCGTGGCGAACGGCCGAGGCCGTTCACCTCAGGACCATAGGTCCGGGTGTTCTATTTGGCAGGCCACCCGACAGAGGAGGCCGCCCAGTTGCAAAAGCGCTTCGACACGCCGATGTGAACGATAGCATATGAGCCGGCCCCATGCCAGCGCCGGGACGGAGGCGGGCATGGGCGGGGCCGGTCGTCACAGACCGGCCAGCAGGGCGAAGACCCTGTCGATTTCCCCGTCATCGACCTCGCCATAGCCGTGCGAGATGATGCGCCCGCTTATCAGCGACTTTCTTCCCGACTCCGGAACGAGGGGGTAGCGTCCCGGAACGTAGATGCCGGCCTGGGCGCCGCGCGCGACGAAGGTGGCGGTATCGGGCCAGCGGGACGGGAGGAGCCAGCTCATTCTCGGCGCCTTACCGATACCGACATGCGTCACCTCCCCCAGGTGACGGCGCTGCGCGTCGAGCACCGCCTGCCGGCGGCGCATCATCACCGTGCGCGTGCGGCGCAGGATCTGATCCAGTTCGCCCGTGTCGATGAGGCGGGCGAGGGCTTCCTGCTCCAGCCATGGGAGGCCGTTATCCATGAGGAGCTTCGTTTCGAGCACCGCCTGCAATTCCGCCCACGGCACGACGAGATAGCCGAGCATGACGCCGCCGCCGAGCGTCGGCGCGAAGAGTCCGGCATGGATGACGCCCTGGCCGCCGGCGAGCGCGAGCAGGGACGGCAAATCGTCATCGAGACTGAGCAGGTCGTACATCGATTCCTCGACCAGGAGCGCCCCCGCCGCCCGCGCGGCCGCCAGAAGCTGGCGCCTGCGCGCCAGAGGCAGCGTCACGCCCAGCGGGACGTGACAGCCCGGATTGACCACCGCGAGCCCCACGCCCTCGAACGCCGCGTCGTGCAGGCTGATCCCGTGCTCGTCGACGGGTACCGGGCGGATGCCCGCGCCGCATGCCTCGTACAGCCGGCGCTTGCCGACATAGCACGGATCTTCCAGCATGACGGCCCGGTCGTGCCGCGACAGGGCGCGCGCAATGATCGAATGCGCCTGCTGGAGGCCGGCGACGACGATCACCTGCCGGGCATCGACCGGCAGGCCATGCCGGGCGGTCAGCCAGCGGGCCAGCATGTCCCGCAGGAAGGGAAGGCCGGCATTGGGCTGGAACTGCCCACCCCCCTTCCAGCCGTCATGGACCAGAAGGCGCTGGACGACCCGGCGCCATTCGCGCGCGCGATAGAGCGGCACGTTGGACCCGAAGCCGAGGCTGAGCGCCACCGACTGCGACGAGCCGTGCCGCCTGTCATCGACGAAGGCCTGGTCGAACAATGAATCGGCCGGGCGCGGGCGCAGGCTTTCCCCGGCTTCGAGCCCCGCGGAGGGGGTCGCGATCGCCCGCCGGGCGCCGGGCGGCATGCGATGGACGAACGTGCCGCTGGAAGACCGGGGCTCGATATAGCCTTCCGCCCCCAGGCGCTCGTAGGCCAGCACCACGGTGTTGCGCGACACGCGCCAGCGAGCGGCGCTTTCCCGCACGCTGAGGAGCCTCTGCCCCGGACGCAGGGCGCCCGCCACGATGGCCGCGATGAACTGGCGGACGATCTGTTCCTGCAAATTGTCGTCCGCCCCCCGGTCCAGGGACGGAAGGAAGGGTGTCATGGCGCCGCCTCGTGCTTATTCACTATTTTATTAAGTTATATCTGTACCCATGTCAAATTTAATCACCGTCACTATGATGTCTTTGGGGCACCGACTACACTTAGTTTTGTTGTGGTTTATGTTAAAAGGCATATACAGGTGTCCAATACCGTACGGCACATCGATCCCGCGTTGCAGAACCGGACGCGCCGCCTTGTTTCCGCCGGCCGTTCCGGCCTGGGTCGGCATGGCGTGATGATGCCCTGCGCGCGTGTGCTGGCATGTGGTACGGTGCTGGTCGGCCTGTCCCGCCCTGTTGCCCAGGCGGAGACGCCCGCCCGGAAGGCCGCGCCGGCGGGGCAGGATTCACACCCAGGCGGTGTGGAAACCGTCATGGTGACGGCGAACCGGCGGTCGCAGGATATCCAGAAGGTCGCGGGCACCGTCACCGCCGTCAGCGCACGGACCATCGCTCGCCTGCACCTGGACAGCGCCGCCGATGTCGCCGCGCTGGCGCCCAACGCGCTGGGCTATAATTTCGACGGGCGGTTGCGCCCGCGCTATTATATTCGCGGGGTCGGCAATGGAAATCAGGCGAACAACGCGGTGGGCGCGGTCGCGGTCTATGCGGACGACGTCTATCTGAACAGCCTCGCCTTCCAGGGTTTTCCGCTTTTCGACCAGGCGCAGGTGGCGGTGCTGAACGGCCCGCAGGGGACGCTGTGGGGCAAGAACGCGACGGCCGGGGCGATCCAGTTCACGTCGCGACGCCCGGACTTCGCCCGGAGCGGGTATGCCCAGGTCGATTTCGGCAATTACGGGCAGAAGCGCGGCGAACTGGTCTTCAACACGCCCGTGGTGAAGGACAGGCTGGCCGTTCGTCTTTCGGTCCGCGACGAGAACCAGGATGGCTGGGCGCATAATCTGTACAGCGGCAAGCGCGTGGGGACGTTCGGCGATTTCGCCACCCGCTTCCAGGCGCTGTGGAAACCCACCGACGCGCTGGAATTTCTGCTGAACCTGCATGTGCGCGACATGCAGGGCACGAACGTGCCCTATTACAGCGCCGGCGGCACGTCGGTCTATTCACCGCTGGCCATCGGCAGCCGGGACCATACGAACACCAACGTCAACGGGCGGCAGGCGTTGGTATCCGAGGGGGTGTCGCTTCATACCGTCTGGCATCCGGGCCATGGGCTGACCTTCACTGCGATCACGTCGTTCGACACTGCCCAGCGGCGGGTTTCGGGCGACGGGGACTATACGCCGGCCGAATACAGCCGGTCGTACGACAAGTTGCACCCGACTCAGGTGAGCCAGGAGTTCCGCCTGGCGTCCGACGCGCGGCGGCGCGTTTCCTGGATCGCGGGGGCCTATTATTTCCATGAAAACCTGAACGACCGCTACGCCACGGCGACATTGCCGCCCGGTGCCGCCACCACGCCCGCGATCATCGGCCAGCCGGCATGGGCGGGCACGCATTATACCCAGACGACCGACAGTTTCGCGCTGTTCGGCAATACCACCATCCATGTGGTGAAGTGGTTCCAGATCGCGGGCGGGGTGCGGTGGACGCATGACCACCTGCATCTGGACCTCGACAGCCGGCAGGCGCTGTATCCGGTCTCGTTCGCCGCCAATCCGGCGGACTGGTGGAATGCCGCCCGCGTCGGCAGCGGGATTGCGACGATCGACGCCTATCATGGGGGGCGGAACTGGTCGAATGTCAGTTTCGACGTCGAGCCGCAATTCCTGATCGGCGACCACCAGATGCTCTATGCGCGGATCGCGGACGGGTATCGGTCGGGCATCTTCAATACCCAGGTCACGCCCAATCCGGTCAAGCGCGGCGGGGCGCCGTTACAGAAGGCCGCGCCAGTCAGTCCGGAAACCCTTATTTCCTACGAGGGTGGATACAAAGGGAGCTGGTTCGGCCGTCGCCTGACGCTGAGTGCCGACGGATTCTATTCGCAATACGACAATATCCAGACCTCGTGGACCGCGACCGACGCGGCGACGAAGGCGACCGTGCTGGCGCTGACGAACGCGGCGTCCGGCAGGTCCTATGGCGGGGAGTTCTCGTTCCAGGCGCGGCCGGTCGCGGATCTGACCCTGTCAGGCAATGTCGGCGTGCTGCGAACGGCATTCACGCGCTTTGCGGCGCCCGCCGGCACCACGGGGGCGGCCAACCTGACGGGGAACGCGTTTGCCCGGGCGCCGCGCCAGACAGCCAATATCGCGGCGGACTGGGATTTCCGCACCCCCATCGGCACTGGCTCGGTCGGCACGCGGTGGAACTATACCGGCCATTATTACTACCTGGTGTCCAACGAAACGGCCTCGGCGCTCCAGCAGCGGGCGGTGTGGCTGGGGGATGTCCATGCCTCGTTCCGTCCCGGCAACAGCCGGTGGGAAATCAGCGGCATCATCAACAACGTCGCAGGCGCGCGCTACCTGGTGCAGGTGCTGCCGTACTCGGCCACGTCGCAGACCTTCACCTACCAGTACGGCGCGGCGCGGATGTTCCTGCTCTCCGCCCGTGCCGATTTCTGAGAGGTTTCCATGAGCAGCACACACCCTGTCATCGACCTGCATGCCCACTGGTTTCCGCCCTCGACCCTGGAAATCCTGGGCCGACGGACCGAGGCGCCACGCATCGGCGCGCGGGACGGCGGGCTGGCCATCTGGCGCGCCGGGGCCGGGGCGGGGACCGGCGGGGCCTTTCCACTGGGGCCGCAATGGCATGATATCGACCGGCGCCTGGCGCATCTGGACCAGGCCGGGATCGTGCATCAGCTCCTGTCCTGGCCGACGACGCTGGGGGTGGATGCCGCCCTGCCCGCCGACGCCACGCGCGACCTGTGGTCGGCATGGAACGACGATACGGCGGCGCTGATCCGGCGCCACCCGGACCGTTTCAGCGCGGTGGCGGCCCTGAGCACCAGCGATATCGGCTGGTCGGTGCGCGAACTGGAGCGCGCGCATGGCACGCTGGGGCTGATCGGCGGGGTGCTGCCGGTCAACGGCTTCTTTTCCCGTGCCTCGGCCGAACAGTTCCGCCCGCTGCTGGAAGCGGCGCAGGCGCATCGCAGCCATCTTTATCTGCACACGGGTTTTGCCAACCCGGCTATTACCGGGCAGCCGCCCGATATCCTCCATGGCGACAATGACGGCATCCGCTGGGTGATCGATAACGGGTTTCATTTCGCCTCGGCGGTGGCAACCCTGGCCTTTACCGATTTTCTCGATCCCTTCCCCGATGTCGCGATCCAGATCGCGATGCTGGGCGGATCGGCGCTGGGGGCGCTGGCGGCCGAGCAGGCGGAGGTGTCGCCGCGCATCGCGATCGGCCCGCTGCGCCGGCATTTCCGACAGATCTGGCTGGATACCGGGGCGGCGGGAAGCGGCACCGCCGCCGTGGCCGCCGCGATCCGCGTGCTGGGCGCGGAGCGGATCGTCTTCGGCTCGGACTATGCGCCGCTGGCCGATGCCGTGCCGACGCTGGAGCGGGTGTGCGCGGCCACCGCGACCGACCCGGACAGCCAGGACGCCGTGCTGTTCGGCAATGCCCGCGCGCTGCTGGCGCGACATGGGCACCTGCCCGCATCCCTTTCCTGGCTCAAGGAGCACATATCATGACCGTGCCTGTCATTTCCTATACCCGTTGCCCGTCCGTGCCGACCGTCAGCGCAATCGCCCATGCGCGCGGGCTGCTGGAAGAGGAGTTCCGCGACGAACGCGACGTGCGGTTCGTCTTCAAATCGGTCGGGTTTTCGCCGCAGATCGTCTACGGCCATGACGAGCGCTTCTGGATCCGCAATGCGGGCCATGCGCCGGCGGTGTGGAAGCGCAGCCAGGGCGTGGACTGCAAGGTCGTCGGGCTGGCGTTTCTCGACGGGCGTTATCCGGTCCTGTCGCTGAACCGCTCGGGGATCGACCGGGTGGAAGGGCTGCGGGGGCGCAGGCTGGCGGTGTTCCATAATCCCGACAGCCCGTTCGACCTGATGGTGGCCCAGCAGCTCAAGATCTATCGCGTCGCGCTGCAACAGGCGGGGCTGACGCTGGAGGATGTGGAACTGGTCTATGTCCCGCGCCGGTTCAGCCCGGGCGCGGCCAAGGGGGGCTTTCTGCGCTTTGCGTTCCAGACGGCGCTGGAGGCGCTGGAAAGCGGCGCGGTGGATGCGGTGACGGCCTCGATCCCGCCCGATGGCGGGCTCTATCCGCTTCTGAACGTGCTGTACGATACCCGCCTGGCGCCCGACCTGACCGCGCGGGTGCATCCGTCGGTGCTGCGCGGGCTGGTGGTGAGCACACCGCTGCTGGAAGAGCGGCGGGACCTGGTGGTGCGCGTGGTCGCGCGGCTGATCGAGGCCTCGGACTGGGCGGCGTCGGCGCCGATTGCGGCCGTACGGGCGCTGTCCGCCGATTTGCACCAGGAGCCGGAGAGCCTGACGGCGGTGTACGAGAACATTCCGCAGGGCATTCGCCTGTCGCTGGACGATGCCTATGTCGAGACGCTGGCGGTGCAGAAGGCGTTTCTGCGCGAACAGGGGCTCATCGAGCGGGATTTCGACCTTGAAGGCTGGCTCGACCGGGGCCTCCTGGCCGAAGCGGCGGCGCTGCATCGCGCGCGCCATGCCGTGACCCAGCCCGTCGGCGCGGGGGCGTAGGCCGATGTCCGCCACGCATGCGCTGTCCCCGCCCGTCGGGGATGGGTCTTTTGCGACACCGGCCGATGCCGCCCGGGCCTCGCGCACGCGCGCTGTCGTCGTGATGCTGGCGACCGGGACGGCCTGTGCGATGGAGGGCATGATCCTGTCCGGCCTGCTGACCCCGATGAAGGCGGATCTGCGGCTCTCCGACACGGCGTTTGGCAGCGTCATGGCGGTCTCGACCCTGGCGGGCATTGTCGGCGCACCGCTTTTCGCCCTGCTGACGGGGCGTTTCGGGCGCAAGGCCGTGCTGGTCGGCACCGTGATCCTGTGGAGCGTCGCCTCGGCCGGCAGCGCGCTGGCGGCGGGGCTGGCGACGCTCGTCTTCTGGCGGGCGCTGACCAGTTTCGGCATCGCCGCCTATCAGGGCATCGCGCCCGGCTGGCTTGCCGACCTCTATGACCGCAAGGCCCGCAACCTGGTGTTCGCGCTTTTCATGGCGCGCAACAAGCTGGGTTCGGCCCTGGCCTTCGGTTTCGGGGGATGGATCGCCGCGCGGTATGGATGGCACCAGGCCTTTCTGCTGACCGGGCTGCCGGGATTGCTGCTGGCGCTGTTCCTGTTCCATCTGCCCGAGCCACGCCCGGGCCAGGCGGACGGGCGGCCGATCGACGCGCCGCGCGACGCGTCGTGGAAACGGCAGGTCGCGGTGCTGCGCATCGGGCCGTATGTCACGCATCTTCTGGCTCTCAGCCTGTTTTTTTCCGGCATGATGACGGCGCAGATGTGGCTGCCGCCCTTTCTGCACCGCGTGCATGGGCTGGACAATCTGCATGCGACCCGTTTCCTTTCCGCCACCCTGCTGCTTACCATGCCGGCGGGGCCGCTGGGCGGATGGCTGACGGGGCGATACCTGGCGCGCCGCGCCTGGGGCCTGCCGGCCAGCCTGGCCGCGACGACGCTGATCGCGGCGGTGCTGTTCACCGTGTCCTTCACCACCGGCAGCCTGCGCGTCAGCGAAATCGCGGCGCTGGGCGCCATCGTCGCCTTCGGCTCCACGGCCGGCAGCCTGACCACGCTGCTGATCGAGACGGTGCCCGCGACGCTGCGGACGATCTCGGGCTCGTTCGGCGCCATGGCGTCCACCGCCGTTTCCGGCTTTTTCGCGCCCTGGCTGCTGGGTGCCCTGTCGGACCAGTACGGCCTGGCGCGCGCCATCCTGATCGGGCCGCTGTTCTATGCCTGCGCCGGCCTGCTGTGGATCGGCCTCGCCCTCCGCCCCGCCGGTCGCAAGACCTCCGCCTGACCGTATTTTCCCTGGGATATGCCAACCATGAATCAGATTGCCTCGCCCCGTCCTGCCGCGTCGCATGCCCTGTGGGAACAGACACGCCCGCGCGCGCATGCCCCCTACCCCGCCGACTGGATCGGGAAAGCACGGGAACTGGCGGCCCTTTTCGCGGAAGGCACGGTCGATCGCGACCATGACGGCACGCGGCCGCTGGACCAGATCCGCCAGTTGCGGGAAAGCGGGCTGGTCAACCTGCTCTATCCCGCGTCGCTGGGCGGCGGGGGCGGCACGCTGCGCGATGCGGCGCACGCCGTGCTGGAAATCGCGAAAACCGATGGCTCCACCGCGGCATTGCTGGGGTTCCACTTCTATAATTCCCTCGTGCCGCTGCTGACGGATTACGCGGATCGCAACGCGGCGGTGGTGCGGCGCTCGACCGGGGAGCGATGGCTGTGGGGCAATGTGACCCAGTATGTGAACCGCGCGTTCGTGGCGCGGCATCATCCGGACGGGGGCTTCGTGCTCAGCGGCACCAAGCGCTGGAATACCGGGGCGCCGCTGGCCGAAATCACCACCGTGCTGGCGATTCACCCGGACCAGGACCGCTATCTCTACGCCGCCATACCGACCAGCCGCGCCGGGCTGCGCTTTCACGACGACTGGGCGCCGATCGGCCTGCGCGGCACGGATTCGAGCACGATCACCTTCGAGGATGTCAGGATCTTTCCCGACGAGGTGCTGCACTGGTCGCACGGGCCGGCGCAGACCGGGCCGCTGCCGCTCTGGGCCAGTTTCGGCGCCATCTTCTATTCCGCCGTCTATGTGGGGCGCACGCTGGGGGCGCTGGAACTGGCCCGCGACTGGACCTTGCAGGGCAAGCGCCAGGGGACGTTTCCCGGCTCCGACCTGTCGGCGGACGATCCGTTCATCCAGGCGGAATTCGCCGAATACTGGATCGCGGCGCAGGCCGCGCTTGCCTATCTGGACGGCACGATCGCCCGGGTGCAGCAGGCATGGGATGACCGCGCCCGGTTGACCGAGGCGGATCGCGGGCGCATCGCGCTGGACACGCTGGCGCTGCGCACGTTCACCTCGCGCACCGCCCTGCATGTCACGCCCCGGATCTTCGAATTCGCCGGCGGGCGGGGTACGGGCTTCGCGGCCGATTTCGACCGGTTCTGGCGCGATGTCCGCACCCTGTCGTCGCACGACCCGGAAGTGCTGGCGCGGCGGACGATCGGGCGGCATGTGCTGCATGACAGCCCGCTCTTCTTTCCGCCGCATTTCAAGCCGGAAGGCTGAGAGCGCGGATCGGGCCGGGGGCGGCCCGATCCGCCGGGCATGCGGCTTGCGGTGACAGGCGGCCGGTCCGCGACAGCAGGACCAGCGCCACGCCCAGCAGGCAGATCCCCAGTCCGGCGGCGGAGACCATCGGGTAGCCGAAGCCGAGCGACAGGACCGCCCCGCCCAGGGCCGCGCCCAGGGCGTTGCCCAGGTTGAACGCGCCGATATTGACCGACGAGGCCAGGCCCGGCGCGTCGTGCGCGGCCTGCATCGTCCGCATCTGCAAGGCCGGCATCAGGGAGAAACTGGCGGCCCCCCACAGCAGGACGCCCACCAGCGCGCCGGCCGGCGTCCGCGCCGCGAAGGGAAAGGCCAGCATGATCAGGCCGAGGATCGGGAAGAAGACCAGCAGCGTGCCGACCAGCGAGCGGTCCGCCGCGCGGCCGCCGATGGCGTTGCCGATGGAGAAGCCGACGCCGATCAGCATCAGCGCCGCCGTCGTCAGCGCCGGGCCCGCCTGGGTGATATGCTCCAGCATCGGCACGATATAGGTATAAAGCTCGAACATCGCCCCGGCGCCGATCACCGTGACGCCCAGCGCCATCAGCACGTTGGGCCGCAGGATGGCTTTCAGTTCGGCCGCCGCGTCGGGCCTGGGGCCGGCTTCGGCCAGGGGCAGGGCGACGGCGAGGGCGGCCGCCGCGATCACCCCCAGTGCCGAAATGGTGGCGAAGGCGCTGCGCCAGCCCAGCGTGTCGCCCAGCCAGGTGGCCGCCGGCACGCCGAAGATGTTGGCGACGGTCAGCCCCATGAACATGCCGGCCACCGCGCTGGCCCGCCGGTTGGGGGCCACCAGGCTGGCCGCCTCCACCGCGCCCAGCCCGAAGAACGCGCCGTGGGCCATGCTGGTGAGGACCCGCGACAGCAGCAACTGCATGTAGTCGCTACTGGCCGCCGAGGTCAGGTTGCCGACCGCATAGAGGATCATCAGCCCGATCAGCGCGTATTTGCGCGGGTAGCGTGCCAGCAGCAGGGTGACGAAGGGCGCCCCGCCCATCACGCCGAACGCATAGGCGCTGATGAGGCTGCCGGCCTTGGGCACGCTGACATGGACCCCGTCGGCCAGGACGGGCAGCAGCCCCATGGGGGTAAATTCGGTCACCCCGATCGCGAACGCCCCGCAGGCCAGCGACAGCAGCGCGAGAGGGGACGAAGATTCGGCTTTCGACAAAACGACCTCTTTTCCTTTTTCCGGACCGCCCGTGCGGTTGCCGGCCCGATGCGCGCCCATGTTAAGTCAGGGCAGTCGATAACGATACCGGCAAGGCGATCGGGATTTGATCGCAAGGTCCGGAGTGCGGGACACCGTTGACGTGCATAGGGTCGCGAACATCGCAACGAACCGGGGCAGGACAATGACATCGATCGAACACGACCCCCGCTGGACCGCGATCGTCAAGCGGGACAGGAAGGCGGACGGCCGATTCTGGTACTCCGTCATCACCACCCGAATCTATTGCCGTCCGTCCTGCCCGTCCCGGCTGGCGCGGCCGGACAACATGCGGCTGCACGACACGATCGAAGCGGCGAGGGCGAGCGGTGCCCGGCCCTGCCGACGCTGCGACCCGGATGCGGCGTCGCCCGAGGCGCGCGGGAATGCGCGGATCGTCCGGGCCTGCCGTCTGATCGAAGCCGGTGACGCGCCGCCGACCCTGGCCGCGCTGGCGCGGCAAATCGGCCTGAGCCCCGGCCATTTCCAACGTGTCTTCAAAAGCGTCACCGGGCTTTCGCCCCGCCAATATGCCGAAGCCTGCCGGAGCGGGCGCCTGCGCGACGGCCTGCGCGAAGCCAGGACGGTTACGGATGCGATCTACGCCGCCGGATATGGGTCCAGCAGTCGTTTCTATGAGAAGGCCGCCAACCTGCTGGGAATGACGCCGACCGCGCTGCGCAGGGGCGCGCCGGCCGAGCGGCTGCGCTTTGCCATCGGGGCCTGTTCGCTGGGCGCGATCCTGGTGGCGTCCAGCGACAAGGGGATCGTGGCCATTCTGCTGGGAGACGATCCCGATCAGTTGGCGCGGGATCTTCAGGACCGCTTTCCCCGGGCGGACCTGATCGGGGAGGACCGGGAATATGCGCAACTGGTGGCGACGGTCGTCGGCTTCATGGAAGCGCCGGGTGTCGGCCTTGGCCTGCCCCTCGATATTCGCGGCACGGCGTTCCAGCAACGCGTGTGGAATGCCCTGCGCGAGATTCCTGCCGGCAGCACAACGACCTATACCGAGATCGCGCATCGGATCGGGGTGCCGGCATCGGTGCGGGCCGTGGCGAATGCCTGTGGTGCCAATGCCCTTGCCGTGGCCATTCCCTGCCATCGCGTGATCCGCCGAGACGGCGCACTCTCAGGTTATCGCTGGGGTGTCGAACGCAAGGAAAGGCTAATTGAACGAGAAAAGACCTTATAATTTCCTATATGTTTTCCAGATTGGATTCGCCTGGATTCCGGAGAGTCCATTTGCGGCGACGATCGCCATCAGTCCACACTCCAGTGACGTTTCAGATACGCATCAAACATTGGGACCGTAAACGCTATGTCCCCATCCGCGGGGCTGTAGATCATCCCCTTTGCGATGATCTGCGCGCACCTGGGCCCCGGCGTCGTGAGTTTTTCTCCCAGAACTTCGGCGACATCCAAGGAACGGTACGGACCCGGTCCCAGGCGCGCCATGGCAATCACATAGTCCTTTTCTTTGGGGGCCAGACGGTCGATTCGAACTTTAAAGAAGCCATCATCAAGTCTTCGGAGAGCTTCGCTCTCGGCGATTTCAATGCAACTGATGGCGATGGGCGAATCATGGGATGCGCTCCATACCTGATATCCCTATTCTTGTAGAAAATATGGGCATTCTTTTGTCAAGGTGACTATTTTAGCGCGTAAGTCTTCATCTATCAGAAGCGCCCATCCGCGGCCGGCTGCTCTCGCGGCCTCACCGACTTCCAGAAAAAGCTCGGTGAGGTCGTGTTCAAGGTTGCCGCTGTCGGCCACCCCCGGTTCGGAGTCCACCGACACTTCGAAATCGCCGACGCGGACCTTGAACGCACCTGCGAAACTGCGGAGCGCGCGCAAGGCAGCATGAGTGGCCGTTCTTGCAGTTTCCAGAAGCGATAGCTTGCGGAGGACCTGATGAATCTTCGGATAGAGAAGATCGGCGAGCTTTCGATCTTCTGGAGCTTCAATGAAAGATGTCAGATAACCGCGATCTTCGGCGATTTGTTCGATTCTATTCAGGAGAACGGTTTTTCCGACGCGCGCAGGCCAAGCCGCATTTGCGATTGCGCCGGCCGTCCGAGCAGAACGCGTTGCAACGCGGTATCTGCGGCTGTGATAATATCCTCTCGACCCGCCAATTCCGGCGGCTGAGAACCCGCCCCAAAAAAAGGCGCCCCGTGGCGCACGGCACGATCGCCAAAAAAAACGGGGAATACCCAGCCGCGTGGCGGCCGGATATCCCCCGTTCGATGCCCGCCGGCCGGGGCGCGGTTGCGCCGCCGGCCGGCAGCGCGATCAGCGCTTGCTGAACTGGAAGGAACGGCGGGCCTTGGCGCGGCCGTACTTCTTGCGCTCGACAACGCGGGAATCGCGAGTCAGGAAGCCGGCGGCCTTCAGGATGCCGCGCAGCGTGGGCTCGTAATGCGTCAGCGCGCGGCTGATGCCGTGACGGACCGCGCCGGCCTGCCCGGACAGACCACCGCCCGTCACCGTGCAATAGACGTCGAACTGGTTGTAGCGGTCGGCCACCAGGAACGGCTGGGTGATCAGCATCCGCAGCACCGGACGGGCGAAATAGGTGCCGACCGGACGGCCGTTGACCGTGATGTCGCCCTTGCCCGGCTTGATCCAGACGCGGGCCACCGCGTCCTTGCGGCGGCCGGTGGCATAGGAACGGCCCTGCGCGTCGCGCTTGGCCTCGTAGACCGGGGCATCCTGCGTGGAGACGACCTGGCCGGTCGCGACGGCACCCTTCAGGTCGGCCAGCGTGCCTGTACGCTCTTGGGTTTCAGACATTCTATCAGGCCCCGATCTTCTGGGTGTTGACGGTGTTCTTGCGGTTCAGCGCCGCGACGTCGAGCGGCTTGGGCTGCTGGCCGGCATGCGGATGCTCGGTGCCCGCATAGACATACAGATGCTTCATCTGCGCGCGTTGCAGCGGGCCGCGGGTGATCATCCGCTCGACCGCCTTGGTCACCACGTGGCCGGGGTTCTTGCCCTCCAGCCGCTGGGTGATCGTGCGCTGCTTGATGCCGCCCGGGTAGCCGGTGTGGTAATGGAACAGCTTCTGGCCGACCTTGTTGCCGGTCAGAGTGATCTTTTCCGCGTTGATCACGACGATATTGTCGCCGCAATCGACGTGCGGGGTGAATTGCGGCTTGTGCTTGCCGCGCAGGCGCTGCGCGATAATGGCGGCGAGACGTCCCAGAACGAGGCCTTCGGCGTCGATCAGGATCCAGTCTCGCGTCACCTCTGCGGGCTTCAGCGAGAGGGTGGTCTTCATCTGTTTGTGTTCCGTCTGATGATAGGGAGCGGTAACGGGTGGCGCGTTATCCGCGCAGGCAGGCATCGCGTCAAGACAAAAACGGGTTTTGCCCCGATTTTTCGGGCAACTAGCCGTGCGGTATCCTGATACCGCAGGTTTGTTACCATCCGGTGATTGCCCAGGGGCGAGGGAATGTTATAGCTGTCGCACCGGCCATAGACGGGTATCCCCTACGTGAAAAAGCTGACTTCCGCCCTTGTTCTGCTGCTGATCATCGTCGTCGTGGGGGGGCTGGGGCTGAGGCATTTCGCCCAGAGCCGCATGGAATCCGCGATCGCCGACCTGCGGACGGCGATCGGGCCCGGCGCCAGCTTCACCTACGCCACCGCCCGGCCGCGCATCCTGGCGCGCGGCGCGCGGCTGACCTCGGTGAGCTATCGCAACCAGGCCATGACCCTGACCGCGTCGGAGGCGATCGTCGGCCGCGTCACCGGCAATGCGGTCGACGGGCAGCATATCGGGGCCCTGACGCTGCGGGATGTCCAGGTCATGGAGCCCGGCGCCACGGCATCGATCGCGTCGCTGGTGCTCAAGGGCCTGGTGCTGCCCAATACCGGGCCGGACCTGTTTCGCGCCCCGGCCCCGCCGCGCCTGGATTCGCTGGTGGTGGATTCGGCGCAGGTGACGAGCCTGCATGTGGCGGTGCCCGCCAGCCAGACCGACCTGACCGTCGCCGGCGCCACGATCCGCGATTACGGGCTGGGCAGGACCTCGCACCTGGATGTCGAGACGCTGGCCGTGCAGGTTCGCGTGGCGCCGACGCGCCGCATCGGGGTCGGCCACCTGCGTATCGACGGGCCGGATTTCGCCGGCCAGATCGCCAGCCTGCTGCAATCGGGCCATCTGATCCATACGGTCGGCCGCCGCCGGTTCGACGTGACCGCGCTGACGATCGACGGTGCCAGCCCGCTGCTGCGCGTCGGCCATCTGGAGGCCGAGCAGGAGGCCAGCGCCAGCCAGGACGACCTTGAGACCACCCTCACCGACCTGTCCGCCTGGCCCAGCCCGCCGCAGGACCAGTCGCTGCTGCGGATGATCGGCTACGATCATTTCGCCGGCCGCGTCCATGCCGTCAGCACCATCCAGCGCCAGAGCGGGACGATGAGCCTGCACCCGCTGGATATCGACGCCCCGGAGATGGGGCACATGACCATCATGGCCGACCTGGACCAGATTCCGGTCGACGACCCGGCCAACATGCCCGAGACCGCGCGGATCGTCTCGGCCACCATCGACTGGCAGGACCGTTCGCTGGCCGACCATGTGCTGGACGGGCTGGCCCGCGCCCGGCAGGTGGCGCCCGATGCCTATCGCCAGCAGATCCAGGCCGCGCTGGCGGCGTCGCCCGACCCGTCGATGCAGGCGCTGGGCCATTTCCTGGCGCAGCCCGGCCAGCAGCGCCTGCGCGTGATGCTGCGCCCGCCCCGGCCGATCAGCGTATTGATGCTGGGCGTGGCGCTGTCGATGGCCGGCGACCCGTCGACGGCCGGCCTGCTGGGCCTGTCGATCAGCACGCCGTGACGCCTCCCCCGGTGCCCGGCGGGCCCACGCATGTCATCGGTGCCTCCGGCCGGTCGGGCGCCGCGCTATGCCGGGCGCTGCTGGACCGGGGTACGCCCTTTATTCCCGTGGTGCGCGATGCCGCACGCTGGCGGGCGACCGGGCTGCCCGGCACCCCGGCGATCGCGGACCTGGCCGGGCCGGCGGACATGCTGCGCCGGGCCCTGGCCGGCGCGACGCGGGTGGCCGGCACCGCCCACGCGCGGCATGTGCCGGCCCTGCTGGCCGCGATGCCGGCGGAGGCCACGCTGGTCTGCCTGGGCAGCACGCGCAAATTCACCCGCTGGCCCGACGCGCATGGCGACGGGGTGCTGGCCGGCGAGGCGGCGCTGATGGACTCGGGGCGGAACGGGGTGATCCTGCACCCCACCATGATCTATGGCGCGCAAGGCGAGAATAACGTGCGCCGGCTGGCGGCCCTGCTGCGCCGGCTGCCGGTCGTGCCGCTGCCCGGCGGCGGGCGCGCGCTGGTGCAGCCGATCCATCAGGACGACGTGACGCGCGGCCTGCTGGCCGCCCTGGACCGCCCGTGGGACGGGCCGCATGCGCTGGTGATCGCGGGGGGGACCGCCCTGTCCTATCGCGATTTCGCCGCCATGGTGGCGCGGCTGTCGGGCCTGCGCCCGCGCCCGGTGGTGCCGGTGCCGGCGGTGGCCATGATGGCGGCGGCGTGGGTGACGCGGGTGCTGCCGGGGGTGCCATCGGTGGGCACGGCGGAAATCCGGCGGCTGCTGGAGGACAAGGCGTTCGACATCGCGCCGATGGAACGGGAACTGGGCTTCGCCCCCATCGGCCTGGAAGAGGGGCTGACGCGGCTGTTCGGGCGCTGATGTGGTGATCGATCCCGTTTGGTGATCGATTCTGTTTCCGGGCTGTTCCAGACAGCCTGACCGGAAAACCGCTGGGGCGAACGACGGGGCTCGAACCCGCGACCACCGGTACCACAAACCGGCGCTCTACCAGCTGAGCTACGTCCGCCACAGCGGGCTGTCATGTAGAGAACTGAGTCCGCCCCGTCAATCGCCCAGCACGCGCGAAGGCACGAAAAAAACCGACGCGCCGCCGGCCTTCCGCGCGCCGCTGCTCTATGCGCCGCGCAGATCCGCCAGCCCGGCGCGCAGCCGCGCCACGGCCTCGGCCAGCACGTCCTCGCGCTTGCAGAAGGCGAATCGCACCAGATGGTCCGGCGCGCCCTCGGTGCTGTAGAACGCCGAGACCGGGATCGCGGTCACGCGGCAGCGCTCGGTCATGGCGCGGCAGAAGGCCGCGTCGTCGCCCGCGAAGCCCGTGGGGCGGATGTCGGCCACCACGAAATAGCTGCCGTCGCACGGCAGCACGTCGAACCCCACGCCGCGCAGCCCGTCGGAGAGCAGGTCGCGCTTGCCCCGCATGTCGGCGGCCAGGGCGGCGAAATAGTCCGTGTCCTTGTCCAGCCCCATGGCGACGGCGCGTTGCAGGTTGGGGGGCGTGGTGAAGGTGAGGAGCTGGTGGGCCTTCGCGACGCAGCCGGCGAGGGCGGCGGGGGCGGTGATGTAGCCGACCTTCCACCCGGTCAGCGAGAAGCTCTTGCCCGCGCTGCCGATGCGCAGGCAGCGCCCGCGCATGCCCGGCAGGGTCATCAGCGGCACGTGGCGGGCGCCGAAGGTCAGATGTTCGTACACCTCGTCGCAGAGCGCATAGGCGTCGTGGCGGGCCACCAGGCCGGCGATGACGGCCAGCTCGTCCGGCGTGAAGACCTTGCCGGTCGGGTTCATCGGCGAATTGAGCAGGAGCGCCTTGGTGCGGGGGCCGAACGCCGCCTCCAGCGCCGCGCGGGGCAGCGACCAGTGGGGCGGGGTGAGCCGGACCGGGCGGGGGATCGCGCCCAGGGCGCGGATCATCGGCACATACGTGTCGTAGAGCGGTTCCAGCACCACGACCTCGTCGCCCGGGTCGAGCAGCGCCATCAGCGACGCCGCCAGGGCCTCGGTGGCGCCGGAGGTCACGATGACCTCGGTGGCCGGGTCGATCGCCAGGTCGTAGAACCGCGCGTTCGCGCGGGCCACGGCGGCGCGCAGCTCGGGCACGCCGGTCAGCGGCGGATACTGGTTGCGGCCGTCGCGCAGGGCGGCGGCGGCGGCCTCGATCAGGTCGGCCGGGCCTTCGGTATCGGGGAAGCCCTGGCCGAGATTGATCGCGTCATGCCGCGCGGCCAGGGCGGACATGACGGTGAAGATGGTCGTCGGCAGGCCGGACAACTGGCTGTTCAACGGTTTCATGTTCGCTCTTTCCTGGCAGAGGGGCACCCTTGCGGCCGACCGTGCGCAGATGTGCGGAAAATCCCGGCATTTTGCAATCCGCTCCGATTGCCTGCGGGCGCGACCCGTGCCACGGTATGGCGGGTGGCCGGCCACGCGGTTTCCGCACCGTTACGGACCGGATCGCCCAGGCACAGCGCGGTCCCGGCCCCCGGGCACCGCCCCAGGATGTGGCGACGCGGGCATGAAGAAGATCGAGGCCATCATCAAGCCGTTCAAGCTCGACGAAGTGAAGGACGCGCTGCACGATATCGGCCTGATGGGCATCACGGTGACCGAGGCCAAGGGGTTCGGCCGCCAGAAAGGCCATACCGAGCTGTATCGCGGCGCCGAATACATCGTCGATTTCCTGCCCAAGGTGAAGCTGGAGATCGTCTGCGCGGACGACATGGTCGATCGCGCGGTCGAGACCATCGTCTCCGCCGCCCGTACCGGCCGCATCGGCGACGGCAAGATCTTCATCACGCCGGTCGAGGACGTGATCCGCATCCGCACCGGGGAACGCGGCGATGACGCCATCTGACCCCGGGCCGTTTCCCCCTTCCTCCGCCCGGCGCAAGCAAGCGGACGATCGCGGGCCTGTCATCCTATCGACAACGGGCCGCTAGTTTCGTAACCGTTCCACCGCCGTGTCGTGCGGCACCTTCAGTTCAAGGCAGGTATATCGATGGCGAAGAAAGCCCAGAGTTCAGCTCCGACCACCCTTCCGTCCCCTTCCGCTGAGGCTGTCGCCAAGGTCTTCAGCCTGATCCAGGAACATTCCGTGGAGCTGGTGGACCTGCGCTTCACCGACCCGTACGGCACCTGGCACCACACCTGCCAGCATGTCTCGACCATCGAGCAGGACACGTTCCGCGACGGCTTCATGTTCGACGGTTCGTCGATCGGCGGCTGGAAGGCCATCAACGAGAGCGACATGGTCCTGCTGCCGGACCCCGCCACCGCCGTCATGGACCCGTTCTCGGCCAAGCCGCAACTGATCCTGATCTGCGACATCATCGAGCCCTCGACCGGCCAGTTCTATAATCGCGACCCGCGCTCGACCGCCAAGCTGGCCGAGGCGTACCTGAAATCGACCGGCCTGGGCGACACCGCCTTCTTCGGCCCGGAAGCCGAGTTCTTCATCTTCGACAACGTCAAGTTCGGCACCGGCCCGAATTTCGGCATCTATCAGCTCGACAGCATCGAAGGCCCCGGCGCGTCGCTGAAGGATTATCCGGAAGGCAACATGGGCCATCGGCCGGGCGTCAAGGGCGGCTATTTCCCGGTGCCGCCGGTGGACAGCGAGAGCGACCTGCGCGCCGAGATGCTGACCACGATGGGCGAGATGGGCCTGCCGATCGAAAAGCACCACCACGAGGTCGCGCAGTCGCAGCATGAGCTGGGCACGACCTTCACGACCCTGGTGAAGTCCGCCGACTTCATGCAGATCTACAAATACTGCGTGCATAACGTCGCGCATTCCTATGGCAAATCCGCGACCTTCATGCCCAAGCCGATCTATGGCGACAACGGCTCGGGCATGCATGTGCATCAGTCGATCTGGAAGAACGGCAAGCCCGTCTTCGCCGGCAACGGCTATGCCGACCTGTCGGACCAGGCGCTGTATTACATCGGCGGCATCATCAAGCACGCCAAGGCGCTGAACGCCTTCACCAACCCGTCCACCAACTCCTACAAGCGGCTGATCCCGGGCTTCGAGGCGCCGGTGCTGCTGGCCTATTCGGCCCGCAACCGCTCGGCCTCGTGTCGTATCCCGTACGCGACCAGCCCGAAGGCGAAGCGCGTCGAGGTGCGTTTCCCCGACCCGACCGCCAACCCGTACCTGTCCTTCGCCGCCATGCTGATGGCCGGCCTGGACGGCATCAAGAACAAGATCCACCCGGGCGACGCCATGGACAAGGATCTGTACGACCTGCCGCCCGACGAGCTGAAGCAGATCCCCACCGTCTGCGGATCGCTGCGCGAGGCGCTGGAATCGCTGGCCGCCGATTATGAATTCCTGCTGGCCGGCGGCGTGTTCACCAAGGACCAGATCGAGAGCTATCTCGAACTGAAATGGCAGGAAGTGTACCGCTTCGAACATACGCCGCATCCGGTGGAGTTCGAGATGTACTACTCCGTCTGATCCGGCTTCGGGATTGGAGAACGGGCGCCGGATCCGCGAGGGTCCGGCGTTCTTTTTTTGCAGACAAAGAAGGCTTACGCGCTCGGCCCCTTTTCGCCCGCGAGTTCCCGCCGGGACCGGTCCAGTTCCTCGCTATAGCGGCGCAGCGCGTGCTGCTCGGTCAGCATGCCGCGCACCTGTCGCCCTTCCGCGCTGTCCACCACCACCAGCGCGTCGCTTTCGGCCTGTTCGAAGCGGGCGATGGCCTCGCGCAGGTTCATCTGCGGCGTCAACATCTGGTCGCGATACTGGGCGAAGCGGGCGAGGGTTTCGTCGGGCAGCGCGCTCTCGGCATATAATTCGGGCACCAGCACCAGTCCGACATACCGCCCCGCCTGGTCGACCAGCACGATGCGCTGCCCCGATCCCAGCGGATAGGCCCGGCGGGCCGCCTGTACCGTCGTATCCTGGCACAGCGTCTTCACATCGTGCCGCATCATCCGCCCGACCGTCAGCGTGCGGATCCAGCCGATATCGACCGCCGAGCGGATCGATTCCCCGCGCAGGTGGAAGCGCCAGGTGGCGAAGGAATAGCCGAAGGTGCGGCGCACCGTCAGGCTGGAAATCACCGAGGCCACCAGCACGGCGGCGGTCAGCGGCAGGCTGCCCGTCATTTCCAGCGCCAGGAAGACCATGGTCATCGGTGCGCCGACCACCGCGACGGCCATCGCGCTCATGCCCACCAGGGCGCAGAGTTCGGCCGAAAGGGGGGTCGCGGAGATCAGCGCCAGGCCGCCGCCGAACGCCGCCCCGGTCAGCACGCCCAGATAGAGCGAGGCGAAGAACAGGCCGCCGCGGAACCCCGCGCCGATCGACACCGAGGAGGCCAGCGCCTTCATGACCAGCAGCGCCAGGACCTGCCCGGTCGGCATGGCATGTTCCAGCGCCACCCGCATCGCCCAGTGGCCCGACGACATGACCGAAGGCGATGCCAGCGCCAGCAGGCCCACCACCAGCCCGCCGATGGCGGGGCGCATCCAGACCGGCAGGCCGGACCGGCGAAACAGCATCTCGGCCAGGGTCACGCAATACATCAGCCCGACGCCCAGCAGGGCGGCGACGATGCCCAGCGTGGCGATGGGCAGGTAATCGTCCATCCGCAAGGCGGCCGGCAGCACCACGCTGACCCCCGGCACCGTGCTGTGCAGCAGATGCGCCACCCCGATCGCGGAGACCGACGCCGCCGCGACCGGGGCCAGGTTGGCCAGCGAATAGGTGCCGATGACCAGTTCGAACGCGTAGAACGCCCCGGCCAGCGGCGCGTCGAACGCCGCCCCGATCGCCCCCGCCGCGCCGCAGCCGACCAGCAGCCGCAGGTCCTCGCGCCGCACGCGGAACATGCGGCCCAGGCGCGAGCCGGTGGCGGCGCCGATCTGGGTGAAGCCGGCCTCCAGCCCCACCGAGGCGCCGACGGAATTCGACAGGACCGTCTGGACGGCGACGATCGCGCTGTCGCGTATCGACATCCGGCCGCCATGCAGGGCATTGGCCTCGATCGGGTCGACCGGGCGGCCGGGCACGCGGCGCGTCACCCATACCCCTAGCAGGCCGAGCAGCAATCCACCCAGGGTCGGCACCAGGATCGCGCGGGCGGGGGCGATCGCCCCAAGCCCCGAGATCCGGCCGATGCCGGGGGCGGCGAACAGCAGGCGATGCGCCAGCAGGGTGGCGTGGCTCATGGCGCCGACCAGCAGGCCCGCGGCGCAGCCGACCGCGGCCGCCAGCATCACCAGCCATAATTCGTCGGCCCGCACCAGCGCGCGCAGCAGGCGCGGAACATAGGCCACGCGATCGTCGCGCACGTCGCCCTCCGCCCCGTCCGGAGGCAGGAATGCGCCGCGACGGCGTCGCAGATGATTCAGCAGGCCGAGGGTGGAAGACGGCACGGCAGGGTACTCTCGCGGGGCGCCCGGACGCCCGTAGCGACTATTTGAAGTGATGTGCCTGTCGGATCAACCCGAATTCGGCCTTACCATGCCGCCCCGGCGCCCCTACGGCTTCGATCGCGGAGAAATGCCGATGTCCCCTGCCCTGCCCCCCACCATGCGCGCGGTCATTGTGCGCGAAGCCGGCGCCCCCGAATCGATGACGCTGGCCGACATCCCCCTGCCCGTGCCCGGACCGGGCGAGGTGCTGGTGCGGGTGCAGGCGGCCGGGGTGAACCGGCCCGACCTGATGCAGCGCAAGGGCCAGTATCCGCCGCCGCCGGGGGCCAGCCCGATCCTGGGGCTGGAGATCGCGGGCGAGGTCGTGGCGAAGGCGCCCGACGCCCCGGACTGGCCGGCGCTCGGCACGCCGGTCTGCGCGCTGACCAATGGCGGCGGCTATGCCGCGTATTGCGCTGTGCCGGCCGGCCAGTGCCTGCCCTGGCCGGACGGGTTCGACGCCATCCGCGCCGCCGCCCTGCCCGAGACGTTCTTCACCGTATGGTCGAACCTGGTGATGACGGCGCATGTCGCCCCCGGCGAGCGGGTGCTGATCCATGGCGGCGCCGGCGGCATCGGCACCGCGGCGATCCAGACCGTCCGGGTGCTGGGGGCCGTGCCCTACGTGACCGTGGGCTCGACCGACAAGGCGGCGCTGTGCCTGAAACTGGGCGCCGAAGCCGCGATCGACTACCGGGAGGAGGATTTCGTCGCGCGGATCGACGACCTGACCGGGGGGCGGGGCGTGGATGTGGTGCTGGACGTGATCGGCGGCCCGTACCTGGACCGCAACCTGCGCTGCCTGGCGCAGGGCGGCCGGCTGGTGATCATCGCGCTGCAAGGCGGCGCGAAAGCCCAGGAGGTGGGGGTGGCCCGGATCCTGACCCGGCACCTGACGGTGGCCGGCACCACGCTGCGCCCGCGCGACCGCGCGTACAAGGCCCGGGTGGCCGAGGGGCTGCGCGCGGCGCTGTGGCCCGCACTCTCCGACGGTACGATCGCCCCGCTGATCCACGCGACCTTTCCCCTGGCCGAAGTCGTCGCGGCCCATAAACTGATGGAATCGGGCAGCCATTCCGGCAAGATCGTCCTCGATCTGCGTTAATGTTATAACAGAAGGCCGGTCATGTCCGGAGCGAGGTTGAGGACCATGCCATCGTGCTGCTGAACGTCATCGCGCGCGGGCCGGACGAACCGTCCGGCGCCCAGGCCGCCCGTCCGCCCATCGTCCTGCTGCATGGCCTGTTCGGCCGTGCCCGCAACCTGGGCTTCTTCCAGCGCCGGCTGGCCCGCACCCGGCGGACGCTGGCGATCGACCTGCGCAATCACGGCGACAGCCCGCATGGCCCGATGGACTACAACAGCATGGCCGGCGACCTGCTGGACACGCTGGCCCATCACGCGGCGCTGCCGGCCACGCTGGTGGGCCATTCGATGGGCGGCAAGGTGGCGATGACGCTGGCGCTGACCCGGCCGGGGATGGTGCATAGCCTGGTGGTGGCCGACATTCCGCCCGCCCGCACCGGGCATGGGCAGTTCTCGCTGGGCGAGCAGATGCTGCGGATCCGCTTTCCGCCCTATCTGAACCGGGCCGAGGCCGATGCCCTGCTGCGGCCCGAGATCCCCAATGCCGACGTGCGGGCGCTGATGTTGCAGAATATCCGGCTGGGCGAGAATCCGGGCTGGGTGATCGGGCTGAAGGACATCGTGGCGTCGATGACCAATATCGAGAGCTGGCCCTATATTCCCGAGGGCTATACCTATCCCGGGCCGACCCTGTTCCTGGCCGGCGGCAATTCACCCTATATCCGGCGCGAGCATTATACGGTGATGCGCCGGCTGTTTCCCAATTATCATCTGGAACTGATCGAGCATGCCGGCCACTGGCTGCATGTCGAAAACCCGACCCGCTTCGCCGCGCTGGTCGAGGATTTCACGGACCGGTACTGACATAGCGCCCGGCCTTCGCGGCCTCGGCGGCGCGCCACAGATACCAGGCGGCGGCGGAGCGGTAGGGGCTCCAGTCCCGGGCGATCGCCGCCAGGGCGGCGGGGCGGGGCTGGGCGTCCAGGCGCTTGATCGCCCGCCAGCCCTCGCGCACGCCGAAATCGTCGACCGGCATCACGTCCGGACGCCCCAGCGAGAAGATCAGCAGCATTTCCACCGTCCACCGCCCCACGCCGCGCAGGCTGGTCAGCCGGGCGATCAGCTCATCGTCATCCATCGACTCGGCCTGCCGCCGCGAAGGGACGATGCCGTCGCGGCGGGCCTGGGCCACGCCACGGATCGCCCGGATCTTGCTGCCCGACAGGCCGCAGGCGCGCAGATCGGCCTCGGACAGCGCCAGCAGCGCCTCCGGCGCCGGGAAGACTCCGCCGGCCAGCGCCACCAGCCGCCCCAGGATGGCCTGCGCCGCCCGGCCGTGAAGCTGCTGGTAGGCGATGGCGTTCACCAGAGCCTCGTAGGGCGCGCGATCGGCCTCGACCCGCAGGCCGCACGGCCCCACCCGCGCCACCAGGGCGGCCAGGTCGGGATCGGCGGCGGAAAGATGGGCGCGGAGGGCGCGATGGGGGTCGGGAGAGGGGATGGAAGAACTCATGACGGCACAGATCGGCGTAGCAACTCGACCGCATCGGTGACAAGTTGATACGATCGCATGACAGCAAGGTATCATGACAATGGGGTCGCCAGCGGCTAGGGTCCCGGATACATCATGCGCCGCAGGCGACCACGCGGAGACTCCCGGCACTTCATGACGGTGACACTCAGTCCTTCCTCCCGCCACCGCCAGGCCGAGGAGCCCGTCCTGATCCCGCGCGCGGATATGCGGGAGCGTTCGGTGCGCCAACCGGAAACACCCGGGCGCCGCGACGGGCGCGAGGGCCTGCGTCCCGAGCCGGTGGCCCGGCCGGCGGGATATCGCGCGCTGAAACAGGCCGGGGCGCCGATGGTGCGCCCGGATACGATCGCGGAACCCGGCGTCACCACCGTACTCGCGGTTTCCGCCGCGCTGCACCTGATCCTGCTCGCGATCATCCTTCAGGCCGCGCGCCACCATGCCGGCGGGGCGACGGCGCCCGAATCGCAGTCGGTCGAGATGATGTTCACCCCGCAGGCTTCGAGCGGCATGCAGGGGCGCAATTCGCCCGACCAGGCCGGCGGCAGCGGGTCGCCGGCCAAGCCCACCCCCACCACGCCCCAGCCCGACCAGCCGCAGCCCAGCGATTCCTCGCCGTCGCCCAGCGTGCCGTCGCCGCAGACCCCGGCGGCCCCGCCGCTGCCGCGCTCGCCATCGGACCAGACCCTGCCCGACCAGCCCTCGACCGCGCCGCCCAACCCGGCGATGCAGAGCCCGGGCCAGGCCGCCCACCCCACGGCGCACCCCACGCCGCGCCACCCGCAGCCGGCCCGGCAGCGCACGCCCAGCCGCGCGCCCTCGCCGTTCGATCATCCGATGGACCTGTCCTTCGCCCCGTCGCCGGGGCCGGTGCGCCAGCGGCGCGGCCGCGCCGGCGGGTCGGGCGGCCCGATCGACCTGTCGGTGGGGCCGGTGGTGCGCAACGGGCAGTTGAACGCCCCCTATTCGACCCAGACGCAGGTGCGCGGCGTCAGCGAGGATTACGGCGAGGAAATCGACCGCTGGATCCGCAACCACATGTATTATCCCGAGGAAGCCGCCCGCGCCGGCGAGGACGGGGCCTCGACGGTGCATGTGGTGCTGGACCGCAGCGGGCGCGTGCGCGGCGTGCGCCTGACCAACCAGTCGGGCTCGTATTATCTGGATGCCGCGACCACCGGCATGTTCCACGGTGCCGAACTGCCTCCGGTGCCGCCGGACATGACGGGCGACCATTTCGATATCGACGTGACGATCAACTATATCCTGATCCGGCGCTGACACGGGGCCGGGTGTGACGCTCCTGCCGGGGAGGAATGGCGCATGAATGGCGATTTCACAGCGATCCGCGACCGCGTGGGAACGGATTTCGAGAGCTTCGACGATGCCGAGGCGGCGGTGCGGCGCATAACCGGCCTGTACGAGGCCGCCGTGCATGAGTTGCGGACCGCCTTCGGCCGGCGGCAGTCGCCCGGGGCCGAGGCGCCGACCTATCCGTACCTGGCCTTCGCCGTGACCCGCGCGCCCACGGCGGAGGACACGCGGCCGCCCTTCGACGTGCTGCTGGAACCGGGAGTCTACGGCACCACCCTGACGCGCCCGGAACTGTTTCGCGATTACTGGCGCGAGCAGATCGGCATTCTGCTGCATCATTACCGCCAGCCGGTGCTGGTCGGCCGGTCGCGCCGGCCGATCCCGCTGCCTTATGTGATGGAAGACGCGGTGACCGCCATCACCGAGGACGACCTGCGCCTGCTGCAACGCCATTACGCGTTGCCCGACCTGCACGCCACCGACGACAGCATCGCCAACTGCGCGCTGATCCCCCGCCCCGACGAGCCGCGCCCGTTGGCGCTGTTTACCGCCGAGCGCACCGATTATTCCCTGGCGCGGCTGCATCATTACACCGGCACCGCGCCGCGACACGTGCAGCGCTTCATCCTGCTGACCAATTACCAGCGCTATGTGGACGCGTTTCGCGACTATGGCCGGGCCCAGGTGGACCTGGGCGGCGAGTACGACCGGTTCGTCGAGCCTGGCGACCAGATCCATCGACGCGGCGACCCGGACCGGCCGCCGCTGGCCGGGTCGCTGCCGCAGATGCCGGCCTATCATCTGTGCCGGCCCGACGGTGACGGGATTACGCTGGTCAATATCGGCGTCGGCCCGGCCAACGCCAAGACCATCACCGACCATCTGGCGGTGCTGCGGCCCCATTGCTGGCTGATGGTGGGCCATTGCGCCGGGCTGCGGCGGACCCAGCGGCTGGGCGACTATGTGCTGGCGCACGGCTATGTGCGCGACGACCACGTGCTGGACGACGATTTGCCGCCCTGGGTGCCGGTGCCGCCGATCGCCGAGGTGCAGGTGGCGTTGCAGGACGTGACGGCGCGGGTGACCGGGCTGCACGACTCGGAACTGAAGACCCGGCTGCGGACCGGCACGGTGATGACGACCGACAACCGGAACTGGGAATTGCGGCTTCAGGCGCTGTTCACGCAGATCAACATGTCGCGATCCATCGCGGTGGATATGGAGTCCGCCACCATCGCCGCCAACGGGTTCCGCTTTCGCGTGCCGTACGGCACCTTGCTGTGCGTGTCGGACAAACCGCTGCATGGCGAGCTGAAGCTGCGCGGCATGGCCAATGCCTTCTATCGCGAGCGCGTCAGCCAGCATCTGACGGTGGGGATCGAAACCATGCGCCAGTTGCGCGCGCAGGGGGTGGACCGGCTGCATTCGCGCAAGCTACGCGGGTTCGACGAGCCCCCGTTCCGCTGAATGCATCGCCGCGGGCCGAGCAAGGAGAAGAATGCGTGACCGATCCAGACCAGCCATCCGCCGCCCCCGTGCCGCCATCCGGCCAGCCGACCATCCGCGTGGTGGCGATGCCGGCCGATGCCAATGCGGCGGGCGACATTTTCGGCGGCTGGCTGATGTCGCAGATGGATCTGGCCGCCGGCACCGCCGCCGCCCTGCGGGCCAGGGGGCGCTGCGTGACGGTGGCGATCGACAAGGTGATTTTGCACCAGCCGGTGCTGATCGGCGATGAGGTGAGCCTGTATACCGACATTATCCGCACCGGCCGGACCTCGATGTCGATCCATGTGCAGACCTGGCGCCGGGCCCGGCATTCGCACGAGACGGTGAAGGTGACGGAGGGTGTGTTCACCTTCGTCGCCATCGACGACGAGCGCCGGCCGCGCCCCCTGCCGCCGGAGATGCCGCGCTGAGGGCGGGCATGACCGCGAGGCGGCTCAGATCGGACCGGATGTCCCGACCCAGATAAGCCGCACGTCGCCGTCGGCCGTTGCCGCGGCGGAATAGAGAAGGCGCAGGTCGAACCGGACGCTGTCGCCTGGACCGAGCACGAAGCTCTTCCTGCCGACCGTCATCTCCAGCTTGCCTTCGAGGACATACTGAAGTGGCCCCCGTCATGAGGACCACGGGCGGCACGATTTAAGTCGGAGAGCGTAGCCCGGTTGATCCTTTTTTCAGGCGACCATCAGGTCTTCCTGATGATGTTGACCCTGTGGAGATGTGGGCGACGCGTCAGCCTCGTCCACATCTCCACAGGCATCGACGCTAAAAAACCCCGCTCCACCGTCAAACGCCCGCGCCGCCTGGTCCTGCAACTGCTTCTTCCAAGCGTCAATCCGCTTCGGCTGAACCTCATGGCGCCGGGCAAGGTCCGTCACCGTCACGTCCCCACGGATCGCCTTCACTTCAATCGCGGCCGGATGCGGACGATCGGGCCAATTCAGCCCAGTTCGCTCTGGATCTGGCGGGCGACGCGGACGATGGTCTCACGCAGCCAGCGATGCACCGGATCGGTGTCGCGCCTGGGGTGCCAGGCCTGGAAGGCGACGACCCGTGGCAGGGGAAACGGATAGTCGAAGACCGCCAGACCGCGCTCGGCTAGCGGCACGCGGTAGAGGGCCATGTCGGGCAGGGTCACGATGAGGTCCGTATCGCGCATGCTGTCGATCATCGCCTTGTATTGCGGGACGACCAGCACGACGCGGCGGGACAGGCCATACTGGTCGCGCAGGATGCGGTCGATCGGGCCGTGGGCGCGGCCCCGGCGCGAGATGCTGATATGGTCGTAGTGGGTCAGGGTCTCGGGCGTGATGCCCTCGGCGAAGATCGGGTGGTCCTTCCGTACCAGCGCCTTCATGACATGGTGGAGAATGGTCTGGCGCCGGATTTCCGGCTTCAGCATGTCGGTCGCGCCGATATACAGGTCGATCGCGTCGTCGCGCAGGGCCTGGTTGGCCGCGTCATCGATCTCGGGCGCGAAGACCAGTTCGCAGTTCGGGCAATCCTGCCGCAATGCGCGCATCAGCGGCAGCGCCAGCGGGCCGATGACGACATCGTTCGCACGGATGACGAATTTGGGCGCCATGTTATGCAGGGCGGCCAGGACCTGGGTTTCGATCAGCCCGTCGGCGGCGCGCACCACGTCCTGCACGCGATCGCGGATGCCCTGCGCGAAGGCGGAGGCGATCAGATGCCGGCCCGAGGGGACCAGGATCGGGTCGCCGAACACGGTACGCAGTTTGGCCAGGTGGCGGCTCATCGCCGGCTCGCTGATATGCATGCGCCGCGCCGCGACGGATACGCTCTGTTCTTCAATCAGCACCTGCAAGAAGCGCAACAGGTCGAGATCGTATCCACGCATCCGGGCAATTTATCTTTTCATGAAGGGGAAAGGCCAGCGGAAACGGTTCCGGAAAGTGAAATCCTGACATAATCGGAATGGAGGTTTTCCGCGATTCGGTTTCGATGATGATCGCGCCATGAAGTCCGACCCGCATGCTCCACGCGGCGGCGCGGCGGCGCCGGTGATCCATGCCGCGCCGCCCGTGCCGTCCTATATCCCGCCTTTCGGGTTACGCACGATCATCGGTTGCCTGGGCATGTTGCTGGCCGTGCATGTTGCGGGATTCAACGAGCATGTCACGGAAATCGGCCTGTCCGACATTCGTGGCGCCATGCATGTCGGCCACGACGAAGGCACGTGGTTCACCACGATCTACGAGGCGTTCAACATCGCGTCCATGGCGTTCACGCCATGGTTCTACATGACGTTTTCGATCTATCGTTTCTCGATCTTCGTCACCGCGACGATGGCGCTGCTGGCCGTTCCGGCCCCCTTCATGCCCGACATCACCTCGCTCTGCGTGCTGCGGGCGTTCCAGGGGCTGACGGCCGGATGCCTGCCGCCGGTGCTGATGACCGTGATGCTGAAATATCTGCCGGCGGAAATCCGCGTGTTCGGCATCGGCGGCTATGCCATGAGCGCCACCTTCGGCCCCAATCTGGGCCTGCCGCTGGAGGCGTTCTGGTTCGAGCATGTCGGCTGGCACTGGCTGTATTGGGAGATCATTCCCCTGGCCGCCCTGTCGGTCGCCATGCTGGCCTACGGCCTGCCGCGCGACCCGATGCGTCTGGAACGGTTCGAGACGTTCAACTGGTTCGGGCTGCTGGTCGGGCTGCCGGCCATCTGTTCGCTGGTGATCGTGCTGTACCAGGGCGACCGGCTGGACTGGTTCCGCTCGCCGGTCATCACGCATCTTGCCTTCTGGGGCGGGGCCGCGTTCGTCGTCTTCCTGATCAACGAATCCTTTCATCCGAGCCCGTATTTCAAGATTCATTACTGGCTGTCGCGCAACATCCAGGCGTCGCTGCTGTCGCTGGTCGGCATTCTGGCGATCTGCGGCCTGATGGCCGAACTGCCGGCGACCTATCTGGAGGCGGTGCGCGGTTACCGGCCGATCCAGACCGCGCCGATCTCGCTGGTCGTGGCGCTGCCGCAGTTGATCATGCTTCCGCTGATCGCGGCCCTCTGCAACAGCCGCCGCGTAGATTGCCGCTATGTGCTGGCCGGCGGGATGCTGTGCCTGGCGGCGGCGGCCTGGTGCGGCACCTGGCTGACGCCCGACTGGGTGCGCGACAATTTCTATGTCATCCAGATCCTCCAGGTATTCGGCCAGCCGATGACCGTGATCCCGACCCTGATGCTGGCGACGCTGGCGCTGGGGCCGGCCGACGGGCCGTTCATCTCGGGCATGGTCAACATGCTCAAGGGGCTGGCCAACGCCGTGGCCTTCGCGCTGTTCGCGGCCCTGACGCGGCGGCGCGAGCAGTATCATTCCACCATGCTGCTCGACCATCACGGCACGCAGGGGCTGGCGTTGCAGGGGCTCGGCGAGCCGATCGGCCGGCAGCTCGCGGGCACCTCGCCGGATGCGGGGCATGTCGCGCGCAACGCGCTGGACGTCTTTCACACCTACATCCGGGAACAGTCGCTCGTCCTCGGGCTGGCGGATATCTATTTCATCCTGATCTGGGTCTGTCTGTTCTACGCCGCGCTGAACGTCATCCTGCCCCGTCGCGTCTATCCGCCTCGCCCGCCCGCGGCGACGGCTCCCGCCCACTGAACCTCGCGGACCCAAATGAAATGATCTACAGGAAACCTCTGCTTTACGCCGGCAGCGCCGCTGTCGTGCTGGCGGTCGCCGCCTGGGGCGGCAGCCGGCTGGTCCTTGGCAACGGCATCGACCAATATACCAACGACGCCTATGTCACCGCCGATTTCACCGCCGTCGCGCCCAAGGTGGCCGGGCGCATCGACCGGGTGCTGGCCGAGGATAACGAGGCCGTCCGCGCGGGCGAGGAACTGGCCCATATCGAGGATGACGACTACCGCGCCGCGCTGGATGTCGCGCGCGGCCGGCTGATGGCGGCCCAGGGCACGGTCCGGAACCTGCAAGCCGAACTGGGGCGGCAGGAATCGGTGATTGCGGGCGCCCAGGCGGCGGTACGGGCCGACCAGGCCACATGGCAATTCGCGCGCCAGAACATGGCGCGCTATCGCAACCTGTCGTCGGGCGGCGCGGGCACGGTGGAGCAGAAGGAAGCCACCGAGGCCCGCGAGAAGGAGACCGCGGCCGCCGTGGCGCGGGACGAAGCCGCGACCGACGCCGCGACCCGGCAGATCGACGTGCTGAAGGCCCAGCTCGCGCGCGCCCAGGGCGAAGTGCTTCAGGCGCAGGGTGACGCGCGGCAGGCGGAGCTGAATCTGTCCTACTGCACCATCCCGGCGCCGGTGACCGGCATTGTCGGCGAGCGCGGGGTGCGTGTGGGGGCCTATGTGCGTCCCGGCACCGCGATCCTGGCCGTGGTGCCCACGCAGGCGGCCTATGTGCTGGCGAACTATCAGGAAACGCAATTGACGCATGTCCAGACCGGGCAGAGCGCGACCGTCTGGATCGATACCTTTCCCGGCCAGCCGCTGAGGGCGCATGTCGATTCGGTGGCGCCGGCCACCGGCGTCGCCTTCGCGCCGATCCAGCCGGACAACGCGACCGGCAATTTCACCAAGGTCGTGCAGCGCGTGCCGGTGAAGCTGACCTTCGACCCCGGCCAGCCGTTGGCCGCCAGGGTGCGTGTCGGCCTGTCGGTGGAAGTCAGCATCGATACCGCCTCGCATCCCTCGGGACCGCATGCCGGCGACACGCGCTATGTCTGGCGCTGAAACCATGCCCGGGCAGGCGCGCCGGGCGCTGGCCGGCGCCTGCCTGGCGGCATTGGCCGCCTGCACGGTCGGGCCCGACTACCATACGCCCGCCATGGACGGCCCGCGCGCCTGGCACCAGAGCGTCGCACCCGCGACCAGCCACCCGGTCGTGGCCTCGACCGACCCGCAATGGTGGCGGCAATTCGACGACCCGGTGCTGACGGCGCTGGAGCGGGAAGTCGCGGCGGAGAATCTCGACCTTCAGGCCGCGTCGCTGCGCCTGACGGAGAGTGCGGCCGAGCGCCGGATCGCCAGCGCCGCGCAGTTTCCCCATGCCGAGGCCAATGCGTCCTATGCGCGGGAGCGTGCCAGCACCAACGGCATTCTCGGCCTGCTGGGCACCCTGGAACGCGAGCAGGCGGGCACCGTCGCCAGCGGCACGCAGGGTTTCGGGCCGACCGCGCTGCCCGGCAGCGTCGGCAACCCGTCCTTCAACCTGCCGCAATATGGCATGAACGCCTCATGGGAAGTCGACCTGTGGGGCCATGTGCGCCGGCAGGTCGAGGCGGCCACGGCGGCGATGCGGGCCAGCGAGGACATGCGCCGCGACGTGCTGGTGTCGCTGATGGCGGAAACCGCGCGGGATTATATCGACCTGCGCGGCGTGCAGGCCCGGCTGGCCATCCTGGACCATGATATCGCCATCGCGCGCGACAGCGTGCGGCTGACGACCATGCGCTTCGGCCAGGGGGCCGCCACGCGGCTGGACGTGGCGGATTCGACCGGCCAGTTGCACGGCTTCGAGGCCCTGCGGCCGCCGCTGGAGCGCCAGCAGGTGCATCTGCTCAATGCGCTGAGCTTCCTGGTGGCGCGCGCGCCGGGGGCCCTGAATGCCCGGCTCGGCAAGCCCGCGCCCGTTCCGCCCGTGCCGGCCGCGCTGCCTGTCGGGCTGCCCTCGCAACTGGCGGAACGGCGGCCGGACATCCGCATGGCGGAGGAGCGGCTGCATGTCGCGACCGCCAGCATCGGGGTCGCGGTGGCCGATTTCTTCCCGCGCGTCACGCTGTCGGGCAGCCTCGATATCCAGGCGCTGCAATTCAGCGGGCTGGGGTCCTGGGCCTCGCGCCAGTACGGGTTCGGCCCGACCGCCACCCTGCCGCTGTTCGAAGGCGGGCGCCTGACCGGGCAGCTTCGTCTGCGCCAGGCCCAGCAGAAGGAGGCCGCCATCATGCTGCGCCGGACCATGCTGAAGGCCTGGCAGGAAATCGACAACGCGATGGCCGATCTGGCGACCGCGCAATGCGAACGCGACCGGCTGCGCGAGGCGGTGCGGGAGAACGAGATCGCCGTGGACACCGCGCGGGCGCAATACAGGGCCGGCGCGTCGGACTTCCTGACCGTGCTGACCGTGCAGAACCAGCTTCTGGCCGCGCAGGCCCGCTTCGTGGATGCGACCACCGACATCGCGCGTTCGGTCACGCAGCTCTACCGCGCGCTTGGCGGCGGGTGGGAGAGCACCTACCCTGACGCGACCCCGGCAACCCCGGCGACATCGCACGGCTGAAGAAGGGCCATGAACCAATGATCACGATCCGGCGCGCGGGCAGCCTGGGCCAGGTGCGGCAGGGCGACGCGTCTCTGCGCTGCCATTTCGCCTTCGGGCCGTACCAGGACCCGCTTCATGTCCATGACGGCCGGCTGCGCGTGGTCAACGCGGTGCATCTGCCGGCCGGCGCGGAGTATGCGCTGGGCCCCGAACGGAATGTCGATATCGCCACCTGGGTGGTGGACGGCGCGCTGACGGCGCGCAGCGACCTGTTTGCCGACATGGCCGTCGGGACGAACGGGCTGCATCTGATCCGTACCGCCGAGGGGTGCCTGTCGATGGGCTGGCGCGCGGAGGCGGGTGGCGCGTCGTTCCTGCAATTCTGGTTCCTGCCCGACGATGAGGGCGGGACCCCGGCGCAGGAGGCGCGGCCCGCCTTCGCCGGGCTGGAAGATGGCGGCTTTCGCATTCTCGCCTCCGGCTTTCCCGAGGACGATCCGGAGGACGCCGGCACCATTGCCGACGGCGCGCCGGCCGTGCTGCGCGCCAGTGCCCGCCTGCTGCACGCGGCGATCCCGCGCGGGGAAGGGGCAAGCTACCGGACGGTTGCGGGGCGCGCGCTCTATCTGGTGGTGGCGCGCGGCACCGTCACGCTGGACGGCACGGGCCTCGGCCCCGGCGACGGCGCGCGGATCGATGACGAAACGCAATGCGTCGTCATGGCGACGGACGACGCCGTGATTCTGCTGGCGGATACCGCGCGGCTGGAGCCCGGCCTCTGACTGCCGGCCGGGGAGCGCCACGAGCGTAGCCCGTTCCCTCGCCACGCAGACCTTCCCCCCTCCCCGCCCTGAGCGATCTGACGTACGATGCATCAGCGGGAACATACGGAGCGCGGGCAGGTCGGATGCGATGGATCATGCGGATAGGCATGGGGCTGCTGGCCTGCGCCCTATCGGGGGCGGCCCGGGCCGACGAACCGGCGGTGCTGCGCGACACGCTGGCCAACGGGCTGCGGGTGGTGATCGTGCGCGACGCGCTGGCGCCGATGGTCGCGACCCGGCTGGTCTATCTTGCCGGATCGGCCCAGTCTTCGGCCGATTTTCCCGGCACGGCGCATGCGGTGGAACATATGATGTTCCGGGGCACGCGAGACCTGGACGCGAACCAGCTCTATCGCATCATTCAGGCGACCGGCGGCGTGGCCAATGCCATGACGGGCACCGATTACACGCAATATCTGTTCAATATCGCGCCGGCCGACCTGGGGGTGATCCTGCATGTCGAGGCCGACCGGATGCGCGGCATCGCGCTCGACCCCAACCAGTGGGCGCGGGAACGCGGCGCGATCGAGCAGGAAGTCTCCGCCGACCGGTCCAATACCGGCTATCGGGCGGCGGAGCAGTTCAATGCGGCGCTGTTCGCCGGCACGCCCTATGCGTGGCGCGGAGTGGGAACGCGGGAATCGTTCGATGCCACCGATATCGAGCGGCTGAGGCAATTTCACGATTCGTGGTATGCGCCGAACAATGCCGTGCTGCTGATCGTCGGCGACGTGGCGCCGCGGGCGACGCTGGCAATGGTGCGCGCCGATTTCGCCGATATTCCGCGCCGTGCGCTGCCCCGGCCGGGGGCGCCGAAAGTGCCGCCGCCGCTTGCGCCGCGCACGTTGAGCGCGCCGACCGATGCCGGCGTCGGCACGGTGACGATCGGCTGGCGGACGCCCGGCCTGCGCGATCCGGACATGGCAACCCGCCTGATCCTGGCCGATGCCATCAACAACCGGCGCGGCGGACTGGGCCGGCTGTCGGTCGAGGGACGGGGTCTGGGGGCCTATTTCTCCTATAGTGGGCGGCGTGACTGGGGGCAGGCCATCGCCACCATCCGCTTTCCGCGCGGCGCCGATCCGGCGCGCTATCTGGCCGATCTGCAAGCCGTGCTGGCCGATTTTCGCGCGCATGGCGTGCCGCCCGAACTGGTCGAGGCGGCGAAACGCGCCCGCGTGAAACATGCGGCGTTCGACCGCAACAGCATCCTCGGCCTGACCCAGACCTGGCTGAGTGCGCTGGTCGAACGCGATGTGTCGGACCCGGATGAACTGGTGCGCCAGTGTGCCACCGTGACGCCCGCCGCCGTCAATGCGCTGATGGCGCGCGAACTGGCGCCGGATCATGCCCTGATCCAGGTCGATCTGCCGGCCGAGCATATCGCGCCGCCGCACGATAGCGGGTTCGGCGGGGCCGAGAGCTTCGGCGACAGGCCTGTGCCCGATGCCCCGCTGCCGCAATGGGCACAATCGGTGCTGGCACCGCCGCCGACGCCGCATTTCGCGCCGCCCGCCGCCGATTGGAGATTGCCCAACGGGCTGCGCCTGATCGTCCGCCCCAATCACCGGACGCACACGATCCTGCTCCGTGCGCGGATTCATGAGAATGCCAATATGGAGGAACCCGCGGGGCAGGATGGCGTGGCCCGCCTGACGGCCAGCCTGATGCCGTTCGGCACCGCGGCCCGGGACCGGGTCGCGACCGAGGCCGCCGCCGATGCGCTGGGCAGCAGCATCGATGTCGGCCCCACATTCGGGCTGGCGGCGCAGACGGCGGATTTCGGCCCGACGCTGGCGCTGCTGGCCGATACCGAACTGCATCCGGCCTTTCGCGAGGCCGATCTGGCGATCATGCGCGACAAGTTGTCCCAGGCGCAGAAGGGATTCCTGCAAACCCCGGCCCATGCGTTCGGCCGTGCGGTGCGGGCGGCCATGGTGCCGGCCGGCGACCCGAGCCTGCGCGAGGACACGCCGGAGACGATCGGCCGCCTGACGCGCGATGACGTCCTGGCCTATTTCCGGCGGGCCTATCGGCCGGACATGACGGTGATCGAACTCATCGGCGATATCGAACCGCAGGCGGCGCGGACGGCCATCCTGTCGGCCTTCGGCGGCTGGACGGCCAAGGAGCCGAAACCCGAGGTGATCGAGCCGCCGATCGCCGACCCGCCGGTGGCGCGCGTCCAGATGGATGGGGAGGGCCGGACCCAGGACCGCATCATCCTGGCACAGGCCGTACCCCTGCGCCGGGGCACGGCGGAGACCGCGCTGTTCGAACTGGGCAACGGGGTGCTCAGCCGGGGCTTTTCGTCGCGGCTGTACCAGGCGCTGCGGGTACGCACCGGCTATGTCTATGGCGTGAGCAGCATGGCTTCGACCAGCGAGACACGCGGCACGTTTCTGATCGCGCTCGGCGCCGACCCGGCCAAGGTGCCCCGCGTGGAGGCCGAGATCCTGTCGATTCTCGACGACATGCGCGCCCATCCGGTCGGCGCGGAGGAACTGGAACGGGTGCGATCCGGGTATCTGCGCACCCTGCCGTTCGCCGGGGCCTCGCTCGACGCGATCGCACTGCGCGATATCGGGCTGGCGACCCACGATCTGCCGCTGGACCAGCCCGACCGTGACATCGCCACCGCGAACGCCGCGACCCCGGAACGGATACGCGACCTGTTCGCCAGGATCGTTCACCCGCCGGGGCTGTCGACCTTCGTCTACGGCCCGGCCCCACCGCAGGACTAACGACAAGGACCGATGCGATGCATTTCATCCAGACATTCAACGGGCCGGCTTTTCTCGATACGATCGTCAGCTATCTGTCGGCCTTTCTGTTCGGCACGCTGATCGGGGCCGAGCGTCAGTACCGGCAGCGCACGGCGGGGCTGCGGACCAACGTGCTGGTGGCGGTGGGGGCCGCCGCCTTCGTCGACCTGGCCCAGCGGATCGCGGGCGATGCCGAGGCCGTGCGCGTGATTTCCTACGTGGTCTCGGGCATCGGCTTTCTGGGGGCCGGCGTGATCATGAAGGACGGCACCAACGTGCAGGGGCTGAACACCGCCGCCACGCTGTGGTGCTCGGCCGCCGTGGGTGCCTGCACCGGATGCGACATGGTGGCCGAGGGCGGGTTGCTGACGGTGTTCGTCATTGCCGGCAACACGCTGCTGCGACCGCTGGTCAATGCCATCGACCGCATTCCACTGCAAGGACGCGGGGTGGAGGCGAGCTATACCGTCAGCCTGCTGACGGACCGCGCGCATGTCGACACGCTGCGCGACCTGCTGGTGGCGCATCTGGAGCAGGCCCGCTTTCCCGTCGCCGATATCGAACTGGTCGACCGGGGCGCCGACCAGGTGGAAATCGTCGCGACCCTGACCAGCACCACGGTCGACAAGGCCGAGTTGCAACGCGTCGTCACTCATCTGGCCACCATGCACAGGGTGGCGCATGCGAGCTGGCTGGTCACGCCCGAGGCCTGACCCGGCCGCCCGCGCGAATCCGCGACCGGCAGGCGTGCTCAAAACGGCAACAGAGTGATGTCTCTTTTATCCTTGAGGTGATTGCCCCGCCTTCGTAATTTCGATTTCGCACCGATCCGGAAGGCGATCTTTCGTCTTTTGCAGCAAGACCGGCACAGAGCGGGGGCGGGACGGACGAAATGAAAAGGATCGAGGAATGACGCATTTCTGCCGCACGCCCGGATTGCGGGGCCGGTTGCAGGCCATGACCTGCCTGGCAGGCGTGTTCTGTATCGTCACGGCACCGGGCCAGGGCGCCCGCGCGGCGACGCCCCACCAGTACCGTCATGCCTCGAACCCCGCCGGGCGGCCGGCCGCCACCACCCCCAGGGCCGCCGCGCCGACCACGCGGGCCCCCATCGTTCCGCGCCCGGTCGTCGTCGCCCGCGCCGCGACGGCGGAAGACATTTCGGTCACCTCGTCCCGCCAGGCGCTGAACGGCGGCGGCGGCATGATGCGGCTGGAAACGGCGCCGCATGCCGTGCAGACCGTCGCCAAGGAATATATCGACATGCGCGCGCCGACCAGCACGGCGCTGGACCTGATCAAGAACCTGCCCAGCGTCAGCGTCTCGACGCCCGACACCGCCGGCATGCAGGGCGGCATGATCCAGGTGCGCGGCCTGACCGACCTGGATATGGGGCTGATGGTCGACGGCGCGCCGGCGGCGGCGGCCAAATACATGGCCGAGGACATCGATTCGGAAAACCTGGAAGAGGTCAACGTCGCGCCCGGCAGTTCGGCAACCGACCTGCCCGTCATGTCCGCCGCCGGCGGCGTGATGGACGAGCGCAGCCACACGGCGGCGCAGAAATTCGGCGGGTTGATGGATTTCTCGTACGGCACCAACAACCTGTCGCGCGAATTCCTGCGCCTGGAATCGGGCGAGATCGGCCATAGCGGCGTGCGCAGCTATATCTCGTTCTCCAATACCCACAACCGGTCGTGGATGGGTGCCGGCATCAACGAGCGCCGCCATCTGGATTTCGGCCTCCAGAAGGACTGGCAGAACGGATCGACCGCCAGGCTGTTCCTGTCGTGGAACAACGAGAACTTCACCATCGACAATTACCCGACCGCGCAGGAATTCTACCAGTACAAGCATACCGGCCAGGGCTGGGGCCGCTCGGCCGACCCCAGGAACGACAATTACTGGGAGAACAGCAAGGATCACTGGAACCAGGTCTTCCTGACCGCGCCGGTGCATATCGTGCTGCCCGCGCGCCTGAGCCTGGACCTGCAACCCTATTATACCTTCGGCCAGGGCTGGGATGCCGCGCCCGCCAATCCGATCAGCAACGCCGACGGCACGCCCTATAGCGGCCCGAACCAGACCAGCTTCTTCCTGCAAAACGACACGCGCGGCGTGGGCGTGGTCACGAAGCTGAACTACCAGATAGACCCGCATAACGTGTTCTCGGTCGGGTACTGGTATGAAAATACCTATACCAACCAGTCCTACCCGTCCGGCAACACCAGGGCCAACGGCAACCCGCCCAGCCCGTGGTATCTGTACAAGACCGGCGACTTCACCTTCGGCCAGAATGCGGGCTACGAGATCCATTCGCTGTTCGTCCAGGATACCGCGAAATATCTGCAAGACCGGCTGGTGATCCATGCGGGCTTCAAGTTCGCGATGATCAATAGCTGGACCGCCAGCTTCGCCAACATCGACGGCACCAAGGTCAAGGGATCGGTCTGCGACAACAGCGACAATTTCCAGCATTGCAGCAACAACCGCACCGAGCCGCTGCCGCAACTGTCGATCGGCTACACCTTCAACGAGCATCACCAGATCTATATCAACGCCGAGGGCGATTACCGCCAGCCCAGCGCGGTGGATATGGGCTGGCTGCCGTCTGGACCGAACTTTCTGAAAAACCAGTATTCCATCAAGGAAGAGCTGGGATATCGCTATCACGACAAATACATTATCGCCGACCTGTCGCTGTTCAACTACAACGTCACGAACCGCATCGTGAACCAGTATATCGGCATGAACAGCTTCCTGCCCATGTCGATCGGCAACCAGACGATGCGCGGCTTCGACGCCATGATTTCGGGCCGGTCGATCCATGGCTTCAGCCCCTATGCGTCGTTCGAGTATCTGCACGCCACGCAGGACAGCAACGTGATGGACCCGGACGGCACGCTGATCCATTCCAAGGGCACGCAGGCGGTGATGGCGCCGCGCGTCATGGCGAATTTCGGCCTGACCTATACCTATAAGGGATTCTTCGCCAACGGCAGCCTGCACTATACCGGGCCGCAATCGGTCAGCATCGCCGGCGACCAGCGCATGCCCGGCTTTGTGACCAACACGCTGTCGCTGGGCTATCACTTCCCGGCCTTCCTGTTCGCGAAATCGCCGACCTTCCGCCTGAACTTCACCAACCTGACCGGATCGATCGTCCGCACCGGGCCGATGGGCGTGGTGTATCGCGGCAGCGACCTGAACAGCCACTATGTCTATAGCGGCAGCAACGCCCCCGCGCTGGGCTACGGCAATTCCTTCATGGTCGAACCGCGCTTCAGCATGACCGGCACCGTTTCGACGGCTTTCTGACCCGCGCTATCCGGCCCTCTCATGGAGGGCCGGCATGGCCCGACGCGACGCTGTCATGCCACGGCATGCATCATCGCTCATGCCGCGCGCCCCTCCAGGACGCGCCGGATCGTCCTGGCTGGCGGTTTGCCGAATGTTTCGGCGTAATAGGCTGCAAAGCGCCCAAGATGAAAGAATCAGCAGCCGCTGCTGGGAGAGGGGCCGCCGCGCAATCCGCTTGGTCCGTTCCACAACCCGTTCGCCGAGGAACTGGATGACCAGTTCAATGCCAACACGTTTCAGTTCTATTTGCAGGATACCTACGAGATACTTAAGAACCTGCATATTGCCTCCGGGTTTCGTTCCGCCATCCAGACGACACATGGCGGCGCCAAGCAGAACGACCCCGACCTGACCGGGCAGGACGCGCTACCCGATGGTTCGCTCACGGCGTCTAACGCGTTTCTTCCGCATTTTTCCATCAACTACCGGATCAATCAACATAACGAACTCTATCTGGACATTGCCGAAAACATGCGTGCGTATACGTACAACCCGTGGTTTCTTGGCAATGCGGCGCGTGGTCCGTGGGAAACCAACAGCAATTTCTGGAAAACAAGGATAATATCAAACCGGAAAGGACCTGGAACTATGTCATCGGCTACCGCTACGGAAGCGGGATCACCCCTTCAGCCGATCAGCACATTCGTCAATGCGGGACGTGAGGAGGTCAATGGCGGAGACGCGTCGGTTACAATCCGCCCCGTCTCGGGACTGGAAATTCTCAATACCGCCAGCTATGCGGACGCCGAGTATCGGGGCGATATCAATTATGAAGGCGCAAATGTCAGTTTGAAGGGAAAGAACCAGGTCGCGTATCCTCGTTTTATTTACAAGACCAACGCGTCCTATACCTACAGGAAGTTTCAGGTCAATTTCAATGCGACGTATACCGGCAGACGCCCGCTTTCCTATGTCAACGACGTGTATGTGCCGTCTTACTGGGTAGCGGGTCTTTCCAGCACCTATACGTTCGGGCGTGTCGGCTTCGCCCGGCATGTTCAGGTCAGTTTCGGCGTCACCAACCTGTTCAATTCCGCCTATATCGGAGGACTTGGCATTTCCGGTTTCCCTGTTTCGGGCGATTATCCTACGCTGTTCATCGGGGCGCCGAGACAGTATTTCGGGACGGTTTCGGCCCAGTTCTGATATTCGGGCGTTCAGCCCGGCAGGGATCGCATGAATGCCACCAGCCGGATCACGTCGCCGGGGACGAGGCGGCCTATGGCGCGGGTCGAATAGACCGCGTTCACGATCGTGCCGTCCGGCGCGAGGATGAAGCCGGTCGTTTCCAGAAAATGTCCGCGACCCGGGTGGCGCATGTCGTATGCGCCGGTACGCGCGACAATCGTCTCGACATCGGCTGAATGGCCGAGCGGGAACGGCCAGTTGTGCCGGGCGGCGAATGCGGCGGACGCGGCCTCGTCGTCGACTGAAAAGGCCATGACCTTGATCGCCGCCTGCGACAGCGCCTCCGCTGCATGGGCGAACGCCGCGATCTGCTCGTTGCAGAACGGGCACCAATGGCCACGGTACATCAGGACGACCCCGTACTCTCCGGCGAAATCGCGCGCGGGGTCAAGCGTGCCGCCGTCGACTTGCGGAATCGCGAGAGTCGGAAACCTGTCGCCGTTCTTGAGCTGGTTGGTCATGTGGTCCTCGGCAATATGGAACAAGGCGTCCAGCCATGCGATTTTCGTAGTGGACTGTCCAGTCCATTATGTGGAAGCATGAAGCCATGGACCGCGAGACCACGATCATGAACCGCCCCCTGACCCCGCGCGGAGCGGCGACGAAACGGCGTATCGTCGAGGCCGCCGCCGAACTGATCCATGCGCGCGGCGCGGAGCATGTGAGTCTGGACGATTTGATGGAGATCACGAACACCAGCAAATCCCAGCTCTACCATTATTTCGCGAACAAGGAGGCCCTGGTTCGCGACGTGATCGACCTACAGACCGGCCGCATCGTGGCGGCCAATGCGGCCTATCTCGGCGCGCTCGATTCCTTCACCGCGCTCCGTGCGTGGGGAGACATGGTCGTCGCGGCCTACCGGGCCGGCGGCGGCGTGGGCGGTTGCCCGCTCGGCTCGCTCGCCAACGAACTGTCGAGCCGGTCCGAGGACGCGAGGCTCCAGTTGAAGCAGAGCTTTTCGACCTGGGCCACGGTGATCGAAAACGGTCTGCGCCGCATGCGGCAGGATGGCCGGCTGCGCCCCGATACCGACGTCGGCGGGGTGGCCGTCGCCATGGTGGCGGCGGTTCAGGGGGGCATACTTCTGGCCAAGACGGCCCGTGACGCCCGGTCGCTGGAATGCGCCGTCGACATGGCGCTTGCCTATGTGGCGCGACACGCGGCGTAATGCCGTGGAAGCGGTTCAATCGGCCGATCGCATGATCCCTTCGACGAAGGTCGCGAACTGACGCGCCTTCGTGGTCATCATGTGCCCGGCGGGAAAGACCGCCCAGAGATCGATCGAGGGCAGCGACCAGGTCTTCAGCACCCTGACGACGGTGCCGTTCGCCAGTTCCGGGGCGAACATCCAGTCCGAGGCGATGGTCACCCCCATATCGGCCAGGACCGCCGCGCGCAGGCCTTCGGCGGCGCTGACGCGCAGGCGGCCGGTGACGGAAACCGACACCGCCGCGCCGTTGCGCGTGAACGACCATGCACTCGGCAACTGGCTGTAGACGATCGCCTCGTGATTCGCGAGGTCCGCCGGGCTTTGCGGCAGCCCCGCCCGCGCGAGATAGGCCGGCGTTGCCAGGACCGAGCGGCCGCCGGTGACGATTTTGCGGGCAACCGCCGCGGAGTCCGAGAGCACGCCCAGGCGCAGCGAGATATCCACGCCCTCGGCCACCAGGTCGATCAGGCGGTCGTCGAGAAGGATATCGACATCGAGATGCGGGTGCGCCGCCAGGAATTGCGGCAGCCTGGGAATGACATGCAGGCGCGCGAAGGTCGTCGCGGCGGAAACGCGCAGCCGCCCGGACAGGCCCGCCCCCGCGCCCTTCGCGGCGAGTTCCGCCTCGTCTGCCGCCTGGATGGCGATTCGCGCCCGCTCATAGAAGCTTTGTCCTGCCTCGGTCGGCGTCAGTTGATGCGTGGAGCGGATGAGCAGGCTGACCTGTAGCCGGGATTCGAGCTGCGCGACGGTCTTGGACACCGCCGGTTGTCCGACATTGAGGTGGCGCGCCGCCGCCGAGAACGAGCCGGTCTCCACCACCCGCACGAACGTCGCCATCGCCTGGTATCGATCCATGTCATTCCTCCCGGGAATGGCGTTTATCGCCTCGACGCACCTGCCATGTCGAGCGGTATGGCGACATGTCTTTCCCATGCCCGGATAGGCCGGGCCGGAAGGAAGACGTCTCGATGTCCGGTTCATCCATACCCGCGGCCGCCGGAGAAGAACGGCCGCTGCTCGATGTCCATGCGTTTGCGACGCCGAACAGCGTCAAGGTGCCGATCGCGCTTGAGGAGCTTGGTCTTCCCTATACGCTGCATGGCGTCAATGTCCGCCAGGGCGCGCAGAAGACGCCGGAGTTCCTGGCGCTCAATCCCAACGGCAAGGTGCCCGTCCTGGTGGATCGGACCGTGGAGGACGGCCCCTTCGTCCTGACGGAATCCGCCGCGATCCTCGTCTATCTCGCCGAGAAGACCGGGCGGCTGCTGCCGGGTGGCGGCGTGGCCCGTGCCCGGGTATTCGAGCAGCTTTTCTTTCACGCCTCCGGCCTGAGCCCGGCTTTCGGGCAATCAGGCTTCTTCCAGCGTTTCGCCGCCGAGCCGCAGCCGATCGCGATAGAGCGATTCTCCGGCGAGGCGAAACGCACCCTGGGCGTGCTCGACGGCGTGCTGGCGAACCGGCCATTCGTCGCCGGCGAGGCGTTCACCATCGCCGATATCGCCCATTTCGGCTGGCTGTGGCGGCGCGCCTTCGCGGGGGTGTCGTTCGACGACACGCCCAATGTCGCGCGCTGGTACGAAGCGATCGCGGCGCGTCCCGCCGTGCGGCGCGGCATTGCCCGCGTCGAGGCTCTCGTCCCGCAAGGCTGATATCCATTCCAGACAAGGAGCCCCTTATGTCCATGCTTTTCACGCCGTTCCGGGCGGGCGCGCTGTCGCTCGGCCATCGGGTCGTCATGGCGCCGCTGACCCGCCTGCGTTCGGAACCCGGCGACATGCCGGGGGAATTGATGCGCGAATATTATACGCAGCGCACGTCCCGCGGCGGGCTTATCGTCTCGGAAGCGACCCCCGTCGCGCCCGAAGGGTATGGCTATGCCGGCGCGCCCGGAATCTACGATGACGCCCAGATCGCGGGCTGGCGCACCGTCACCGACGCGGTGCATGCCCATGGCGGCAGGATCGTCCTGCAGCTCTGGCATGTCGGCCGCCAGTCCCACCACGATCTTCAGCCGGGCGGCGCGGCGCCCGTCGCGCCCTCCGCGATCCAGGCGGAAGGCTATGCCTATACCGCGAACGGCCCGGTGCCGTTTTCCATGCCGCGCGCCCTGGAACGCGACGAAATTCCGGCGATCGTCGCGCAGTTTCGCGACGGGGCCGCGCGCGCGAAGGCGGCCGGTTTCGACGGTGTCGAGATCCATGGCGCCAATGGCTACCTGCCGGACCAGTTCCTGCAGGATGGCACCAATCATCGCACCGACGAATATGGCGGCCCGATCGAGAACCGCGCCCGTTTCCTGCTCGACATCACGCAGGCGGCGATCGATGTCTGGGGGGCGGACCGCGTGGGCGTGCGGCTGAGCCCGAGCGGCACCTATGGCGAGATGTCCGACAGCGATCCGCAGAAAACCTTCGGCTATGTCGCGGAGAAACTGGACGGGATGGGCATCGCCTACCTGCATGTCGTCGAGCCGCGCATCAAGGGCACGGAATTGGTCGCCGAGAGCGACGCGGTCGCGGCCAGGACCCTGCGCGGCGTCTTCAGCGGCACGCTCATCGCCGCCGGCGGCTTCGACGGCGCGAGCGCGGAGGCGATCGTCCGGGCGGGCGACGCCGATGCGGTCGCGTTCGGGCGGTATTTCATCAGCAATCCCGACCTGCCGGAGCGCCTGCGACGCAACCTGCCGCTCGCCCCTTACGACCGCTCGACCTTCTATGGCGGCGGGGCGCATGGCTATGTCGACTATCCGCACGACGAAACCGTCGCCTGAAACGCCATTCCGGCGCGGAATGGCGGATAGTCGTCCGCGCCGGCATCCCCGGGACGACGGAGCGACCTACTCTTCGTCCCGCTACCACGATCAATGAAGGAAACGACGATGTCTCTGCAAGAAAATCTTGATGCATTCAAGGCTGATTTCGAAGCCGGCAGGCCGCCTTACAGCGTGCCGCACGCGGTGATCGAGGTCATGCATCGTGCCACCGCCGAACTGGTCGCGTCCGGAGCCGCCGAAAAGGCGCTGAAGGCGGGCGACAAGGCCCCGTCCTTCACGCTGAACGATCCGGACGGCAACCCTGTCTCGTCCGCCGAGCTGCTGGCGAAGGGCCCGCTGGTCGTCAGCTTCTATCGCGGCGTCTGGTGCCCCTATTGCAACATGGAACTCCAGGCGCTTGAAGCGGCGCTACCGTCGTTCCGCGCACTCGGCGCGAGCCTGATCGCCATCTCGCCGCAGACGGCGGTGAACAGCCGCAAGTCCGTGCGCCAGAACGACCTGGATTTCCCGATCCTGTCGGATACGCACAACGATGTCGCGGCGCGCTTCGGCCTGCGTTTCGCGCTGCCCGACTATCTGGTCGAACTCTACAAGAACCTGAAAAACGACCTGCCGGGATTCAATGGCGACGAGAGCTGGACGCTGCCGATGCCGGGCCGCTTCGTCATCGGCCGGGACGGCGTGATCCTCTATGCCGAGGTGAACCCGGATTACACGCGCCGGCCGGAGCCGGAAGACATGCTCCCGGCCCTGCGCAAGGCCTCGACCGTTACCGCCTGAGCCGAATCGAAACGTCGAACAGCAAGGACTTCAGATGACACCGAGAGAAAAAGGAAATGCGGCCACCCGGGCGCTGATGGGCTCCGAACAGTCCGCGCGCCTGGCCGCCGCGGCGGAATCCGATACGTTCGGCGCCGATATCGCGGGATACGCGGTCGATCATGTCTTCGGCGATATCTGGACGCGCGATGGGCTCGACCAGGCGCGCCGGAGCCTGATTACCATGACGGTCATGGTGGCGCTGCGGCAGCCGCACGAATTCGGCCTTCACATGAATTTCGCGCTCGATCACGGCATGCCGCTCCGGGAAATCGAAGAGGCGCTGATCCAGATGCTGCCTTATGTCGGCTTTCCCGCCATTTCGGGCGTCATGCCGGTGGCCACGAAAATCGTGGCCGAGCGCGGCCTGGACAAGAAGGCCGATTACGCGGGCCATCGCGGCCTGCTGTGAGCGTATCGTTCGAAGGAGCGAAACATGACGAAGCTTGAAGGAAAGGTCGCCGTCGTCACCGGCGGCAGCAGCGGACTCGGCCTGGCGATGGCCAGGCGGTTCGCCGAGGAAGGCGCGTTCGTCTACATCACGGGTCGGCGGCAGGGCGAACTCGACAAGGCGGCGGCGTCGATCGGCGGCACGGTCGCGGGCGTGCAGGGCGACGTTCAGCGGAGCGAGGATATCGACCGTCTGGTCGAGCGGATCCGGACGGAGAAAGGGCGGATCGACATCCTGGTCGCAAATTCCGGCATGGTCGCGCCGCAGCTTCTGGCGGATGCGACGGACGGGAATTTCGACACGACGTTCGGCGTCAATGTCCGGGGCGTGTATTTCACGGTCGATCGGGCATTGTCGCTGCTGGCGCGCGGCAGCTCGGTGATTCTCGTCTCCTCGATCGCCGCGAACAAGGGGGTTCCCGGCTATGGGACCTACAGCGCGAGCAAGGCGGCGGTCCGCAGTTTCTCCAGAACCTGGACGGCCGAATTGCTGGAGCGCGGCATCCGCGTGAATACGCTGAGCCCCGGCCCGTTCGATACCCCGATCATGGACGGGCAGGCCGACACGCCGGAGGGCCGGGACGCGGTGCGTGCCAAATGGGCCGCCGCCGTGCCGATGAAGCGGCTGGGCCGGCCGGAAGAACTCGCCGCCGCCGCGCTGTTCCTGGCCTCGGACGAGAGCAGCTATGTCGCGGGGATCGACCTGATCGTCGATGGCGGGGCTGCCGCGATCTGACTTGCGCGACCGCCGCGCCCGATACCGGCGCCGGCGATACGAAAACCCGGGGCAGGATCACGGATGCGCCATGCGGCGCATCCGTGACGGCCTGCCGTCTACCACCGCGTGAGCCACGGCAGGACCAGGCGCGTCGCAAGGGTGACGACGCCACCGGCCGACAGATACCATACCGCCAGATACAGCGGATCGTCGAACGGACAGGCCAGCGCGAAGGTCAGCGCGCCGAAGGCGGATGCGGCAATGCCCGCGGCCCAGGCCGTGCCGTGGGAATCGACCGGCGCGCCCCGCCTTGCCAGCAGGCCCAGCGCCAGGGCGAGGGGCAGGGACAGTTCCACGATCTTGCGCGCGCAGACCAGGCCGTGCGCCGGGTCCAGCCGGTGCCACAGAACGGCCGGCCCGCCGGCTTGCAGGGCATCGACCAGCCATCCCGCGCCCAGCATGAGGAACGCCACGCCGCCGACGATGCGCAGGCCGCGCCGCGGCGAGCGCGTCGGGCTGAGCGAGAGCAGCGCGGTGACGCCGCTGATGACCGCGACCGCCGCCAGGCCCGCGGTTTTCCACCAGAAGCTGGGCATGTGCATCGCATGCGGCATGTCCGGGCGCATCAGGCCCGCCGATACCACCCAGGCGATCTCGATGATGCCGAGGACCAGCAGAATGGTCGCGTCACGCCAGGGCGTCCGCCGCCTGACCGGACGCAGGTCGGTCGCGAGCCGGTCGATCAGGGGATCAGTCGACATCACTACCTCGCAATACCATGTCGTTCATCCGTCCCAGCCCACGGTGAATATTGACCTTGACCAGGGCAGCGGATTGTCCGGTGCGCCGGGCCGCTTCCTCGATGCTGAGGCCGTGCAGCTTCACCAGCCGGATGACCTCGGCCTGCGCCGGTTTCAGCATGCCAAGCAGCCGCTCCAGCGCATGGGCCGTCGTGATCTGCTCCTCATGATCGGGAATGGCCAGATCGTCCTCGATCGGCACCATGTCCACCCGGTTTTCGGCCCGCAGCCGGTCGATCCATTTATGGCGCGCGATCGCGGCCAGCCATGGCCCGAACCCCTGCGCCGGATCGAATGTGTGGCGTTTCTCATGCACCGCGAGCAACGTGTCCTGCACGGCGTCGTCGATCATGGAAGGCGGCAGCCGCCGTTGGAAGAAACGCTTCAACCACACGGCGGCCTCGGCCAGGACAAAGCGATAGGCGTTGGCGTCGCCCCGCTGGGCGGCCGCCATCCAGTGACTCCATTCGGCTTCCGTCACTCTCGCTCCTGTTGCTGCCGCCCCCGCCCCTACGGTTCGCCAGGCGTGGCGAGCGCCAGGATCGGGTGATCGCGATACTGTCCGCCATATAGCATCTTCAGCGTGTCGATCCGAGGGGTATCATAGGTTGCGATATAGGGATTGTCCGGGTGGCGGGCCGCGAAATTCTGGTGATAGTCCTCGGCCGGATAAAAGCCACGGTCCGGGACGACCTGCGTTGCGACCGGACGGGCGAAGACATGCGCGCCGTCCAGTTGCCGGATATAGGCGCGCGCCTCCGCCGCCTGTTCCGGCGTGCGCGTGAACAGGACCGAGCGATACTGGCTGCCGGTATCGGGAAACTGCGCATTCACCTGTGTCGGATCCAGCGCGACGGAAAAGAAGATGCGCATCAGCGCGGCGTAGCTGACCTGCGTCGGGTCATATTCGACCGCGACCGATTCCGCGTGGCCCGTATCGCCTTCGCCGACGGTCTCGTATTCGGCGGTGTCCCTCGCGCCGCCGTCATATCCCGCGCGCGTCGCGGTCACGCCGCGAATGTGCTGGAAGACGCTCTGGACGCCCCAGAAGCATCCGCCGGCGAAAATGGCGGTCGCATGATGGGTCGTCGCGGGGGCGTCCGCGACCACGGGCGGCGGCAGATGCGCGGCCAGCGGCGTTTCCGCGGCGTGGCACGCCATGCCGAGTGTCCCCATGGCAATGAGCGAGACGCCGAGTATTCCGGTGCGTGTCATGGTTCGGGTCCTTTCAGGCCGGGTGGAACGAGAGGGCGACGCCGTTCATGCAGTAGCGCAGGCCCGTAGGCGCCGGCCCGTCGTCGAAGACATGGCCGAGATGGCCGCCGCAGGTGGCGCACAGCACCTCGGTCCGGTCCATGCCGAGCGACCTGTCCGCGCGCTCCTGCACCGCGCGCGGCAGGGCGCGGTAGAAGCTGGGCCAGCCGGTGCCGCTTTCGAACTTGGTGCCGGCGTCGAACGCGGCGGTGTCGCAGCCGGCGCAGGCGAAGCGCCCGGGCCGATGCTCGCCCAGCAGGGGGCTCGACCACGGCATTTCGGTGCCGGCGCGGCGCAGGACGTCATATTGCGCGGGCGTCAGCAGGCGGCGCCATTCGGCGTCGGAATGCACGACGGCATAGGACGGCGCGGCGCGGCCGGCGCGCGCGGCCAGCAGGAACGTGGCCGAGGCAAGGCAGAACTGGCGGCGGGAGGTCATGAAACCGCTCCTTCACGATAACAGCATCGTCCGGTTCTTCGGCGCGCCGGGGCCATCGGTTACGGGCGGCGGCCGACAATCTTTTTGCGGGAGCCTGTAACCATTCGCGGGCGCCGGACGAAGGCACCGACATCATTGCCTGGAGGCCCGCAGATGCCCCGACCACGCCGCACGCCCACGCCTGTCATCAGGATCACCCACTGGATCGGCGCGCTGTCGATGCTCGCCATGATCGGCAGCGGGTGGCAGATCTACAATGCCTCGCCCATCCTGCCGTTCTCCTTTCCCTCCTGGATGACGCTGGGCGGATGGCTTGCCGGCGGGATCGCCTGGCATTTCGCGGCGATGTGGACGCTGATGGGCGCCGGATGCGTCTATCTGGCGCATGGCGTCGTCTCGGGCCATTTCCGGCGCGACCTGCGCCCGCAGGGCGCGCGCGCCATCGGGCGGGACATGGGCCTTGCGCTGCGCTTTCGGCTTTCTCACGCGCCGGGTCGGTACAATGCGGTGCAGCGCCTGCTCTATACGGGCGTGCTGATCGTGGCCGCCCTGACGGTGGCCTCGGGCCTTTCGATCTGGAAACCCGTGCAGCTTGGCTGGCTGACCTGGCTGTTCGGCGGCTATGACATCGCGCGCCGGATCCACTTCACGATGATGGCGCTGATCGTGGGGTTCCTGATCGTTCATGTGGTGCTGGCCCTGCTGGTACCGTCGACGCTGTTCGGCATGGTGTTCGGCCGCAGACCGGCCCCGCAGGATCCGGAGACGGTGCGATGAAGCGGCCGCAACTGGATCGAACGGCCATCGCGCCGGAATTGCGCCGCCTGGAACGCCGCCTGATGCTGAGGGGCATGGTCTCGCTCGGCGGGCTGTCCCTGCTGTCGGGCTGCGCGCTGGATGACGAACCCGCGGTCGAACGCGCGCTCGCGCGGGTGATGAGCCTGACCGACCGCGCGCAGGCGCTGCTGTTCAGCCGCCATCGCCTGGCGCGCGAATTCGATGCCTCGCGGATCACGCGTCCATTCCCGTTCAATGCCTATTACGGGCAGGATGACGTGCGGACGGTCGATCCGGCGCAATGGCGGCTTGAGGTATCGGGCCTGGTCGCGGACCGGCGCCCCTGGTCGCTCGCGCAGTTTCGCGCCCTGCCGCAGAAGCGGCAGATCACGCGCCATATCTGCGTGGAGGGCTGGAGCGCGATCGGCTGCTGGTCCGGCGTGCCGCTGTCGGTGTTCCTGAACCGGGTCGGGGCCGACCTGCGGGCGAAATACGTCGATTTTCACTGTTTCGACGATTATTCGACCAGCATCGACATGGCGACGGCCCTGCATCCGCAGACCGTCATGGTGCTGGATTTCGACGATCGCGGGTTGCCCGCGGCCTATGGCGCGCCGATGAAGGTCCGGATTCCGACCAAGCTGGGCTACAAGAATCCGAAATACCTGGCGGCGATCAGCGTCACGAACCGCTTTCCCGGCGGCTATTGGGAGGACCAGGGATATGACTGGTTCGGCGGATCGTAAAATAACGCGCGCCCTGTAACCTTCGGCCCCGCGCGGGCGAAGAACAGGACAGTGAGGCGGAAAGGTCCGTCTCCGCACGGACTTTTTTCAATCAGGGAGAATCGCTATGTCCATTCGTCATTTCATGTTCGCGGCCGCGCTGGTGTCCAATGTCGCCATCGCCGGCGCGGCGGTCGCGCAGGATGGCATGTCGCACGGCGCCATGGCGCATGACGGCATGTCCAAGAGTGCCATGGCGCACGACAAGATGGCGCCGAACGCCATGTCCGGCGGCAATATGGGGAAACATGCGGAGGCCGCCCGCCACGGCATGGAGAAGAATGCGATGTCCAAGGATACGATGTCCAAGGGCACGATGGGGCATGGCGGCATGATGGCGCCGCCGCATGACGACGGCATGTCCAAGCCCAACTGAGGCGTGCCGGGTCATCCGGCGGGCAGCCGCCGGATGACGGGGATGGCGGGGGATGGGGGCCGGAAGGCCCCTACCCGTCCAGCGACTGCAATTCGAACAATCGCCGATACAGCCCGCCCTCGTGCGTCACTAGGTCCGTGTGCGACCCGTCTTCGAGCAACGTGCCGTGGGCGAAGACCAGGATGCGGTCCAGGCCGACGACGGTGGACAGGCGGTGGGCGATGACCAGGACCGTGCGGCCGACCATCAGCCGCTCCATGGCGTCCTGCACCAGGATTTCCGATTCCGAATCCAGGCTGGAGGTGGCCTCGTCGAAGATCAGGATCGGGGCGTTGGCCAGGAAGGCACGCGCGATGGCCACGCGCTGGCGCTCGCCGCCCGACAGCTTGACGCCGCGTTCGCCGACCATGGTGGCGTAGCCCTTGGGCAGGCGGTCGATGAAGCCCGCCGCGTTGGCCTGGCGCGCCGCCTCCTCGATGTCCGCCATCGAGGCGCCGGGGCGGCCATAGGCGATGTTCTCGGCCAGCGAGCGATGGAACAGCACCGGTTCCTGCTGCACGATCGCGATCTGCGACCGCAGGCTTTCCTGCGTCACGGTGGCGATGTCGATGCCGTCGATCAGGATCTGGCCCGAGGTCACGTCATACAGCCGCTGCAACAGCTTGATCAGCGTGGTCTTGCCCGAGCCGGAGGGCCCGACCAGCGCGACGCGGCTGCCGGCGGGGATGTCGATCGACAGGTCATGGAACAGCGGCCGGGCCTGCGCCCGGTAGCCGAACCCGACACGATCGAAGCGGATGGCGCCGTGCGTCACCCGCAGCGTGCCGGCCGCCGGCCGGTCCGCCACGCCCAGCGGCAGGCGGTAGATGGCGACCAGTTCCTCCATCTCGTTCACCGAGCGCTGGACCATGGAGATCTGCTGGCCGATATCGCGCAGGTAGCCCTGCACCAGGAACACCATCGTCAGCACATAGGCCACGTCGCCCGGGCCGGCCCGGCCGCGCCACCACAGCGCCAGCACCGCGCCGATCAGCAGCACACGCATGACCAGGGCCGCCAGGTTCTGCAGATTTCCCGAATTGGTGCCCCGGATCCACGACCGTTCCGTCCGCACCTGCCAGCGGGCCAGGATGCGCGACAGGTGCGCGTCCTCGCGCCGTTCGGCGCCGAATGCCTTGACGACGGAATTGCAGGTGACGGCATCGGCCAGCGCGGCGCCCATCCGGGTGTCCCACCGGTTGGCCAGCCGGGCCGAGGGCGCGACATAGCGCAGGGTCAGCGCGGTGGACATCACCACCAGCAGGATCGCGCTGACCCCCAGCAGCAGGCCCATCGACGGCCAGTGCGCCGCCAGCACCACGGTGGTCGCCGCCAGGACCAGCACGCTGGGCAGCAGCATCAGCATCAGCGTGTCGGCCAGCGTATCGGTGGCCCACATGCCGCGCGTCAGCCGGCGCACGGTCGAGCCCGCGAAATTATTGCCGTGCCAGTCGGTCGAAAAACGCTGGACGCGGGCAAAGGCGCTCTCGGCGATGCCGCGCATGGTGCGCGCGGTCAGGTGCGTGATGCCCAGATAGGACATGCGGCGGCCGGCCACCCCCAGCAGGCCCAGCAGCACCAGGCCGCCGACCAGCCACAGCACGCCGCGCCGGGCGGCCTCCATCGAGGGGGTGGCGACCCCGCCGCCGGCGGCGCGGGAGACGTCATCCACCATCCATCCGGCGAGCAATGGCGTGACCACGTCGGCCACCGTCGCCACCGAGACGCCCGCCAGCGTCCAGGCCAGCGCGCCGGGGTGGCGCAGCCAGCGACGGATCACGAAATCCAGCACTTCGGCGAATTCGTTGCGCGCCGGGCGATCCTGGCCCGGCGCGGCGTGTAGGTCTGTCATGATGCTCCGGCCGGTCATGCCGGCCATCCTCAGTGCGTCGGCCCCAACCGCGGCGACGGCGCAGGCCGTCGCGTGCCGCGCGGCGCGCGCCCGCGCCGTGCGATGGGCATTCTGATCTTGTCCCGGTTTTCGGGCCGAACTATCGCCGCGCCGCCTTTGGAACGCAAGATGGCGCGGCCGGCCGACGCCGCGAACGATTTACAGACGGCGCCAACCGGCCGAAAACGGACCGCCCCATCCCACCATCTTCCGCAGAGACGGCATGACCCGCACCCCGACTGGCCGCCCCGCCGGCGCCCGCCGCCGCATGACGCTGAAGGAAGCCGAACGCTTCATCACCCTGCTGGCCGAAGCCCACCCCAATGCGGAAAGCGAACTGGATTTCGTCGACGATTACACGCTGCTGGTCGCCGTCGCCTTGTCCGCCCAGGCCACCGACGCGTCGGTCAACCGCGCGACCAAAGGGCTGTTCCGCGACGCACCCACCCCGGCCGCCATGGTGGCGCTGGGCGAGGAGGCGGTCGGCACGCATATCCGGACCATCGGCCTGTGGCGCACCAAGGCCCGCAATGTCGTCGCCCTGTCGCAGGCGCTGCTGGACCGGCATGGCGGCCAGGTGCCGCATGACCGCGCGGCGCTGGAGGCGCTGCCCGGCGTGGGCCGCAAGACCGCGAACGTGGTGATGAACGTGGCCTTCGGCGACAGTACCATGGCCGTCGATACCCATATCTTCCGGATCGGCAACCGCACCGGCCTGGCCCCCGGCAAGACACCCCGCGCGGTGGAAGACCAACTGGTGGCCCGCATCCCCGCCCCGATGCTGCGCCCGGCGCATCACTGGCTGATCCTGCACGGACGCTATGTCTGCAAGGCGCGGCGCCCGGAGTGCTGGCGGTGCCCGGCGACCGAGCCCTGTCAGTATACGGGGAAGGTGCTGATCGCACCGTAAGGCTGTTCGTCTACTCCCGCTGCGCCATGGGCAGAACGGGCAGCCCGTGCTGCCCGGGCGCCAGCACCCACGGGCGCGCCCCGCGCCAGTCGCGGTCCGAAACCACGACCGGGCCGCCGGCGCGCAGGAAGACGGCCTGCGCGCCGCCTTTCCAGGTCGCCAGCGAGTCGAGCATGCGCGCGCCGGGGCAGCCCGCGTCATCGGGGGCCAGCGTGACCAGCAGGGCCAGCCCGTCACACCGGGCCGGCGGCGCGCCCCGCAGGCGGAGCGCCACGCGCCCGCGATCCGGCAGGATCGCGCCGCCCGCCAGCGGCATGACCGGCAACGCCAGGGCCTGGCGCCAGTCATCCTCGACCAGCCGTTCGCTGCCTGGGTGCGGACCGATGCGCAGCGCGGCGCCGTCGCGCACCGCCAGCGTGCGGCCGTCGGGGGAGAGCAGCAGGTCCGGCCGCGCGACCAGGAAGGGCACGGCCAGTGCCAGCGCCATCGGCGCCATGCCCCAGGCGCGCCATCGGCCCGCCCACAGGCAGAGCCAGCACAGGCCCAGCATCCAGAGCGCCAGCCCCCAGTCGGGCATGGCCGGCACCGCCAGGCGCGCCGCCGGCCAGCCGGAGACCATGCGGGCCAGATCGAGGATCAGCCCGATGCCCCAGCCCATCGGCACCAGGGCCACGGAATCGAATCCCAGCGGCATCAGGAAGAGCGATAGCAGGCCCAGCGGCAGCACCCACATCGCCATCAGCGGCACCGCCAGCAGGTTGGCCAGGACGAACCAGGGCTGGAGCGTGCCGAAATGCGCCATCACCACCGGCACCGTCGCCCCGCCGGCCAGCAGGCTGGCCTGCGCCAGATGCGCGGCATGCAGCGCGCCGCGCCGCCAGCGGGCGGGCTGTTCGGTCAGGCGGGCCAGGATCGGACGGGTATGCTCGGCGCCCGCCGCCAGGGCCATGACGGCGACCAGCGACATCTGCAACGGGGCCTCCAGCAGGTCGGCGGGGCCGGTCAGCAGCAGCAGGATCGCGCCGACCGCCAGCCCGCGCAGCGACAGCGCCCGCCGACCGGTGACGATGGCCAGCACCACCAGCGCCGCCATGGTCAGGCTGCGCAGGGCCGGCAGATGCGCGCCCGTCAGCCCCACATACAGGATACCGGCCACCAGCCCGGCGACGGCGGCGATCGACCGGCAGGGCCAATGCAGCGAGGCCCATTCCGAACAGGCCAGCAGCAGCCGCGCCGCCGCCACCGAGACCCCCATGACGATGCCCAGATGCAGCCCCGCCACCGCCAGCAGGTGGGCCAGCCCCGCATCGGCGAACGCATCGCGGTCCGCCCGCGCCATGCCGACGGCGGACCCGGTCAGCACCGCCGTCGCCACGCCACCCGCCGCACCGGGCAGAACGCGCACGATCCGCGCCGAAATCCGCTCGCGCAGGGCCTCCAGCGACGATGATGCCGGCACCGGCCCGATGGCCTGCGCCCGGCCCAGGGCCGTGCCGCCGCCGGCGGTTCCGTCGAAATAGGCGCGGCGCTGCCGGTCGGGGCCGCCGGGCCAGGATGGCGGGGCCGGGGGCCGCAGCAGGGCGCGGACCCGCACCACCATGCCGGGAACGGGCGCGAGCGGATCGTCGGCGCGCAGGCGCACGCGCAGGATGCGACGCAGAGGCGGCATGCCGGCATCCAGCGGGTCGTCCAGCACCGCGCCGGCCAGGTCCAGCCGGCGGATGGCGGGACCATCGGCCGGCAGCAGCGCCACCGCCGCCACGCGCCCGGTGACGATGGTCGCGCGTGCCGGCAGGTCGGGCAGAGGCGGCTGGCGATGCGTGGCCCAGAACGCGGCGAGGCACCCCACCGCCAGCGTCGCGGCGCCCCCGCCGATGAGACGCGGGGCGAGGGCATGAGGCCGCCAGGCGATCCAGCCGAGCCCCAGAGCCGCGACGCCGGCCCAGGCCAGAACCTCCGGCGTGCCCGGCTCGCGCCGCAGCGAGAAATACCACGCGATGCCCAGCCCCAGTCCGACCGGCAGCCACAGCGCCAGGCGCCGCTGTTCCGCCAGCAGCAGGCGGGCGAGCAGGTCCCGTTCTTTTTTGAAAAAAAGAACCAAAAAACGTTTAGCCTTTATAAAGGGAAAACCGCCGGGCAAGGCGGAATACCGACAACGGATCAAAAGTCTTTTTGCGTCTTTTTCTTCAGAAAGAGAAGAGACAAACACCCCGCACCCGCGACACTCCCATACCGGCGCCCCCTGTCGGCAAACCTCGTCCCATGGTAAGGAGCCGGCTCATGACCGTCCGCACGCGCTTCGCCCCGAGCCCGACCGGGTTGCTGCATATCGGCAACGCCCGCGCCGCCCTGTTCAACTTCCTCTATGCCCGCCACCATGGCGGGAAATTCCTGCTTCGTGTCGAGGATACCGACCGCGAACGCTCGACCCAGCATGCGGTCGACGTGCTGTTCGACGGGCTGGCCTGGATGGGCATCGACCCCGACGAGGAGCCTGTGTTCCAGTCCACCCGCCAGGCCCGCCATGCCGAGATCGCGCAGCACCTGCTGGCGCGGGGGCTGGCCTATCGCTGCTACTGCACGCAGGAAGAATTGCAGCAGATGCGCGAGCAGGCCATGCAGGAGCACAGGCCGCCCCGCTATAACGGCTACTGGCGCGATCGCGACCCGTCCGAGGCCCCGCCCGGGGCGCCCTATACGGTGCGCATCCGCGCCCCGCGCGAGGGCGAGACGGTGATCCAGGACCTGGTGCAGGGCGATGTCCGCGTCGCCAATGCCGAGATGGACGACATGATCATCCTGCGCGCCGACGGCACGCCGGTCTATCAGCTCGCAGTGGTGGTGGACGACCACGACATGGACATCACCCATGTCATACGGGGCGACGACCACCTGACCAACACCTTCCGCCAGGCGATGATCTATCGCGCCATGGGCTGGGACCTGCCGAAATTCGCGCATCTGCCGCTGATCCACGGGCCGGACGGCGCCAAGCTGTCCAAGCGGCACGGTGCGCAGTCGGTGGTGGAATTCCGCGACATGGGCTACCTGCCCGAGGCGCTGAACAATTACCTGCTGCGCCTGGGCTGGGGGCATGGCGATGCCGAGATCCTGTCGCGCGACGAGCAGATCCATCTGTTCGACCTCGATGGCGTCGGCCGGGCGCCGTCGCGGATGGATTACGCCAAGCTGCTGCACCTCAACGGCGTGTGGCTGCGCCAGGCCGACGATGCCCGCCTGACCGGCGACGTGCTGGAGCGGCTGGCCGGCCACGAGGGCGTGACGGTGGACGACACGCTGCGCGCGCGGGTGCTGGCGCTGATGCCCGGACTGAAGGAGCGCGCCAAGACGCTGGTGGAACTGGCCGACAGCGCCGCCTTCCTGGGCCGGCACGTGCCGCTGGCGTTCGACGCCAAGGCCGAGAAACTGCTGACGGACGAGGCCCGCGCCATGCTGGGCCTGCTGGCCCGCGACCTGGCGGTGCTGGCGGCATTCGACGCGCCCGCGATCGACGCCGCCCTGCGCCATTTCGCCGAGAATCACGGCCACAAGCTGGGCCAGGTGGCCCAGCCGCTGCGCGCCGCGATGACCGGCGGCGCGACCTCGCCCGGCATCGACGCCACGCTGGCCGCCCTGGGCCGGGACGAGGTGATGGCGCGGCTGGGGGCCGTCGCCCGATGAACGACAGCCCGCGCGCGGTGCCGCCCCGGTTCTTCCCGCAGCACGGGCGGCACCTGCTGGGCCTCCAGGGCATGCATCCCACCCGGATCGCGCCCTTCCTGGACCTGGCCGAGAGCTACGCGCTGATGAACCGCTCGCGCCAGACGCCGCGCGACCGGCTGCGCGGGCGCACCGTCATCAACCTGTTCTTCGAGGACAGCACGCGGACCCGCACCTCGTTCGAACTGGCGGCGCGGCGGCTGGGGGCGGACGTGGTCAACATGACGGTCGCCACCTCGTCGGTGAACAAGGGCGAGACGCTGCTGGACACCGCCGCCACGCTGAACGCGATGCGTACCGACCTGCTGGTGGTGCGCCATTCGCAGTCCGGCGCGCCGGCGCTGCTGGCGCGCAAGGTCGAGGCCAGCGTGGTGAATGCCGGCGACGGCACCCATGAACACCCGACCCAGGCCCTGCTGGACGCGCTGACCATCCGCCGGCATTTCGGCACGCTGCACGGGCTGACGGTGGCGATCTGCGGCGATGTCAGCCACAGCCGGGTGGCGCGGTCGAACATCCACCTGCTGACGGCCATGGGGGCACAGGTGCGGGTGGTCGGGCCGCCGACACTGATCCCCGGCGCCATCGGCGCGCTGGGCGTCGATGTCCATTACACGATGGAAGACGGGCTGCGCGATGCCGACGTGGTGATGATGCTGCGCATGCAGCGCGAGCGGATGAATGGCGGCCAGGTGCCCAGCCCGCGCGAATATTTCCGTTTCTACGGGCTGGACCTCAAGCGGCTGGCGCTGGCCCGGCCGGGGGCGCTGGTGATGCATCCCGGCCCGATGAATCGCGGTGTCGAGATCGAAAGCCGCGTCGCCGATTCGGACCAGAGCGTGATCCGCGAACAGGTCGAGATGGGGGTGGCCGTGCGCATGGCCGTCCTGGACCTGCTGTCGCGCGCCGGAGACCAGACGTGAGCACTTCCCACCCGGCCCGGCCGCTGCTGTTCGAGAATGTCCGCCTGATCGACCCCGCGGGGGGGCTCGACCGGCCCGGGCGCCTGCTGGTCCGGGGCGGCGTGATCGCCGGCATCGACCTGCCGGGCGCCGAGGGGGTGCCCGGGGACGCCCGGACGATCGATGGCGGCGGCACGGTGCTGTGTCCCGGCCTGGTCGATATGCGGGTGGCGATCGGCGAGCCCGGATTCGAATATCGCGAAACCGTGGCCTCGGCCGCCCGCGCGGCGGCGGCGGGCGGCATCACCACCATGGCGGTGCTGCCCAACAGCCAGCCCGCGATCGACGACCCCGCGCTGGTGCGGCACCTGCGGGCGCGCGGCGAGGAAACGGGCATGGTCTCGATCCTGCCCTATGGCGCGCTGACGCGCGGGTGCGCGGGCACCGAGATGGCGGAGATCGGCCTGCTGGACGAGGCCGGGGCGGTCGCCTTCACCGACGGCACGCAGGCCCTGGCCGACGCGCGGATGATGCGGCTGGCCCTGACCTATGCCAGGGGATTCGACGCCCTGGTGGTGCAGCACCCCGAGGATCCGTCGCTGGCGCGCGGCGGTTGCGCCACCGATGGCGAGCTGGCGACGCGGCTGGGCCTGCCGGGCATTCCCACGGCGGCGGAGGCGATCATGATCGCCCGCGACCTGCGGCTGGCCGAACTGACGCGGGGGCGGCTGCATTTCGCCCATGTCTCCACCGCCGAGGGGCTGGAGCTGATCCGCGCCGCCAAGGCGCGCGGCCTGCGCGTGACCTGCGATACCGCGCCGCCCTATTTCGACCTGAACGAGACCGCGATCGGCGATTTCCGCACCTATGCCAAGCTGTCGCCGCCGCTGCGGGGCGAAGCCGACCGGCTGGCCGTCTGCGCCGCGCTGGCCGACGGGACGATCGACGCCATCGCCTCGGACCACGCGCCCTGCGACGCCGACGACAAGCGCCAGCCTTTCGCCATGGCCTCGGCCGGCGGCACCGGGCTGGCCACCCTGCTGCCCGTCACGCTGGCGCGGGTCCATGGCGGCACGCTGGCGCTGATCGACGCGCTGGGGCTGCTGACCCATCGGCCCGCGGCCCTGCTGGGCAGCGGCGCCGGCACGCTGGCCCAGGGGGCGGCGGCCGATCTGTGCCTGTTCGAGCCCGATCGCGCCTGGCAGATCGTGGCCGGCGAGCTGCCGGGCCGGGCGCGCAACACGCCCTTCGACGGGCGCGCCGTCGAAGGGCGGGTGCTCGGCACCTGGAAGGCCGGGCGCCGGGTCTTCGGGCAGGACGCGGCGGAATGACCGACACACTCCCGGGCTATGTCCTGCAATTGCTGGCGGCCATCGGCGTGCTGGCCTACGGCATCGGCAGCGTCCCCTTCGGCCTGCTGCTGACGCAATTGGGCGGCGCGGGCGATATCCGCGCCATCGGGTCGGGCAATATCGGCGCCACCAACGTGCTGCGCACCGGCCGGCGCGGGCTGGCGGCGGCGACGCTACTGCTGGATGGCGGCAAGGGCGCCTTCGCGGTGCTGTGCGGCTTCATTCTCTCGCCCTTCCATACCGCGCCGGCGATGGCGGTGGCGGCCCTGTGCGCCGTCATCGGCCATTGCTTTCCCATCTGGCTGAAATTCAAGGGTGGCAAGGGCGTGGCCACCGGGCTGGGCGCGGCGCTGGCCCTGTCGCCGCTGGCCGGTCTGGCCTGCTGCGCCCTGTGGCTGGGGGTGGCGAAGCTGACACGGATCTCCTCGGCCGGGGCTTTGGCCGCGTTCGTGGCCTTGCCGGTGCTGCTGGTGCTGCTGGACGGCGGCCCGCGCGGCCCGATTCCGCTGGCGGGACTGCTGATCGCGGTGCTGGTGATCGCGCGGCATCACGGCAATATCCGGCGCCTGCTGAACGGGACCGAGCCGCGAATCGGACGGAAGACCCCGTGACATCGGGCGGGCCGCTGGCCGCGCGCCTGCGCCTGGCGCGCAGCGAAGGCGTGGGCCCGGTCGGCTATCGCAAGCTTCTGCTCGATTACGGCGACGCGGCAAGCGCGCTGTCCGCCCTGCCGGCCCGGGCCCGGGCCGCCGGCCGGGCGCGGGGGCTGCGCATTCCGCCCGAGGACGAGATCGCGGCCGAGATCGCGGGCACCGCGGCCCTGGGCGGGCGGATCCTGATGCTGGGCGACCCCGATTATCCGCCGCTGCTGGCCGCCATCCACGACGCGCCGCCGGCATTGTCGGTCCTGGGCGACCCGGCGCGGCTGGGCGGATGCTGCATCGCGATCGTGGGGGCGCGCAATGCCTCGTCGAACGGCGCGCGCATGGCCGAAAGCCTGGCCGCCACCCTGGCGGCGCGGGGCGTCACCGTGGTCTCGGGCCTGGCGCGGGGCATCGATGCCGCCGCCCATGCGGGGGCGCTACGGGCCGGCACCACCATCGCCGCCGTCGCCGGAGGGCTGGACCGCCCCTATCCGGCGGACCATGCGTCCTTGCAGGACAGGATTGCACAATACGGCGCCGTCGTTACCGAAACCCCGTTGGGCATCGCGCCGCAGAGCCGGCATTTCCCCCGCCGCAACCGGCTGATCGCCGGCCTGTCGCTGGGCTGCGTGGTCGTCGAGGCCGCGCTGCGTTCGGGCAGCCTGATCACCGCCGACCTGGCGGCGGATTATGGCCGCACGGTCTTCGCCGTACCCGGATCGCCGCTGGATCCGCGCAGCCGGGGCGCCAATTCCCTGCTGCGGCGCGGCGCGATCCTGACCGAGAGCGAGACCGATATCCTGGCCGAACTGCCCGATCCGGCGAACCGGGACCTCTTTTCCACCCAGGCGCTCCGGCGGCCCGGCGGACCGGCGCAAGGCGGCACGCCCTGGCCGGAACCGCCGGCCGGAGCGGGTTCGCCGCCCCCTGCTGACACCCCCGGGGAGGCGCCGGACATCCGGCGGGCGATCCTTCGTCTGCTGTCATTCACGCCAACGCCGGTTGACGATCTTGTACGGCGCTGCCAGTTCTCGACATCGGCGATCCTGACCGTTCTGTCGGAACTGGAACTGGCGGGCGACATTGAAACCCTTCCCGGCGGGAGTGTCGTCTTGCCATCCCTGCCCGACGGACCCTGACGGGTGCCGGAACGAGACGCGTGATCCGGAGACAGAATGACTGACGTGGTCGTGGTCGAATCGCCTGCCAAGGCGAAGACGATCAACAAGTATCTGGGAGACGGCTTTACCGTTCTGGCGTCGTTCGGCCATGTCCGCGACCTGCCGCCCAAGGATGGCAGCGTCCGCCCGGACGAGAATTTCGCCATGGACTGGGAAGCCGACGAGCGCGGCAACCGGCAGATCGCTGCCATCGCCAAGGCGCTGCGCGGGGCCAAGCACCTGTATCTGGCCACCGACCCGGATCGCGAGGGCGAGGCAATTTCGTGGCATGTCCGCGCCATGCTGGAGGAGCGGAAGCTGCTGAAGGGCGTGGATGTCCAGCGCGTCACCTTCAACGAGATCACCAAATCCGCCATCCGCACCGCGATGGCCCACCCCCGCGAGCTGGACCAGCCGCTGATCGAGGCCTATCTGGCCCGCCGGGCGCTGGACTACCTGGTGGGCTTCACCCTGTCGCCGGTCCTGTGGCGCAAGCTGCCGGGGTCGCGCAGCGCCGGCCGCGTGCAGTCGGTCGCCCTGCGGCTGATCTGCGAGCGCGAAGCCGAGATCGAGGCGTTCAAGACTCGGGAATACTGGACGGTCGCCGCCCAGTTCACCACGCCCGGGGGCGCGCCCTTCACCGCGCGCCTGACCCACCTGGCCGGCCGGAAGCTGGAACAGTTCGACCTGCATGACGAAGCCGGGGCCATGGCGGCCAAGGCGACGGTCGAAGGCGGCACGTTCGCGGTGCGGTCGGTCGAGCGGCGCAAGGTGCGGCGCAACCCGCCGCCGCCCTTCACCACCTCGACCATGCAGCAGGAGGCCTCGCGCAAGCTGGGCATGGGCGCGCAGGCGGCGATGCGCGTCGCGCAGCAACTGTACGAGGGCATCGATCTGGGCGGCGAGACGGTCGGCCTGATCACTTATATGCGAACCGACGGCGTGCAGATGGCCGGCGAGGCGATCACCGCCATCCGCGACCATATCGGCAGCAGCTTCGGCGCCCCCTATGTGCCGGAAAAGGCCCGGATCTATTCCACCCGCGCCAAGAACGCGCAGGAGGCGCACGAGGCGATCCGCCCCACCGATGTCGCCCGCACCCCCGCCGAGGTCGCCCGCTATCTGAGCGACGAGCAGCGGCGGCTGTACGAACTGGTCTGGAAGCGCTCGGTCGCCAGCCAGATGCAGTCGGCCGAACTGGACCAGGTGATCGTCGAGATCGCGGATGCCGCCGGCGCCGCGACCCTGCGTGCCAACGGCTCGATCATCGCGTTCGACGGCTTCCTGAAACTGTACAGTGAGGGGCGTGACGACGCCGCGCCGAAGGACGAGCAGGACGACGAGAGCCGGATGCTGCCGCCGATGCGCGAACGCGACCCGCTGAAGACCGGCACCGTCGAAGCCGACCAGCATTTCACCCAGCCGCCGCCGCGCTATTCGGAAGCGTCGCTGGTCAAGAAGATGGAGGAGATCGGCATCGGCCGGCCCTCGACCTATGCCTCGATCCTGTCGGTGCTGCGCGACCGCAATTACGTGCGACTCGAGGCGCGGCGCTTCGTGCCCGAGGATCGGGGCCGTCTGGTGACGGCCTTCCTGACCTCGTTCTTCGAACGCTATGTCGATACCGGCTTCACGGCCGGGCTGGAGGAGCAGCTCGACGACATCTCGGGCGGCCGGGCCGACTGGCGGGACGTGATGTCGGCCTTCTGGCGCGATTTCTCGCACGCGGTGGACCAGACGAAGGATCTGAAGATCTCCGACGTCATCACCGCGCTCGATGGCGATCTGGCGCCGCATTTCTTTCCGCCGCGCCCCGACGGCACCGACCCGCGCGTCTGCACCGCCTGCGGCACCGGCCGGCTGGGGCTGAAGCTGGGGCGCTATGGCGCCTTCATCGGCTGCTCGAACTATCCGACCTGCCAGTTCACCCGTCGCCTGGTGGTGGACGCCAAGGAGGAAGGCGAGGCCGACACGCTGAAGGACGGCATGCGCGTGCTGGGCCAGGCGCCGAGCGGCGAGGACGTGACCGTCAAGCGCGGCCCGTGGGGGCTGTATGTCCAGCAGGGCGAGCCCGACCCCGAGGACAAGAAGGCCAAGCCGAAGCGCGCCACCATTCCGCGCGGCATAGAGGGTGACAAGATCACCCTGGACCAGGCGCTGGGCCTGCTGTCGCTGCCGCGCATGGTCGGCCTCCACCCCGAGACCGGCGAGCCGATCGAGGCCGGGCTGGGGCGGTTCGGGCCCTATGTGAAGATGGGCGCCATCTATGGCTCGCTGGACAAGGATGACGACATCCTGACCGTCGGGCTGAACCGCGCGGTCGACGTGCTGGCGCGCAAGCTGGCCTCGGTCCGCACCATCGCGCCGCATCCCAGGGACGGCGAGCCGGTGATGGTACGCAAGGGCCGGTTCGGGCCCTACATCCAGCACGGCCAGATGGTGGTGAACGTGCCGCGTGGCGAGGCGATGGAAGACGTGACGCTGGACCAGGCGGTGGCGCTGCTGGCCGAGAAGGGCAAGCCGCTGAAGCCCAAGGGCAAGGCCGCCGCCAAGAAGACGACCGCCAAAAGCACCACGCGCAAGACGGCGGCGAAGACGACGAAGAAGGAGGCCGACGGGGCCGACGCCCCGGCCGCCAAGCCCAGGGCCACCCGCGCCAGAAAGGCCGCGCCGGCCGAAGGCGCCGAAAGCCCTGCGAAGCGCGGCCGCCGCACGGCAGCCAAGGCCGAGTGACGATGGAGGGGAGGAAGCCTTCCGACCCTCAGCCGCCGCCCGAAACGCCGCCCGGCCCCGCCAGCCCCCCACGGGATGGCGGACTTCCGGATCGCGAGACCCTGCGCCGGTTCGTGACCGAGGCCACCGGCCGCGTCGGCAAGCGCGAGATCGCGCGCGCCTTCGGCCTGGGGCCGGCACACAAGGCGGCCTTGCGCGACATGCTGCGCGAACTGGCCATGGACGGCACGCTGGTCCCGGCCGGCGCGCGCCGCTTCCGCGCGTCGGCCGCCATGCCCGAGGCGACGGTGGTGCAGGTCACCGGCACCGACCCCGACGGCGACCCGATCGCCCGGCCCGTGCTGTGGGAGGGCGACGGGCCGGCGCCCGTCATCTTCATGCACCCCGAGCAGAAGGGCCGCCCGGCCCTGGCGCCCGGCGAGCGGGTGGTGGCGCGGCTGAAGCGCGTGGGGCCGGGCCGGTACGAGGGCCGCACCCTGCGCCGGCTGACCGATGCGCCGGGGCGGATCGTCGGCCTGTTCCGCGCCACGCCGGCCGATCCGGCCGCCACGCCGCGCGGGGCGCGGGAAGCCGGGCGCATCGTCCCCGCCGACCGGCGCGCCAAGGCGGAATGGGTCGTTCCGGCGGGCGAGACGCTGGGCGCCGAGACGGACGAGATCGTGGTGGCCGAACCGCTGCCGATGGCGGGACACGGGCTGAAACCCGCGCGGATCGTCGAACGGCTGGGCCCGATGGGCGATGCGCGCTCGGTCAGCCTGCTGGCGATCCACACCCATGGCATCCCGGACCAGTTCGCCGCCGACGCGCTGGCCGAAGCCGCGCGCGCGCGCGGCGTGCCGGTGGACGGGCGCGAGGACCTGCGCGCGGTGCCGCTGATCACGATCGACGGCGCCGATGCCCGCGATTTCGACGACGCCGTGTATGCCGAGCCGGACGGCACAGGCTTTCGCCTGATCGTCGCCATCGCCGACGTGGCGCATTATGTACGCCCCGGCTCCGCCCTGGACCGTGAAGCCCGGCGGCGCGGCAATTCGGTCTATTTCCCCGACCGCGTGGTGCCCATGCTGCCCGAGGCGCTGTCGAACGGCTGGTGTTCGCTACGCCCGGGCGAGGATCGCGGCTGCCTGTTCGCCGAGATCCATATCGATGCGGACGGACGGAAGCTGCGCCACCGTTTCGGCCGGGGCATCATGCGCAGCGCCGCGCGCCTGACCTATGACGCGGTGCAGGCGATCGCGGATGGCGGCGCGCAGGACAGCCCCCTGCCCGAGGGCCTGGTCGCCACGCTGTTCGCCGCGTGGCGTGCCCTGTCGACGGCGCGGGCGCAACGTGGCACGCTGGAACTCGACGTGCCGGAACGGGTGGTGCGACTCGACGAGACCGGGCGGATTACCGCCATCGAGCCCCGCATCCGCCACGACAGCCATCGCCTGATCGAGGAGTTCATGGTGCTGGCCAACGTAGCCGCCGCCGAGGAACTGGAACGCCGTCGCCTTCCGTGCCTGTACCGCATCCATGCCGCGCCCTCGCCGGAACGCGCCGCGTCGATGCGCGACACCCTGGAGGCCATGGGCTTTGCCCTGCCGCCGGCCGGCACGCTGCATGCGCGCGACCTGGCCGGGGTGCTGGCCCGCGCCGCCGAGGGCGACGCGCCCACGCTGGTCAGCGAGACCATCCTGCGGGCGCAGAGCCAGGCCGAATACAGCCCGGGCAATATCGGCCATTTCGGCCTGGCCCTGCCGTCCTACGCCCATTTCACCAGCCCGATCCGCCGCTATGCCGACCTGATGGTGCATCGGGCGCTGATCGGCCTGGGCACGACCCCGCCCGATGCGATGCTCGCCGCCGACGCGGCGAAGCTGGAGGAGATCGGCCAGCAGGTCAGCACCGCCGAGCGGCGGGCCATCCTGGCCGAGCGCGAGACGACCGAGCGCTATGTCGCCGCCTGGCTGGCCGACCGGGTCGGCGCGGAATTGACCGGCCATGTGTCGGGCGTGACCCGGTTCGGCGTGTTCGTGACATTGACGCGGACCGGGGCCGGCGGTCTGGTGCCGGTATCGACCCTGCCCGACGATGTCTGGACCCATGACGACAAGACCCACACCCTGCGCGGCCGCGACAGCGGGCTGGTCCTGCGGCTGGGCCAGCCGGTCACCGTGCGCCTGGCCGAGGCGACGCCGGTGACGGGCGGGCTGCTCTTCACCCTGACGGACCCGCCGCCCGCCCCCGCGCGCCGCGCCCGCGGGCAGCGCCCACGCTGATGCGCCTCCGCGCCGCCTCAACGCGGGCAGGCGGCCGGTCGCGCCTGCGGCGGCCGGCGCGACCGGCCGCGATCGTGCTGATCGTCCTCTACCTGATGACGCCCCGGCTGGCGGCCGCCGATCCGGCCCGGCCGGCGCTGGACATCGCGATGACGCAGGCCGTGCTCAACGCCGCCCTGACCTTTCTGCTGCCCCGCACGCTGGAGAGCCATACCTCGCGCGATTTCTGCCTGTGGGGCCTGAACGGGCTGAGCGCGATCGACCCGTCGCTGACCGTGACCGACCGGGACGGCACCGTGCAACTGGCACTGGGGCAGGACGTGCTGCTGCGCGTGGCCGACCCCGCCGAAACCGACCAGGCGGGCTGGACCGACGTGACGGTGCGGCTGATGCAGGCGGCGTGGAGCCAGTCCGCCGCCGTGCGCGACGCGGGGAGCGGCGGCCTGCTGCAAGGGTTCTTCGACGAACTGTTCAACCATATGGACCCGTATTCGCGCTATGTCGCGCCCGCCCCGGCGACCACCGACCGCGACACCCGCACCGGCGGCGAGGCCGGCACGGGCCTGACCCTGGGGCGCGATGCGCGGTCGATCCTGATCACGGCGGTCAATGCCAACGGGCCGGCCTGGCCGGCGGGCCTGGTGGTCGGGCAGCGGCTTTATGCGGTCGATGGCCGGTCCACCCGCGACCAGACGCCGCAGGCGGTGACACAATGGCTGCTGGGCGATCCCGGCAGCAGGGTGACGCTGCTGGTGGGCGACGAGCGCGCGCGGCGCACGATCACGCTGCGCCGGGCCTCCGTCCCGCCCGAAACGGTCTTCGCCTATGCCGACGGGCATGTGGTGGTGATCCGCATCACCGCCTTTTCCGCCGATACCGCGCAGGAAATGAGCCAGTACCTGGACCAGGCGAGCGACGACCCGCATCTGCGCGGGCTGGTGATGGACCTGCGCGGCAACCGGGGCGGCGTGCTGCAACAGGCGGTGACCGCCAGCGCCCTGGTGCTGGATCGCGGCGTGGCGGTGATCACCCATGGGCGCGACGCGCAGGCCAACCATGTCTGGGCCGTGCAGGGCGGCGACATGACCAATGGCGTGCCCATCGTCGTGCTGGTCGACGGCCGCACCGCCAGCGCCGCCGAGATCCTGGCCGCCGCGCTGGCCGACCACCGGCGCGCCGTGGTGGTGGGCAGCGCCACGCTGGGCAAGGGGCTGGTGCAGACGATCGGCCAGATGCCGGACGGCGGCGAGCTGTTCGTGACCTGGAGCCGCGTGCTGGCGCCGCTGGGCTGGCCGTTGCAGGGGCTGGGCGTGATGCCGCAGGTCTGCACCAGCCGGGGCGAGGCCGACCTGGAACGGCAGCTCCAGGACCTGGCCGCCGGCCAGGTGGACATGCGCGATATCGTGCGGGCGACACGGGCCGTCCGCTTTCCCGTCCCGGTGTCGCGGATCCTGGACCTGCGCAAGGCCTGCCCCGCCGCGATCGGCACCGATTCCGACCTGGATGCCGCCCGGTCGCTGATCGACAACCCGGCGGAGTATCGCGCGGCTTTGTCCGCCATTCCGGAAGAAGGGACCTATGCCCCATAAGAGCGTCGCGCCATGACCGAGGCCCGGTTGCGCGCCGGCCTGTGGGTTTCCGCCGTGGTCCGGCACGCCAACCAGACCGGCCATCCATCAGTGGTGCTGCGGCGCGGCGACGCCGACGCGGGCGGCATCCTCGCCGTGCTGCTGGGGCGGGACGGAAAGCTGGCCGTCCTGGCCCAGACCCGGACGCCGGAGGGCGAGCCGGCCTGGATTCGCGGCACCGGGCCCGACCCGGTCGACCAGGCGGCGGCCGACGCCTATGTCGCCCGCCAGGTGGGCCGGGACCCCGACCTGTGGGTGCTGGAATTCGATGCTCCCGATCTGAAGCCGCCCTTCGAGGCAACCCTGCTCTGAGTGTCCCCGGTGGAACCATGCGGGTGTGTCGTGCGCTCCACACCCGTCCCGTCACCATCGCCCGGCGCCGCTCCGGCCGCCGCTCATTCCACCCAATGGATTGCCATCGGCGCGTCTTTCGGCAAAGAAGACAGACCAAAAGGCGACGCGCGTTCACTCGACCGGGCGGTACGGCATACCCGGCAAAGGGAGAAACCAGACCATGACAGTGCGGCACGGATTGCTCGGAGGAACGATTCTGGCGACGGCGCTCGCCTTCGGTTCCACCCTTTCCGTCGCCCCGGCCTTCGCCCAGCCCGTCCAGGGCCTCTATGTCGCCGGCGAGGGCGGAGCCACCTTCAACCAGGACCAGCGGGTGCGCTCGTCGCCCAATTTCCCCGACGGGCGGGACAGGTATCATACCGGCGCGGTGGGAATCGGCAGCATCGGCTGGGGGCTGGGCAACGGCTTCCGCGTCGAGGTCGAAGGCAATTACCGCAATAGCGGGCTGAAGGATTTCAGCTCGGGCGCCGTGCCCAACAGCCATGTCGGCGGACGGCAGCAGACCTATGGCGTCATGGCCAACGCGCTGTTCGACATGGATATCGGCAAGAGCTGGCTCTACCCCTATTTCGGCGCCGGCGTCGGCTATGCCTGGCAGTCGATGAACGCCTCCGTCATGGGGCAGGGCTTCAACCAGCAGATCGGCGGCACCTTCGGCAATTTCGCCTATCAGGGCATTTTCGGCCTGGCCTTCCCGGTGCCGTGGGTCGTCGGCCTGTCGGCGACGGCGGAATACCGGTTCTGGACCATGCTCGGCCCGCAATCCCACGGCGCGCGCTCGGTGGGCACGATCGGCGGATACGACACCAGTCGCGCCTACGGCATCGCGACCGGCAATCGCGACACCATGACCGATTTCAACCATTCGCTGATGCTGGGCCTGCGCTACGAATTCAATCCGGCGCCGCCCCCCGCGCCGCCCTCGGTCGAGCCCACCGCCCCCGCCCCGGCCCAGACCCGGACCTATCTCGTGTTCTTCGACTGGGACCAGTCCGGCCTGTCGGATCGCGCCCGCACCATCGTGGCCACGGCCGCCCAGGCCTCGACCCACACCCAGACCACGCGGATCGAGGTCAACGGCTATACCGACAATTCCGCCGCCCATCCGGGCCCGCGCGGCGCGCGCTACAACATGGCGCTTTCGCTGCGCCGCGCGCAGACCGTGCAGGCCGAACTGATCCGCGACGGGGTGCCCGGTGCCGCGATCGACATCCACGGTTACGGGGAAGATCATCCGCTGGTATCGACCGGCCCGAACATCCGCGAACCGCAGAATCGCCGGGTTGAGATTATCCTGAAGTAAGGCGGAGGTCGGGCTCCGCCCGAACCCGCAAGGGGCCAGTCGGCCCCTTGACCCCGATTCGCTTCAGGTCGCCTCCGTTTTGGCCTGGAAACGGGGGCTGGCGAGCGAGAGTGCCGCGTAGCGGCACGCCCGGCGTGTGTTTCCGAGCATCGGAGCGGAGCGGCCTTGATGGCCGTGAGCACCGAAGCGCAGGAAACGCGCGTCGGATCGCCGCCAGCGCGCGTTTCCAGGCCAAAACGTCAGGTGAGGCCGGTGAAGAGGGATGTGGACAAATACCGTTCGGCGAAGGACGGGGCGATGACGACGATCGTCTTACCCGCGTTTTCCGGCAACTCGGCCAGCTTCAGCCCCGCATGCAGCGCGGCCCCCGAGGAAATGCCGATCGGCACCCCGTCCAGCCGCGCGCAACGCCGCGCGGCCGCGATCGCCTCGCGTTCCGACACCGTCAGCACGCCGTCCAGCGCCGGCAGATCCAGCGTGCGTGGGCAGAAGCCCGGGCCGATCCCCTGGATTCCGTGCGGACCGGCCTCGTCCCCGTTCAGGATCGCGCTTTCCACCGGCTCCACGCCATAGACCGCCAGGCCGGGCTTGCGCGGCTTCAGCGCGTGCGCGATGCCGCTGGCGGTGCCGCCAGTGCCCACGCCGGCCACCACGATGTCGACCGCGCCGGCGGTGTCGGTCCAGATCTCCTCGGCGGTGGTCAGGGCGTGGATCGTGGGGTTGTCCGCGTTTTCGAACTGACGCGGCATCCAGGCATGCGGCGTCTTCTTCACGATGTCCTCGGCACGGGCGATCGCGCCGGCCATGCCCAGGCGGGAGGGGGTAAGCTGCAATTCGGCGTCCAGCAGACGCAGCATCTTGCGCCGCTCCATCGACGCGCCCTCGGGCATCGTCACGATCAGCCGATAGCCGCGCGCGGCGGCGACGAAGGCCAGCGAAATGCCGGTATTGCCCGATGTCGGCTCGACCAGGATCGTGCGGCCGGGCGTGATGTCGCCCCGCTGTTCGGCCGCCAGCACCATGGCGGCGCCGATCCGGTCCTTTACCGAGCCCAGCGGGTTGAAGAATTCCAGCTTCAGCAGAATCCGGCTGGCGACCTCGTCCTCGCGCATCAGGCGCGGCAGGGCGACCAGTGGGGTGCCGCCGACCGTGTCGACGATCGATTCGTACACCCGGCCCCGCGGACCGGACAGGCCCAGATGGCCGTCCGCCGCCACTGAATGATCCATGGGTCGCTCCCTCCTTCAACGCATTGCCGCAGATTTAATCGTAATAGCTGACATAATCCATCATCACACCAAACAGAAGCGTGGATCATCGCCGCCGATCCTGCTAGCGTTACGGGCGACAGGTGACCGGCTGTCGGACACACCATGAATTGCGGGAGAAATCGGGAATGCTGCTTCGGCGTGACAGGGCCATGATCGCGGTGCTCATCATGCTCGATGTCGCATTTCATGCCGGACGCACCGGCACCGTCAGCGCCGCCGACATCGCCGAGCGCGCCGGCCTGGCCCGGCGGGGGATCGAACCGCTGCTCCAGACCCTGTCGCGGTCCAGCCTGCTGGAAAGCGTGCGCGGGCCGCGCGGCGGCTATCGGCTGGGGCGCCCGCGGCGCGACATCACCGTGGCCGATATCGTCGAGGTCGCGACGGCGGACGATTCGTCGTCCGACGATGGGCCGATGGGCCAGCTTTACACCCGGGTCATCGATCCGTGCTGGCAGAAGCTGGACGACACGCTGTCCGCCCAATGCCGCAAGCTGACCCTGGACGACCTGGTCCACCGGGCGGAATCCAGCGGCATGCGCCGGCCGCTGGCCGAGCCGATCAGCTTTTCGATCTGATCGGCCCCGCCGCGCCCGGTTTCAGTGGGCCGCCCTGGCGCGGTGCCGGGTCGCCGCCTTGCTCGTCCCCTTGGCCGGTGCCGGCGCGGGGGTTGGGGCCTTTACCATCGGGGTCGGCACGATCACGCCCGTCGCATCGACCGTCGCCGTGATCTCCAGCGTATCGCGCGGCTGGCCGGGGCCACGGATCAGCGTCACGCCGAAATGGTCGGGGCCGGCATAAGCGGTATTGGGGGTGTACATCACAACCGTATGATCGTTGTGATTATACAGGAAGGCCTTGCCGTGCTCCGGCGCCGGCGCGACGCCGAACGACGCGTAGGCGTGCTCGCCGTCGCTCTGGACCAGGACGACGCAATTGCCGTCATCACTCCGCACCGACATCGACGCCGTCTTCAGCGCCGGCCCGGCCGATTTGACCGGGCTGACCCGGCAGACGGCCGACCGCTTCATATAGCCGAACGGATCGGGCGGCCCCGCGACCTGGAGCGCAGGCTTGTTTTGACATCCGGCCAGCACGGCTGACACCGCCACCAGAATTGCAGAAGACCGTCGCACGCGCACTCGTCAACTCCGCTCGCTCAAGAAACCGGCAGCCCCGGATGCCGCCGCGAATCGCCCGGCACCGCTCTAAAGCAACTCCGGGACGCACATAAAGACCCTACCCGATCCCGGGGGATCGGCAATCATGGATGGCAAGGCCGGGCAGAACGCGCCATGGTGCGGCGACCGGCCGTGAACCCAAAATGTGATTGCCAACTCTCTGGTCAGGGTTATGCTGCCATTATAAAATGCTAGCAAGCCCAGTTCACATGTCGGTTCATGTCACCTGCCCTCTTGGGGCGCAACATCCTGATCGATCGAGAGCGAGAGACAGCACATCATGACTTCCCCCATTCGGCGCGCCGTCGTGGCCGGTCTGGTTCTTGCCGGTCTTGTGAACGGGGCGGCGGCGCGCGCCGCCGGACAATGTTCGCCCTCCCCCGCGCATGACGCATTCGATATCTACGGGTTGCAGAACGAACTCATGGTCACCGCGCTGACCTGCGGCCTCCAGGACCGCTACAATTCGTTCACCCGCAAGTTCAATCCGTCGCTTCTGGAGACGGAAAGGACGCTGGGGGCCTATTTCCGCGCCACCTACGGCCGCGGGTTCCAGACGGAGTTCGACAGCTACAAGACGCAGCTTTCCCTGACGCAGTCCGAGCATGGGCTGAAATCGGGCACCGCCCTGTGCGGCCAGCGCGCGGCGATGTTCGACGAGGTCGCGGTGCTGGAAAGCGCGCAGGACCTGGCGCATTACGCCCAGGCGAAGGACATTATCCAACCCGCGTCGTACGAGACCTGCGCCGCCCCCGCGCGCACGCAGCACACCGAAACCCGTACGCGGGCCCGAGCCCGCGCGACGCGCGCCACCCGCTCCACCCGGAGCTGACGCACGCCTGTCAGGCCGGTCCCGCTTGACAGGGAACAGGGGCGCGGAACAAAGAACAGTCCATGAACGACGATCTCTTTTCCGCGCCGCGCCCGAAGCGGGAACCGCGCCCCCGCGCGACCGAGGCCACCGCACCGGCTCCGGCCGGCACGGCCGAGACGTACGACGCCAGCGCCATCGAGGTGCTGGAGGGGCTGGAGCCCGTCCGGCGGCGCCCCGGCATGTATATCGGCGGCACGGACGAGGGGGCGTACCATCACCTGGCCGCCGAAATCCTGGACAATGCGATGGACGAGGCCGTGGCGGGCCACGCCACCACCATCGACGTGACGCTGGAAGCCGGCGACTGGCTGACCATCCGCGACAATGGCCGGGGCATCCCGGTCGATCCGCACCCCAAATTCAAGGACCGCTCGGCGCTGGAAGTCATCCTGACCACGCTGCATGCGGGTGGGAAATTCTCGGGCAAGGCCTATGCGACCTCGGGCGGCCTGCATGGCGTGGGTTCGTCGGTGGTCAATGCCCTGTCGGCGCGGATGGAGGTCGAGGTCGCGCGCGACCGCACCGTGTGGCGCCAGGCCTATGAGCGCGGCCATCCGGTCACGACCCTGGAGAAGGTCGGCCCGACGCAGAACCGGCGCGGCACGCAGATCCGCTTCACCCCCGATCCGCAGATCTTCGGACGGCTCCATTTCTCCGCCGCCCGGCTGTACAAGCTGTGCCGGTCCAAGGCCTATCTGTATCGTGGCGTGACCATCCGCTGGGCCTGCGACCCGGCGCTGATCCGTGACGGCGACATTCCCGCCGAGGCGGTGCTGCATTTCCCCGGCGGCGTGGCCGACAGCCTGCGCGACGAACTGGGCAGCGCGGCCCTGCTGGCCGAGATGTGGTCCGGCGATGCCGACCTGCCGGTCGGGCCGGACGGCGCCGAGACCGGCCGGATGGAATGGGCGGTGGCGTTCCTGGAAGCGGGGTCGTCCAGCCTGGCTTCGTACTGCAACACCATCCCCACCCCGCTGGGCGGCACGCACGAGGCCGGGTTTCGCACCGCGCTGCTGAAGGGTTTCCGCGCCTGGGGCGAGCAGCGGTCGAACCGCCGCGCCGGCGCGATCGCGGCCGACGACATTCTGGGGATCATCGCCGCGAAACTGTCCGTCTTCATCCGCGATCCGCAATTCCAGGGGCAGACCAAGGAAAAACTGACCTCGCCCGAGGCCGGCCGCCTGGTCGAGACCGCGCTGCGCGACCGGTTCGAGCAATGGCTGGCCGGGCACCCCGCGCAGGCGGACAATCTGCTGGCCTTCATCATCGAGCGCGCCGAGGAACGGCTGCGCCGCAAGGACCTGAAGGACACGCCGCGCAAGAGCGCAACCCGGCGCCTGCGCCTGCCCGGCAAGCTGACCGACTGCACGCGGGAGAACGCGGCCGAGACCGAGATCTTCCTGGTCGAGGGCGATTCCGCCGGCGGTTCGGCCAAGCAGGCGCGCAATCGCGAGACGCAGGCGGTGCTGCCGCTGCGCGGCAAGATCCTGAACGTCGCCAGCGCCTCGACCGAGAAGCTGCGCGCCAACCAGGAACTGCGCGACCTGGTCGAGGCCCTGGGCTGCGGCATCGGCGAACGGTTCGATGCCACGCGCCTGCGCTACGGGCGCGTCATCATCATGACCGATGCCGACGTGGACGGCGCGCATATCGCGTCGCTGCTGATGACCTTCTTCTACCGCGAACTGCCCGAGCTGATCCGTCGGGGTCATGTCTACCTGGCGCAGCCGCCGCTGTACCGCCTGACCCAGGGCGGCAGGACGGTCTATGCGATGGATGACGCCGACCGCGAGCGGAAGCTGAAATCGGATTTCAAACCCAACGCCAAGGTCGAGATCTCGCGCTTCAAGGGGCTGGGCGAAATGCCGCCGGGCGATCTGAAGCAGACGACGATGGACCCCGGGAAGCGCACGCTGCTGCAAGTGGTCACCCGGCCCGAGGACCGCGCCCTGACCAGCGACCGGGTGGAGCAACTGATGGGCCGCAAGGCGGAATCGCGCTTCCAGTTCATCCAGGACCATGCAGGCCTGGTCGAGGAACTGGACGTCTGAGCCCCGATGGTTCCTGAACACTCCCCCGCCCGCCCGGGCAGGCGATGACCGGCCCCGCGCCCGGGCCGGCCGGAGAGGGGCAGGCGCATGATCCTCTGGGCGGCATCCTGCTGGTCGTGGGGGGCATGGTCTCGTTCCAGGTCGGCGGTTCGTTCGCCAAGCTGCTGTTTCCGGTCTTCGGGCCGCTGGGCACGGTCGGCCTGCGCCTGTGGATCGCCGCCATCGTGCTGGGCATCTTGACCCGCCCCTGGCGCGCGGCGCCGGATCGCGCCACGCTGAAGATGATCCTGTGGTATGGCGCCGCGATCGGCGTGATGAACATGTCGTTCTATCTGTCGCTGGCACGCCTGCCGCTGGGCGTGACCGTCGCGGTGGAATTTCTCGGGCCGCTGACCCTGTCCCTGTCGGGCGCGCGCCGCGCCCGAGAATGGCTGCTGTTTCCCATGATCCTTGGCGGGCTGTACCTGCTGCTGCAACCCGGCGCGGCGCTGGCCGGGCGACCGCTGGACCTGCTGGGCGTGGCCTATGGGCTGATGGCCGCGGCGGGTTGGGCCGCCTATATCGTAGCGGGTGGCCGCGTCAGCCGGCGCATCGACGCGGCGCGCGCCACCGCGCTGGGCCAGGCCGTGGGCGCCGTGCTGGTCACGCCGATGATGATGGCGACCCTGCCCGCCGCCGCCAGCCACCCGCATGCGGCGCTGCTGGCCTGCTTCGTCGCCGTCCTGTCGTCCGCGCTGCCCTATACGCTGGAAATGCTGGCCATGAAGCGGCTGCACCCGCGCCAGTTCGGTATCCTGACCAGCCTGGACCCGGCCGTGGCCGCCATCATCGGCCTGGTGCTGCTGGGCGAGCATCTGGCCCCCGCGCAATGGGCGGGGATCCTGTGCATCGTGCTGAGTTCGATCGGCGGCGTCATGATCCAGCGTCCAGGCCTGGCCCCCGCGCCCGCGCTGCCCGAAATGTAGCGACGCCGCCCCTCCCCGCCGCCCGAGGAACGCGATAGATTCGTAACGATCCGATAGCGAGGAGCGCGACATGACCGACCGGGTAGTCTTCTATAGCCAACTGGACACGCCCGAACCCTGGCGGGCGGCGCTGCATGCGGCGTTGCCCGACCTGGAGTTCGCGATGGCCGATGCGGTCACCGACCCTGCCGGGGTCCGCTACGCGCTGGTCTGGAACCCGCCGCGCGGCTTCTTCGCCCGTTTTCCCGACCTGCGGATGATCGTCAGCCTGGGGGCCGGCGTGGATGCCCTGGTGACACGCGACGACCTGCCGCCCGGCGTGGCGATCACGCGGTTGCAGGACCCGTTGATGTCGCGGATGATGGCCAGCTACGTCCTGTTCGCGACGCTGCGGCTGGCCCGGGACATTCCGGCCTTCGAGGCCGCGCAGCGCCAGGCGCGCTGGCACTTCATCGAGCCCCGGCCCCTGTCGCGCATCCGCGTCGGCATCATGGGCCTGGGCGAGCTGGGCCTGTTCGCGGCGCGGGAATGCGCGCGCCTGGGCTTTGCCGTCAGCGGCTGGTCACGCAGCCCGAAATCCGAACCCGGCATCACCTGCCATGCGGGGATGGACAGCCTGCCCGCCTTTCTGGGCGGCTGCGACATCGTGGTCTGCATGCTGCCCAAGACGCCGCAGACCATCGGCCTGCTGAATGCCGAGCGGCTGGCGATGCTGCCGCACGGTGCCGGCTTCATCAATGTCGCGCGCGGCGACATCGTCGACCAGGACGCGCTGGTCGAGGCCCTGCGATCCCGCCGGATCGGACAGGCCATGCTGGATGTGTTCACGCCCGAACCCTTGCCGGCGGACCATCCGCTCTGGCGCCTGGACAATGTGCTGATCACGCCGCACGTCGCCTCGGTCGCGCTGCCGGACTCCGCCGCGCCGCAGATTGCCGAGAATATCCGCCGCCTGCGCGCCGGCCTGCCGGTCAACGACCCGGTGGATGTGGCGCGCGGCTATTGAACGACAGGGCTGCCGTAGGGGAATGATCGGCTTTTTCATTCCCTGGCGGCTCATTCATCAGCAATCGGCCTGACGCGCGCGCATCACAGGGCAAATACAGATCATTACTTTGTAAGCATGATGGTGTCCCTCCCGAATATCGTATGCCGCCGGACCCCTGTTTTTAAAAAACAGAAAATACCCAAATCATTCTATTTTCGAGACAATACCGAACAACACGAAACATTTCATTCACATCCGGGATCGCAGCCAGATCGTTACGAGATCGTACATTACGTTGTATGTATATCAAATATTACAAAATTTAATTGCGCCGTCATTCACCAGACTATGCGGACGCTCGAGACAAGCCCGCATGACATGAGGCAAGAGGATGATGCATCGGAGCAACGGCGATCCTTTCGGTATACCTGAAGAACATCGAGAAATTTCGCGCAATAGACTGTTTAGTAAAATAAAAATATGACAATCGCGACCTGCGGAGCGAGTGGCGATCTGGTGCCGCGACGATCATGACTGTCACTGAAAAGACACAGCACACGCGGAATACGTCAAAAAAATGACATGGCCGAACCGTATCAATCGACAAGCCACGCACCCCCCGTTTACACGTTTTCTTACCTGAACAAATTACTGCGGGGTAACAACAGAATGGGTCTTTATAGCAAGAGATTCGCATTGATGGCGGGCTTCGCGGTCGGCGGAACGCTGGCTTCGCCAGCTTTCGCCCAGACGGCCGCATCGTCACAGACCGGGACCCTGTCGGCCGTCAATGCCGCTTCGTCGTCCGGCATGTCCGACTCCTCGGGTGGCGAAAGCGTGGTCGTGACGGGCTCGTTTCTGCGCAGTTCGAACAACACTTCGGCCAACCCGGTCCAGACGATCACCGCGCGCGAAATCCAGCAGTCCGGCTCCACGACGCTGGGCGACTATCTGCAACGCCTGCCGTCGATCGGGTCATCCGGCACCACCAACAACCAGACCAACGCCACGGACGGCCTGTCCTGTACCGACCTGCGCAACCTGGGCTCGAATCGCGTCCTGGTCCTGATCGACGGCAAACGCACCACTTCGAGCGGCGTCGGCGAATGCGTGGACATGAACACGATCCCGGCCTCGCTGGTTCAGAGTATCGAGATCCTGAAGGATGGCGGTTCGGAACTCTATGGCGCCGATGCCGTCGCGGGCGTGATCAACATAAAGCTGCGCCACGACACGACGGACGGCAACATCACCATTCGCGGCGGCATCACCGGCCATGGCGATAACGATACCGGCCTGATTTCCGGCTACAAGGGCTTCGGTTTCGACCACGGCAAGGGCAATCTTACGCTGTTCGGCTCCTACATGAGCCAGGGCGGCGTGATGCAACGCAGCCGGGGATGGGCCCAGCCGGTACAGGCCAACAATCCGACCACGCCCGGCGCGGCTTCTTATGGCTCGGGAATCCCGCCGAACGGGCAATATTTCGGCCTGGATAGCGGCTCCGACCTCGCCGGATCGGCCAACGGGACCTCGTTCCATGATTTCACCAGCGCCGATCGCTATAATTACGGTGCCCAGCAGCAGCTTCTGAACCAGTTGCAGAACTCGACGCTCAGCGGGGACCTGCACTACGAAATCAACAAGCACTTCAACCTGTATGCCAACGTGCTGTACAGCCACCGTACCTCATCGGCCCAGATGGCGCCCGAGCCGGTAACCGGCGCGGTTCCGCCGTCGAATTTGCCGGCATCGGTCATCATTCCGGCGGACAATCCGTATAATCCGTTCGGCGAAGACGTTCAGATGTACAAGCGTCTGAGCGAATTCGGCAACCGCCGCACCGAAGCCGTGTACCGGCCTCGGTTTTTGAGACATCTGGTTGAAGCCTAAGCGGCGAGAGCCGCAGTGGAAAGAGCCCTGGCACGCACGGCATTCGGGGAGATGAACCCGTGCCGTTCAA
>NZ_JABEQJ010000002.1 GCF_014174255.1 Gluconacetobacter sacchari
CTGATCACGCTCGGCGCGCTGGAGGCCGTGCTGCGCGCCGAGGGCCATGCGCCGCCGGCGGGGGCGGCCATCGAGGCCGCGCGGGCCGTCTACGAGGCCGCGTCGTGAGCGGGCGGATGGCCCGTGCCGCGTCGGCCGGCGGCATGGGTTCGTTTTCGGTGTCATTATAATTTCAAGATCAATCGGGCTTTCGCTGCTCTAGCTTCCGCCGACCTCTCTCCGTGGCGGGGAACGGGGATTCGTTCGTGCGGGAAGATCGGGATGCCTCCTTCGGATGACGAGCGGATCGCCTGGGTCGCCAGCCAGGTGCTGCCGCACGAAGCGGCGCTGAGGACGTGGCTGCGCCGATTTCGCGACATCGATATCGACGATATCGTCCAGGACAGCTACGCGGCGATGATCACGGCCGATATCGCCGGGATCCGTAATCCACGAGCATATCTGTTTACCGTCGCCCGCAGCGTGGTGCTGCGCCATTACCGGCGCGCGCGCATTATTTCCATCACCACCCTGACGGATTTCGACGCGCGAAGCATCATGGATGAGGGGGCCGACGCCGAGCGGACCTTCGGCGCCCGGCAGGAGCTGGCGCGTCTTTACACATTCATCGAGGAGCTACCGCAGCGTTGTCGCCACATTCTCCTGCACCGCAAGATCGACGGATTGTCCCAGCGCGAGGTCGCGCAGCGTCTGGGCGTGTCGGAAAGCGTGGTCGAAAAGCAACTGGCCAGGGCGCTGCGCGCGCTCGACGCCCTGTTCGGCGAGACCGGCGCGGAGCGGCGGCCGGCTGATGGCGGGCCCGTTCGCGCGGCGCGGCGACGCGATGCCGGAAAATCCTGAAAGGCGCGCCCATCCGGTCGATGAGGCGGCATTCGACTGGGTGCTCCGGCTGGACCGGGGCGCGCTGGCGCCCTCGGACGCGGCGGATCTGGACGCATGGCTGAAGGCGGACAGCCGGCATCGGGGCGCGTTTCTGCGGGCGAGGGCGTTGTGGCGCTCGGCCGATCGCGTGGCGGCTTTTCGCGGCGGCGCCGGCGCGGTGCCGGAGGCGGAACCCGCGCCGTGCCGCGCCATGGGGCGGCGGCGGATGGTGGCGTCGGCCGCGGCGGTGCTTGCGGCCGGCGTGGTGCTGGGGGCGACGGCCGGGCCTGGCGAGGCGCGTGAGCCGGCGCGCTTCTTCCGTTCGGGCTGCGAATTGCCGCGGCCGGTGCGGCTGGCCGGCGGGACGTTCCGCCTCGATCGGACATCGCAGCTTGTCTGCCTGATGCGGGGTGGGCGGATCTACGGCGATCTGCTGGGTGGGCGTGTGCGGGTCGACTGGCGGCAGGGACCGATGTCGGTGCGGGCGGGGGGCGTGGAGATCGACACCGTCGCGGCGTCGTTCGTGATGCGATGCGATCGTGACGGGCAGAGCGTGCTGCTGCTGGAGGGAAGTGCCCGGCTGCGGGATGTGGCCGGAGGCGGGACGCACATGCTGCGCCGGGCGCAATGGGCGCGGCTGGCGCCCACGGGCCGGTGGGAAACCGGGAGCCTGAGCGCGGACGACCTGGATTATGTCTCCGCCTGGAGCCATGGCAGGCTGGAATTGCGCGCCGCTTCGGTCGCCGAGGCGATCGGGACGATCAATCTCTATAACGACACCCACATTCATGTGGCCGATGCGACGCTCGCGCGCCAGCGGATCGACGGCATTTTTTCGCTGACCGATCCGGAGACGTTCGCCCGCAGCCTTTGCCGCATGTTCCATGCCCGGCTGGTGACGTCGGCCCATGGGCTGGAACTGCGCTGACGGGCGGATGCGTTTTTTGCGCGGGCCAGCGTCTGTCAGAAAAGCTTAATAAAAATAAAGGAGTTTCTGGAGGGGGATTTTTCGCGCCCCGGTCTCAAGTAAGGAAACGTATCATTGGTGGATATGAAAGACCATGTCGCATTCATCGTTTCCCCATGCCCGCTTCGTTGCGGCGCTGCTTGCAAGCACCGGTATCGCGCTGAGTCTTTCGCCTGCTTCCGCCCATGCCCAGGCACGCCGGTTCGATATCGACAGCATGCCGGTTTCCCGCGCCGCGATCGTTTATGGGCGGCAGGTGAACATGCAGATCATGCTGCGGGAAAAATCGGCGCGGAATATTCAGGCCCATGCCGTCCACGGGGTGATGAGCGACGAGCAGGCCCTGTCGCGGCTTCTGGCGGGGACCGGGCTGGTCGTGCAGTCGCGGCATGATTCGGTGCTGATTTTGACGCCGGGGCATCGGGGGGTGTCGGTACAGCCGGCCGGCGAGCGGATCGTGGTTTCCGCGACCCATGACACGATGCTGACCAAGCGGACGAGCGATCAGATCTTCGATACGCTGAGCGCCGAGCAGATCCGCTCGGCGCCGGACCTGACGGTCGTCGAGGCGGCGCGGCGGATGGTGGGTATTTCCACCCTGCCGAGCCAGAATGACGGCCGGTCCGATAACCAGATGGAAAACGTCACCATTCGCGGACTGGACAATTCCTATAACCTGATCACGCTGGATGGGGCGCAACTGGCCTCGGCGGACAATGTCTATTCGCCGCAGCGTGGCATGCGGCTCGACCTGATCCCGTCCTCGCTGGTGGGGGAGTTGCAGATTCTCAAGACGATCGATGCCTATGACGATCCGCAGGGCCTGGGCGGGCAGGTCCACATGCTGTCGAAGAATGCCTACGAATATGGTAATTCCGCCGATATCCAGTTGCTCGGCGGGTGGAGCAACAGGGCGGGTACCGTCGTCGCGCCCCGCCGCGAGGATTGGCGCGTGGATGGAACGATCACGCGCGTCTTCGGCGGGAACCGGCAGTTCGGCCTTGTGCTGGCCGGGGGGTATCAGGAACTCAACTCGGCGGCGCATGCCATTCTGCCCGGTGACTCGGCGGGGGATGGATGGACCTATTACGGGGCGTCGGGTGCCGCGCAGGGCAGTTCCATCAATACCGACGCGGCCGCCCATGCCCCCGGTGCCGCCGCCGTGCCGGTGCGGGTGCAGGATTATGCGTTCGACGATGCCTACAGGCGCTACAGCCTGAACGGGAAATTCCAGTGGCGGCCGACATCGCGCCTCTCCATGGCCGTGGCGGGCGGCTATTTCCATGCCGTGGACCAGGAAGTGCGCAACGAGGCGCTTTCGATGCCGTCGGGCAACTGGATCGCGGGGGCGACCCCCGATACCGGCACGCTGACGCAGGGGCAGTATCAGTTCGGCGATTCGGTCCAGCCGGAAGTGCATCGGACCTTCTATGTAAACGGCACGCTTCATTACGACATCACGAACCGTATGAAGCTGGACCTGGTGGCCGCGGACTCGGAGGCCTGGGACCATCTGTCGGACTGGATGTTCAAGTGGAATACCGGCATGAAATACAGCAATACCGGAAATTCGGAAGACAAGACCAGTTATTCGCCGCTCTATGGGTATAATTATACGGTCAATGACGGGGCGCCTTCGATTTATCTCAACGATCTGGCGGCGGCGAACACCCTGAGCAATTACGGGCCGCGCTATTTCAGGGATTATGAGTATGCGCTGCGCACCAAGCTGCGATTTCTGCGTGGCGACTGGCACTGGGACCTGGGGCGCGGCTTCTGGCTGGGGGCGGGGGCGACGCAGACCATGACCAACGTGCAGCATACGGAAACCTATGATGACTGGGCGCCGCTGGCAGGGAATGCCCCGCAGGAGATCGGCAACCTCGGGGGGTACATCACGGGCCGCACCGGCGAGGTGACGTCCGCGCCGGGGCTGACCTATTATTATGTCGATCCGGTCAAGGCGCATGCCATCCTGACCGGGCGGCCGGACCTGTTTCGCAAGCTCGACGAGACGCCGGTCAACAAGGAATCCTATTATCATCTGATGGAATCCATCACGGCGCTGTATTTCCAGACCGGATGGCGGAACGACTGGTTTGCGATCCATGGCGGTTTCCGCTGGGATCATACGTTTCTGAACGTCGCCAACATCAATGCCGTCAGCACGGGAGGCGCGACGCAATATCTGCCGCAGACCCGCACGGCGCAGTACGATTACCTGCTGCCTTCGGTGCTGACGACGTTCTCGATCACGCCGCGGATGAAGGTCCGGGCGGATTTTACCGAGTCCATGGGGCGGCCGAACTATAACCAGATCGGGGGTGCGACCACGACGTCGGAAAGCAACGGCACCTATACGATCTCGCAGGGCAATTCGAACCTGAAGCCGCTGCATTCATGGAATTATGATCTGGCCTACGAATGGTATCCGGGACGCGATACGCTGGTCTCGCTCGGCCTGTTCTACAAGGATATCCATGACTCGATCTATACCCGCAACACGCTGGGGGAAGCGACGCTGAACGGCATCACGGAGCAGGCGATCGTGTCGCAGCCGCTCAACGCGTCCGGCGCGGGGCTGCGCGGGCTGGAGATGCAACTGGTGCGGGAGAAATTCGGTTTTCTGCCGGCCGTGCTGAGGAATTTCGGCGTTTCGTTCAATGCGACCTTTCTACAGGGCTGGTTCGATGAGCAGATGAGCGACGGTTCCGAGCGGCGCATGGGCGGATTGGCGAACCAGCCCCGCCATATCTACAACGCGTCCCTGCTCTATTCGGACCGGAACCTCGAAGCGCGCTTCGCCTATAATCTGACGGGAAAATATCTGTATTACACCTCGGGCACGGCCAGTTGGCTCGATATGTGGATGCAGCCGCGCGCGCAGATCGACATGCAAGTGAGCTATCATGTCAATCGGTGGATGTCGGTGACCGGGCAGGTGCAGAACCTGACCGATGCGGGCTACCAGACCCGGATGGGGCCAAGCGCCAACCTGATCCAGGACATGCATCCGGTGGGCCGGACCGTCTGGTTCGGTATCCGCTTCCAGCCCAGACTGTGAGGATCGGCATGTCATTTCGGGACTGTCGCCGGGTGATGGCGGCCGCGCTGGCGGCCTCCTGGACCGCCGGGCCGGTAGATGCGGCGGAGCCCGCCCCGCCGATGCCCGAAATCGTGCGGGTGGTCGCGGCGCCGGAGGCGACGCAGGGTGTGACCGACGATGCGGCGTTTCTCTATGCCGTGCAGAACGGGCGCATCGGTCGATATAGCCGGGCGACGGGGGAGCGTGTCGGGTCGTGGCAGGGCGACCCGGCGCTTTACATCCACATCAACAGTTGCCGGGCGATGGATGGCGAACTGGTCTGTGCGATGTCGAACTATCCGGAAACGCCGATGACCAGTTCGGTCGAATGGTTCGACGCGCGGACGATGCGGCATGTGCGGTCGCACAGTTTCGGCCCGGGGCTGGGGTCGCTGACCTGGATCGACTGGCATGGCGGAAGCTGGTGGGCCTGCTTCGCCAATTACGACGGCGAGGGCGGCGAGGCGCCGCGCGACCATCGCGCGACCGTGCTGGTGCGGATGGATTCGCATTTCGTGCGCCAGGAGGCGTGGCTGTTTCCGCGGGACGTGCTGGAGCGGTTCGGCCACTACAGCGCGTCAGGCGGGCGATGGGGGGCGGATGGCCGGCTTTACGTCACCGGGCACGACCGCGCGGAACTCTATGTCCTGGCCCTGCCGGAGGCGGGGGGGCGCCTTGTCCATGTCGACACCATGGCCCTGCCGACCAATGGCCAGGCGTTCGACTGGGACGTGCTGCGCCCCGGCCATGTCTGGACCATCGATCGCCGGCATGCGGCCATGGTCGAGAGCGTGCTGCCGCCGGCCGGCGCTAGCCGTGCCGGACCCTGGCGATCGTCGCCTTGAGTTCGTCGTAATCCACCGCGCCGGGAATGACGGTGCGGGCGTCGAAGATGAAGGTGGGCGTGCCTTCCATATGGATCGCCTCGGCCAGTTGCGCGTTGGCGCGCAGGGTCGCGGCGACGGCGGGACCGGCCATGTCCGCCACCAGGCGGTCGGCGTCGAGCCCGGCCTGCTTCGCCAGCAGGCGGATGCGGGCGGTGTCGGGGTGCGTGGTGTCGGTCATGACCGCGTGCTGCATGCGGAAATAGGCGTCCTGCCCGCCCTGCAACGCGGCGGCGGCGATGGCCTGGGCGGTCAGCAGGCTGGCCGGGCCCAGCACCGCCACCACTTTTTCCACGATCCGGACATCGGGATCGTCATGCACCAGGCGGTCCAGGTCGGGCAGGACCTTGCGGCAGTAGGGGCAGCGCGGGTCGTAGAACTCGACCACCGTCATGCGCGCGTGCGGCGCGCCCAGGATGGCGTCGGTCGGGGCCGGGGCCATCAGTGCCGCGCGGTTGGCGACCAGCGCGTCGCGGGTGCGGGACTGTTCCTGCGCCTCGGCCCCCGCGCGAAGGGCGGTGATCGCGTCGGTCAGGATCGTGGGGTCGGTCTTGAGCGCGTCGCGGACGATGGCGACGATTTCCTTGCGCTGGGCGGGGGTGAAGCCGCCATCGTCGGCATGGGCGGCGGAGGAGGCCGGGGCGGCAGCGGCCAGGGCCAGCATGACGCCGATGCCACCGCAGAGGATGGTGCGGAGCCGGGTGGGGCTGCGGGACGGGAGAAATGGCAAGGGCGGCCTCCGGCTCGGGTTCCGTATCGGGGCTGTCTGTAGAGCAGAACGGGGCGGCGCGGAAGGGTGCCGGGGGAGAAGGCGAGTTGCCGATGGCCCGGAAGACCGCTAATTCCCGATAGCCCGGTGGTTTCGCGCCTGGCATGCGGCGGCAATGGAGAATCTGTGCGTGCGTGAACGTCCCCTGAACCACCCGTTGCGTCGTTGCGGGGCCTTGCTGCTGTCCACGGTCATGGCCGCGGCGCTTGGCGGTTGTTCGGTCAAGACATTCAACGACCCGGTGGGGCAGGTCAGCCACGTTCTGTTCGGCGGCGGGGACAATGCCGCGAAGGGACCGACCTACCTGACCGGCTATATCGGCAATGTCGTGTCGGACGAGCCGCAATCCGCCATGGTCGCCCGCGACGTGCTGGCGCGGGGCGGCAATGCCGCCGACGCGGCGGCGGCGCTGGGCATGTCGCTGGCGATCACGCTGCCGTCGCGGGCCTCGCTGGGCGGGGGGGGCGCCTGCCTGGCGTGGCGGCCCGGCGATTCCGGCGGCGCGCGGGCGTTCCTGTTCCTGCCGGTTGCCGGATCGACGACGCCGGAGCCGGGTGGCGCGCCGGTCGACCGCCCGGCGGCGGCGCCGACGCTGGCGCGCGGGCTGTACCTGATGCATCTGCGCTATGGCAGCGTGGCGTTCGCCGAGACGCTGACGCCGGCGCTGGACCTGGCGCGGGGCGGGATTTCGGTCAGCCGGGCGCTGGCCACCGACCTGGCGGCCGTCCAGGGGCCGCTGCTGGCCGACCCCGGGGCCGCGGCGATCTTCAGCCGGGGGGACGGCAAGGTGCTGGCGGAAGGCGACAGCCTGGTACAGCCGCGCCTGGCCGGGGTGCTGGAGCAGATTCGCAGCATGGGCGTGGGCGACCTGTATAACGGGGCGCTGGCGCGCTCGTTCGTCGCCGGCAGCCAGGGCGCGGGCGGCGGCCTGACGATGGCGGACCTGCGCGGGGCCGTGCCGGTCGAGACCGATCCGCTGACCGTGCGCGCGGGGGACGTGACGGTGAGCTTCCTGCCGCCGCCCGCCGATGGCGGACTGGGCAGCGCGGTCGCGTTTCGCGCGCTGAACGCGGGCGGGCGGGGCGATCGTGTCGGGCAGTCGGTGGTTGCCGCCTGGCGCGCGCAGGCGGCCGGCGCGCGACCCGGCGCCGAACTGGTGGCCCGTGCCCAGGCACTGGTCGATTCCGGCACGGTGCCCTCGGGGGGGAGCCTGCCGCATCTACCGGCCTCGACCTCCTTCGCGGTGGTCGACCGGCATGGCGAGGCGGTGGCGTGCAGCCTGACGATGGACAACCTGTTCGGTATCGGCCGCGTCGCCGGCAGCACCGGCATCGTGATGGGGGCGTCGCCGCGCCGCCTGCCGCCGCCGCTGCTGACCGCTGCGATCGCCAGCGTGGGCAGCCGCTTCCGGGCCGCGGTGACGGGATCGGGACAGAATGACGCGGCCGACGCGGTCGCGGCCGAGATGAAGCAGGTTCTGGCGGGCGAAAGGCCGGGCGCGCGGCCGGTGACGGCGGATGGCCGCATCAATGCGATTTCCTGCCCGGAGGGGCTGCCGGGCGGCGAGGGCAGTTGCGCCGGCGGCACCGATGCGCGGTCGGCCGGCCTGTCGCTGGGGTCGGACTGAGGGAGCCGGCCGGGGGCTTGCGCGGCCGCTTGTGGGTGATCATGTTTTGTTCTAGTTTTTAGGGAGTCGGGGCCGTCGGGGCGTGGCGGATGGACCCTGGGATTTTCATGACATTGGAACGGGATTGAGGGCGATGGCGCAGGCACCGGGCATTGACAAGAGCAAGGCGCTGGAAGGCGCGCTGAGCCAGATCGAACGTGCGTTCGGCAAGGGATCGGTGATGCGCCTGGGCCAGCGGCCCAACGAGGCGGCGGACGTGATTTCCTCCGGCTCGCTGGGGCTGGATATCGCGCTGGGCATCGGCGGCCTGCCGCGTGGCCGCATCGTCGAGATCTACGGGCCCGAAAGCTCGGGCAAGACCACGCTGGCGCTGCATGCGATCGCGGAAGCCCAGAAGAAGGGCGGTGTCTGCGCGTTCATCGACGCCGAGCACGCGCTGGACCCCGGCTATGCCCGCAAGCTGGGGGTCGATGTCGACAACCTGCTGATCAGCCAGCCCGACGCGGGCGAGCAGGCGCTGGAGATCGCCGATACGCTGGTGCGCTCGGGCGCCATCGACGTGCTGGTGGTGGACAGTGTCGCGGCGCTGGTGCCGCGCGCCGAACTGGAAGGCGACATGGGCGACAGCCATGTCGGCCTGCATGCCAGGCTGATGAGCCAGGCGCTGCGGAAGCTGACCGGCACGGTCTCGCGCTCCAACACCATGATGATCTTCCTCAACCAGATCCGCCTGAAGATCGGTGTCATGTTCGGCAGCCCGGAGACGACGACGGGCGGCAATGCGCTGAAATTCTATGCCTCGGTGCGCCTGGACATCCGCCGCATCGGACAGATCAAGGACAAGGACGAGGTCGTGGGCAACCAGACCCGCGTCAAGGTGGTCAAGAACAAGATGGCCCCCCCGTTCCGCCAGGTCGAGTTCGACATCGTGTATGGCGAGGGGATCAGCAAGATGGGCGAGCTGATCGACCTGGGCGTGAAGGCGGGCATCGTCGAGAAATCGGGGGCATGGTTCTCGTACGACAGCCAGCGGATCGGGCAGGGGCGGGAGAATTCCAAGCAGTTCCTGCGCGACCACCCCGAGATGGCGGCCGATATCGAGCGCCGGGTGCGCGAACAGGCGGGCGTGGTGGCCGAAGCGATGCTGGTATCCCCCGGTGAACAGGATCTTGCCGAATCCGAGTGACCGGCGCGGGGCGCGGGGCCGGCTGCCCGGGGCGTACGTCCCGGGATTGCTGGTTCTGCTGGCTGGCCTGGCGGCCTGTGCGCCCAAGCGGCCGGAGGGGGATTCGATCGACGTGCCGCCCCTGACGCTGTTCAGCGGTCAGGAACGGCCGGGCGCGGCCAAGACCGCGTCGGCCGGACAGGCGGGGCGCGACGGATCGCAGCCCATGTCGGCCGCGCCGGCCGGGCGGCAGCCCGACTACCAGCCGCTGCCCGATGCCTTCGGCATGCAGATGATCGCCTCGGGCTTCGATGCCAATGCCGCCGGCGATGACGGGCAGAAGGAAGATGCGGAGCATTACGTCATTCCCGACACGCAGGTCAGCTACGGCGCGCGGAACCGGGGGCAGACGACGTACGGGCGATAGGGCGATCGGTGCCTCGTTCAGGGGCGTTCTGTCACGTCTCTGTCATGAGGGCGGCGGAAAATGGCGGGTTTCCGCCTTTTTTTGATGGTGGAGGGCCGGCGGGGCGTGGGGTCTACTGGATCGCGCCGATCGTTGGTGTTACGCCGCGCTGAACGAGACCGGAGATGGCGGTCGATAATGGTGGTCCTTCCGGGGGAAGCGGATTCATGACGGTTGGCACGAAACCCCGCTTCGTCCGTGCGGTCCGGACCTAGATCGTGATGCTCCGGGCGCCTCCGTGGGGGGCGGTGTCGGGTGACGGCGATCCGCCGCTGCCTTATCTGACGTTTTCGCGCGCCGAGTGGGCGGCGTTGCGGGCCAATGTGCCGCTGTCGCTGTCCGAGGACGATATCGCCGCGCTGCGGGGCCGCAACGAGCCCGTGTCGCTGGCCGACATCACCGAGGTCTATCTGCCGCTGTCGCGCCTGCTCAACCTGTATGTCATGGCCTCGCGCGGCCTGAACAGCATGGTCGAGAGCGCGTTCCTGGGTTGTCCGCGCATTTCGGTGCCGTTCATTATCGGCATCGCCGGCAGCGTGGGCGTGGGCAAGAGCACCTTCGCGCGGCTGCTCCAGGCCGTGCTGTCGCGCTGGCCGGACCATCCGCGCGTCGACCTGGTGACGACGGACGGGTTCCTGCTGCCGACGCGGGTTCTGGAAGAGCGCGGCCTGATGCAGCGCAAGGGCTTTCCCGAGAGCTACGATCTGCGGCGGATGATCGGCTTCCTGGCCGCCGTGAAGGCGGGCGAGCGCTTGCAGGACGTGCCGCTATATTCGCACGAGGCCTATGACATCGTGCCCGACTGCTTCCAGACGGTGGACCGACCGGATATCCTGATCTTCGAGGGGCTGAACGTGTTGCAGACCGGTACCGACCGGTCGATGGTGGCGTCGGATTACTTCGATTTCTCGATCTATCTCGACGCGGCCACCAGCGATATCGAATCGTGGTATGTGGACCGCTTCAAGCTGTTGCAGCGGACGGCGTTCCGGAAGCCGACTTCCTATTTCCATCATTATGCCGACCTGACGCCGCTGGAGGCCGAGGGGATCGCGGGGCAGATCTGGAACCGGATCAACCTGCCCAACCTGGAAGCCAATATCCTGCCGACCCGTGAGCGGGCGCGGCTGATCCTGCGCAAGGAGCGGTCGCACGCCATCGACGAGGTTCGTCTGCGCTATCTCTGACGGTGCCGCCGCGATCATGGCGCGGCGATGCCCAAAGTGGTGATGCCCAAGGTGGCGATACCCAGGGCGGCGAGGCGGGCGCGAACCTGTTCCAGCAGGGCGGGATCGCCATCCGGGCCGAGGGGGGCCAGGGTGCGCTCCATGGCCAGCAGGACGTCCGACGTCGCGTCGCCGGCCGCGCGCCGCCACCAGGCGAGGGCTGGGGCGCGCTCGCCCATCGCCAGCAGCGCCGATGCGTAATTATGCTGCCCGCGATAATCGCCGCCCTCGGCCGAGCGGCGATACCAGGCGAGGGCGGCGGCCGGGTCGCGCTCGGTGTGCCAGCCTTCCTCGGTGAAGCGGGCGACGAGGTTGATGGACTTGGCGTGGCCACGGTCGGCCGCGCTGCGGAACAGTGCCAGCGCGCGGGGCAGGTCGGCCGGCATGCCGATGCCGCGCATGGTCATGATGCCAAGATTGTAGCACCCCCAGAGATCGCCCAGCCGCGCCGCCGTGGCGTAGCTGGCGGCGGCGGCCTGGAGATCGACCGGGCCGCCCCAGCCGAAATGATGGCAGCGGCCCAGCATATTATGGGCCGGAGCGTAGCCGGCGGAGGCCGCGATTTCGTACCACCGCCGGGCCTGCCGGGGGTCGGGCGGCACATGGATGCTGTCGAGCAGGATATCGCCCCAGCGCACCTGGTCGGGAAGGTGGCCCTGGGCCGCGCGGTTGCGGATCTCCGCGATGATGTCGGGCAGGGCGGGGGCGGCTGCCCCGCCGCGCCGGCGTCGGGTGGCGACGGTCTTCAGGGCATGGAAAATCCGCATGTGCTGGGAACCCGTGGCGGTCGGTGGTTGGCGGTCGGGGCACCAAACCATTGTCGCGTTATTTATGCAATTGATAATCTATTGCAATATAGCTATGCAGTGTCGTCGCCGTGCCCGGCAGGGTCCCTGGATCGAAAGCGCCATGCTGCTGCATATTCCCGATGTTCTCTCGCCGGATGAACTTCTGCATTGCCGTCGCGCGCTTGCCGATGCGGCCTGGGCGGATGGCCGGGCGACGGCGGGGCCGCAATCGGCGGCGGCCAAGAACAATCTCCAGATTCCGCTGGACCATCCGCTGCATCGGTCGCTCGGCGAGATCGTGCTGCGGGCGCTGGGGCGGAATGCCCTGTTCAACAGCGCGGTCGTGCCGCTGCGTGTCGTGCCGCCGCTGTTCAACCGCTATGACGAGGGCATGTCGTTCGGCGCGCATGTGGACAACGCCATCCGGCCCATTCCCAATTCCGGCGGCATGCGGATCCGCACCGATGTGTCCTCGACGCTCTTCCTGACCGGACCCGACGATTATGACGGGGGGGAACTGCGGATCCATGATGCGTCGGGCGTGCAGGAGATCAAGCTGCCGGCCGGGGACATGATCGTCTACGATACCACGGTGCTGCATGAGGTGGCCCCGATCACGCGCGGCAGCCGGTGGGCGTCGTTCTTCTGGACCCAGTCGATGGTCCGCGACGTGGAGCGGCGGCGGATCCTGTTCGACCTGGATCGCACGATCATGGACCTGCGCGCGCGCCTGGCGGATGACGATGCCGCCGTGCTGGAACTGGTGAACTGTTATCATAACCTCATGCGCCAATGGTGCGAACTCTGACGCCTGGCCGGTCGTCGCCCCGCCTCGCCGCGCGGGAAGCGGACCAGACATTCTTTGTCGCGAACGAGTTTCTTGACGCCTGTATCGACGATGAAACATACATCGCGAATGCGAATAGTTCGCATTGTTATATCCGGCATTGAGGATCTTCGGCGAATGGGTGTCACTGGAAAATGGCGTGTGGCGCGGCAGGTGACCCCCCCGCGTGGTCAGGCCCTGTGTGGCCTGGCGATGGCGGTGATCGGCACCCCGGGATGGGCCGCGACGCCGGCCTCGCCGCCGCCGGATGCGCGGACCGGCGAGGACGGGAAGAAGGCGCGCGAGGACCGGCCCGCGCCCCGGCACGAGCATATCGAAGTGGTAGGCCAATGGCATGAGATGTCGCCGAAATTCACGGCATCGCTGCTGGACACGCCCAAGAGCGTTTCGATCATCTCGCGCCAGTTGCTGACCCAGACCGCGTCCAACACGCTGGCCGACGCGCTGCGCAATGTGCCCGGGATCACGATGGGGGCCGGGGAGGGGGGCAACCCTGTGGGCGACCGGCCGTTCCTGCGCGGGTTCGACGCGCAGTCGAGCACCTTCGTCGACGGGTTGCGCGATGTCGGCGCGCAGTCGCGCGAGACGTTCAACGTGGAGTCGATCGAGGTCGTCAAGGGCGATACGGGCTCGATCGCCGGGCGGGGCGGAGCCGGCGGCGCGATCCTGATCAACAGCAAGATGCCGACGCTGAAGAACGTGGTCGATGCCAATCTCGGCTTCGGCAATGCCGACTACAAGCGCGGCACCTTCGACGGCAACTGGCGGATCGCGGATAGCGGGGCGTTTCGCCTGAACCTGATGGGCGACGACCAGGGCGTGGCCGGGCGCGGGCCCACCCATTATCGGCGTTTCGGCGTGGCGCCGTCGGTGGCGTTCGGGCTGGGTACCCCCAACCGCGTCACCGTGATGTATTACCACATGCAGAACGACGACCTGCCCGATGTCGGCATTCCGTACAACAACCCGGCCTTCAACGCGCGGTCGGACGGCGCGAGGCGGGTGATGGCGACGGGCAGCGGCGCGCCGGTCAAGGTGCCGTTCGATACCTGGTACGGGCTGGAGAATCGCGATGCCAACCAGGACGGCATCGATATGGGCACGCTGCGGCTGGAGCATGATTTCAGCAGCACGCTGCATCTGCGCAATACCACGCGCTATTCGGAAACGACGCAGAACGACCGCTGGACGATGCCCGACGACAGCCAGGGCAACATCTATTACGGCTATGTGTATCGTCGTCTGAACAGCCGGCTCTCGACCTTCGATACCGCGACCAACCAGACCGATTTCTACGGATCGTTCGATCTCGCGGGATTCAGGAACCAGTTCGCCACCGGCGCGGAGTTCACGCGCGAGCAGGGCAAGAACGACAATTACACCGCCTATGTCGACGGGCAGAACGTGGGGGCGGGGACCAGTTTCACGCGGTGCGCGACCGCCCTGGCCTTTTCGTCGGGCACCTGCACCTCGCTGCTCGACCCGAACCCGAGCCAGGTATGGTCGGGCGACCTGAAACATACGGGCAAGCCGAACAGCACGCGGTTCGACACCAAGGCGGTCTATCTGTTCGACACGATCACGCTGCTGAGGCAGCTCCAGGCCAATGTCGGCGTGCGCTACGACAATGTGCAGAGCACCTATCGCGCGGCGGCGGCCGAATATGGACGCGGCGACAATCTGTTCACCTACCAGGGCGCGCTGGTCTACAAGCCGCGCTCCAATGGGACGCTCTACGCATCCTATGCCACCTCGGCGATTCCGCCCGGCAATTCGGTCGGCCAGGGATCGGACGATATCGGCCTGGGGGCCGACCGGACGGGCAATGTCGGCGCGGTGCTGAAGCCCGAGCGGGACCGCACGATCGAAGTCGGCACCAAATGGAACGTGCTGCATAACCGGCTGCTGGTCAGCGGCGCGCTGTTCCAGATCGATGCCACCAACTTCAAGATCTCCACCCCGACGGGCGGGATCGACAATGGCGGGACCAAGCGCGTCCGGGGCTTCGAGGTCGGGCTGAACGGGCAGATCACCCGCGACTGGGCGATCAATGCCGGGTACAGCTATCTGGACGCGCGGCTGGTCAGGGCCGGTGGGGCCGGTGCCGCGAACGGGCTGATGGACGGGCGCCGCGCGCCGAACACGCCGGCGAACAGCCTGGCGCTATGGACGACCTATCGCATCGTCGCGCCGGTGACCGTGGGAGCGGGCGTCTATTACATGAGCCGGGTCTACGGCACCGATTCGCCGACCGTGCCGAAATTCGTCCCCGGCTACTGGCGGTTCGATTTCATGGCCACCTACAAGTTCATGCGGCATTACAGCCTGCAACTGAACATGCAGAACCTGACCAACCAGCGCTATTTCACCCAGGCCTACACCACGCACTACGCGACGCAGGCGCCGGGCCGGACGGCGCTGGTCAACCTGAACGTCCATTTCTGACCGGCGGGGCGGCCATGCCGAACGCGGCGGCCGGTGTCGCGACGATCTGCGACCTTGCCGGCGGCGGGCTGGCCGGGGCGCAGCTCGCGCTGGGGCAGATCCTGCTGGATGGGGTTCTGCTGCCGCGCGACGCGGGGGCCGCCCTGGGCTGGTTTCTGGCGGCGGCGCGGCAGGGCGACGCCATGGGGTGCAACATGGTCGGGCGCTGCTGCGAGCTGGGGTGGGGCATGCCGGCCGCCCCGGCCGAGGCGTTGCGCTGGTATCGCCGCGCCGCCTGTGCCGGGCTGGACTGGGGCATGTATAATTACGCCACCGGCCTGACCCTGGGCTGGGACGGCCAGCCGGACCATGCGCGGGCGCTGGCATGGCTGCGCCGCGCCGCCGCGCGCGGGCACTGCAAGTCGTTCAACCTCATCGGCGGCTTTTATGAAGATGGATGGGCGGTGCCGCGCGACCGCGCCCAGGCCCGGGCATGGTATGCCCGGGCCGCCGAGGGGGGCGATTTCCGCGGGCATTTCAATCTCGGCCGCTTTCTGCTGGCCGAGGGCCGGCCGGAGCGGGCGCGGCGGCATTTCGAGGCCGCCCGCCGGACCGCGACGCCGGCCTTTCTGGCCCGCATGGACCGGTTTCTCGCGGAGGCGGGCGACCGGGGCGGTCAGGCGGTCTGTTTGGCCGCGATCAGTTCGCGGTAGATGCCGAGATAATCCTCGGCCATCCGCCGGGCGGTGAAGCGCTGTTCGAATCGCTGGCGGATGCGGTCGGCATGCAGCTCGGGCAGGCGGGCGCAGGCGGTGACCGCCTCGTGCTCGTTATCCACGATCAGGCCGGTCAGCCCGTCTTCCAGCACCTCGGGGACCGACCCGCGACGGAAGGCGACGACCGGCGTGCCGCAGGCCATGGCCTCGATCATCACCAGGCCGAACGGCTCGGGCCAGTCGATCGGCATCAGCAGCGCCCGCGCGCCGGACAGGAAGGCGGGCTTCTGCCGGTCGTTGATCTCGCCGATCAGTTCCACGCCCTCGCCCAGCATCGGCACGATCTCGCGCTCGAAATATTCGGCGTCCACTTTGTCGATCTTGGCGGCGATCTTGAGCGGCACGCCGAGGGCGCGGGCGATGCGGATTGCCTTGTCCACGCCTTTTTCCGGGCAGATCCTGCCTAGGAAGGCGAAATAGTCGCGCGGGCCGGGCTGCGGCGTCAGCAGTTTTTCCGGCAGGCCGTGCAGCACGGTCCGCACGTAATGGGCCTGGGGCAGCGGCAGGCGCTGGTTGTTGGAGATCGAGACGACCGGCACCCGGGGAAAGGCATCGAAGACCGGTTGCAGCTCCATCAGGTCCAGCCGGCCGTGCATGGTCGTCAGCATCGGCGTCTTCTGGCGGCTGAAATAGGTGAAGGGCCAGTAATCCATGTGGAAATGCAGGATATCGAACTGCTCCGCCATCCGCGCGACCTGCTCCATCATCAGCATGTGCGGCGCGATCGGGTCGCGAATCGCCGGGTCGAGGCGGAGCGCCTGCGGCCAGCAGGGGGTCAGCCGGGCGGAGGTCACGCTGTCGCCGCTGGCGAACAGGGTCACGTCATGGCCCATGGAAGTCAGTTCTTCCGTCAGGAACGACACGACGCGCTCGGTTCCGCCATATAATTTGGGGGGGACGGCTTCGTGGAGCGGCGCGATCTGGGCGATACGCATGGGGCTGGTCACTTCTTTCTTCCGCATGGGTGGACGAGGGATGCTAGCGTGCGATCAGGAAACGGCAAATCGATGGCATGTCGGAGCGGGGATCCGGCTACCGGGTGGAACGAAGCGGGATCGCGGATGTTCCATTCCGTGGGCGGGACCGCCCGGCGTCCGCGGGGAAGGGTAGCGAGAGCCTATCTTTCCTCCCCCCGATCCGGATAGATAATCATTTCAAGGTGTGGAACTTTCCGCGCGCCACGACGACCGGAGCGACCCGGCAGCAGAGAGGGCAGCCGATTTTGACGACTGATATCGAGACCACCATTTCAGACGATCAGTTGGTTCATTACGTGGGCCGGCCGCTTTCCTTCATCTTTCGCTATGCGCGGCGTCATGCCCTTCTGCATGCCGTGATCTTCCTTTCGGTCATGGCGGCCGTCGCCTGCACGGTCGGCGCCACGTATGCCACGCGATTCCTGGTCGATACCATGACCGCGCACGGTGTGGGAGACATGCATCCGGTCTGGAACGCGGTGGCGATCCTGGTCGTGGTCATCGCCTGCGACAACATGTCCTGGCGCGTGGCGGGGTGGTTCGCGACCTATGCCTTCGTCGACATGACCGGCGACGTGCGGCGCGACCTGTTCCGCTACCTGACCGGCCATTCCGCCAGCTATTTCGCCGACCGGATGTCGGGCGCGATGGCCGCGCGCATTTCGACCTCCGCCATGTCGGTGTTCACGCTGGAGAACCTGGCGGCGTGGAACGTGCTGCCGCCCTGCCTGAACGTGGCGCTGTCGGTCGGGCTGCTGCTGACGATCAGCCCGGTGATGGCGGGGGTGATCGTGGCGCTGTCGGCCGCGCTGTGCCTGCTGATGTTCCGCATGGCAGCCGGCGGGCGGGGCCTGCACCAGCATTATGCCGCCGAGGCCGCGCGGGTGGACGGCGAAATGCTGGATATCGTCAATAATATCTCGCTGGTCCGCTCGTTCGGCATGACGCGGTACGAGCGCCTGCGGCTGGGCGAGACCATGCGCCAGGAGATGGGCGCGCGCGGCCGGTCGCTGCGCTACATGGAAAAGCTGCGGCTGGTCCATGCCGTGCTGACGGCGGTGCTGACGGCGGGGCTGCTGTTCTGGGTGGTCATGCTGTGGCATCTGGGCCGGGCCAGCATCGGCGACGTGGTGATGGTGGCCAATCTGGGCTTCATGATCCTGCACGGCACCCGCGACCTGGCCGTGGCGCTGGTGGAGACCATCCAGCATGTCGCCCGGCTGGACGAGGCGCTGTCGGCGATCCTGGTGCCTCACGAGATGGTCGATTCGCACGATTCGCGCGGCTTCGCCGGCCCGGTGCGCGGCGAGGTCGCGTTTCGCGACGTGATGTTCGCCTATCCGGGTGGCAAGCCGGTGCTGTCGCATTTCAACCTGGTGGTCGCCGCCGGGACCCGGGTGGGGCTGATCGGGCGGTCCGGATCGGGCAAGAGCACGATCCTGGCCCTGATCCAGCGCCTGCGCTACGTGCAGGGCGGCGCGGTCGAGATCGACGGGGTCGACCTGCGCGACCTGGACGAGAAGAGCCTGCGGGCCTGCATGTCGGTGGTGCCGCAGGAGGTGTCGCTGCTGCGGCGGTCGGTGATGGAGAATATCCGCTATGGCCGGCCCGACGCGACGGATGACGAGGTGATCGCGGCCTCGATCGCCGCGGGATGCCGCGATTTCATCGACGCGATGCCCGAGGGGTTCCGGACCGAGGTCGGGGACCGCGGCGTCAAGCTGTCGGGCGGCCAGCGGCAGCGGATCGCGATTGCCCGGGCCTTTCTGCGCAATGCGCCGATCCTGATCCTGGACGAGGCCACCAGCGCGCTGGACAGCGAGAGCGAGCAGCGCGTGCAGGAGGCGCTGGACCGGCTGAAGGTCGGGCGGACCGTGATCGCGGTGGCGCATCGCCTGTCCACGCTGCGCGATTTCGACCGCATCGTGGTGATGGATCATGGCCGGATCGTGCAGGACGGCCCCGTCAACGTGCTGGAACGCACCGCCGGCCCCTATCGCGACTTCCTGGCCCATCAGTCCATGTTCATCGAAGGCGCCGCATGACAGCGGAGCGTGCCGGCGACGGCCCGGAGGACGGGATGCCGCGCGGGGTGACGGAGGGGAACCGGCGGGCGCTGAGCGCCGAAGCCTATGACTATATTCGCAGCGGCCTGATCCGCAGCCGCTATCGGGTGGGCCAGCGGCTGGTGCTGCGCCCGCTGGCCGCCGAACTGGGATTGAGCCCCACGCCGGTCCGCGAAGCCCTGCTGCGGCTGGTGTCGGAACAGGCGCTGGAACTGAACGACCGCAATACGGCGGTGGTGCCGGACATCACCCCGGCCAGTTTTCGCGAGATCCATCGGCTGCGCGTCGATCTGGAAAGCCGGCTGATCCAGGCGGCGGCCCTGCGCGCCACGGAGGACGAGCTGGAGGGGCTGGCGGGCCTGCATGCGCGCTTCCAGGAGGCCTGCGCGCGGCAGGATGACGGCATGATGGCGGCGGGGAATGCCGATTTCCATGCCATGCTGGCGACCATGGCCGACCTGCCGCTGACGGCGAATATCCTGCATAACCTGTGGACGCGGATCGGGCCGCTCTATGCCCTGGCGCGCACCGCGCCGCCGGCGCGCCCGCCCGGGATGCCGCACCCGCATGACGCTCTGATCGCCGCGCTGCGCGCGCATGACCCGGATGCCGCGACGCGCGCGCTGATCGGCGATGCGGACTATGCCCGAAGCTGGATCGAGCCGCTGCTGTCGCAGGGGGCGGGGCAAGACGGCCCGTGACGGGGAGAGCCCGCGGCGCTCCCGCTGGACCGGCCCCGGCTGACGGCCGCCTGTTCAGGCGGTCCTGGCCACGGGCTTCGTTTCGGGGACCTCGATGTCGATTTCCAGCATCGAGACGCCGGCGCCGCGATCCATCTTGATCTGCACCTTGTCCTGATCGACCGAGATGTGCCGTTTGATGACCTCCAGGATTTCTTCCTGGAGCCTGGCGATCAGTTCCGACTGGCCTTCGCCGGCGCGTTCGTGCGCCAGCAGGATCTGCAGGCGGTCACGGGCGATGGGGGCCGACGTCTTGCGTCCGAACAGTGAGGTCAGAAAACTCATGCGACACTCCGCTTGAACAGCCAGTCGAACAGGCCCTTGCGTTCGGTCGGCACGCTGACATCCAGTGTCTCGCCTTCCAGGCGGCGCACCGCTTCGAAATAGGCGCGGGACGGCGCACTGGTCGGATTGGACAACGTGACCGGCATGCCGAGGTTCGATGCGCGCAGCACTTCCTCGCTTTCCGGAATGATGCCCAGCAGCGGAATCGAGAGGATTTCCAGCACGTCCTCGGTGCGCAGCATTTCACCGCGCGCCGCGCGCGCCGGGTCGTAGCGCGTCAGCAGCAGGTGCTTGTCGATCTTCTCGCCTTTCTTGGCGCGCTCGGTGGTGCTGTCCAGCATGCCGATGATGCGGTCGCTGTCACGCACCGACGAGACCTCGGGGTTGGTCACCACCACCGCCTGGTCGGCGTGATACATCGCGAGCTGCGCGCCGCGCTCGATCCCGGCCGGGCTGTCGCAGATCACCCAGTCGAATTTCTCGCGCAGTTCCTCGATGACCCTCGCGACGCCCTCGGGGGTGAGGGCGTCCTTGTCGCGGGTCTGCGACGCGGGGAGAATCGACAGGGTCTCCACGCGCTTGTCGCGGATCAGCGCCTGCGCCAGCTTGGCGTCGCCCTGCACGACGTTGATCAGGTCGAAGACCACGCGGCGTTCGGCGCCCATCACCAGGTCCAGATTGCGCAGTCCGACATCGAAATCGACGACGACGACGTTCTTCCCGGTCTGGGCCAGTGCCGCGCCGAGGGCAGCGGTCGATGTGGTCTTGCCCACACCGCCCTTACCCGAAGTGACAACCAGCACCTTGGCCATATGCGTGTTTCCTTATGTCCGGCTTCGCCATCCTGTGGCGTCGTCTTGATACGAATCTAGTGGCGGAAATATGGTGAGGGCAACGGGAAAGCGGCCCTGAGTCAATTCAGCGACCGGACGACCATCGTATCGTCCTCCAGCATCGCCTGGGCAGGGCGGCCGTGGAGGGCCGGCGCGATCTCCTCGGCGATCATGTAATAGCCGTCGATTGCAAGAAGTTCCGCCTTCATCACGGCCGCGAAGATCCGCGCCCCGGTCTGCCCGCCCATGCCGGCGATCGCCCGCCCGCGCAGCGTGCCGTAGACATGGACCGATCCGCCGGCCGAGATCTCGGCCCCCGAGGCCACCGAGCCGACGACGACCACATCGCCTTCGGGATGCAGGACCGACTGTCCGGAGCGTATCGGGCCTTCGACGATCAGCGCGGGGGCCGACATGGGCGGGGCGGGCGCGGCGCCCGGTGCCTCCGCCGCGTCCTCGTCCGGCAGTTCCACCGTGCCGGCGGCGCGGCCGCCCTCGAACGCGATCGGCCAGTCCCATTCCGCCAGCGCGGGCCATGCCGGGTCGGCGCCCTCGATGCCGATGACCCGGACCCCGCGTTCCAGCAGGGCCGGATAGAAGCTGGCCAGTCCCTCGGCGTCGCCCGACAACAGGCCCAGGTCGAGGATGACCGGCTTGCCGACGAAGAAGGAGGGCGAGCGGGCGATCTGGGCGTCCAGCCCGCGCAGCCAGTCATCCAGTTCGGCCTCGGGGGACAGCACCAGCGCCAGGAAGGAGCGGCCGCGGGCGCGGATGCGGGGAAGCGGGCGGGGGGCGTCGGACAAGGGCGTCAGGGACCTTCGCGTTGCGGGGAAGGAAACTCGTTCCAGCTACCGTGAGAACGGGGCGCTGTCGAGCGATCCGCGCGAGGCGGCATCGATTTCCTGCATGGCATGCGGCGGGCCTTGGCGGCGCGCCGCGGGATGGCATAAAGTGCGACGATGCGTATCCTCTATCATCTTCCCTTATCGCCTTATTGCCGCAAGGTTCGCCTCGTCCTGGGCGAGAAGCGGCTGCCGTTCGAACTGATGATGGAACGGGTATGGGAACGTCGGCCCGATTACCTGGCCGCCAATCCGGCCGCGACCGTGCCGATGCTGGTCGAGGAAAACGGGCTGTCGATTCCCGATTCGTCGGTGATCTGCGAATATCTGGAAGAGGCCTATCCCGATACTCCGCTGCTGGGCCGCACGCTGGCCGAGCGGGTCGAGGTCCGGCGGCTGGTTGCCTGGTTCGACGAGAAATTCGCCGGCGAGGTCACGGAGAACCTGCTGCATGAGAAGGTGATGAAGCGGATTTCCGGGCGCGGCAACCCGGACGGCAATGCGCTGCGGGCGGGCTATGCCAATATCCGCTATCACATGTCCTATCTCGACTGGCTGGCCGAGACGCGGAAATGGCTGGCGGGGCCGACCCTTTCGCTGGCCGATTTCGCTGCCGCGTCGCATCTGTCCTGTCTGGATTTCATCAACGACGTGGACTGGAGCAAGGCGCCGGCGGCCAAGGACTGGTACGCGCGGATGAAGTCCCGCCCGTGCTTCCGCGCGCTGCTGAACGACCGGGTGACGGGGATCGTGCCGCCGGACCATTACGCCGACCTCGATTTCTGATCGCGCGGTGCCCATGACGATCGAGACCGACGCCATCGTGCTGGGCGCCGGGGCGGCCGGGCTGATGACGGCGCTGGCCGCCGGCCGGCGCGGGCGGCGGGTGGTCGTGCTGGACCATGCGGCCGAGGCCGGGCGCAAGATCCTGATTTCGGGTGGCGGGCGGTGCAATTTCACCAACCTGGATACCGATCCGGCACGGTTCCTGTCCGGTAATCCGCATTTCGCCAAATCGGCGCTGGCGCGTTTCCGGCCGGCCGACTTTCTGGAGATGATCGGGCGCCACGGAATCGCCTGGCATGAAAAGACGCTGGGGCAATTATTCTGCGACGGGTCGGCGCGCCAGGTGGTGGCCATGCTGCTGGCGGAATGCGCGGCGGGGGAGGTGGATATCCGCCTGTCGCACCGGGTCGTGGGCGTGAGCGGTGGCGAGGGATTTCGGGTCGAAACCGATCGGGGAGTGTTTCGCGCGCCGGCGCTGGTGCTGGCGACCGGTGGGCTGTCGATCCCGCGCATGGGGGCCTCCGGGCTTTCGCACGGGCTGGCGCGCCAGTTCGGGCTGCGGGTGACGCCCACGGCCCCGGCCCTGGTACCCCTGACGCTGGATGCGGCGGATGGCGGGTGGATGCGCGACCTGGCCGGGGTGTCGCTGGAGGTGCTGGCGCAATGCGGGGGCGCGCGGTTTCGCGAGGCGATGCTGTTGACCCATCGGGGCCTGTCCGGGCCGGCGATCCTCCAGGTTTCGTCCTATTGGGAGGCTGGCCGGGCGATCAGCCTGAATCTGCTGCCCGGGTGCGATGCCGGCGCCGTGCTGCGCGAGGCGAAGCGCCGGCGGCCACGGGTCGAGGGGCGGACGCTGCTGGCCGGCGTGCTGCCGCAGCGGCTTGCCCAGGCGCTGGCGGCGCGGCATCTGCCGGAGGGCCCGGTGGGCGAGATGCCCGACGCGGTGCTGAACCGGCTGGGCCAGATCCTGTCCGGCTGGCGGCTGGTGCCGGCGGGGAGCGAGGGTTATGCCAAGGCCGAGGTGACGCGCGGCGGGATCGATACGCGCGACCTGTCGTCGCGCACCATGGCGGCGCGGACGGTGCCCGGCCTGTATGCGGTGGGCGAGGCGGTGGACGTGACAGGCTGGCTGGGCGGCTATAATTTCCAGTGGGCGTGGGCCAGCGGGCAGGCGGCCGGACGGGCGATCGCCGGCGACGCGGGCTGATCGCCGGCCAGGCAACCACCCGGTCCCGCCGGCCGTTCAGCATGTGCATGTTCGAAGGAATGGAGGACGCAATGGCGACCTATCGTATCGCGCGCCGCTTCGTCGCGACGGGACGGGCGATCCTGCTCCTGTCCGGCCTGGCGGTCGTGGCCGCCGGCTGCCAGGGAGTGCCGCAGGCCTACCAGCCGCCGCCGGGGACGCCGATCGCCGGGTATGGCTATCTTTGCAAGGCCGGTGTCTATAGCTGCCACCTGCCGACGCAGGTGCCGCTGGGCGCCACATGTTCCTGCCCCGGGCTGGGGGCGCCGTCCTACGGGCTGGTGTATTAGAGGTTCCCGGCGCGTCGCACGGAGGGGAAGGGGTGCGTCCTTCCCCTGCCGCGCGGTGTCGGCTTACGGGGTCAGGACCGCGCAGGCGACCCGGTCGCCCGAGCCGCCGATCGGCTGGGTCTGGTAGTCGTCGGGTTTGGCGTGGATGACCAGCGACGAGCCGTCCTGGTCGATCAGGGCGGGGCGGCCGCCTTCGCCCTTGAAGGACACCAGGGTCGAATAGAGTTCCACCGTCGCGGTGCCGTCGGGGTCGACATGGATGTTCGGCAGGTCGCCGGCATCGTCGGCGTTTGCGTTCAGCAGGCCATGCACCGGCTTGGCGACATCATGCGCGTGGACGTGGCCGCCGGCGCTCTTGAACGTGGGCGGTGTGCAACTGCCCTTTTCGTGGAAATGCACGCCGTGCCAGCCGGGTGCGAGGCCCGTGGCGGTGATGCGCAGGATTACGCCCTTCGGCGCGTCGATGACCTCGACCGTGCCGTGCGCGGCGCCGTCGCTGCCCTTGAGGTCGCCCGTCAGCCGGTCGGCCGCCAGCGCCGAGACGGGCAGGGCGAGCAGCCCCGCGCCGAGTGCCGCCGCCAAAGTCCGGGGTGAAGATGCCATTATCTGCTCCTGTGCGTGCGATGCGCTGAAAACCTAGCAGCGTTCGGGGAGAATACGACCTTTGCCGGGCTGTGGATCCGCCCCGATCGAGAATTTGAACGTTCGGGGCATGTCCCGCGGCGGATCGCCGGGCGGTCTGGCATTCGGCGGACGGTCGTCACATTTCTGTCCCTGGCATGCCCGTGATATCGGACAGGGTCGGGCGGCAGGGATGCGAGGCGGGGCGGCATGGCGGGCAGGCGGGACGAGCGGGAGAGCGGGGATCTGTTCGGGGGAGCGGTCGCGCCGGGCGGGCAGGGCATGCGCCGCGCGCGGGCGGCGGCGGCGCGTACCCAGCCCCTGGCCGACCGGCTGCGCCCGGAATCGCTGGACGCGGTGGTCGGGCAGGACCATCTGCTGGGGCCGGGCGGCGCCCTGCGGCGGATGCTGGATCGTGGGTCGCTGGCCAGCCTGATCCTGTGGGGCGGGCCGGGGGTGGGCAAGACGACCATCGCCCGTCTGCTGGCCGATGCGGCGGGGCTGCGCTTCGTGCAGATCTCGGCCGTGTTCTCGGGGGTCGCGGATCTGAAGCGGGCGTTCGACGATGCGCGGCAGTGGGCCGGCACCGGGCAGAGCACGCTGCTGTTCGTCGACGAGATCCATCGGTTCAACCGCGCCCAGCAGGATGGATTCCTGCCGGTGGTCGAGGACGGGACGGTGGTGCTGGTGGGGGCGACGACCGAGAATCCGTCCTTCGCGCTGAACGGGGCGTTGCTGTCGCGCTGCCAGGTCATGGTGCTGCGGCGGCTGGACGACGAGGCGTTGGAACGGCTGCTGGGCCGGGCGGAGGCCGAGAGCGGGCGGGCGCTGCCGCTGACGCAGGAGGGACGGGCGGCGCTGCGGGCGATGGCCGATGGGGACGGGCGCTATCTGCTGAACATGGTCGAGCAGGTTCTGGCGTTGCCCGACGCGCCGCCGCTGGATGCCGGGGGGCTGGCCGGGCTGCTGGCGCGGCGCGCGGTGCTGTACGACAAGGACCGCGAGGAACATTACAACCTGATTTCGGCGCTGCATAAATCGCTGCGGGGCTCGGACCCCGACGCGGCGCTGTACTGGTTTGCCCGGATGCTCGAAGGGGGCGAGGACCCGCGCTTCATCGCCCGGCGGCTGACCCGGTTCGCGGCCGAGGATGTGGGCATGGCCGATCCGCAGGCGCTGCCCCTGGCGGTGGCGGCGTGGGAGACCTATGAGCGACTCGGCTCGCCCGAGGGGGAACTGGCGCTGGCGCAACTGGTCGTGCATCTGGGCAGCGCCCCGAAATCGAATGCCGTCTACAGCGCCTACAAGGCGGCGCGGCGGCTGGCGAAGGCGACCGGCAGCCTGATGCCGCCGGCCCATATCCTGAACGCGCCCACCGGCCTGATGAAGGATCTGGGCTATGGCAGCGGATATGAATACGACCACGATGCCGAGGAGGGGTTTTCCGGTCAGAATTACTTCCCGGACGGGATGCCGCGCGAATCGCTGTATCGCCCCACCGGCCGGGGATTCGAGGCCGAGATCGCGCGACGGCTGGACAGGTGGGCCAGACTGCGGGAAAGCCGTCAGTCATGAGTGTTGTGACCCTGACCGTCAGCGATGACGAAGCCGATATCCGCCTCGATCGGTGGTTTCGCCGCCATTACCCCCATCTGACCCAGGGGGCGTTGCAGAAACTGTGCCGCACCGGCCAGGTGCGGGTGGACGGCAAGCGCGCCGATACCGCGACCCGCCTGCTGGCGGGGCAGGTGGTGCGCGTGCCGCCGATCCCCGCCGCCGCGCGGCCGGCCCCGCCGCCGCGGCCGGTGCTGGACGACCGCAAGGTGCGCGAGATCCGGGGCATGGTGGTATACAGCGATGCCCAGGTGATCGTGCTGAACAAGCCCGCCGGGCTGGCGGTGCAGGGCGGGCCGGGCATTACGCACCATGTCGACGGCATGCTGGATGCGCTGAAGGAGCATGACGACGATCCGCGTCCCCGCCTGGTGCATCGGATCGATCGCGACACGTCGGGGCTGCTGCTGCTGGCGCGCACGCCCGGCGTGGCCGCGAAGCTGGCGGCGTCCTTTCGCGGGCGCGACGTGCGCAAGACCTACTGGGCGGTGGTGGTCGGCCGGCCGACCCCGGCCAGCGGGGTGATCGACCAGCCTCTGGCGCGGCTGGGGGCTGGGCCGGGGGCGCTGACGGTCGTGGCGTCGCGCAAGGACGAGGATGCGGCGCATGCGCTGTCGGAATATGAGGTGCTGGATGCCGCCGGCCGCCGCCTGTCGTGGCTGGCGCTGTCGCCGCTGACGGGGCGGACCCATCAGTTGCGCGTGCATTGCGAGGCGCTGGGGACGCCGATCCTCGGCGATCCGAAATATGGAGGGGATGCGGCGCACCCCGAGGGATTCGTCGACCGGCTGCATCTGCATGCCCGCTCGCTGGACCTGCCGCATCCGGCGGGGGGACGCCTGCATGTGTCGGCCGAACTGCCGCCGCATATGCGCGAGACCTTTCGCCAACTCGGTTTTACCGCCGGCGCCACGCCGGCGCCGCGGCGGAGCTGAGCGATGCTGCCCGTCGTCTGGGAAGGGTCCGCCATGCCGCCGCCGCGACCGAAACGCCGGGCCTGGCGCCTGCTGCTGCTGCTGGCCGTCCTGGGCGCCATCCTGGCCGGGGGCGCGGTGCTGGCCGCGCGGGCGCTGATCGACCCTGCCGCGCTGCGCGCGCAGGCCGTGGCGGCGGTCTGGCGCCAGACCGGTCGCGTGCTGCGACTGGGGGCGGTGCAGGTGCATATCCTGCCTTATCCGTCGCTGTCCGTCCGGGATCTGGCCCTGGCGGACATGCCGGGCGGGGCACGGGCGGAGATGCTGACGGCCGGGGGGCTGGAGGCGCGGCTGGCGGTTCTGCCGCTGTTGCGCCACGAGATCCGGCTGGAGGACGTGCGGCTGGTCCATCCCGACCTGCTGGTCGAGCGTCTGGCGGACGGGCGTGCGAACTGGCAGATGCGGCCGCCCGCCGAAGCGGCGTCTCCGCCGGGCGAGGTGTCGGCGCCGTCGACATCCAGTCCCTGGCGGATCCGGATCGGCAGCGTGCGGATCCGCGATGCCGATCTGCGCTGGGATGACCGGCAGGGTCGCATCAGCGGGGCGGCGACGCTGGACAGGCTGGACCTGTTCGGGCTGACCGGGCCGATGCCCACGATCGCCGCGCAGGGGCATCGCCTGGGCGACCGGCTGGCCGTCGTGACGCTGTCGGGGCAGTTCGGCCCGGTCCTCGCGCCCCAGGCCGCCGCATGGCCGCTGCATGTGCGGGCGTCGTTTCAGGTGGATGGGCGGGAGGCGGCCAGCGCTTCGCTGGACGGCGCCCTGTCCGCGCCCCGGCGGCTGCGCGGCTATGATGTCGCGGTGCATGCCGCGATCGGGCAGTTGACCGATTTCAACCGGCTGTTCGTGCATGCGAACCTGCCGGACATCCATGATATCGACGCCATGGCCCGCGTGGTCGATCTGGGAAGCGGGGACGCGGCGGTGCCCGGCCTGCGCCAGGTGCGGCTGCGGACCGGGACGATCGGCGGCGTGCCGATGCTGGGCGGGCTGCAACTGGATCATCTGGCGGTCGATGCGCCGACGCCGGCCGATCATGTGACGATCGAGACCGCCGGCCGGTACGACGGCCGGCCGTTCGCGCTGCACGGTACGGTGGGAACGCCCGCCGAGACGCTGGCGGCGGCGCGCAGCCACATGGGCAGCGCGATGCCGCTGGACCTGGTGGTGGAGGCGGCGGGCGGGACGTTGCATCTGGGCGGGACGGTCGGCGGCGGGCAATCGGCGCTGGACGGCCATCTGACGGCCGACCGGCTGTCGCTGCCCGGGGACCTGATGCTGGATCACCTGACCGCCGATGCCCATCTGGCGATCCGGGGTGGAACCGATTTCCGGCTGACCGGCCTGCGGCTGGATTCCGCCCAGATGACGTTGGACGGGGACATGTCCTTTCTTCGGCCGGGCGGGACGGACGGCGTTCCGGTGCTGGACGGCCGGTTGCATGCCAGCCGGCTGGATGTCGATGCGCTGCATGCCGCCGGCGCCGCGCCGGACGGGGACAGGCGTGAGGCCGAGGCCGATGAGGCGTCGCCCGCGCCCGCGCCGGCAAAGGAAGCCGGGGCGGACGGGGTGCTGCCCTTCGAGCGGTTGCGGCAGATGGAGGGGGACCTGGACCTGACGGCGGACCAGATGCGGCTGTATGGCGAGGATTATCATGCCGCCGAAGCCCATTTCGTGCTGCATGGGGGCAAGCTGACGGTCGATCCGCTGCATGCCGACGGTGCGGGGCGCAGCCTGGACGGTTCGCTGGGCATCGATGCGTCGGGCGCGGTGCCGCGCCTGTCCGCCGAAGTGCGGACGCTGGTGCTGCCGGCCGAATGGGTGGCCCAGGCGTTCGGCTGGAGCCCGATGCTGCGCGGCAGCCTGCAACTGGTCGGCAGTATCCAGACCCAGGGGAACGATCGCGCCGCGCTGCGCGCGCATCTGGGTGGTCATCTGGGCCTGTCGATGGTCAAGGGGCGGATCGACGGGAACATGCTGGGTCGCATGCTGGGGCCGGACGCGGCGGCCGCCACGCGGGGCTCGTCGGTCGCGCTGCGCTGCCTTGGCGTGCATATGACGCTGGGCAACGGGCAGGCCGCGCTGGACACGATCGGGCTGCAGACCTTTCGGCTGACGGTGACGGGGCATGGAACGGTCGGGCTGGCGCGCCAGGAGCTGGACCTGCATCTGCTGCCGCAACTGCTGATCGGCGGGACCGGCGCCAGCATGCCGGTCATGGTCGCCGGCACGGTGATGGCGCCGCAGCCGCGCCCGGAACCGGCGGGGCCCGGGCATCGTTTCATGCTGACCATCGGGCCGTCGGCGGGGTTTGCCGATCCGTGCCCCGATACCCTGAAGGCCGCGCGCGAGGAACGGCCCGGCCCCTCGCCGGACGCGGCGCCGAAAGCCAAGGGACCGAAGGTGATGGATGTGCTGCGCGGCCTGGGATTGTTTCGGTGACCGGCGCGCCTGGGGCGCGCCGCCGGTTCTGGGACCGGGCGGAGGTTGTGGAGGAGGCGGACGGGTTCGCGGTCCGGCTGGACGGGCGCCCGGTGCGCCTGCCGGGCGGGACGGTGCTGCGCGTCGGCGGCCGGGCGCTGGCCGAGGCTTTGGCCGGTGAATGGCGGGATGCGGCCGGCGGGCGGACGGGCGGGGAGTTCACGCCGTCGGACCTGCCCCTGACGCGGATGGCGGGGACGATGCTGGAGCGGATCGCCCCCGATCGGGCGGCGACGATCGGTGCGTTGCTGGGATATGCCCGCCACGAACTGTTGTGCTACCGCGCGCGTTATCCCGCCCTGCTGGTCGAACGCCAGCGGCAGGAGTGGGACCCGTGGCTGGACTGGCTGCGTGCCCGCCATGGGGTGGCGTTGCGGACCACCGATGGCGTGATGCCGGTCGATCAGCCCGACGACGCGCTGGCGGGACTGCGTGCCGTGCTGGATGGCGAGTCGGACGGGGTGCTGGCGGCGCTGGGGGTCGCGGTGCCGGCGCTGGGCAGCCTGGTGCTGGGCCTGGCGCTGGTCGAGGGGCGGCTGACGGCGGAGCAGGCCATCTGGTGCGCGACGCTCGACGAGCGGACCCAGATGGAACTATGGGGGGCGGATGCCGAGCAGGCCGCGCGGCTGGAGCGGTTGCGGGCGGAGGTTGCCGACGCGGCATCGTTCCTGGTGTTGCTGCGCCCGGGCTCCTGATGGCCGGGCGTGGCCATGGAACCGCCATAAACGGCCGGTAATCCACGCCTCGTGTTCCGATACCGAGCCAAACACTCTGTTACAGGGCTTTGCGCTAGAGAGGGACGGATGACATCACCAGACGGGAGAGGGTGCATGGCTTTGATCGATTGGCGGCCGCTTTCGGAAATGCCCGGCATTGCCGTGCATGAGATCGACCGGGCATCGAAAGGCCGGGGCGTATCGTCGCAGCGCGTGAAGCAGCGCGTGGCGCAGTGGGTCGCGACCTGCGCCATGGGCGCGTGGGTCCTGCTGGCGATCGTGCCCGTCGTCGTCGTGATCATGGCGATCGAAAGCTGATCCGGACGGTCGTAGCCTAGAGCCATATCCGTTCACACTGGTTCACGGATATGGCTTTAGATCATTGTTTTATCGAGCATCTTTATCCGACCGAATGAGTCCATCCGGTTGGATGATGCTCTAGCCCGGCACGGGCCGCGCGCCGGATCGCCGCCGGCGCGCGTTTCCGGGCAGGGTCAGGGGACGAGGACGGTGGCGCTGGCGGTGCAGGCGATGCCTTCCTCGCGGCCGGTGAAGCCGAGCCGTTCGGAGGTCGTGGCCTTGACCGAGATGCGGTCGATCTCGACCTCCAGCAGGTCCGCGAGGCGCTGGCGCATCGCCTGGGCATGCGGGCCGATTTTCGGGCGCTCGCAGATCAGCGTGACGTCGGCGTTGACCAGCATGCCGCCCCGGGCGCGAATCCGCTGGCCGGCATGGACCAGGAAGCGCGCGCTGTCGGCGTCCTTCCATTCGTTCTGGCTGGGGGGGAAATGGCGGCCGATATCGCCCTCGGCCAGCGCGCCGTAGATGGCGTCGCACAGGGCATGGATGCCGACATCGGCGTCGGAATGACCGGCCAGGCCGCGATCGTGGGGCACCGTGATGCCGCAGAGGATCAGCGCCCGGTTCTCGGCGAAGGCATGCACGTCGTAGCCGATGCCGGTGCGCGGCAGCAATGTCGGACCGATCAGCCGTTCCAGGCGCATCAGATCTTCCTCGTAGGTCAGCTTGATATTGTCTTCCGAACCGGGAACCAGCGCGACCGGGTGGCCCGCCATTTCCAGGAGGGCGGCGTCGTCGGTCGCGTCGCGGGCGGCGGCGCCGCGATGCAGGTCGCGCAGCAGCGCGAAGCGGAAACCCTGCGGCGTCTGGGCGCGATACAGGTCGTCGCGCGGGACGGTCGCCGCGATCACGCCGTCGCGGCCACGCTTGAGCGTGTCGGCCACCCGGACGGCCGGGATGGCGCCGGGCTGGGCGGCGAGGGCGGCGATCACGGCCCGGGTCACCTCGGCGGGCACATAAGGACGCGCGCCGTCATGGACCAGCACCAGGTCCGGCCGCTCGGCCTGGGGCAGGCGATCGAGCGCCTCGAGCCCCGCGCGGACGCTTTCCTGCCGGGTGGCGCCGCCGGCGACGGGCGGCAGGCTGTCCACGCCGTGCAGGGCGTCGGCCAGCGCGGCGGTGTCGCCGACCGGCTGGAGCAGGTCCACATGGGGACGCAGGGCGTCGGCCGCATGGCGGATGATGGGGCGGCCGCCGAGCGTCAGATACTGCTTGGCGACAGGCGATGCCGTCGTGGCGCTGAAACGTCGGCCCACGCCCGCGGCAAGAAGAATGGCTGCAACACGCATGGCGGAGCAATGCGGCGGACGCCACCCGCCGTCAAGCGCCGCCGCGCAATTGTTCCCGGGGACGGCCATGCGACTTCGATTTCGCGGGACTGCTATCGCGATTGCGTGATGCCGGGGAGTTCGGTATTCTGCTTAAATCCTAAGCATTCATGCTGGAATTTTATCCATGTCGTCCGAATTGTTGCGTCCAGTCGATCTGGGAAGGGGCGTGGTGCTGCGCACCCCGGTCATTCTCGCCCCGATGTCGGGTGTGACGGACCTGCCGTTCCGCCGGCTGGCGCGGCGGCTGGGCGCCGGGCTGGTGGTGTCCGAGATGATCGCGTCCTGGGCCATGGTGCGCGAGAACCAGGCGACGCTGCGCATGGCGGAGGTCGCGGACGAGGACGGGCCCAACGCGGTGCAGCTCGCGGGGTGCGAGCCCGGGGCGATGGCCCAGGCGGCGCGGATCGCCGTGGAGCGCGGCGCGAACATGGTCGATATCAATTTTGGCTGCCCGGTCAAGAAAGTGGCCGTGGGCCAGCAGGCGGGGTCGGCGCTGATGCGCGACGAGGCGCTGGCGGGCCGGCTGCTGGAGGCCGTGGTGCGGGCGGTGGACGTGCCGGTGACGCTGAAGATGCGCATGGGCTGGGACCATGCCAGCCTGAACGCCCCCGTCCTGGCCCGGATGGCGGAGCAGGCCGGTATCCGCATGGTGACGGTGCATGGCCGGACGCGGCAGCAATTCTATACCGGCACCGCCGACTGGGCCTTCGTCCGCTCGGTGAAGGAAGCGGTGTCGCTGCCGGTGATCGTCAATGGGGATATCCTGACGGTCGACGACGCGCGGCGGGCGCTGGCGCAGTCGGGCGCCGACGGGGTGATGATCGGGCGCGGCTGCTATGGCCGGCCGTGGTTCCTGGCGCAGGTGGGCCGCGCCCTGACGACCGGCGAGGAGGTGCCCGACCCGGACCTGGCGACGGAAAAGGCGATCGTCCTGGAGCATTACGACATGATGCTGTCGCATTTCGGCGCGCATCCCGGCCTGCGCCTGGCGCGCAAGCATGTGTCCTGGTACTCGGCGGGCCTGCCGGATTCGGCGGGTTTCCGCTCCGCGATCAATCGGGTGGACGAGGCCGGGGCGGCGATCGCGATGATCGGCGCGTTCTATGACCGGCACATCGCCGCCGGTTCGCGCCGCGAGCGCCGGGGGAGTGCGTCGGGCGGCCAGGAAGCCGCCCAGGCGGCATGATGCCCATGCACGCGGCCCTGCCGCCCGACGACAGGCCCCGGCCGGACGGCGCGGCGCTGCTGGATGCCATGCCCCTGCCGGTGATGCTGGTCGGGAAGGAAAACCGCATCCGCCATGTCAACAGCGCGGCGGAGCCGTTCTTCGGCATGTCCAGCCAGCATCTGGTGCAGATGCATCTGGCCGAGGTACTGGCGGCCGACCATCCGATCTTCCTGCTGGTGGACCAGGTGCGGCGCGACGGCGTGACGATCGCGGAGCATGAGTTGACGCTGGACGGCCCGCGCCTGCATCGCCAGGGCATCACCGTGCAGGGCACGCTGGTGGCCGAGGATCCGGACGGGGTGCTGCTGACCTTCCACGATTCCTCGGCGGCGCGGGCGCTGGACCGGCAACTGACATTCCGCTCGGCCGCGCGCAGCGTCTCGGGCATGGCCGCCATCCTGGCGCATGAGGTCAAGAACCCGCTCTCGGGCATTCGGGGGGCCGCGCAACTGCTGGAGGGATCGGTCTGCGAGGGCGACCGGGAACTGGCGATCCTGATCCGTGACGAGGCCGACCGGATTCGCGACCTGGTGGACCGGATGGAGATTTTCAGCGACAAGCCGCTGGAACGGCGGCCGGTGAACATCCACCGCGTGCTGGAGCATGTGCGGTTGCTGGCGCAGCAGGGATTCGGCGCCAATATCCGCTTCGTCGAGGAATATGACCCGTCATTGCCGCCGGTGTGGGGCAACCGCGACCAACTGGTGCAGGTGCTGCTGAATCTGGTCAAGAATGCCGCCGAGGCCGTCGCCGCCGATGACAGGGGGGGCGAGATCACGCTCGGGACCGCCTATCGCCATGGCGTGCGGCTGGCGGTGCCGGGGATGGAGCAGCGGGTCGAGCTGCCGCTGGTGGTCTCGGTGCGCGATAACGGCCCGGGCATTCCCGAGAGTGTCCGCCCCCATCTGTTCGAGCCCTTTCTGACCACCAAGGCGGGAGGAAGCGGCCTGGGGCTTGCGCTGGCGGGCAAGATCATCGGCGATCATGGCGGGGTGATCGAGGTCAACAGCCGCCCGGGCCGCACCGAGGTCCTGCTGCATCTGCCCGTGGTGGCCGAGGGACGGACGCACCCCTGACCCGTCGCGCCGCGCGGCGTTCCGCCCCGTCCGCCATGCCGCTGTTTTTATATTTTATCTCGAGAGACCGGATTTCGTATGCCCCTTCCGACCATCCTTGTTGCCGATGACGACCGCTCGATCCGCACCGTTCTCAGCCAGGCCCTGGGGCGCGCGGGTTATCAGGTGCGGACGACCGCCAGCGCGGCGACCCTGTGGCAATGGATCGAGGAAGGCGAGGGCGACCTGGTCATTACCGACGTGGTGATGCCCGAGGAGAACGGCCTGGACCTGATCCCCCGCATCAAGCGGGCGCGGCCGGACATGCGGGTGCTGGTGATGAGCGCGCAATCCACCCTGATGACCGCGGTCAAGGCGACCCAGCGCGGGGCGTTCGAATATCTGCCCAAGCCGTTCGACCTGAAGGAATTGCTGGCGGTGGTCGAGCGGGCGCTGGCCGCGCCGGCCCGCGCGCTGGCCGAGCCGCCCGCGCCCGAATCCGAGGAGCGGATGCCGCTGATCGGCCGGTCGATGGCGATGCAGGACATCTATCGCATCATCGCGCGGCTGACGACGTCGGACCTGACGGTGATGATCAACGGCGAGAGCGGCACCGGAAAGGAACTGGTCGCCCGCGCCCTGCACGATTACGGCCGCCGGCGGGGCGGGGCATTCGTGCCCGTCAACATGGCGGCGATCCCGCGCGAGTTGATCGAGAGCGAGTTGTTCGGCCACGAGCGGGGCGCCTTTACCGGGGCGACCAGCCGCAATCCCGGGCGTTTCGAGCAGGCGGCGGGCGGCACGCTGTTTCTCGACGAGATCGGGGACATGCCACCCGAGGCGCAGACCCGGCTGCTGCGCGTGTTGCAGGAAGGCGAGTTCACGACCGTCGGCGGACGGCTGCCGATCCGGGCCAATGTGCGGATCGTCGCGGCCACGCATCGCGACCTGCGCCAGTCGATTCGCAACGGCACCTTCCGCGAGGACCTGTTCTATCGCCTGAACGTGGTGCCGATCCGCCTGCCGCCGCTGCGCGAGCGGGTGGAGGACATTCCGCTGCTGGCGCGCCATTTCCTGGAGCGGTGCCGCGAGGACGGGTTGCCGGGCAAGATTCTGGCCGATGGCGCGGTCGAGCGGCTCCAGGCCAGTCGCTGGCCGGGGAATGTGCGCGAGTTGGAGAACCTGATGCGCCGCATGGCGGCCCTGTATCCGCAGGAGACGATCACGGCGGACCTGATCGACCAGGAACTGGCGGAATCCGCGCACGAGCAGGTGGTCGAGGCGCCGGAGGTGCTGGCCAAGGAGCCGCTGGCCGACGCGGTGGCCCGCCATATCAGGCATTTCCTGGCGGCGGGGCAGGACGGCATGCCGCTGCACGATATCTATGACCGGGTGATCGCCGAGGTCGAGCGGCCGTTGATCCAACTGACGCTGGCGGCCACGCGGGGCAACCAGATCAAGGCGGCGGCGATGCTGGGCCTGAATCGCAACACGCTGCGCAAGAAGATCCGCGACCTGGAAATTCCCGTCGTGCGGGGCGTAAGCTGATTTCCATGCGGCGGGAGCGAATCGGGTGCTGAGCCCCAGGCGCGGTTTCAGCCTCTGGTGCCTGGCATCGGGGGTGGGATTGACGCGCGGGCTGTTCGGGCTGCTGGCGCGGCGCAATGTCGCGCTGGCGCTGGTGGCGCTGGCGCTGTGCTTCGGCGTCGCCACCTTCGTGGTGCTGTCGGGCGGCATGTCGGTCACGCATTATCCGCGCGTCCAGGCCCTGATCTTCGTCCTGAACTTCCTGGTGCTGCTGCTGCTGGCGCTGGCGCTGGCGGAACGGCTGGGCCGCGTGCTGGCCGACCGGCGCAGCGGCCTGGCGGGCGCGCGGCTGCATGTGCGCCTGGTGACGTTGTTCGGCATCGTCGCGGTGGCGCCGACGGTGCTTGTCGGCTCGTTCGCGGCGGTGTTCTTCCACTACGGCATCCAGATCTGGTTCAGCGATCGCGTCAACACGGCGCTGAACGAGGCGTTGCAGGCATCGCACGGCTATCTACAGGAACATAACGCCAATATCCGGACCGAGGCGTTCTCGCTGGCCAACTATCTGGCCGGGGCGGCGAACAGCCTGGAAGGATCGGAATCGGACCTGATGCACGACCCCGAGGCGCTGGACCAGGTGCTGGATTCGCAGGCCACTCTGCGCGGGTTGAACGAGGCGGTGATCTACGACCCGCTGACCAACAAGGTCGTCGCCAAGGGCGGGCTGATGAGCCGGCCGGGGGACATGCAGGCGCTGCCGCCGCCCTCGGCCACCATGATGGCCCGTACCAACGATATCGCGATTCTCGATTCGCCGGACGAGAAGACGGTGCGCGCGGTGATTTCGCTGGGCGACACGCCGCCGCTGATGCTGGTCATCACCCGTCCGGTCGATCCCGAGATTCTGGAGCACATGCGCAAGACCGAGCGCGTGGTGGCGGATTACCAGCGGCTGAACCGCAACCGTTCCAAGATCCAGTTTACCTTCGTGCTGATCTTCGGGCTGGTGGGGCTGCTGGTGCTGTTCGCCGCCGTGCTGGTGGGCCTGATGCTGGCGAACCAGATCGTGCAGCCGCTGGGGCTGCTGATCGTCGCGTCGGAGCGCATCAGCGACGGCGACCTGAAGGTGCGGGTGCCGGAGGGCGAGCGGGACGACGAGGTGTCGAGCCTGTCGCGGGCCTTCAACCGCATGACCGACCAGTTGTCCAGCCAGCGGTCCGAACTGATGATCGCCTATGGCCAGATCAACGAGCGGCGGCGCTTTACCGAGGCGGTGCTGTCGGGCGTGTCGGCCGGAGTGATCGGGCTGGATGCGCAGCAGGTGATCGAACTGCCGAATCGTGCCGCCGGCGTGCTGCTGCAAAAGGACCTGGCGGCCAATGTCGGGCGGAACCTGGTGGATGTCGTGCCGGAGTTCGGCCCGATGCTGAAGGAGGCGGCCAGCGCCCCGGACCGGGTGTGGACCGGCGAGATCCATGTCGGGTCGGGTACGAAGGCCTGCACGCTGCTGGTGCGGATCGGCGGCGAGACCACGGGGGGAGCGCCGGACCGGTATGTGGTGACGTTCGACGACATCACGGCCTTGCAGGCCGCGCAGCGCAAGGCGGCCTGGGCCGACATCGCGCGGCGCATCGCGCACGAGATCAAGAATCCGCTCACGCCGATCCAGCTTGCGGCCGAACGGCTGAAGCGCCGATTCCTGCGGGAAATCACTTCCGACCCCGAGACGTTCAGCCAGTGCGCGGATACGATCGTGCGGCATGTCGGCGATATCGGGCGCATGGTGGACGAATTCTCGGCGTTCGCGCGGATGCCCCAGCCGGTCATGCGCCCCGAAGACCTGTCGCGAATCGTGCGCGAGGCGCTGATCCTGCAACGCACCGCGCACCCGGAGATCCGCTATGACACCGACCTGCCCGACCATGGGCCGATCGTGTCGTGCGACCGGCGCATGGTCGGGCAGGCGTTGACCAATTTGTTGCAAAATGCTGCCGATGCCATTGCAATGCTTCCGAAAGATGGTGATGCTGACCAGCGTCCGGCCGGGTCGGTCGGGACTGTCCGGATCGTCCTGCGCGTCGAGGGGACGGCCGCGCACATCGTGGTGGTTGATGACGGGATCGGCCTGCCGGAGGAAGACAGGCAGCGGCTGACCGAGCCCTATGTGACGCACAAGCCGAAAGGGACCGGGCTGGGGCTGGCGATCGTCAAGAAAATCCTGGAAGATCACGGGGGAAGCATCCGTCTGGAAGACAGGCCGGACGGACGCGGAGCCGTTTCGATCTTGATACTGCCCATAAAGGACGAGCATGGCGCATGAAATCCTGATCGTTGACGACGAACCGGATATCCGGCTGCTGATCGAGGGGATCCTTCGGGACGAAGGCTACGAGACCCGGCTGGCCGGGGATTCGGATTCGGCGATCAGCGCGTTTAGGGCGCGCAGGCCGTCGCTGGTCATTCTCGATGTCTGGCTCCAGGGATCGCGGCTGGACGGGCTGGGAATCCTGAACGCGATCCAGGGCGAGGAACCGGCCGTTCCCACCATCATGATTTCTGGCCACGGCACGATCGAAACCGCCGTCGCGGCCTTGCAGCACGGTGCCTACGACTTCATCGAGAAGCCGTTCCAGTCCGACCGGCTGCTGCTGGTCGTCCGGCGGGCTCTGGAGGCGTCGCGCCTGGCGCGGGAGAATGCCGAGCTGCGCCTGCGCGCGGGGCCGGAGGCGACGCTGTTCGGCGACAGCCCGGCCATCGCGGCGGTGCGCAACCAGGTGGAGCGCGTGGCGCCCAGCGGGTCCCGCGTGCTGATTTCCGGCGCCGCCGGCGCGGGAAAGGAAGTCGCGGCGCGGATGATCCATGCCCGCTCGCGCCGCGCCGAGGGGCCGTTCGTCGCCCTGAACTGCGCCACGCTGGCGCCGGGGCGGTTCGAGGAGGAGCTGTTCGGCATCGAGGGCGGGGTGGACGGCAGCGGGCGCCGCACCGGGGTCCTGGAACGCGCCCATGGGGGCACGCTGCTGCTGGACGAGGTGGCGGACATGCCGATCGAAACCCAGGGCAAGATCGTCCGTGCCTTGCAGGACCAGAGTTTCGAGCGGCTGGGCGGCGCCACGCGGGTCAAGGTCGACGTGCGGGTGCTGGCGGCGACCAATCGCGACCTCCAGGAGGCCATCGCCGCCGGGCGGTTTCGCGAGGACCTGTATTACCGGCTGGCGGTGGTGCCGCTGCGCGTGCCCAGCCTGCGCGAGCGGCGGGAGGATATTCCCGGCCTGGCGCGGATGTTCCTGCACCGGGCGGCGGAGAATGCCGGCCTGCCGCTGCGCGACCTGTCGGGGGATGCGATCGCCGCGTTGCAGAGCTATGACTGGCCGGGCAATTCGCGCGAATTGCGCAACCTGATGGAACGGCTGCTGATCATGATGCCGGGGAACGGTACCGACCCGATCCGCGCCGAGATGCTGCCGCCGTCGGTCGGGCAGGGGGCGCCGACCCTGCTGAAATTCGATCCGGCCGCCGACGTGATGGGCCTGCCGCTGCGCGAGGCGCGCGACCTGTTCGAAACCCAGTATCTCCAGGCGCAATTGCTGCGATTCGGCGGCAATATCAGCCGCACCGCCGGGTTCGTCGGCATGGAGCGCAGCGCGCTGCACCGCAAGCTGAAGCAACTGGGCGTCACGTCCGACGAGCGGGGCGCGGGATGAGATTTTGCCCCCTGGAGAAGGGCCTGCTAGAGAGGGCCAACCATATGATTGACGGGGAACGGAGCGTCCTGGCTGGCGTTCGTCCTCGGCTACAGAGCAAGTAAGGCCCAACCGTGGCAAAAGAACCGACGCAGAACGTTCAGGATGTTTTTCTCAACCATGTCAGGCGCTCGAAGACGCCGGTCACGGTGTTTTTGGTCAATGGTGTCAAGTTGCAGGGCATCATCACCTGGTTCGACAATTTTTCCGTCCTGCTGCGGCGCGACGGTCATACACAGCTTGTCTACAAGCATGCGATCAGCACCGTGATGCCGGCGACGCCGGTCGTGCTGTTCGATCCGTCGCGCGCCGAGGATGGGTCGGCCGATCCGGCGGACAAGGGCCTGCCGGGGGAGACCGACCTCGACTGACGTTCCCGTGACGCAGTCCGCCACGCGGGCCGCCGTCATCCTGCCATGGGAGCGGCCGGACCGTCAGGACGAGATCCGCGCCGCCGAGGCCCGGCTGGAAGAAGCGGTCGGGCTGGCGGCGTCGATCGGCCTGGTGATCGTGCGCCAGGCCGTGCTGCTGCTGCGCGCGCGTCGCCCGGCCACGCTGCTGGGCAGCGGGCAGGTCGAGTCGCTGCGCCAGGCGGTGGTCGAAGACCGGGTTGCCGTCATGGTGGTGGATACGCGCCTGACGCCGGTGCAGCAGCGGAACCTGGAAAAGGCCCTGGGCTGCAAGGTGATCGACCGCACGGCCCTGATCCTGGATATTTTCGGCGAGCGGGCCGCGACGCGGGAAGGCGCGTTGCAGGTCGAACTCGCCCATCTGGAATATCAGCGCAGCCGGCTGGTCCGGACCTGGACCCATCTGGAACGGCAGCGCGGCGGATTCGGCTTTCTCGGCGGTCCGGGCGAGACCCAGATCGAGGCGGATCGCCGGATGATCGGCGACCGGATCGTGCGCCTGAAGCGCGAACTGGAGCAGGTGCGGCGCACCCGTGGCCTGCATCGCGCCGCGCGGCGGCGGGTGCCGTTTCCGGTCGTGGCGCTGGTCGGCTATACCAATGCCGGAAAATCGACCCTGTTCAACGCGTTGACCGGGGCTTCGGTCTATGCCCAGGACCAGTTGTTCGCGACGCTGGACCCGACGATGCGCGGCATTCGGCTGCCGTCGGGCCGGCGGATCATCCTGTCCGACACGGTGGGCTTTATCAGCGACCTGCCGACCGAGCTGATCGCCGCCTTCCGCGCGACGCTGGAGGAGGTCGCGGAGGCCGATATCATCCTGCATGTGCGCGATATCTCGCATCCGGACACCACCGCGCAGCGCGCGGATGTCGAGGAGGTGCTGGAGGGCATGGCGGCCAGCGGGACGCTGGAGGATGACTGGCGCCGCCGGGTGATCGAGGTGCAGAACAAGGCCGACCTGCTGGGCGGGCGCGACGCGGTGCCGCCCCGGGCGGGCAGTATCGTGATTTCGGCGATCACCGGCGACGGGCTGCCGGAATTGCTGGCGGCGATCGACCAGCGCCTGACCGAGGCGATGGAAATCGCCCGCTACACCATTCCGGTCGGGGACGGCGCGCTGCTGGCATGGCTGTACGCTCATGGCGAAGTGACGTCGCGCGATGATGGCGAGCAGGCTATCGTGGTGACGGTGCGGCTGCTGCCGGCCGATCGCGCGCGGTTCGAGCAGCAACTGGCCAGTCACGACCGGTAGGCGCCCGCCCGTGCCGGACGGCCGGGAAGGAAAGGTGAAATCATGACTGTCACGGTTTCGCGCGCGCATATGCGGACGGTTCTGGGCATCATGCGGCAGGCGGCGGCGGATCGGATCATGCCGTCCTTCCGCCGGCTGGACGCCGAGGCCATTCGCTGCAAGAGCGGCAAGCTGGATGTGGTGACCATTGCCGACGAAGCGGCCGAGCGCGCCATGGCCGAGGCCTTTCTGCGCCTGTCGCCCGGTGCCGTGGTGATCGGCGAGGAAGAGGCCTGTGCCCGGCCCGGCCTGCTGGATGCGATCGAGGATGCCGAACTGGCCTATGTCGTCGATCCGATCGACGGGACGGCGAATTATGCGGCGGGCGTGCCGCTGTTCGGGGTGATGGTCGCGGTCATGTGCCGAGGCGAGGTCGTGGGGGGCGCGGTTCTGGACCCGGTCTGCAATGTCGCGGCGCTGGCGGCGCGGGGCGAGGGGGCCTGGCTGGTCGGGGATGACGATGAGGAGCGGCCGCTGCGCTGCGCGCCGCCCGTGCCGGCGGCCGAAATGTGCGGCAACGCATCATGGCGCTATCTGCCGCAACCGGTGCGCGATGTCGTGGCCCGCAATCTGCCGCGGGTGCTGGGGTCGTGGGATTTCCGCTGTGCCGCGCACGAATATCTGATGCTGGTCGACGGGAAATGCCATTTCCTGCTCTTCAACCGCACCTTGCCGTGGGACCATCTGGCCGGCTGGCTGATCCATCGCGAGGCCGGGGGCTATTGCGCCCATTTCGACGGCACTCCCTATCGGTCGAGCGACCGGGCGGGCGGGCTGCTCTATGCCCCCGACCGGGCGAGCTGGCAGGACCTGCGCGACCTGCTGCTGGATGCCGGCTGAACGCCCGCTTACGCGGCGCCGCCGCCCCGTTCCCGTCGTTTTACCTCCTGCCAGGCGGCTTCCATGTCGGCCAGCGTGCTGTCGGCCGGTGTCTGGCCGCGCTCGGCCAGGTGCCGTTCGACGCCGGTGAAGCGGCGGGTGAATTTGGCGTTGGCCTGGCGCAGGCAGGCTTCGGGGTCCAGGTCCAGCTTGCGGGCCAGGGTCGCGAGGGTGAACAGCACGTCGCCCAGTTCGTCGGCGATTCGCGCGCGGTCGCCCGAATCAAGCTCGGCCTTCAGTTCCGCGATTTCCTCGTCCACTTTTTCGGCGACGCCCCGGGCGTCGGGCCAGTCGAAGCCGACGCGGGCGGCGCGGGCCGATAATTTGCGGGCGCGCAGCAGGGCGGGCAATGCGGTGGGAATGCCGGCCAGCGTGCCGCTTTCGCTCCGGGCGCGGCGTTCACGCTCCTTGCCGTCCTCCCACTGGCCGGGCGCCAGGGCGGCGTCGCCGAAGACGTGGGGGTGGCGGCGGACCATCTTGTCGCCGATCATCCCGGCGATGGTCGCGAAATCGAACCAGCCGGCTTCCTCGCCCATGCGGGCGTGATAGACGACCTGAAGCAGCAGGTCGCCCAGTTCGTCGGGCAGGGCGGTCCAGTCCTGCCGGGCGATCGTGTCCTCGACCTCGTAGGCTTCCTCGATCGCGTAGGGGGCGATCGAGGCGAAATCCTGCTCGCGGTCCCACGGGCAGCCGCCGGCGGGGTCGCGCAGGCGGGCCATGATGTCGAGAAGGCGCGAGAGGGCCTGGGCGGCGTCGGGCATCCGGTGGGCTCCGTGCTGGTCGGCGGGATGGTTCCTGTCTGCACCGGCACGGGGGGCGCGTCCAGCATGACGGACGGCGGGGGCTCTGGCTGGCGGGCCGGGCAGGGATTATAGTCCCGCGCCGACGAGCAGGGGGTATCCATGGACGGACAGGCGACGGTCTTCATCGATGGCGAGGCGGGGACGACGGGGCTGGGCATTCGTCAGCGCCTGAGCGCGTTGCCGGTGACCGTGCGTTCGATCGCGCCGGAACAGCGCAAGGATGCCGCCGCCCGCCGCGCGATGATGGAATCGGTCGATCTGGTGGTGCTGTGCCTGCCCGACGCGGCGTCACGCGAGGCCGCGTCGATGGTGGCGGGACTCGCGGCGGATGGCGGCCGGGCGCCCCGGCTGCTGGACGCCAGCACGGCGTTTCGCGTCGATCCGGACTGGGTTTATGGTTTTCCGGAAATGGGGGACGGGTTCGCGGCGCGGGTCGCGGCGGCGGCGCGGGTTTCGAACCCCGGCTGCTACCCGACCGGGGCCATCGCGCTGCTGCGTCCGCTGGTTCGGGCCGGGCTGCTGGCGCCCGATGCGCCGCTGACGATCAACGCGGTCAGCGGCTACAGCGGGGGCGGCCGGGCGATGATCGAGGCGCATGAGCGCGAAGGCGGGCCGGCCTTCGAACTCTATGGGCTGGGGCTGGAACACAAGCATCTGCCGGAGATCACGCGCTATGCCGGGCTGACGCGGCCGCCGGTCTTCGTGCCCTCGGTCGGGCATTTCGCGCAAGGGATGATCGTGTCGGTGCCGCTGCATCTGGACCTGCTGGCGCGGCCGGCGACCGGGGCGGACCTGCGGGCGGTGCTGGCCGATTTCTATGCCGGGTCGGACCGGATCAGCGTGGCCGATTCCGTGCCGGACCTGTCCGCCGAGACGCTGGCGCGCACCGACCTGATGGAATTGCGGGTTCATGCCAACGAATCGCGCCGGCAGGCGGTGCTGACGGCGCGGCTGGACAATCTGGGCAAGGGGGCCTCGGGCGCCGCGATCCAGAATATCGCCCTGATGCTGGGCCTGGCGGCGCCCGCGCCCCGCGCCGGGTGAGCGATTGCCCGGCGGGCGGGGGCCGGTGAACGATTGCCTGCGGGGCTGGTTTGCTGATAAGCAGGCCCGCAGGCGAGAGTGACGGAACGGTAGACGTAGTCGGCTCAAAATCGACCGCCGCAAGGCATAGGGGTTCGAGTCCCCTCTCTCGTACCATTTCTCCGGACCGGATGATGTCTGCTGCCTCCCTCGACACGATGACGAAGCCGGGTGTGCGCCCCGCCAATCCCTGTTTTTCCTCCGGTCCCTGCGCCAAGCGCCCTGGCTGGTCGCTGGATGCTCTGTCCGGCGCGCTGCTGGGCCGGTCGCATCGCGCGCCCGAGGGGCGGGCCCGGCTGAACGAGGTCATTACCCGTTCGCGCGCCGTTCTCGGCCTGCCGGACGACTGGAAGCTGGGGATCGTGCCGGCGTCGGATACCGGCGCGGTGGAGATGGTGCTGTGGTCGCTGGTCGGCGCGCGCCCGGTCGACGTGCTGGCCTTCGAGAGTTTTTCGGCAACCTGGGCCGACGATATCGTCAACCAGTTGCATGCGCCGGCCGCGCGGGTGCTGACGGCGGATTATGGCCGTCTGCCGGACCTGGGACAGGTGGATTGGGCGCATGACGTGGTGCTGGCCTGGAATGGCACGACCTCCGGCGTGCGCATTCCCGATGGCGCGCCGATTCCCCGGGATCGGGACGGGCTGGTGATCTGCGACGCGACCTCGGCCGCCTTTGCGATGGATCTGCCGTGGGACCGGCTGGATGTGGTCACCTGGTCCTGGCAGAAGGTGCTGGGCGGCGAGGCCGCGCATGGCATGCTGGCCCTGTCGCCGCGCGCGGTGCGCCGGTTGGAAGAGACGCCGCCGCCGCGCGCGCTGCCGAAGATCTTCCGCCTGACGGCGAAGGGGCGGCTGATCGAGGGGATCTTCAAGGGCGATACGATCAACACGCCCTCCATGCTCTGTGTCGAGGATGCGCTGGATGGGCTGCGCTGGGCCGAGGCGGTTGGCGGATTGCCGGCGCTGATCGCCCGCAGCCAGGCCAATCTGGCTGTGGTGGCCGACTGGGTCGCGGGCTCGGACTGGGCGTCCTTCCTGGCCGCCGACCCGGCCGAGCGTTCCAGCACCGCGATCTGCCTGACCATCGTGGCGCCCTGGTTCATGGCGCTGGACGCGGCGACGCGGGTCAGGGCGGCCAGGCGGATCGTCAGTCTGCTGGAAGCCGAGGGCGTGGCGCTGGACAGCGGCAGCTATCGCGATGCGCCGCCGGGCCTGCGGCTGTGGGGCGGTGCGACCGTCGAGGCCGACGACCTGCGCGCGCTGATGCCGTGGCTGGACTGGGCCGAGGCCCTGGTGCGCGCGGAATTCGCCTGACGCGTCGCGGCGCGGGCGTGGGCTGACGAATGGCCGCAAGGATGATATAGGCGCGCGCATGACGGACGATCCGCCTCCCAACCCCGCCCTGCTGCCCGCGGGCTTTGTCGACCTGCTGCCTTCCGATGCCGAGGCCGAGGCCGCCGGCATGGAAAGCCTGATGCGGGTCTTCGCCTCGCACGGCTACAGCCGGGTGAAGCCGCCTCTGCTGGAATTCGAGGACACGCTGCTGAGCGGGTCGGGCGCGGCGGTCGCCGAACAGGCCTTTCGCCTGATGGACCCGGATACGCGGCGGATGATGGCGCTGCGCCCGGATATCACCCCGCAGATCGCCCGCATCGCCGCGACCCGGCTGGCCGATGCGCCGCGACCGCTGCGCCTGTCCTATACCGGGCTGTGCGTGCAGGCCAGTGGCGGCGCGCGCGAGAGCGACCGGCAGATTTCCCAGGCCGGGATCGAGCTGATCGGGCTGGATTCTCCTGAAGCCGACGCCGAAGTCGTGGCGCTGGGTGCCGAGGCGCTGGCGGTGCTGGGGGTGCCCGGCGTGTCGTTCGACCTGACGATGCCGCCGCTGGTGCCGGCGCTGATCGCGGAAATCGGCTATAGCCCGGCCGAGCGGCAGGCCCTGATGCGAGCGCTGGACCGCAAGGACGCGGCGGCGGTGGCGAAGCTGGCCGGCGGGCTGGCGCCGGTGCTGACCGAATTGCTGCATGCGGCCGGGCCGGCCGAGCGGGCCCTGTCGGTGCTGGGCGGGCTGGTGCTGCCCGCGCCCGCGCGGGTGCTGAGCGAACGTCTGGCCGCGACCTTCGCCGCGATCACGGCGCGGGTGCCCGACATCCGCCTGACCATCGACCCGGTCGAATTCCGGGGGCTGCATTACCATACCGGCGTGTGCGTGACCGTCTATGCCCGGGGCCAGCACGAGGAGTTGGGCCGTGGCGGGCGCTATATGTCCAATAACGATGAGCCGGCCTGCGGCCTGACGCTGCGCCCCGAAGCCCTGCTGCGCGCGGCGCCCGCCAGGGCCGGCCGGGTGCGCGTCTTCCTGCCCGCGGGGAGCGACCCGGCGGTGGGGCGGCGGCTGCGGGCCGAAGGCTATGCGACCGTCGATGGGCTGGCGCCCGTCGCGGACAGCCGGGCCGAGGCGCGGCGCCTGGAATGCGACATGATCGTCGTCGATGATGGAGTGATGGCGCTGAACTGACGCGCCTGTTAAGCCGGGCGGCCGATGTCGCCCCTGTCAGGCTGCGTTCCGGCCGGACCGTTTTTCTGAGGAGCTTCTGATGTCCAACGTCACCGTGATCGGCGCCCAGTGGGGTGACGAGGGAAAGGGCAAGATCGTCGACTGGCTGGCCAGCCGCGCCGATATCGTCGTCCGTTTCCAGGGGGGGCATAATGCCGGCCATACGCTGGTGGTCGGCGACCAGACCTACAAGCTGTCGCTGCTGCCGTCGGGGCTGGTCCGTGGCAAGATGGGCGTGATCGGCAATGGTGTCGTGGTCGACCCCGAGGCCCTGCTGACCGAGATCGACCGCGTGACCGCGCAGGGGCTGGAGGTGACGCCGAAAACCTTGCGCATCGCCGAGAACGTGCCGCTGATCCTGCCGGTGCATGGCGCCATCGACCGCGCGCGCGAAGACGCGCGCGGCGCGCGCAAGATCGGCACCACCGGGCGCGGCATCGGCCCGGCCTATGAGGACAAGGTGGCGCGCCGGGCCATCCGCCTGTGCGACCTGGCCGAGCCGGAGACGCTGGACTGGAAGCTGGACGAGCTGCTGCTGCATCACAACACGCTCCTGGCCGGCCTGGGTGCCCCGACCTTTACCAAGGCGGCGCTGCTGGAGCATCTGGAGGCGTTGGCGCCGCGCGTGCTGCCCTACATGGACACGGTGTGGGACCTGCTGGACGATGCGCGGCGGGCCGGACGCCGCATCCTGTTCGAGGGCGCGCAGGCGGTGATGCTGGATGTCGATCACGGGACCTATCCGTTCGTGACCAGTTCCAACACCATTGCGGCCAATGCGGCGACCGGCAGCGGTGTCGGGCCCGGCAGCGTGGGCTTCGTGCTGGGAATCGCCAAGGCCTATTCGACCCGGGTGGGTGAGGGGCCGTTCCCCAGCGAGTTGCATGACGAGATGGGGCGCACCCTGGGTACGCGCGGGCATGAATTCGGCACCGTGACCGGCCGCCCGCGCCGTTGCGGCTGGTTCGATGCCATGCTGGTGCGGCGCGCGGTGCGTGTGGGGGGGATCAACGGCCTGGCGCTGACCAAGCTGGATGTGCTGGACGGATTGCCCGAGATCCGGGTCTGCGTCGGCTATGAGCTGGATGGCAAGGAAATCCGCAGCTTCCCGTCGGCTCCGGCGGCGCAGGCGCGTGTGACGCCGGTTTATGAGACGATGGAAGGCTGGAGCGACAGCACCCGTGGCGCGCGGTCCTGGGCGGACCTGCCGGCGCAGGCGATCAAATATGTCCGCCGGATCGAGGAACTGGTCGAGGCGCCGGTGACGCTGCTGTCCACCAGCCCGGAGCGCGACGATACCATCCTGATGCGCGACCCGTTCGAGGGCTGAGGCCCGTCACAGGAAAGGCCGGACTGGTCAGTCCGGCCTTTTTTTCACGGTTGGAACGGTTGGGTCGTCAGGCTGCGCTGGCGCCGCGATGGGCCTCGACCTCGGCCTTCATCGCGGCCTGAACCTTCTCGAAGGCGCGGACCTCGATCTGGCGCACCCGTTCGCGCGAGATATTGTAGGTGTGCGACAGGTCTTCCAGCGTCGCCGGTTCATCCTTCAGGCGGCGTTCGGTCAGGATATGGCGCTCGCGGTCGTTCAGCGTCTTCAGCGCGGTATCCAGCAACGCCTTGCGGCCACTGAATTCCTCGCTTTCCGCCAGGGCTTCCTCCTGATTGTCGTGCTCGTCGACCAGCCAGTCCTGCCATTCGCCCTCGCTGTCGGCGCGCAGGGGGGCGTTCAGGCTGTGATCGGGCGCCGACAGCCGGCGGTTCATGTTGATCACGTCCTGTTCGGGCACGCCCAGCGATTTCGCGATCTGGTTCACCTGTTCGGGTTGCAGGTCGCCGTCGTCGATCGCCTGCATCTGGCCCTTCAGCCGCCGCAGGTTGAAGAACAGCTTCTTCTGGGCGGCGGTCGTACCCATCTTCACCAGCGACCAGCTATGCAGGATATATTCCTGGATCGCGGCGCGGATCCACCACATCGCATAGGTGGCCAGACGGAAGCCGCGATCGGGGTCGAAGCGACGGACCGCCTGCATCATCCCGATATTGCCCTCGCTGATCAGTTCGCCCAGCGGCAGGCCATAGCCGCGATATCCCATCGCGATCTTGGCGACCAGCCGCAAATGCGACGTGACCAGGGCATGCGCCGCCTTGGTATCGCCCTTGTCCCGCCAGCTTCGCGACAGACGCTGTTCGTCTTCCGGCGAGAGCATGGGAAACTTGCGGATGTCCTGGAGGTACCTTGAAAGATTGGTCTCAGGACCAACATTGAGAACGGAAGAGGCCATGGGTCGGACTCCTTTTCCCTGAGGGAGGGTCATGCCCCGCTGATGTCCTAAAGGCACATCTGGCGACAGGGTTGCATGACCGGCCCGTATGACGCGTGGATGGACTTCACGTCCCCGCGTGGCACCCCCTCCTAGGGCTGCGCCGCCGCGAGACGTCCATTCCGGCGGTAACGTCACCCGTCGGAGTATGATTTTCAGCCTATCGGCCCGGTTCGGGAGCGTCAAGGAAGCTCGGCGAGGATTGCCTTAAAACTAAGCAATCTTTGCCAGCAGCGCCTTGAAATCGTCCGGCGGGGCGGTTTCGAACAACAGCGGCTCGCCGGTGCGCGGGTGGGTGAAGCCCAGTCGCGCGGCGTGCAATGCCTGCCGGGGGAAATCCAGCGCGGCGCGGCGCGCGTCGTCGGGCAGGGCGCGCGCCGCGGCCGGGATGCGGCGCAGATAGACAGGATCGCCGACCAGCGGATGGCCGGCATGGGCGAAATGCACGCGAATCTGATGGGTGCGGCCGGTGGCCAGCCGGCATTCCACCAGGCTGAGCGCGCCATGATGGGTGGCGAGGGTTCGGTAATGCGTCAGGGCGGCCTTGCCGCCGTGCGCGACCACGGCCATGCGCTTGCGGTCGCGCCTGTCCCGGCCGATCGCGCCGTCATATCCGCCGCTGGGGGGGATCATCGATCCCCATGCCAGGGCCAGGTACGTGCGGTCTATCGTCCGTGTGGCGAAGGCCTCGGACAGCGCCGCGTGGGCCTGTTCGGTCTTGGCCGCGACCATGACGCCGGACGTGTCCTTGTCCAGCCGATGCACGATGCCCGGCCGCCTCTCGCCACCGATTCCGGTCAGGCTGTCGCCGCAATGGGCGAGCAGGGCGTTGACCAGAGTGCCCTCCTCGTTGCCCGGCGCGGGATGCACGACCAGGCCGGCGGGCTTGTCCAGCACGATCAGGTCGGAATCCTCGTACAGGATGGCGAAGGGGATGCTCTGGGCGCGAGGGGTGGCGGGGATTGCCGGGGGCACCCTGATTTCATAACACTGGCCGGGCCGCACCGGATCGGCGGGCTCGCGCAGCACATGGCCGTCGCGCAGCACATGCCCAGCCTCCATCAGGGCCTTGACGCGCGAGCGCGACAGCGTATCGAGCGCGTCGGCCAGGAAGCGGTCGGTCCGCTGGCCGGCGTGCTCGTCGGTCGCGGTCAGGCTGAGGGGAGGCGTGTCGTCGGTCATGCACGGCTCTTAACGGAAATCGCCCGGGCGGAACATCATGCCGGGCCGAAATGGATCAGGACGATTATGAATGGACAGGGCGTGAGCGCGCAGGGATCGGGCATGGCGGGTTCCAGGGGGCTTCTGGCGGCGGTGATCGGCATGGGGGTGCTGCTGGCCGTGGGCTCGCTGGTGCTGGTCGCGGTATTGGTTCACCGGATCGCGCATCCTCATCCGGCGGGGAGCGCTCGCCCCGTCGCGGAAGCGGGCGTGGCGCCGGGCGGGGATTATGGCGAGCTGGTATTGGACGAGCCCGCGGGCACGCATGTCACCGCCCTGACGCGGCAGGATGCGGGGCTGCTGGCCGTTGCGCTGACCGGCGGCGGGCCGGACCGGGTCCTGCTGTGGGATGTCGCGCATCGGCGCATTCTCGCCCGTCTGGTCATGAGCCGTGTGCCGGCCCAGGCGGTGCTTGCGCCGTAATGGACTGAAAAGGCTCGATCTTGGAAAAAATGGGCCGCAAGCCGATTTTCCTGTTCGGGGTGGCTTGCGTCCCCTCTCGCGATGTCATAGAAGCTGCCTCGTCCAACGTCCCGTTCGTCTAGAGGCCTAGGACACCGCCCTTTCACGGCGGTAACACGGGTTCGAATCCCGTACGGGACGCCATTGATTTCCTTGAGTTTTTCGAGGAAACGGCATGACAAAATCTGGGTTTTTGAGCCAGATTTGAGCCATCGCGAGGAAGGTGCCATCCTCGCGGCATGGCGGACAGCAGCGATAAAGCAAGGGATCAGGCTGTGACCGGGGGCGGTGGAAACATCGACCCGGCGACCGGGAAAGCCCTGCCCGCCGGTATCTGGTATCGCGGTCCCAAGCAGTATCAGGCCCGCAAGCAGGTCGATGGCCGGCGCATTCGCAAGACCTTCTCGACCGCTGCGCTGGCTCGACGGTGGCTCAATGAGACCACCGCCAAGGTCGAACTCGGCCAGTTCACGGACACCAGCGCGCTCGACAAGGAAACCGTGGGCAAGGTCGTGCAGAAATATGCCGACGAATGCATGGCCGACCGTGAGGCCGACCGGACAGGGCACATTCCGGCGATTCTCAGGGACAAGGAGTTGCCTGGGGTCACCATGTCCAAATTTTGCCCGGCTGACGTTCGCGGCTTCCGGGACAGGATGCTGGCGGCCGGCTATTCCCCGGCAACGGTGGTCAAGCGCATGAATCTGCTGGCGTCGGCGATGCAGCATGCGATTTCGGAATGGGACTTGCCCATCGTCAATCACGCCTCCGGACGGGTCGTGAAGAGGCCGGAGGGTGCGGATAAGAAGCGCAACAGACGACTCGACGAGGATGAGGACAAGGACGGGAAGACGGAGTTCGACAGGCTGATCGTGGCCGTCTCGGATTCCGTCTATCCCGACGATGTGTGGCTGGTTCGCTGGTCGATCGAGCAGGGCACCCGGCGAGGGGAAGCGATCGGTCTGCGATGGTGCGATGTCGATATCGAACGCCGACTGATCAAGCTGGGCGGCGAGGCTGGCAAGACCAAGACACACAAGCATCAGGAAGAACACGGCCCCGAAATCCGCCCCCTCACACCAGGGGCAAGACGGCTTCTGTGCGAGAAATTGGCCACATACCCCAAGCCTCCAAAGTCGAGCGACAAGGTGTTCAGCGTAGGCGCCGAGGCGGCTTTCAGCGTGCGTTACGGGCGGATGGTCAAGCGCGCCGGACTCCATAACCTGACATTCCACGACCTGCGTCATGAAGCGACCAGCCGGCTTGCCAGGCTGTTGCCAAACCCGTTGGACCTCAAGAGGGTCACGGGACATCGTGACCTGAAGAGTCTGGACAGGTATTATCAACCAGTCCCGGAGAGCATCAGCAAGCAGATCGAAGAGGCCGAACGGCTGGCTGGCATCATTGCGGCCGAGGAAGACGACGATGGCGAGTAAAGAAGAACAGTCGCGCCGCCTGCCGGCCGTGATGGATAGCAAGCAGGCCGCAGAATATCTGGGGGTTTCCTACGGGCGCCTGCGGAATCTTCTTTGGCTCGGCCTCGGACCCAAGTCGTTCAGCTTCGGCAAGCGTGACCGCCGCTTCCGTGTCTCTGACCTGGATGCGTTCATCGCCGCCAAGGTTGGAGACGTGGCGCCTACGACGGCGATCAAGCGCGGTCCAGGCCGGCCACGTAAAGGGCGCACGAGCGTTGCGGCGGTAATAGCCGTGAGCGTCTTGGCCGTGACGATTGTGGCCGCCTGGCTAATCATCGCCGCGTCCATGCGCTGATGCCTGGCTCCGCTGCATCGCGATTGCTTCGAACTGGCCAAGACCACCGGACACAAGGACCCGCGCATGCTGATGCGGTATTACAATCCCAGCATCGCCGATCGGGTCGCCCGGATCAGGGCCAGGGAGAGGGAGTTGGCGATGGGGTGAGGTAAGGGGTGATTTTCCAGGGACATTATGATGTCGGTAAATCACCCCCGAGGTCCGGCGGTGGATTACGGATGGAATGAATGGTCTAACCCAAAACCACAGGCAGGGTGATGATAGGGAACAATCAAAATTGCACGAGCACGAACAACGGGAAAAGAGCCGCCTACAACAGAGAGTAGATGCAGCAAGGCACGTTCTGACCCGTTCCACTGCAAAACGCGCGTTTGCTTCACCGGGATTATAAGTCCTCTCCCGCCATTCATTCTGTCGATTATTCTCAAAATAATATAGAAGTATCTATAAATAAATATGCCTCGATGATACCTGTCTGCGGATACCAAAAAGAATTTTTTTTGAGTTCTTCCTTGCTGTAGGCGTCCTCATCTCCGTCGGGTGAGGTATCCTTAAAATTCAAAATTTCATCATTATTTATGATGAAGTCGATAATTTTTCTCGAAAATTCGTATCTCTTATAGTTGTTCTTTATTGACGGATCGCTCTCGATCATTTGGATGCAAGATTTTATATAATCTTTATCAATCAATTTATTCTCTCCATTTTGGAGTTTTTCATAATAATGGCCGAATGCTAATCTGACAATAACCCATGGACCCGTCCTGTTTGTCGGCTGATACCCAGTGATGAACTGGCCGTGTTCATGGTGTTGGCTGCTCAGGAATATATACAGGTGACAAATGGGTGTTATCGACCCCGCTGAAGCGCCTACTGGTCAATTAGTGTTGCTCGCCGCAGCGATATCCAGCACTTGATATTAAGCTTAGCATCAACATTTTTGATAACGTGGACTCAGCGAATTTGGGAATGATTATTATGGCATCAGGGAAGACGCATATTTTTCTAGATAACTCTAATATCTTTGGTGGAGCGCAACGTGTCGCCCGTGAGAAAGAAGAGGCGCCATGGCCGAGTGTTCGGGTTGATTATCAGAATTTATTTTCGATTATCCGGAGAAACCGGACGTCTTTGGGTTATTCGATGTTAGCTGGCTCAGTCCCGCCAGGAAATGATGCATTATGGGCAGCAGCGCAGACTGCCGGTTTTGATACGACGCTTTTGCGACGAGTCGAAAACGACGACGGACGATTAGTCGAACAAGGTGTCGATGAGGCTATTCACCTCAGAATAGGAAATACTCTTCTGGATGAAGATAATCCTGGGACTCTTGTGATCTTGACTGGCGACGGAGCCACTACGGAGCAGGGATCTAGCTTCACTAAACAAGTTGAAAGAGCGGCAAAGCGACAGTGGAACGTAGAAATTTGGTCGTGGAAATTGCAATTATCACCAAAGCTCCGGGATATGCGTTGGAAATATCCGAATTATGTTACGGTTTATTTTCTTGATGAATGGTATTGGGGTCTTATATTCATAAAGGGCGGCGTGTATAAATTGAAAGATGAAGAGATAACAGTGCTTGGGCGTTCAACTCATGGTATTAGGTTAACTGAAGAGGCTTTTGCTGAAGCTATTGACTGCACCCCCGCCGCCAACGCAAAATAATGTGTTCACTTGCCGGTGCCGTCATCCACAAATCCATATCCTCCTGTCGCGTCAGGATAACAGGCATGGCCTTGGGATGAACGGCACCGACTTCCCGGTTGGCTTCAGTGGTCAAGAATCCATACAGGTCGTCCGTCGTCTCGCCATCGGCCAGCTTCCTGACTGATGTCCACCGGCACCGGAGCCCGGCGAAGAAGGCCACGCGGCTCGCCATTGGCCCTGGCGAACCAGACCTGGCGGCTTCCTCCATCCGGCAGATGTTCGGGTTCGGCGAAGGCCGTCAGCGGGACTAGGCAGCGGTGTTCCACGCCCAGCCAGCGCCGCCACCAGGACGATCCCGTGTGCCGGACGTTGGTAATGCCCCGGTCCACCTTCTTGCCCTTGAGCATGCCACGGAGTTGGCGTTCTACGATGGGGCGTGGATGGCTTCTGGCTGCTCTCAGCATGGCACGAAGATCGGGATGCTGGGGGCGCGAGGGGGCGGTTACGGGGATTCTCTGAAGGGGGCGCTGAAGGCGGCGAGGGAATGCCCGGCTGCCGCCGGGGCAGGGCGGTGATGCTGCCTATGCTGATCGTCTGGATGCTGATGGCTGCATCAAGCAGCCGGCGGAGCCGGGTATCCAAGAGCCGACGCACAGCGTCCCCCTTCAGCCCATCTCGTAAATGCGCTGCCCGACCTCTGCCCGACCAGAAAACGCCAGGCGGGCAGAGGTCGGGCAAGGCGAGGCACGGGCCACGCATCGGGCGACGGATCGCTGCCTGTGTTCCGTCGCCGGCCCGAGAAAACCCCGGAGACTCAAGTTCTTGTGGGCAGACCATACACGGCCGGGCCTCAGCCGTTCCCCACACCGTACCGCATCTCCGAAGATCGTGCCTTGACTCTCGTCGCATTTAAGGAACAAAGCATGAACTCTTATCACTGACGCCCGCCAGCATCGGACGGATCGAGATGACCACGAAGGGGAGCCAAGCCCAGAAGAAGCCTGCCCTGGAAGCGCTCCAGGCGACCATTGCTCGCATCGAAGGACACAAGAACCGCAAGCGTGCCGTCCTGCCGTTCGGGGTGAAGGCGATCGATACGAGACTGCCGGGTGGTGGGCTGGCCCTCGGGGCGCTCCACGAAGTGGCCGGGGGCGGGAATGACGCCCTGAACGCGACTGCGGCGGCCCTGTTCGCCGCAGGGATTGCCGCCCGGACCAAGGGCAAGGTGCTGTGGATCGTCACCCGGCAGGACATCTTCGCGCCGGCTCTCGATCAGGCCGGACTGGCCGCCCGCCGGGTCATCCATGTCGAAGCGTCCTCGGACAACGACGCCCTGGCCTGCTTCGAGGAAGGGCTGCGGCATGGCGGGCTGGGTTCCGTGGTTGCCGAGGTCGGGCGGCTGACGATGACGGCCTCGCGGCGCTTGCAGATCGCGGCCGAAGGGACTGGGACGATCGGCCTGGCTGTCCGGAGATGGCGCCGCCAGACGGAAGCCGCCGATTTCGGACAGCCGACAGCCAGCACCACACGCTGGCGGGTCTCCGTCCTGCCATCCGCGCCGCTTCCCGTGCCTGGCGTGGAGCGGCCTCGGTGGATGCTGGAATTGCTGCGCGCGCGATCGGGGGAATGCGCGGATTTTGAGGTGGAGGGATGCGATGCCAACGGGAGGATTGAATCGTGTGGTGTCGCTCTACCTGCCTCTGTGGCCGACGGAGCGCATCAGGAAGAAGCTGGGCAACGCCGCGCCTGAGACACCGCTGGCCCTGGCCGGCCGGGAAGGCAGCCGCCGCGTGGTGCTGTCCGCCGACCTCGCCGCCCGCAAGATCGGGGTGACGCCCGGCATTCCGGTTGCCAAGGCCCAGGCGCTCTATCCCGATCTGACCATCATGGATGCCGACCCCGACGGCGACCGGGCCGGGCTGGAGGCTCTGGCTCTCTGGTTCCAGCGGCGGATCGCGCCTATCGTGGCCGTGGACGCATCCGGCGGCCTGCCTGATGGCATCGTAATGGACACGACCGGCACGGATCATCTGCATGGTGGCGAGCCGGCGATGCTGGAAGCCGTGGTCCGTCGCCTGGCTGACTCAGGCTTCACCGCCAAGGCCACGATCGCCGGAACCTGGGGCGCCGGCCATGCCCTGGCCAGATATGGACGCGGCCGGATCGTCATCGTGCCCGATGGAGGCATCCCCGACGCGCTCTGCAACCTGCCGATCGAGGCATTGCGGCTTCCGGCTGCCGTCATCGAGGGCTTGCGGACGCTGGGTATCTCCCGGATCGGCAAGCTGGCCGCCATGCCGCGCGCGCCGCTGACCTTGCGGTTCGGGCCGGAACTGGAGCGTCGTCTGGACCAGGCGTATGGGCGCGTCGCCGAGCCCATCCTGGCCGTACGCCCGGTTGATCCGGTTTCTGTGGCGCGCAACTTCGCCGAACCCATCGGTGCGGCCGAGACCATTGCCCGCTATATCGGCAAGCTGGTTCCTGTCCTGTGTGAGGGGCTGGATGCGAGGGGCGACGGCATCCGCATGCTCGACCTCCTGTTGCACCGGGTGGACAGCCAGACCCAGATGATCCGGATCGCCACGGCCCGGCCGGCAAGGGACGCGAAGCATCTGACGCGCCTGCTGTGCGAGAAGATCGAGACGATCGATCCGGGCTATGGCATCGAGCGCATGGAACTGGTCGCCGTCCTGGCCGAGCCGATGGAGGTCAGGCAGCGGGTTTCCTCGCTGATCGAAGAGGAAGAAGCTGACATTTCCGGCCTGATCGACACGCTGGCCAATCGCGTCGGCGGGGAATCCCTCTACCGGTTTGCCCCTGTGGAGAGCGACATCCCCGAGCGGTCAGTCTGCCGGGTGCCGGCACTGGCTCCGGATGACGGCACCACCTGGCCGGCCGGATGGCCACGACCGACCCGGCTGCTCTCCCGGCCGGAACCTGTCCAGGCCATGGCCGAACTGCCGGACCAGCCGCCGATCTTCTTCATCTGGCGCGGCATCCGGCATCGCGTGCGTTGCGGCGACGGACCTGAGCGCGTCTTCGGCGAGTGGTGGCAGGGCGATGCGGAACTGACGATCGCACGGGATTATTTCCGGATCGAGGACACGGCCGGCGACCGATTCTGGGTCTTCCGCGAGGGCGACGGCGAGCATGGAGAAACCGGCTCGCAGAGATGGTTCATGCACGGACTGTTCGCATGACCCGCTATGCCGAGCTTCAGGTCACCAGCTATTTCTCGTTCCTGCGCGGGGTGTCGTCGCCTGCCGAACTGTTTGCCCAGGCCAAGCGCCTCGGGCTCTCCGCCATCGGGATCACCGACCGCAACACGCTGGCCGGAATCGTCCAGGCTCATATCGCCGCGAAAGATACCGGCATGCGGCTGGTGGTCGGATGCCGGCTCGACCTCGCCGACTTTCCGCCGGTCCTGGTCTATCCGATGGACCGTGCTGCCTATGGCCGCTTATGTCGGCTGCTGTCGATCGGCAAGGCGCGCGCCGGCAAGGGGAAATGCCTGCTGAACTGGGCAGACCTGGCCGAGTGGGGCGACGGGCTGCTGGCCGTGCTGGTGCCTGATGTCGCCGATGATGACTGCGCCCTGCATCTGCGGAAGCTGCGGGATGCCTTCGGGGACCGGGCCTATATGGCACTGACCCTGCGCCGCCGGCCGAATGATCAGATGCGGCTCTATGAATTGGCGAACCTGGCCCATGCGCGCCGGGTGAAGACCGTCGTCACCAATGACATCCTGTTCGATATCCATGACCGCCGCATCCTCCAGGATGTCGTCACCTGCGTCCGGCACAACACGACCATCGACCGGGCCGGCTTCGTCCGTGAGCGTCATGCCGATCGCTATCTCAAGCCGCCCCAGGAAATCGCGCGCCTGTTCGGTCGGTATCCCGAAGCGATCGACCGGAGCATGGAGATCGTCGAACGCTGCCGGTTCAGCCTCGACGACCTGGCCTATCAATATCCGGACGAAATCACGACGCCAGGCCAGACACCCCAGGAGGCACTAGAGGCCCTGACATGGGAAGGTGCCCGCGCCTTCTATACGGATGGCATCCCCGAGGACGTGGCCGAAATCCTCCGTCATGAACTGGCGCTGATCGGGCGCATGTCCTACGCGCCCTACTTCCTGACGGTGAACAGCATCGTCCGCGAGGCGAGGCGGCGGGGCATCCTGTGCCAGGGTCGCGGATCGGCGGCCAATAGCGCCGTCTGTTTCGTGCTGGGGATCACGGCAATCGATCCATCGCGGACGACATTGCTGTTCGAGCGGTTCATCTCGGAAGAGCGGGGCGAGCCGCCGGACATCGACGTGGATTTCGAGCATGCCCGTCGCGAGGAAATCATCCAGTGGATTTATGACCATTACGGTCGCACCCGCGCGGCACTGACCGCCGTGGTCACCCGGTATCGGGCCAAGGGGGCTCTCCGGGATGTTGGCAAGGTGATGGGGCTGCCGGAAGACCTGATCTCCCTGCTGTCGAAACAGATATGGGGCTGGTCGCGCGAGGTCGATGCGGAGAAATTCGCCGAGACCGGAATCGACCTGACCGACCGGCGTATCCGTCTGACGCTCGATCTGGCGCGTGCCCTGATCGGCGTGCCGCGTCATCTGTCGCAGCATCCGGGTGGCTTCGTGCTGACCCACGACCGGCTGGACGAACTGGTGCCGATCGAGCCGGCGGCGATGGATAACCGTCAGACCATCGAATGGGACAAGGACGATATCGACGCGCTGAAATTCATGAAGGTGGATGTGCTGGCACTCGGCATGCTGACCTGCATGAAGAAGAGCCTCGACCTGCTGGCCGAGCATAAGGGGCAGGCGCTGACCCTGGCCACCATCCCGGCCGAAGACCCGCGAACCTACGCCATGATCCGCAAGGCGGACACGATCGGCGTGTTCCAAATCGAATCCCGCGCCCAGATGTCGATGCTGCCGCGCCTGAAGCCTCGGACCTATTATGACCTGGTGATCGAGGTCGCCATCGTCAGGCCCGGTCCGATCCAGGGCGACATGGTTCATCCGTATCTGCGCCGGCGGGAGGGATTGGAGCATCCGGACTATCCGACGCCGGAACTGGAAGAGGTGCTGAAGCGGACCCTCGGCGTGCCGCTCTTCCAGGAACAGGTAATGCAGGTGGCCATGGTGTGCGCCGGGTTCACGGCGGCCGAGGCGGACGGCCTGCGCCGGGCCATGGCAACCTTCAAGAACACCGGCACGGTATCGAAATTCCAGACCCGTTTGCTCGAAGGCATGAGGGAGAACGGCTACCCGGAGGAATTCGCCGAGCGCATCTACCAGCAGCTTGAGGGCTTCGGCTCCTACGGCTTCCCGGAGAGCCACGCCGCGTCGTTCGCCATCCTGGCCTATTCGTCATCGTGGATGAAATGCCGCCATCCGGACGTGTTCCTGGCCTCATTGCTGAACAGCCAGCCGATGGGCTTCTACGCGCCGTCCCAGCTTGTCCGCGACGCTCAGGCTCATGGGGTGGAAGTCCGGCCGATCTGCGTGAACCGGTCCCGGTGGGATGCCACGCTGGAAGGGCCGGAACGGGCAAACGGCCTGTTCGCCGTCAGGCTTGGCATGAACCTGGTGAAGGGACTGGCCAATGAGGATGCCGCGCGGATCGTGGCGGCGCGTGGGAATCGGCCTTTCGCATCGATCGATGATCTGTGGCGACGATCCGGCGTGAAGGCCGCTGCCCTGACCCATCTGGCCGAGGCCGATGCATTCCGTCCGGGGTTCGGGCTGGCCCGGCGCGAGGCATTGTGGGCCATCAAGGCGCTACGGGATGAACCGTTGCCCTTGTTCGCGGCTGCGGCCATCACGCGGGAGGCCGAGGAACCCGATGTCCTGCTTCAGCCCATGCGGGCCGGCGCCGAGGTTGCGCGGGACTATAACCGTGTCGGCCTGACCCTGCGGGATCATCCGGTCGCCTTCCTGCGGGATGATCTGCGCCGGGAAGGCGTCCTGTCATGCCGGGACGCCATCAGCGCCAAGGACGGCAAGCGGATGACGGCAGCCGGAATCGTCCTAGTGCGCCAACGGCCGGGATCGTCCAAGGGGGTGGTCTTCATGACGCTGGAGGATGAGACGGCGACGCTGAATGTCATCGTGTGGGCGGACGTGTTCGAGAAGTTCCGGCCGGTGGTGCTGTCCGCCAGCATGGTGGCTGTGAAGGGACGGCTTCAGAAGGAGGGGGAGGTGATCCATCTTGTCGCCTTGGAGATTGTCGATCGATCTGCGCTGCTGGCGGATGTCGGGAATCGGGCGGGGCGTGGGGATGGGGTCGGGATGGGGGCGGATGAAATCGACGGCGATCTGATCGCGATTAGGGCGCGGAATTTCCACTGAAGCTGGGGGCTGGCCGTGTTCCTCCGGAGGGCGGACGGTGAAGCCTCTCTGGGGGGATTGTCCGGCTGCCGCCGGATGTGGCGGTTACGGGACTGCTGGCGGCCAAGGGTCGATGAGCGGCACCGTGACGCGGATAGGGACGTGACCACGATCTCCCGGCGGAGCCGGGTATCCCGTCAGCCTCTTCCGAGGCCCCCTTCAGCCATCTGCATAAGCGCCAGGACCTATGACATCGCCGAAGAGTCAAAAACGGTGGTTTCCGGGTTCCGGTCAAGCACTCATGTTTTGATCTCATTATTAAGTGTTCAAAAAGCGGCTTTTTGGTGAGCATTCTGGGCTGTGAGACGCTGCACCGTCGAGACCGAGACGCCCAGGACGCTGGCAATCTGCCCGTTCGTGCTGCCTGTCGCCGCCATCTCCAAGGCGTGGTCCTTCTGTCTGCCCGACAGTTTCGGCCGCCTGCCCAGCTTCCTTCCCGCCGCCCGCGCAGCCTCCAGGCCAGCGATAGTCCGTTCCTTGATGATCTCCCGTTCGAACTCGGCGAAAGCCGCCAAGATGGTCAGGAAGAGGCGTCCGTTTGGCGTGTTCGTCTCAACACCGACGTTCAGAATCCGCAAGTTGATAGAACGGGCGTTTAGAATCCGGATCAGCCCAATAACGTCTGCTGTGTCGCGTCCCAGCCGGTCCAGCTTCGCCGCCACCAGGCTGTCTCCGGCCTCTAGTGTCCGCAACAAGGAGGACATGCCGGGACGCGACAGGGCGGGCACTCCGCCAGAGATAATGTCCTGGGTAATCATGTCGTCAGACAGTCCCTCCCGTCGTAACGACAATATCTGCGCGTCGTTTGTCTGACTATCCGTTGATACCCGCGCGTAACCGAAACGTCTCATGCTCAAAAACCTCGTTTTCAATCTGTGGTTCTGGGCGCGCCTGAATACGACGCGGGCATGTTCAAAAACCACGGATTCTGGTCACTGCAATCAGTGTAGCGTGGCCAGAAATGCATTTCATATTTCTGGCCACACTGCGTTCGGGCTTTGGCTACGGGGATGATGGGCGGCAGATGAAAAGTCATCAAAAGAAAATGTTTCGTATCAAGGGGGCGGTGATTGCCGCCCTTTCCATTTATGCATCCGGAGCGTTCCTATTTTCTTCGGCGCAGGCTGAATCGCCCCGTGAAGACCAGACCCGTTATGGGGTGGCGTCCGGAAGCGGGCCGCTCAATACGCTGCTTATCAACGGCCACCCCACGGCCCCCAGGATCGCCGGGAACAGCGCCCTGTTCGTCGCCAAGATCGCGGAAGCCTGGCCGCCGACATCCTGCTACTGACCTCCGTCGGCGGCCAGGCTTGCGACGCACAGTATGCGATCGTCAAGGTCACGCCGACCGGAATCAAGCCTCCGACGGCATTTTTCGGAAATTGCATCTCCGTCCGGCCAACGATCTCCGGGCAGACCATTACGATGAAATTCCCCCGGAACGTGGGACGCTACGCCACCATCCCGGCTGAGATCGACGCATACGACATCGCGACCGGCCAGATGACGAAGAATGGGAAGCCGATCAGCACGGTGTGCCGGCTCGATAACGGCGTTTGCCAAGGATAATCCGACCGTAATCTGCCGGCAGCACAAAACAACCCAGTAATGCAAACGAACTGTCAGGATTCACAGAATGAATATCAGAGACGTGTCGCTGCATTTCGATCGCATGACCGGCGTGATGATGGCCTATATCGGCACATTCGCCATTTGCGTCATCGTGTGCGCGGTAATGGGGGAATACTCTCTGCTGCTGGGATATTTTCTGGTGACGTGCCTGACTCTGTTCCAAATTCAGGCATGGCTCGGAAAACTCATTGCGCGTCGGATGTTCGGTGACCCAATGGCCGCGTTTCCGAAAATGTATGGTGAACTGTTTGCCCACCCACCTGTGCAGATCGATTACAGACTCGATTTCGACAATTACCTGACTGCCATCTGCTACGACGGAGAGTTCCTTTATATCGTTGACAAAAACAAGATGGTTACGCTGAAATGGAGTGATGTAAGGTCGTGGTCATGGGAAATCATCGATCCTGCCGTGCAGGTAACGACCGCCAACACACCAGGTCTCGCAGTGCAGGGGGCAGTCAACGATGCCTGGGCCAATCTGGGACCGAGGGTAAACGCGATCAAGAGCAGCGGTATCCGGCTGACCGTCAAGGACGTCAACCACCCGCAATGGTTCTACAACACCGGGAAAGATAAAAAGGCCGAGGCGGTCTGCCGGAAATGGGAAGAGATTTTCAGGCAGTTCAGCGACGGATCGCTCAAGATCGCGGCCTGATCGGGCGATAGCAACAGGGGGGCAGGATCATGGGACCGGAAGAGCTTTCGATCATTATGAGTCCGCAATTTATCAACGCGACGTTCCGTGCGGGCGAAGACTGGTATAACAACCTGATGGAGCGGAAGCGGGCAGTTGAGCAGCAGGCGCAGGAGGCTGCACGACAAAACCAGCTTCATGCCCTCCGCGCTGCCAACGCGAATCTCTGGCAATTCAACTCCGACCTCCTGCGTGAACTGTCTAACAAGCGGCTGGAGAATCGGGAGCAGAGCGCAGCACTGAGTGTCGCCGAGCGTGATCTATTCCTAGCTAATGCTGCGAACGCTGGACTCAGTAGCCGACTGGAACAAGTGACGTCGCCACCCAAGCCCGTCGGAGCCGTGCCTGATCTCGCGACGTTCACGTCCGACCTGCAAGCCAGTGTCCAGCGTGCCATCGCAAACGAACAGAAGCGAAAGGCCGATGAAGCGGCCAGCGCAGCGATGGCGAGTGAGCGTCGATCTCAGGAACGCATTCTGGCGCAAGCACAGGCCCAGGCGCAGGAACTGGCACAGGTCCGGGCCGAGAGAGATGAAGCAAAAACCGGTTTGGAGGCCGCCAGGGCGGACGGCTATCGGCTCCAGTCGGAGGTTGATCTGGCCACGAGTGCCCTGAAGACGAAGGATATTCTGGTCACCGCTCTCGAAGCCGAACGCCGGGACAACGCGCTGGCGGCTCAGGCCATCGAGGCGGCGGGTATGACGGTGATGTATGTCACGGCACAGGCGATGGAGGCATGGGCGGCCCAGGGCAAGGCGCCGATGCTCGACAACCTGATGACTTCGCACACCAAGGCTGGCGGTCGTCCGATGACGATGCGGGAATACCTGTGGTTTGCGACGCTGATCAAGGAGATGAAGGCGCGCGATGTTCCCGATCACCTGATCCGCGCCCGCTGCCCCGTGGACGGGATCGAGGACTTCCTGGCACGGGAGGTAGTCGTGTCGGATCGGAAGGTGGCGTTGACCCTGCCCTGAGATGGGGCCGGCGCGGACGGGCGAGAGCCGATCACGTCATATTCTGAACGCAACGACCATTATAACTGGGGATGCATGTCATGGCCGAGATCATCAATCTGAATAGAACGATCCAGCACAGAAGCCGCATGAGCGTCTTTGTGGGCTACCTGACGGTGGACTGGAAATGTCATGCCTTCGCCGCCGAGACCAAACGCGAATGTATGCGCCAGATGGCCCTGTTCATCTGCGAAATGGACGAAATGCACCGTGCGGACGTGCGGGATTATCCGGAAGTCGCGGCGTTGCGGCCATATTATTACTCCGGTGTTGTTGCGTCGAATGACATCTGTCGGATCGCATCTCTTGCCGAGATCGATCCTGACCATCTCGACGCAATGTTCGTTGACGCGATCGATGCATATCTCGTCGATCCAGATGTCCGGATCACATCCCACGCGACCCCCGTTGTCGTGCCTGTCCACGGCGTCGATTTCGGGAATGCGCTGCATGCGGCATTTGTCGAAAGCGAAAGCGGGATCGCCGGACATGTCAGCACGAAGAAGGAAGCGGCGCAGGTCTGGATGACGGATTACGTCCGAGACCAAATGAACATGACCGTGCCCCAGGCGGAGCGGCAGTTTCGGAACTGGAACGACGGGTTCCTGGATGTCGTGCAGCTTCGGCTGTCTCCCAACCTCCAGACCGTCGTCACGCTCGCCTCGCTGACGCCTACGGCGGGCTAATCAGAATCATCGGATTCAACCCGTCCGCTCTTTGACCTGATAGCGTTAATACCCCGGAACCCCGCAGGAAACAGCCATTCCTGCGGGGTCATCCGTGTGTTTGACGTGGGGGTCGGGATGGTGCTGCCGGGCTGCTGGTCCGGGCATTGTCGGGGCCGACATTACAATCAACTGGAGAGCCACGAGAGGCCCCAGGAGATTGATATGCACGACAGAAGCACCCATTTTGACGATGCAGAGTCCGGTTTTATCCGTGACCTGATGCATTTCACACTCGACGAACCCGACGTTCAGCCGCTCGTCTGCGCGAGCCGTGACTTGGATTTCTACTACGGCGCGGAGGGGCCGGATAGCGTCGGTCCGCTCTGTGGCGTGCCAGGTCGCGAGCCGATCCCGTCCACCTCTGCCGATCTCCGCTATGAAGACCGAAAGTGCATTCTGACCGTCCAGGAGGCAAAAATCCTTCGCTGGACGCAGAGGAATTTCGATCAGTCGGGGCGGAATATCTATCTCGCCCTGATCGCGCTCAGAGTGATGATCGGTGCTGAGTCACCGACGATTGCGTGCTATCGCTGTCAAGTGAGTGATGCCGTCGTGTATCCGGACCTGCCTGTACAAATGGCGTTGATGTCTGTCCTCGGTGTGCATCGCGATGACGTGCCGGCCTGGGCGGATATCGTTCATGCGCTTGCTCGGGCGACCGGTCGGGTCAAACAGGATGTCAAACCGCTGAAGCTGCTCCTGCTGCGCCTGTTGAGCGGGATACTGTTGAACATTGTGGACGCCCGCACGAGCGCCTTGAATACGCCCGGTTTTAATGACCGATCTGGCGAAGTCGAGGATCGCGTGCGGGCCATTATCGAGACAATACCTAAACGTGACCTCGCCGAGAGTGGGGCTCATGGCCAGGCCGGACGGGCGTCGGAGGGCGGAAAGAGGCCGACGCCCGCGCCACGAGGGCCGAGGCCACGTCCGCGCTCGCCTCGGCCCAGGATGTTCTGAGTATGTATTCCCCGTCCCTGCATGCGCGGAGACGGGGAATACGCCGCCAGGTTCTTGCGGCCCTGAGACGGCATCAGCGACGCTTGTGTGCCGCCTCATCCTCCTTGTGCTGCGTCGCCTGGTGCTGGGCGAACGACTGGTCGGCTTTCTCGATCTGTCGCTCAAGAGCCGTTTTCGGCGCGGTCTTCACGTCCTGAGACGACCCTCCCAGCGTCATCTCCGGCTCCAGCTTCTGCTCCTGTCCCCTGTCCTCGTCGGGGTTGCGGGACAACTTCGCGGCGTCACGCTGCCGGTCCAGTTCGCCCTGTGGCAGGATGTGCGCGGCTTCCCGGCCCAGGAATTCAGCGTCGGACCGGCCCTGTTCGCGCTCGTCGGGCTGCTGACCGATGTGGGGGCCGGGCGGGGTCAGTTCGCGATCACGAGACTGCCCGGCGCGGCGCTCGTGATCCTCGTTGAAAGATTCGTTGGCCTCCTGCTTCTGATCACGGGCGTCACGCATCTCTGCAAGCCGGTCTTTGAGTTCATCCGCGTTGGGTCGCCGGTCGATTTCCTGCTCGACCTCCTTGACGTTATCGCGCGCGTCCTGGGCGAAATGCCGTTCCTCGACGGTGCGCCAGTCGTCGGTCAGGCCCCGCGCATCAGCCACGGTCCTGGCACGCATCACCGCATCGTCGGCCTCTCGGGCCTCGCCCTGCGCGTCGTTCTTCAGGTCGAAGGAGGGCTTGTCGGGCGATTTGATCAGCGCATCGATGTAGGGGCTGTTCGATGCATCCAGCCGCTCATTGTATGTTTTCCGGAGATCGTCGTCGCTCATTCCGATCAGCGACTGCCAGTCTCGTTTCGTCGCAGAATCGTCCGGCAGTTTGTCGGCCATGTCAGCGACATCGCGGATATGCCGTTCGCGCTTGACTTCCGCCTTGTCGATTGCTTCAGCCAGGTAGCCGTCGCAATCCTGAGAGTATTTGTCCCACAGACCGGCCTCTGCCAGCAGATCGCGGTCGGACATTTTCGCGTAGTTCTCGTTACGCTCATCAGCCGATGCCGGTGCGGAGTCCGCGCCAGGGAACCGCCGGCTGAGAACAATGTTGTTTCCGGTCGTCCGCAGGGCGCTCTGTTCCCGTTCCTCAGCAGCAAGTTCTTCAGCAGTGCGTTCCATTTTATTCATCCATTGTCTTTACCGTCAGCATCATCGCCGCCGGTTACGACGAAGCCCCGTGTCGAGGCCCCCTCGAAACCAGCAGGGAAGTCGCCTCGCCGGTTATCGGGTGACCGCCCGTTTCTCATTTCGCTGGTCAGTCTGATGGCTGGCGTAAGCGCGATCCGCCATATCGATCTGACGTTCGAGCGACGTTTTCCGCGCGCCAGCAATGGGCCGGTATGGAATCCCTGGCCTCGGCGGCAGAACGGACGCCCTCTGTTTCGCTCCCTGTGCCTGCTGCCGTCCGCTAGAATCCTGTCGGGTCGGCACCTGCACATTTGTAGCCGTCTCCGGAATCCGCGTATCTGAAGCGGCCTTGTCCTGGCGCCAGGTGTCCGTGATCCCACGCGCGTCGCCGACCGCTAATGCTCGCAGATGTGCCCGGCTCGGGAATGGCTCGCCTGGCTTGGCCGAGAACATCCGGTCATCGATTTCTTTTTGAAGCCGATCCGCCGGCATTGAGAAAAGAGCCTCGTAATCTTGACGGCTTTCCGTCTCGTGCCCTTTGGTCTTCACCATGAAATGCAGGGAATACCGCTCGTCCGCGCGTTCTTTCTGTGCCTGCTGCGGCGAGAACAGGTCGGCCGGGGCGGTGTCGGCAAAACCGACGTCAGCGTCGCTCACTTTCTGGAAGTGCCGCCGATACGTCTGTTTCAGGATGTCGTCTTCGTTGAATGACACGATCATTCTCCGTATATTTGCCGGCGTGTTGTTCGCTCGGGCATCCAGGCCGTCCGGGACGGGCGACGGGCGGCCTGGATGACTGAGTGATGAATTGATTGTCTCTATATTATATCGTGGATTTCAAATTTCCGGGGTGGAGGCCGGGATGGGCAGTCCGGGCCATCCATGTCGATCAGTTCGCCCAATCGTCGTCGGTGTTGTCGCCGTCGTCCGGCCCGGTCGGGACGTAGTTGCCAGGGATGATGACCGGCTGCTGAACGCTGACCGGCTGCGGAACGACCGATCCCGTGGCCGGCGGAAGCCTGGGGGGCTGGCTTGGGGAACATGCAGCCAAGATCAGAAGACCGGCCGCGAGGATGAATTTCTTTGTCATTTCATTGTCTTCCAAATTTCCGGGGTGCAGTGATGGAGACCCAGACTGTCCATCCGGGCCTCCATGACGATCAGGCGGCGAGGTCGATCACGTCGATCGTGTGACCGCCGGCGCGCTGGACATAGGCAAGGGCGAAATTGGAGCCCTGCTTGATGTCCGTGGCGGTGAAAAGCGGCTTGTTTTCAACGCCATGTCCGCGCATTTCGCGCTCTTTGTCTTCCTGGCGCCAGTAGGCGTCCTTGATCGATCCGGTCACAGCGTCCGCGTTGTCGCTGTGTTTGTTCGCGTAGTATCGCAGGATGAATCTCGGATCGAACCGCTTGAGCGGCCGCATCTGATGGGTTTCCAAGCCGGGCTGGGCCGGACGGAGGCTGATCTGTTCAGCGCCGGTCAGGAATGGAACCGGCAGGTCCGGGAACTCGATCTCGCGCTGCCCCTGGGTCTCGAAATATTCGTCATCGACCACCAGACCACGCAAGGTCTCGCCGGCCATTTTCTGGAAATATTCGAGCGTTTCCTGCTCTTCGATGCGGAGACAGACCTTGGTGCGCAGGTTGTTCAGGAGGTCCTGCGTGTGCTTCTCACCGAGCCTCTTCTGCAATGATGGCAGGCCCTGCGTCGCCGCAACCATGAAGACGCCGGTGCTTCGTGCGATATTGAAGAACTCAGCATCGGATTCGCTGCCGCCCTTGGTCGCCAGCATCTGGAACTCATCGACGAGCAGGGCCACCGACTGCCGTTTCGCGGCCTCCGGATCGGCGATCTGGCGTTTACGGGCTGCGATAAACAACCTCGTTTTCAGCCACACCGCCACCACCTGGCCGACGGTGCCCCATTCACTCTCGCCGATGGCGACGGCGAGAATCCCGCCGTTCAGGGCATAATCGACGTCGGTGATCTGGTCGGGCGGGAGCAGGCCGGAGGCGAAACGGGCTGCGACCGGTGGGGCGCCCGAGAATTTTCCGGTGACGCTCGACACGTTTGCGATGATTCCGGACCGGGTGTCCTGGGCCATTTTCTTCCACTCGCCGAGCGCATAATCGCCGGAGATCGCGACCTCGCGGCTGTTGATGAGGTCGCCCAGTTCCTGGTCCTTGCCGCTGTCCGCAATGAGTTTTCCGTGCGCCGCAATGCGCCGGAATGCTGCATCGAGCGCATCAGGGTTGGTTGCGAGGTGCGCGATGCCCTGAAGGCTCCAGGGGCGGAAGTTTTTCCAGGTCGCGTCGGAGTCATCCGAATCATCGCCCTGGTCCGCTCCCTCGGCAGCGGCAGGTTGAGCGGCAGGCGGCTCATCGAAATCGCCCGACGACAGGAGGTCTTCCCATGACGCCGACGCATCGGACACCGCATCGTCAACCTCCGCTGCGTCAGGTTCTTTGGCGCTCTCGGGAAGCGGCACGATCTTTTCGAGAACGCTCGCGATCACTGCCGAGTGATACACGATGATGCTGGCCTGCTCTGACCAGAAAACGTCCTCTTTTTCGCCGATTACCTGCGCCGACACCGTTTTCAGCATCGTTGCGACTTCGAGAGGGGTCATGCCCGCAACCAGGTTCACGCCGTAATGACCGTCGTCCGTTCCCAGCACACGGAGATCGCCACGGCCCGCCAGTTCCGGCAATGAAATCAGGTCTTTATACAGGACCCCCTTGCCGTCGGTGATGTAGCCGCCGATCCGGCGAGGGGGCGTGCCATCGGTCGGCTTGTCCCACGTCGCGCCGAAAATGCGCCGGGCCATCGGCTGGAGGAACGCGCGGGTTTTGCCTTCGCCGGTGCCTCCGAAAACGATGACGTGCTGGCGGATGGATTCCGCATCGAGCGCGACGTCCTGACCGACACCTGGCGACCGCATCGAACCACGGGCGCGCGCGATGCCGGTCGCCACACCGACTTTGATCACCGGCGCATCAGGATTCATCAGGGCCAGATCGACCTGCCTCGCATATGCCTCCTGCTCGGTGGCGCGGATATCCGCCCGGTTCTTGTATGCGACGATCGCGTCCCGCGTGGGTGTCGCCAGCGCCGACGATGCACGGGCGAAATAAGACTGGAGCCCGCGCACGACGTTGAACAGGGCCAGACCGGGGGCCATGACCGCCGCTGCAAGCAGGGCCAGGCCGAGGGTGCCGGCGGCCGAGACAGCGGTCGTGATGATGGCGTCTGCATACCACGCGATCTGAGGGATCAGCGCGTGCAGTTCACCCGAGCGCGCCCAGTCCGGGTAAGGGAGCGCACTGTGCAGGCCGGTCAGGCAGACAGAGAGCAGGGCCGCCGCCGCGAAGACGACAGCCATGCCGGCGGAGTAGCGGACAGACCGTTGAATCTGGGTGCGCGCGATTGTCGAGATTGCGTCGATCGTCAGATGGCGCCAGGCGAGCCAGGTCACTGGGATACCGCCGGGGAGCCGCCCATCCCAGGTCGGGGGGCGCACGAGATCGTCGGGGATGTTGCGATACAGCCAGCGGTAGCGATCCTCCGGCCACGTCGCGTTTGCGGCGGCGCGGATATCGCCGTCCAGGAGAGGATTGCCCGTGCCCGCTGTCCGGGCTGCGAGCCATTTGTCCAGGCGTGCGGGCTCGCAGAATGCGTCGATGCGGCTGGTCACGCCGTGGGGGATCAGGCGGTCGATCAGGCGGCTCCACAGTCGGCCTGCGATCCGCCGGGGCGCGCGAGCGGTGCGCACGGTCAGACGGCCCAGCAGGGGGACGAAACATGCGACGGCCGCGAACAGGGCGCCGCCGACAACGACCTCGCCGAACGAGGACATGATCGAGTAGGGCATCAGCGTCGAAGCCAGCGCCGTCGTGCTGTCGAGGCTTGCCAGATTCCGCGCGAGGTTCTGCTGAAACAAATCCATTGTCGTATCTCTCCATAGAGTGTGCGGTGACCGGAGCGGTCGATGCCGCTCCGGCTCGATGGGGCGGGTTGGGTCAGCCCATGTTTCCGCTGACCAGAGCCGCGATGCGGACGTTCGTCGAACGGGCGTCGTATGCCGCGGCGGCGCGACCCCAGGCGACCGTTCCGGCCGACCCAACGGCGCCGGTGATGACGATGGCGATTGCAGCGGCGATGATGATTTTCATTGTTCTAATTCCTTGATTTCTTTGCGGCATGCTTGCGGTGTGAGTGGGGTCGATCAGGTCCGCTTCGGACGGAGATCAGCGGCCAGCCCCTTCGCGCAGGCTTCGTGACGAAGAGCAGCCAGGCGGCGGTCGGGACGGGCCGAGGCGTGGAGGGCGGCTTCCTCGCGGCTGATGCAGACGTTCAACCCAGTGCGGATTGTGGGCGCATCGCTCGGCTGCATTTCGGCGAGTTCGAGCAGAGCGGCATCGACGGCATCCGCGTTCTGGCGGGCGCCCACATAGTTCGCGGCGGTGTCGGGAACGGACATGATGCGGTCGTTGATGAACTGGCCGATCAGATGCGGCTGTGCGGTCGCGCTGGTGTCGTCATTCAGCGTGATCGAGGGCAGCCCATCGACATGGACCGGCCCACAGGCGGACAGAGCCAGCAGGGTTCCCAGGCTGTATGCTGTCGCGATCAGGCGACGGGTTGAGCGGTAATGACTTGAGAACATTGTCTTATTCCATCTCGGTCATGCCCGTGAGCAGATCGCGGACGCATGTGCGGTTGAAATCGAGCAGATCGAGTTGAGCGCTGCCGCGAACGATGTGATCGGGGGCTGCTGCGCGCAGTTTTGCGAACATCGCCTCCCGCCGGCGGCCACACGCTTCGTAGCCATTGGTTACTCGACTGCTGATTGTTGGATTTGGATCATTGACGAGACCGGTCATGATCTCGTCGATCTTGCGGCCCATGGCAGCGCCCTGAACGGTGTTCTCAGGCCGGCTCATGCGGCCAATCGAGGCCAGAGCAGCGGTCACCGCCGGAGAGGACACTGGGACGGCCGGCGCAGCGACCGGGGCTGGGGCGGCGGACTGAGTGGCCGGTGCCGAAGTCGAAGACGCCTGCGCTGCCGATGCGGCCTGAGCCTGGGCCTGGGCCTGGGCCGCATGTTTCCTGGCCTCGGCGGCGGCGAGGGCGGCCTGGGCGCGGGCATCGGCCGCCCGCTGATACACGATCTCGTCAGCAGTGAATGCACGATCGAACCACGCCGGCATCGTCAGCGCATGGCCGCCGACGCCGGAGATGGCAGAGAGCGCGAGGACGATACCGGCGCCGTAGGAGACCAGGGCGGGCGTGTAGAACGGCCGCATTGCCGCCCTGACACGGTGCCCGGCGACGTGGCCGGGCGTGATCAATTTTTGGAACTCCTGCATGTGAGAACTCCAGTGTTAGCGAGCGAGGATCGCATCGCCGTCACTGTTAGATTATCACGGAAGTTGCACACTTACCTGTCGTGAGCCGGTTTCCAGGGAGGCCGCCACTCACCTCGATGCGGAAAAGAGATGAAATATAAAGGGTAATTGCGATATTGATGGTAAGTGACTGATTGCATTATTGATTTATCGCCGCGCTAATCCTTGAAAATATTGCGTCGGGAACTGGTCTGTTTTGAATCGGCGAGTTTCTGGTGCCTGCCGAGGTGCGCAGAAATGGCGGAAAACGGCCATTCCTGAAAACGGATTCCAGGAAGATTCCGAATGGATTCCGGCCGATTCATTTTTCTCGAAAAAATATTTGTGACGCTGGGGAATGTCGGAATCCGGGGGGCGATCGGATGGTCGGATTCCCGGCGGATTCAGAGAAGATGCTATTCGCTGAATGACATAACCATCTGAAAAGGCGCGATAATTATTAATGAGGTCTTCATTGGTGCCTTGCCGAGCTTGGCCGAGAACGGAATCTGGAGAGAGAGGCACTTACCATAGTTCCGAAAGCCAATGTGTAGTCCGTCGATTGTCGCGGATCGGCTTCGGAGATTATGACGATGATGCGCCGAAATATGGTGGTTACTGCGTCCGCGATTGCGATGATTGTCGGATGGAGCGCAAATGTTTACGCGCAGGCATATAACAGGGTCGCACCGCATGCGGCCGACGTGTCCAGCCCGGTCCTGGCGAGCGAGCCGGCGGTGACGCCGAATCTACTGCCGGATACGGAGCAGGTAGGGACGAAACGGCTGCTGGGGATATCCGTGGTTCCGCCGGGTCTGGACGGATGGCAGGGGGCCGGTGACGGGGTGTTCGTCAGTCGGGAACTGGACGATACGCTGAGGGGGACTTCGTTCCAGGCGGCGATGCGGGCCAGGATCGGCAAGCCGCTGACGATGGCGGACATCAATGCCGTGGTGGACGCTATATATAAAGAGTATCGCCGAGCCGGTCGGCCATTCCTGTTTGTGTCCATCCCGCCGCAGAAAGTCTCTGGGGGCCACATCCAGATCGTCGTTGATGAGTATCGCGTCGGGAAGGTGAGCGTGAGCGGGAGCAGGTGGTTCCGGACTGCTGATCTGCTGAACGTCGGCGGGCTGGAGAGCGGGCAACGGCTGACGTTGGGGCGGGAGCAGGAGGCGCTGGATCGACTGAATGGCAATCCATTTCGGTCCGCCGTTGCCGTCACGTCGTCCGGGACTGAGCGAGGTCAGGGCGACGTGACGCTGAAAGTCTCCGATCACATGCCGCTGCGCGGATACGCCGGGTTCGATACGGGCGGAACACCTATCCTTGGCAGGCAGGAATGGTTCCTGGGTGGCTCTGTGGGCCGGTTGCCGCTCGACGGGACGCTGAGTTACCAGTTCACCCATGCTGTCTCTGAGCGGTATTCAGCGCATGCCCTGAACTACTCGATGACCCTGCCGTGGCGCGACCGCATCCAGGTCTTCGGCGATTACGCATGGGAGCGCCCGGAGATCAGCATGGGGAGCGCGCTGGGGCCGATCCGCATGACCGAGAACGGCCATTCCGGGCAAGCGTCGATCAGGTATCTCCACGATTTCCGGCCATTGTTCCTGGGTGACGTTCTGATCAGGCAGCAGCTTTCTGGCGGATTCGACTACAAAACGACGAACAATGCGATCGAGTTCGGCGGGGTCAATGTTTACGCGGGCAGTGCTGAAGTCGCGCAGTTTCCGATCTCGTATCTGGTCGATGAGACGGACAAATGGGGTCGGACGACCTTCCGGAACACGTTGACGTTTTCTCCGGGGGGCCTGACCGGGGGCAATAGCAAGAAGGCCATGCAGGCCATCGTGCCGGGGGCGCGGTCGGATTACGTCTATGACACGATGTCGTTGTCGAGGCAGACGTATCTGCCGCTCGGGATGTCCTGGTCGATGGATGCGGTCGGGCAAGTCGCCAGTGGGAACCTGATGTATAGCAACCAGATCGGGCTCGGCGGCCTCTATACGACGCGCGGGTATTTCACGTCCTCTGCATATGGGTCGGTGGGTGTGACGGTGCAGAACGAACTGCACTCGCCGGCCTGGAGTGTCTGGAGGGGGTGGGATACGGAGCAGATCGGGGCGTTTGTCGATTATGGACATGTCTCGCAGGTGAAACGGATTCCCCAGGGAGTGAATCGCCTGGACCTGGCGTCGGTGGGGCTGGATGCGAAGATGAAAGTCAGGGACTACCTGGATGTGACCTTCAATGTCGGGTGGCGGCTCGCGGGGATGCCAGCGGAAAGGCGGAGTGAGGGCTACGGCGACCGGGGCGCGTTCGGGAATGTCGCAGTGACAGTCGGATTCTGATTGCGAGAGGTAACACCGAGGCGACAGGTAACACGAGTGGTAACAGAGAATTCTGTGTCGTATCAGTGCGTTATTGAGGCGTGTTACCTCTGTTACCGGTGTTACCTCGGTTTTTGGGAGAGGGCTGTAGTGTGGGTGGAAAAATAAATAATTACCGGAGCAGCCTGGACGGACCGCATTGAGGGGGCAGGCATTGTTAATTATTTTCGTCTCGCGTGAAGGTGTCCTTTTTGACTGGTAACAGAGGTAACACTGGTAACAGATATAAAGAATGGCGGTTTTCTGCCGTTTTCCAGGCATTGAGTGTTACCTGTGGTGTTACCTCTGTTACCACTGAGGGGCAGGAACGGGGCTGCCTTGGGGACGGTTACGGGATTTCTGAAGGGGGCGCTGAGAGACGCTCGGGGGATGCCCGGCTGCCGCCGGGGGTGGCGGTGATGGGGCATGTGTAGGGCTGACTAGATGATGGGTTCAGCGACCTGCTGCCGAATGCCATCTTGATGCTGATCATTCATCAAGCCGCCCGGCGGAGCCGGGAATACCAGAGCCACGCTCCGCGAGGCCCCCTTCAGCCATCTCATAAACGCCTCACACAGCCCCCGAGACCTACATCAGAGACCTACAGACCTACATGGACCTACAGCCTAAACGCCATGTAGGTCCCTCGAAAAAGCGCGGAAGACTGCCACTTTTCGGCTACGAGACCTACAGACCTACATGATTCTTAAAAATACATATTTTACGCGGGGCATCCTCCCGCCTCCAGCCGCCCGCCGCGCCTCGTGTCGCCATACGTCAACGCGATGCGTATAACAGCGTGTTTTCTGCCGGTTATGTAGGTCTGTAGGTCTCGTGGCATGTTGTCTAATAATATCAATGCGTTGCGTGGGACCTACATGCGTTTATGATGTAGGTCTCGTGTGGGTCTCTGCGGTGACCCATGTAGGTCTCCACAATAGACGGTCGCCGGGCATCCTCTCGTCGCTTATCGTTCTCCGGCTCGACCGGGTGTGCTATGAATCTGCGAACTCAACCGGCCACCAGGAGGGGGACCGCAATGACGCTCGCATCATCTGACCGCCTCGCCGATCCTGATGGCCGTGCCTGGCTCCGGGCCGCACTCAAGACGGTAAACGCCCCTCTGCCGGTCGAGACAACTCCGGAAGACCTGGTGCATTACGTCCTGGACGATCATCCCGACCTCCATGCCGCCGTTCGGATCGGCGCGCTGATCGATGAGGTTCCCGGCCGGACCATCGCCAACCTCGTTTCCCGACACGTCTTCAGTTACAATGAGTTGAATGCCGCAATGGAGCGCATCCGCTCCGTTGGCATCGATGTGACGGGGACGGAAAATGGGCGCTGGGTCTCAGAGATGGCAGGGTTCGAGGTGGTTTGAACTGCTGCCCGATGCGATCCGCATCCTCGACGCTGCCGGGCATAAGGACTGGACGTTCGGGGGCGGGACGGCTCTCGCGCTCTGGCTTGATCACCGGGTCAGCTACGACATCGACATATTCACCCGAGGCAGTCTGATCCACCTGACCTCCCAGTTCTGCCCGGAGACCAAGCGTGTGCTGGGAGCCGATGGGCAGTCCCAGTTTCCGGGCCATTATCTGAAACTGGAACTGGAGGGCGGTGAGATCGATTTCCTGACACCACCCCCGCTGACCCGCAGCCCGACGCAGGAGATGCGCCTCGAAGACATTCTGGCCCATGCTGACGTGGTGGACGCCGGGCCGGCAGGTGACAGGATCATCAACGTCGAGGTTCCGACAGAAATCCTGACACGCAAGATCATGTTCCGGGGACAGGGGTTCAAGCCGCGCGATGTGTTTGACCTGGCGGCCTCTCTGCGATGGTCGCCTGATGTCCTCGTGCCAGCCGTCGAGGTGTTCAAGGTCCAGCCCGATGCTCTCGAACAACTGGGGACCCGGCTGACCATGATGCGGCCCGTTTATGAGAAGCAGGCTCAGGAGGTCATCAATCCGCGTCCTGGATACGAATATCTACTGTCAGTCGATGCGATTGACCTAAGCCTTGCCGGAATCAGCCGGATCAAGGGGATGGTGGTCGAGCCTGATCCGGGGCTGGAGCCGGGGCCGGCTCTATCTCCATAACGGACTGTCTCTTTGACGGGCGAGGGCGGAATATGAGCGACCACGACCTTGACCGATGCAAGGCAAACATCAGCGCAATGCGGCAACGGCTTGGTGAGATCAGGCCGCTGGCGTCTGACGCCATATCTTATGTCCGTCGGTTTTATGACATCGAATTCGTTTACGAGTCGAATGCGATCGAAGGAAACACGCTGACGCTACGAGAAACGTCAGAAGTCATCGAGCACGGCATTGCAATCGGGTCGAAGCGATTGAAAGACTACATCGAGGCGATCGACCATTACGATGCCGTCCTGCTGATGCGGAGCCAGGCGGAGAGGCGCGAGATTGCGATACGAGAGGGTGACATCTGCGCTCTGCATCAATGCGTCGTCGCCAGGAGCGAGCCTCATGTTGGAGGCCGCTATAGCGAATTCCAGCGGCGGATTGCCGGGTCAGGGGTGGTGTTTCCCGACCCTTCGGAAATTCCCGACCTGATGTCGCAGTTCGGGCAAGACCTCTCACGGATCGCGGCTGACGAAGAAAACTTGCCGGAACGCGCATTCGACGCCCATCTTCGGCTTGTCTCAATTCACCCCTTCTCGGATGGAAACGGCAGGACCGCCAGGCTGTTGATGAACCTGATTCTCCTGCGTGCAGGCTACCCAATGTTGTCCATCAAACCGGAAGATCGTGGCGCTTATCTCGACGTGATCGAACATGCGCAACTGAACAATGACGACAAGCCGTTCCAGGAGTTCATGCACTTCAAGCTGGAGCGCGGAATGTCGTCCTATCTGAGCGCGATCATCGAAAATACCCCGGCGTTGAGGGATATCAGTCCAGGCGACAACGTGCCTGCCGGCGAGACGAACAAGACAACGAGCCCACGATCATCTGATCAGGGCATGTCGCCGCTCAGGCCCTGATCGGATGCTGCCATCTGTGTCGCTCCCGTGAGGCCGTCTCATTGGAACTCTTCATCCAGGAATGACTTCCGGTGTTTTTCCATCGTGATAGCGAAACGGCTCGGCCCCTGCTGTTCCTGCGCGGCTGCCTCGGTGGATATATCCCCAACAACGATCCCCAGCGCCGACATGACCGCCAGGGCGCGCCCCAATTCGACCGATGTGTGCCCTCGCTCAAATGCGATGACCCAGTTCCTGGTCTGCCCGGAAAGCTCCGCGAGCCGCGCCTGCGACATACCAAGACTCTGACGCCTCGCCTTGGCTACGTAGCGAAACTCAAACTGCGTTGTCAGTTTTATCATGGTTCCCTCCCACCGATCGGGCTGCCCAGAATGTAAGGATGCACGCTATACCGTGCAACGAAGTGATGCACGGTTTAGCGTGCATGTGTGTGGCCGCGAGGTTGACGGTCACCGCCCACGGACCATCCCCTCCGCCCGGTGCCGTGCCGCCTCAGCTTCGGCCCGGCGCCTGGCCTCGGCCGCAACCTTTTCCGCCTCAGCCGCCGCTTTGGCCGACAGCCCGTCCGTCACCGCCGCCATCGTTTTTTCCGCCGGAGCCACCCTGTCCGGCGCGGGCACATTCTCATTGCCCCACGCCTCCTTCAGCGCTTCCATCCGCTCTTCAGCCGACTTTGGCGCTTCCTTGATACGCTCCAGAGCCACCCGCCGCATCTCGATGTCGTTCCGAACAGCCTCCTGAGCAGACGGCGCGGATGCCCATGCGTGCCGGTCCATCACGAAGTCGGCAGCGTTGCCCTTTTCGCGGCTTTGCTGTCCCTCGTAAACGATTTGCCGGACCACCGTCTCGCGATCGACGGCATCCCCGACATCGCCCCGGTCGGCCGCATCCGGGGCCTCCAAGTGGCCCTCGTCGCTGATCGTCGCAGTCACTCCGTCGCGCCGGATGCGGTTGTCCCTGACATTCAGGCCGATGCGCGTGACATCAGTATAGAGACGGCAGTCCTCGCGGTGTCTGGTCATCCCCACGTAGAGCGATTCCCTGTCCAGCCCGGCCGCGTTGAGAACATACGCCCTGTCCACCGACGCACCCTGGGCGGAATGCGCCGTGACGGAATATGCATGCTGGACACGCAACGGTCTGGTATCCGGCTCATTATCCTCGGCCAGCGACAGCCGCTCTAGGTCACTCCATCTCGTTGTCACCTCGAATCCGCGCTCAAACACTAGAGTCACGACAGGCTGGCCATCCGCATTGTCCCGACAGACGTCGCGAACAACCGCAACATCGTTGTTCCGGATCATGTCCTGCCCAGCCTTGATGTTCTCGCCGAAAATTATTCGATCTCCGGCCGCCAGCGCCATCATTCCGACCACAGGTTTCCGTCCCCGGCTCAGTGCCTCGATCTCAATATCGTCTCCAGCAATCCGTCCCTCCTGACGCAGCAGGGCACGCAGATCGGAGTTCAGGTTCCGGACCTCATTATGTGTCCGGGCCAGGACCATGCGCGTTCCGGCCGGGTTCCGACGAACGTCATCGAGATAGTCCCCGATCAGGCGGCCCCGTAGTTCCTGACCTTCGCCGATGACGATCCGTCCGTGGCTATCATAAGCGCGAACAGCTTTCTCGATATCACCCGCCGCGAAGTCCCGGCTAGCCTGCCGCTGCCAGTCTGTTCTCTGTCGCCGGATTTCATCGATGCGTTGCGCTCCCAACGTTTCCGCCAGAAGCCGCATTGGCGACCCAGGGGCTACCGGCTTCAATTGCCGAGTGTCGCCGGACAGGATCACCTTCGCGCCGACCCTGGCTGTCTCTCGGAGCAGTTCTCGCATTTCCGCTGTGCCGACCATTCCGGCTTCATCGAGGATCACGACATCGTTCCGGGTGAGCTTGATTGCCTGTCCGTGCCGGTCGTCGGCAATGCGGTTCAGGAATGACCTCAAGACCGCCGCTTGCGCCTGATCGGTGTTCGTGTCCTTGGCGATAACCGATACCGCCTGGTGGCTCGGCGCGGTCACCCAGACACGCATTCCAACATCCCGAGCGGCCTCGGCGGCGGTCCCCAAGGAGAATGATTTTCCAGTCCCGGCTGAGCCTTCGACGACAGATACACCGTCACGATTCAGCGCGTGCCTTACCAATGCCGCCTGCTCGTCAGATATGGTCCCCCGGCCGGCAATGGCCCGGTCAACGATGTCACGCGATACGAATTCCCGCTCACCACGCCTGGCGAGTGCGATCCGGACGATCTCCCGTTCCGCGTCGATCATCTCGGGCGTTGCGTAAAACCGTTCGTTGGTCCTTGCGCTGACACCTCCCGTCAACTCGATCAGGTGTCCCGATCGGCGGGCGGCATTGGCCTGCTCGATGGCGTGATCGACGGTGACGCCGCGTCCCTGATGATGCTCCAGGACCGTTCCGATCAGGCGTCGATCCTCGATCACCGATTCCGTCGATGTCAGTTCCGTCAGTGCCCGCTGGAATGCCGTCTGTTTGTCCTTCGGTTCGTCCTTGGCGATGGAAGATGCAGCCAGCGCGGATTCCCAAACCGACTCCCGTGTCCAGCCTTCCTCGCGCATCTCTTTGTCCCACCGCTCACGCAGTTCGGCGCGCGTCGGCATGTCTGCTTTCGATCCCCTTGTCGCCATTGAGATGTTAGCCGCCGCTTCGCGATGGATTTCTGTGTCGATTCCCATCTTGGAGGCTGCGGCTTCGATAGCAGCGCGGCGCTTCGAGAATTTCTGTTCCAGGACCTGCGGAACGCCGAGGACGCGGAAGTTCCGCTTGACCTTAACCGTTGTTACCCCCAGTTCCCGTTCGAGTCCTTGAGCCAATGCCAAGCGATACACTGCGCCCATCGCCTGCTGATGCCGAAGCAGTTCGAAATTATCGAGCGTCCCTGTCGTGCCGTCAGCCCGACGACACACGTTCGCTAATACCGCATGATCGTGGAGTTGGGGATCGCCAGCGCGGCTGTGACCCTGCTTCGGCTTGTGAGTGTCCTTCGGATCGCTGGGGCGGCTTGTTGTGTGCTGGAATACCGCAACCATAATCTCTGCTGGTATCTCCTTAATCTCCCCGTTCTTGCCACGGCGAGTTACGATGAGCCCATTCTTGTGTGCGTATTCCAGCGCAAAGATAGTTGCCTGACTCTGCGCCCGCTCGATTTTCTCACGCTGAATGTCAGTCCCGGCGGCCCACAAAATTGACACCGATTTTGGTGCCGCGAATTGCAGATCGTAGCCCACCCGTCTCTTCTTGCCATGTTGGACGATCGATTCCTTCGTGAGCGGATCGCGGCCCATAGAAAGGTTCCGAAAATCTTTGGAATCGACCTCCGTGCCATTCATCACGAACGGGAGCGGCTGTCCCGGTTGGAGTCGTGCATTCGTCCACCAAGTGCCCGGCCTCTCGCCGGTTCCATTGTCGAGGTAGTAGGCCGCGCGGTCCCGGCCAGACCAGTCGCCTCGTTTCCGGCCCGTGGTGGATTTCTGTCCCGATGACGCTGCGGGGCTGTCTCCGGAGCCTGCCAAAATCTGTTCCCCGGCAGCCGTAACGGCAGCCTCGTCGGTCAAGCTCTCGTCCACGGATTCAATATAGTACTCAACGTCGGACAGGGGCGTGCAGGTGAACATGATTCCGGTTCCTGGAGAGGTGGTGTCATCTGCTTGATGATACCTCGGGCGCTGGCATGTTTCCGGTTCCGGAGACGATCCGGCGGAGTGCCTCGCGGAATACAGCCAGAAATGATCGGGGTCAGTTTGAATCGGCGGCTGATCCCGTCCCAGAGCGCCGCGATGGCGGTTGCTGGAATTGGCTCCGTTTCGGCAGGGTTGAATGCGTGGGTGAGTGTCCAGGACAGGCAGGATGGAGGCTCGGGAACTGTCGTGTTCTCAGGGAACGCAGTTCCCGCGTCGCGAAGCGATAAAATGGCGGAAAACCGCCATTTTCTGTCCCTACCCAGCATCGAAGGTGCGTGGTGTGTTGAGAAAAAGATTCTATTGTTTTTGAAGTTTCGTTGATGCTGAGGGTGTCTTGCTAATGCTGAGGTGTAGGCGGGAATTGAGGGGGTGTTGGGGAATGGAAGAGAGGTTTGGAAATGGTGCGAATTGGCATGGTGATGATGGGATTCGGAAATGAAGAGGAATGTGGTGGCGAGGATATGGGATGTGGTGATTCTGAAATGTGGAGTGATTCTGTAATTGAGGATGCGGGAATGAAGAGATGGAGGTGATGGATTCTGGCTGATAGAGGCTGCTTCGGATCGGTAGCATGTGATCAAGATCGCTAGAAATGGACAGGAGGTCATCGGCGATCTGATCGGATGCGTGATTCGATCTATAATAGATTTAGACGATCAACGTCTGAACGCATCAGGAGACGAAGCATGTCAACAACAACGAAACGGTCGCGCCACAATTTCGTAGGAACGGTCGATGATCTGATTCGCGAACTGGAGAACGATTGCAAGGAGAGGGAGGCGCGGAACCCGGCGACGACGTTCGACATGATCCGCGCGATCCATCCGACACTTGTCGGCATGAAGGCCAAGGGGTGGACCGACGCCGATGTGTGCGATGCCCTGGGCAAACGCGGCCTCGTCATCAGCGCCGGAACGTTCGCGACGTATATGAAAAGGATCAACAGGGAACAGCGCGAAGGGCGGGCGAAACCGGGCCGCAAGCCGAAGAACGATTCCCGGACACCCGGCTCGTCCAAACCCCCTCGCGCCGCTGAGGATTCTCCCGTCCACCAGAAAAATGCTGCGGACGATTCCACGGATTCAAACGCGCACAGTTCCTCGCGTCCGCCTGTGGATTCCGGCGCGACACGGCCTGCTGCGCCGACGATGATGGGCTTCACGTCACGGAAACCGCCATCTCTGGACGCATAACACCAGACATGGCGGCGCTGGAGAGTGCATCGGGCGGATCGGGGAATGTCTCGGTCCGCCCGATCTGTATCCGGCCAATGGCGAAAACCTCCGCCGCGATCTGAGTTATTCACTCACCCACGCTACAATGATCTCAGGGAATGCAATCGCGCATTTCAGGAAAATTGGAGTGTGAACAATGACACAGTCATCAAAGCGGCTCGTCCTCGTCGTCTCGGGCAAAGGCGGCGTCGGCAAAACGACCTTCTCCCGCCTGCTGACAGACGTGTATCGCGAGAACAACACGAAGGCCGCGATCTTCGACGCCGACGGACAGATTGGCGGCCTGGCGCGCGTCTATCACAAGGCGGGCGTGGCCTTCTATGACCTCCGGCAGGACGCAGACAGGGCAACGCTATTGAACTCGATTGCGTCGGACGCGGACGTGATTCTCCACGATCTGCCCGGCGGTTCGCTGCCCGAGATCAGCAAGATCGTTGACGGCGACGGGGAAAGCGTCGGCGGATTCCTGGCGGCCCTGCGCGAGAACGATGTCCGCCTGACGTTGGTGCATGTCATCGATAACGAGATCGAGAGCGCACAGAGCGTCGGTCAATATCTCGATTCCTTCGGCACGGATTCCGTGGATCATGTCGCCGTCCTGAACATGCGCGAAAGCCGTGATCTGAAGGCCGACTTCCCTTACTGGTTCGGCTACGAGGTCGATGGCAAGCGCCGCCATGGCAAGGCGCGCGATCGTCTGATTGCCGCCGGCGGTGTCGAGATCACCATGCCCGCGATGCAGGCCGGGACGCGCGCCAAAATCAACGCGCTGAACCTTCGCTATTCGGAGTGCGCCCGACATCCCGAACTGACGATCACCGAACGATCGATCGCGTCCCAGTTCCTGCGCGGATTCCGGAAGGCGGTTGAACCGGCCGGCGGTTTCCTCGGGCTGTGATCGGAGGATGTGTCATGGCAACCATCTTCAACGATACGGCCGATGCCCTGGGCGTCGCCCCCGAGGCCCGCAACCGCGCTTGGGCTGCGGTCGGCGCGGCCGGGATCAGTCCTGATGATCCCGAGGTCGTGCGGTTATTGGTCAACGAGCATGTCCGTTCGACGATGGCCGCACTCACGAGCGATCTGGAGAAGGCAGCGGGCACGGCGATCCGGGAATTCGGGGACGCCCAGGCTCAAGGTGAGGCTGCGGCATCGGCACGGCTTGCGACGCGCGGGACGGAATTGGCCCAGAGCCTGTCGTCTGCAATAGCAGCGAACGTCGAGCGCACGCTGGATCGGCGGGCTGAGGCCAAACTGAACATCTCGATGACGACGCAATGGGCCTGCGGGGCGATCGTTTTCTCGGTCGGATTCTACTTGGGGTCGCTGAGTATCGGTTACGTCGATGTGCCTGACGACCAGATCACGCGCTGGCTTCAGGCCCGGACGCCTTGGTTTCTGCTGTCTGCCGGCGCGGTGACGTTTATGGCCCTGCGTCTGATCGTCGCTTGGGTCGCTTCGTCACCCCTGATCCGATTCCTGCTGTGCCTGCCTCCCCGCGAGAGCATCCGGGCGTGGATGGGCCGCGATTACTGAAACCACGAAAATACAAGGAGAGGACCGATGATCAAAATCGTCAGGACATCACTGAGTATCGCGGCGGGGACAATGTTCCTGTCCGCCGCCAGCCCGATCGTGAGCATCGCGAATATGACCGGCACCGGTGCCGCGCTGCCCGGCCCGGTTCAGGCACTCGGGCAGACGATCCATCAGATCGCCCAGGCCGCGATCAGCAACTCGGGTCTGCCGCTGCCATCGGCTGACCTGGCGATTGGGCCGAATCTTGAAGCGCCAGGGCGGCTGGAGTTCGGGCAGTGAAGCGCGACGGCAAGCTCGGCGCCGGCCGGCGCGGGACCCGCGCAGCAATCACGGCCGCATACAGGGCGCGGCGGATCGCAGCCGGCTGGGTTGATTTCCGCCGCTATGTGCCTGGCGAAATCCGGGGCGAGATCGGGAAATCAGTCAGCCGGAAAATTCGGCGCTGGCAACTCAAACAGAACAAACCGAACGACAACGACAAGACGGACGGAGAATGACATCATGTTCCGCAACTCACGTATTCTCACAGCACTCCTGCTCTCCACCGCCTTGGCGTCAGTCCGGGCCTCGATGGCGCTTGCTGGCACACTGCCGACGGGTGGCAGCTTCGTCGCCGGCTCGGGCCAGATCGCCACCAGCGGCTCGGCGATGACGATCAACCAGACCTCCGCGCGGGGCGTCATCGACTGGCGCGGATTCTCGATCGGCTCTGGCAACTTTGTGCAGTTCAATAACGGCGCCGGGGCGACCATGAACCGGGTCACCGGCGCCCAGATGAGCCAGATCGACGGCAAGCTAGGGGCGACGGGGAGCGTTTTCCTGATCAATCCGAACGGGATAGTCGTCGGCCCCGGCGGGCAGGTGGTCACAAACGGCTCGTTCGTTGCTTCTTCGCGCGACATCAGCGACGGTCAGTTCATGGCTGGTGGATCGATGACAGCCTCGGGCCGCTCGTCCAGTGCCGTTGTCAACAGGGGCACGATCAGGGCTGCGAACGGCAACGTCGTGTTGATCGGTCAGAGCGTCACAAACGAGGGCGTCATCGTAACCGGCCATCGGACTGCGGCCATGGTTGCGGCCGATTCTGTCGTTCTGTCAGAGACCGGCGGGCCATCTGGCATTTATGTTGCCGCCGGTTCGACCGGCCGGGGTGACGTGACCAATGCCGGCCGCATCCAGGCGGCGGCGGTTGAACTGGCATCCGCGCACGGCAATGTCTATGCGCTGGGTGGGAACCATACCGGGGCGATTCAGGCGACCGGGACGCGCGAGGTTGACGGCGAGGTCTATCTGACGGCCGCTGACGGAACGGTCGATGTCGGTGGCCGCATCACCGCCCACAACACCGACGGCTCGGGTGGCCAGATCGTCGCAAACGGCCATGACGTTGCGGTCGCTGCCGGCGCTGTCATGGATGCAGGATCGACGGTTGCCGGCCGGGCTGGGGGCACCATCCTCGTCGGCACGTCGGGCCACGGCCAGAACCTGGCCCAGACGGTCAAGCTCGCGGACGGGGCCAGTCTGACGGCCGGCGGCAAAGGGGCCGGACTGATCGAGACATCCGGTCATCACGTCTCGACCGGCGCGCTGACCGTCGATGCTGGACGGGGCGGCACATGGCTGACTGACCCTGATGACCTGACGATCGACAGCGCGGCGGCCGGGACGATTCAGACGGCGCTGAATGCGGGGACGAACGTCTCGGAGCAGACGACAGCGACCGGAACGTCCGGGGCTGGGAGCGTGGCCGCCGGGAACGGGGACATCAACGTCAATGCGCCGATCTCGTGGACGGGCGGCGCGACCCTGACGCTTGATGCGTATCGCAATCTGAATGTGTCTGCTCCGATCACGGTTCAGACCGGCGGCGGGGTAGTGATCCAGACCGGCGGTGATGACATTTTCAATCCCGGCGGATCGCTGACATATGCCACGTCCGGATCGGGCTCCTTGTCCGTTAATGGGTCTCCGTATGCGCTCGTATGGGACCGTGCCGGTCTTGAGAGCATTGGAACGGCAGGGACGATCAGCGGCAATTACGCGCTGGCGAAGGACGTTGACCTGGGGAATGTCGCGTTCACGCCGATCGCGCATACGGGGAATTTCGGCGGCACCTTCGACGGCCTCGGGCATTCCGTTGACAACCTCCTGGTCAACGACACCACGCATGCCCTGGACGGCCTGTTCGGCGCAGTCAGTGGCACGATCGCCAATGTGACCGTCTCTGGCCTGATCGATGGCCGTGGCGGACCATCGGCATATGCTGGCGGCATTGCCGGTCAGAACAACGGACTGATCCGCGATTCTCATTCGTCCGCAACCGTTTACGGATACTATGTTGGCGGCCTGTCCGGCGGCTCCGCATCCGGCACGGGGCGGATCGAGCGGTCCACGGCATCGGGTGACGTCTATGCCCTCGACGGCTCGCCTTATGCTGGCGGCCTGGCCGGCTATGCTGCATCGGTCACCGATTCCTCGGCATCAGGCAACGTGACTACCACCAGTTCCGGCTGGACCTACGCTGGCGGTCTGGTCGGCGAGGTGACCGGCGCGATCTCCGGGTCGTTCGCAACTGGCAACGTCACGGCACCTGGCAGCAACGAGCGGGTCGGCGGACTGGTCGGACTGACGAACGGCGCCATCTCTGACTCATATGCGACAGGCACTATCTCGGCCGGCAAAGACGCCTATGCCGGCGGCCTGGTCGGACAGTCGAGCGGCGATGTCACGTCATCGTATGCGACCGGCACCGTGACGGCGGGCGACGAATCATATGCTGGCGGCCTGGCGGGTATCGTCCGTGCAGTCACCGATGGCCGGGCGTCCGGCAACGTGACGGGCGGCGAGGATTCCACGGTCGGCGGCCTGGTCGGCAAGAGCAGTGGCCTGATTTCCGACGCTATCGCGGTCGGCAATGTGACGGCCGGCACCTATGGATCAGCCGGCGGCCTGGCGGGCGAGAACATCGGCGGTATCAGCAACTCGTATGCGACCGGCACGGTCACGGCTTCGGGCGCGGCCGATGGCGCGGGCTATGCCGGCGGCCTAGTCGGCGACAATGAAGCGGCCGTCTCCGATGCGTATGCAACAGGCGCAGTGACCGGGCTGGTCAACGCCGACATCGGTGGCCTGGTCGGCAAGGCCGGCGGCGGCATGAGCGGCACCCTGTCGGACGTGTATGCAACCGGCGCGCTGACGGGGCAGGCTGGCCAGATCGGCGGCGTGATCGGCAAGATGTCGGGCCAGCCGACCATCACTGACGCATATTTCGACACGACGACGACCGGTGCGACCGCCAGTGTCGGAGTGACGGACTCCGGGGTGACAGCATCGGGAATCACTGGGCTGACAACCGAGCAGTTCGCGAATGGGTCGGCCACGCTGGCGGGCGGGTCGAGCGTTTGGGTCTCTGGGGCGCCGTATCAGGTGCTTGCGGCTCTTCCATATATTGTCGTGACCGGCTCTCCGGGGGCACACGAGACGTATGGCAGTGCGAGCGTCACCGCCCCAACGACGGTGACGGCGGCGGCGTCGGACGGGATCGATACCTCGGCCGCGCTGGCCGGCATCGGGCCATGGCATGGCTATTCGACGGCCGATGCGGGGACGTATGCGACGTGGGCTGAGGGCGTTGCCGCGCCATGGCACCAGATCACGTATCGGGCTGCGCTCACGGTCGATCCTGCCGCGTTGACGATCGCGGCCGGGAGCGGATTGAGCGTTTACGGACAGCCCGTTTCTGCACCTGGATACACCGTCAGCGGCTTGGTGAACGGCGACTCGGTTACCGGTGCGACGGTCGTGAACGGAGCTACGTCGGCGTCAAGCGTCGGGCAGTATGCTGTCGATGTGTCCAGGGCGACCGGTCGCGGGCTCGGGAACTATGTCATCGACTATGTGTCCGGGAACTGGCAGATCACGCCTGCAACGCTGACGGCAACAGCCGGTGACGGGTCGAGCGTTTATGGCCAGATGCCGACTGTGGCCGGTGACGGATTCACCTCGAAGGGGCTGGTCAACGGCGACACGATCTCGGGCGTCACCCTGACGACACCAGCGACGAAGACCAGCAGTGTCGGCACGTATGCGATCAATGCATCGGATGCGACAGGAACCGGCCTCGGCAATTACGACATCTCGTATGCACCTGGCACGCTGACGATCACACCTGCGCCGCTGACGATCACGGCGGGCAGCGGGTCGAGCGTGTATGGTCAGGCGCCGGCGACTGCTGGGTTTACGGCGACTGGGCTCGTCAACGGCGATGCTGTCTCCGGAGCAACCCTGACGACGGCGGCGACGGCGACATCGAGCGTCGGACAGTATGCAATCAATGCAGCCAACGCGACTGGGACCGGTCTGTCGAACTATGACATCTCCTACGTGCCCGGCACCCTGACGATCGATCCGGCGGCGCTGACGGTTGTGGCGAATGACCAGGCGATGACCTACGGCAACGCGCCGTCGCTTGGGAACGCTGCATTCACCGCATCAGGGCTCGTGAATGGTGACAGCATCAGTGCCGTTGATCTGTCCACGACGGCCACGAAGACCAGCGCTGTCGGGACCTACGGGATCACGGCCGCAAACGCGGTTGGCCAGGGCCTGTCGAACTATGACATCGCCTATGTGCCCGGCACGCTGACGATCGATCCGGCAGCGTTGACGGTCGCGGCAAATGACCAGACCAGCACCTATGGCAACGCGCCAGCCCTGGGCACGACGGCCTTCACGGCTTCAGGCTTGGTCAATGGTGATGCGGTTTCTGGCGTCAACCTGGCTACGGCCGCGACCGGGGCATCGTCGGTCGGCACGTATGGCATCACCGCGTCCGGAGCAACGGGAACCGGCCTGAGCAACTATACCGTCACCTATGCGCCGGGCACGTTGACGATCGATCCGGCAGCGCTGACGGTGACGGCGCTCGACCAGACCAGCACATACGGGCAGGCTCCGGCCTTGGGCACGACGGGCTTCACGGCGCAGGGCCTGGTCAACGGCGATGCGATCTCCGGGGTCAGGCTGACGACGGCGGCGACAGGAGCGTCCAGTGTCGGCGACTATGTGATCGATGCGTCGTCAGCGACCGGGCACGGGCTGGGGAATTATGCGATCACCTACCAGGGTGGCACGCTGACTGTCGATCCGGCGACGTTGACGGTGACGGCGGGCAGCGGGAGCAGCGTTTATGGCCGGGCGTCGGAGTCACCCGGCTATCAGGTCCTGGGGCTCGTGAATGGTGACAGCGTGACATCGGTCGATGTCACGAAGTCGGCGACCATCGAGTCCGGAGTCGGCAGTTACACGACGACGGCATCCAACGCGACGGGGCAGGGCCTGTCGAACTACACGATCGGTTACCAGAGCGGGACCTGGACGGTGACGCCTGCGCCGCTCGGCGTGACAGCCAGCGACCAGACCTCGACCTATGGTCAAACTCCACTGTCGCCAACCTCTCCGTCCGTCATTGCGGTCGCGGCCGTCACGCCGACCCTGCCGCCGGTCACGACGGTCGCGCAGGCACCTGGGGCTGAGGTTCAGCAGGAGAAACTGTCGGTCAGCCCGACCCTCTCGTGCAGTTCGTCGGGCAGCCTCGTGGGCGAAACCCAGATGACCTGCCAGACGCGCGGACGGTGACACGCTGCGACCAATGGTCGCATGACGAAGGGGGCATCCTGGCGACGGGGTGCCCCTTTTCCGTTCGCCGATCGCCATCGCTTGCCCTGGGGTGCGACCAATGGTCGCGTGGTCGATGACGATATGGGCTGGGGGCTGGCTCTGGATCGGGGCCGTTACGCGACCATTGGTCGGGGGAGCGGGCGGATGTTTCCGTTCGGGATGCCTCCGGCGGGGAGAGCGAGAGGGCTCTCGGGATGCCCGGCTGCCGCCGGGGTGGCGGTCACGGCGCATCCGTCTGACCGTCCTCACCATCATCGAGCGACACAAAGGAAAAGGCGACCCGCAAGAGCCGCCTTCTGTCCTCTCCCTGGATTTGTTCAGGATGCGCGCTCCATGCGGATAAATGCATCTCTCCAGTGCGGAATCCCCATAAGGATAGCCGACAGGCCCCTCACAACCAGATCATCATCCCTGCGGATGGACCAAACGTCATACTCGCCGCCACTCAGGACCGGCATTTCGCGACCGGGTGCCGCCGCAACCCATCTCTCCGCCCGCGCCGTCGCGATGGTGTTGACAGTCTGCTTCAGATCGGCCGGCTGGACGTAGCATATCCCCACCGCGATGACGTCACGCGGGCGAGGCGGCCAGCATCCATAGATGCCACCCGTCGGGACTGACTCGTCGTAGATTTCTGCATAGAGATCGTTCGCACGCCAGGCCGACCAATCGGACCAGATCGGGTCGGATGGTGCCGGGATCGCGTTTACCGCGCGCCGCACTGCCTTTATTCGCGCTGGAGTGAGTCCCGGCCATACGCTCAGTTGGCGCGCGAGCTTCGGCGGCAAGGACTCTCTGAGGTTCTCGTTATCGACTATCAGAGTCATCGTGTGCTTGATGATCCGGCTCGGGTCTGATCGCCAGCCATCCTCGTCGAACCTGAGTCCAACGTCGTAATACTCTCCGTAAGAACGGCGCCATTCGGCTTCATCTTTCCAAATCGGAGCGTCCACGGGCGGCAGGATACCAACGATCGCCTCGGCGATGAACTGGCTGACGCCTGCCATGCAGGCGATGCTTTCGATTACATCGACTTCGGCGAGATGATCGAACGTCCGGCGGGGCATCTGGTGCTTGCCGGATTCCCACCGTTTCCATGTTGAAAGATTGACGCCTGCGAGACCTGCGGCCTGAGCCTGAGTCTTGCCCATCTCGGCGCGCAGATGGCGAATTTCGTCCGGGGTGACCGGAGAACGATTATGAGAGATATCCATAGTGAATCTCCAGATTTCGGGAGCGGCTAGGGTCAGTCGCTAGGGGCAGCTAGGGTCGGTGGCATCTGCCACCTGCCATCATCGATATGGGGCGATTGCCACCATGGTCAAGAAAGAAATATCAAAAAAACTAGAAATAATAAGGAGGTAAACATGTTTACCGTGGAGAAATATTGCCTCGGTATTTAGGATTCTGCGATGATGACATGCTGCGACCTGTCGATGACATGACGTTGACGGGGTGTGTCATGGGGATGACTTGGCCCCAGTGCGTCGCTCCTGGCTGCACCATCCTGGAGCGGTTAGCTGTCCCCGACATCGCCAATCGACATTTAGTGCGCCCAGAATGCGTCGGCCTTACGTGAATATTATGTTGTTATCGAGACGAATGCCGATTTCAGCATGATGGCGGCGCGGTCCGGGACGACGAATGCTCCGGAGCCACGCGCCCCGGCGGCAGCCGGGCATACCGTCGCCTCCCTTCGAGGCCCCCTTCGCCTACCGCGTAACGGCCGGACTCCCAGCGACGATTCGCACGATTCCCCGATTCCGGTGCTCTCTGTCCTCCAGCCGACCATTCGGGAGCGACGTGCTTAATGATCCACGCTATTCCGCCGTGGCCGCCCATGAGACCCGTTTGCCGTCGCCGGGCAATTAGGCAGCAGGCGAATAGGCCCCCTCCAGGAGAAAATGATCGACCTGCGGGCAGAGGCGCGGCAACGGATTCTCGATGATTCCGCCGAGCTATTGCGGAATTCCGGGCCAGATCAAGCGGCCGGCAGAAAATCGGTGCGCGATTTATGAAATATGCCGCCAGATAGATTATAGAATAGGGCTTGTGCAATCGCACCGGTGCCCCGGCCGCATGACCGGCCGGGGCTCACTTGCAACGATGGATTGAACATCATGCAAGCCGACCTTTTTAACACGCCAGATCGCAACCCCTCAAATTCCGGGCTGACCGCTTTCGATTTCGAGGGGGTTCCCGTCCGCGTCACCGATATCCATGGAGAGGCATGGTGGCTGCTGACGGATGTGTGCCGGGTGCTGGAGATCAGCAACACAGGGAACGCCTCCGCGCGGCTTGATGGCGACCAGAAGTCCACTATCCGTATTGCGGACAGTGGCAATCTCAACGCCGATCGCGTCATCGTCAACGAATCTGGCCTCTATTCACTCGTGTTTGCCAGCCGCAAGCCGGCGGCCCAGCGGTTCAGGAAATGGGTCGCGTCGGACGTGTTGCCAGCGATCCGGAGGACCGGCTCCTACCATCTCAACCCGGCCCCGGAGCCAGCACGAGCCCGCCAGATGACCATGGCCGAGATGACCCTGGCCGTGATCGGCAACCTGCAAGGCCAGGTCGCAGAACAGGCGGCCACGATCCATGCCCAAAACGCCCTGCTCAATGCGAACATGCCGAAAGCGGCGGTCTATGACCGGATCGCCGACGCGGACGGGAGCATGTGCATCTCAGACGCTGCGAAAACGCTCGGCATCGGCCCACAGGCGCTGTTCCGGTGGATGTCCGCGAATGCCTGGATATTCAAGCGCGGACGCGGCGCCTCATGGCTCGGCCGTGAGGAAAAGGCGGAGAATGGCACAGGCTACCTGACGCATATCGCGACGACTGTCCTGCGTCCTGACGGCCGCGAGATCGTAACGAAGCAGGTCCGGGTGACGGCGAAGGGACTGGCCCGGCTGGCCCGACTGGTGCCTGGTGCGCGGAGCCACGCTGCGCCTGTCGCGGTGGCCTCGGAACGGGTCCAGCATGGAGGGTATTTCCATGGTCGCCGCCGGAGTGTCCATGCGGGCATGGACCCGGACGATATCGACGCCCTGGGCCGGCACGACGGCGCTCCGCCGCTCTGGCTCAACTGATCCACCATCTCAATAAGTTAGGCCCCGGCGATAAACCGGGGCCTTTCCATTTTATAGAGACCGCCCGTCGGTCTTTGATTCTGATCCAGAGCGAGTCTGGTGCTTCGTGTAGGACCGGTCCGCCGCCGCGATCTGCTTGTCGAGCGGCGTCTGGTCTGCCGCCCGCACCCTAGACGGGGATGCTGAGGTTGGCGGCCCGGAAACCTTGTTGGGGGTGGCCATGGGACCAGCCTTCGGTGCCGGCTTCAACGGCGGCGGCTTGTTGATCGGCGCCAGCTTTTTCGGAGGCAAGGGTGGCGGTGGTTTCGGTGCCGGACCAGGTGGTGGCGGCTTGATGCTGGGCTCATCTGGAAGCGGAATTTCCGGCTCGCCCTTGTGTGTGACCGCTGGGGTAACCTCTTGTTTATGCGGGTCGTTACCATGCTGGTCGCATGGGCTCTTCGTCGCCGGGCTGCTGATGTTCGATTGTGTCTGCTTCTGGACCTCCGCGCCGGCTGCGTCCGCCATCGAGGACGGGACGGCCCTGATCGCGGACACAAACGACAGCAACGATGACATTATCGACATTGTGGCTTCTCCGCCGTTTTCTGTGCGTTTTCAGCCTGATGCCGCGCATACGACCGGTCCGATGACGCGATCTGTCGCTCCAGGGGCGTGGGTCGTGCCGGCGAGACCATGTTCCGGGCCGGCAGCACGCCACCGCGCGGTGGCAAGGTCGCCCTCGGCGCCGGCTGATCCGATGCACATCCAGGCCGCTCGACCGGCGCCGAGGTGATCGCTCGCGATGGCGGGCTTGGGGCCGGACCGGATGCGACCATGGTCTTGACCGGGGGGACGCCACCGCGCGGGGGCAGGACCGTCCTTGGTGGCGGTTGATCCGGATCGCGGCTGGCGCGCTCGGCCATGTGCTGGGCTATGGCATCACGACGGGCCTCGATATTACCAACGACATCCGATGCGCAGAATTTGAGTGCATCCCTCATCGTCTTCTCACAAAAGACGCTCTCTGCATGCGTGATCTCGATGAATGGGAATTCGACTGACCACGCCTTACCTTCCACGTCGCGCGCGTGCTTGGGCTTCATGTTTCGATACCCGGCCAGGCGTATTCCATGGCGCAGTCCGCTGATGCGCGGATCGCCGTGTTTCTGGTTCAGGTCTGTAAAAAACTGGTTCAGGCCACGACGATCGAACATCTGATCATCAGTTCCGCTGGTGACGCCCTGGCGCCGGAACGGTTCTTTCGGCACTCGGAAAATGATCTGGTGACTGTTCCATGATGTTTGCAATGCGAGGCATGGTTTGTAGCCAGCCTCAATCCACGATTTCACCGGCAACTCAGTATCCGATCCGGTGATGGGTCGGGCATCGTCGATCAAGACATAGAACGCATGGTTGTCCATCGGCGTGATCAGGACGTTCATGCCCTCACTGTTCTTCTTTCGTAAGAGGCCGACCGAGTTCTGGATGTCTTTGGTGTTGAAGAACTTCTCGCGTTTCTCGCCGTTTTCGGTGCGCTTGCCGACGAGATAGCCGAACTTCGTCTTCATCTTTCCGGGCTTGTCTTCCCGATCCGACGCCGCATTTTCCAGGTCGGATTCTGTTACGGTGTCGGTTTCGGCATTAGCCTGGATCGTTTCGTCCGCCTGCTTGAACATCAAGGTGAGCCTGGCCTCGCTGCACCCCAGCGCGTCCATCTGCTGTTTGACCAGCTTGTTGATGACCGCTTCGGAGCCGAACAGGTCGCGGCTCATCTCGCCTTTGCCGACATTCCGTTCGTGCGTTCGATCATCTCCAAGATTCTCGTGGAGCCAGCCAAGCGACTGATTGTAATCGCATTTCCGTGCCCACATGACCGCATCGATAGCGTTGTCGGCCGGCCGCAGGTCGCCGACGCGCTTCGGGAGAGGGGCCGATATCGACAGGTCACCGGCCGCAATCAGAGCGGCATGGACGCCGGCAGGATCGAGCCGGCGCAAGCGGGCGACTTCTTCAGGGGTGAGATCGGCCATGACGATTCTCCAGGCGCGTCGGTCAGGTGGTCGCGGGCACGGGCGGGCTGGGCACACGGTCGCGATAGAGATGTCCCAGCGGATATGCATTGATTCTATCATGGATTCTGGAGAGGACGGACCAGACGACCCTCTCGGACGGGCCGGACCATGTGCCGGCCAGCGCGTCATACGTGACAGGCCGATCGCGGGGAAACGTAATGCCGGCCATGTGTTGGTTCGTCGAACGAAAATGGACGCGGCATACGAGCCAGTCGCGGGCGTCGTCGTAGAGAATGAAGCCATCATCTGACTCAGGCTCCGACTGGCGCCATGCACGGTCGGACGGAACTTGCTCGATCTCGCCATCAGCCTCGCGCATCAAGAAAACGTCCAGGTCCGGATCGAGTTTGCGGGCGATCATGGTGCGTCTCCAGGAATCATCACGGCAGAATCGAGACGTTTGCGGACGGCTGCAATCACGGATTCTGTGTGTTCTGTGCTGTCCGCAGACCAGCGGTCACGAAGGGCGTCGTAGTGAACCGACGGCAGGTCATGGAAGTCGATGCCGGCCAGCATCGGCGCCTTGCGGTTGAAGAAAATGCGATAGTCTCGCCAATATCTGGTGTCATCCGGCTCGACGTGCCGCAGTTCGCGATCTCTGTCATCTGGATCGTCGTGCCATGATCTGACTGGCGGCGGCTCTGGGTGCTTGATAACCATGCCGCCGGCGGCGATGAGGCGGCTGATCTTGGCTGTGTCGATTTTCGGCATCATCGCGGTCCTGTGTATGTCGATTCGGAATCACTCAGCGGCGATCGGCATGGTCTCGGCCTCAGACTGCCCGGCCATCATCGCGGCGTCGCGAGCGGCCTGGGCCTCAGCCTCGCGGCGACGGACCTGCTCCAGGAATTCCCGGCCGGTCAGGACCATCCTGGCCATGATGGCGCCTTTGCGGTTCTCCAGGTCGATCTCGTTGCGGCTGTCGGCGTCCAGTTCCAGACGGGCGCCGTTGGGCCAGACAAGGCTGCCGTCGCGATAGGTCAGGTGGGCACGGGTGGACAGGTCGATGATGATGCCGGCGGCGGCGTTGATGACGATCTCGACGGCGGTGCCGGGGGTGATGTCGCCAGCCGGATCGTGGGCCTCGCCGGCGATGGTGAGTCTGGAAAATGACATGATGGAAACTCCGGAAATGCCATCAGGGGGCGGCTGGACGGCCGATAATTCTGTTCGGCGACAGGGAGCGCATGAACGTGGCGATCCGGGTTTCGCTGCTGAGGTGGATCGGCGTTTCGTCGATCGTGATCTCGACGACCCCATCAGGACGGCGCCAGACGACGATCAGGTGGTCACCGAGGCGCATCGTCAGCGCGTTCCCGTCTGGGCCTCGGCTGGTCTTGCTGTCCCAACCGGGCAGCTTCATGAACAGGGCGAGTTCCAGAACGGCATCGCGGGCCAGGATGTCGTGGATATCAAATGATTGAAATTCCAGGGTGAATCGGCCGTCCTGGTGGAACACGGGCTTGAACGCGGGTTGTGGGCGGGTGTAAGGGGTCATGGCGCCACCGTCTTGTTTTCGGATTCGGACATCATGGCTGGGCTCCTGCTGAGGCACTGCTGCCGGTCTCGATCAGAAAATAATCGAACAGGGCTGGAGACATGCGGTGAATGCCGCCCTCCCAGCGTCTCCAGGACGTTTGGGTCTTGGAAACGACCTGGGCGGCCTCGGCCTGGGTCATGCCTGCCGCTCGCCGCGCATCGCGTATCTGCATAGGCGTCGGGGATATCGTTTGCATTTTATGTTGCCTGTTTGAGATGAAATTGCTAAAAGGAAATCGCTGAAGGGCACCCGCCATGCGGTTGCTAGTTCGAGGGCCGGGTAACTCCCGGCCCTGAACACCCTCAATCTCCGAATCTCTCCGAGAAATCCCAGGCGACCGCCTCGTCTGCGAGACGGATCGAGAACCAGCCATGATTGCCGGACCGAGGGGCCGACACTGTGGCGTGCTGCCCCTTGCTGTGGCGGAGGATTGGGTGTTTCGCGAGGACGCGCGATACTGATCCGCCGGGGCTGCGGACGATCAGGATTTCCTCAGCCTGCACGGCATGGGACGAGACGAGGAACGTGGCATCCAGGCCCGTCAAATGGTCGATCCGCAAATTCGGATATTTCCGTTCCAATGCCGCCCGCATGTCGGCCTGACGCTCGGGAACGATCAGGATATCGCCCTGGCGGCGGCTCTCGGCGAGCTGCTTTGCCGTGACACCCCACATCCAGCGCTGGGCGGCTGCGACCGTTTCGGCGGGAGAACCGGAGCATGCACGACGCACGGCATGGGCGGAGACCGGGTGCCGGAAGGGCGTGCCGCTCTCGTTAAACCCGCACAAAACATAGGTTTTCCGGACGTTGGTGAACTCCTGACGCTTGTAGATCCTGAATGCCTGCCGGACCTGCACGACACCGACGGACTGGTCCTGATCCCAGCCATACAGGTCGAGGTTCAGCGCGTCGCCCCGGCGGTGCTTGTCGAACTCTGCGTATTCGTCCGGCAGGGCGGGCTTCAGGAACGACAGGACCTGGTAAGCGTCCGCTCCAATCAGTTCGTTGTAGTCGCCGCGTCGCCCTGTGACGGACAGGGTGGAACGTGGAACATAACTCCGGGCGTGAGTCACCTTTGACGCCATGACGGCCATCTCCATCAGAAATCTGTTGTCTGACGATGGGCCTTGCTGAAGGGCACCCGCTCGTCATCAGCGCATGGGTCACGCTGACAGATTATACATAGTACGTTTCGACCTATTGTTCAAGAAATAATCGCAGAAAATAGATGAAGGATCGTACATGTGTGCGAGTTGTATTGAATTCGTGACGACATTTCGATGGTGTCTATTTCGGATTCGAGGAATAGATGACAACATGTTGTCAGAGAACTGCAATATGTTGTTGGGGCAGCACCTGGTCTGGGTGGCTGAGTGGATTCCGAGATGGCGGGGAGTGGGGTGTGGCCATAGGGGGCTAAGGAAAAGGGACGTGGCTGGCGGGATGTTTCGTCGAGGGGGCATCGACGGATGGCGGGAGGATAGGGGCTGCCTGGGGGAAGGGGCCTTTACCAGATGGGCTGAAGGGGGCGCTGAAGGCGGCGAGGGGATGCCCGGCTGCCGCCGGGGTGGCGGTGATGGGGCATGCGCTGGGCTGGCTGGCTGAACAGATCAGCGACCTGCTGCTGAATGCCGGCTAGACGATCTGATCAGCCACTGGACGCTGATAAATGCATCAGGCCGCCCGGCGGAGCCGGGAATACCAGAGCCTCCCTTCGAGGCCCCCTTCAGCCATCTCGTAAACGTTCTATCCTGCCCCGAGACCTACATCAGAGACCTACAGACCTACCGGGACCTACAGCCTAAACGCCATGTAGGTCCCTCGAAAAAGCGCGGAAGACTGCCACTTTTCGGCTACGAGACCTACAGACCTACATGATTCTTAAAAATACATATTTTACGCGGGGCATCCTCCCGCCTCCAGCCGCCCGCCGCGCCTCGTGTCGCCATACGTCAACGCGATGCGTATAACAGCGTGTTTTCTGCCGGTTATGTAGGTCTGTAGGTCCCGTGGCATGTTGTCTAATAATATCAATGCGTTGCGTGGGACCTACATGCGTTTATGATGTAGGTCTCGTGTGGGTCCCCACGCTGATCCCTGTAGGTCTCGACAAAAATGGGCGGCCAGTTGCCTGACCGCCCCCGATCGTCCCCGCTTCAGGCGACTTATTCCTGATCGTCGTCGTCAGCGTCGTCAGCGTCGCCTGCTCGCATGATGGCAGGGGTGATGACGTAAACCCTGACCTTGCCGACCCCAGGGATCATTTTTTTCATGGTGAGATTCCTGCCAGCGCCGGTCTGGAGGGCTCCAGCGTCGCGAACCGCCTTGGCCGCGCGGGTGGAGTCGATCCCCTTGCAGACGGCGTTCTTCCATTGCTCCGCTTGGACATAATATGAATACGCTTCGGTTCCGTCGCTGTCCCTGGTCAGTTCACGGAATCCGACAGCATCCCGGACGTTAGACAGATAGCAATCAGCGCCCTCCTTGCCAGTCGTGCCGATGGCTGTCCGGGCGGCGTCCACGTCCTCGAATCGCGAGAACCTGTGCTGCTCGATGAACCGACGAACCTGCTGGACGGCCAGGATATCCTCACGCGCGCCCAGGCCGCCCCGGTCAGCGAGCCACGATTGGAAACACGCCCCAACGCCACGGAATGCCTCCCCCTTGGCCCAAGGCAGCGTGCCATATTCCAGAGCGAGTTCTCCGACCGTCGCCATCACGGCGAACCGCTTTGCGACGCGATGGATCATTTTATCTGCACCGGCGGGGACGTAATCATCAATGAATAACTCAATGGATTCGGCGAACCATTGCCTGATGCTCTCGCGACCGGTCTGCGTAAGGTCCTCGATCAATCGGGCGACGAAATGGCGGCCGGCCGTCCCGTGGTAGCATTCGCAATCATCTTTCATGCGATCGACGAACGCCTTCGACGTGTGGGCATCGTGAATAGTGTCGAGCAATCCGTAGCCCGATCCATCCGGCTCGGCCTTTATGGATGTCATGCGAGCTTCTATGCCGCCCGTATATGTGCCGCCTGATGTTTCGATGACGGTCTTGAGGTGGTATTCGCCAGTCGAGCAGAACATGATGTCGAATTCTTTTGTTTCACGCAGAGCAATGTTCGGCCCGGATCGCAATCCGCCCTTCCTGTTCGCCCACATATAGATGATTCGGCCAATCTCTTTATTGATGCCCTTGTCGTCGTTTTTTAGTTCTTCAAGGAACAAGCCGATGCACGATGCGAGTTCGGCCGCGTTCTCGAAGCCCGTTTTCGTTCCATCGAGTTCAGTCATCAGCTTGCGCGGATCACCCCAGACACTCGTCAGGACATGAGAGTATGTTGATTTACCCAGACCGTTTCCGCCCCAAATGTGGACACCTCCGGCTTCGATCACGCTTCCCAGGACCTTCAGGAGCGGGCTTGTCAGCGCAAGGCAGATACCCAGGACAAGACGGCTGTTTCCGGCCGCTCGCGCTGCGACATATTCCTGCCACTCGTCGAGGGTGCCCGACGGCGTGTATTTCAGGCGCTCCTTCGCGGCATTGACATTCGGTGCGGCAAAGCGGATTTCCGAGTGCCCTGATCCGACGACGTCACCGCCGGGCATCACGAATAGAGGCCGCTCCCAGCCTGAGCCCTGATCCCACCCAACAGTATTGACCGTTCGGATAAATTTCCTGGCCTCGACGGTGCCCAGGAAATCAAGCAGTAGCCTGGCCATGCTTTCGGGAAAAAGCATCTTGTTCTCACGGAGTTCCTTCGTCAGGCTTGAACCTCGCGCCGAAATCTGGCCGCGCAGAGCGACAAACTCGACGGTCTGACCACGATTCTGCCAGCGCAGAATCACGCCGGCCGCACCGTTTTCAGCAAGGTCAGACTCAGCGACGACACGGAATGGCGTCTTGGTGACCTGATGGGTGACATCATCGTCGCCCTTAAAGACCAAGCCGGTCTTCGACATTTTGTAGCCATGGGGCATGATGACGAACGGGCGAAACGCCTGCTCGGTTGGCACCGGGTTCCGGGCGAGTGAAGCGATGTCGATGCCGAACTGTTCAGGATCGGAGACTGCCGGATTCCAGCCATCAGGCAGGTTATCCGGCAAGTCGATGCCGAGCGTCTGGCCCCGTGACTCTCCCGTGCTGTATCGGACTTTTTTGATGGCGTCGGCCGCTTCGATAGCGGCATTGGTGCCAGCCTCGCCAGCGTCGGGCCAAATGGTTACCGCCCTGGCGGACAGGGGGTCGAGGCACGTTTCGTTAGCCCCCGAGACGACGACGTGATCGGGAAGCATCTCCTGGGCGACGTCTGCACCATATTCATCAAACATATAGAGAACCGGCGCATCGGGTCGGGCGAGCAACCTGTCGAGGCCGTAGAGTGGCACTTTCCCGCCGTGGACCGCCTTTCCGATCGCATCTTTGGCATCAGCAGAATCAACAAGATGCCAGCGCTCGATGCCGTGTCGCGTCCCGTGAACGATGACCTGCCGCTGGAACCCGCCGTCCTCCGGCACCCGCAGGATGCCGAACAGCGGACGCGAATTGGCATCGTTGTAAACATGGATCGACGCCGGGCCAGGCGACATAAAGCCGAAGTCGGCGAGAGTGGGGCTCGTTGCCGGCATCGTGGGGTTTAGCTTCGACGGGTCGGGCGTCTTCTCCTTGGGCGCTCCCTGGGACCGCTTCGCGTTGGCGTTTTTTTTCCGTGAGGCGTTAACCGCGCGATCGTCCAGGTCTTCGTCTGCATGATGGGCCGGCGCAGGCGGAGGCGCCATTGGACGCGAAGGAGTCGCGATCGTGCGGGGCGGCAATTGAACGACATTGGTGGTAGCCATCTTCGTTTTCTCCAACAAAATGAATGAGAAAACGCTTGACCCTGCGAGTCCGATACCCATATCTGGGGACGAGTCCCCTGATATCTTTGCTTGCGGCAAGTGTTGGTGGGTGTGGTTGTGGGTATCGGATCGCTGGCTTACCCCTTCGCCGGGGTGGGTCAGCGTTTTCGTTTTTGGGCGAGGTTATGCGGCCGGTCCGGACCTGACCTGGATCACTAGATGATGTCCTGGATGTCCTGTTCCCAGCGCGAGTGCCATACGGCGAGTTACGGTGAGCCCATTCTTGTGTGCATATTCCAGCGCAAGTGCCGTCGCCTGGCTTTGCGCTTTGTCGATCTGTTCACGCTGATCGTCAGTCAATGCTGCACAGAGAATCGATACCGATTTGGGTGCCTTGAATTGCAGATCGCGGGGACTCGCAAGGTCGGGGTTCAGGCGCTCGACCGGGCACGGGGGCTCGCGCCGGCTGCCGCGAAAAGGGTTAGCGGTGCGGGTGGCAGTGGCAGCGTTCATCGGACTGCGACTCCTTATATATAGAGAGAGGTGTGCGGGCTTCAGGCCGCGATCTCGGTCTTGCGGGGCCGGCGGGGGCGGCGGGTCTGGCCGCGCGCGGTCACGAGAACGTCTGCTGGATCGACGGTCTGCGCCGCAATCCAGTCATGGATGTCAGCGACTCGATACCGGACAGCCCGCCCGAGTCGGATGAATCGCGGTCCGGCTGGCAGTCCGTGGCGGTTGTTGTCCGGACGGAGGTCACGGAGCCGGATCAGGGTCCGGACCGGAATGTTGAAGATTTCGGAGACCTGAATGTCGTCCAGCAGGCGACAGTCGGAGGTGGTATCCGCTGCGATTTCCGTGGTCATTTCTGGCGTCCTTAATGCTTTTTAGGCATCCAGCGCGATCTAGATCGGCGCCGTTGCAATACACATAGTGCATTGGACGTCATTTTGTATCTCATGACCTGAAATGCCTTCGCCTATGCTTGGGAGGGTGTTGAAGTCATGGAGTCGCGAAGGCAAATCACGAAGGCCGTGGCGGAAGTCATGGAGTGCCCGGACAAAGATGTCGATATGTCCTCGGGACAGACATCACATATTCGTGAGGTGCTATTTCAGGGTGGAGTGAGCATAAGCTGGAACGGACGGAGAGGGCTCGGCGGCCTACCTGGACACGGCCCTGTCAGTCCAGTATCAGGCGCCCATCGTGAGCCATTTTTGAGCCACGGTGGGGGTGATTTAGGGTGACAACGGGTGACGCGGGGTGACAAAATAATCTTGCAAGATCAACGCGATAACCACGGAGCCCGCAGTCTTCCATGACTACATTTTGCCCTTTCACGGCGGTAACACGGGTTCGAATCCCGTACGGGACGCCATAGACTGTTTCGGTCGATGGCATGAATGGCCAATCGACAAAAAGCAGCCGCTGATCGATGTTCGTCCAGTGCCGAGCTAGGAATGGCCGGACTTGGCGCGGATGGTCCTGATGCCGCGCCTTCCGCCGTTATTCCGGTATGAATTCGAACCGGGCGAAGCCTAATTTTCCGAGGGCTTTGCAGATCTGGAGCACGTAGGCGGGCTTTCGGCGCAGCGCCCACAACGTTCCGAAGACCGATAGCTGCGACAGGGCGATAAAATAGACGCTCATGCGGGTCAGCAGCTTATGGGAACTGATGGCCATGCGGACTTCTGCCGAATGGCGGGAACTTCGCTGAACGCGGCGACACATATAGCGAAAGCTCTGCCGCCCGGCTTCATTGAACTCGACGACCTCGGCCCCCACGCACCAGACGAATCGCCTTCCGGCCTGCGCCAGGCGCAGGAGCAGGAGCGTATCCTCGCCTCCGGTGCGCCCGAAATCCTCGTCGAATGGCTTGTCTCCTGAAAAACAGGAAGAGCGTTTCAGCATGACATTCGCGGTGCTGACCCCGCGGGGGCGGGGGGGAAACCATTTCAGCGGCTCGATCGTCGTGCCGTCGGGCAACCCGAAATCGGTGCTGTAATAGCGGCCCTGGGGATCCCACCCCGGAGGGGAGCCGCCTTCGAAGATCGGGGAGATGGCCCCGAAACTGGCATCGGCGCCGGTTCGGGCCAGGCACCGGTAATGGGCCATCAGCCAGCCTGGCTCGGGTGCCTCGTCATCATCGACGAATGCGATGAAGGCACCTCTCGCGGCCTTGACGCCCAGATTGCGTGCCTCGGCGATGTTGCGGTCGCCGGCCGCGATATGACGCAATGGGATCGTGCTGTCGAAAGCCGATACCACGGGTGCGGCCAGGCGGTCGGGGTGGTTGTCCGCGACGACGATCTCCCACGAGATCGCGGCATCGACCTGTTGGGACAGGCAGGCCTGGATCGTGCGTGTCAGCAGGTTCAGGCGATCGTAACATGGCACCACGATGCTGATATCGATGGCGGGTTGGGATAATGCCCGCTCTCCGGCCTCTGTCATGGGTTTGTCAGTTCCTCAGCCGTTTCGAACGGGATACGATTCTCTCGCGATGCTAACACAGTCATGAGGCATGGGCATGTCTTCAGGATGCGAACGCGATCGACGATGGGGGGAGCCCATCTGGACCATGCCTTTGCCGTCATGTTGTTCATGCTCAAGGGACATCATGGGACGAGTTGTGCCTCGTGCGTGCGGGAAGGCAGGGTGACCGATCCGTCCCATGGCTTGTGCGCCGGATCGTGCATGATCCGTTGCCTGTTCCAGGATGTCAGTTCGAACAGTGAGAAATAGAGTGCCACGGCCAGCAAGCCATTATTGCTGAAGAGATTGGATTCCGTGAAATTATGGATGCTCAGGGCGAGAAGAAAGGCAAGGTGGAAGAACGCCACGGGCCTGATCATCGTCGCCGAATGAGGCCCGTGCCATATCGGCGCCTTGGCGACAGCCTTCACGGCCAATGTGATGGCATAAACCAGAATCCCGACGCCCATGGCCAATCCGACCAGTCCGCCTGTAGCGATCAGATCGATATAGCCTTCGTGGCCTTCATTGATATGGACTTCGTTACCGAACCACATGGATGACTTCAGGCTGGGTTGAACGGCGGGATTGATGGCCCAGAATGAATAGAAGCCGGCCCCGAACCATGGACGCTTCTGGATTTCAAGAAGCATGAAGCTCCAGAGATCCGTGCGGCCGGTGAAGGTCATGTTCCTGAAGAGAACCATCGGGTCGCTATTGGTCGTGCTGCACCAGATCAGATAGCCGAAGACCGTGCCTATCGCGCTGCCCACCGTTCCGCAGGCGATGGCCAGCGCCGCGGATTTACGGCTGCGGGTGAGCATGAAAAACAACCATAGCAGCCCGGGCATCACGAGGATGATGGCAAGGCTGGTCTTGGAGCGACTTGCAAGAAGGAGGGCCAGCAGCAGGGCGTTTCCCGCCCATGTCAGTCGACGCTCCTGCTTGCCGAGGCGGCAGAAGAGCAGCGTGCCGCCGGCCAGGAGGCCATACATCATGATCAACCCGGTCAGGTTTTTCTGCGGTTGCAGGCCAGCCAGGCCTTCGTCGGTCATGGCAAAACCGGGCATGACGACCCATGTGACCAGATCGGCGCACGCCGTGATGACGCAGCTCATGAAGATACAGCGAATCAGGATCAGCCTGTCGCGTATGGAGCTTGTCAGTGTTGCCACAAGGATAATCTGTACCCATGCGAGCAGGACACGGCGTCTCGATGCATCCGGGTCGAGTGCCCACACTGTGCTGCATGTAAAATAGACAAACAGGGCGATAAGGGGCCACCCCGCCTTGAACGTGTCCTGGAGCCCCGTCCACCTGCTTCTGATCAGGGGAAGGGCCGCGGCCATAAGAGCCAGCCAGATGAAGCGATTGATCGGATTGACGGAATCCGTGCTGGCAACCGTCAAGGCATCGCGATGGAAATCGGGCGTGCCGATCGCGGAGTACAAAAGCGTGAGAAGCAGAAGCCAGGAAGAGAGGCGATGGACCCAGCTTGGTGTCGGATGCGTTTCCATGCGTGTTCCTGCTACCGTCACGACGTGGGGCGGGAAGGCGCGCCGGTGTCGTGCTTCTTTATTCAGCCGTCTTCGTCAAGTCATGAGCGCCTTGTCTCTCGTGGAGCTTCCGGCTCCGGCCTGCAAGGGCGATCCATATGATCTATCCATGCGGCGGCCATTTTCCAAGCTCGTTTACGTATGCGCCGGTCGAGCGGCCGGCGCGTGCGTGAACAGGCCCGGTTTCTCCGGAATTGCAACTTTTCTCCGATCTTCTATAGTTTTTCTTCGCAGGACGGTAGAGACGCTCCCCGGAGGACATTTTCATGAAGGTGCTCGTGACGGGAAGCAACGGCTTTCTTGGAAAAGCCGTCGTAAGGACTTTGGGCGCGCGGCCCGACATGCGGGTATTGGCCACGGCCCGTCAGCCCAGCGATCGCACGGCAAGGCTGGATATCACGGAGGATGCGGCGATACAGGCCGATATTCTGCGGGGCGTCGACGGTGTGGTCCATTGCGCCGCCGGTGGGGCGGACGTGGTGATCGACGGTACGCGGAAGCTGCTCGAGGCCTGCCAGATGGCGGGTGTCAGACGTGTTGTGCTGATCAGTTCCATCTCGGTTTATGGCGGGGCCGCCGGCTGCGTTTCGGAAGCCACACCGCGTATCAAGGGGACACGGTCGAATTACGCGGGCTGGAAGGCCATGGCGGAAGAGGCAAGCGAAGGTTTTCCCGGTGTGGAAATCGTCATCCTCAGGCCGACCATTATCTATGGGCCGGACAGTCCGCTCTGGGTGACGGGTCTTGAGCGGCGTATCCTTGGCGGATATTGGGGCGAGTTCGGCGCGTTGGGGGACGGATCATGTAATCTCGTGCATGTCGACGACGTCGCGGGGGCGGTTGAGGCCGCTCTCGTCGTTCGCTCGGCCGCGGGACATGTTTTCAACGTCAATGGTCCGGACTGCGTGAGTTGGAACAGTTGGTTCCAGAAAATGGCGGACCTGGTGGGCTATGGGCCGCTGCGTCATATTACGCCGCCTGTTCTATACGGGCGGGTTCTGGTGGCGCTTCCCTTCAAGGCGTTGAGAAAACTGTTGCGGTCGGACAGATTCGCCTGGGTCAGCGGTGCTCCGGCGCTCAGTGAGCTTGCTCTGTTCAGACGGAAGGTCTTCTACCCGACGGACAAGGCAAAAGCGATTCTGAACTGGTCTGCGCACATGACGCTGGCGGACGGTCTGGCGACCATCGGGCATTCGAGGGCGGGGAGTGGGCGCACGTGATGGAACCGCCGCTCATTTCCATTGTCATCTGTACGTTCAACCGTCCCGACTCCCTGGCGCGACTGGTCGATGATTGCATCGGGCGAGCCAGTCCGAAGGGATTGCGTTTTGAGGTGGTGATTTCCGACAATAGCCCCGCGGGCTATGGACGCGACATTGTGGCGGGCTATCAGCGGGGACCCGTGCCGGTCCGATATGTCAGCGCCCATCCGGCCAATATCTCGATTGCCCGTAATCGGGGCATCGGGACGGCCCATGCTGATATCATCGCGTTGCTGGATGACGACGTCACGATAGCGAGCGGATGGCTGGATCGGATGTACGCGACTTTGGACGCCAGCGGCGCGGATTGCGTGCTCTCGGCCGTATCCGTGCGGCCCGCCGAGGACCCTCCCGTATGGGATAGGGAAACCCGGCAGTTCGTGCGCGCCTGGCCCATGCCGGACGGTACACCCATACCTCTCGGGCGTGGCGGCGGATCGCCGGTGACGGTGTCCACCAATGCCTCGATGTGGCGACGGCAGAGATGTTTCAGGGACGGTGAGCCTTTTGACCCGGCGTTCGGGAAATCGGGGGGCGAGGATCTGGACCTCTTTCTCCGGCTGCGGAGAGAGGATCTACGCATTGCCTGGTGTGGGTCGGCCGTCGCGTACGAATGGGTGCCGGCCCATCGCATGAACTTCCGTTATCTCTTCCTGCGTGCGTTCAGCGGGGGCCAGGTCTTTGCCGCCGCTGTGATTCATAATGCCGATCGTGCATGGTTGTCCGCGTCGGGGCTCATGCTGCGCGGCCTGCTGCAATGCGCCGGCGGTTGCCTGCTGCTGCTGTTGCGTGTCGTACCCTATGTCATGCGTGGTGGCTCTCTGACACCGGCCTTGGCCGTTCTCCTGCTCAAGATGGCCGGGGCGGCGGGCAAATGCTTCTGGTTTTATAAAATTCCGCTTTATCCGATCGAGGCCGCCGGTCAGCGTTGAATGTGCTTGCGCGGGTTGGCGGCCATGTTCGGCAGGCCGGCGACAACGATCTCGTGGAAGGACAGACAGTGCGTGTCTCACGTCGAACAATTCTGGCAGGTGGCATGGTTGTTGCGGGTAGCGGACTGCCAAACCCGCGACGCTCCATCGCTCGCGCTACGAAACGCGTGAGGAAATCATTTGTCTGCGGCCTGAATTGCTCGGGGCTGGAAGATAGCCCGCCTGGGGCGCCGACCCTGGCCATGCTCCGTTATTATGCCCGCAAGGGCATACGATATATTCGCCTGCCCGGGCGGTGGGAGCATTTCCAGCCCGCGCTGGGGGGAGGGTTCGACGCGCAATATTGCAATCTCTACCGATCGGTACTGGAATATTGCAAGGTTGCGGGTATCCGGGTGATCTGTGAACCTTGCCACAATTTTGGCCGGTACAAGGAGAAGGGGCAAACATACCGCTTTGGTGACGGCAGGCTGACCCCGGCCGCTTTCGCGCAATTCTGGTCGGAATTTTGCCGCAGGTTCGGCGACATGTCCTGTATCGCCGGGTGGGATCTCATGAACGAGCCATATGACCTGGCCGGTCAAGGGGGACTGTCCTGGCAGGAGGCGGCCCAGGCGGCCATTCTTGCGATCCGCGATATCGATGGCGTGCGACCCGTTTGGGTGGAGGGGTACGGCTATTCGAACCCGGCAACATGGCCGGCCGCGAACCCCACGTTGCATTTATTGGACGACCCTGCCCGGAATCTGATTTTTTCGGCGCACTGCTATCTGGATCGGGATAATTCCGGCACGCATTATTACTGGGATGAGGAGGCTCGCATTGGCGACCAGATCCTTGGCGCCCCTCTTGACCGTGACACAGGCATAAGGCGGATAAGGCCGTTTGTGGAATGGCTGCGGACTCATTCGCTCCGAGGCAATATCGGGGAATGCGGCGCCGGACGGCAGGATGCTGCCGGTAGGCCGGGAAATGAAGGCTGGCTCGCTGCACTGGATGCGACCATGCGGTTTTGCGACGCGCTGGACATGCCGATTTATTATTGGGGCACCGGCACGGATCTGGGGACCGCGTATCCGTACGGCCTGGAGCCGATCCATGGCAAGGATGCGCCGCAATGGAGAATTTTGCGCAAATACCTCTGAATAGTCGTTCGGGACGCGGCGTGGTGTGACGGTCCGAAGCGTGACCGGACATGTGTCCGCGGCGTTGCGACCGACGCGCGGCTTCTCCAGGCGCTTCGGCCTGGTTCAGTCATCCTTGAAGGGGATACCCCAGTCGGGGCGTGTCGTTTCCTGTCCGAGCACCCAGCGATAGACCGCCAGGATCTGTTCCGCCTTTTGGGGCCACGTAAACAGTTTGTCAGCCCTTTGACGCCCGTTTTCCGCCAGCGGAAGAAGCCGGGCCGGGTCCGATGCGATCGTGTGCAATACGTCGCGAAACGCCTGGATATAGGCATCCCGTTCCTGCAAGGGCACCAGAAAAGCGCAATGGGGCGACGCCAGTTCTGCCGGACCGCCGTAATCCGAAATGACAGGCACGACACCCATGGCCATGGCCTCGAGCACTACGGCGCCGCCGAATTCATGTACCGAGGGGAAGGTCAGGATATCGGCCCGTCTCAGATACTCCGCGACCTGACGATGGGGGAGTTCGCCGGTACATTCGACGGCGTGACCGATATCAAGCCGGGCGATCAGGTTCCGAATCCGCTTGCTTTCCGGACCTGAGCCGACGACGGTCATTGTCATCCGTCCCTGGCGCAACAGGTCTGCCGCAGCCTCCAGCAGCATGTCGCAGCCTTTATAGGGGACCAGTCGGCCAAGATAGATGGCGCGCAGGGGGCGCCCCTGATAGTCCTGCGCGGAGCGGCGGTGCGTCGGTACTGGAAAACGAGACGGATCAAACGCATTTTCCGGGATGTAGACGACCTTGTCTTTCCAGATGCCGGGAATTTCGCGGAAGGCGCTCTTTCCGCCGGCGATAATGGCGGCAGCGGCGTTTCGTGTGGATCTGTAACCCGGCAGGGCGCGGAAAAGCGAGCGAAAGCCCGACAGCCATTCGCCCTCCTGTTTGCGCAGGTTGGGAAATTCCTTGGGCCAGGGTAGGCCGCCATTAAGGGGGCCAAGAACAAACGGCACGCCGGCTCTGCGGCACCATGTTGCCATCGGGCTGGGAACCGCCGGACTGACCGGCGTTATTCTGTGGACGAGATCGAACTCCCGCAAACGCTTCTTGAAACGTTTGCGGGCGATCAACTCGAACAGCAGGTAGGACGGAATGGTGAGGGCCGTGACGACCGCCCATCCCTTGTTGGGACCGCTGATCCAGCGGACCAGCCGCGCGATCGGTTCGAACAGGAATTCCGTATTGATCGCTGTGTAGTCCTGTCCTTCCTTCAGGCCGCAACGGTCGAGGGCGGGACGATTCCGCACGCGCGTGACCAGATGCACATCCGCAACACGAGACAGGGCCTCGTAGTGCGACCACCCGACGAGCGGGACGCTTGACCATTCGGGATTACAGGATTCTGCCAGAATCAGAACCCTCAGGCGCCGAGCCGAACTATTATTGCCCCGAAAAGGAGACACTGAAACCACGCACGCCTGTTTTCATATTCTACAGTCTTTATCATACTTGAATTTTCAGAGAAGTGTAATGGTTTTATAAGTCCGGCGTCCAGGCGGAAAACTGGGTCTGAAGCAGCGTCTCCGTGTGGGAATGATCACCATGAAAGAACATTATGGTGATAAGCATGATCGCAAATGTCGGAATAATCAGCCGAGAGGGCAGGGGGATGAGCACGCGGCTGGAGATCAAAGCGACCGAAACGCCAAGGATGGCTCCTAACGCCACTTCGGCGGGTGTATGGGAATGAAGCGCGAGCCGCGTATAGGAGAACAGGCTGGCAACGAAGACCGGAACCGGAAGACAGGCGAGCAGGCTTTTTCTTTTGCGGAAGATCAGCAGATTGAGCAGGCTGCCGTAAATCGCACTTCCGGCCGCGACATGGCCGCTGATACTGAACGCCCGGCCGGGAGCGTCGGAAAGATATGCCCACTCCAGACCTATGAACTTGACCGTCATCAGCAGGGCAAGGGCCGTGCCGGCCAGTCCTCCCCACACAATGGCGCCACGCACCCAGCCAAAGACTGCAAACAGGATAATGGACAAGCCGAAAATCGGAAGCAGGACGGCGCCGTCTCCAAAATCGGTGGCAAACCGATCCATTCCCAAATAATTAAAATTCATATTGGGAGATTGTAAAGTGCTTTTGGAATATGATGACGCCGTTTATTCAGTATTGCTCCGATAATATTCCCTTTCAATTCTTCTATTCTGAATATGAGATCCTTCGCGTCGCTCTTATTCGTATCTTCCGCCCCGATTATGATAATTGATGCGTCAACCTGGGATGCCAGTGCCACGCCAAGATAAGACTGCTTGAGAGGGGGCGCATCGATCAAAATCAGGTCGAAGCAAGACCGCCAGGTCTGGATTTGTGTGATCCAGTCAATGGGATGTTTTTGCTGGTCCACCGCCGTCATTGCAAAGGTCAGCGTTGAATCTCGGACCATGCGAAACCGTACCCAGTCCGGACCGGGCGGATCGGCATCGGGTGACGACAGGAGGGTGGGCGACAGATGATATTTTTGCGCCAGACCCTCGTCGGTGAGTGCCGTGGATTCGTCGAGCGAGAGGATGAGGGTGGAAATTCCCATGTCGCCGCCTGCTACGGCTGCGAATTCACGCGTAATCGAACTTGTGCCGACACCGGCCTGACTGGCGATAAACTGCAGGACCGTCGCGTTGTTCTTCCTGCGCGGCACCATGTAGAGGAGCCGCTTTATTTCGTTCTCCGCGACGAGATGTGAGTGGAGATCGTTCGCGGTGGCCCGTACCGGAATGGAGGATATGTCGTTCACTATTCGTTACTTTTATATAAAGGAATGGATAGAAGAACGGGCAGATGGAGCCCTAGCTCGACGTCGCGAACCGTGACGAATATTTTCTGGGTGGAAACGCGGAAAGCCAGCACACCGACAGCGGCGATCATGCCAAACATCAGCCCGGTCGCCATGATCGGCAGCCGCAGGGTGGTGCCATGCATGGAAGCATTCGGCGGATGAACGACGCGGATATTGGTGCTGGCCACCTGGGCGAGGGTAGAGCCCATCGTCGAGACCCCGACATTGGTTTCGAGCGTCCGATAGCTTTCGGTGAGTGAATCGCGCGCCGTTTGCAGATCGCGATATTGACCCGACAGACTGGTCAGTTCGGCGAGGCGCGCCTGGAGGGCATTCTTCTCGGCTTCGATCGCGACCCGCTTGGCGCGGAGGCCTGCTGCCCGCGAACTCAGCAATATCCGCTGCTGGTTCAGCGCATCATAGACGGTATTGACGCCGTTGCGCTTCACGTTCGTTTCGCGCGGTGTCGCCTGAGCGATCTGCTGCTTGATATCGCTGATCTGGTGTTCGATATCGACGACCAGCGGAAACGTGTCCTTGTAGCGTTGCCGGGCGTCGGCAAGCTGGATTTGCAGCCGCGCCAGACGTTCCTGCATGGTTTTGCGGGCTTGCCCGATATCTGTCTCCGAAAAAAGCTCGACCTGCGACGGGGTCAGCCGCAATGCGCTGTCCAGAGTCCTGATCTGGCCATCGAAATCGTCCACCTCGCTGGCGTTCGTCGTCAGTTGGTCCGACAGATCGCCCAGGCGGCGCAGGATGATGGTGGTCTGCTGCCCCAGGTCGCTGATCTTGTGCGCCAGGCTGAAGGCAACGAGCTTGTCTTCCGCGGCATTCAACCGGGCGGCCATCTGGGCCAGCAGGCGCATCGGTCCGCTGTCCCGGTTCGCGGCGAAGATTTCGCCATGATAGACGATATAGTCGTGGATAATGACGTCGAGCGTGTCCAGGGCCGTCTGACGCCCGCGGTTGCGCAGGGAAAGTTCCAGAATATTGGATTGCGGGATGGCGTCGACCCGCAGATCGCGCAGAAGACGGGTGGCCGCCTGCTGTTCTCCCTGCTGGTTGGCGGGGAGGTCGGGGTAGAGGCGCCGAATTCCGACGTCCTGGACCACCTGCGCCGCCAGCGCGGGACTTTGAAGAATCTCCAGCTCGCCCTGAATGATCTGATTCCGGTCCAGGGCGACGTCGCCGCCCATTTCCTGCCCCAGCGGATGGAAGACATATTCGCCGCCATACAGGACCAGCAAGCGCGCCTGCGCGGTATAGACACGCTGCGCGGCGGCGACGGCCAGGAGGCTGAGCGCGACTGGAACCAGCGCGGCGACCAGGAGGCTTCTTTTATAATAAAAGACGGCTGCCAGAATATCGCGAGTCGAATGCCGAGCGTACGACATCGACCTGCTGGTCAGGCGGAGCTGAAAGGATTCTTTCATAGTATGTTCAGACCGCCAAAGCTCTCATTATGTATTTGAATGCTAGCATGGATAAGGGCCGGTGTGAAATGCGAAACGTTGCGCGGCATCGTATTACGTCGATTGCTCTGGTCCTCGGAAACCTTTATTAACGAAGCAACATTGGCCAGAAGGAACAAGTTGGTTGTGACATTCTTGCACCGGTTGTTGGTAATATTGTTTGCCATAGGCGTCACGGGCTGCGTCCAGCATCTTGATCCTCAACCTCATGGCGCACGTAATTTCGTTCCCTGGACGGACGAGCAGGTTCCCTACCGGCTTGCGCCTGGAGACACATTGGCTCTTCGTTATACGCTTAATCCAGAACTCAACGAAAATGAACTGTCAATCGCCCCCGACGGTACAATTACTGCGCCGTTGCTGGGAACGGTCATGGCGGCGGGACAGCCGCTTGCGACCCTGAAGAGTACGATGCAGAAACGATATGCCGCTTATCTTCGCGACCCGGCATTCGATATCATCGTGCGCAGTTATGTGGCCGCGCAGATCTATGTCGGTGGCGAGGTGAAGACGCAGGGGATCTATCCGCTCAAGGGCGAAATGGATGCGATGCAGGCGGTTGTTACCGCGGGAGGTGCCATCGATTCCGCCAAATTGTCCCAGGCGGTCCTGATCCGTCATCGCAGCGACGGGCGTCCGATGATGCGGACGATCGATCTGCGGCATTACATGAATACCGCGGACATAAGTGATCATGTTATGCTTCAGCCGGGCGACCTGGTTTTCGTGCCCAAGACCACCATTGCATCGTTCGATGTCTTCATTGATCAGTATCTGAACAAGAGCGTGCCGTTCAACAAGACATTGAATTACAATATGGGGTCGAGTGTTTTCTATTGATCGCATTCCTCCGGACGAATTATCGAGTCGGGGACTGATGTGTATTGTGAATTTTTGCCGGTGAATGGCGGACGAGGAACGAAGTTATGATCCATTTTCGAGAGAAAATGAGAAAAATAAAGTCGTTCCTCATGTATTTTGTTTTTTATTATCCGTCTTCACGTGCAATGTCCGCTGGGGCTGGTGCAGTCGGTGATATTTCTCTTTTAAATACCGAAGGAGAAGTCTCCTATCTTCCTAAAATTGTTTGGATGTATTGGGATAATCCGAACTATCCAAAATATATAGATAGCCTGATCGAACGGGTGCGCGGTCTGAACCCGGATTGTGACGTTCGGCTTCTGAACCGACACACCGTGTCCCACTATATAGACGACTATATGACGGGACAGGACGATTTGTCCGCCGCGATGAAGGCTGACCTGATCAGGCTGGAATTGATCCTGCGATATGGCGGGATTTGGCTGGATGTAACCAGTCTCGTGTTTGACGATTTTTCCTGGATTTATGAAAAATTTGCCAGCGGGCGCTATAATTTTGTCGGATATTATTATGAGAAATGGACGAAGATAGAGCGCTTCCCTGTTTTTGAAAGCTGGTTGATCGCATCCCTGCCGGACGATCCATTTATTCGGGCATGGCGGGATGAGTTCAGGAAAGTCATTCCGGGTGTCGACTCGTATTTTTTGAGTTTACAAAACCGACCCGACTATAAAGAACTTCTTCAGGCTATCGAGAACCCCAGATATCTTCTGGTTTATCTGGCAGCGCAGGTGGCGATGCGTCGGATTCAATCCTGCTCCTTTCATCTCAGGGCCGCCGGGACGTCGGCGTTTCTCTATCATGAATTGTCTCGATGGGTTCCCTACAAGATCGCCTTGAAGCTATGTGCGAATAAAATGCCGCCGAATCCGCCTGCCATTATAAAAATAACGCATGCGGAACGCTATTTGATCAATACTATATGGAAATATAGTTTATTCAGTAAAAAAAGTTACTTATCTCTTTTGAAGAAGTGAATCGGTAACCTGTGCCGGCGCGCAGGAAGCGCGGCCGGGATGTTCCTGTATATTGGGGCGGGCATGGCGGCGGCTGGTGACTTTTCGAAGGAGTGAGTGGGTCGCTTCCGATGGTGCCGCTGCTTTCATGTATCCTTGCGCGGGGCGGACAGAATGCGCCGAACGACGTGTATCATGAAGAAGCATTGAACGGTCTGGCCGGCAACGGTTCCGACGATGACCATGGCCGGGTGGGAGTTCATGGCGATGAGCACCATGCATGAGGTCGTCGTCAGCGCGGCGGCCACATCGGTCAGTGCAAGGATGCGATATTGGCGCATGGACAGCAGGGTTATGGTTCCGACGGCGGACAGGCCGCCGAGGATGACATTTGCACCCCACAGGAGGACCAGCGTGCTGTTCTGCTGATAATGTCCTTTATACAGCAGATGGGACAATTCCGGCCAGCTTAACGCGATGCCGCCCGTCCAGAGGATGCTGCCGACCAGTGGCAGCGCCAGACCCGCGACGATTGTCGTCATGAAAGGATGACGATCGCGATGCGCCCACATGCGCGAAAGCTGCGGCAGGCTGATGGATGCCCATGCCGCGCTGAGCATCCACGCCGGCCTGATGACGACCTGTGTGGCCGTCAGTTCCGCGAGGGCGAGCGCCCCGTAGCGCCAGGCGCCGACAAAGTTGAACATCCGGCTTGTCAGTTCGGCCGACGCCGCGCCAAGCAGGATCCAGCCCGAACTGCCCAGATAATGGAGATGCGGGCGCATCTCGCGCCAGCGCAGCAGGGGGCGTTGCCCCTTGGTCCGGGTCAGGAGCCAGGTGAATGCCGCAGTACCATACGAACCGCCGGCCAGGAGCAGTCCGATATCGGGTGTCGGCGTATCCCCGGCCAGGGAACAGGTGGAGGCGGCGACAATAAAGAGGAACAGGGATGTCGCCGTCAGGGCCGTGGCGAAATCTGCCCGGTGATGGGCGAAGAACAGGGCGCGCGTATATTGGTAGACAAGGAACATCGGGACAAAAACGATCGCGCCCGCGGCATGGAACTTGCTGTGATGCTGACCGAGGATCGCCATGACGAGGGCTGTCGCCAGGAAGGCGGCCAGGACGAAAAGGATCTGGATCGTCAGCAGGAAACGCTCGGCCGTCGCTCTTTCTTCCCCGTCGAGCGCGGTCAGCCCCGAAAGGTGGCAGGTAATCAATGTCGACTGGGCTGTTCCCGTGATCCAGGCGACCGCAAGCCACAAGGCATAGACGCCATAGGAGTTGGGCAGCCCTTCGCGTGCCATCCACAGGTTCACGGTGAAGTTCAGCAGGGCGCCGAGTGCCTGATCGGACAGGGAAATCAGAAAGGGCAGCGGCGGAAAGGACACATGACGGAACAGGGGCGCGCGGGGCATGAAAGAAGATATAGCCTTTCGACGTCCTTTGATGAAGCGTCAAAATAGGAATTGGAAGGGCGGGGGATCCGGGTTAGAGAAAAGAGCGGCTTATTGGTTGAATGTACCCATGGACGAGCAATCGCGTTTACGTCTGTTCGATTTGTTTCGCTGTTTTTCGGGCTGCAATCCAGGTTCGACGGCTCGCGACCGATGACGTGTCGTTTCGGGCGCGCCGGCCTGTTGGTGATCGCGACCATCCTGGCCGTTCCGCTGGATGCCGGAAGAGCGTTGGCTCAGAGGGAGATCGAGCAGAATGTTGGCCGGCATCTGTGTAAGTGGAGTTGGAATTGTACGCAGGGGCGATGCAAGCATGTCGCCCAATGCGCTGACTCCTATGATCTGGTACCGCCCGAACCGCAGGAGCTTCCGCCCCTTTCTCCGGTAGATAGCGGACCATACATGGTCCCCGACACGCTTCCGACCGGAGGCAGCCATTGCCCGCCCACGAGAACGTGCGACCAGATGGGCGAATGTGTCTGGGAAGTCAAATGCGGATAGGCTCGGGCATCTGGCCGACGGCTAGTGGTGCGCATGTGCTTATGGTAGTATTGCTTTTGTCTGTTCGCCCGTGGCGAATGACGTGAACTTGCGTTATTTCATGCTCATCCGAGCCATGTTCGGCTTGGAGGTCCATTGCCGCTGTTGCGTATCAATGGAAAATCGGCAGATCATAATGTCGAAGCCGGCTTTTTTTTCAACCTCCCGGGTCGGGCACATAAGTAAGAACGAGAACAAAGATGCTCGGAACAGACGTTGCTTACTCACAAACCGTTTCCGCGCCACCGAGACCGGTTCTAAGAGGATATTATCCCTGGGTGGATTATGCCAAGGGCATGGGAATCATTCTGGTCGTCTTCGGTCATGTGCTCAGAGGCATAGAAAAGGCCGGGATCGCGCGGGGAAACGATGCTCTGGTTATTCTGGACAGCGTCATATACAGTTTCCATATGCCTTTGTTTTTCTTTGTGTCGGGATTGTTTTTTTACAATTCTCTGGAAAAGCGGCGTAGCGATGGACTTATAAGAAATAAATTTGATACGATCGTCTATCCATATATTGTATGGTCGACGATACAGGGTGTTGTTGAGATCGTATTGTCGAGCCATACAAATGGCCACTTCAGTTCCGGGGAATTGGTTTCCATTCTCTGGGCGCCGCGCGATCAGTTTTGGTTTCTGTATATATTGATGATGTGTTTTGTTGTTTTCATCATATTCGAGGTGTCATTCTCAAAAATAAACTATTTGTTTATGTCGGTCATTCTTTCATTTTTCTGTGTTTTTCGCGGCAAGCTTGATGCCCCATTTATATTTGATTTGTTTCTTGCGAATGCTGTGTTTTTTTCTGTTGGTATATTGTGCGGCAGATACATGTCCTTCTTTGAGGAAGTGTGCCGAAAATACATCATTCTGCTTCTGGTCGTCGCCGGCTGCTCGCAATATATATTTCATTTTACGTATCATTTCATTTACACGAGAATGGGATTCTCGACGCTGTTTCTGGCCATGGCGTCAATTCTGTTTTTCATCGGTGTGAGTTTGAATTTGGAAGGGAAATTGAATATAATAAAAATTATCGGCAAGTATTCCATGCCGATCTATCTTATCCATGTCATTACCGGAAGCGGTACGCGCATTGTATTGCACGGTGTCTTTCATGTGGATGACCCATACGTCCATGTGGCGTTGGGCACGGCGATGGGCGTCTTCTGTCCGATCGCACTATACAAATATGCCAATGCTCACGGGATGGGGGCGCTCTTTACCATGCCGCGCGGAAGGAAATCTCTTCTTTCGCCCTCTTCTGCCAATTGAGCGCGCGTTCGGCACGCGTGCCGATTGATCGATCGGTCAGTGATATTGCAAACCAGAGCCGCGCCTGTGGAATGCGAATAAATGAATCATAATTGGCTGTTCATTTTTCCGTAGATCGGCGATACCTTGTTTTAAACTATATTATGGTCAAGGGCTCGGACGCCATGTCGGCACGTGTGTCTCGTTTAGCTATCATGTTATTCGGCCTGCCTTTCAGCCCTTTATCCGCCGCTGATATTTCGAAACTCATTGCGGATCACATCCGAGCGCCCGACGAAAATGTGGGCCTTCTGATTACGCCCAATATCCAGCATATCGCATTGATGCGGACGAATGAGGAGTTTCGGCGGGCCTGCGAGCAGGCCGAGATTCTCACATGTGACGGTTTTCCGCTTTATTACTATGGCCGTTGCCGTGGCTTGCCATTACCCGGACGGGTGACGGGGCGCGAGATCACGGAGGATCTGATGTCGATGCCATCGGCATTGCGGAAACATCGGATTTTCGCTGTGGTCGATAGTGAACGAACGGGGAAGGCCGTTGTCGAATGGGCGCGTGCCCATGGGCTGGATGACCGATTTTCCTTTTACGTGCCGGCGGTTGGTTTTGAAAACGATCCGACCGAGGCGCGGCATCTGGCGCGACTGATCCGCGACCACGCGACAAGCTTGCTTTTCATGGGTGTCGGAGCGCCGCGAAGCGAACTGTTTGTCAGCCGGTATAAAGACGATCTGCCGCCGTGCTGGGCGCTGTGCATCGGGCAGTCGCTGATTGTGGCTCTGGGGCTGTTGCCCAAGCCTCCGGTGCTCGTCCAGCGTCTCAACCTGGAATGGCTCTGGCGGATCGCGCTGGAGCCCAGGCGCCTCGCGAAGCGATACGTTTGGGCATTGTCCGAGTTCTTGATTGCATTGTTCAAGGATCTTTCGCGCGTTGGCTGATATATCCGATCTTCATACGGAGGCGTCGTATCTCGCCGCACGTATTTCGGCGTCGCGGGCCAGAAGGACCGCGTCGTTTCTTGGTGGCGGCTTGCCGAAGCAGCGAAAGCGCGTGGTGATCGTCGGGGCCGGCGCGGATGGAGAGAAGGTGGCGCGCTGGCTCCGGCAGGCGCCGGATCGGTATGAGATCCTGGGAATCTTCGATGATCGGACCCGGGGTCTGAATGAAGTCAGGCCGTCGGCCCAGTATCTGGGAAATCTCGATGATTTGCTGGCGTTCTGTCGGCGGAGTTTGCCCGACATCATTATCCTGTCCATATTCTCCCTGAGTCGCGAGCGGTTCCTTGGGATCTTTCAAAAGATTCGGGTCTTGCCCGTCGATATTGATATCGCATTGAAAAAATCGGATTTCGATGACGAAAACGGAGCGTCGGGACCAGAGTTTTCCATCGTCCTTATAGAAAAACAGCCGCTCTCCGGATTTGATTATGTTGTCAAATTTCTGGAAGACAAAATAATTTCGATTTTACTGCTTTTATTTTTGTCTCCGATTTTTGCTCTTATTGCGATTCTGATCAAATGCGACAGTAAGGGGCCGATTTTTTTTGAACAGATGCGTTATGGGTTTAATTCGAACCCGATTCCGGTACTCAAATTCCGGACGATGTATACGACCATGTCGGATCCGACCGGCGTGCAGAAAACGGTACGGGACGATCCACGCGTCACGCGGATCGGCCGCTATCTGCGCCGCTACTCCCTGGATGAACTGCCACAGTTATGGAATGTGCTGGCGGGACAGATGTCCATTGTCGGTCCGCGCGCGCATGTCGCCTCCATGCGTGTGGGAGAGGGGATATATGAAGATGTCGTTAAGAACTACCTGCTTCGACACAAACTGCATCCGGGAATTACAGGGCTTGCGCAGGTAAAAGGGTTTCGTGGTGAAATAAAGGCAATAAAAGATGCCAGAAGACGGCTGAGTTATGATATTTTCTATATAAACCATTGGTCTTTGTGGCTTGATTTGAAAATCATTATCGAAACAGTACGTATTGTCCTCTTCAAGAACGAAGATACGTATTGAATGGAAATCGGGGTGGCCAATGCTTTGGCCGCCGGGGCCCGCTGTCGGGATTTTCGGGTGGAGGTCCGGGCGGGAATCGAACCCACATACGCGGATTTGCAGTCCGCTGCATCACCATTCTGCCACCGGACCCGACATGGTGCGTTGGCTATATCCACGCTCTGGTGGCGCTGGTCAAGCCGTTGTGTGCAACCGGCCTGCTAGGCAGATGCCGCGCGGGGACATAAAACGGGCAGGACAGTAGCGAACCGCCCCGGAGGCCCCTCCATGATGGGGTGCGTGCCGTGGGTTACAGTGCGAAGGGAACGCCATGGACCAGTCCGCGCCTGGAGAGGCCATCCTCGATTACGATGCCGCGCGGCAGCGGATGGTGGATGCCCAGATCCGCCCCGTGCAGATCAATGATCCGCGAATCGTCGCCGTGATGCGCGAACTGCCGCGCGAATGCTGCGTGCCGGCGGCGCTGCGGGCCATTGCCTATGCCGACCAGAGCCTGGAACTGGGCCGGGGACGCGTGCTGACCGAACCGCGCATCGCGGGCCGCATGGTCCAGATCGCGGAGCCCGCGGCCGGGCAGCGCGCGCTGGTGGTGGGGGCGGGGACCGGGTACATCGCGGCCTTGTTGGCGCGCCTGGGCGTGGCGGTCGTGGCGCTGGAATCGGATTCCGCCCTGAGCGCGATCGGCAAGGCCTTCTGTGCCGCGGAGGCGCCGGCCGTGGTGTGGCGCGATGGCGCGCTGGCGGCCGGCGCGGCGCCCGATTCGCCGTTCGACCTGATTTTGATCGACGGCGCCGTGCGCGCCGTGCCGCCGGCGCTGGTGGACCAGCTTGCGCCGCATGGCAGGATTGTCTGCGTGATCTGGCCCGAAGGCGGCGTGGCGGCGGCCAGCATCGGGGAAGCGTCCGAGAACGGGCTGGCGACGCGGCCCGTGTTCGATGTGGCGCTCCCGTTGCTGCCCGAACTGGAACCGGCCCCGGCCTTCGCGTTCTGAGGCCCGACATCGTTTGATATATTCTTTACCCGCGCATGCGATACCCAGTCCCGGACAGTATTTCCGGGGAGGGGCGAATGAGACGCGGACGCGGGGTTGGAGTGGGTGTGGCCGCGCTGTTATGCAGCTCGGCCGCGTGGGCCCAGCGCTATGACGGCAGCGGGTCGCCGAGCTTCGTCCCCCATACGTTGCAGGAGGCCCTGGCGGCGGCCTATCTGACCAATCCCACCTTGCAGAAGGAACGCGCGACCCTGCGCGCGACCGACGAGCAGGTGCCGACGGCGCTGGCCGGCTGGCGGCCCACCATTACCAGTTCCGTCGGCTTGACCTATTATTCCGGCGTCAGCAGCGTGGCGCGGCAGCAGGGATATGCCGGCTACGACCGCAAGTTCGAAGTGCCGGGCTATACCGGTGGCGTCACGATCTCGGAGCCGCTTTATGCGGGCGGGCGGACCACGGCCAGCACCCACAAGGCGGTCAATGCCGTCATGGCCGAGCGGGCGCAACTGATTGCGACCGAACAGCAGGTCTTCAGCGATGTCGTCAGCGCCTATGTCGGTGTGATCGAGGACGAGCAATTGCTGCAACTCAACATCAACAACGAGAAAGTGTTGCAGGAACAGCTTCGTGCGACTTCGGAGCGATTCCATGTCGGCGAGATTACACGGACCGACGTGGCCCAGGCCGAGGCCGCCCTGGCCAGCGCCCGCGCGGCCAGGCAGGAGGCGGAGGGGACGTTGCAGACCGCCCAGGCGACCTATGCCCAGGTGGTCGGCATGTCGCCGCCGCCCAACCTGGTGCCGCCGCAGCCGCTGGTGCTGCCGGCGCGGTCGCAGAACGAGGCGATCGCCCGGGCCGTGCAGAACAATCCGAACGTCATCGGCGCCCTGTTTACCGAGGCGTCGCAGAAGGACGCGGTCGGCGTGGCCATGGCGGCGATCATGCCCAAGGTCTCGGCGGAGGCGAGCTATGTGCATGATCTCAACCAGAGCAGCGGCCGTTCGCTGACGGACGAGAAATACGCCATGCTGAACGTCCAGTTTCCGCTCTACCAGGGAGGGTCGGAATATGCCGCCGTGCGCCAGGCGCGCCAGCAGGCGGCAGAGGCCCACCGCGCGGTGGATATCGCGCGCCGGGCGGCGATGCAGCTTGCCTCGTCGAACTGGCAGCAACTGGTGGCCTATACGGCGGCGATCAAGAGCGACCGGGTGGCCATCGCGTCGAACATCGTCGCGCTGGACGGGGTGGAGCGCCAGGCGATCGTCGGCACCAGTACGACGCTGGAAGTGCTGCAACAGCAACAGACGCTGTTGCAGGCGCAGGTGGCGCTGGTGCAGAGTCTGAGCAACCTCGTGACCGCGTCCTACGGGGTTGCAGCCGCCATCGGCCGGCTGACGGCGCAGGATCTGAAGCTGGACGTGCCGCGCTATGACGAGACCGCCTATTACAAGGCGGTGAAGGACCGGCTATGGGGAATCAGCGATCAGGCGGAGAACCAGCCGGGACGGTGAGGGGTGCCTGATCCGGCGGGGGCCGGACAGCGCGGCGAAGGACGGAATGGCGAAAATGGCGCGCCGAGGCATGGTGATGCTGTTGCCGGCGATGCTGGTGGCCCCCGGCGCGATTGGCGCCGGGCCCGCGCATCGGCCGATCGATACCAGTCTCCCGGTCGCCCTCTCCGCGCAGGCCACGCCGCCGCCAGCGACCGCCACGCGGTCGCTGGACGGGGGGACGGAGCGGCTGGAGGTCGTGGCGAGGCGGACGGTCTATGCCGAGGCGCCGGTGCCGGACCATCGGGTCCGGCCGCCGCCGGGGGATGACGACCTGGGACTTCCGCTGGGCCCCTTGGGGAAATTCCGCCTTGGCGGAAGCCCGGACCCGGATCATGACCCGGTGACCGGCACCTATCTGGCGCCGTTTGGCGCGGCGTACGAAGGATCGAGCCCCCTGATGACCCGCTGAGAGCCGTTGCCGCCCGCGTGGCGTTTCTTTCGGGAGGAAGTCCGCTATAAGCGGCGGACCGGTGGGGGTGGCCCTGTCCGGCCGGTCTTCCTTCATGATCAGGTCTGGTTTTGCGATGCTGAACAAGTCTTTCTCGCCCGGCGAGATCGAACCCGCCCTCTATGCGGAATGGGAGCGCGCGGGCGCGTTCTCGGCCGCGCCGGGCAGCAACGCGCAGCCTTATACGATCATGATTCCGCCGCCCAACGTAACCGGTACGCTGCATGTCGGGCACGCGCTGACCATGACGTTGCAGGACACGCTGATCCGCTGGCGGCGGATGCAGGGCCGCGACACCCTTTGGCAGCCGGGCACCGACCATGCGGGCATCGCCACCCAGATGGTGGTCGAGCGCACGTTGCAGAAGGAAGGGACCAGCCGCCAGGCGCTGGGGCGCGAGGCCTTCGAAGAACGGGTGTGGCAGTGGAAGGCGGAATCCGGTGGCGGCATCACCACCCAGCTTCGCCGTCTGGGCGCCTCGCTGGACTGGCCGCGCGAGCGGTTTACCATGGATGACGGCCTGTCCAAGGCGGTGCTGGAGGTGTTCGTCACCCTGTATCGCGAGGGGCTGATCTATCGCGATCGGCGGCTGGTGAACTGGGACCCGGCCTTCCGTTCGGCGATTTCGGACCTGGAGGTCGATAATCGCGAGGTCCAGGGCAGCCTGTGGTATATTCGCTACCCCGTCGCCGACGACGCGGAAGGCCGCACCATCACGGTTGCGACCACGCGCCCCGAGACGCTGCTGGGCGACATGGCGGTGGCGGTGCATCCCGAGGACGAGCGCTATGCCGGGCTGGTGGGGCGCTTCGTCGTGCTGCCGCTGACCGGGCGGCGGATCCCGATCGTGGCCGACAGCCATTCCGACCCCGAGAAGGGCAGCGGCGCGGTCAAGATCACGCCCGCCCATGATTTCAACGATTTCGAGGTCGGCCGCCGGCACGATCTGGCGATGCCGAGCGTGCTGGACGAAGATGCCCGGGTGACCCTGGTCGAGATCGCCGACGACCTGCGCGCGGTGGAGGGGCTGGCCGACCCGGTCTTTACGCGCGGACTGGAAGGGCTGGGGCGCGACGAGGCGCGCAAGGCGGTGGTGGCCGAGCTGGAGCGGCTGGGCTGGCTGGAGAAGATCGAGCCGCATCGCAACCAGGTGCCGCATGCCGAGCGGAGCGGGGCGGTGGTCGAGCCGCGCCTGACCACGCAATGGTATTGCGACGCCGCGACCCTGGCCGGACCGGCCATCGCGGCGGTGGAGACCGGACAGGTGCGTTTCGTGCCCCAGCAGTGGGAGAACACGTTCTTCGCCTGGATGCGCGATATCCAGCCCTGGTGCATCAGCCGGCAGCTCTGGTGGGGGCACCGTATTCCGGCCTGGTACGGGCCGGACGGGCATGTCTTCGTGGCGCATGACGAGGCGCGGGCGCATGCGGAGGCACGGGCGCATTACGGGCGGGACGAGGTGCTGACGCGCGACGAGGATGTGCTGGATACCTGGTTCTCATCCGCGCTGTGGCCCTTCTCGACGCTCGGCTGGCCGGAAAAGACGGACGACCTGGCGCGCTATTATCCGACCGACGTGCTGGTGACGGGTTTCGACATCATTTTCTTCTGGGTGGCCCGGATGATGATGATGGGGCTGCATTTCATGAAGGATGTGCCCTTCCGCACCGTCTTCATCCACGGGCTGGTCCGCGACGAGCGCGGGCAGAAGATGTCCAAGAGCAAGGGCAACGGCATCGACCCGCTGGACATGGTCGATCAGTACGGCGCCGATGCGCTGCGCTTTACCGTCTGCGCGCTGACCGGGCTGGGGCGGGACCTCAAGCTGGGGCAGAAGCGGATCGAGGAATATCGGTCGTTCGTGACCAAGATCTGGAATGCCGCGCGGTTCTGCGAGATGAACGGCGTGGCGCCGGTCGCGGATTTCCGGATCGAAAGCGTGACCTCGCCGCTGGGGCGCTGGCTGCTGGACGAGGCCGCGCGAGCGGTGGCCGATGCCGATGCGGCGCTGGAAGCCTATCGGTTCGATGAGTATGCGGCCGTCTGCTATCGGTTTGTCTGGAACTGTTTCTGCGACTGGTTTCTGGAATTCGCCAAGCCGATCTTCACCGGGTCCGACGATGCCCTGGCGGTGGAGATCCGGGCGGTGGCGGCGCATGTGCTGGGGCTGATCCTGCGCCTGGTGCAGCCGGTGATGCCGTTCGTGACCGACGAATTGTGGGTGCAGTTCGGCTTTGGCGCGCCGGGTAGCCTGATGACCGCGCCCTGGCCGATGCCCGAGCGCCCGGCGGATGCGGCCGGGGCGGTGGCGGAACTGGACTGGGTGGTGCGCTTCATCTCCGCGATCCGGACTGTGCGGGCGGAAATGAACGTGCCGCCGTCGCGCCTGGCGCCGGTGCTGCTGCGCGAGGCCGACGACCGGACCGTCGAGCGTGCCGGCCGGTGGGCGGAGGCGATCGGCCGTATGGCGCGCGTCTCGGCGGTCGAGCGCCTGAGCGGGGAAATGCCGCGCGGGGCTGCGCAACTGGTGGTGGACGAGGCGACGCTGGTGATTCCGCTGGCCGGCATCATCGATCTGGACCAGGAGCGGCAGCGGCTGGAGAAGGAGCGCGCGCGGCTGGACGGCGAGATCGCGAAGGTCGAGCGCAAGCTGGGCAACGCGGATTTCGTCGCCCGCGCCAAGCCGGAGGTGGTCGAGGAAAATCGCGAGCGCCTGGCGCAGTTCCGCGACGAGCGGGTGCGTGTGGCGGCGGCGCTTGGATATCTCGCCTGAGCGCCGGGCCGGCATCCGGACCGGGAGGAGCCGGGAGCGGTCACGTTCGCTCCATCATGATCGCTTCTCTTTTCAATTCGTGTCCGGACACCACATTCTTGCGACAGAGGGTGCGAATCCGACGCGGGGTGATGATGACGAACGGGATGAAGGGGCGTGACCCATCGTGGCAGACCGCCTATCTGGGTGGTGGCTGCTTCTGGTGTACCGAGGCGGCGCTGCGGGAATTGGCTGGCATCAAGGATGTGGTGCCCGGCTATGCCGGCGGGGATGTGGCCGATCCGACCTATGAGCAGGTCTGTACCGGACGGACCGGCCATGCCGAACTTGTCCGCGTGACGTTCGACCCGGGAATTCTATCCTATGCCGATCTGTTGCGGATCTTCTTCTCCATCCACGACCCGACGACGCCGGACCGGCAGGGAGGGGATGTCGGCACGCAATATCGATCGGTCATCTTCTACGCCTCGCCGGAGCAGGAGCGGGTGGCGCATGAGGTGCGGGACGAGATCGCGGCGGCGGGGCTGTGGCCCGATCCGATCGTGACCGAGATCCAGCCGCTGACGGCGTTTTACGAGGCCGAGGCGTATCACCACGATTATTTCGCCAAGCACCCGGAGCGCGGCTATTGCGCGGCGGTGATCGCGCCCAAGGTGGCGAAGGTGCGGCGGCTGTTCTACGACCGACTGGCGCTGGCGCGCTCGTGAACGCGGGAGGTCACTCGGTTTCGTCGTCCAGGAAAAGCTGGTCCGCGTCTTCGTCGTAATCGAACAGTTCGGCGTAGCGGGCCCAGCCGATCAGGGTTTGCAGGGTCTGCTTGGCATAGTCGGGGGACATGCTGTCCTCCAGTTCCTCGCGGAACCGCTCGGCGCTGGCGCGATGGTTCGGTCGCTCGTCCAGCACCGCGCGGATCACGCGGACCAGGGGCACGTTATGCAGCAGGCTGTGCCAGAGGATCTGGCGCCGTTCGTCGTGGCTGCTTTGGACGAAGCGCGAGCCTTCGGCCGTCAGCAGGATGTCGCCATCCTCCAGTTCGGCGAATTCCAGCAATTGCAGCGATTCGCCCAGCGGGAACAGGTCGTCCAGCGCCATTTGCAGGCGTGAGGCCAGGAGCGGCAGGTCGGCGCGGCCGTCCAGCGGATCGGCGGCCAGGGTTTCCATCATGCCCACCATCGTATTCATCGGCAGGTCGGGCAGGGCGATCTGGACGGGGGCCGCGGGCTGCGGCGGGGTCTCGCCGAGGGGAAGCTCGGCTTCGGACACGATCGGGGCCCGGCGCGTCATCAGCGCGTAGATCTGGTCGACCAGTTGCCGGAAGGCCGGGTCCTCGCGGTTGCGGGGATGGGCGAAGGGGACCGCCAGTTCATGCGCCACCCGGCCCGGATTGGAGGAAAAGACCAGGATGCGGTCGCACATCAGGACCGCCTCCTCGATATTGTGGGTGACCAGCAGCATCGATTTGACCGGCAGCCTGCGCTCGGCCCACAGCTCGATCAGGTCGGTGCGCAGATTTTCCGCCGTCAGCACGTCCAGGGCCGAGAACGGCTCGTCCATCAGCAGCAGGTCGGGCTGGACCACCAGGGCCCGCGCCAGGCCCACGCGCTGGCGCATGCCGCCCGACAATTCCTTGGGGTAGGCGTTTTCGTAGCCGCCGAGGCCGATCAGGTCGATCGCGCCCTCGGCCAGCCGGTCGCGCTCGGCGGCGGCGATGCCCTTGGCCTCCAGCCCCAACTCCACGTTCTTCTGCACCGTCAGCCACGGGAACAGGGCGAAGGACTGGAAGACCATCGCGATGCCGGGGACCGGGCCGGCGACGGGGCGGCCTTTCCACAGGATGCTGCCCTCGGTGGGGGGGAGCAGGCCGGCCACGATGCGTAGCAGGGTCGATTTGCCCGATCCCGACCGCCCCAGAAGGCCGACGATCTCTCCCGACCGCAGGGTCAGGTTCACGTCGTCGAGCACGACCAGGTCGGCGGCGCCGCCCTTGTGATAGGCCTGGCGGCAGCCGACGACGCGGATCAGGTCCTCGTCATCCGCGACCTGGAGGGGGGGCGAGAGGGTCATGGCGCGGTCCCGAACGGTGATCAGACGAAGGCGAAGTGGCGGCGGGCGTAATCGGCCAGCGGGCGCCACACCGCGCGATTGAACAGCAGCACGAACATCGCCATGACCGTCATGCCCAGCCCGACATGGGCAGTGTCGCCCGCGACCGTGGCGTGGGCGATATAGGCCCCCAGCCCGTGGGCGGACAGATGGTCGTCGCCCCAGCTTGCCACCTCGGCGGCGATGGCGGCGTTCCACGCGCCACCGGAGGCGGTGATCGCCCCGGTGATGTAGTGCGGCAGGATGCCCGGCAGGGCGACCCGCAGCCACCAGAGCGGGCCGCGCACTTGCAGGCTGCGCGCGACCTCAAGCAGGTCGGCCGGGAAAGACGACGCGGCGGCGACCACGTTGAACAGGATATACCATTGCGTGCCCAGGATCATCAGCGGGGTCAGCCAGATATCGCTGCTGAGGCGGAAATGGACGATCAGGACGACGAAGATCGGGAAGAACAGATTGGCCGGGAAGGCGGCCATGAACTGGGCCACGAACTGCGTGCGCCGGGCGCGGACCGGGTCGAGCCCCAGCCAGATCCCGGCCGGCACCCAGACCAGCGAGGCCAGCAGCACCATGGCCACGACCCTGAGCAGCGTCAGCCCGCCCAGCCCCACGACATGCAGCAGTTCGGACAGCGAGAAGGTGGCGCGCGCATAGAGCCACACCTGCCACAGCGCGAGCAGGCTCGCCACCGCCAGCAGGGCGCTCCATCCCAGATCGAGCAGGCGGGGCGGGAGGGCGTGCCGCTGCCGTGCCTCGTGCGGGCGGCGGCCCAGGGGCAGGCCGCCGATGGCGGTCAGGCCCTCGCCGATCGCATCGGTGACGCGGCGGAGCAGGGCCGTGCGGCGCAGCAGCACCAGCATCCAGGGGTCGGAGGCCGGCGTGCTGTCCGACGACGCGGTGCCGAAGCGCGCGGACCAGGCGACCAACGGGCGGAAGAGCAGCTGGTCATAGGCCAGGATGACCACCAGCATGGCCAGGATGGCGTACAGCACGGCCCACAGGTCGCGCTGGGCGATCGCGGTGCCGACATAGGAGCCGATGCCGGGCAGCAGGATATCGGTGTTCCCGACCGTGATCGTCTCGGAATAGACCACCATGAACCAGCCGCCGGACATCGAGACCATGGCGTTCCAGACCAGGCCGGGCACGGCGAAGGGCACGTCCAGCCGCCAGAATTTCTGCCACGCGGTGAGGCCGAAGCCGCGCGCCACTTCCTCCAGGTCCGGCGGGACGGCGCGCAGCGACTGGTACATGCTGAAGGCCATGTTCCAGGCCTGGCTGGTGAAGATGGTGAAGATCGCCGCCAGTTCCGCCCCCAGGATGCGCCCGGGGAACAGGCCCATGAAGAACACGACCGTGAAGGTCAGGAAGCCCAGGATCGGCACCGATTGCAGCACGTCCAGCACCGGCACCAGGATCAGCGCGGCGCGGCGGCTCTTGGCGGCCCAGACCGCGTAGGTGAAGGTGAACAGCAGCGACGCGCCCAGGGCGGCGAACATGCGCAGGGTGGTACGCACCGCGTAGCCGGGCAGCCAGGCGGGATCGAGATGGATCACGGCGGCATTGGGCGCCGTGACGGGGGCCAGCATGTGGCGCCCGGCGGAGGCCAGCAGCACGGCCAGCCCCAGCATGCACAGCAGGGCCGCCAGATCGAACATGTTGGGCCGGCTGTCGCGGGAGAGCAGGGCGGGAAGCGAACGCGCCGTCATGGACCTCATTTCCTGTCTGCCCGGTCCTCCCGGGCCCTTGGCGGGACGTCAGGCGGTGCCGGTGCTGCCGAAGCCGCCCGTGGCGCGGGCGGTCTGGTCCAGGCTTTCCGTTTCCTGCCACGCGACGCGGACCACCGGGGCCAGCACGGCCTGCGCGATGCGCATGCCGCGCGTGATCGCCAGCGGCGCATCGCCCGTGTTCAGCAGGATGACGCCGATTTCGCCGCGATAATCCTCGTCGATCGTGCCGGGCGTGTTGGGCAGGGTGATCCCGTGTTTCAGCGCCAGCCCGGACCGGGGGCGGATCTGCAATTCGTAGCCGGGGGGGAGCGCGACGCACAGGCCGGTGGGCACCAGCAGCCGCCCGCCGGGCGGCAGGTCGACCGGATCGCGCACCGCCGCCAGCAGGTCCATGCCCGCGGCGCCCGCCGTGGCGTAGCCGGGCAGGGGCAGGTCGGCCGCGTGGGGCAGGCGGCGGACGGCGACGGAAACGATGGGGGCAGTCATGCAATGCTCCGCTGGGCGGTGAAGAAGGCGGCGATCCGTCCGGCCAGATGCGTGGCCACGGCCCGCTTGTCCATGCGGGGCCACTGCTCGGCGCCATCGGCGGTGATCAGGATGACTTCGTTTTCCATCCCGCCCATGATGCCGGTCTCGGGTCGGACGTCATTGGCGACGATCCAGTCGCAGCCCTTGCGCGCGCGCTTGGCCGCCGCGTGCTGGGCGACCGAGTCGGTCTCGGCGGCGAAGCCGACCACCAGGGCGGGGCGATCGGGGCCGGGAGTGGAGAGTTCGGCCAGGATATCGGGGTTGGGCACCAGCGCCAGCACCGGAGGCGGGGCACCCTGGGCCTTCTTGATCTTGCGCGTGGCTTCCTGCGCCACGCGCCAGTCGGCGACGGCGGCGGCGCAGACGGCGATGTCGGCCGGCAGGGCGTCGCGGCAGGCCGCCAGCATCTGGCTGGCCGTCTCCACGCGCCGCAGGGCGACGCCGGGCGGGGCGGGCAGGTCCACCGGGCCGCTGACCAGCGTCACCCGGGCGCCGAGAGCGGCGAGCGCGCCCGCGATCTCGTAGCCCTGGCGGCCGGAGGAGCGGTTGGCCAGATAGCGCACCGGATCGATCGGCTCGTGGGTCGGGCCGGCGGTGACCAGCGCATGCCGGCCGGCGAGCGGCGTGGCGCGGGGGGCAAGATGGCGGAAGATCGCCTCGGCGATCGCCGGGGGCTCGGCGAGGCGGCCGGGACCGGTCTCGTTGCAGGCCATCAGCCCGATCTCCGGCCCGACCATCGCGACGCCGCGGGCGCGCAGGGTGGCCAGGTTGGCCTGGGTGGCCGGATGGTCCCACATGCGGACATTCATCGCCGGCGCGACCAGCACCGGCTTGTCGGTGGCCAGCAGCAGCGTGCTGGCCAGGTCGTCGGCCAGTCCGACGGCCATGCGGGCCATGATGTCGGCGGTGGCGGGGCAGACCACCAGCAGGTCGCCCGACCGCGAGAGGGCGATATGGCCCATCTCGTTCTCGTCGGTCAGGGAAAACAGGTCCTCGTATACCTTTTCGCCGGTCAGGGCCTGGAGGCTGAGCGGGGTGACGAACTGCCGCCCGGCCGCCGTGAGGACCGTGCGGACGCGCACGCCCGCGCCGGTGAGCAGGCGGATCAGTTCCAGGGTTTTGTAGGCGGCGATTCCCCCGCAGACGATCAGCAGGACCGTGCGGCCGCCGGCCGGGGCGGGCGCGGCGGCCATCGTCAGATCCGCCAGCCGGAATGGATGGCCGCGATGCCGCCCGACAGGTTGCGGACCGTCACATGCTCCAGCCCCGCGTCGCGCATCATGGCGGCCAGGGTTTCCTGGTCGGGGAACATGCGGATGCTTTCGGCCAGGTACTGGTAGCTCTCGCGGTCGCCGGCGATGGCCGCCCCCATGCGCGGCAGGACGTGGAACGACCAGGCGTCATAGATCGGCGACAGGGCCGCGACCCGCACCCGGGAAAATTCGAGGCACAGGAAGCGCCCGCCGGGGCGCAGCACGCGCCTGGCCTCGCGCAGCACCGCGTCCTTGTCGGTGCAGTTGCGCAGGCCGAAGGCGATCGACACCCGGTCCACCGAGCGGTCGGGCAGGGGAATCGCCTCGGCATCCACCACCGCGAAGGCCAGGCTGGAAATCAGCCCGCGCTCCAGCGCCCGGCCGCGCCCGACCGACAGCATGCTGGCATTGATGTCGGACAGGATGGCCCGGCCGCCGCCGGCACGCAGCCAGCCGAACGAAATGTCGCCCGTGCCGCCCGCGAGGTCCAGCAGCGTCAGGTCGGGATGCGCGCCCAGTTCGGCGACGAAAATCTTCTTCCAGGCCCGGTGGATGCCGAGCGACATCACGTCGTTCATGATGTCGTAGCGGGTGGCGACGCTGTCGAACACGGCGCGCACCATCGGCTTCTTTTCGGCGCGGGGCACGTCGCGGAAGCCGAAATCGGCCGTCTCCCCGCCGGAGGAAGGGGCGAACGCGGCGGCGTCGAAGGCGGGGGGCGTGGTATTGTCGGTCATGGTTCACGGATATAACCTCAGATCCACTCATGCCGGAACTCCCTGAAGTCGAAACAGTGATGCGTGGGATGCGGTTGCATCTCGATGGCAAGACGATCGCCCGGGTCACGGTGCGTCGGGACGGCATGCGCGCGCCCTTTCCGCCCGACCTGGCGAAGCGGCTGGACGGCGCGCGGATCAGCGGTTTCGCCCGCCGCGGGAAATATATCCTGATGCGGCTGGACCGCGGCGAGACCATGCTCCTGCACCTGGGCATGTCCGGGCGCGTGCGGCTGTCCCCGCCCGGCCGGGCCCCCGAGACCGACCGGCACGAGCACCTGTCGTTCGAAACCACCGACGGTACCCATTTCGGCCTGATCGATCCGCGGCGCTTCGGCACCGTGGACCTGATGGCGACGGCGGACGAGGCGAAGCATCGCCTGCTGGCCCGACTCGGGCCGGAGCCGCTTGGCAACGGTTTTTCGCCCGATTGGCTGCATCGGGCGATCGGGCGGCGGCGGACATCGGTCAAGGCGGCGTTGATGGACCAGTCGGTGGTGGCGGGAATCGGGAACATCTACGCCTCGGAGGCGCTGTTCCGGGCCGGGATTCATCCCGCGCGGATGGCGTGCGGGCTGGACGCGGCCGAGATGGGGCGGCTGGTCGCGGCGATCCGCGCCGTGCTGGAGGACGCGATCGCGGCCGGCGGGTCGAGCCTGCGCGACTACGTTCAGCCCGACGGGGAACTGGGCTACTTCCAGCATGCCTGGCGCGTGTATGGCCGCGCGGGGCAGATGTGCCCGGATTGCCCCGGCGGCACGGCCTGCGGCGGAGTGGTGCGGATCGAGCAGGCCGGGCGGTCGACCTTCTTCTGCCCCTTGCGGCAGGTCCTTCCGCCCGGCGCGCCCGTGGCGGCGGGTTGATCGGCGTGGGGGTATTTGCTGCCGTGCGGAAGAGTTGTCTTGACGGCGGTGGAAGGCTTGGACTAGATCGCCACCCTGATCTGGATGTCCGAGGCCTGCTGGCGACGGACCTCGCAACCGTAATTTTTGAACTGAGAACAATGGCGAACACTGCTTCCGCGCGCAAGCGCATCCGACAGAACGAGCGCCGCAACGCGCGCAACACGGCGCGCGTTTCGCGCATGCGGACCTTTGTGAAGAAGGTCGAGGCGGCGATCGCCTCCGGCAACAAGGAAGAGGCGACCGTCGCCCTGCGCGCGGCGCAGCCGGAAATGCAGCGCGCGTCGGGCAAGGGTGTGGTGCATGCCAACACCGTTTCCCGCAAGATCTCGCGTCTGTCGGCCCGTATCAAGGCCCTCGTCGCGGCGTGATCTGGGTGTCGTTGGCCGGTATTGTTTAAGTTTCGGCAAATAGACGCGCAGAACTAGGTAAAAGGCCGCCTCTTTCCTTTAAGGAAAGGGGCGGCCTTTGCTTTTGTCGTGAAGGTTCCGGCAGACTGCTTCAGGTTTCGGTGACTGGTCGTGTTGGGCGTGATGCGGGATTTTCCCGTCGGGCCGACCCAGTTTTCCGTTGCCTCGGTCGGGCTGGTGACCTATCTTCAGCTTCTTCATTTCGTGACGACTGAGCAGGACATGGTGGCCGCGCCTTTTTCGGTGTCGGGCAAGGGGAGATCTGTTTTCCTTGCGTGGCGGGCGGGCGGTGGCTGCGTTGCGCGGGCGGATCGGCATGAGGGGGACGGAAAACGCAGGGACGGATCTTCCGCATGCCGGAAGGGTACCGTCTCCAGGGGCCGGGATTGAACATGACGGGCGAATTGAGTGGATATGATGCCGTCGCGGAAGCCCGGTCTGTCCGGCACGTCCTGGACATCCACTGGTCGCGGATCTGTTCACGTCTTCAGACCGAGGTCGGCGAGGTCGAGTATCGGACCTGGCTGAAGCAGATCAGCATCGGTCCGGTCGATGGCGACGAAATCACGCTGAACCTGCCCACGCGCTTTCTGCGCGACTGGGTGCGCACCCAATATGGCGACCGGCTGAGCGCGCTGTGGAATGCCGAGCTGCCGGCGATCCGCCGCGTGGAATTGCAGGTCGGCAGGCCCGATCCGGTCGCGGAACCGGCGGGTGACGAGGCCGGAGCGGCCGAGGCCGCGCCCGCCGCCGCGCCGGTCGAGGAACGGGTGGCCGAGGCGCGCGGCGAGCTGAGCCGCCACGACATGGCCGCGCCGCTGGACCCGCGCTTCACCTTCGATACGTTCGTGGTCGGCAAGCCGAACGAGTTCGCCTATGCCTGCGCCCGGCGGGTGGCGGAGCGGCCGTCCAGCCCCGGGTTCAATCCGCTGTTCCTGTATGGCGGGGTCGGGCTGGGCAAGACGCATCTGATGCATGCCATCGGGTCGGAACTGACGCGGGGCGGTCAGGTCTCGGTCGCCTATATGTCGGCCGAGAAATTCATGTACCGTTTCATCGCCGCCATCCGCTCGCAATCGACGATGGAATTCAAGGAGCAGCTCCGGTCGGTCGACGTGCTGATGATCGACGATCTGCAGTTCCTGATCGGCAAGGACAATACGCAGGAAGAATTCTTCCATACCTTCAACGCGCTGGTCGATGCCGGGCGGCAGATCGTGGTGTCGGCCGACAAGTCGCCGTCCGACCTGTCGGGGCTGGAGGACCGGCTGCGCACGCGGCTGGGATGCGGCATGGTGGCCGATATCCATGCCACCACCTTCGAACTGCGGATTTCGATCCTGGAATCGAAGGCGGCGGCCTCGGGGGTCGCGGTGCCGGCCAAGGTGCTGGAATTCCTGGCGCACAAGATCACCTCGAACGTGCGGGAACTGGAGGGCGCGCTGAACCGCCTGATCGCCCATGCCAACCTGTTCGGCCGGCCGGTCACGCTGGAAGCGACGCAGGACGTGCTGCACGATATCCTCAAGGCCCATGACCGGCGGGTGACGATCGAGGAAATCCAGCGCAAGGTGGCGGAGCACTGGAATATCCGCCTGACCGACATGTCGTCGGCCCGGCGCGCGCGCGCCGTGGCGCGGCCCCGGCAGGTCGCGATGTATCTGGCCAAGCAGTTGACCAGCCGCTCGCTGCCGGAAATCGGCCGCAAGTTCGGCAATCGCGACCATACCACCGTCATGCATGCCGTGGCGCGGGTCACCGAGCTGATGGAGCGGGACAGCGCGTTCGCCGAGGATGTCGAGCTGCTTCGCCGCATGCTCGAAAGCTGACGGGCCTTTGCGCCCCCGCCGGGGGCTGCTAGAATCGCGGGACCGAAGGTCATATCCGGCGATCCGGGCGCATGGCCGGGGCGGCCATGATCCCGGTGTCACATGCCGGGCAAGGAGAGACTGTACCCATGAAGCTGAAGGCTGACCGCGCGACGTTGCTGAAAGCTCTGGCGCATATCCAGAGCGTCGCCGAGAAGCGGAATACCATTCCGATTCTGGCCAATGTCCTGATCGATGTCGCGGATGGTCGGCTGACGCTGACGGCGACCGACATGGAAATCGCGGTGGTCGAGGAAATCGGTGCCGAAACCGTCCGCAACGGCGCCGTGACCGCCCCCGCCGCCGTGCTGCATGAAATCGTCCGCAAGCTGCCCGACGGGGTGACGGTCGAACTGGACCATGCGGGTGGCGACGCACCGCTGGCGCTGCGGGCCGGGCGCTATACCACCAGCCTGAACGTGCTGGACGTGGACGATTTCCCGTCGATGACGGCGGGCGCGCTGCCCAGCCGCTTCACCGTTCCGGTGTCGGTGCTGCGGGGGCTGATCGACCGCACGCGCTTCGCGATCTCGACCGAGGAGACGCGCTACTACCTCAACGGCATCTATCTGCATGTCGCCGCCGGCGATGCCGGCCCGATGCTGCGCGCGGCGGCGACCGACGGGCATCGTCTGGCGCGGGTCGAGACCGAGCTTCCGTCGGGCGCCGAGGAGATGCCGGGCGTGATCGTGCCGCGCAAGACCATCGCCGAACTGCGCAAGCTGCTCGACGAGGGGGCCGATGACGTGGTGGTCGGGCTGTCGGATACCCGCATCCAGTTCTCGGTCGGTCCCGTCACGCTGACGTCGAAACTGATCGACGGCACGTTCCCCGAATATGAGCGAGTGATCCCGCGCGGCAACGACCGGGTCCTGCGCGTGGGCAAGCGCGATTTCTCCGATGCCGTCGCGCGTGTCGCGGCCATCAGCCAGGAGCGCTCGCGCCCCATCAAGCTGTCGCTGGGCCGGAACCTGCTGACGCTTTCGGCCATCAGCCCCGACCAGGGAACGGCGAAGGAGGAGCTGGACGAGAACCATGTGACCTACGACGCCGAACCGATGGAGATCGGCTTCCAGGCCCGCTATCTGAACGACATCACCGACCAGATCGAGCGCGACGTGGAATTCCTGTTTTCGGACAGTTCCGCCCCGACCATCGTGCGTGATGTCGCCAGCCCGTCGGCGCTTTACGTGCTGATGCCGATGCGGGTCTGATCGCGCGGGATTCCATCCGTGTCATGGCGCGTCTGGAGCGGCTGGCGCTGACGGATTTCAGGAACTACGCGCGTCTGGTCTGGCGGCCGGAGGCCCCGGTCAACGTCATGACCGGCGAGAACGGCACCGGGAAGACCAACCTGCTGGAGGCGCTGTCGCTTCTCGTGCCCGGGCGCGGGCTGCGCGGCGCGCGGGGCGCCGAGATGGCGCGGCACGGGGCGGGGTCGTGGGGGGTTGCCGCGCGCTTCGTCGCGCCGGATGGCGTGGCCTCCGACCTGTCTACCGGCAGCGACCCCGCGCGGCCCGAGCGCCGGGCCTTTCGGCGCGACGGGGACGTCGTGCGGGGCCGGGACGCGCTGGCCGATTCGCTGTCGGCCGTCTGGCTGACGCCGCAGATGGACCGGCTGTTCCTCGACGGCCTGCCCGGGCGCAGGCGGTTTCTGGACCGGCTGGTCCTGGCGCTGGAGCCCGGCCATGCGCGGGAGCTTGCGGCGCATGACCAGGCCATGACCCAGCGCAACCGGCTGCTGGCCGGCGGGGGCGCCGACCCGGCGTGGCTCGCGGCGCTGGAGGATTCGATGGCGCGCCATGCCGTGGCCGCCACGGCGGCGCGTCTGGTCCTGACGGACCGGCTGAACGACGAGGGGGCGCGGGAGGCGCCCGAGGGGTTTCCGTCCGCGCGGCTGGAGCTGCTCTGTCCGATCGCGGAGCAGGTGCGCGCCCGCCCGGCGCTGGCGGCCGAGGACTGGCTGCGTGACCGGCTGGCGGCGGGACGGGGCGCGGATGCGGCGCGCGGCGGCGCCGGCATGGGCGCGCATCGGGCCGACATGGCGCTGTCGGACCTGGCCAGCGGCCGGCCGGCCGCGCAGGCCAGCACCGGCCAGCAGAAGGCGCTGCTGCTGGGGGTGGTGCTGGCCCATGCGGCGCTGATGACCCGGCATCGGGGCGAGGCGCCGATGATCCTGCTGGACGAGCCGCTGGTGCATCTGGACGAGCGGCGGCGGGCGGCGCTGTTTCGCAGCCTGGCGGGATTCGATGCCACGGTCCTGATGACCGGGACCGACGCCGACCTGTTCCACCCGCTGCGCGGTCGCGCGGCGTTCCATACGCTGTCGGACGGAGCGCTTCGGCCCGCGGGGGGAATTCCCCCGGGCGACGCTGGTTCGATGGACCCGAAGCCTGTATGATCGCGGCGTTCGACCACGATCCCTGTCTGGAGACTCTGTCCGGTATGTCCGATCCATCCAATCCCGTTCAGAAGCCCGATGTGGAGATGAGCGGGACCCTGCCCGACGATTCGGACTATGATGCCGCCTCCATCTCCGTCCTGAAGGGGCTGGATGCCGTCCGCAAGCGGCCCGGCATGTATATCGGCGATACCGATGACGGGTCGGGCCTGCATCACATGGCCTTCGAGATCATCGACAATGCCGTCGACGAGGCCCAGGCGGGATTCGCCAGCAGTTGCGTCGTGACGCTGAATGGCGACGGCAGCGTGACGGTGCGCGACAACGGGCGCGGCATCCCGACCGACATGCATGCCGAGGAAGGGGTCAGCGCGGCCGAAGTGGTGCTGACGAAGCTGCATGCCGGCGGCAAGTTCAACCAGAATTCCTACAAGGTGTCGGGCGGCCTGCACGGCGTGGGCGCCGCCGTGGTCAATGCCCTGTCCGAGTGGATGGAGGTGCGGATCTGGCGCGGCGGGCATGAGCATGTGATCCGCTTCCAGCATGGCGAGCGCGACGCCCCGTTGGCCGTGGTCGGGCCGAGCGACGAGCCGCGCGGTACCCAGGTGACCTTCAAGCCCAGCACCGGGACGTTCAAGCTGGTCGAGTTCGACTTCGCCATTCTGGAACGCCGGATGCGCGAACTCGCCTTCCTGAATTCCGGGCTGGAGATCATCCTGCGCGACGAGCGCCATACGCCGACGCGCGAGGAGAATTTCCATTACGAGGGCGGCCTGTCGGCCTTCGTGTCGTGGCTGGATCGCGGCAAGACGGCGATCGTCGATCCGCCGATCACCGGCAGCCTGCAAAACGAGGATAACGGCATCAAGGTCGAGTTCGCCCTGTCGTGGAACGACAGCTTCCACGAGACCATGCTGTGCTTCACCAACAACATCCCGCAGCGGGATGGCGGATCGCATCTCGCCGGTTTCCGGCAGGCGCTGACCCGGGTGGTGGGCAAATATGCCGAAAGCAACGCCAGCAAGAAGGACAACCAGTCCCTGGTGGGCGAGGACATGCGCGAGGGCATGACGGCCGTGCTGTCGGTCAAGGTGCCGGACCCGAAATTCTCGTCGCAGACCAAGGACAAGCTGGTTTCCTCCGAAGTGCAGCCGGTGGTGCATGCGGCGGCGGCGGATATGATCGCCCACTGGTTCGAGACCCATCCGAAAGAGGCGAGGAGCATCGTCGCGAAGGTGATGGATGCGGCGGCGGCGCGCGAGGCGGCGCGGCGCGCGCGCGAGCTGACCCGGCGCAAGGGGGTTTTGGATGTCTCGTCGCTGCCGGGCAAGCTGGCGGACTGCCAGGAGCGCGATCCGGCGAAGTCGGAACTGTTCATCGTCGAGGGCGATTCGGCGGGCGGCACCGCCAAGCAGGGGCGCGACCGGCGTTTCCAGGCGATCCTGCCGCTGAAGGGCAAGATCCTGAACGTGGAGCGCGCGCGCTTCGACCGCATGCTGGGCTCGGCCGAGGTCGGCACGCTGATTACCGCGCTGGGGACCGGGATCGGGCGTGGCGAGGTCGACCAGGGCGGGTTTTCGATCGACAAGCTGCGCTATCACCGCGTCGTCATCATGACCGACGCGGATGTCGACGGCTCGCATATCCGCACGCTGCTGCTGACCTTCTTCTTCCGCCAGATGCCCGAGTTGATCGAGCGCGGGCATCTGTATATCGCCCAGCCGCCGCTGTACCGCGCCAAGCGCGGCAATGACGAGCGCTATCTGAAGGATGACGCGGCGCTGGAGCAGTATCTGCTGGACAAGGCGCTGGCCAACGCCGCGCTGCGCTATGACGACGGGCGCGTGCTCCAGGGGGCGGAGCTGGCGGCCGAGGTGATCTTTATCCGTGACGTGACGCGGGCGATCCAGCGCCTGTCGGTTCGCGCGCCGATCTGGATCCTGGAGCAGGCGGCGGTGACGGGGGCGCTGAGCGCCGATACGCGGATCGTCCAGGGGCGGGTCCCTGCCTTGCAGGCGCGGCTGGATACGGTCTCGCTGCCCAACGAACGGGGCTGGAAGGTGACCGCCACCGCCGAATCCGGGTTGGAAATGGCGCGCAGCGTGCGCGGGGTGGGCGAGATCTATCGCCTGGATCCGGCGGCGCTGCGCAGCGCCGAAGTCCGCTGGCTGGCCGAGCGCGCGGAGCGGCTGGGGGCCGATTTCCCGGGCCCGGCCGAGCTGACTCTGGACGGGACGGTTCGTTCCGCCGCGGGCCCCGCGTCGCTGTACGAGCGGATCCTGGCGCAGGGACGGCGTGGCCTGTCGATCAATCGCTTCAAGGGACTGGGCGAGATGAACGACGCCCAGCTCTGGGAAACGACGCTGGACCCGGCCATGCGGACGCTGTTGCAGGTGAAGGTGGGGGATGTCGAGAGTGCCGAACAGGTCTTTTCGACCCTGATGGGCGATGTCGTCGAGCCGCGCCGCGATTTCATCGTCGGCAACGCGCTCAAGGTCGCGAACCTGGACGTCTGAGGGGCTGCATGGGTCTGACACGCAAGGGTTTCGCGCGCGGATTGGCGGCGCTCGCGCTGGCGGCCACGCTTGGAGCCCCGGTGCCTGGGGCGCGGGCGGCTGACGATCCCGCGCAGATCGTCCATGTCTATGGCGTGTACAATCACGGGTTCCGCGCGCTGACGATTGCCGCGCGGTACGCGGTGACGCCGGATGGCTACGCGGTGCGGTCGACCACCCGTAGCGGAGGGCTGCTGGGGCTGCTGGTGCGGATGAACATCACGGCCCAGGCCACCGGGCGGTTCGTGCCGGACGGGGTTCAGCCGCTGACCTTCGACAGCGCGGGCTATTCGCGCGGGGCGGACCGGCATGTCGTGCTGGATTACAGCGGCGGGCAGACCCGCATCGCGCTCCAAACCCCGCCGGAGCCCAGTCGCGACCCGATTCCCGCCACCGACCTGGCGCCGGCGATGGATTCGCTGAGCGCGTTGATGCGCTTGCAGCAGACGGTGCGGGCGCACCATCAATGCGACGGTTCGGCCACCGTGTTCGACGGGGCGCGCCTGCTGCGGATGAGCGCCCATACGATCGGCACCCAGGACATGGATGCCGACTCCCGCCAGCCCTACAAGGGGCCGGCCCTGCGCTGCGATTTCAATGACCTTCAGATCGCCGGATTCCGCAAGAGCGATGGTCCGGATGCGGCGGCGCGCAAGCCGGTCAACGGCTCGGTCTGGTTTCAGGACGTGCCGGGCGACGGGCTGACGATCGTGCGCATCGCCTTCGACCATCCGAAGCTCGGACACATGACGGTGCTGTTGCTGCCGGACGCGGCATAAGGCGCCGGCCGCGTGTCAGGCGGGAAGCAACTGGTCGGCAAGATGGGGGATTTCGGTCATCGAATCCCCGCCGGCGGTGGCGCCGGCCTCCATGTCCGGGCGGCCGTAGCCCCAGCGGGCGAAGATGGCGCGGACGCCGGCGCCTTCGGCCGCCGCGATGTCGTTGTGATGGTCGCCGACCATGACGGCGCGGGGCGGCGTGCCGTGCGCCTGCCGGATCGTGCCGAGCAGGTGGATGGGGTCGGGCTTGCGCGCGGGGAAACTGTCGCCGCCGCCGATCGCGTCGAACACGCCCTCCAGCCCCAGCGCGTCGATGATGCGCCGGGCGGCGGCGACCGGCTTGTTGGTGCAGACAGCCAGACGCCAGCCCCGCGCCCGCAGGGTCTCAAGCGCATGATCGGTGCCGGGGAACAGGCGGGATTGTTCGGTAGAGCGGGGCGTGTAGTCCGCCATGTAGCGCGCCACGGCCTGCTGCGCGTCGATATGCGCCGCCGCCGGGCCGGCATGGTCTAGCAGCCGGCGCACCAGGGCCGCCACGCCGTCGCCGACCATGGCGCGCACCAGGTCCGGCGCGATGCCGGGCAGGCCGTAGCCCGTCAGCAGCCGGTCGGCGCTGGCGGCAAGGTCCGGCAGGCTGTCGAGAAGCGTGCCGTCCATGTCGAAAACGGCGAGGCGGGGGAGGGTCTCTGTGGGCATGGGCATCTCGTGGGGCCTTTCCTGTCGGGGCGGGTGCAGTAATTGGTAAACCTAAGTGATGGCCTGCGATCACCCTTTATTTGACAGGGCCGATCCCCGCCCGCTACCCGCATGACATGAATGCCCCGCCTCTGTCCGCCGCGCCGGCGGACCCGCTCGCCCCGCGCCCCAGCACCGCCGTCATCCTGGCGGCGGGGATGGGGACGCGCATGAAATCCGACCAGCCGAAGGTGATGCATCCGTTGGCCGGGCGGCCGATGCTGCGCTACCTGCTGGATCATGCGGCCACGGTCTTCGACCGCATCGTCGTCGTCGTCGGGCCCGGCATGGAGCAGGTTGCCGCCCTGGCCGCGCCGCACCAGGTGGTGGTGCAGACGGAACGGCTGGGCACCGCGCATGCCGCCGCCCAGGCGGCCGACCTGTTCGGCTCCGGCGATGTCGCGGTCCTGTATGGCGACAATCCGCTGATCACTCCCGAAAGCATGCGCGACCTGCTGGCCTGCCGGGCGATGCCGGATGTCGGACTGGCGTTGATGGCGATGCGGCCGCGCGACCCCGGCCGCTATGGCCGGATCGTCAGCGAGGGCGGGCTGGTGCGCCGGATCGTGGAATGGGCGGATGCGAGCGAGCAGGAGCGTGCGATCGGGCTGTGCAATGCCGGCGTGCTGTGCGCCGATGCAGCCAGCTTCCGCCGTTGGCTGTCGATGGTGCGCAACGACAACGCGCAGGGCGAATATTATCTGGGCGACGTGGTGGCCCTGGCGGTCGCCGAGGGGCGGCAGGTCCGCGCGGTGGAAGCGCCCGAGGACGAATTGCGCGGCATCAATTCCCGTGCCGAACTGGCGGACGCCGAGGCGTGCGTGCAGTGGCGGCTGCGCAGGGCGGCGATGGAGGCGGGGGTGACGCTGGTGGCGCCGGAGACGGTCTTTCTCTCCGCCGATACCGTCTTCGCGCCCGATGTGGTGGTCCAGCCTCATGTGGTGTTCGGGCCCGGGGTGAGCGTGCATCGCGGGGCGGAGATCCGCGCGTTCAGTCATCTCGAAGGCTGCGTGGTGGGGGTGGGGGCGTTGATCGGCCCCTATGCGCGGCTACGGCCGGGCAGCGATGTCGGGTCGGGGGCCCATGTCGGCAATTTCGTCGAATTGAAGGCCACCACGCTTGGCACCGGAGCCAAGGCCAACCATTTGACCTATCTGGGGGATGCGGCGATCGGGGCCGGAACGAATATCGGTGCCGGCACCATCACCTGCAATTACGACGGTGTGTTCAAGCATCGGACGGAGATCGGCAGCGACTGTTTCATCGGTTCGGACGCGATCCTGGTGGCGCCGGTGGCGATTGGCGACGCGGCGCTGGTGGCGGCGGGCAGCGTGATTACCGAGGACGTGCCGGCTGGCGCGCTGGCCTTCGGTCGCGCCCGCCAGGACAACAAGGACGGACGGGGGGTGGCGATGCGCGAGGCCCTGCGCCGCAAGAAGAAGGAGCAGGGGTGATGTGCGGCATAGTCGGCGTCGTCGGCGGCAGGGATGCCACTCCGATCATCTTCGATGCCTTGCGGCGGCTGGAATATCGCGGATACGATTCCGCCGGCATCGCGACGCTGGTGGACGGGCGGATCGAACGGCGCCGCGCCGCCGGCAAGCTGGACAATCTGGCCGCCCTGCTGGCGCGCGCCCCGCTGCCCGGGGTGACGGGGATCGGGCATACGCGCTGGGCCACCCACGGCGCGCCGACCGAGAACAACGCCCACCCGCACGGCACCGACCGCGTGTCGGTGGTGCATAACGGCATCATCGAGAATTTCGAGACATTGCGGCGGGAGTTGGAGCAGGCCGGCCACGTCTTCGTGACCGAGACCGACACCGAGACCGTGGCGCAACTGGTCGATTACCACATGGCGCGGGGCCTGCCGCCGCGCGAGGCGGCGTTCGCGACGCTGCGCCGCCTGGAAGGCGCCTATGCGCTGGCAATGATCTTTGCCGGGCATGACGATCTGATGATCGGCGCGCGGCATGGGGCGCCGCTGGTGGTGGGCTATGGCGAGAACGAGATGTTCCTCGGCTCCGACAGTCTGGCCCTGGCGCCGCTGACGCGGCGCATCGCCTATCTGGACGATGGCGACTGGGTGATGGTGACGCCGGAGGGCGCGGAATTCTTCGACGCGTCGGGCGAGCGGGTGGAGCGCGCGGTGCGCACCACCGCGCTGATTGCCGGTTCGGTCGGCAAGGACGGCTATCGCCATTACATGGACAAGGAACTGCACGAGCACCCGGTGGTGATCGGGCAGACCCTTCAGCGGCTAATCGATCCCGCGACCAGGCGGGTGGTGATGCCGGACCTGCCGTTCGACCTGGCCGCGCTGCCGCGCGCGGTGATCACGGCATGCGGGTCGGCCTTCTATGCCGGGCTGATCGGCCGCTACTGGCTGGAAGCGGTGGCGGGGCTGCCGGTCGATATCGATGTGGCGAGCGAACTGCGCTATCGCGACCCGCCGCTGACGCCGGGGGGGCTGGGGCTGCTGATCTCGCAATCCGGCGAGACGGCGGATACGCTGGCGGCCCTGCGCGGCATGCGGGCGCGCGGACAGCATATCCTGTCGGTCCTGAACGTGGAACAGAGCACGATGGCGCGCGAGAGCGATGTCGTGCTGGGGACGGTGGCCGGTCCGGAGATCTCGGTGGCGAGCACCAAGGCCTTCACCGCGCAGCTTTCGGTGCTGGCATGCCTGACGATCGCGATCGGGCGGGCGCGCGGCACGGTGTCGCGCGCGCTGGAACAGGAACTGGTGGCCGAACTGCTGGACCTGCCCAGCCGCGCGAACGAGGTCTTCGACCAGGCGCCGGCGATCCGCGCGATGGCGGCGATCGTCGCGGAGGCGCGCGACGTGCTGTATCTGGGGCGCGGATCGTCCTTTCCGGTGGCCATGGAAGGGGCGCTGAAGCTGAAGGAGGTCTCGTATATCCATGCCGAGGCCTATGCGGCGGGGGAGATGAAGCATGGACCGATCTCGCTGATCGACAGCACCGTGCCGATCGTGGCCACGCTGCCGTCCGGCCGGCTGTTCGAGAAGACGCTCTCCAACCTCCAGGAAGCGCGAGCGCGGGGCGGGCGCCTGCTGGTCTTTACCGACACGGCGGGAGCGGACCGCCTGCGCGACCTGGCCGAAATCGTGGTCGTGCTGCCGACGGTGAGCGAATTCACCGCCCCGGTCCTCCAGACGATTCCGGTGCAGATGCTGGCCTATGAAGTGGCCCTGCTGAAGGGGACGGACGTGGACCAGCCGCGCAACCTGGCCAAGTCCGTTACCGTCGAATAGCCACCAGGTTCCCGGCTGCGGGAAGGGAGCGATGTCCATGATGAAGGGAGAGGGCGATGCGCGGCCCCGCGTGCTGGTGCGCGGTGCCGGCGTGGCGGGCCTGACCAGCGCGGTGACGCTGGCCGAGCGCGGCGCCGACGTGGTCCTGCAGGAGATCGGCAACCGGGAAGGGGCCGGCGCGTCATGGATGGCGGGCGGCATGCTCGCGTCGTGGTGCGAGGCTGAATCCGCGCCGCCCGAGGTCACGCGCGATTCGCTCGAATCGGTCGATTGGTGGGCGGGCCATGTGCCGGATGTCGCGCGCAACGGCACGCTGGTGCTGGCGCCGCCGCGCGATGGCGCCGAGATCGCGCGATTCGCCCGGCGGACCAGCCATTTCCAGACCGTGGACGGCGCGGGGATCGGCGCGTTGGAACCCGATCTGGAGGGACGGTTCGACAAGGGGCTGTTCTTTCCCGAAGAGGGGCATCTGGACCCGCGCAAGGCGCTGGGGGCGTTGCGCGACCGGCTGGTCGCATTGGGGGGGACGATGAGCGTCCACGCGCCGGCCGATGGCGTACAGGGCGATCCATGGCATGGCGCGCGGCCGGACTGGGTGGTGGATTGCACCGGGATCGCCGCTGAAAACCAGTTGACCGGCCTGCGGGGGGTGCGGGGCGAGATGGTGCTGCTGCGCTGCCACGAGGTGACGCTGAGCCGCCCGGTGCGCATGCTGCATCCGCGCATCCCGGTTTACATCGTGCCGCGGGAGGACCATCTGTTCATGGTGGGGGCGACGATGGTCGAGAGCGAAAGCCTCGCCAGCATGACCCTGCGGTCGATGGTGGAATTGCTGACCGCCGCCTACGTGCTGCATCCGGCCTTCGGCGAGGCGGAGATCGTCGAGACCGGCGTGGGCGTGCGGCCGGCTTATCCGGACAATGTGCCGGCCGTGACGGTTCACGGGCGCACGGTCTATGTGAACGGAATGTATCGCCATGGCTTCCTGCTGTCGCCGTCGCGGGCGCGACGGGTCGGCGAGATCGTGTTCGGCGGCCCCGCCGCCTGACGCCCCGCGCGGGCCATGTGCCGCACGGGGCTGGGAGGAATGACGTGAGGGTACTGGTGAACGAGGAGCCGCGCGAGGTCGCGACGGCGACGCTGGCCGCGCTGCTGGACGAGTTGGGCTATGGCGATGCCAGGGTGGCGACGGCGGTGGACGGCGCGTTTGTCCCGGCATCGCGTCGTGCGTCGTGGACGCTGGACGAGGGGGCGCGGATCGAGATCCTGGCGCCGATGCAGGGAGGATAGGCCGATGCTGTTCTATGGTACCGAACTGTCGTCCCGCCTGATGCTGGGCACCGCCCAGTATCCGTCGCCCGAGATCCTGGCCGATGCCGTGCGCGAAGCCCGGGCGGGCGTGGTGACGGTGTCGCTGCGCCGCGAATCGATCGGCAGCCGGGCGGGGCAGGCCTTCTGGTCGCTGATCCGCGAGTTGCGCGTGCCCGTGCTGCCCAATACCGCCGGCTGCCACACGGTGAAGGAGGCGGTGACGACCGCCCACATGGCGCGCGAGGTGTTCGAGACCGACTGGATCAAGCTGGAGGTCATCGGGGAATCGGACACGTTGCAGCCCGACATGTTCGCGCTGGTCGAGGCGGCGCGGATCCTGACCGACGACGGGTTCAAGGTCTTTCCCTACATGACCGAGGACCTGGTCGGGGCCGAGCGCCTGCTGCGGGCCGGGTGCCGGGTGCTGATGCCCTGGGGGGCGCCGATCGGGTCCGGCCGGGGGTTGAACAACCTGTTCGGCCTGCGGGCGCTGCGCGCGCATTTTCCCGACGTGCCGCTGGTGGTGGATGCGGGAATCGGCCTGCCGTCGCACGCGGCGCAGGCTATGGAACTGGGCTATGACGCGGTGCTGATCAATACCGCCGTGGCGCAGGCCGGCGATCCGGCCCGGATGGCGGCCGCATTCCGCCTGGCGGTGGAGGCCGGGCTGATCGCCCGCGCCGCCGACCCGATGGAGCAGCGCGACATGGCCGCGCCCTCGACCCCCGTCCTTGGCCGGGCGGTGCTGGCATGAGGCTGCCGTCGCGGATCTATCCGGTCGTCGATCGGGCCGCCTGGGTCGATCGCCTGGGCGGGGCCGGGGCGCGGCTGATCCAGTTACGGGTCAAGGATCTGGAAGGGGCCTCGCTTCTGGCCGAGATCCGGGCCGCGCGTGACCATGCCGCGCGGCATGGCGTGTGCCTGGTGGTGAACGATTACTGGCGCCTGGCGCTGGATGAGGGGATCGATTTCGTTCATCTGGGGCAGGAGGATCTGGACGATGCCGACCTGGGGGCGATTCGGGCGGGCGGGGTGCGCCTGGGGGTCAGCACCCATTCGCCGGGCGAACTCGACCGGGCGCTGTCGGTCGGCCCCGATTATGTGGCCCTTGGCCCGGTCTGGCCGACCAAGCTGAAGAAAATGCCCTGGGGACCGCAGGGGGTGGAACGGCTGGGGGAATGGAAGCGTCTGGTCGGGGCGGTTCCGCTGGTCGCCATCGGCGGAATCACGCTGGCGCGCGCGGCGTCCTGCATCGCGGCGGGGGCCGACTGCGTTTCCGCCGTATCCGACTTCATCGGCCAGCCGGCCCCCGAGGCCCAGGTCCGGGCCTGGCTGGCGGCGACCGCGGACGGCGCCGTATTTCAGCGCGGCAGCATAACGTGACCGGCCGGAGCCGTTGCCGGTAACCGGCCGGTATGCTTTTTCGGGGCACGAACGGGGGAAGGGAGCCGGCGCCGCGTCGCCGGGCCGAACGGCCATGGGAATGTCATACTCCCATGTCATGATAAGAGGGCTGGATGTGGGGCGACAGGGAGGCGTTGAGGAATGGCGGTGACAGGTCTGGCTGCGGTTCTTCTGGCGATCGCCGCTCTTCTGGTGGTCGTCAGCGCGGTACAGCCGGTCGCCCGGCGCCTGGAAATCTCCGAGACCGTCTTGCTGGCGCTGGCGGGAATCGTGCTGGGCGGCAGCGCCGACCTGATCCTGCGTTCGTCCTATACCGAACTGTTCAACGGCGCCGCCGAGACGCTGCTGGATTTTCCGCTGAACAGCGAGGCGTTCCTGCTGATCTTCCTGCCGGCGCTGGTGTTCCAGGGGGCGCTGGCGATCGATGTCCGCCGCCTGGCGCACGAGACGGCGACCGTGCTGCTGCTGGCCGTGGTGGCGGTCGTGGTGTCGACCGCGACCATCGGCCTGGCGCTGTTTCCCTTTGCCGGGCTGCCGCTTTCGGTCTGCCTGCTGCTGGGGGCGATCGTTGCGACCACCGATCCGTCGGCGGTGGCGGGGATCTTCCGCGATATCGGGGCCAGCAGCCGGCTGACCCGGCTGGTCGAGGGCGAAGCGCTGCTGAACGACGCGGCGGCGATTTCGATCTTCTCGCTGCTGCTGGCCGCGGTGACGTCGCATCATCGCATCGCGCCGGGCAGCGCGCTGGTGGAGTTTCTGGTCTCGTTCATCGGGGCCATCGTCATGGGCGTGCTGTTCGGCCGGCTGACGCTGCTGATGATCACCACCATCGGCGCGGCGCCGGCGGCCGAAATCACCCTGACCGTGGCGCTGCCCTATATCGTCTATATCCTGTGCGATGAATTCCTGGGCTTTTCCGGCGTCGTCGCCGCCGCGTCGGCGGGGCTGACGCTGTCGGTCTATGGTCCGTCGACCTTTCGGCCGCAGACATGGCGCTTTCTCAACGAACTGTGGCAGCAACTGGTCTTCTGGGCGGGGTCGCTGGTGTTCGTGCTGGCTTCCATGCTGGTGCCCCGGCTGCTGGTGGGCATGACGCGCTGGGATTGCGTGCTGATCCTGCTGGCCACCGGCGCCGGGCTGCTGGCGCGCGGCGCGGTGGTCTTCGGCCTGCTGCCGCTGCTGGCGGCCACCCGCCTGTCGCCGCCGGTGCCCACGCCCTTCAAGATCACGATGGTCTGGGGCGGCCTGCGGGGCGCGATCACCCTCGCGCTGGCGCTGGCGGTGACCGAGAACGAGCGTGTCTCGACCCCGGTCGCGCACTTCATCGGCATCATCGCCACCGGGTTCGTCCTGATTACCCTGTTCGTCAACGGCACGACGCTGCGGTATCTGGTGCTGTTCCTGAAGCTCGACCAGCTTTCGCCGATCGACCAGGCGCTGCGGCACCAGGTGCTGGGCCTGGGGCTGGGAGAGGTGCGCGACCGCACCCGCGAGGTCGCCGAGGAACTGGGCTTCTCCCCCGGCGTGTCGGACACCGTCATCACCCAGCTGGGGCGCCAGGTGGAGGAGGAGGAACAGGCCAATACGTTCGACACCGCGCTGGGCGACCGGCAGCGGGTGACCCTGGCGCTGATCGTGATCGCGAATCGCGAGCGGTCGATCCTGCTGGACCTGTTCCGCATCCAGGGCCTGTCACGGCCGGTGATGGAGACGCTGCTGCGCTCGGCCGAGGCGATGGTCGACGGCGCCCGGCTGGAAGGCCGCTTCGGCTATGTCCGCGCCCTGCGCCGCCGCCTGCGGCCGTCGCTGCGGTTCCGGCTGGCGCAGGCGATCCATCATCGCTTTCATTTCGACCAGCCGCTGATGTCGTGCATGACCGAGCGCTTCGAGATGCTGATGATCAGCTACTTCGTCTCGCTGTCGCTGATCCGCTTCATGCGTACCCGCATGGAGCCGACGCTGGGCGCGCGCATCGGCGAGATCGTGGGCGAGGTGCTGGACCGGCAGCGCAAGCTGCTGAACGAGGCGTTGCAAACTCTGCGGCTGCATTACCAGGGCTATTCGGAAGCGCTGGAGATCCGCCTGCTGCAACAGGTCTCGCTGCGGCTGGAGGGGGAGGAATATGACTCCCTGCTGTCGGAATCGCTGATCAGCGAGGAGCTGCATCGGGAATTGCACCGCGATGTCGAACGGCGGCGCGGGCATCTGGGCGCGCCGCTGATCTTCAACATCAAGGCCGGGATCGAGGCCCGGATGCGGGCGCTGCCGGTGTTCCGTGGCCTGTCGGACGAGGTGCTGCATGCGCTGGTGCCGCAATTGTCGATCCATTTCACCTCGCCGGGCGAGCGGCTGTACCGGCGCGGACGCCGGGTCCGGAGCGTCTATTTCATCAGCGCGGGCCTGGCGGAGACCCATTTTCCCGAACATGACGTCCGCTTCGGGGCTGGGGATGTGATCGGCGCCGAGGAGGCGTTGTCGCGCATGCCGGCGCGGGCGGTCACGCGGTCGTTGCAGTTCGGCCAGTTCCTGAGCATGAGCACGCGCCGTTTCCGCCGGCTGGTGGCGGATTATCCGGAAATCCTGGCCAATATCGACGAGCTGACGCGCACGCGGCATATGGCGGAGCGGTCGGGCGTGACGCTTCTGCCGGGCGACAGTGCGGTCCTGGCCCCGTCGGACGATGCGATCGCGCTGGCGACGGCCGATCTGAGCGACGCGCTGCCGACATCGGCCGAGGACCAGGACCAGGACCAGGACCAGGACCAGGACCAGGGTAGGGGCCAGGAGCCCGCGCGGTCTTCCTGACCGTGGGGATGGCGGGGGCGTGGTCGGTTCGATCCTGTTCTGATATCGGTCATACCGGAGTGTGGCCCGGAGGATTTCTATGCTGACATTGCAGGTCAACGGCGCGGCGCATCAGGTGGATGTTCCCGATGACATGCCGCTATTGTGGGTCCTGCGGGATGTCCTGGGGCTGCCGGGCACGAAATTCGGCTGCGGGATCGGCGAATGCGGAGCCTGTACGGTCCATGTCGATGGCCGCGCCGTGCGGGCCTGTTCGCTGCCCGTCGTGCTGGTGGGCGACCGGCCGGTCACGACGATCGAGGGGCTGGCCGACGACCAGGTGGCGACCGAGGTCAGCAAGGCCTGGCTGGAGATCGATGTCGTGCAATGCGGCTATTGCCAGCCGGGGCAGATCATGGCGGCCGTGGCGCTGCTGAAGAGCAACCTTCACCCGTCGGACGACGAGGTAGACCAGGCGATGGCGGGCAATATCTGCCGCTGCGGCACCTATCGGCGCATTCGCGCGGCCATCCGCAACGTGGCCGGAGCGGTCTGATGGAGATCGGGAGGATCGCGCTGTCGCGCCGCCATGCGCTGGCCGGGGCTGGCGGCCTGCTGCTGGCGGCGATGCTGCCGCGCGGACCGGCGCGGGCCGGCACGCGCATCGTCGAGGACCAGACCGGCCCCTTCGCCCCCAACGCCTTCGTGCGGATCGCGCCGGATGACGGTATCACGCTGATCCTGCCGAATGTCGAGATGGGGCAGGGGATCTATACCGGCGAGGCGATGCTGATCGCCGAGGAACTGGATGTCGGGCTGGAGCAGATCCAGATCGAGGCCGCGCCGCCGGACGACGCCTATGTGACCAAGTTGATCGGGATCCAGGCCACCGGAGGCTCGACCTCGACGATCGCGACCTGGACCAGCCTGCGCGAGGCCGGCGCCGTGGCCCGGACCTTGCTGGTTCGCGCGGCCGCCGACCGGTGGCAGGTCGATCCGGCATCGTGCCAGACCGAGGCCGGCATGGTGCGTCATGTACCCACCGGGCGGACCCTGTCGTATGGCGAGCTGGCGGTGGAGGCCGCCGCCCTGCCGCTTCCCGCCGGGCCGGTCGCCTTGCGCGACCCGTCGACGTTCCGCCTGATCGGTCATGCCCAGCATCGGCTGGACGGACCGGCCAAGGTCGACGGGACGGCGGTTTTCGGTATCGATATCCAGCAGCCGGGCATGAAGATCGGCACCGTCGCGGCCTGTCCGGTCATGGGGGGTGTGCTGCTGCATGTCGATGACAGCGCGGCGCGGCGGGTGCCCGGTGTGCGGGACGTGCTGACGATCGGCAACGCGGTCTGCGTGGTGGGCGACCATTACTGGGCCGCGCGCAAGGGGCTGGAGGCCCTGACGATCACCTGGGACGAGGGCGTGAATGCCACCGTGTCCACGGGGACGGTCTACAACCAGTTGCATGAGGCGCTGCAAGGGCCGGCGGTCGTCGCGCATGCCAAGGGCGACGCCAAGGGGGCAATCGCCCGGGCGGCGATCCGGGTCGAGGCGGTGTACCAGCAGCCGCTGCTGGCGCATGCGACGATGGAGCCGATCAACTGCACGATCCATGTGACGCCGGAGCGGTGCGACATCTGGGTAGGGACGCAGGTGCCGATGCGGGCCCGCGATTCGGCGGCCGAGGTGACGGGCCTGCCGAAGGAAAAGGTCTTCCTGCACAACCAGTATATCGGCGGTGGCTTCGGCCGGCGGCTGGAGCATGAATATGTGACGCAGGCGGCGCAGTTCGCCCGCCAGGTGTCCTATCCGCTCAAGATTATCTGGAGCCGCGAGGAGGATTTGACGCTGGACCGGTACCGGCCGGCCTATGTCGATCGTCTGGTCGGCGGGCTGGACGCGCATGGCAATCTGGTCGCGCTGTCGCACCGTATCGTCGGACCGGCCGTGGTGGCCCGCTGGGCGCCCGAAGCCTTGTTGCCCAACGGGGTTGACGACGACCTGCTGCTGGCGGCGGTCGAGACGCCTTATGCCATTCCGGCGATGTTCCTGGATTATGCGCGGCGCGAGGCGCCCGGGGTGGTGACCGCATGGTGGCGCGGGGTCGGCGGCACGCGGGGGGTTTTCGTGATCGAGAGTTTCATCGACGAGCTGGCGGCTGCCGCCAAAGCCGATCCGGTGGCGTTCCGCCGCCGCATGACGGGCGACCATCCCCGGGCGCGGGCGGTGCTGGACCTTGCGGCCGAGAAGGCGGAGTGGGGCAGCAAGCTGCCGCCGGGGGGCGGGCGCGGGGTCGCGCTGCAATATGTCTTCGGCTCGTACCTGGCCACGGTGATGGAAGTCGAGATGTCCGATGGCGGCACCGTGCTGGTCCGGCGGGCGGTCGTCGCTGCCGATTGCGGGCGGGTGGTCAATCCCGACCAGGTGGTGGCCCAGATCGAAGGAGGCCTGATCTTCGGCCTGAGCGCGGCCCTGTTCAACGAGGTGACGCTGGAGAACGGGCGGGTGCGGGAGAAGAACTTCAACACGTACAGGGTTCTGCGGATGAACGAATCCCCGGCCATCGAGGTGCATCTGATCGACAGCGCCGAGGATCCGGGCGGGATCGGCGAGACCGGCACGGCGGCGGCCGCCGCGGCGGCGGCGAATGCGATGGCCGCCACCGGCCGGCGCTATCGCCGCTTGCCGCTGACGGGGACGCAGGCATGATCGGGCGGAGCGTGGCGCGGCGCCGCCGGGCCGCCGGCATGGCCGTCCTGGCCGCGATCATGCTCGGCGGGGGGACGGCGCGGGCGCAGGACGCCGATCTGGTGCGGCGCGGCGCTTATCTGGAGCAGGCGGCGGATTGCGAGGTCTGCCACACGAAGCCGGGGGGCGTGCCCTTTGCCGGAGGCCGCGCGTTCGACCTGCCGGGGATCGGCACCGTCTATGCCCCCAACATCACCCCCGACATGGAAACGGGGATCGGGCGCTATAGCGACGCGCAGTTCGATTCGGCCGTGCGGCGCGGCGTGGGGCCGGGATGGCGGCACCTCTATCCCGTCATGCCCTACGCGTCCTATGCCAGGATGACGGCGGAGGATGTCCGGGCCATCCATGCCTATCTGGCGAGCCTGCGCCCGGTCCATGCGCCGACGCCCGCCAACCAGGTGCGGTTTCCCTATAATATCCGCCTCGCGATGATCGGGTGGAATCTGCTCTATCGGCCCTCCGGGCCGCTGGCGGACGAGCCGGGGCGCTCGGCGGCGTGGAACCGGGGGCGCTATCTGGTGGAGGCGGCGGGCCATTGCGGCGAATGCCACACGCCCCGCACCATGATGCAGGCGCTCTCGGTGACGAAATCCTATGCCGGTTCGGTGGTGGATGGCTGGCTGGCGTATAACATCTCGTCGGATGTCGATAGCGGCATCGGTGCCTGGGGCGACGCGCAGCTATCGGCGTATCTGTCCACCGGCCATGCCGACGGACGGGGGACGGCGGTGGGGCCGATGGCCGACGTGGTCAGCCACAGCCTGCGGTACCTGACGCCGGAGGATATCGCGGCGATGGTGACCTATCTGCGCGGCCTGCCGGCGCGGCGCTCGGACGAGACCACCGCCCTGGTCACGCCGGCGGCGCTGAGGCAGGCGGCGCCCAGTCAAAGCAATGGCGGGCGGCTGTTCGCCAGCGCCTGTGCCGGATGCCATCTGACGGACGGGCAGGGGCGGCAGGTCGATCATGCCGCGATCTGGGGCGCGCGCAGCCTTGGCGAGACCGATGGGCGGAACCTGGTGCGGACGATGGTGGAAGGCGCGACGTTGCAGACCGCGCAGGGTACGATGTCGATGCCGGCGTTCGGGCCCGAATATCGCAACCAGGATCTGGCGGACATCGCGAATTATGCCATCGGCCATTTCGGCAACCGGGTCGGCCATGTGACGGCGGGGGATGTCGCGGCGGCGCGGGCGGGCGTTCCGCCATCCTGAGAGGGATGTTGCTGTCCTGCGGGCCGCCTTTAGGGAAATGGGAAGACCGACCGATGGTAGCGGCGGACGGATTTGAACCGCCGACCAAGGGATTATGATTCCCCTGCTCTACCGCTGAGCTACGCCGCCATCGCGTCGGTGAGGTGGGAGATATCGCTCCGTCCTGGCAAAGTCAACCCACCGATGCGGTTTGAGGCGAAGGCTCATATTATGGTTAAAGAAGTGCCTTGTCCCCCTTGATATGACGCCATTCGTGCCATCGGCATGATGCGTTAGGCCACGGAATAGAGTGAAGCTGGATTCGTGAAAAACGCCTTTCTCGACCTTCTGACGCGGATTCGTGTCTCCTTCGACTGGTTGCCGGGTACCCTGGCCTCGGTGGTGGTGCTGTGCGCGGCTGCGCTGATGGCCGAGATTTGCAGCCGGATCATGACCAAGCTGGTCCTGCGCGTTCCGGGCCAGAAGAGGGGGGCGTTCTTCCGCTCCTTCACCACCGCGATGCAGCGGCCGGCGCGGGTGATCCTGGCGATCGTCTTCGTGGCGACCGCGCTGCCGGCCACGGGGTTTTCCTATCGCACGACGCAGATGGGCAGGCACGGGCTGCTGGTGCTGTTCGTGCTGATGATGGGGTATGCCGCGATCGTGGCGATGCGGGTGCTGTCCGACGCCTATCTGGTGCGGATTACCGGCAAGGACGATCGCGACGATATCCTGCTGCGGACCCACATGACGCAGGTGCGCCTGCTGCGGCGCATGGCGGATATCCTGGTGGGACTGCTGACCGTGGGGTCGGCGTTGATGACCTTCGAATCGGTGCGGGAATACGGGCTGAGCCTGTTCGCGTCGGCGGGGGCGGCGTCGGTGGTGGTCGGCCTGGCGGCGCGACCGCTGCTGACCAACCTGATCGCCGGCATGCAGATCGCGATGACGCAGCCGATCCGCATGGAAGACCTGATCATCATCAATGGCGACTGGGCGTGGGTGGAGGAAATCACCGCCACCTATGTCGTGCTGCGGGTATGGGACTGGCGAAGGCATATCGTGCCGATTTCGTGGTTTCTGGAAAATCCGTTCCAGAACTGGACCCACAATTCGGCGGCGCTGATCGGGGTGGTGTTCCTGTATGTCGATTTCCATGCGCCGATGGACCGTATCCGCGCGCGGCTGCGCGAGATCGTGCATGGCAGCGCGTTGTGGGACGGCAAGGTGTTCGACGTGCAGGTGGCCGATTGCAGCGCCCACATGATGACGGTGCGGATCATCGCCAGCGCGCGTTCGGCGCTGGTGAGCTGGGACCTGCGGTGCGAGATCCGCGAAAAGATCATCGTCTTTCTGCGTGACGAATGCCCCGAGGCCCTGCCGCGCGAGCGGCTGGCGCATGTCGCGTCCGTGGACGGCCGCGAGGCGCTGATGGTGGCGCCGTCGATCGATCGGCCGCCGCCCGGGGCCTATACCGGGCCGCCGGGAGCATGAGGCGGGTCAGACGGTCGCAGTGCCTTCGCGCCCGAGACGCGAATGGGCATGGCCGTAGAACATGTAGCTGAGCACGCCCAGCGCGACGTAGGTAGCCAGCAGGATCATCGGCAGCGGATTGCCGTTGAACAGCGCGCCGACCATGTCCACGAACAGCGGGCCGGCCATGACCAGGCAGAATAGGATCCCGAGCGCGGGCACCACGCCGATCCATACCCCGCCGATCCGGATGCCGCCCAGCGGCACGCTGAAGGGACGCGGCAGGTCGGGCCGGGCGTTGCGCTGCCAGATGACGGTGAAGCAGACGATGCCGAACGCGGCGGCCGTGCCCAGGCTGACCAGGTCGCTGATGATGTCGATCGGCAGGGTCGCGGTCGCCACCGCCACGATCGCCCCCAGCACGATGGTGCCGATCCACGGGGTGCGGAAGGTCGGGTGCAGGCGGCAGAAGATCGGCGGCAGCAGCCCGTCGCGGGCGATGGTGAAGAAGACGCGCGTCTGGCCGTAGAGCAGGCCCAGGATGACCGAGCAGAGGCCGATCACCGCCCCGATCTTGATGAGCAGCGCCAGCCAGGGCTGGCCGATCGCGTCGACCGCGATGGCCAGGGGATCGGCCACGTTCAACTGGCGAAAGGGCACGACGCCGATCAGCACCGTGGCGACGCATATATAGACCACCGTGCAGAACGCCAGCGAGCCGATGATGCCCAGCGGCACGTCCCGCCGCGGATTGCGCGCCTCGGCCGAGGCGGTCGAGACGGTCTCGAACCCCACATAGGCGAAGAAGATCACCGACGCGGCGCGGAAGATGCCCGGAACGCCGAAATGAAACCCGCCTTCGCTGGGCGGGATGAACGGCAGGAGGTTCGCGGGGTGGATATAGCGGATGCCGAACGCCAGGAAGAGCATCAGCACGCCGACCTTGACGAACACGATCAGCGTGTTGATCCGCGCGGAATCCTCGATACCCAGCACCAGCAGGCCGGTGACCACGGCCACCGACAGGGCGCCCACCAGATCGATCCGGGGGGCGACCAGCAGGCTGGCGCCCTGCGCCGTCGGCAGGGTCTGGACCAGGGTGGTGCTCAGGAAAGCGGGGATATGAACGCCCAGATCGTGCAGCAGGCTGGTCGCATAGCCGGAAAAACCCGCCGCGACGCCGGCGCAGGACACGCCGTATTCCAGCAGCAGCAGCCACCCCACCGCCCAGGCGGCGCCTTCGCCCATCGAGACATAGGCGTAGCTGTAGGCCGAGCCGGAGACCGGCATCGTCGAGGCCAGTTCGCCATACGACAGCGCGGTGAACAGGCACGCGAGGCCGGCGACGAGGAACGAGAGCAGGATGGCCGGACCCGCGTAATTGGCGGCGGCGGTGCCGGTCATGACGTATATGCCGGCGCCGATGGTCGAGCCGATGCCCAGCATCATCAACTGGATGGGGCCAAGGGTGCGCCGCAGCCCATGATTCTGGCTCTCGGTTTCGATCTGCTGGATGGTCTTGCGGAGCCGCAGGCGACTGGTAGGCGCTGGAGGGAGAGGCATAAAATTCACAATATCAGAACGGGAGAAGCCTGTATCGTTGCAAAAGGGGTCTGTATGCAAGACGGCGAGGTGCGCGTGCTGCCGGTCGCGTCATTTGTGACGGTGATCGCCCAGGATCGCCGCGACCGTCGGCTCGATCATCCGTGCGATCTCTTCCTGGGCTGCCGCCGTCGGGTGGAGCGGCGGATCGGGTGGGGTCAGGTGCGGGTCCAGGAAGCGTGACGGGTCGGGCGCGCCGTGTGTTTCCACGGCCGCGCCGACATCCTGCACGTGCAGCCACGGGCGACCCTGGCGGATATCCGCCTCCAGCATGGTGTTCAACTGCCGCGTGTTGGCGCTGACCCAGGCCGAGCGGATCGAGGGCAGGACTGCCAGCAGCAGGACCTGTGTGGTCGGGAAGCGGGTGTGGATCGCGTCGACGATGCGGGTGATGCCGGGATAGGTCCGGGCCGCGTCGGTGTGGACATGGCCGAAATTATTGGCGCCGATCATGATCACGAACAGGCGGGGGGGCGTGCGGAAATCCAGCTCGCCATGCGCCAGGCGCCACAGGACATGGCAGGTGCTGTCGCCCTTGAAGCCCAGATTGATGGCGTGGCGGTCGCCGTAGAACCGCTGCCAGACCGGCGCGAAATCGCGCCAGGGCTCGGGGCCTGTGCGCTCCCAGTTCTGGGTGATCGAATCTCCCAGCCAGACGAGATCGTAGCGGCCGGCGGCGATGGCCGCCTGCTTTTCGGCAAAGCGCCGGTGCCACCAGGGCGTGTCCATGCGCGAGACTTGCTGGACCGCCAGGTTGGCCGGCGCGGCCGAGGCGGCGGCGGGCGCGGCCAGGGTGAGCAGGGTGGTGATCGCCAGGAGAGGGCGACGGATGGACTGTCTCATGGGATCCGGTATCTTCAGTGGCCGAGGGCGATATAACAGACGGCGCCGGCGACGATGCAGTAATAGCCGAACGGACGCAGCGCCCATTGCTCATGCTTGCGGAAATAGCGCATCAGGAAGGCGGTGCTGGCCAGCGCGGTCACCGCCGCCACCAGGGCGGCCAGCGTGGCCATCTTCATCTGCCCGGGCGCGAGGGGGACGTGGCGCATGTGCGCGGCCTCGCGCACCGCCGCGCCGATGATGACGGGCTGGGCCATCAGGAACGAGAAATGCGCGGCACCCTCGTGATTGAGCCTGCGGAACAGGCCGCCGACCATCGTCGCGCCCGAACGCGAGATGCCGGGGAAGAAGGCGAGGCACTGCCACAGGCCGATGACCAGCGCGTCGGCATAGGTCAGCGACGCGATGGGACGGCCGGGCTGGACGGCGCGGTTGCCGCGCAGCCGATCGGCCAGCATCAGCAGGATGCCGTTGAGGGTGAGGAAGATGGCGGCATAGCGCGGGCTGCCGAACAGCGACCGCAGCCAATGTTCCAGCGCCGCGCCGATGATGACGGCGGGAATCGTCGCCACGACCAGCAGGGCGAGGATATGGATGCTCTCGGCCTGTCGCTGGCTGCCACCGCGCCCGGTCATGCCCTGGAAGATGGCGATCCAGTCGCTGCGGAAGAAATAGAGCAGGGCCGCGGCCGTCCCCAGATGCAGCATGACCAGGAACGGGAGGAAGATTTCCCCCCCAGGGTCGATGACCCAGCCGAGCAGGGCGGGGACAATGACGGCGTGTCCCAGGCTGCTGACCGGAAAGAGTTCGGTCGCGCCCTGGAGGATCGCGATCATGATGGCTTGGAAAACTGTCATTGTCCGGCTGTCCATGGCGATTTAGACTGGCGTGGTGCCCATTTTTCACCCGCACGGCAAGGACTTGCCGGGCATTGTGGCGAATTGGGGGCCGAAGGGATGAAGGAGTGAGGCATTTGGTGCGGGAAAAAGGAAGCGCGACCGTCTTCAGCAGTCTGGTCCTGCTGGTCGCGGTCGGATTCTATATCTATGCCCGGGCCTCGCAGACCGACCTGAGCCATGATCGCTATGCGCTGACGGCCCGGTTCATTTCGGCCAACGGCCTGCATGTGGGGGCCGACGTGCAACTGGCCGGCGTGCCCGTGGGGCGCGTGACCGCCATCGTGCTGGACCCGGTGATGGCGATGGCGAATGTCCACTTCACCGTCGATCGGGCGCTGTCCCTGCCGGCCGATAGCGGGGTGACGATCGGCAGCGCGACGATGACGAGCGACGACTCGCTGATGATTCGTCCGGGGACGGCGAAGGCGCGGATGGCACCCGGCACGGTGATCGCCAACGCGCAGGAAGCCGTCAGCCTGGAGCAGCAGGTGAGCAATTACATCTTCGGTAATGGTGGCCTGTCCTCCGGTTCGGCGCCGTAGCCCGCGCCGAATGGCCCGGTCGGTCAATCGTTAAGCGGGTAGGATGCCAGAAGTTTCTTCTGGCGGCGCCAGTAACGGAGCATCGTGAAGGCGCCGGCCGAGCGCCAGCCCGCCTTCTTCTTTTTCGCGCCGATGCGGAACGTCTCGCGGTAATGCATGAACTGCGCCTCATACGCCTCGCGCAACGTCGTGCGGGAATCCCAGATATGGGTCGCTTCCGACCCCACGCCGTTGATTTCGATGATCTCGAACCCCCGACCGAGTCGCAGGGACGCGACCGATTCGAATTTCAGGTCGATCCGGCCGAAATGGAAATCCGGGATGTCGTGCATGATGCGGTCGATCCGCTCGGTCAGGGCCGGGGTGATGTCGTCGGCGCCGTTGCGGAAGATCGAGCCCTTGCAGTGATTGCCGGCGAAGACCAGGCGCATGGTCTCGCCCGCCGGCAGGATATCGTGGACCCGCGCGCCGAGCCGGGGCAGGTAGAGATGCGGCACCAGGCGGGTGCGGGCATCGGCGTCGATCAACTGGCGGACGGTCGACCGGCCGTCACCGACCAACAGCGGCGCCTCCTTGTAGGTCAGCGAGGTGAGGCGGCCGCGTTCTTCGTCCGGGTGGCGGATGTAGAACACGCCGGCCTCGTGCTCGAACGGGATCAGGCGTTGCATCACCAGCCGGATTCCCGCCGGAAACAGCACCACTGCCGCAGCCAGTTCGTCAGGCGTGGTGACCAGCTTCACGCCGGTTCCGTTGCATCCGATATCCGGCTTCAGCACCACCGGCAGCGCCAGCCCGGCGCGCGCCAGGGCCGCGATCGCGGCGACCGGGTCGTCGGACGATCCGGTGGTGATGGTCGTATACGGCGCGATCCACTGGCGGGCGGTCTCGCCCGCCATGTCCAGGATGCCCGTCTTGCTTTCGCCGCACAGGCCGCCGGTTTCGATCCGTGGGTTGGCGGCCGTGGGCAGGCTGAGGTCGCCATGGCGCAGCCCCATCGCGATCCAGTACAGCACGACGGGGGTATAGAAGGCCCAGCCCGGCCAGAATTCGAACATCGACAGCGGCGACGGCGGCCGGGATGGGCCGATGCGCGACGTCGCGGGCGCGGTGGAGGCATGGGTCATCGGGACGGACTCCGCAGATTGGCCACGATCCGGCCGACGAGGATGATGGTCAGGGCGAAACCGCCCATTCCGGCCCATTTCCATGCCCCCAGATGGGTGATCAGGAAATGGCCGACCTGTAGCGATACCGTGAACAGCAGCGTTGTCCAGATCAGGGTCGCCGCGACGGCCGCCAGGGCGAAGCGCCGCACCGGGGCGGCGAAGAATCCGCAGGCGGTATAGAGGGGTAGCCGCGCGCCGGGGATGAAGCGGCTGATGAACACGATGCGGAACACGTTCCGGCCGAACCAGTTCTGCCCGTCGTCATTGCCGGGGACCTTGACCCAGCGCCGGGCCGCCGGCCACAGGGCGGCCAGCCGGCCCAGGCCGTACAGCCCCAGGTCGCCCGCCACGATCCCGACATAAAGTGCGAGTAAGGCCACCAAAAGGGCGACCTGGCCGGTCTGGACCTCCATCGCGGTGAGGATGGTCGCGGCGTCTTCGAGAATGAAGGTGCCGAGGATGATGACCAGCGCCTGCACGGCGGGGACGGCGCCGGCCTTGGCGAACAGTGTGGTGAGTGAGGGATACATGACCGGGGTGACGCCGTTCAATCCTGGAACGGCTGAAAGAATCGGGTCGGAATCCTCACGTCGTGAACCTCTTGCCCATGGAATCCGGTCCGCGCGGTCGCCGGACGGCCCGGCCTGGGCCGTGCCCGGATTGCCGACCTTGTGGCATGCTTCGCCACCACCGCCAAATCGCTCGCCGCCGGCGGCGAGGATTGAAAGCCCGTGGCGGATTGTGGCACAGCTTCGATCATGATCGGACGCCGTGGATTCCTGCTGTCGGCCTCGGCCGCTTTCGCCGCCGGCTTGCCCGTGGCGCGCGCGGCCACGCAATCCTATCCCGCGTTCCTGGCCGGCGTGCGGGCCGAGGCCGTGGGGCGTGGCCTGTCGGCCGCGATCATCGACCGGGCCCTGGCGCTGCGGGCGCCTAACGAGCGGGTCCTGCAACTGGATCGCCACCAGCCCGAATTCACCCTGACCTGGGCGCAATATCGCCAGAAGGTGCTGACGCCCAAGAAGATTGCCGACGGGCGCGCCGCCGCCGCGAGCCGCGCCGCACTGCTGGCGGCGGTCAGCGGACGCTACGGCGTCGACCGCCAGCCGCTGGTGGGGATCTGGGGCCTGGAATCGGCCTATGGTACGCGGATGGGGACCTTCCATGTCGCCGATGCGCTGGCGACGCTGGCCTATGACGGGCGGCGGGCCGCGTTCTTCCGGACCGAGCTGATGAATGCGTTGCGCATTCTCGACCATGGGGATGTCGAGCCCGAGTCCATGCTGGGCAGCTATGCCGGCGCGATGGGCCAGCCCCAGTTCATGCCCAGCGCCTATCTGCGCTATGCCGTCGACTTTACCGGCACCGGCCGCCGCGACATCTGGAACAGCGAGCCCGATGTCATGGCCTCGATCGCCAATTATCTGGCGCGCTGCGGCTGGGTGGGCGGCGAGCCCTGGGGGCAGGAGATCATGGTGCCGGCGTCGCTGGCGCAGGCCGAACTGGGACGCGGCGCCGTCCATACCCTGGAAGACTGGATGGCGCGGGGCGTGCGCCGGGCCGATGGGCGCCCGTTTTCGCGCGCCGACATTCGCGGGGCGGTGCTTCGCCCGGATGGACCCGGGGGGGAGGCCTTCATGGTGTATCGCAATTTCTCGGTCATCCGCCGCTACAACCCCTCGGATTTTTATGCGCTGGCCGTCGGGCTGCTGGGTCGCGACGTCACGTGACTCGCCGCGCCCTTCCCGTGACGCTGGCCGTGCTGGGGCTGGCGGGCTGTCACAGGGCCGAACCCGGGTTGCCGCCGGCCGATCCGCATTATGTCGTGGGCGCGCCGTACCAGATGGACGGCGTATGGCAGTATCCGCGCGAGGCGTTTGCCTACCGGCAGACCGGGCTGGCGGTCGCGGACCCCGACCAGACGCCCTATGTCACCGCCGATGGCGAGCATTACGATCCGCAATCGCTGACCGGCCGCCATGCGACGCTGCAACTGCCGGCCATCGTGACGGTGCGTAATCTGGAAAACGGGCGCGAACTGACCATCCGGGTGAACGACCGTGGGCCGGAAGCCCCCGGGCGCCTGATCGGCCTGACGCCGCGCGCGGCCGCCCTGCTGGGCATCGGCGCCAACCCGGTGCAGGTCGAGGTGATCGGGCACGAGGCCGAGAACGAACAATTGGCCGAGGCCCTGCCGGGCGGCCAGCATCTGGATGTCTCGGCCGCGCCGGTCGACCAGATCCGCGCGGAATCGCTCGATCGTCCGGGCAGCGGCGGCATGGTCGTGTCGGCGCCGGTCGGCGCAGTGGGGACGACCGATATTTCGGCCCTGATGGGCAGCCTGCCGCCGGCGGTGCGGCAGGGATATGTCCAGGGCGGGACGTTGTGGGTGGATGCCGGGACGTTTTCCACCCTGCGCTATGCGCAGGTCGCCGCGGCGCGGACCGGCGGCCGGGTGATTCCGGTGCGGGATCGCGGTCGCGCGGCCTGGAGGGTCCATGTCGGGCCCTTCATGAATGTCGCCGGGGCGGACAGGGCGCTGGACCAGATCCTGGGTTCCGGTATGACCGGCGCCCGGATCGTCGTCGAATAAGGATGAACGTGCAAACCCGAAGGTTTCTTCTGGCTGGGACGGCCGTGCTGGCCGCCACCGGCTCCCTGGCCGCCGCCGCGCCGCGCCGGCGCCACGCGCATGCAGGCGGCCACGCCCCGGCCGCCGGGCAGTCGGACGACGAATCCGGCACCGACCAGGCCGCGGCACCGGCCGGGCCACCCGCCGCCAGCCTGATCGGGCCGGTCGATACCGTTGCCCGCTGGGCCTGCATCGTGGATGTCACCACCGGCACGACGCTGCTGGAAAAGGCTGCGGACGAGCGCATGCCGCCATCCTCGCTGACCAAGATGATGACGGCCTATATCGTTTTCGGCATGCTGAAATCCGGCCGCCTGAAGTTGGACCAGGCGCTGCCGGTCAGCGAGAAGGCGTGGCGCATGCAGGGCTCGAAGATGTTCGTGCCCCTGGGCGAGAGCGTGCCGGTGCAGGACCTGATCCAGGGCATGGTCATCCAGTCCGGCAACGATGCCTGCATCGTGCTGGCAGAGGGGATCTCCGGCTCGGAGGAGCAGTTCGTCGCCCTGATGAACGAAATGGGCGGCAAGATCGGGCTGATCAACTCGCACTTCATGAACGCCACCGGCTGGCCGGCCGACAATCATTACATGTGCGCCCGGGACGTGGCGACGGTGGCGGTGCGGCTGATCCGGGACTTCCCGGAATATTATCACTTCTTCTCGGAGAAGGATTTCCGCTTCAACAAGATCGCCCAGGGCAACCGCAACGTGCTGGTGGACAAGGGGCTGGCCGACGGGCTGAAGACCGGCCACACCGATGCCGGCGGCTTCGGGCTGTGCGCCAGCGCCGATCGGGGTGGCAATCGCGTGGTGCTGGCGCTGAACGGCATGCCGTCGAGCAACGCACGCGCGCATGAGGGCGAGCGGATGCTGGAATGGGCGTTCGCGAATTTCGAGAACGCGACCCTGTTCCGCAAGGGCGACGTGGTGGACCAGGCGGCCGTCTGGCTGGGCAGCCAGCCGACCGTGCCGCTGGTGGCCACCCGGGATGTCGTGATGACGCTGCCGCATGGATGGCGGACGCGGGTGCATGTCGGCGTGGATTATGTCGCGCCGGTCGCGGCGCCGGTGGCGGCGGGGCAGGCGCTGGGCAACCTGGTGCTGACGACGCCCGGCCTGCCGGATGTCCGCATGCCGCTGGTGGCGGGGCAGTCCGTGCCGCGGCTGGGGCTGCTGGCCAGGGCCTCGACGGTACTGGGCCAGAAACTGGGCCGGCACTGAAGCCGGTGCCGGGCCTGTTCATCACCTTCGAGGGCGGCGAGGGCGCCGGCAAATCCACCCAGGTCGGGCTGTTGGAGGCGCATCTGCGCGCGCTGGGGCGCGACGTGGTGCGGACGCGCGAACCGGGTGGGACGCCGGGGGCGGAGGCGCTGCGCGATTTCCTGCTGTTCGGCGGCCATGACCTGTCGCCGCGCGCCGAGATCCTGGCCCATTTCGCCGCGCGGTGCGAGCATGTGGACCGGCTGATCCGGCCGGCGCTGGCGCGTGGGGCCGTGGTGATCTGCGACCGGTTCGCGGATTCGACCATGGCCTATCAGGGCTATGGGGCCGGGCGGGGCGACCCCGCGACGGTCGGGCTGATCGAGGTGCTGACCGCCCAGGTCGGGCTGACGCCGGACCTGACGCTGGTCCTGGCCCTGGACCGGGCGCTGGCGCTGCCGCGCCTGCGGGCGCGCGGCGGCCGGTCCGACCGGTACGAGGCGGCCGACGAGGCCTTTCACGCCCGCGTGGCCGAGGGATTCGAGACGATCGCCCGGACCCATGCGGGGCGTTGCGTCAGGCTCGCCGCCGACCGGCCGGTCGAGGTGGTGGCGGCGGAGGTTGCCCGGCTGGTCGATGCGCGTCTGGCGGGGGGGGGCTGAATGGCGGCCGCCACGCCGCGCGACGGGCCGGAGCCGGTGGGGCATGACGACGCCCGCCGTGCGTTCGAGGAGGCGTGGGGCGCGGGCCGGTTGCATCATGCCTGGCTGCTGACCGGCCCCGAGGGGATCGGCAAGGCGAGTTTCGCCTTCTGGATGGCGCGGGTGCTGCTGAAGGCGACCGGGGCGGACAGTACCGCCGCGCGCAGGATCGCGGCCGGCAGCCATGCCGACCTGCTGTATATCGCGCGGGGCGTGGACGAGAAGCGCCAGCGCATGCGGGCCGAGATCGTGGCCGACGATGTGCGCCCGATCGGCCAGTTCCTGCACCGGACGGCGGCCGAGGACGGGTGGCGCGTGGTGATCGTGGATGGCGCGGACTTCATGAATCGCAGCGCCGCCAATGCGATCCTGAAGATCCTGGAGGAGCCGCCGCCGCGCGCGATCCTGATCCTGACCTGTGCCGCGCCGGGCCGCCTGCTGCCGACCATCCGCAGCCGGTGCCGCACCCTGCGGCTGGAGCCGCTGCCGGCGGCGCGGATGCAGGAGGTTCTGGCCCGCGTCGCGGAGGATGTGGCGCCCGAGGAGATCGCGCGGGTGGCGCCGCTGGCCCATGGATCGCCCGGCCGTGCCCTGGCGCTGCTGGCGGGCGACGGCGCCGCGCTGGGCGCGCTGGTGGCGCGGGTGCTGGAGACGCCGCCGGATGCGGGGGCGATGTATGACATCGCCGAGAGCGTGCTGAAGCGGGAAAATGGCTTTCCGGTCTTCTTCGATTTGTTGTGTGATGCCATATCGAAACACGCGCGTACCCTCGCCCTGCGCGGCGGAGGGAGCGCGGACGGGGCGTCGTCGGCGCGCCGCATGGCGGAGCTGTGGCGTCGCCTGGCCGACCTGCGGGCCGAGACGGAACGGTTCAACCTGGATAAACAACAGGCCCTGCTGAACGGCCTGACTTTGGTGAGTGGAAGATGACTGGGCGCTATTACGTCACGACACCGATCTATTATGTGAACGGGGCGCCGCATATCGGGCATGCCTATACATCCGTCGCCGCCGACGTGATGGCGCGTTTCAAGCGGCTGGCGGGGCATGACGTCTTCTTCCTGACCGGTACCGACGAGCACGGGCAGAAGGTCGAGCAGGCAGCCCTGGCCGCCGGCGTGGCGCCGATCGTCTTCGCCGACCAGGTTTCGGCCGATTTTCGGGCAATGTACGACGTGATGAATATCTCGTACGACGATTTCATCCGCACGACGGAGCCACGGCACGTCGCCGGAGCCACGGCGCTGTGGGAACGGATCGCCGCCAACGGGCATATCTATCTGGGCGCGTATGAAGGCTGGTACGCGCTGCGCGACGAGAGCTTCTACAACGAGGACGAACTGGTCACCCGCCCCGACGGCACGAAGGTGGCGCCGACCGGCGCGCCGGTCGAATGGGTGCGCGAGCCGTCCTATTTCTTCCGGCTGTCGGCGTTCGCCGACCGGCTGCTGGCGCTGTACGAGACGCGGCCCGGTTTCATAGAGCCCGCGTCGCGGCGCAACGAGGTCGCCAGCTTCGTCCGGCAGGGGTTGCGCGACCTGTCGGTCAGCCGCACCAGCTTCCGCTGGGGCATCCCCGTGCCGGGCGACCCGGATCATGTGATGTATGTGTGGGTGGATGCGCTGGCCAACTACCTGTCGGCCATCGGCTTTCCCGATGCCGGCGACCCGCGCGCCGGGTTCTGGCCCGCCAGCCTGCATCTGGTCGGCAAGGATATCGTCCGTTTCCACGCGGTCTACTGGCCCGCGCTGCTGATGGCCGCCGGGCTGGAGCTGCCGGACTGCGTGTTCTCGCATGGATGGTGGACCATCGAGGGCGAGAAGATGAGCAAGTCGCTGGGCAATGTCGTCGACCCGCGCGACCTGGTGGCGGAGTTCGGCGTCGATCCGCTGCGCTTCTTCCTGATGCGCGAGATGCCGTTCGGCGGGGACAGCGACCTGAGCCGCCGCGCCATCATCAACCGGCTGAATGTGGAACTGGCGAACGACCTTGGCAATCTGGCCCAGCGCACGCTGAGCCTGGTGGCGCGCAATTGCGGCGGCGTGCTGCCGGCGCGGGGCGAGCGCGCGGACGCCGATAACGCGCTGCTGGCGCAGGCGGCGCTGTTGCCGGCGCTGATGGGTGACCATCTGGACCGCCATGCGCTGACCGACGCGCTGGAGGATGTGTGGCGGGTGATCCGCGCCTGCAACGCTTATATCGATCATCAGGCCCCCTGGGCGCTGCGCAAGACCGACCCCGCGCGGATGGCGGTGGTGCTGCGCGTGCTGGTGGATGCGCTGCGCGTGATCGGCACCGTGCTCCAGCCCTACATGCCCGGCAGCATGGGCGCGCTGCTGACCCAGTTGGGCGTGGCGGAGGACGAGCGCGATTTCGCGGCGCTGGAACGCCCGCTGCCCGAGGGGCGGGCGCTGCCCGCGCCGCAGGGGATCTTTCCGCGCTACGTGGAGGACGCGGCGCAATGAGTGCGCTGATCGATTCGCACTGTCATCTCGACCATTTCACCGATGAGGAGATTCCGGGCCTGCTGGAGCGGGCGCGCGCGGCCGGCGTCGGCGGCATGGTGACGATCGGCACCCGCCTGTCGCGCGCGTGGCAGCAGAAGGACCTGACCCGCTTCGACCGGCCGGACGTGCGGGTGTGGTGTACGGTCGGCACCCATCCCGACCATGTCGAGGAATGCGTGGTGGCCGATGCCGACGGCATCGTGGCCGTGGCCGACGATCCGCGCGTGATCGGCATCGGCGAGAGCGGCCTGGATTATTTCCATGGCGCCGAGGCCGTGCGCCCTTTGCAGCAGGCGCGCTTTCGCGCCCATATCGCGGCGGCGCGGCGCATGGACCTGCCGCTGGTGATCCATGCGCGCGAGGCCGACGCGGATGTCGCCGCGATCCTGCGCGACGAGGTCGAGACGAACGGGGCGTTTCGCTTCGTGCTGCACTGCTTCGCCTCCGGGCCGGACCTGGCGCGGGCGGGGTTGGAACTGGGGGGGTATATCAGCTTCTCGGGTATCCTGACCTTTCCGCGTTCCGACGCGCTGCGGGCGATCGCGCGGGATATTCCGCAGGAGCGGCTGCTGGTCGAGACCGATTCGCCCTATCTGGCGCCGGTGCCCCGGCGCGGCAAGCGCAACGAACCGGCGCTGGTTGCCCATACCGCGCTGCGGCTGGCCGAGGAGCGCGGCATGACGCCCGGCCATCTGGCGGAACGCACCACGGAAAACTTCACCCGCCTGTTCAGCCGGGCGGCCTGAGCGATGGAACTGGTCGTCCTGGGATGCGGAGGATCCGCCGGGGTGCCGATGATCGGCGGCCCGGACGGCCGGGGCGACTGGGGGGTCTGCGATCCGGCGGAATCGCGGAACTGCCGGACCCGGGCCTCGGTGCTGCTGCGGGGCGATGACGGGCGGGCGGTGCTGATCGATACCGGGCCCGACCTGCGCGCGCAGTTGCTGGCGCAGGGCATCGAGCGGTTCGATGCGGTTCTCTACACCCATGCCCATGCCGATCATATCGCGGGATTGGACGAGGTTCGGGCGATCAACCGGGCGATCGACCGCCCGCTGCCGGTCCTGGCCACGCCGCCGGTGCTGGAGGAACTGGAGACGCGGTTCAGCTATGCCTTCCGCCCGTGGTCGCCGCCCGGTTTCTATCGGCCCGTGGTGGTGCCGCGCGCGGTGCATGCGGGCGAGACGGTGGACGTGGCCGGGCTGCGCCTGACCCTGTTCGAACAGATCCACGGGCGCACGCTGTCGCTGGGCGTGCGGTGCGGGCCGCTCGCCTATTCCACCGACGTGGTCGACCTGCCCGATGAGGCGTTCGCGGCCCTGGCGGGAGTCGAGACCTGGCTGGTGGATTGCTTCCAGCGATCAGGGCCCCACAACGCCCATGCCTGGCTGGACCGGGTATTGGCATGGCGCGCCCGTCTGGCGCCGCGCCGGGTGATCCTGACGCATATGGGCGCGGATATGGACTGGGCCTGGATGCGCGACGCGCTGCCGGAGGGCGTGGAGCCTGCCTTCGACGGTATGCGAATCGCCTTTCGCTGAGCCGTGATCGGCGGGGAGCGGCCCCCGCCGTTGCGAAAATCCCTTGCCGTTCGGGCGGGTGTTCGCGGAGCGTCACGCGATTTAGGTTGAATCCCGAACGCGGGGGGCGATAGCCTTCGGTGTGATGGCCCGGGATTTCGCAGCGCGATCGCCGACTGCGATTCCACCACCGCAAGCCGCTCTTGTCCGGGGCGGCAGCGTGCCTATCTGCCTGTAAATGGGCCAGACAGCAAGGGGGAATGTGTATTGAATACCCGATTGCAGAGCGAACAGGACTGACGGTTCTTCCCGCCCCCGGGGGCATTTCCCCGGAGGAGATGCGTATCCATGCATGGTCGTCCAGACGGCGTGACGGTTTCTGGCGACGGTTCGGAGACTTCCCAGGATGGTTTCTGATTTTAATGTGTTTTCTATGGCCACCGCGATGCGCGACCAGCGTCGCGAAATCGAGATGAGTCTGCCCGACTACCTTGAAGCCTGCCGCACCGACCCGTCGTGCCATGCAACCGCGGCCGAGCGGATGCTGAAGGCGATCGGCGAGCCCAGGAGCGTGGATACATCGCGCGACCCGCGCCTGTCGCGCATCTTCATGAACCGTACCCTGCGGATCTATCCCGCGTTTTCGGACTTCTTCGGCATGGAGGAGACGATCGAGCAGATCGTGGGCTTCTTCCGCCATGCCGCGCAGGGGCTGGAGGAACGCAAGCAGATCCTTTACCTGCTCGGCCCCGTGGGGGGCGGCAAATCGTCCCTGGGCGAGCGGCTGAAGGCGCTGATGGAAAAGGAGCCCATCTACGTGCTGAAGGCCGGGCGGCATGTCAGCCCCGTCTTCGAAAGCCCGCTGGGCCTGTTCGACCCCGAGCGCATGGGCGCGGCGCTGGAGGAGCAATATGGCATTCCGCGCCGGTTGCTGACCGGCGTTGCCAGCCCGTGGGCGCTGAAGCGGCTGGAGGAATTCGACGGGGACCTGTCGCGCTTTTCCGTCATCAAGGTGCATCCGTCGCGGCTGCGCCAGATCGCGATCGCGAAGACCGAGCCGGGCGACGACAACAACCAGGACGTATCGGCCCTGGTGGGCAAGGTCGATATCCGGCAACTGGAGCATTTCAGCCAGAACGATCCCGATGCCTACAGCTTCTCGGGCGGGTTGAACCGCGCGAACCAGGGGCTGCTGGAATTCGTCGAGATGTTCAAGGCGCCGATCAAGATGCTGCACCCGCTGCTGACGGCGACGCAGGAGGGCAATTATGTCGGCACCGAGAATATCGGCAGCATTCCCTTTACCGGCGTGATCCTGGCCCATTCGAACGAAGCCGAATGGCAGACCTTTCGCAACAACCGCACCAACGAGGCGTTTCTGGACCGCGTCTGCGTCATCAAGGTACCCTATTGCCTGCGGGTGACGGAGGAGACGAAAATTTATGAGAAGCTGGTCCAGTCCTCCAGCCTGGCGAATGCGCCCTGCGCGCCCAACACGCTGGAAATGCTGGCCCGTTTCGCGGTCCTGTCGCGGCTGAAGGCGCATCCGAACTCTACCCAGTTCGCCAAGATGCGGGTCTATGACGGCGAGAATATCCGCGAGACCGACCCCAAGGCGCGCACGATGCAGGAATATCGCGACGCCGCCGGGGTGGATGAGGGGATGGACGGGATTTCCACCCGGTTCGCCTACAAGGTGCTGTCCGCGACCTTCAACCATGATTCGGCCGAGATTTCGGCCGATCCGGTGCATCTGATGTACGTGCTGGAACAGGCGGTGCGGCGCGAGCAGTTTCCGGCGGAAATCGAGGCGAATTACCTGGCGACCCTGAAATCGGAACTGGCCGGCCGCTATGCCGAATTCCTGGGCCATGAAATCCAGAAGGCCTATCTGGAGAGCTACAACGATTACGGCCAGAACCTGTTCGACCGCTATCTGGACTATGCCGATGCGTGGATCGAGGACCAGGACTTCAAGGACCCCGATACCGGGCAGATGCTCAATCGCGAGTTGCTGAACGCCGAACTGACCAAGATCGAGAAGCCCGCGGGCATCGCCAACCCCAAGGATTTTCGCAACGAGGTGGTGAAGTTCTCGCTGCGCGCGCGGGCCGGCAATGGCGGGCGCAACCCGTCCTGGACCTCGTACGAGAAGATCCGCGACGTGATCGAGAAGCGGATGTTCAGCCAGGTCGAGGATCTGCTGCCGGTCATCAGCTTCGGGTCCAAGAAGGATGGCGAGACCGAGCGCAAGCATGACGAGTTCGTCGAGCGGATGGTGTCGCGCGGCTATACGGAACGGCAGGTTCGACGGCTCGTTGAATGGTACATGCGGGTGAAGCAATCCGCCTGAACGGGAATGGTGTCGCCCAGTGGATATCATTGACAGACGTCCCAATCCCCATGGGAAAAATATCGAAAACCGGCGGCGCGTGCTCCAGCGTGCCCGCTCGGCCGTGCAGACGGCCGTGCGGGACGCGGTCGCGCGCGGCAAGATCAGGGAGGTGGGGCAGGGCAATGCGATCTCGGTCCCGGCGGATGCGTTGCACGAGCCTTCGCTGCATCGTGTCTTCTCGGACGGGGTGCGTGAGATCGTCCTGACCGGAAACCGCGAGTTCTCGCGCGGCGACCGGCTGCAACGGCCGCCGGGTGGCGGCGGCGGGCAGGGCTCGGGGGCCGGGCAGGCCGGCGAGGCGGGCGGAGGAGAGGATTCCTTCCGTTTCGTGCTGAGCCGGGATGAGTTCCTGGATCTGTTCTTCGACGACCTGGAATTGCCCGACCTGATCAAGCGCGAGATCTCGACCACCGAAAACGGTGTGCCCGCGCGTTCCGGCCTGAGCAACGAGGGATCGCCCTCGCATCTCGATCTGGGACGGACGATGCGCCGGTCGATCGCGCGGCGCCTGGGGCTGGGCCGGCCCAAGCCGCAGGAATTACTGGATGTCGAGGAGCGTATCGCCGCGCTGGAAGCCCTGCGGCCCGCGTCGGCCGAGGAACTGGAGGAGTTGGAAGGGCTGCGCGAGCGGCGCGGGACCCTGCGCCAGCGCATGGCGCGGATCCCGTGGGTCGATCCGGTCGACCTGCGCTTTCGCCGCTATACGATCATGCCGCAGCCGGCGACGCGGGCGGTGATGTTCTGCGTCATGGATGTCTCGGGTTCGATGACCGAGCGGATGAAGGACCTGGCGAAGCAGTTCTTCCTGCTGCTGCATGTGTTTCTGGAACGGCGGTACAAGAAGGTCGAAATCGTCTTCATCCGCCATGCCGAAAGCGCCGAGGAGGTCGATGAGGAGACGTTCTTCCACGATCCGCGTACTGGCGGCACCATCGTCTCGTCTGCGCTGGAACTGATGCGAACCATCCAGCGGGAGCGCTTTCCCTCGGCCAACTGGAATATCTATGTCGCGCAGGCCTCGGATGGCGACAACGCGTCGTCCGACACCACCCGCACCGCCAGCCTGCTGCGGGACGATATCCTGCCGGCGGTGCAGTATTATGCCTATATCGAAATCACGGGATCGGGGGCGGTGATTCGCGGCGAGACCGATCTGTGGCGCAGCTATCGCGCCATCGCCGACGAGAACGAGCATCTGGCGATTCGCCAGGTGGGCGACCGCAAGGAGATCTTTCCGGTTTTCCGCGACCTGTTTTCCCGTCAGCGCGATAGCGCGGAGGCTTGATGGACCAGATCGTATCAGGGGGCGGGCCGCCGGCGCGGGCCGGCGGGCTGCTCTATTCCGGCAATGACTGGAATTTCCAGACCATCCGCGATTGCTACGACGCGATCGAGGAGATCGCGCGCGGCGAACTGGGGCTGGAGATCTATACCAACCGGGTGGAGATCATCACCTCCGAGCAGATGCTGGATGTCTATACCGCGCACGGCATGCCGGTGGGGTACAAGCACTGGTCGTTCGGCAAGCGCTTCATCGGGCATGAGAACGCCTATCGGCGCGGGCTGATGGGGCTGGCCTATGAGGTCGTCATCAATTCCGACCCCTGCATCAGCTACCTGATGGAGGAGAACTCGGCGACCATGCAGGCGCTGGTGATCGCGCACGCGGCGTTCGGGCATAACCATTTCTTTCGCAATAACAGGCTGTTCCGGGAATGGACGGACCCGTCCGACATTCTGGACTATCTGGAATTCGCCCGTGGCTACATCGCGCGGTGCGAGGAGCGGCATGGCCAGCGCGCGGTGGAGCGGGTGCTGGACGCGGCCCATGCCTTGCAGAACCAGGGGGTCAACCGCCATTCCGGCGCCCGCAAGCTGGACCTGAAGGCCGAGCAGCAGCGGGCGAAGGAGCGGCGGGCCTATGAGGACAGCGTCTTCAACGATCTGTGGCGGACGCTGCCGGCCGAGGCCGGCGAGGCCGGCGGGACGGCCGAGGGGAGCCACGCGCGCCGGCTGTTGGGACTACCCGAGGAAAATCTGCTCTATTTCCTGGAAAAGAACGCTCCGCGCCTGGCACCATGGGAGCGTGAGATCATCCGCATCGTCCGCATGATCGCGCAATATTTCTATCCGCAGCCCCAGGTGAAGATGATGAACGAGGGCTGCGCGACCTGGGTGCATGCCTACATCATGCGGCGCCTGCACGAGCTGGGGCGGATCGACGACGCGGCCTATCTCGAAGTCATCCATTCCACGTCGAACGTGATCAACCAGCCCGGCTTCGACACGGGAGGCGGGGCGTCGTTCAACCCCTATGCGCTCGGTTATGCGATGATGACGGATATCGCGCGCATCTGCACCGAGCCGACGAGCGAGGATCGGGAGTGGTTTCCCGACATCGCGGGCAATGGAGACGCGATCGGCACGCTGCGCCATGCCTGGGCGGAATATCGGGATGAGAGCTTCATCCAGCAATTTCTTTCCCCCAAGGTGATTCGCGATTTTCGCATGTTCCGCCTGTGCGACGATACCGCCCAGCCCTACCTGCTGGTCGATGCCATTCACGACGAGGTGGGATATCGCGATATCCGCCGCAGTCTGGCGCGGGTCTACGACCCCGGCACGTTCTATACCGAGATCGAGATCGTCGATGTCGATCTGCTGGGCGACCGCACCCTGAAGCTGGAACATCGGACAAAGGCCGGCGAGTTGCTCCAGGCCGGCGATGCGCGCCAGACGCTGGATTACCTTGCGACGCTATGGGGGTATGGCGTCGTGCTGAACGAGGTGGATTCGCAGACGGGTACCGTCCTGGCCAGTCATGCGGCGGGGCCATCGCAGTAGGGGACCGGGTGGAAAGGCTCTGGCGTTTGTTTCCGAAAATTTGTATCGGAAGGATATCGAACCGGATGGCGGGCGGCATCCGAGTCATGGTTCGGGTCCGATGGGGCGAGCGACAGGGTTGGCTGGATGAACATGGTATCTTCTGTGCGGGGTCGGCGGTCGCATGACGGCTGATCGACGGTCTCGCGTTCCGCGCGCTCTCGCGGCAGCCTGTATCCTGACGGCGATCGCGGCGCAGGGGCCGGCGCGGGCCGCCGAGCCGATCCTCCAGACCGAGGAAAGCGACATCGTGACCCTGCCGCCCGGCGGCCCGCACCGGGTGCTGGTCGAGGATGGCGTGTATCGCCACAGCAAGGACGGACGGGTCTATGTCGTGGACCTCGATACCGGGCGGCTGCTGGGCATGGTGCAGGCGGCCTATAACGCCAACGTGGTGGCCGATCCGGCGGGCAAGGCGTTCTATGTCGCCGAGACGACGTGGGAACGCGGCAATCGCGGCAAGCGTCACGACATGCTGGCGGCCTATGATCCGCGCACGCTGGAACCGACGGCGGATATCGACCTGCCGGGCCGGGCGCTGATCACGCCCAAGAAGCCCGACATGGCGATCAGCGCCGATGGCCATTACGTCTATGTCTATGATTCCAGCCCGACCAATGCGGTCCATGTCTATGATACAGGCCTGAAATCGGTGGTGCGGACGGTGGACGTGCCGGGCTGCGGGCTGATCTATCCATGGGGGAATGCCGGGTTTTCGTCGATCTGCGGCGACGGGTCGCTGGCGAACGTACGGATGGATGCCAAGGGCGTGCCGGCGCTGACGCGGACCCCGCCGTTTTTCGTGCCCGACCGCGACCCGGTCTTCGAGCATAGTCCGGACGTCGCGGCCAACGGCCATGTCTGGTTCATTTCCTATAGCGGCCTGGTCTATGAAGCGACGCTGGGATCGCAATCCAGCATCGCCAAGCCCTGGTCGATCCAGGAAGCGGCCGGCCTGAAGGCGGCGTCGGACGCCCGCGCCCCGTTCGAGGTGGCGTGGCGGCCGGGCGGATGGCAGCTCGCGGCGTTGCGGGCGCGGGATTCGCACCTGTTCGTACTGATGCACAAGGGCACCTTCTGGACGCACAAGGATGCCGGGTCGGAATTGTGGGAACTGGACCTGAAGACGCATCGGCTGGTGCGGCGCATCGCTCTGGCGGCCCGCAGCATGATGGTCGGCGTGACCCAGGACGCGCAGTCGCGCCTGATGCTGACGGATGATGCCGGCGACCTGATGGTGCTGGACGGGGCCGACGGCAAGCCGTTGCGCAAGATCGCGGCGCTGGGCGATGCGCTGATCTTTACGGCGGCCCCGGGAGAATGAGCCGCCGAATGATCCCGGCGTGACGGAGAAACGATATGCCCGATCCTGAAAACCGGGAGGCCGTCGGCGTGTCGCGGAACGGCCTCGACAGCATGGCCGAACGGCTTGCCCGCTATCTTGCCGGCCGGTCCTCCCGCCGCGGCGCGCTGGCGCGGCTGGGCGGGTGGGCGGCGGCGATCCCGGCCTTTCCGCTGCTGCCGGTCTGGCGGCGTGACGCGCGGGCGGCGACGGAGGCCGGCGCCGCGCCGTCGCCGTTCGCGGCCAAGGCGCAGGCCAGGGACGACACGAAGTGCGACTATTGGCGTTATTGCGCCATTGACGGCAATCTCTGCACCACCTGCGGCGGCGGCGTTCATAGCTGCCCGCCCGGGACGCATCCGTCGCCGACCTCGTGGATCGGCACCTGTTTCAACCCGCAGGATCGTCGCGCGTACCTGATCGCCTATCGCGACTGCTGCGGGCAGGATGCGTGCAACGAGCAGAACTGCCTGGGTACCGACGGCGACCTGCCGACCTATCGTCCGCAGGCCAACAACGACATCATCTGGTGTTTCGGGACCGGGTCGCTGCTTTATAATTGTTCGACCGCCGTGATTGTAGGAACCGCCGAATGAAGAAGATCCTTACCCTGGCCCTGTCTCTGGGTGCCGCCACCCCCGCCCTCGCCGCGCCGGATGGCCAGGCGCTCTATGGCGCGAATTGCGGTATCTGCCACCAGGGCGGTGGAGTCGGCGCGCCGGGCCAGTTTCCGCCGCTGGCGAATCGGATCGACAAGATCATCTCGACGCCCGACGGCAAGAAATATGTGACCGAGGTGCTGATGAACGGCCTGAGCGGTTCGATCGACGTTGCCGGGGCGACCTATGTCGGGTTCATGCCCAGCTTCAAGTCCCTGTCCGACGACGACGTGGCGGCGATTCTGTCCTATCTGTCGTCGTTGGGCGGCACCAAGCCGGCGCCGGTCGTGACGCCCGCGGACGTTGCGGCCGCGCGCGCGGCGCCGATGGCATCCTCGGCCGTCGCGGCCGCCCGGAAGGCGCTGAATGCGGCGCATCCGCTCCCCTGAGACTCGCGGACGCTTCGTCCGTCTGCCATGGCCGGTCCTGGCGATTGTCGCCGTGGCCGGCCTGATGATGCCTGGGCGGGGGGCCTGGGCGCTGGATCAGGTCCGTTCCACCTATCTGGAAAAATGCGGCGGCTGCCACGGGATCGAGGGACGGTCGGGGCAGACCTATATCCCGACCCTGCGCGACCGGGTCGGCACGCTGAGCTGCACGCCGGAGGGGCGGACCTATCTGCTGACGGTGCCCGGCGTGTCGATGTCGCTGATCCGCGATGACGCGCTGATGGCGCGCGTGATGAATTTCGTACTGTTCGACCTGGGGGGAGAGAGCACGCCGACGGGAACCCGCCCCTTTACCGCCGCGGAAATCCACGCCCAGCGGGGCCACGCCCTCAGCACCACGGACCTGCCGGCGCTGCGCGGGCAGGTGTGGGCGCGGGCGATCGCCTGCGCGGCGGGCCGTCGGTAGGGGGCGCCGGTTCCGTCAGGGGAGGCGGCGCGCCAGATCGGCGGCCGCGATGGCGAACGCCTGATAGAAATCGTCATGGACCGCGACCATGCCGCCGGACAGGTGGATGAAGCCTTCGGCCATGCCGTTCTGTACCATACCGTCGGAATGGGCCAGGATGCCGTCCGCATCTTCCAGCGCGCCCGATCCGACCGGGGCGTCAGGCGTGACGCGGGGGCGCAGCGCGTCGTTCCAGGCGGCGCGGCGATAGGCGGCGACTTTCTCGGGGTACGGGCGGCCATCGACCGTGTAGCCGGCGAGCGGCTTGCCCTGCGCCAGCATGTAGCCGATTTCGACCGCCGTGCCCGGGTCCATGTCCGCGGCCCTGCGGAAGGGATCGAGGCAGAAGATGCCGCCGGCGCAACGGTCCATCAGGGCGCGGTCGGCGGTCACGATCTTCAGGATCGTCTCACGCCCCGGCGGCAGGGATTCGATGCCGGCCTGGCCGTCGAAGGGGGCCAGGCCCTCCAGCCCGACCTGCCCGCACAGGGTCCGCAGCCGGTCGAAAATCGCGATCGCGCCGGGACGAAAGACCAGGTCGCCGGCCAGATAGACGGTTCGGTTCGTCGTCATGCCACTTCTGTGCTCCTTTTTCTTGCCACGATCCGATTCGCATCTTATGTGGAAGCGCCAACGGTCGGGTACCCGAGGCACTGGGACCCCTGCAACGGTAGATGAGGTTCCAGCACGATGTCTTCCCCCAGCCATCCGCTTTCCGTGTCCCGTGTCGAGGAGCGCATTCGCGAGGCCCTGGCATTCGACGACGTTCTGGTCGTTCCCGCCGAATCGCGGGTATTGCCCGGCCAGACCGCGACCAGTACCCGCCTGACCCGGCGGATCGGCCTGAACATTCCGCTGATCTCGGCGGCGATGGATACCGTGACCGAGGATTCGATGGCGATCGCCATGGCCCGGCAGGGCGGTATCGGCGTGATCCACAAGAACCTGACGATCGACGAGCAGGCCGAGCATGTCCGGCGCGTCAAGCGGTACGAATCGGGCATGGTCGTCAATCCGGTGACGGTATGGCCCGACCAGACCCTGGCCGATGTCAACGCCATCATGACCCGGCACGGCATCAGCGGCCTGCCGGTGATCGAGCGTGAGACCAAGCGGCTGGTGGGCGTGCTGACCAACCGCGACGTGCGCTTCGCCACCGATCCGAACCAGCGGGTCGACGACCTGATGACGCGCGACAACCTGGTGACCGTCCGCGCCGATGTCGGGCGTGACGAGGCTCGCCAGCTTCTGCATCGTCACCGGATCGAGAAGCTGCTGGTGGTCGATGACGCGCATCGCTGCATCGGGCTGATCACCGTCAAGGACATGGAAAAGGCGGTTCTCTATCCGTTGGCCAACAAGGACGAGATGGGGCGTCTGCGCTGCGCCGCCGCGACCGGCGTGGGCGAGGACGGCTTCAACCGTGCCCGCGCGCTGATCGAGGCCGGGGTGGATGTCGTGGTCGTGGATACCGCGCATGGCCATTCGGCGGGCGTGATGGAGGCCGTGGCGCGGGTCAAGGCGCTCGATGAGCGGATCCAGGTGATCGCCGGCAATGTCGCGACGCCAGAGGCGGCCGTTGCCCTGATCGAGGCCGGTGCCGATTGCGTGAAGGTCGGCATCGGTCCCGGGTCTATCTGCACCACGCGCGTGGTCGCCGGCGTGGGCGTGCCCCAGTTCACCGCGGTGCTGGAAACGGCGGCGGCCTGTCATGAACGCGATATTCCGGTGATCGCCGATGGCGGCATCCGCACCTCGGGCGATATCGTCAAGGCGATCGGGGCGGGGGCCGATGTGGTGATGGTCGGCTCGCTGCTGGCTGGCACCGCCGAGGCGCCGGGCGAGGTGTTTCTCTACGAGGGGCGCTCGTATAAATCCTATCGCGGCATGGGCAGCCTGGGCGCCATGGCGCGCGGCTCGGCCGACCGTTATTTCCAGCAGGAGATCAAGGAAACCCACAAGATGGTCCCCGAGGGGATCGAGGGGCGCGTCGCCTTCAAGGGCGGGATGGATGCCGTCGTGCATCAACTGGTCGGGGGGCTGCGCGCGGGGATGGGGTATACCGGGTCCGCCACGGTCGCCGACCTGCAAGTGCGCGCGCGCTTCCGCCGCATCACCGGGGCGGGTTTGCGCGAGAGCCATGTCCATGACGTGGCGATTACCCGTGAAGCGCCGAATTATCGGCGTGACTGACCCGACACCGATCGCCATCTCCGATTGACAGGACGACTATGACGCCCAGCGCGCGGCTTGCTGCCGCCATCGATCTGCTGTCGGAAATGGAAGCGGCGCCGCGTCGCCCCGCCGACGCGGTTGCCAATGCCTTCTTCCGCGAGCGCCGCTATATCGGTGGCGGGGACCGTCGCGCGGTTTCCGACCGGGTGTGGGCGGTGCTGCGGCACTGGCGCCATCTCGGCTGGTGGCTGGAGCGGGTCGGGGCGCCCGCCTCCCCCCGCGCCCGCCTGATTGCCGCGATGCAGGTGATGCCCCGGCCCGGCGAGGTGCCCGCGGCCCTGTTTTCGGGTGACCGGTATGGCGCGGCGCCGCTGACGGCGGCCGAGCAGGATCTCGCGGCGCGGCTGCGGGGGCAGTCGCTGGACAGCCCCGAAATGCCGCAGGCGGTTCGCCTGGAAGTGCCGGACTGGCTGCTGCCCAGGCTGGCCGACATGTTCGGCACCACGCTGGAAGCCGAGATCGCGGCGCTGGGAGGCGAGGCGCCGCTGGATCTGCGGGTCAACCTGCTGAAGACGACGCGCCGGGAGGCGGCGCGCCTGCTGGCGGAAGGGGGCATCGACGCCGAGGAGACGACCCTTTCGCCCTGGGGCCTGCGCGTGCCGGGGCGGCAGCCGGTGACGGCGACGGCAGCCTTCAAGGCCGGTCTGGTGGAAATTCAGGACGAAGGCAGCCAGATCGTGGTGGCGGCGGCCGATGCGCGCCCGGGCATGCGCGTGCTGGATTACTGCGCGGGTGCCGCCGGCAAGACTCTGGGCATGGCCATGACTATGCAGAATCGCGGCCATATCGTGGCCTGCGATGTCTCCGAACCCAGGCTGGACGGCGCGGTGCGCCGGCTGCGCCGGGCGGGGGTCCATAACGCGGAACGGCATCTTCTGGTCCCGGGCGATCGGTGGGCGCGGCGGCGGGCCGGCAGTTTCGACCGGGTGCTGGTCGATGCGCCCTGTACCGGAACCGGCACCTGGCGCCGCAACCCCGACGCGCGCCTGCGCCTGAGCGAGCGGGACCTGGAGGAACTGACGGCCAAGCAGGGCGAGATCCTGTCGACCGCCGCCACACTGGTGCGGCCGGGCGGGCGGCTGATCTATGCCACCTGCTCGGTCCTGCGCGAGGAGAACCAGGACCGGATCGCGACCTTCCTGGCGGCATCGCCGCACTATCGCCTGGCGCGGCCCGCGCCCGATTGTGGCCTGCCGCCCGATCTGGCGCGGGATGGCATGATCGCGCTGTCGCCGCTGCGCCATGGAACGGACGGGTTTTTCGCGGCCGTGCTGGAGCGGGTGGACTGAATCGGGGCGCCGCATCCGTGCGGCGTTCCATCCTGCTGACGCGGCACGACAAATTCTAGTACTGTCGGGAACTTTCGAACCACCAGTCCGGGATAGGTGCATGCAGGATAATCTGGCCATAGGGATCTTATGCGTACTGGGTGGTGGTATCGGGGCCCAGTGGGTTGCCTGGCGGTTTCGGCTGCCTGCCATCGTCCTGCTGTTCGCATTGGGGCTGATCTATGGCCCCGGGCTGAACCTGCTGCATCCGTCGGCGGCGATCGGGCGCTACTTTCATCCGATGGTCTCGCTGGCGGTCGCCTTCATCGTGTTCGAAGGCGGGCTTGGGCTGGATTTCCGCCAGTGGCGCGCGGCGGGCGAGGGGGTGTTGCGGCTGACGGTGGTGGCCCTGCCGATCAATCTGGTGCTCGGCACCCTGGCGGCCCATTTCGTCGGCCATCTGCATTGGGGAGCCTCGTGGCTGTTCGGGGCCATTATCGTGGTGACCGGGCCGACGGTGGTGCTGCCGCTGCTGCGCCATACCAAGCTGCGCCCCCGGGTGGCGGCCTTCCTGCGGTGGGAAGCGATCCTGAACGACCCGGTCGGCGCGATCCTGGCGACGCTGGTGCTGGAATTCCTGATGATCCAGGGCAATCGGCATTCGGGGATGTTCATCGCGGAAATCGTGCCGCATCTGCTGTTCGCCACCATGATGGGCATGGGCTGCGGCGTCTTTCCGGCGGTGCTGGTGCGGTTTCTGTCCCGGCGGGACCTGATTCCGGAAATCCTGCGGATCCCCATCATCCTGACCCTGGCGATGAGCGTCTTCGCCATCTGCAATTTCTTCATGGAAGGGGCGGGGCTGATGGCGGCCACCGTCTTCGGCATGGCGCTGGCGAACCTGCATGTGCTGGGCATGAGCGAACTGCGCCGCATCAAGGAATCGCTGGGGGTGCTGGTCGTGTCCTGCCTGTTCGTGATGCTGACGGCCGACCTGCATCGCGAGGTGTTGGCCCGCCTGTCGCTGCCGATCGTGGCAATGACGCTGACGGTGCTGTTCGTGGTGCGGCCGGTCGGTATCCTGCTGTCCACCGTGCGCTCGCGCCTGTCGTGGCAGGAGCGGCTGTTCGTCGGCTGGATCGCGCCGCGCGGCATCGTCGCCGCCGCCGTGGCGGGGGCGGCCGGCCTGCAACTGGGCGATGCCGGCTACCCCAGCGCCGACCTGGTGATGCCCGGCGTGTTCGCGCTGATCGCGACCACCATGATCCTGCATGGGTTTTCCCTGCGTCCGCTCGCCCGTGCCCTGCGCCTGACGCTGTCGGACGATCCTGCCCTGGCGATCGTCGGTGCCAGTGCGTGGTCCACCGACCTGGCGGGGGTGATGCATCGTCTGGGCTGCCCGGTCGTGCTGGTGGATACCTATGCCGGCGCGCTGGCGGCGGCGACGCGGGCGGGCATTCCGACGCTGCGGGCCGAATTGCTGTCGGACGAGGGAATAGAAAGCCTGGAGGAACGCCCCGCCGACTACCTGATCGCCGCCACGCCCGATGCGATCTATAACGGGCTGGTCTGTGCCCGGCTGGCCCCGGATTTCGGCCGCCAGCGCGTGTTCCAGGTCAGCCCCGGCGTGGCCCGGCTGGATCTGTATCGCGGATTGAGCCGCGACTCGCGCGGGCGGGTGCTGGGAGAGCCGGCGTGGAACTTCACGCTGTTCGAAACGCTGTTCGAGCGCGGGTGGCGCTTTCGTGCCATGCCGCCCGTATCGGCGCCGACAGCCGGCACGCCCGCTGCGTCGTCGGCGGGCGGAGACGGCAATCGCCTGGTGATTCTGACTGTGCGCAAAGGCACCGCGATCTGGATCTGTTCGGCCGAGGATGCGGCGCCGGTGGAGCCGATGCCTGGCGACATCGACGTGGTCATGGAACCGCCGACCCCCCCGGAGCAGACCGGACTGGCATGAGGGGCCGTTCCGTCAGACGGGCGGAGGGACCTCGATTTCCGACAGACCGGCGGCGAGCAGGCGGCGCAGGTCCGCCTCGTCCAGGGCGATGCAGCCTTCGGTCGGCCGGCGATCCGGCGATTGCAGGTGGAGGAAGATCGCCGATCCACGGTCGGGAACCGGGGGAGAATCGTTATAGGCCAGGACGATCACGATATTGTAAACGCCGTCGTCGCGCCACAGGCGTTCATGGCGGGCGGGGTGCGGCAGCGTGATGGGGCGATTGTAGTCGGCATGGGTGGGGTCGTCGCACCAGCCGTCATTCGGCGCCAGCGGCTCGACGGGCAGATGGCTGACGGGGGCTGCCACCCGATCGGCGCGATAGAGGACGCGCGTCAGCGGCAGCAGGCCGGCCGGGGTGGCGTGGTCGCCTTCCTGCTTGTGGAGACGGACACCGGCGGCACCGATGATGGCCGGGATGGAATCGCCCATGCAATGCAGGCGTGCGGTCGGCCCTGTATTTGTTTTTAGTAACGCGCGTATCATGAATCGCTCCAACTGGATCGCTTTTTTTCCTGAGTCGGTTTTAAACTATCGGGCCTGAAGGCTGGATACGGCGTTACGACCGTAAGAGTGGATGGGGCGTCATGTCGGTTGGGCCGGGTGCTGCCGTTTCCATCGCGGGGATGATATAGGATAAGAATGCCGACCCCGCGTAAATGGGGGCCGGTCAAAATAAAGAGGGTTCGATGGCAGGTGCGCGTCCCATTCTGATAGTGGATGACGATCAGACGTTACGTCATATGCTCGTCGAACAATTGCAGTTGGAAGGAGAGTTCCAGGCAGTCGAGGCCGAATCGGTGGCTGACGCCTGGGAGAAGCTGAATGCGGCGGGAGCCCGATTCGACGCCATTATCCTGGACGTGACGCTGCCCGATGGCGACGGGCGCGATTTCTGCGCGGAACTGCGGCGACAGGGAAAGCGGATTCCGATCATCATCCTGACCGGTTCGGACGAGGAGACGGATGTCGTGCGCGGGCTGGACGCCGGAGCGAACGATTATGTCGCCAAGCCGTTCCGCATCGCCGAGCTGCTGGCCCGCCTGCGTGCCCAGATGCGTATCTTCGAGAACAGCGAGGATGCGGTCTTTTCGATCGGGCCGTATGTCTTCCGTCCTTCGGCCAAGCTGTTGCAGGAGCCCGCCCGCAACCGCCGTATCCGCCTGACGGAGAAGGAAGCGGCGATTCTGAAATTCCTCTACCGGGCGGGGACCCGGCCGGTGCCGCGCCAGGTCCTGTTGAACGAGGTCTGGGGCTATAACGCCGCCGTCACCACCCATACGCTGGAAACCCATATCTATCGCCTGCGGCAGAAGATCGAGCCCGATCCCACCAATGCCTCGCTGCTGGTGACCGAGGGCGGCGGGTATCGCCTCGACCCGGAAGGGGGGGCGCGAGCCTCCTGATCGCGCGGCGTTCGACGTGACGCCGTGAACGCCCCCCCGTTTCATGGCGCGCGAGCCCGCGCCACCGTGATCCGTCATCGCCCGCGGATTTCCCCGGCGTCCCCCGGACAGGCACGGTTCTTTCCTGCGAGGCCATATTGACACGAGATTTTCCCCTCCATGTCGGGGTGGACGGCTATAATCTGGCGCTTCCGCGCGGAACGGGCATTGCGACCTATGCGCGCACCTTGACCCATTGTCTCAAGGCGATGGGGGGAACGGTGGATGTCGTCTACGGCATGGACATTTCCCCCCGCATGTCGGCCGACCTGCGGGAAATCATGTTCTTCGACATTCTCGGCGCGTCCGCCGGTGCGGGCGGTCCGAAAACCAGCACCGCGCGCTGGGTCCGGGAATATGTTGCCGAGACGGTCACGGGGCGGCGCAAGGCGGTCGAGGTGCCGATCAGCGGCCGGGTGGAGGTGCGTGATTTCGCCCAGCGCCTGCCGGCATTCGACCGTCTGCTGAACGTCCGGAGGCTCTTTCGCGCCGCGGGACGGCATTTTCGATCGACGGGCCGCTTCGTGACGGTCTCCGTTCCCAATCCGCCGGCGATCATGCATTGGACCTATCCTTTGCCCATCAGGGTCAAAGGGGCAAAAAATATCTACACTATTCATGATCTCGTGCCGCTGAGACTGCCGCAGACGACGCTTGGTAACAAAAAGGATCATTTCAAATTAATCAGTGCGCTGGCGGAAAGCGCGGATGCGATCTGTACCGTGTCGGAAGCCTCGAGAGAGGAGATTCTGTCGTTCTTCCCGGATGTGAACAAGCGACTGCACAATACATACCAGTCGTTCGAGCCCAGTACGGCGATCGACGCCGCGCGTGAGGCGGGAATCACCCAGGAAATCAGGGAATTGTTCGGTCTGCGCCCCGGGGGGTTTTTCTTGTTTTTCGGCTCGCTGGAGCCGAAGAAGAATATCGGGCGCCTGATCGAGGCGTTCCTCATGGCGCGGACGGACCGCCCGCTCGTCATCGTGGGGGCCATGAGCTGGAAGACCGAGGATGAGCTTCGTTTCCTGGAGCGCGGCATCGCCGCCGGGCGCATCCAGAAGCTGGACTATCTGCCGGCCCCGCTTCTGGCAGCGTTGATTCGCGCGGCGCGCGCGGTTCTGTTTCCCTCGCTCTCGGAAGGCTTCGGGCTGCCGGTGCTGGAAGCGCTGGCGTGGGGGACGCCGGTGCTGACCTCGCGTGAAGGCGCGCTGCCGGAAGTCGCGGGACAGGCGGCGTTATTCGTCGATGCGTATGACGGTGCGGCCATCAGCGCCGGTATCGAGGAACTCGACGGCAATGATGCGCTGTGTGCCGGCCTGAGCGAGCAGGGACCGCGACAGGCCGCGCGTTTCGATATGAAAAAATACGAAGAGCGACTGGGGGAAATGTACCGGTCCGTTCTGTCTTCCGGACACTGACGGCGTCGGCGGGGGTTGCCGATGCGGAAGGATTGTGGTGCCGGGTGAGGGATTTGAACCCCCGGCCTTCGGTTTACAAAACCGCTGCACTACCGCTGTGCTAACCCGGCGACGGCCGCGCCTGTTTTGCCGCTCTCTTTCCAACGGGTCAAGAGCGCAGGGGGCCGGGATCTCGATCCCGGCCCCCCTGTCCGATCACCGCTGCTGGTACAGCAGGCGAGCGCGGATCGTGCCCTTGAGGTCGCGCAGGCGGCGCAGGATCCGGTTGTCCTTGTCGAGGTCGCGTCCGGTTTCGGCCTCGACCACCACATAGCCCAGTTCGCCGTCCGTCTGGAGATACTGGGCCGTGATGTTGCTGTTCTCCGCCATGAAGATCTCGTTGATCTGCAACATGATGCCGGGGACATTGCTGTGGACGTGCATGAAGCGAGTGCCGCGCGGGCTTTCGGGCAACTGCACCGTCGGGAAATTGACGGCGCCCAGGGTGGAGCCCACGTCGGAATATTCGATCAGCTTGCGCGCGACCTCGACGCCGATCCGCTCCTGCGCCTCGGCGGTCGAGCCACCGATATGCGGGGTGAGGATGACGTTCTCCAGACCCTGGAGCGGGGAGACGAAGGAATCGCCGGCCCCCTTGGGTTCGGTCGGGAACACGTCGATCGCGGCCCCGAGCAGGTGGCCGTCGCGCAGGGCGTCGGCCAGGGCGTCCAGGTCGACGACATTGCCACGGGCGTTGTTGATCAGGAACGAGCCCGGCTTCATCGCGCGGATCTGCTCGGCGCCGATCAGGTTCGCGGTGCTGGGCAGTTGCGGCACATGCACGCTGACCACGTCGCTCTGCCCCAGCAGGTCGGCCAGCGTGTCGACCGGGGTGGCGTTGCCGTGGACCAGCTTGTCGATCACATCGTAATAGATCACCCGCATGCCGAAGGCCTCGGCCAGCACGGAGAGCTGCGAGCCGATCGAGCCGTAGCCGACGATGCCCAGGGTCTTGCCCCGGACTTCCCAGCTATTGGCGGCGGATTTGTTCCAGCCGCCCGCGTGGCACTGGACCGAGCGGGGAAAAATCCGCCGCATCAGCATCACGACCTCGCCCATCACCAGTTCGGCGACCGAGCGCGTATTGCTGAACGGAGCGTTGAAGACCGGAATGCCGTGGCCGCGCGCCGCCGTCAGGTTGACCTGGTTGGTGCCGATGCAGAAGCAGCCCACGGCGATCAGCCGGTCGGCATGGGCCAGGACCTCGTCGGTCAACTGGGTGCGGGAGCGGATACCCACGATATGCACGCCTTCCAGTGCCTCGCGGAGCGCCGCCCCTTCCAGGGCGGTCTTGAGGCGCGTGACATTCTCGTACCCGTTGGCCTTCAGCAGCGACACGGCGCTGTCATGGATGCCTTCGAGAAGCAGGATGCGGATCTTGTCCTTGGGGAGGGACAGGTGGGAGGTGGCTTCGCTGCTCATCTCGAATACTCGCGTTTATTCGGTGAAGATGGTGCTCCTATCCGATCGGCGGATAAATGGATAGGGGAAGGATGGCATCGGTGCCATGTCGCATGCGTTCAACCCGCCGGACGGCCCGTGTTCAGCAGCGACACGGCGTCGGCCAGTATCGCCGGGTCGCCCACGGCCAGCACCGTGCCGTCGCCATCGGCGCGCAGCGGGCGGCCGTGCCAGTCGGTCATCCGGCCGCCGGCCCCTTCCACGACCGGCACCAGGGCGGCCCAGTCCCAGATTTTCATCGTGCATTCCGCGACCAGATCCACCTGGCCCAGTGCCAGCAGGCCGTAGGCATAGCAATCGCCGCCCCAGGTGACGCGCCGGGCGGCGCGGCGCAGGGCGTCCCAATGCGGGGTAGGGGCGTCCGCGATCATCTCGGGCGAGGTGCAGGACAGTTCCGCCAGGTTGAGCGCGGCGCAGCGCCGGGTGCCGACCGTGCCGGGCAGGCCGGACTCGTAGCGTGTCGGCCGGCCGCGCACGCCGATCCAGCGTTCGCCGGTGATCGGCTGGTCGATGAGGCCCAGCACGGGTACCCCGTCATCGAGCAGCGCGATCAGGGTGCCGAAGGTCGGGCGGCCGGTGACGAAGGCCCGCGTGCCGTCGATCGGGTCGATCACCCAGCACCGGCGCGCATCGCCGCGTTCCAGCCCGAATTCCTCGCCCAGCACCGCGTGATCGGGCAGGCGTTCGGCCAGGATCGCCCGAATCGTGCGTTCGGCCGTGCGGTCGGCGACCGTGACCGGGCTGCTGTCGCTCTTGTCGTCCACCGAGATTCCGGCCCGGAAGAATGGGCGGATCACGCATGCGGCGGCATCGGCCGCCGCCGTCGCCGCTTCGAGCAGGCGGTCGGCGTCGGCCGGGGTGAGACCGGGTGGGGTCATGGCTGGCGTCCTCCATCGGACAAGGTGTGCAGATAGGCGATGATCGCCGCGCGATCGCGGATATCGGGCAGGCCGGGGAATGCCATGCGGGTGCCCGGCGCGAAGCGGGCTGGGCTTTCCAGCCACGTCGCGAGCGCGTCGTCGGTCCAGAACTCCGACCGGTGCGCCGACAGGGCTGGTGAAAATACATAGCCGGGAACGTCGGCGATCGGGGTGCCGGCGACACCGGACAGGTTCGGCCCGACCGTCGGCGGGGCGCCCCGTGTGAAGCTGTGGCAGATCGCGCAGGTTCGCGCCGCGAGGAGCTGTCCGGCCCTGGGGTCGGCATGGGCGAGCGCATCGGCCAGAGACGGGCCGGCGGCCCCGCCGGGGGGCTCGGGCAGGGCGAAGGCCGGGCGGGGCGGAATGATGGCGGGTACGGCCAGGCGCCCCATCCAGGCGCTGCCCGCCACCGCCAGCGCGGTCAGCAGGATCGCGGCGCCGATGCGGTTGGCGTCGTGGCTGTCCATCTTGGATCCGGGCTCCGTCCGTGTTTCGGTTGCATGGGGGGCGGTCCTTACCTAGACTGCCGCCCGCCTTGTGTGAAGCAGCGTGGGGCCGTGCCAACGGGACGGAGCGCATGTCCGCAGCGGCGTTTCCCCGGCCGGACGTTTCCGCCGCTTTCGAGTGTCAAGGCCCCTGCGTGTCCGCATGAATCCGATCGTCATCATTCCCGCCCGCATGGCCTCGACGCGCCTTCCGGGCAAGCCGCTGGCCATGATCGGCGGCCGGCCCATGATCCTGCATGTTCTGGAGCGCGCGCGCGCCGCCGATATCGGGCCGATCGTGGTCGCGGTGGCCGAGCCTGAGCTGGCGCGGGTGGTGGAGGATGCGGGGGGCAGGGCGGTGCTGACCGATCCGGCCCTGCCATCGGGCTCGGACCGGGTGTGGCATGCGCTGGCGACCGTGGACCCGGACGGGCGGCATGACGTCGTGCTGAACCTCCAGGGCGACCTGCCGGGTCTGGTGCCGGAGACGCTGGCCGCCGCCCTGCTGCCGCTGGCCGATCGGGCGGTCGATATCGGCACGCTGGTCGCCCCGATCGCCGAACCCGGCGAGGCCGAGGCGGCTTCGGTGGTCAAGGTGGCGTGCGCCTTTGCCGATGGGGCGCCGCGTGCCGTGGCGCGGGCGCTGTATTTTTCGCGCGCGGCGATTCCGTGGGGGGCTGGAGTGCTGTGGCATCATGTCGGGATCTACGCCTATCGCCGGGCGGCGCTGGCGCGGTTCGTGGCCCTGCCGGAGGCGCCGTTGGAAAAACGTGAGAAGCTGGAACAATTGAGGGCGCTGGAGGCGGGAATGACCATCGGGTGCGCCCGGATCGCGGTCGCGCCCTTCGGCGTGGATACCCCGGCGGACCTGGAGCGCGCGCGCCGCATCCTGGAGACCGTCGCATGAGCGGCGCGCCGTCGATCCCGCGGACGGGGATCATCGCCTTTCAGGGACGGCCGGGCGCTTATTCCGACCTGGCGTGCCGGCAGGCCTTTCCGGGATGGACGACGCTGCCGTGCGAGACCTTTGCCGATGCGATCGCCGCCGTTCATGACGGGCGGGCCGACCTGGGCATGCTGGCCTGCGAGAACAGCCTGGCGGGCCGGGTGCCCGATATCCACGCCCTGCTGCCGCAGGCGGGGCTGAACATCGTCGGTGAACATTTCCAGCGGGTCGAGCATTGCCTGCTGGGCGTGCCGGGCAGCACGATCGCGCAGGCGAGACGGGTCCATACCCATCCTGTCGCCATGAGCCAGATCCGCGGCATCATCCAGAGGCTGAACCTGACCCCGGTGGTGGAATTCGATACCGCCGGCGCCGCCGAACTGGTGGCCCGGTGGAACAATCCCGAAGAGGTCGCCGTGGCCTCGTCGCTGGCGGGGGAACTGAACGGGCTGGTGGTGCTGCGCCACAATGTCGAGGACGCGGCCCATAATACCACCCGCTTCTATATCGCCTCGCGCGATGCCGTCCGGCCCCCGCCGGGCCGGAAGGGCACGATGACGACCGTGCTGTTCCGCGTTCGCAACACGGCCGGCGCGCTGTACAAGGTGCTGGGCGGCTTCGCCACCAATGGCGTGAACATGACGCGGCTGGAGAGCTATATGCTCGATGGCTCGTTCGCCGCCACGCAGTTCCTGCTGGATGTCGAGGGGCACCCCGAGGATGCGTCGCTGGGACAGGCGCTGACGGAGCTGGCCTTCTTTTCGGAAAGCGCCGCCATCCTGGGTGTCTATCCGGGTTCGCCATTTCGTGGAAATGGCGAACCGGGCCCATGACGGTTGCCTCGTCACCCCGCGCGGCACTAACACGATAGAATGACAGAGCAGGCAGGATCATATCCTGCGGGATTCGAGTGGAAATGACTATGTTCAAGGGTTCGATCACGGCCCTGATTACGCCGATGAACGATGATGGCTCGCTGGATTTTCCGGCCCTGGGCCGGTTTCTCGATTGGCAGGTGACCGAAGGGTCGTCGGGTGTCGTGCCGGTGGGCACGACGGGTGAGAGCCCGACCCTGACGCATGACGAGCATGCGCGGGTGGTCGAATATACCGTCCAGGCCGTCGCCGGACGGGTGCCGGTCATCGCAGGGGCGGGCTCGAACAGCACGGCCGAGGCGGTCGCCATGGCCCGGCATGCCAGGGACGCGGGCGCCGACGCCGTGCTGGTGGTCGCGCCGTACTACAACAAGCCGACGCAGGAAGGGCTGTACCGGCATTTCATGGCGGTTGCCGATGCGACCGACCTGCCGCTGATCGTCTATAATATTCCAGGCCGTTCGGTGGTCGAGATCTCGGTCGAGACGATGGCGCGCCTGGCGCGCCATGCCAGGATCATCGGCGTCAAGGATGCCACCGCCAACCTGCTGCGGCCGATCCAGGTGCGCCGGGCGATCGGTCACAAGCCCTTCAATCAGCTTTCGGGCGAGGACGGCACCGTGGTCTCGTTCCTGGCGGCGGGGGGCGACGGGTGCATCAGCGTGACATCGAATGTCGCGCCGCGCCTGTGCGCCGAACTGCATCGCGCGTGGCAGGACGGGCGCGTGGCCGAGGCGATGGAAATCCAGGACCGGCTTTCGCCGCTGCATGACGCGCTGTTCTGCGAGAGCAACCCGGTGCCGGTGAAATATGCCGCCAGCCTGCTGGGCCTGGCGGGCGAGACCTGCCGCCTGCCGCTGGCGCCGCTGACCGAGGAGTCCCGCGCGCGGGTGCGTGAGGCGATGGCCGCCGTCGGCCTGCTGGACTGACGGTCATGGCGGCGAAAACCAAGAGCGGCATGATCTCGCACGGGATCGCGGCGCAGAACCGCAAGGGTCGTTTCGATTACACGATCCTGGAGACGCTTGAAGCGGGACTGGTGCTGAAGGGGCCGGAGGTCAAAAGCCTGCGCATGGGGCGGGCCACGATCAACGAAGCCTATGCGGGCGACCGCAACGGCGAGATCTGGCTGTTCAACAGCTATATCCCCGAATATCAGGGCGGGGTGCTGTCGCGTTTCGAGCCCCGGGCGCCGCGCAAGCTGCTGCTGCACGGCAAGCAGGTGAACAAGCTGCTGGGCGCCGTGGCGCGCGAGGGCGTGACGCTGGTGCCGCTGGATATCCATTTCAACGACCGTGGCCTGGCCAAGGTCACACTGGGCATCGGCGAAGGACGCAAGAAGGCCGACAAGCGCCACGCCATCGCCGAGCGCGACTGGCAGCGCGACAAGGCGCGACTGATGCGCAACAAGGGCAAGGAATAGGCGCTCCCGGCGCCCGGATCCCGGCGTCCAGACAAAAACAGGGCCGCCCGAGGGCGGCCCTGCTGATCGATGGGGCGGAAGCCCGATCAGTCGACGCTGATCGACGCCGCCTCGGGGCCCTTCTGGCCCTGGACGACCTGGACATTCGCCGTCTGGCCTTCCGTCAGGCCCGTCAGGCCCGAGCGCTCCAGCGCCGAGGCGTGGACGAAGATATCCTTGCCGCCGCTTTCCGGGGTGATGAAGCCGAAGCCCTTCGTGGCGTTGTACCACTTCACCACGCCGCGCATTTCCTGCGCCTGCGACAGGTCGGGGGCGGGGCGGGACGGGCGGGCGCCGCCGAAGCCACCGGGCGCGCGCGGGGCGCCGGCGCCGAAGCCACGCGGACGTTCCGGCTGGGCGGTGCTTTCGTCAACCGAGCTGACCGAGGCGACCTGACGGCCCTTCGGACCCTGGCCGATGCGGACCTCCAGCGTCGTGCCGGGGGAGACGGAGCTGTGCCCGCTCTGCGCCAGCGCATTGGCATGAAGGAAGACGTCGCCCGTGCCGTCCGCCAGTTCGACGAAGCCGAAGCCCTTCTCGCTGTTGAACCACTTTACGGTCGCGCTGATCTCCGGTCCCGAGGCGATCACCTGCGAGGGCGCGCCACCGCCACCCATGGGGCGACGCGGTGCGCCGCTGTTGCTGCTGCCACGATCACCAAATGTCGGCGGCGACATGAAATCGTCGTCAAATCCGCCGCGGCGCGGGGAACGGGAGCTGCGGTCGGTCCTGTTACTTCTCAACGGTCGTAATCCCGAGGTCTAGTTGGCGGGTCCTGTCCCAGGAGCCACCGGATGAAGAAATTTTGCTGGATCAAGGCATTACACAACCGTTCTCCGAACCGCATGAGCGGCCGTGGCGGACAGCATCCTTTCCCCGCGCGGAGCCTAGCACGAATGCGGCGGCATCCAATACAGATAAGCATATCTCCGGCCGACGGTTCCATCGGGCGTGTCATCTTTAATGTGAGCGGGGATGAATGCGCGCGCAGGGTCCGCCGCGCGTCCGGCGATCACGAAAGCCATCGGTGGGGTTTCTTGAAACGCCCGGACGTTTTAGACAGGCGAAGGGCGCGGTCGGATACGGCGTCGCGCATGGGAAAGGAAAGCTGATGGGCCGGACAAAGACAAACAGAACAGCCCTTTGGATGGCACGTGTCGGCACGCTGGCCGGACTCGGATGCTTCGCGGCGTCCTTCCATGCCCGCGCCACCCCGTTGCAGGACCCGTATGGAACCTGGACGCTCCAGGGCGAGAACGACGCGGTCAGCACGCTGAAGGGCACGTCGGACCAGTATTATACCAGCGGCCTGCGCCTGAACTGGACGTCGGCCACCGACAACCAGCCGGCGCCGATCGAGACCATCAACCATGCCATCATGGGGGCGGGCGTCACCCGCATCAGCATGGGGCTGCAACAGCTTATCTTTACCCCGCACGATACGCAGCTCAGCACGCCCTCGCCGCGCGACCGCCCCTATGCCAGCCTGCTGCTGGGCACCGTCAACCTGATCAACGATACCGATCTGTCCCGGTCGGTGTTCGGGATTCAGGTCGGCGTCATGGGGCCGGCCGGACTGGGCGAGAAATTGCAGAACGGCTTCCACGGCGCGATCGGCGACACCAAGAACCTGGGCTGGAAGCATCAGTTGCAGAACCAGCCGATCTTCCAGGTGCAGGCCGGGCGGACCTGGCGGCTGCCGCTGGCCGACGTCTTCGGCATTTCGATGGACATGCTGCCCGCCGCTTCGGCCGCGATCGGCGATTACCGGATCTATGGGTCGGTGGCCGATACGTTCCGCATCGGCCAGGGGCTGAACAGCGATTTCGGCACGCCGATCATCGGGCCGGGCACCGACGGCACCGATGCCTACCGGCTGACGCGACCGGTGGCATGGTATGCCTTTGGCAACGTAACCGGCTCGGCCGTCGGGTACGACGCCACCCTCCAGGGCAATACGATGCGCAGCAATTCGCCGCATGTGCCGGTGAAGTGGGATGTGGGCGAGATCCATGCCGGCGTCGCGATCATGTGGCACGGCATGCGCCTGTCCTACAGCCAGGTGTGGCAGACCCAGGAATTCCGGGGCGCGCGCAGCGGGCTGTTCAATTACGGGTCGCTCGCGCTCTCCGCGAAGTTCTGAGGCGCGGGACGCCTTTCCGGCTGGGCGCCTAGCCGGATCGCAGCGTTCGCGCGGCGTCGCGGCGGTCGAACAGGTCCACCGCCAGCGCGACCGCCTCGCGCCGTGCCTCGGCGCCGCCTTCGACGATCCGCTGCGCGTCCTGCGCCGCGATCGTCACCAGCAGGTCCAGCCTGGCGCCGGTCGCCAGCCGCAGGTCGGGGAGGCCGGACTGGCGGCGGCCCGCCAGGTCGCCGCCGCCGCGCAGGCGGAAATCCTCGTCCGCGATCAGGAAGCCGTCCTCGGTATCGCGCAGCAGCGATAGCCTGCGTCGCGCCGTGCCGCCCAGCGCGTCGTCATGCAGCAGCAGGCAGAACGATTCGGCGCCGCCGCGCCCGACGCGGCCGCGCAACTGATGCAACTGGGCCAGGCCGAACCGTTCGGCATGTTCGATCACCATCACCGTGGCGGCAGGGATGTCGACCCCGACCTCGATCACCGTCGTCGCGACCAGGATGCGCGTGCGCCCGGCGGCGAAATCGGCGATCGCGGCCTCGCGCACCGTGATGTCCTGCCGGCCGTGCGCCAGCCCCACCAGCGGCCCGAAACGCTCGGCCAGGACCGCGAAGCGCGCCTCGGCCGCCGCGATGTCCAGCGCCTCGCTCTCGCTGACCAGCGGGCAGACCCAGAAGACGCGGGCGCCGCCCGCGATGGCGCGGGCAACGCCTTCCAGCAGGTCGCCCAGCGACGCCATGGCGTGCAGCGAGGTGCGGATCGGCAGTCGTCCCGCCGGCTTTTCGTCCAGGCGGCTGACCTGCATCTCGCCCCACTGTGTCAGCAGAAGGGTGCGGGGGATCGGGGTGGCGGTCATGACCAGGATGTCGGTCAGGTGACCTTTTTCACCCAGCAGGAGCCGTTGTTCGACGCCGAAACGGTGCTGTTCGTCGATCACCGCCAGCGCCAGGTCGGCGAATGCCACCTTGTCCTGGAACAGCGCATGCGTGCCCACCACCAGCTTCGCGTGGCCGGTGGCGATGTCCTCCAGCACCGCGCGCCGGGCCCGGCCCTTGATGCTGCCGCTGAGAAAGGCGACCGGGACCGGAGCCAGCCGGGTGAAGGTGGCCAGATGCTGGCGGGCCAGGATTTCGGTCGGCGCCATCAGCACCGCCTGGTGGCCGGCCTCGACCGCGCCCAGCATCGCCAGCAGCGCGACCAGCGTCTTGCCCGCGCCGACATCGCCCTGCACCAGTCGCAGCATCGGGCGCGGCGAGGCCAGGTCGGCATCGATTTCGCGCAGGGCGCGGGCCTGGGCGCCGGTGGGGCGGTAGCCGAACCGCTCCAGCGCGATGGCGCGCAGCGTGCCGGTCGGCACGACCGCGCGGCCGGGACGGTTGCGGTTGCGCCGCCTGGCCTCGGCCATCGCCACCTGTTCCGCCAGCAATTCGTCGCAGGCCAGGCGCAGGCGCGCCCTTTCCGACGCGGCGGCGTAGGCGTCGTCCTTCAACAGGTCGGGAAAGTCGTCGGGGCAATGCAGTTGGCGCAATGCGGTTGCGAAATCCGGCCAGTGGCGCCGTGCGACCAGGGTGGGGTCCAGCCATTCCGGCAGTTCGGGAAGCAGCGGCATCGCCTGCCGCAGGGCGTTGCGGACCTGGCGGGGAAAAAGCCCCGCCGTCAGGGGCCAGACCGGGTCCAGCAGCGGGATCCGTCCGATCTCGCCGCCCGGCACGATATGGTCGGGGTTGGCGATCGACAGGCGGTCGCCGAACGCGTCCAGCATGCCGGAGACCGCGACATCGCTGCCGACGACCATCTGCCGCGCCTGATAGGGCGAGAAAAAGGCCAGTTCGATGGCGCCGCTGTCGTCCGACAGGCGAACCCGCCAAGGCTGGCGCGTGCCGCGCGCCGGCGCGTCGAGCCGCTGCACGCGGCCCGACAGCGTGCAGATCCGGCCCGGAATGGCGTCGCGCATCAGGGGACGATAGCGGCGGTCGATCACGGAATCGGGAAGATGGAACAGCAGGTCGGCCACGCGTGTCCCGCCTGTGGCGCGCGCCAGCAATTTGGCGGTGGCGGCGCCGACCCCGGGAAGCGTGGCGAGCGGGGCCAGCAGCGGGCCGAGAAGGGCCCGTGAGTTGTCCTGGATCATGGTGTCGGGCGCGCCTGGTTCGATCGTTCTCATTGCTCCGGGGGCGTTTCTCCGGGCGGGTGCGACTGCCGGGCTGACAGGGCCCCGCCGGAGGGCTATAGGACAGCAACGCGAAGGAACAAAACGAAACCATATCCGGGCAGGCAGCATGTCCCTCGATACACCCGACTTCTCGACCCTCGATCCGCGCCGGCGCCGGATTTATTTCCGCGCCACGCATCGCGGCACGCATGAAACGGACATCCTGATCGGCGGCTTCGTGACCTCGCGCCTGGCGGCGATGTCGGATGACGAGATGGATGCGCTGGAAGAGGTGATGGACCTGCCGGATGCCGACCTCGCGGACTGGCTGAGCGGCCGCAAGCCGGTGCCGGCCGATGTCGATTGCCCGATGTTGCGCGCCATCATCGCCGATGCCAACGATCCCGCCCGGCAAGCCGCGATCCGGGGAGAGCGATGACAGCGGAGGTGAGGGACCATGCCGCCGGACGGACCGGCTGGATGAATGTCTGGGGGGTGCCGGACGGGTTCGACGCCTTTCTCGTCGCCCGCCGCGCCCACGAGCATGACGGGCCGGTGCTGCATGTCGCCCGCGACGACGCGGGCATGGCCCGGATCGGCGACCTGCTGTCCTTCATCGCGCCGAATGCCGAAATCCTGCGCTTTCCCGCGTGGGACTGTCTGCCTTACGATCGGGTGTCGCCCAATCCGGCGATCGTCGCGGAGCGGGTCGCGACCCTGACGCGCCTGCTGGAGCCGGCGACGGGCCCGCGCATCGTGCTGACCACGGTCGGCGGGCTGGTCCAGCGGGTGACGCCGCGCGCCGCCTTTCGCGGCCAGTCGCTGACGGTGGCCGCCGGCGACGGTCTGGACCAGGATTTCCTGATCGAATTGCTGGTGGCCAACGGCTACAACCGCACCGACACGGTGATGGAACCGGGCGAATTCGCGACCCGGGGTGGTATCTTCGACATCTTCCCCTCCGGCGAGGCCGAACCGGTGCGGTTGGACCTGTTCGGCGACGAGGTGGAGAATATCCGCCGTTTCGACCCCGCTACCCAGCGTTCGTCGGAGCGGCTGGAGCGGTTCGTGATGCGTCCGGTGGCCGATTTCAGCCTTGATCCGGCCAGCATCTCGCGCTTCCGCACCGGGTGGCGCGACCTGTTCGGGCCCGCCGCCGCCGGCGACCCGCTCTATCAGCATGTCTCCGACGGGCGGCGCCATGCCGGGCTGGAACACTGGCTGCCGCTATTCTACGAGCATCTGGAAACGCTGGTCGATTACCTGCCGGGCCTCGCGGTGGTCATGGCTCATCAGGCGGACGAGGTTCTGTCGTCGCGGCTGGAGATGATCGCCGATCATTTCGAGGCGCGGCGCCAGCCGGTGCGCGAGGGCGAGGTTCCGTACCGTCCGCTGCCGCCGCACCTGATGTATCTGGACCGCAAGGGGTGGGAGGGCATGCTGTCCGGTCACCCGGTGGTGGTGTTCAATCCCTTTTCGCGCCCCGAGGGAGCCGAGGGCATCGATGCTCTCGGGCGGCCGGGGATCCTGTTTGCCCGTTCGGTGGCGGACGGGTCGCGCGAGAACGTGTTCGCCATGCTCGACGCGCAGGTCCGGCAATGGGCGGAGACCGGGCGCCGGGTCTATCTTTCGGCCTGGACCCGAGGATCGCGCGAGCGGATCGCGACGCTGCTGCGCGAGCATGGCATGCGGGTCGAGACGTTCGACACCTGGAACCAGGCGCGGAGCCTGCCGGCCGGCACTGTCGGGCTGCTGATCCTGGGGCTGGAGCGCGGCTTCATCGCGGACAACCTGGCCTTCGTGTCGGAGCAGGACCTGCTGGGCGAGCGGATTTCGCGCCCGCCGCGCCGCCGCAAGCGCGCCGACCAGTTCATCGCCGAGGCGTCGGAGATCGCCGAGGGCGATCTGGTGGTGCATCAGGATTACGGCATCGGCCGCTATGACGGGCTGGAGACGGTGGCGGTCGGCAGTGCGCCGCATGACTGCCTGCGGCTGGTCTATGACGGCAACGAAAAGCTGTTTCTGCCGGTCGAGAATATCGAATTGCTGAGCCGATTCGGCTCCGACCAGGCCGGGGTGGCGCTGGACAAGCTGGGCGGTGCCTCTTGGCAGAACCGCAAGTCGCGGATGAAGCAGCGCATCCGCGACATGGCGGGCGAACTGATCCGCACCGCCGCGCTGCGTGCCCTGCGCGAAGCGCCCAGCCTGACCCCGGCGGAAGGGCTGTGGGACGAATTTTGCAGCCGCTTCCCCTTCGCCGAGACCGAGGACCAGGCGCGCGCCATCGTCGACGTGCTGGAGGATATGGGCTCCGGCCGGCCCATGGACCGGCTGGTCTGCGGCGATGTGGGCTTCGGCAAGACCGAGGTGGCGCTGCGCGCGGCCTTCGTGGCCGCGATGTCGGGCGCGCAGGTGGCGGTGGTGGTGCCGACCACGCTGCTGGCGCGGCAGCATTTCCGCACCTTCTCGGCCCGGTTCGGCGGGCTGCCGGTCACGGTGGCGCAATTGTCGCGCATGGTGACCGCCAAGGAGGCGGCGGCGGTCCGCAAGGGGCTGACGGACGGCACGATCAACATCGTGATTGGCACCCATGCCCTGCTGGCCAAGGGGGTGCAGTTCGCCGACCTGGGATTGCTGATCATCGACGAGGAGCAGCATTTCGGCGTCGCCCACAAGGAAAAGCTGAAGGCGCTGCGCGAGGACGTGCATGTGCTGACCCTGTCGGCCACCCCGCTGCCGCGCACGCTGCAACTGGCGCTGACCGGCGTGCGGGAGATGAGCCTGATCGCCACGCCGCCGACCGACCGGCTGGCGGTGCGCACCTTTATCATGCCCTTCGACAGCGTGGTGATCCGCGAGGCGATCCAGCGCGAGCGTTTCCGGGGCGGACAGATCTTCTGCGTCGTGCCCCGGATCGAGGATCTGGACCGGATGGGCGCGCGGCTTCAGGAGATCGTGCCCGACGCGCGGCTGGTGCAGGCGCATGGCCGCCTGACGCCCACCGAGCTGGAGCGGGTGATGACCGAATTCAGCGACGGCAAATACGACATCCTGCTCTCGACCAACATCGTGGAGAGCGGGCTGGACATGCCGGCGGTGAACACGCTGATCATCCATCGGGCCGACATGTTCGGCCTGGGGCAACTCTATCAGTTGCGCGGACGCGTGGGGCGCGGCAAGCAGCGCGGCTATGCCTATCTGACCTGGCCGCAGACCCATGTCCTGTCGGCCGCCGCCGAGAAGCGGCTGGAGGTCATGCAGACCCTGGATACGCTGGGCGCGGGCTTTACCCTGGCGTCGCACGACCTGGACCTGCGCGGCGCGGGCAACCTGCTGGGCGACGAGCAGTCGGGCCATATCCGCGAGGTCGGGATCGAACTCTACCAGCAGATGCTGGAAGACGCGGTGGTGGAACTGCGCGCCGAAAAGGGGAGGCGCAAGGCCCAGGACCGGGACTGGACGCCGAACATCATCCTGGGCCTGCCGGTGCTGATCCCCGAGGACTACGTGCCCGACCTGCCGGTGCGACTGGGACTGTATCGCCGCATCGCCGGCCTGGCGAACGATGCCGAGATCGAGGCGATGGAGGCCGAACTGGTCGATCGGTTCGGCTCGCTCCCCGACCCGGTGCGCAACCTGCTGGACGTGGTCGCGATCAAGCGCCTGTGCCGCGAGGCCGGGGTCGAGCGGCTGGAGGCCGGACCCAAGGGGATGGTGATCCAGTTCCGCGGCAATCATTTCGCCAATCCCGCCGGGTTGGTCGCCTGGATGGCGGCGCAGAAGGACGGCAATGTCCGCCTGCGCCCCGACCACAAGCTGGCCCTGGTGCGGGAGATGACGAATGCGCTGCGCATTCGTCTGGCGAAGGACACGGTCCAGGCGCTGGGCCGCCTGGCGGAGCAGGAGAAGGCGGCCTGAAGCGACAGGCCTCAGCGCAGCGGTAGCGGGATGTGATTGACGGTCAGGATGCCGCCTGCCCACGCCACGTCCCACGACGTCTGGGTATCGGCGTGATGGCCGACCAGGTTGGCCAGGGCCAGCGCGCCGGCCGGCCGGATCTGCCCGGCGGCGCGCAGGGTTTCGATCAGTTCGGGCAGGTTGCGCATGCTCATATGCCCGGCGGCCGAGGCCGCGTCGGGGCTGCCGGTCAGTTCCGCCGTGCCGCTGCCCTCCAGTTGCATGTCGCCGCGCCGGGCGCGCAATGTCCGGATCGTGACCGGCACGGCGATGCTGCGGGCCGGGCGGCCGGCGGTCGCGGCCAGCAGGGGGCCGAGCGCCTGGGCCGGCACCGCGAAATCCGATCGCGCGTCCTGGGGCAGCAGAGCCGCCAGCACGCTGTCCCCGTTGATGCCGGCACCGCGCATTTCCAGTGAAACGGCGATCGGCCGCGCATCCCCACCGCCGGACAGATGCAGGTGCATGGCACTGAAACGGATCTGCCGCGCGCCGGTCGTCGCGACCGGTGACGACCACGCGATGTCGTACGACCTGCCCGACTCCAGCCCTGCCATCATCGGCTGGAGGGTCGCGAGGAAATAATCGGCCGTGCATCCGGCGCCATGATGATTGACCAGTGCGCCGAGCAGCACCACCGACGCGGCATCGAGAAGATCGCGCAGCGCGCGCGCGTCGCCGGCGGGACCGCTGATCGTGACCGATGCGGCATGGAGAGAGGGCGCGCCGGTGCCGGGCGCGGACCGCAGGACATAATTGAGAGCGGTCATGTCGGTCGCCGAGGCCGACAGGCTACCGGCTCCGGCGATGGCGCAGGCCGGCGGCAGCGGCGCGGCCTGGACGCCGGTCGTCGCCATGGCGAGGATTGTGCCGAGGAGAGCCGGCAGGACGGGAATGCGCGTGATCATCGACTTGCCCCGGGAATAACGATCTTGTACCGCCCTTCCTTGGCACGGGATCGTGACCGAGGCGAGGCACGCTGCGATATTTCGGTGGTTGGCGTGCCGGTTCATGGTGCGGGCCGCCGAGACGTCCTTTCCACCGCCAGCGGAATTTTTCCGATGCTCAAACCCGACCCGTTCCTGATCAGCCTCGTCTGCACCGTCATCCTCGCCACGCTCCTGCCGTGCCATGGCGCCGCCGTGCCGATCTTCCAGGATCTGGCGATCGCGGTCATTGCCGTGATGTTCTTCATGCAGGGCGCGCGCCTGTCGCGCGAGGCCGTGGTGGGCGGCATCGTGAACTGGCGGCTGCATCTGGCGATCCTGCTCTGTACCTTCGCGCTGTTTCCGCTGCTGGGCCTGGGGCTGCATGCCCTTTTTCCGCACATGCTGCATCCGGCGGTGTGGCTGGGCATCCTGTTTCTGTGCTGCCTGCCGTCCACGGTGCAGTCCTCGATCGCGTTCACCTCGATCGCGCGTGGCAATGTGCCGGCGGCGGTCTGCGCCGCGACCACATCCAATATCCTGGGCATCTTCATCACCCCGCTCCTGACCGGGCTGGTGCTGGAACGCCATGGCGCGGCGTCGGGGCACGGCGGCGTGGTGGCGATCATGCTGCAATTGCTGTTGCCTTTCGTGCTGGGACAGGTCCTGCAACCCTGGCTGGGTAAATGGGCGCATCGCAACAAGCGCCTGCTGTCGATGACCGACCGGGGATCGATCCTGATCGTGGTCTATACCGCCTTCAGCGAGGCCGTGGTCCAGGGGTTGTGGCACCAGATGCCGCTCTCGCAGATCGGGTTGATCATGCTGGCGGACAGCGTCCTGCTGGCCCTGGTGCTGCTGATCACCACGCTGGGCAGCCGGGTCCTGGGCTTTCCGCGCGAGGACGAGATCGCGATCGTGTTCTGCGGTTCGAAGAAGACCCTGGCCTCCGGCGTGCCGATGGCCAACGTGCTGTTCCCGGCCGCCACCGTCGGGCTGGTGGTGCTGCCGCTGATGATCTTCCACCAGATCCAGCTCTTTGTCTGCGCGGTGCTGGCCCGGCGCTATGCCCATCAGGCCGGCAGGAAGGCTGACAGCGCGTCCAGCAGGGCCCGAGGGGCTTCCTCGGGGATATAATAGCCGCAGGCGATTTCTGCCTCGCTGAGCGGGCCGGTCGCGTAGGGCTGCCACAGATGGGCGGGATTGTACCATCCCCCCAGTCGCCCGTCCCGCGACCAGGCGACCAGCAGCGGACAGGCGATGCGCAGATCCCCCGGATAGGGGGGAATGCGATTATGGCCGTTCGCACCGGGTGTCTCGCCCGCCGGCATGGTTTGCAGGTAATCGGCGACCGCCGGGCGGCTGAACGGCGCCACGGAATGCGGTGCCGGCCGGGTCCATTCCTCGGGCACCGCCATGGTCGCCGATTCGGGCTTGGGGTGAAGCTGGGCGAACCAGCACCCGCTGTAGCGCGACAGTTCGAAGGCCAGGTCGGCGCGGCCGTAATGGCCGGGCGAGGGGATGCATTCGATCTCCGCCACGTACGTCACGCGGTCCGGCGCCAGCCAGGCGGCATAGGCGGCGATATGGCCGCCGGTGCCGTGGCCGGCCACCGCCAGGCGTTCGTGCCCCAGACCCCGCGCCAGGCGCAGCAATTCCTCCGCCTGGCGGCGGAAATCCAGGTCGCGGGGCAGGTCGGGGCACAGGACCGTATGGGTCGCGGCCAGGTCCGGCGCGATGGCGTGCCAGGCGACGTGGCTCTGCATCTGACCGTGCAGCAGGACCAGCAACGTGCCTTGCCCGCCCAGCCTGGCCCGTCGTGGACCGTCGCTCCACGCCATTTCCGTCAATTCGAGTTCGCCGAAGAACATGCTGGTTCCATTAAAGACTTGATGCGCGCGATCGCACACATATAGGCACACAGCAAATTATTGGACAGAACGGGGCGACTGGCCAGCCTGCCGATCCCCCCATGGCAAGGAAGCGAACCGCCCATGACCGGTCTGGACCCCGACAATTGGGACGATCTGCGTCGCCTCGGCCACCGGATGATCGACGACATGGTCGACCGGCTGGCGACCCTGCGGGACGGGCCGGTCTGGCGCCCGATGCCCGATGCGGTGCGTGATGCGCTGCACGATGTGCTGCCCGCCGGACCGACATCGCCCGAGATCCTGTACGAGCGGTTTCGCGAACTGATCGCGCCCTATGCCACCGGCAACACCCATCCGGGCTTCATGGGCTGGGTCCATGGCGGCGGCACCGCGGTTGGCATGCTGGCCGAATTGCTGGCCGGCGGACTGAACGCCAATTGCGGCGGCCGCGACCATGCGCCGGTCGAGATCGAGCGGGCCGTGATCGGCTGGGCGGCCCGGATCATGGGTTTTCCCGACGAGGTCACCGGGTTGCTGGTCACCGGGTCGTCGATGGCGAACATGATCGCGGTCGTGACCGCCAGCCGGGCGGTGCCGGACGGGCTGGCGCTGCGCCGGCAGGGCGTCGGCGGACGCGGGCTGGTCGGCTATGCCGCCGCCACCGCCCATGGATGCGTCGCCCGCGCCTTCGACCTGACGGGGTTGGGCAGCGACGCGCTGCGCGTATTGCCGGTGGCGTCCGACCATCGCATGGATCTGGCGGCGTTGCGGGCGGCGATCGCGGCGGATCGCGCGGCGGGACTGGAGCCCTTCATCGTCATCGGCACCGCCGGCACGGTCGATAGCGGGGCGATCGACGATCTGGACGGTATCGCGGATATCGCGGCGGCCGAAGGGCTATGGTTCCATGTCGACGGGGCCTTCGGCGCGCTGGCGATGCTGTCGCCTCGCTATCGTCCAGCCCTGCGGGGGTTGGAGCGGGCCGACAGCCTGGCCTTCGATTTCCATAAATGGGCGCAGGTTCCCTATGATGCCGGCTGTATCCTGGTCCGCGCCCCCGGCCGGCAGGCGGCGGCGTTCGCACAGTCGCTCGCCTATCTGTCGCGCGAGGATCGGGGGCTGGCCGGCAATGCGCCGTGGTTCTGCGATCTGGGGCCCGACCTGTCGCGCGGTTTCCGTGCGCTGAAGGTGTGGATGACGCTGGGCACCTATGGCAGCGACCGCATGGGCCAGATGGTCGATGCATGCTGTGCCGTGGCCCGGCATCTGGCGGCCCGGGTGGACAGCGAGCCGCTGCTGGAGCGTCTGGCGCCGGTGGGGCTGAACATCGTCTGTTTCCGCGTGCGGGTGCCCGGCGTGGATCTGGACCGGCTGAACGGCGAACTGGTCAAGGACCTGCACGAATCGGGCGTCGCCGCGCCGTCCACGACCATGGTGAATGGTGTGCGGGCCATCCGTGCCGCCATCGTCAACCACCGCACCGTGGCGGCGGATGTCGACGACATGGTCGATGCGCTGTTGCGGCTGCTGGCGGTCCGGCTGGAAAACGCGGCGGACTAGGGCCGTCGCCGGGCCGGCGAGGCTGCGCGTTCGTCGAACAGGTCCGAGAGTTCCTGCATCATCGTCCCGCCCAGTTCCTCGGCGTCGGATATCGTCACCGCGCGCCGGTAATAGCGCGTCACGTCATGGCCGATGCCGATGGCCACCAGTTCGACCGCGCTGCGATTTTCGATCTGGGCGATGACCTGGCGCAGATGCGTCTCCAGATACGATCCGGGATTGACCGACAGCGTGCTGTCATCGACCGGCGCGCCGTCGGAAATCACCATCAGGATCTTGCGGCTTTCCGGCCGGCCTTGCAGGCGCTTCCATGCCCAGAGCAGGGCCTCGCCGTCGATATTTTCCTTCAGCAGGCCCTCGCGCAGCATCAGGCCAAGATTCTTGCGGGACCGGCGCCATGGCATGTCGGCCGATTTGTAGACGATGTGTCGCAGGTCGTTCAGCCGGCCCGGGTTGGGCGGCTTGCCCTGCGCCACCCAGCGCTCGCGGCTCTGCCCGCCTTTCCACGCGCGGGTGGTGAAACCCAGCACCTCGACCTTCACCGCGCAGCGTTCCAGCGTGCGGGCCAGGATGTCGCCGCACATCGCGGCCACCGAAATGGGGCGGCCGCGCATCGAACCCGAATTGTCGATCAGCAGCGTCACCACCGTATCGCGGAAATCGGTGTCGCGCTCATGCTTGTAGGACAGCGACAGGGTGGGATTGACCACGATCCGCGACAGGCGGCCGGCATCGAGAATGCCTTCCTCCAGGTCGAATTCCCACGCGCGGGTCTGCTGGGCGAGCAGGCGGCGCTGCATGCGGTTGGCCAGGCGCGAGACCACGCCCTGGAGGCTGAGCAATTGCTGGTCGAGCTGCTGGCGCAGGCGCGTCAGTTCCTCGGGATCGCACAGGTCCTCGGCCGCGATCTCTTCGTCGAAGGCGGTGGTGAAGGCGTGGTAGGCGTTCGCCGAATCCTCGGCCGGCGGATGGTCGGCATCGCGCGGGCCGCCGGCTTCCTCCGACCCGGCCGCTTCGCCCGGCTCGGCATCGTCGGACTCCTCGTCGCCCATGCCGCTTCCCTGCGCCAACTGGGGTTGCAGGCCGGTTTCGTCCTCTTCCAGCCCGGACGAATCGTCCTGCTTCTGCTGCTGGTCGTCGGGGGATTCGGACGGCTGGTCGTCGGTTTCGTCGGAGGGCGGGCTGTCGCTGCCATCCGCGTCTTCCTCGATTTCGGCTTCGCCCTCGATCAGTTCGCAGGCCACCAGCAGGCGGCGCGCCGCCCGGGAGAAAGCCTTCTGATCGTCCTGGACCGCCGCCATGTCGCTCAACGCGTGCCGGGCGGACGGCCCCAGATGGTCGCGCCACTGGTCGGCGATCGCGCGCATCGGCTCGGGCACCGGTTCGCCCGTCAGCGTCTCGCGGGCCAGCAGCGACAATGCGACGGGCAGCGGAACCTGCTCCCGCCGGTCGGCCCGGTCGTAGCCGCTGTCGCGGTAGTCGCGCTCGGCCTTGTGTTGCAGGTTGGCCGCGACGCCGGCCATATGGCGGGCGCCCACGCTTTCCACCCTTGCCTGCTCCAGCGCCTCGTATGCCGCGCGGGCCTCGGACGGCTCGGGGCGGGTCGAGGCATGCAGGGCGACATCATGGTGGCGCAGGCGCAGCGCCGCCGCGTCGGCGGCGCCCCGGACGCGATCGATGTCCGCTTCCTGCAAGGCCGCACCTGGCTGGGGCAGGCGCACATGTTCGCCGCTGACGGCGGCGGCGGCCGGAATCGGGCCGCTCTGAAAGATCACGTCGGCGTCGGCGCGGCCGCCCAGCGCGCGCAGCACGCCCACCGTCGCGCGCTTGAACGCGTCCGTCCGCTCGGCGGCGGCCTGGCGGGCGGACATGATGTCGTTCCTGCGGTCGCGCATGGCGCCGGCCGATCAGCGCGCGCGCGGCGTGGCGCCGGTGGGGTCGACGTTGAAGCAGCGCTGGTAATATTCCGCCACCGTCTGCCGCTCCGCCTCGTCGCACTTGTTGAGGAACGTGACCCGGAACGCGAATTCCAGGTTCTGGAAGATCCGGTAATTCTCCGCCCAGCTTATGACCGTGCGCGGCGACATGACGGTGGAGATATCGCCCGCGATGAACCCCGCGCGCGTCAGGTCGGCCAGCGCCACCATGCTCTCGATCCGCTTGCGGGCCGGCGCGTCCTTGGGATCGACCCCCATCTTGGCCATCACGATCGCCGTTTCCTGGGCGTGCGGCAGGTAGTTCAGGGTGGTCACGATGTTCCAGCGGTCCATCTGGCCCTGGTTGATCTGCTGGGTGCCGTGATACAGGCCCGTCGTGTCGCCCAGCCCGACCGTGTTGGCGGTGGCGAACAGGCGGAAATACGGGTGCGGGCGGATGACGCGATTCTGGTCCAGCAGCGTCAGGTGGCCCTCGATTTCCAGCACGCGCTGGATGACGAACATCACGTCGGGGCGGCCGGCATCATATTCGTCGAACACCAGGGCGCAGGGGCGTTGCAGGGCCCATGGCAGCAGGCCCTCGCGGAATTCGGTCACCTGCTTGCCGTCGCGCAGCACGATCGCGTCCTTGCCGATCAGGTCGATGCGCGAGATGTGGCTGTCGAGGTTGATGCGGATGCAGGGCCAGTTGAGGCGCGAGGCCACCTGCTCGATATGCGACGACTTGCCGGTGCCGTGATAGCCCTGGATCATCACCCGGCGGTTGAACGCGAAGCCGGCCAGGATCGCCAGCGTGGTGTCATGGTCGAAACGGTAGGTGGGGTCGGCGTCGGGCACATGGTCGGTGCGGGTCGAGAAGGCGGGAACCTGCAAGTCGCTGTCGATGCCGAAGACGTCGCGCGCCGAAACCATCAGATCAGGGGCGTCGGGCAGGGACGAGATGGGCGGCAGCGCCTCTCCGTTCTCGTCAACGGCTCCGGCTGTCAGGGTGGCGAGGTCATTCATAGAGTTGCATCCGTAACGGCTGTTGGGTCCGGAGGCGCCGTGATGCGGCGTCGTCCCGGTCGTTCTCTCGACGGTTCCGGCCTTACTATAGACGCTATCGCCGGCAAGGCCATGCCTAGGCGGTACGTTCCAGGTCGGCTTCCCGCGCCGAAACCAGGTGGGCGCGCACCGTGGTGTAGGCGACATTGATGCTTTTCAGCAGTTCTTCCGACTGGCGGTCGCCGCCATTGGCATCGGGGTGGTGCCGCCGCGCCAGATCCTTGTAGCGCACCTTCAGCTCGTCCATCGACAGCGGCCAGTCCAGCCCCAGCATGTCCAGCGGCTGGCGCAGCGCCTCGGGCATGTCGGAGCGGGCGGCGGCATCGGGCCGGGGCGCCGCGCGGCGCGCGCCGCCCATCAGATCCATCGGGTCGATGAAATCGTCCGGGCCCAGGCGGCCGGCGCGCTGGCCCAGCCGCCAGGAGGGACGGTTCCACGAGACGTCGTCGCGGATATGTGCCTCGATCTGACCGGGCGACATGCCTTTGTAATAGTCCCATCGTGCATTGTATTCGCGCACATGGGGCAGGCAGAACCAGAAATACTCGTTCAGGCTGTCGCGTGATTTCGGCGCGCGGTAGCCGGCGGCCTCGTCACAGCCGGCCATGTCGCAACACCGGGCCGGCGCATCCGGATCGGGGTCGAAAGCCCGGTGACGTGTGTTCTTTCGGGTCATCATCTGGCGTTATGTGCGTTCGAACCGTATTCGTGCAAGAGCCATGACAGTCAGTCGGCGAAGGGAGCGGGAACAGTGAGCAGCACGGACCATAGGCATGTGGCGACGGCCGCGACCGGGGAGAAAAGGACCGATCGGATCGCGCGCGCGATCCGCGAGCGGCTGGCCCCCACCCTGATCGAAATCGAGGATGACAGCGGGCGCCATGCCGGTCATGCGGGGATGCGCGGTGCCGCCGCGGGGGGCGAGACCCATTTCAACCTTCTGATAGTGAGCGCCGCGTTCGACGGCATGGCGCGCGTGCAGCGGTCGCGGCTGGTGCATGAGCTGCTGGCGCCCGAATTCGGGTCGGGACTGCACGCGCTGTCGCTGACATTGCGCACGCCCGCCGAACAGGACCGGATCGCGGGCGCATGAGCCGCCGCGCATGCCTGTCGCGCCGGATGGCGCTGGCGGCACCGCTGGCGCTGGTGGCCTGCCAGGCCGCGCCCGGGGCGGTCGACGGCCATGATGTCGCGCGGGTGGAACGCTACCTGAACACCACGCGCGGCCTGACCGCCCGGGTCGTGCAGACCTGGCCGGACGGCGGGGTGGGGGAAGGCACGCTGTCTTACGACCCGGGCAATCTGCGCCTGGATTACCGGACGCCGCATCCGATGCGGCTGGTCGCGACCGGCGGGCACCTGGTGTTTCGCGACGGACTGCGCCAGTCGGTGACGCGCATGAACCTGTCGCACCAGCCGCTGGGGCTGTTGCTGGCCGCGCCGGTTCATCTGGGCGGCGCGGTTGTGGTCACGGCGATCCGGCACGATGCCAATGTGCTCCAGATCTCCATGGCGCGCAGCGACAATCCGTCCCAGGGGCTGCTGACACTGGGATTTTCCGATTTCGCGGGGCAGTTGTCGCTGGTAGCGATCGACCTTGTGGACGCGCGGCGTGACAATACCCGCCTGCGCCTGACCGATGTGCGTACGGGTGCCGATTTCCCCCCCGGTTTCTTTTCGCTGAGCGCGCCGTTGTAGGCGGCGCCTCCCGGTCGGTCAGGCGGCTTCGATCGGCGTCGGGACGCTGCCGAACAGATCGTGCCAGTTGGCGCGCAGGGCCTCGTCCACCGTCGCCATGTCCACGTCGCGGCCCAGGGCGCGCAGGCTGGTCACGCCATGTTCGCGGATGCCGCAGGGTACGATGCCGTCGAAATGGTCCAACTCCGGGGCCACGTTCAGCGCCACGCCGTGCCAGCAGGTCCAGCGCGTGACCCTGACGCCCAGGGCCGCGATCTTGCTCTCGCGCCCACTTGCCGGATCGACCACCCAGACGCCGATCCTGTCGGCGCGCCGCTCGCCCCTGACATCGAACTGGCGCAGGGTCCGGATCAGCCATTCCTCCAGCGCGTGGACGTAGGCACGCAAGTCGCGCGGCGGGACGGTGCCCTGTCGACGGGTCAGGTCCAGCATCACATAGGCCACGCGCTGCCCCGGCCCGTGATAGGTCCACTGGCCGCCGCGGCCGGCCGCATGCGTGGGAAAGCCGGACGGGTTGAACAGATCTTCCGGCCGGGCCGACGTGCCGGCGGTGTAAGTGGGAGGATGGTCCAGCAGCCAGACCCGCTCGGGCAGGCTGCCATCGCGGATTCCCGCCACCTGTCGCTCCATCCCGGCGATCGCGTCGGGATAGGGAACCGGTACCCGGCTTGAATTCCACAGAATTGTCTTTTCGGTCATTGCCCGTCGAACCTGCATCGTCTATACGGCCTCGGTCACACGGTATCGCTCAGGCGATCGCCGATGTCACGGTGCGGTCGTGGCGGAATGGTAGACGCGCAAGCTTGAGGTGCTTGTGGGGGAAACCTCGTGGAAGTTCGAGTCTTCTCGACCGCACCAATCGATATGCCGGCGGCCCGGCATATCGGCTTCGCCATCAGGATGCGAGGGATCACGCTTTTTTTTGGTCCCCATATGCGCCATGATCGCGTTCCGATTGGGCGTGGCGCGCGCATCCGTTTGGTTCGGCGCCCTATTTTTTCCTGACATCTGTCATTTTTTTTTCCCAATTATCGGTTAAAACGAAAACCGCGCGCGGTCGTTATTTCATACGCCGCTCCGGTTCGCAGCCTAGTGCGGACGTTCCGATTTTCAACGATGGGTCGAAGGTGACGTTTGTGATCAAACCCTTGCGAAAAGCCGTACTGCCCGTTGCCGGCCTCGGCACCCGTTTCCTCCCGGCGACCAAGGCCATGCCGAAGGAAATGCTGACAGTCGTCGACAAGCCGCTGATCCAGTATGCCATCGATGAGGCCCGCGCCGCGGGCATCGAGGAGTTCTGCCTCATTACCGGCCGGGGCAAGGATTCGCTGATCGATTATTTCGACGTTGCCTTCGAACTGGAAACGACGCTGCGCGAGCGGAACAAGCAGGATGCGTTGGACGCCCTGGCGCCCAGCACGATCGAGGCCGGGGCGCTGATCGCCGTCCGTCAGCAGGAACCGATGGGCCTGGGTCATGCGATCTGGTGCGCCCGCAGTTTCATCGGCGACGACCCGTTCGCGATCCTGCTGCCCGACGATCTGGTCAAGAGCGAGGTCCCTTGCCTGAAGCAGCTTGTGAATACCTATAACCGGACCGGGGGCAATGTCGTCGCGGTGACCGAGGTGCCGCGCGAGCATACCAGCCGCTACGGTATCCTGAAGACCGGCGAGGATGACGGGCGGGTCGTCGAGGTGACCGGGCTGGTCGAGAAGCCCAAGCCCGAAGACGCGCCCTCCAACCTGTCGATCATCGGGCGCTATGTCCTGACGGCCGATGTCATGCCCCATCTGGCCAAGCTGGAACGTGGCGCGGGCGGCGAGGTGCAATTGACCGACGCGATGGCCAGGATGATCGGCCACGTTCCCTTCCATGGCCTGCGCTACGAGGGGCAGCGTTTCGACTGCGGCAACAAGCTGGGCTACCTGGAAGCGCAGATCGCGATGTCGATCGACCGGCCGGACCTGGGCGATTCGGTGCGGGCCTTCCTGAAGACCTATACCGGCGCGTAATGGCGGCGTTCGCGCACGGTTTCGATCCGACGAGCCTGCGCGAATACGACATCCGGGGGATCGTCGACAGGACGCTGCACCCCCGCGATGCCTATGCGATCGGGCGAACCTTCGGCAGCATGGTGGCGCGCGGGGGTGGCCGGACGGTCGCGGTTGGTTATGACGGCCGATTGTCCTCGCCCGGGCTGGAGGCTGCCCTGGTCGAGGGGGCCATGGCTTCGGGCATCGAGGTGCTGCGTATCGGGTGCGGCCCGACTCCGATGCTGTCTTTCGCGTCCGCCATGCTGAAGGCGGACGGCGCGGTCATGGTGACCGGTAGCCATAATCCGCCCGATCACAACGGGTTCAAGATGACGATGGCGGGCCAGCCGTTCTTCGGCCCGCGCATCGGCGAACTGGGCGCCCTCGCGGCGCGTGGCGACGTCGTGCCCGAGGCCGTCGGCGGCGTGCGCGATGTCGAGATCCGGCCGGCCTATGTCGCCCGCCTGGCGCGGGACTGGGACGGCGGCGCGCGCCGGCTGAAAATCGTCTGGGACAATGGCAATGGCGCGGCCGGCGAAGTCCTGGCCGAATTGGTCCGCCACATTCCCGGCGAGCACACGATCCTGAATCGCGCGATCGATGGCCGCTTTCCCGCTCATCATCCGGACCCGACCATCCCCCGCAACCTGGCGCAACTGATTGCCGCGGTGCGGGACGGTGGTGCGGATATCGGGCTGGCTTTCGACGGCGATGCCGACCGGATCGGGGTGGTGGACGATCGGGGCGCGATCCTGTGGAGCGACCAGGTGATGATCCTGCTGGCGCGCGACGTGCTGCGCGCCCTGCCGGGCAGTACGATCATCGCCGACGTCAAGGCGAGCCAGGTCCTGTTCGACGAGGTGGCCAGGGCGGGCGGGCAGCCGCTGATGTGGCGAAGCGGCCACTCGCCGATCAAGGCCATGATGACGGAAACCGGCGCACCGCTGGCCGGCGAGATGTCGGGCCATCTTTTCTTTGCCGACAGATGGTATGGATTCGACGATGCGTTGTATGCGGCGGTGCGCCTTCTGGGCGTGGTGGCGCGGATGCGGACCAGCCTGTCGGTGGCGCGCGAGGCCCTGCCGCGCATGATCGCTACGCCCGAACTGCGTTTCGACTGCCCCGACACCCGCAAATTCACGGTGATCGAGGAGGTCGCGGCGCGCCTCGCCGAGGAAGGTGCTGACATGGCGACCATCGACGGGGTTCGGGTGCGCAACGCGGACGGATGGTGGCTGCTCCGCGCCTCCAATACCCAGGCCATGCTGGTGGCGCGGGCGGAAAGCGCGAACCATGCCGGACTGGAGCGGCTGAAATCGGCGCTGACCGAGCAACTGGCGCGGAGCGGCGTGACCGCGCCCGATTTTTCGGCCGAGTCCTCTTAGCGCGGGCGGCCGGCGCGCTATCTTTGAATATTCTCACCCGGGCTGGTAGTCTGCCTGTCCGTTTTCCGGAGGCTCTTGCCGCATGTCCGATGCGCTGCCTTTTCGTTCGTTTCTGGAACCGGGGCAGTTCGTCCGCCATCCCGAGCATCCGGAGTGGGGACGGGGCCAGGTGCAGTCGGCCATTGCCCATCGGGTCACGGTCAATTTCGAGGATCAGGGCAAGGTGCTGATCGATGCGTCGGTCGTCATGCTGACGGTTATTTCCTGAAGGGTTGGCATGGGTACGCCATTCGTCGATTCTCTTGGCCGGGCCGTGACCTACCTGCGGGTTTCGGTGACCGACCGCTGCGATATGCGGTGTGTGTACTGCATGTCCGAAACCATGTCGTTTCTGCCCAAGGCGGAAATCCTGACCTATGTGGAACTGGAACGGCTATGTGCCGCCTTTATCCGTAACGGTGTCACGCGGTTGCGCGTCACCGGGGGCGAACCGCTGGTCCGGCGGGATATCGGCCGTTTTTTCCAGGCGATGGGGCAATGGCTTAACAGGCCGGGTGAGGATGGCCATCTGGACGAACTGACCGTGACGACCAATGGATCGCGGCTGGCGGAACATGCCGACATGCTGGCGCGGGCGGGCGTACGGCGTGTGAATATCAGCCTGGATTCGCTTGATTCTGAAAAATTTCATCGCATTACCCGGCGCGGTAACCTCGATCTGACGCTGGCGGGGGTTCGCGCGGCGCGGACGGCCGGACTGGCGATCCGGATCAATACGGTCGCCATGGCCGGTGTGAATGACGACGAATTCGATACGCTGCTGGCCTGGTGTGGCGAAATCGGCGCGGATCTGTGTCTGATCGAGACCATGCCCATGGGCGAGACGGGCGTGGACCGGTCCGATCGCTATCTTCCGCTCTCGGAAGTGCGGGCCGCCCTGTCGCGGCGCTGGACGCTGGAGCCGCTGGCCGAGCGCACCGGCGGCCCGGCCCGCTATCTGCGGGTGCATGAGACCGGGCGCAGGCTGGGGCTGATCACCCCGATGACCCATAATTTCTGCGAAAGCTGCAATCGCGTGCGCCTGTCCTGCACCGGGCAGCTCTATCCCTGCCTGGGGGATGACGGGGCGACGGATCTGCGCGGAGCCTTGCGGGACGGCGCCAGCGATGCCGACCTGCTGCGACTTGTCCAGTCGGCCATCCTGCGCAAGCCGAAGGGCCATGATTTCGTTATTGGGCGGCGCCTCGACGACCCGGCCGCGATCCGTCGCCATATGAGCGTTACTGGCGGATAGAAAATCTATCTTTTATAATCAAATTATTACTCGATATTCTTGATTGCTTCCTCAAGAGAGATCGTGAAGGCGCCCGGCTGGAGCGGTCTGGGCTGGCTGGCCGCCGGGGCCCAGCCGGTCATGATGGCCACCCGCAGCGGTACGGATAGCGGCGCGTCGTCCTCGTCCGGCGTCAGGCTGGCCAGGGCGGAGGGAAACAGGGCCGGCCATGGGATCTGCCGGCTGCGCAAGCGCAGGGCGTTGGTCTCGCCCGCCGCGCGCAGGTCGCGCAGCAGGCCCATGGCGGAGCGATAGGCCAGGGTCAGTATTTCCACATCCGCGACCGGCAGGGCGAAGCCCGCGCGCTGCAACAGGGACGCGCAGTCCCGCAGGTCGGGAAAGGGCGACACCCGGGGGGCAGCGCCGCCGGTCAGCGCGCATTCGGCCTCGGTCAGCGCGCGGCGCAGGTCCGCCAGGGTGGGCAGGACGGGCATGCTGGCCAGGAACAGCCCGTCGGGCTTCAGCGCGTGGCGGATCTGCGCCAGCGCGCCCGGCAGGTCGTTGACCCAGTGCAGCGACAGGTTGGCCACGACCAGATCGAATGTGCCGGGCCCGAAGGGCAGCCATTCCTCGTCCGCGCACAGGACCGTGCCGCCATTGATCCGTGCCATTCGTGGCGACAGGTCGCAGGACACGACGCTGTCGATGCCGCGCGCGCGCAATTGCCGGCCGATCACGCCGCGCCCGCCGATATCCAGTGCCGCGCTGAAGCGATAGGTCGTGTCGTCCAGCCGGTCCAGCAGCCGGTCCGCGATGTCCTCCAGGACGGGCGCGACCGCATGCACCAGCGGGGCCGCGCGATCGCGATGGCGGCGCACGGCGGTACGATCGAAAATCACAGGATCGTTCATGGGTCGCATGTGCCCTTCCCGATGGGCGATGCCAATGGCACCTTTGCGTGATGGATGGCACGATACCGGAAGCGGGGGAAACTCGATCGGGGCGGGGCGGCCCGGGCGATCTGCCCCGGCGGATGGCCGCGCGCATGCTCGATCTGCTTTTGCCACCTGATTGCCCCGTCTGTCATCAGCCGGTGGAGCGCGCGGGGCTGCTCTGCGCGGATTGCTTCCGCTCCATGCGCTTTATTGCCGACCCGTGCTGCGCGCAATGCGGCCAGTCCTTTGCCGCGTCGGCCCCAGGCGGCGGGGGCCGCGTCTGCGCGCCGTGCCTGGAGGTGCCTCCCCCCTGGCGGCACGGACGGGCCGCGCTGGTCTATGACGAGCGGTCGCGCGCCCTGGTCCTGCGCCTGAAATATGCCGACAGGACCGATCTGGCCCCGCTGCTGGCCCGCCATATGGCGCGGGCGGGTCGCGACATGCTGGAAAACGCCGATCTGCTGGTGCCGGTGCCGCTGCACCGGGGGCGCCTGTTCCATCGCCGCTATAATCAGGCCGGGCTGCTGGCGGCGGCGATCGGCCGGATCGTCCGTCTGCCGGTGCTGCCGGATGCGCTGGTCCGCCTGCGCGGGACGCCGCCGTTGGCACGCCTGGGCGCGCGGGCGCGCCAGGACGTTCTGCGGGAGGCGATCGCCGCCCGCCCGTCGCGCCGCGATGGGTTGGCGGGGCGACGGATCGTGCTGGTCGACGATGTGATGACGACCGGCGCGACCCTGGGCGCCTGCGCGCGGGCGGCGACGGCGGCCGGCGCGGCGTCGGTGGACGTGCTGGTTGCCGCGCGTGCTCCGGATCCGGGACGGGCAGTCGTGGAAGGTTGGAGATTGTCCGTCGGGTAGCGGTATAGTGCGCCGGCGCAAATGCGCTATGTCTTCAGAATCGGTTACTGTCCTTGTTCGGGGATCGGAATGCCCAGCATCGAAATCTATACCCAGCCCGGCTGCCCCTATTGCGTCCGCGCCGTGCGCCTTCTGCAACAGAAGGGCATGAAATTCACCGAAATCCGTGCCCTGCACGACACGGCCGAGCGGCTGGAGGCGAGAGAGCGCTCCGGCGGACGGACGACCGTGCCGCAGATCTTCATCAACGGGCGGCATATCGGCGGCTGCGACGACCTGATGGCGCTGGAACGGCGGGGCGAACTCGATCCGCTGCTGCGGGCGGCCTGACCGGGCAGCGGGGGCGGGCGTGATCTGTTATCAATTGCGATGCGGCATGGGCCACGAATTCGAAGGCTGGTTTCCCGGCAGCGCCGCGTTCGACGACCAGGCGCGCCGGTGCCTGCTCTCCTGCCCGCAATGCGGAACGCCGAATGTGTCCCGTGCCCTCATGACTCCGGCGGTGCGGACCGCGCCGGCTCGGGCGCCCGCGATCGCGCCGGCGCGCCCGGAGAGCGGGCCCGTCATGCCCGCCGCGATGCTGGCCGCCTTGCAGCGCCTGAGGCGCGATGTCGAGGAACGATGCGAGGATGTCGGCGATAAATTCGCCGACGAGGCGTTGAAGATCCATCGTGGTGACGGGGAACGGCGGGGCATCTACGGGCAGGCGTCGGAAGAGGAGTGCGACCGGCTGGCCGACGAGGGGGTCGAGATCATGGCCATACCATGGGTGCCACGCGCCGACGGCTGATCGCACGCAGGGAAGGGCGGGTCCCGGGACCGTAATCAAGGTGGAACGCATGCATGACAGAACGCACCGACGGGCCGGCATGACGTCGCCGCCGCGCGGGCAGCGCCGGGGCTGGCGGCCTCTGGCCGCTCTGGCGGCGCTGGGCCTTCTGGCGGGGACCCCGCATCCGGCGGCTGCCGCGCAGACCGTGGGGGGGCGAGACGCCTCGCCCGTCCTGGGACAGTGGGAAACCAGGCAGCATGACGGCGTTTTCGAGATCAAGCCCTGCGGCGGGGAACTCTGCGGCCGGCTGATCGGCATGCGCTATACCGGCGAGATTCCGAGGGCCAGGGACGGGGGATCGGAATGCGGCCTGCTGATGCTGACCGGGTTCGTGCCCGATGAGGACGATGCGGCGCGCTGGAACGGACATATCCTCGACCCCGACAGCGGCAAGGTCTATCAGGCCCAGATCTGGTCGCCGCGCGACGGGGTGCTGAAACTAAGGGGCTATGTGGGCATTCCACTCTTTGGCGAAACCCACACATGGACACGCTACGGCGGCACGATCGGCGCACGCTGCCAGATGCCCTGATGGTCGCTTTCTGTCTCTTTGGCCGGGAAAAGCAACAAAATGAAGCTACCCATTTCACGTCGCGGCCTGCTGGCGGGCCTGGCTGCCTCCGGCATTCCCCTTTCCAGCCTCGGGCCGGCCCGGGCCGCGATCCCGCCCCGGGAGCGGACCTTGTGCTATATCGGCGGCTACAACAAACACGCGCCGCCGGGTGGGGCCGGGAACGGGCAGGGGATCGCGCTCTTCGAGATGAACCGGACGAGCGGCGTGCTGGCCCCGATCTCGACCTTCATGGACATCGCCAGCCCGTCCTTCATCACGCTGTCCGCCGACAGCCGGTTCCTGTACGCGCTCAGCGAGATCGACGATTTCAACGGCAAGCCCGACGGCAGCGTCACGGCATTTTCGGTCGATCATCTTTCGGGCGAGCTGACCCGGCTGAATGTCGTCTCGTCGGGCGGGGCGGTTCCGGCGCATCTCAGCGTCCATCATTCCGGCCGCTATGTCCTGGTGGCCAATTATGTCGGCGGCAGCGTGGGCGTCCTACCCATCCGGCCGGACGGCAGCCTTGGGGAGCCGACGGATATCGTGCGGAATTCCGGCCCGCGCATGCCCGAACGGGCCGAGGACAACCCGCCCGGCAATTTCGCGGTCAGCGACCATTCCGGGCCGCATGTCCACATGGTGGCCAGCGACCAGTCGGGGCGCTTCGTCCTGGCCTGCGACGCCGGGCTGGACCGGGTCTATGTCTGGACGCTGGATCTGGCGACGGGCAAGCTCAAGCCCGCCGCGAAGCCCTTTTTGTCGGTGATGCCGGGATCGGCGCCGCGTCATTTCTCCTTCAGCCATGACGGGCGGATGCTCTACATCCTGTGCGAACAGGATTCCAAGATCATCGTGGCGAGCTTCGACCCCGCGACCGGTGCGATCACGCCGCAGCAGAAGGTCAGCACCGTCACGTCCTATTTCCAGGGCAGCACGCTGGCGGCGGGCATCCTGCTGTCGCCCAACGGGCGGTACATATATGCATCGAACCGGCTGGGCGATTCGCTGGCCGTCTTCCGCGTCGGCCCGGACGGATTGCTGACGCTGATCGACGAAGTGTGGATGCATGCGGATTATGGTCGGGCCATGATGTTCGACCCGTCCGGCACGTTTCTGTTCTGCGCCAACCAGCGCAGCGATTCCGTCACGTCGTTCCGTGTCGACCCCAAAACCGGCGCGCTGGATTTCACCTGGCATTTCACCGCGGTCGGCAGCCCGACGACCTTCGCGTTTCTCAAGCTTTGACAGGCGGACCGCCGTGCCGGGTTATCCCGGCACGGCAAGGCTGGCGATGTAATTGACACCCAAATCGCGGCTTTCGCGCCAGCCGCCCAGGCCCGGTGTCATGCCGGCGATATCCGATACCCGCACGCCGGCCTGGCCGGCAAAGGTGCCGAGTTCGGCCGGCGTGATGAATTTCCGCCATTCATGGGTGCCCACCGGCAGCAGACGCAGAATATATTCCGCGCCGATCTTCGCCATCGCCAGAGAACGCAACGTGCGGTTGAGGGTCGAGACGATGATGACGCCGCCGGGTTCGACCATCCCGGCCAGCAGGCGCAGGAAGGCAGCCGGGTCGGCAACATGTTCGATCACTTCCAGCGCGGTGATCGCGTCGAAGCGCGCACCTTCGGCATGCAGATCCTCGGCACTGCCGGCGCGATAGGCCAACTGACCCGCTTCCGGCGGCAGAGGATGGGCCTGCATATGCGCGCACGCGGCCGCGATCGCGGCGTCCGACGCGTCCAGGCCCAGCACGTCATAGCCCATGCGGGCCAGCCCCTCGCTGGCCAGGCCCGCGCCGCAGCCGACATCCAGCAGGCGCGTCACCGGCGCGCTTTCCCCCGCGCGCGGGGCGGGCAGGTGGCGGCGGGCCCAGTCCAGGCGCAGGCCGTTCATGGCATGCAGCGGCCGCATGGGACCGGACGGGTCCCACCAGCGATCGGCCAGGGCGCTGAAGCGGGCGATTTCGTCCGGAACGACGGACGGACCGTCCGAACGGACCGAATCGTTGACCTGCATGGCGTCAGCACCTCCGCATCTGGCTTCTGCCGCTGGACGGCGCAGCGGCGGAAGGGTATGTGACGCGCCTTGCAGATAACCGCAATGCCCCGTCCGATGCCCCAGCGGCCTGAGGCGGGCTGGAACGGCCCGTGCGCCGAACTGGAGAGCCCTTTCGATGTCCCGTCCCGCTCCGCGCATCGTCATGAAATTCGGCGGCACCTCCGTGGCCGACCTGGACCGAATTCGCGCGGTGGCGGAAAAAGTGCGCAAGCAGGTCGAGGCCGGGTGCGAGGTCGCGGTGGTCGTCTCGGCCATGTCGGGCGTCACCAACCAGTTGGTCGGCTATTGCCAGTCATTGTCGCCGCTGCACGATGCGCGGGAATATGACGCCGTCGTCGCGACCGGCGAGCAGGTCACCAGCGGCCTGCTGGCCATCGCGCTCCAGACCATCGGGATCGATGCGCGGTCATGGCTTGGCTGGCAGATTCCCCTGCGCACCGACGCGGCGCACGGCAAGGCGCGCATCGCCTCGATCGACGGCGAGACGCTGGCGGCGCGCATGCGGGCGGGCCAGGTGCCGGTGATCGCCGGATTTCAGGGCATCGCCGCCGACGGGCGAGTCACCACGCTGGGGCGCGGCGGATCCGATACCTCGGCAGTCGCCATCGCGGCCGCCATCGGGGCCGATCGGTGTGATATCTATACCGACGTCGACGGGATCTACACCACCGATCCGCGCATTGTTGCGAGGGCGCGGAAGCTGGATAAGATCACCTATGAGGAAATGCTGGAACTGGCGTCGGTCGGGGCCAAGGTGTTGCAGACCCGCAGCGTCGAACTGGCGATGAAGGAACGGGTGCGGGTGCAGGTGCTGTCGAGCTTCGTCGACGGCCCCGCCCCGTCGGAAGGCAACCTGCCAGGATCATTAGTGGTGGATGAGGACGAGATCGTGGAAAAGGAACTGGTCGCCGGCATTGCCTATTCGCGCGACGAAGCGAAGCTGTCGGTCAGGCGGATTCCGGACCGTCCCGGAATTGCGGCGGCGATCTTCGGCCCGCTGACGGCCGCCCACGTCAATGTCGACATGATCGTGCAGAGTACCGGCGCCGACGGGTTGACGAACATGACCTTCACCACGTCGAAGAGCGACCTGGCGCGTGCCATCCAGTCGCTGGAATCGTCGCGCGACGTCATCCAGTACGGCGAACTGGTGACGGATGACGACGTGGTGAAGATCAGCGTGGTCGGTATCGGCATGCGTTCGCACGCCGGGGTGGCGAACCTGATGTTCCGGACCCTGTCGGACCGCAACATCAATATCCAGGTCATCTCGACCAGCGAGATCAAGGTGTCGGTGCTGATCGCGGCGGAATATACCGAACTGGCCGTGCGCGCGCTGCACACGGCCTACGGCCTCGACGCGGCCTGACGCTGATGGAAATGCCGATGACGCACCCGTCGGGAGGTGCGACGCAACGGGCCGCCGCCCGCGCCCGCCTGGACCGCCTGTGGGCGGCCGGCACCGCCTTTCTGGGCAGCGAGGTCGCGATCATGGCGGGCGCCATGTCGTGGGTCAGCGAACGAAACCTGGTATCGGCCATTTCCAATGCCGGCGGCTTCGGCGTGCTGGCCTGCGGGGCGATGGAGCCCGACCGCCTGGCTGAGGAAATCGCCGCCACCCAGGCCCTGACCAGCCGGCCCTTCGGCGTCAACCTGATCACGATGCATCCGCGCCTGGACGACCTGGTGCGGGTGTGCCTGGCGGCCGAAGTCTCGCATGTCGTGCTGGCTGGCGGCATTCCGCCCGGCCCGGCGATCCGGGCACTGAAGGATGGCGGGGCGAGGGTCATCGCCTTCACCCCCGCGCTGGTCCTGGCCAAAAGGCTGGTCCGGCTGGGTGTCGACGCCTTGGTGATCGAGGGCGCCGAGGCCGGCGGGCATGTCGGGCCGGTCTCGCTGACCGTGCTGGCGCAGGAGGTGCTGCCGCATATTCGCTCGGTGCCGGTCTTCGTGGCGGGTGGATTGGGGCGGGGCGAGGCGATCCTGTCCTATCTGGAACAGGGGGCGGCCGGCGCGCAACTCGGCACCCGTTTCGCGGCCTCGGCGGAAAGCATCGCCCATGACCGCTTCAAGGCGGCCTTCGTCCGCGCCAGCGCGCGCGACGCGGTGACGTCGGTGCAGTTGGACGAGCGGTTTCCCGTCATTCCGGTGCGTGGCCTGTCCAATGAGGGCGGCCGCGCCTTCCTGCGCCATCAGGCGGAGACGATTCGCCGCTTCCTGGACGGCGAGCTGACGAAGGAGGCCGCACAGCTCGATATCGAGCATTTCTGGGCGGGTTCGCTGCGGCGGGCGGTGATCGAGGGCGACGTGGAAAACGGTTCCGTGATGGCCGGGCAGTCGGTCGGCATGATCACGTCCGTCCAGCCGGTCGCCGCCATCATCGCCGAACTGGTCGAACAGGCCGTTGACGCGCTGGTGCGGCGCGACCTCGCCACGGGTGAGTCGTGAGTGAGGAGGCCACCCGAGCGACGATGACCGACACCGCCGCCCGGGCGGCCGCGGGCGTCGGGCCGACCCTGCGGGCCCGGCGCGAGCAACTGGGCTGGGCGCTGCCCGACGTCGCGACCTGGCTGCGGATCCGCCTGTCCTATCTCCAGGCGATGGAAGATGACCGGGTCAAGGACCTGCCGGGCAACGTCTATACGCTCGGCTTCCTGCGCACCTATGCCCAGGCGCTGGGCCTGGATGCCGAGGCGCTGGTCGCGCGTTTCAAGGCCGAGGCGCGGGGCAGCATCGATTGCAGGCCCGAACTGTCCTTTCCCGCCCCGGCCTCCAGCGGTTCGATGCCGGTCGGCGTGATGGTGCTGCTGGGCGGGGTGATCATCGTCCTGGCCTATGTCGGCTGGTATCGCATGACGGACGGGCAATCGTCGGTGCCGCAGCCCGTGCCGTCGGTCTTTTCGGCCATTCCCGGTATGACGCATCCGGCACCGACCTCGCCGCAGGTCGCGTCCGTCCTGCCGCCGGAACGCGCGCCGGTTCCGCCGCGCCCCCTGTCGGGAGCGGAGAAATCCGCGATCACCGACGGGGACATGCCGCCCGCGCCCGTCCGGACGCCGGTGCCGACACCGGCGCCGGTGGTCGAAGGCGCCGCGGGACCGGCTGCTCCCGCGGTCGCGCCTGCGCCGGCGGACGCGGTTGCCGCGCCGACCGGCCAGATCGTCCTGACCGCCTCGGCCCAGACCTGGGTACAGGTCAGGGTTGCGGGCGGACCCGTGATTTATGACCATATCCTGCAAGCGGGCGAAAGCTGGACCGCGCCGCAGGACAAGGGGGACCTTCTGCTGACGGTCGGCAATGCCGGCGGGCTGGTGATCAGCGCCGACGGGGTGACGACGCAGCCTCTGGGCCGTAATGGCGCGGTGCGACGCAACCTGCCGCTGACGCGCGAGGCCGTTCGCAGTGGCGGGATCGTGGCACCGGCGGCACCGGCGGCCCGGGCCGCCGTGCCGTCCCATGGGGATGGCGGAGGGGAGTCCCTCACGCCGCCGCCGGCACCAGGGACGAGCGGCCGGTGAGCGGAGCATGGCCGGGCAGGCGCGGTCTGGCCAAACGGGACGGTTTTTGGCAGGAAGCATGCATGGAAAGGCGGTGCGCCGTCATGCCGGCGGAGAGAACAATGTTATCATCGCCTCATCCGGAGGGCAGACAATGAGCAGCTATCGTCCCTATCAGTATATCGAACGGCGCAAGTCGCGGCAGATCCATGTCGGCAAGGTGGCGGTGGGCGGCGACGCGCCGATTACCGTCCAGACCATGACCAACACGCTGACGACCGATGCCGAGGCGACGATCGCGCAGATCCGGCGGGCGGAACTGGCGGGTGTCGATATCGTGCGCGTCTCGTGCCCCGATGAGGAAAGCACCGCCGCGCTGGCCGAGATCGTGCGCGAGGTCAACGTGCCGATCGTGGCGGACATCCATTTCCACTACCGGCGCGCGATCGAAGCCGCGCAGGCCGGAGCGGCGTGCCTGCGCATCAATCCGGGCAATATCGGCAGCCCCGAGCGCGTGCGCGAGGTGGTTAAGGCGGCCAAGGACCATGGCTGCTCGATCCGCATCGGGGTGAATGCGGGCTCGCTGGAAAAGCATCTTCTGGAAAAATATGGCGAGCCCAACCCCGAGGCGCTGGTCGAAAGCGCGCTGGAGCATGCCAAGATCCTGGAAGATCACGATTTCCACGAATTCAAGATCAGCGTGAAGGCGTCGGACGTCTTCATGGCCGTCGCCGCCTACCAGCAACTGGCCGAGGTCTGCGACCATCCGCTGCATATCGGCATCACCGAGGCGGGCAGCAAGCGGGCCGGCACGGTCAAGTCCTCGATCGGGCTGGGCAACCTGCTGTGGGCCGGCGTGGGCGACACGATGCGCGTGTCGCTGTCGGCGGAACCCGAGGAGGAGGTGCTGGTCGGCTGGGATATCCTGAAATCGCTGGGCCTGCGCCATCGCGGCGTCAAGATCATTTCCTGCCCGTCCTGCGCGCGGCAGGGCTTCAACGTGATCCAGACCGTGCAGACGCTGGAAGAGCGTCTGGCGCATATCCAGACCCCGCTGACGCTGTCGATCATCGGCTGCGTGGTCAACGGGCCGGGCGAGGCGCTGATGACCGATATCGGCGTGACCGGCGGCGGTTCGGGCCGCCACATGGTCTATGCCGCCGGTCGGCAGGACCACACGATCGCGGCGGATTCGATGATCGACCATATCGTCGAGATGGTCGAGAAGAAGGCCGAGATCCTCCGGGCCGAGGAAGAGGCCGCGAAGGCCGAAGCGGCCGTCGCCGCGCAGTAGGGGCCACCCTCCTCGGCCAGCGCGTTCCGCCCTCTCGGGGCGGAACGCCATGACGATTCACAAACAGGAACATCGATCCGTGAGCAGCCTGCAACCCGTCCGTGGCACACATGACCTGATCGGCGAGGCGCAGCGGCGCCATGCCCATGTGGTGGACACCGCGCGGCGCATCGCGGGCCTGTACGGCTTCGATGAATGGTCCACCCCGATCTTCGAGGATACGCGCGTCTTCGCGCGGTCGCTGGGCGACACGTCGGACGTGGTGTCGAAGGAGATGTATTCCTTCGAGGATCGGGGTGGCGAATCGCTGACGCTGCGACCCGAGGGAACGGCGGGCGTGTGCCGCGCGCTGGTGACCAATGGCCTGACACAGTCCCTGCCGCAGAAAGTGTTCTATGCCGGGCCGATGTTCCGCTACGAACGCCCGCAGAAGGGACGGTACCGCCAGTTTCACCAGATCGGTGCCGAACTGATCGGCGCGGCCGAACCGCTGGCCGATGCCGAGGTGATCGCGATGGGCCGCGACATCCTGAAGGCGCTGGGTATTGCCGACGACGCGGTGGTGGAACTGAATACGCTGGGCGATATCGAAAGCCGCGCCGCATGGCGTGCCGCGCTGATCGCCTATTTCACCGAGTGCCGGGACCAGTTGTCGGAGGACAGCCGCGCCCGGCTGGAGCGCAATCCGCTGCGCATTCTCGACAGCAAGGCACCGCAGGACCGGGCGCTGGTGGCAGGCGCGCCGCTGATCGGCGCCTTTCTTACCACTGATGCCCGGATTTTCTGGGATGACCTGCGTTCGGCGCTGGATCTGCTGGGCGTGCCGTTTCGTGAAAATCCGGGCATCGTGCGTGGGCTGGATTATTACGGGCATACGACCTTCGAATTCGTGACCGGGAAGCTGGGCACCCAGGGCACGGTGCTGGCCGGCGGCCGGTATGACGGGCTGGTGGCCGAAATGGGCGGCCCGCGCACGCCGGCCATCGGCTGGGCCGGCGGGATCGAACGGCTGGCCCTGCTGCTGGACGACGCGCCGAAGGCTCCACGCCCGGTGGCCGTGGTGCCGATGGGCGAGGGCGCGACCGGTGCGGCGGTCACGTTGTTGCAGGCTTTGCGCGCGCATGGCGTGCGGGCGGAAATCGCCTATCGCGGCAATGCGAAGCGGCGGCTGGAACGGGCGAACCGCATCGGAGCCACCCATGCGGTGCTGATCGGCGATGATGAGGTGGCGCGTGGCGTGGCCCAGGTGAAGGCGCTGGATGATGGTGCGCAGGCCGAACTGGCGCTGGATGCTGTCGCGCCCTATCTGGCCGGGACGGCCGGCTGCTAAGCCATGAGTCTCGACGACAGGCTGGACCGGATCGTTGGCCGGTCGGAAGAATTGCAGGATGCCCTCGCCCGTGGACTGGTGGGCGAGGCGTTCAGCAAGGCATCGCGCGAATATGCCGAACTGGAGCCCGTCGTCAGCCGGATCGGCGCGCTACGCCAGGCGGAGCGTGAAGCGCTTCAATCCGAAGCCCTGCTGGCCGACCCGGAGATGCGCGAACTGGCCGAGGCGGAACTGGGCGAATTGCGCGGCCGGATCGCGGACCTGCGCCATGAGATCCGTATCGCCATGCTGCCGCGCGACGAAGCCGACGAGCGCAGCGCGATCCTGGAAATTCGCCCGGCTGCCGGGGGGGACGAGGCCGCCTTGTTCGCCGCCCAGCTGTTCGATGCCTATCGCCGTTACGCGGCCCTGCGCGGCTGGCGTTTCGAGGTGATGGAATTCGACGAATCGGAACTGGGCGGCCTGCGCGAGGGGATGGCCACCATCGCGGGGCGCGGGGTGTTCGCCCGCCTGAAATATGAATCGGGCGTGCATCGGGTGCAGCGCGTGCCCGCGACCGAGAGCCAGGGCCGCATCCATACCTCGACGGTGACCGTCGCCATGCTGCCCGAGGCGGGCGAGGTGGATGTCCAGATCAACGAGAGCGACCTGCGCATCGATGTCTACCGGGCCTCGGGTGCCGGCGGGCAGCACGTCAACAAGACCGAGAGCGCGGTGCGCATCACCCACCTGCCGACCGGCGTGGTGGTGGCGATGCAGGAAGAAAAGAGCCAGCACAAGAATCGTGCCAAGGCGATGAAGATTCTGATGGCGCGCCTGTACGAGCGCGAGCGCGCCACCGCCCATGCCAGCCGCGCCGCCGACCGCAAGTCGCAGGTGGGGACGGGCGATCGGTCGGAGCGGATTCGCACCTACAATTTCCCCCAGGGCCGGGTGACCGACCACCGCATCAACCTGACCGCCTACAAGATCGACCGCGTGATGCTGGGTGAGTTCGACGAATTCATCGATGCGCTGATCCAGGACGAACAGGCCAGCCTGCTGGCCGCCGAGGGCCTGTAGGAGGTCTCAGGATGTCGGCACCGAACAGACGGACGAGCGGCCGGGCTGGCGCTCGACCACTGTCGGGTCGTCGGGGTCGGCCAGATAGAATTCGGTGAAATTGCGCGTGCCCAGCGCGTTCAGCGTGCGCCCTTCCGGACGATGCAGGATACCGCCGCCATTAACCTCGTGCGTCTCGGTTCTGCCATCGGGCAGGCGTATGGTAATTTCGCCGCACAGCGCATAGGTGTGGTTGGCGCGCCCCGCCGCGGTCTCGACCCGGACGGATCGCTGCGGCAACGTGGCGTCGAGTCGGATCGTGGCGGCAAGCTGGTCGTCGACATACAGGCGGGAGATTTCGGAAATCTCGTTATCGGCGCGGCCGTCGACGACGACGAAACTGCCTGCCCGGGCCGGTCGGCCCACCAGCGTCAAGGCCGCGAGGCCGCCCAGAAACACGAGGATTGTCCATGAATGAGGCAGCCGCGTCATGCGACCAGAGTAGGACGGATCCGGCCTGAAATGAAAGAGGACACACCGGCCGCGCCGGACGACGAGGCCGATCTGCGGGCTTGCCTGGCCTGGGCGGGTGCGCGTCTGCGCGACGGGGGCGTGGACGATCCGCGTCGCGAGGCGCGGCTGCTGATGGCCCACGTGCTCGGCACCGATCTGGCCGGCCTGCTGGCGCGGACGCGCATCGACGATGCCGGTCGGACCTCCTTCCTGTCGGCGGTGCGGCGCCGCGCGGCGCGCGAGCCGATGGCGCATATTACGGGGCGGGCTGGCTTCTGGTCGCTGGAACTGGAAACCTCGCCCGCGACCCTGATCCCCCGCGCCGACAGCGAAACGTTGATCGAGGCCCTGCTGGAACACCGTCCCGACCGTGCGCGGGTTCGCAACGTGCTGGATCTGGGAACCGGAACCGGGTGCCTGCTCCTGTCGGCGTTGAGTGAATATCGCGCGGCCTGGGGAGTGGGGGTGGATATCGCCCCCGATGCCGCCCGCCTGGCCGCGCGCAACGCCCGGCACGCGGGGCTGGACGACCGCTGCGCGATGCTGGCCGGCGATTGGGCGTCGTCGATTCGCGGTACGTTCGACGTGGTGTTCAGCAATCCGCCCTATATCCCGCGACGCGATCTGGCCGGCCTGATGCCCGATGTCCGGGAATACGAGCCCGCCCGCGCGCTGGATGGCGGAACGGATGGACTCGACGCCTATCGGAAGTTGACGGAGACCTTACCCTTGCTTCTGGCGCATGACGGGATTGCAGTTTTCGAGATCGGGATCGGCCAGGAGCACAGCGTGCCGTCCCTGGCACGGCGATCCGGACTGGAAATCGTGGATATTCGCGCCGATCTGGGGGGGATTCCCCGCGCTGTATTGATGCGCCATCGGCCGGATCGACGCATCGGGGCACGCGCAAGCGAAAAATCATTTGGCAGACCGGATATAAGGGCATAGATTGCCAACGGAATGCGGGCGGGGGTTTTTACCTTTCCGAGGTGCCGCATGCCGATCCTGAATGCATGAAAACTGAAATGACCGCACGGGTACGTGCAGGTATCCGGGTCATTGCATCATGTCGCGGGGTCAGATGCCGGGCTGCACGCCAGGCACTCAGAATGACAATAGGGGATGGATGGCCCCGGCGGTCGCGGGAAAACGGCGACCGTTAACAGGAAAGTGCTGCGACAGCCTATGAACATGAAACGCATGCGGGGCCGAAACCATCGTACGGGCGGCAGCGGTGGCGGAAGTGTACGCCAGCAGAACGGCCAGATCCCCCTCAATCGTAACCATATCTTCGACAGTAATGGGCCGGACCTGCGTATTCGCGGCACCGCCCAGCAATTGTTCGAGAAATATCTGCAACTGGGGCGCGATGCCAGCGGTGCGGGCGACCGCGTAATGGCCGAGGCCTATTTCCAGCATGCCGAACATTATTTCCGCATCCTCAACGCCATGGCCCAGGCGGCGCAGCAGAATCAGCAGGACCGCCAGGAACGGCATGTCCGCCAGCGTCCGCTCGCCGTGACTGACAGCGACGAGGCGCCCGAGGAGGGCGGCGAGGACGCCGCGGCCGAAAAGCACCGCCCCGGATCGGATTCGGAACTGACGCCGGTCGAAGCCTGATCCCGCAAGGGGCCGGCGTGTGGCGCCGGTCCCTGATGCCCGTTTTCAGGGAGCTTCGGCGAGGACGGTACGAATAGCCCGAGTCAGGTGGCCCAGCTCGTCTTTCGTTATCGTGAAGGCGGGCGTCAGATAGACGATCGTCCGGAATGGGCGGACCCATACCCCCTGGTCGAGCAGCCTGGCCTTCAGGCGGTTCATGTCGCTGATACGCTCCAGCTCGACCACGCCGATCGCCCCCAGCACCCGCACATCGCGTACCGCCGGCAGGTGACGGCAGGGCGCGAGTTCATCGCGCATCTGCATGCCGATCGCCGCGACCTGTTCCAGGCGCGGTTCGCTCTCGAACAGATCCAGCGAGGCGTTGGCGCAGGCGCAGGCCAGCGGATTGGCCATGAAGGTCGGGCCGTGCATCAGCGCACGCATCGGGTCGTCCGACAGAAAGGCCGCGAAGACGTGCCGCCGCGCCACGGTGGCCGCCAGCGGGACCGTGCCGCCGGACAGCGCCTTGGACAGGGTGATGATATCGGGCACGATATCCGCCTGCTGGCATGCGAACATCGTGCCGGTGCGGCCGAAGCCGGTAAAGATCTCGTCCAGGATCAGCAGCACGCCATGCCGGTCGGCGATCTCGCGCAGGCGCCGGAGGGTCGCGGGGTCGTGGAACAGCATGCCGCCGGCACCCTGGACCAGCGGTTCGACCAGAATCGCCGCCACGTGCTGCCCCTCGGCCTCCATCAGCCGTTCCAGCGCGGCTGTGGCTTGGTCGTCGCTGGGCAGGTCGGTGATGAAATGCTGGGGCAGGATGCCGGCGAACAGGCTGTGCATGCCTTCCTCGGGGTCGCATACCGCCATGGTCGCCAATGTGTCGCCGTGATAGCCGCCGCGAAAGGCCACCAGCCTGGTGCGCGCCTTCTGGCCCCGGTTCAGCCAGTATTGCATCGCCATCTTGATCGCGACCTCGACCGCGACCGAACCGGAATCGGAAAAGAAGACGCGCTCCAGGTCGCCCGGCAGCAGGTCGGCCAGCCGCCGCGCCAGGCGCAGCGCGGGTTCATGCACCAGCCCGCCGAGCATGACATGGGGCATGCGCGCCAACTGGTCGATGGCTGCCTGGCGGATATGCGGGTGATTGTAGCCATGGCACGCGGTCCACCACGAGGCAATTCCGTCCACCAGGTTCCGCCCGTCGGCGAGGTGGATCCGACACCCCGCCGTCGTCGTCGCGGGCAGGGGGGGCGATGCCGTGTGCATCTGGGTGTAGGGCAGCCAGATATGCGACAAGCCGGCTTCGCGCCAGTCCGGTCCGGTCATGGGGTGCTCTCCTCGCGGGGACGGCAGACTGGAATTGACCGGCTTCATGGGGTCCGGCACAAACCATCGCTTCATGACCCGTTTCGATGAATTTTTCCAGACCGCGCTGGATGGATTGTCCCGCGACCATCTGCGGCGTGCCGTGCGGCCGCTGGAACGCGACGGACCGGTGATCGTCCGGCGCGAGGGCGCGACGTTGCTGAATTTCTCGTCCAACGATTATCTCGGCCTGTCCGTGCATCCGGCGCTGAAGGCACGGTCCATCGACTGGACGCGGCGATTCGGCACCGGCAGCGGGGCCTCGCGCCTGGTGACGGGTACCAGCGAGCAGCATCGGCTGGTCGAGGAAAAGCTGGCACGCTTCAAGGGGACCGAGGCCGCGTTGCTCCTGGCATCGGGCTGGCAGGCCAATGCCGCGATCCTGCCCGCGCTGTTTCGCCTGTCAATGGAGACCACCGGCGCCCCGGCCGTGGTCTTTACCGACAGGCTGAACCACGCCAGCCTGCATCATGGCTGCCAGGCGGCCGGACTCCGCCAGATCCGCTTCGCCCATAACGATCTCGGCCATCTGGAACAGGCGCTGGAGCGTCATCGCGACCGGAAGGGCTTGCGGTTCATCGTCACGGAAAGCGTGTTCAGCATGGATGGCGACCGGACGGAGGTCGCGGCCCTGAAGGCGCTCGCGGCGCGGCATGACGCATTTCTGTATCTGGACGAGGCGCATGCGACCGGCGTGCTGGGACCGCAGGGCCGGGGCCTGTCCGCCGAGGCGGGAGGGGTGGATCTGGTGATGGGCACGTTCAGCAAGGCGCTGGGCGGGTTCGGGGCCTATGTCGCGGGCACGCGCGCGCTGTGCGACTGGCTGGTCAGCACCTGTTCGGGCTTTATCTATACCACCGCGCCGCCGCCCGCGCTGCTGGGGGCGATCGACGCGGCGCTGGACCTGGTGCCGACGATGGAGGACGAACGCCGGCATCTGGCGACGCTGGCGGCACATCTGCGCGCGGAATTGGGCGATCGGGGCTGGTCCACCGGCTTGTCTTCCACCCAGATCGTGCCGGTCATGGTCGGCGACAGCGGGCAGACGCTGGCGCTGGCCGAGACCCTGGCGCGCTTTGGGATTCTCGGTGGGGCGATCCGGCCGCCGACGGTGCCGTCCGGGACGGCCCGCATCCGGCTGGCGCTGAGCGCGGCGCATGATACGGCAATGGTCGATCGTCTGCTGCGGGCGCTCGATGAGGGGGCACGGGAGCATGGCATTGTCCGATGACCCGGCGTCGGTGGCGCTGTTTCTGATCCATGGCTGGGGATTTACGCCCGATTTCTGGCAGCCGGTCCGCGCGCGGTTGGGCCAGGTCGAGGCCACGGCGCTGGATCTCGGTTTCTTCGGTGCCGCGCGGATGGCGGATCGGCCGGCGGGACGCCATGTTGCGGTCGGCCATTCGCTGGGTGCGCTGTGGCTGCTGCTGAACCCACCGGCCGAGTGCGTCGGCATGCTGCTGATCAACGGGTTCGCCCGTTTCGGCGCCGCGGAAGACTACCGCCAGGGCGTCTCGCCGCGCGTGATCGAACGGATGGCGCGCGGGCTGGACCATCATCCGGACGATGTGGTCGCCGCCTTTCGCGGCCGGACCGGAATCACGACCCCTGCACCCGGCGCCGCCCGGGCGGAGCGGCTGGCCTGGGCGCTGGACCTGCTGCGGAACGCCGATGCGCGCGCGGCGTGCGATGCGGGGCAGGGCGCCGGCCTGCCACCGATCCGGGTGCTGGCAGGCGCCGAGGACCCCATCGCGCCGCCTGCGATGACCGAAGCCAGCTTCCTTGGCCGCGTGCCGGTGGAATGGGTCGAGGATGGTGGCCATCTGCTGCCTCTGACCCATCCCGACCGATGCGCCGACGCCATCACCCGCATGATCGCGGAGCCCTGCCCGCCATGACCACGCGCAAGCAACGGATTGCCGCCCGCTTCGGCGCCGCCGAAACCTATGACGACGCGGCGCGGGTGCAGCGCCTGGTCGCCGGGCGGCTGGCGGAGCGGATCGCCGCCACCGGCAGGGCGCCCACCCGGATCCTGGAGTTGGGATGCGGCACCGGTTTTCTCACCCAGCATCTGCGCCGCCTGTTTCCGGATGCCGACCTGACGGTGAGCGACCTGGCACCCGAGATGCGCGATCGTGCCCGCCGTCGCCTGGACAGCATGCAGGGATCAGGCCATGTGCGCTACCTGGTGCTGGATGCCGAGGCGCCGGAAGAGGTAGGCGGCCGCTACGACCTGATCTGTTCCAGCCTGTCGATGCAATGGTTCAGCGACCGCGCGGCAGCACTGGCACGGTTGGCCGCGATGCTGACCCCCGGCGGGATGATGGCATTTTCGACCCTTTGCGCGGGCAGTTTCGCCGAATGGCGGCGTGTGCATGCGGCGGCGGGGGTGGCGTGCGCGATCCCGCTCTATCCACCGCCGGCGACGCTGGAGGACGAGTGGCCTGCCACCGGCCAGGGCCTGTGGCAGGCCGAGACGATTCTCGACCGGCCGGAAACGTCGCTGGCATTCGTGCGCGAACTGCGTCAGATCGGCGCCTCGCTGCCGCGCGAGGGCACGCGCCCGCATGCGCCGGGCGTGATGCGGCGGCTGCTGCGCGCGCTGGAGACCCCCGAGGGCGTGACGGCAAGCTATATCGTCGGGTACGGCCTGTTCCGTGTCCCCGCCTGCCCGGGCGTCTTTGTGACGGGTACCGATACCGGGGTCGGCAAGACGCTGGTTTCGGCGTGCCTGGTCCATGCCTGGGCGGCGGAATACTGGAAGCCGTTCCAGACCGGCGTTGCCGAGGACATCGCCGACAGCGTGACGGTCGCGGAACTGGCCGGGCTGGAGCCGGCCCGCATCCATCCGCCCGCCGCCGTGCTGTCGGCTCCGCTCTCGCCCTTCGACGCCGCCGGGCGGGAGAATATCGTGCTCGACACCGCGGGGTTGAGGCTGCCCGCGCCGCGAGGCACGCGGCCGCTGGTGGTGGAGGGGGCGGGCGGGGTGATGGTGCCGATCGCGCCGGATTGCATGATGATCGACCTGATCGCCCGCTTCGCGCTACCGGTGGTGCTGGTCGCGCGCAGCCAACTGGGCACGATCAACCATACGCTGCTGACCTTGCAGGCCCTGCGCCGACGAGGGATTGCGATTGCCGGGGTGGTGCTGAACGGCCCCCCATCCCCCGAGGCGCGACGGGCCATCAGCCTGTTCGGGGGTGCCAGGGTGCTGGCGGAATTTCCGCATCTGGATAGGATCGGCCCGGCGGACGTCGAGCGACTGGCCCGGCTGCTGCCGTCTTTCGAACGTCTCCTTGCCCCTTATTCGTAACGGCGGAGCAGCCCGACCAGAAACCCCTGGATGCGCACCCGGTCGGCCGGCACGATGCGCGATTCGTAGCGCGCATTGGCGGGTTCCAGGGCGATGGTGCTGCCGCGCCGGCGAAGCCGTTTCAGCGTGACTTCCTGATCGTCGATCAGCGCCACCACGACCTGCCCGTTATCGGCCGTGTCGCTGCGGCGGATGACCACGGTGTCGCCGTCGAGAATCCCGGCTTCGACCATCGAATCGCCCGCGACTTCCAGCGTGTAATGATCGCCGCGGCCCAGCAGGGTCATCGGCACGGCGACCTGCGCCTCGGTCTCGCGCAGGGCCTCGATCGGCTGGCCGGCGGCGATGCGTCCGTAGAAGGGCAGGCTGACGGCCTCGGCATCGGTCGCGATGGGAGCGCCCGCCAGACGGCCGGCGAAATCGCCCTTGATGACATTCGGCACGAAAGGCTGATCCGCCGTGCCTGGCGCGGGACCGGCGTCAGGCGTGACATCCTTCGACGGGGTGGGAGGAGCCGCCATTTCCGGCAGGCGCAACACCTCCAGAGCCCGGGCGCGGTGATGGCGGCGTTGCAGGAAGCCCCGTTCCTCCAGCGCCGAAATCAGCCGGTGGATGCCGGATTTCGACCGCAGGTTCAGCGCGTCCTTCATTTCGTCGAACGAAGGGGAAAACCCCGTCCGCTTCAGGTGCCGGTCGATGAACAGCAGCAGTTCATGTTGCTTGCGTGTCAGCATTGGCACCCCGTGACATCGTTGTTCCGCCCGTCTGCCCATCGGTTGCCAGAAAAGGAACAAACAGGAAACAGTTCGGTTGTGTTCTATATTGGTTCCTGCCCGTCCGTCAATATCATTGCGCTCAGATCGAGAGCGTATCCAGCCTGACCACGCGGCACGATTCGCCCGCCCGCGCCGGCGGAGCGAAAGGCGGTCGCAGGATCAGGGCCTGGCTGCTGGCCAATATGTGCAACATCGCCGAATCCTGCCGGTCGAAGGCGGTTGCGACCAAGCTGCCATCCGGCACGCGGGACAAGGTGGCGCGCAGATAATCGGCCCGGCGGTCGTTCTCCGGCAGGTCGCCCCCAAGGATCGCCCGATCCTCGGGCAGGCACCGTTCCTGGTGCCCCGCCAGCGCGCGGATCGCCGGCAGCGCGAAGATCAGGCCGCAGACCAGGGCCGCCACCGGATTGCCGGGCAGCCCGAGGACCGGAACCCGGCCGATCCGGCCATGCATCAGCGGCTTGCCCGGGCGCATCGCGATCTTCCAGAAATCGACCGTCAGCCCGATCCGTTCCAGGCCCTGCTGCACCAGGTCGTAGCGGCCGACGCTGGCGCCGCCCACGGTCAGCAACAGGTCGGCGGTTTCGATTCCCTGCGCCAGGCGTGCGATGTCGGGCGCGGTATCGCGCGCGGCCGGCAGCATCACCGGCTCGCCGCCGCAGGCGCGCACCAGGGCGGCGAGCATCGGGGTGTTGGAATTGGCGATACCGCCCGGAGCGATCGGGTCGCCCGGCAGCGCGATTTCATCGCCCGTGGAGAGAATGACGACCACGGGGCGCCGCCGCACGGCGACCCAGGCATGATTCGCCGCCGCCACCAGGCCGATATCGCGCGCCGTGAGCGCGCGCCCGGCCGGGACGACCATTTCGCCCCGGGCGAAATCCTGGCCTCTCCGGCGGATATGCTGCCCGACGCCTGGTGTGGCGGCGACCGTGACCCGCTCCGCATCCTGCCGCGCGTTTTCCTGGATCAGGATCGCGTCGGCGCCCTGGGGAACCACGCTGCCAGTATAGAGTCTGACGGTCTCACCACTTCCGACCCGGCCGGGGAAGGGATGGCCTGCCGGACCTTCACCCACCAGCGACAGGACGTTGCCCGGCGCGCAATCCTCCGCGCGGACGGCGTAGCCGTCCATGGCGGACATATCGGCGGGCGGATTGTCCAGCCGCGCGGCAATGTCGGCGACGGCGATTCGTCCCCATGACTCGGCCAGGGATACCAGTTCCGGCCCCGTGGGCACGAGGTCTGCCAGGATACGCGCCTGGGCTTCGGCGACACTCAGCATCGGTCCCAATTCTCCCGTGTTCGACGGTCAGGCACATATATCTGCGCGATTCGTGCGACTAACGCTTGACCTCGGGGCTCTGTATGCGCATTTTCCGCCGACTTGAACCACTGCTGCACCTGATTGTTCCAGCAGCGGCGGAGCAGTGCTGAGGATTCCATGGCCAAGACCAACACCATTCAGATCAAGCTCGTCTCGTCGGCGGACACCGGGTATTTCTACGTCACGAAGAAAAACGCCCGTGCCCAGACCGGCAAGCTCGAAATGCGGAAATACGACCCCGTCGCGCGCAAGCACGTGGCCTTCCGCGAAGCGAAGATCAAATAATCCATCCGGTTCCGCGCCTCGCGTGCGGGCTGGACATGAAGAAGGCCGGGCATCCGCAGGGTGCCCGGCCTTCCTTGTTTTCAGGCACCCTTTAGAACAGCCGGTCGTGCGGTCCGTAGGGGATGACGAGTTCACCGGGCCGCGCCAGATTCAGCATCGCACGCGACCGTTCGTCCAGCGTGTCGCGGTCCAGCGCCTTTTCCTTCAATCCGTTGACCCTGCGGGCCCAGGCAGCCTGTTCCGACACCGCGTCCACCTGGGCGGCGCGGGCCTCGTCCAGCAGATGCAATTGCGCCTGATAGCTGTGGATCCCGTGATCGCCATGCATGGCGTTCACCCCGAAATAGGCGGTCAGGCCAATGAACAGGGCAGGGGGGACGACCATACGGACGGTCCGCCGCACAATCCGGCCGATCTGCATGGACGGTCTTTCTCCCGGTTTCCGCAAGGAATCGTTGGAATAGCTTACTATTCCCGATTCGGCGGCCGCTGGAAACTGTTTTCCGCGTTGCGCCGCCGAATCGGGTTGCTGGCTTGGTCAGGCCGTCTTCAGGATCGACCGGCCGGCATAGCGGGCGGCGGTCGCCAGCTCGTTCTCGATTCGGATCAACTGGTTGTATTTCGCCGTCCGGTCGGAACGCGACAGCGAACCGGTCTTGATCTGCCCGCAATTGGTCGCCACCGCCAGGTCGGCGATGGTCGAATCCTCGGTCTCGCCGGAACGGTGGCTCATCACCGCCGTGTAGCCCGCGCGATGCGCCATCTCGACAGCTTCCAGCGTTTCGCTGAGTGTGCCGATCTGGTTGACCTTGACCAGCAGCGAATTGGCGACGCCGGCCTTGATGCCGCGGCGCAGGCGATCCGGATTGGTCACGAACAGATCGTCACCGACCAACTGGACTGTCTTGCCCAGCGTCGCCGTCAGGGCGGCCCAGCCTTCCCAATCGTCTTCCGCCAGTCCGTCCTCGATCGACACGATGGGGTAGCGCGCCGCGAGATCGGCCAGATATCCGATCATGCCGGCCGAATCGAGGCTCTTGCCTTCGCCTTCCATGACATAGCGGCCGTCGTGGTAGAATTCGGTCGAGGCGCAATCGAGCGCGAAGGTCACGTCCTCGCCCGGGCGATACCCGGCTGCCTCGACCGCCTTGGTGATGAAGCCCAGCGCCTCGTCGGCCGATTTCAGGCCGGGGGCGAAGCCGCCTTCGTCGCCGACATTGGTGTTGTGGCCGGCCGCCGACAGGTTCTTCTTGAGCTGGGCAAAGATTTCGGAACCCACGCGCACCGCGTCGGCCAGGGTGGGCGCGCCCACCGGCTGGATCATGAATTCCTGGATATCGATCGGATTGTCGGCATGCTGGCCGCCATTGACGATGTTCATCATCGGCACCGGCAGGGTACGCGCGTAGACGCCACCGACATAGCGATAGAGCGGAACCTGCAATTCCTCGGCTGATGCCTTGGCGACCGCCAGCGACACCGCCAGGATCGCATTGGCGCCCAGCCGAGCCTTGTTGGGCGTGCCGTCCAGATCGATCATCGCTTCGTCGATCGCGATCTGGTCGGACGATTCGGCGCCTTGCAGGGCTTCGAGGATCTCGCTCTCGATATGTTCCAGCGCCTTGAGCACACCCTTGCCGCCGTAGCGGGACTTGTCGCCGTCACGCAGTTCGACCGCCTCGTGCGCGCCCGTCGACGCGCCGGACGGGACGGCGGCCCGGCCTTTGGCGCCGGACTCGAGTTCGACATCGACCTCCACGGTCGGGTTGCCGCGACTATCCAGGATTTCACGCGCGACGATATCGACGATAGCACTCATGGATCTAGCTTCCTCGGTTTATGACTATTGGGCCCGTTGCAGGTCAGGCAGCGACATGCAACGGCGGCCGGGAAATCGTTCCCGACATGCCTGGCAGGATTCATCTGCCGCCTGTGATCGGTATCATGGGCAAGCGGCGAGCCACGCGATAATAGCAGGGCTGGAGGAAGATAAACATGAAACGCCTGCCCCTTCCAACGGTTCTGATGGGAATTGTCAGCCCGCTTCCGGCCATTGTCCTCGCGGTCGGGGGGCTGTTTTCAACCGCCGACGTGCCGGGCACGACCATGGGCCTGGTAGAATATGCCGCCCTGCTGCTGGCTTTCAGCGGCGCGGTCCATTGGGGACTGGCACTGGACCGGCCGACGTTGATCACGGGCAAGCGGCTGGATACGCGGCGCGACGACCGGCGGCTGATGATCGGGGGACTGCCGCTGCCGGTCGGCTGGGTAGCGTGCCACGCGACCTTCCTGGGCCATGTCACGCTCGGGCTTGCCGCGCTGATGGCGGGATTTTTCGGGCTGTTTCTGGCGGAGCGGGCGGCATGGCGCCGGGGCGAACTGCCGTCGGGCTATCTGGCCCTGCGGCTGTGGGTCACCGCGATCTTCATGGCCTGCCTGGGGCTGGCCATGCTGATACGCCTGGCCTGACCCCGAGTGCGACGACGGATCAGGCGCCCTTGGTCAAACGATCGTAACGGGCCAGGCGCTCGACCAGGGGTTTCATTTCGCGGATCGGAATCATGTTCGGGCCGTCGCTGGGGGCGTGGTCCGGATCCTGGTGCGTCTCGATGAACACCGCCGCCACCCCGATCGCCAGCGCGGCGCGGGCCAGAATGGGGGCGTATTCACGCTGTCCGCCCGACGATCCGCCCAAGCCGCCAGGCTGCTGGACCGAATGGGTGGCATCATACACCACCGGATAGCCGGTCTCGGCCATGATCGGCAGGCCGCGCATGTCGTTGACCAGCGTGTTGTAGCCGAAACTGGTGCCGCGCTCGCACAGCATGATCCGCTCGTTGCCCGTCGAGGCGATTTTGGCCGCGACATTCTTCATGTCCCACGGCGCCAGGAACTGCCCCTTCTTGACATTGATCGCCGAGCCGGTTTCGCCCGCCGCCAGCAGCAGGTCGGTCTGGCGGCACAGAAAGGCCGGAATCTGGAGTATGTCGACGGCCTGGGCCACCGTCGCGCATTGCTCGGCCGCATGCACGTCGGTCAGCACCGGCACGCCGAACCGCTCGCGCACCCGGGCCAGGATTTCCAGCCCCCTGGCCATGCCGACCCCGCGTTGCGCGCCGATGCTGGTGCGATTGGCCTTGTCGAACGAGCTTTTATAGATCAGCCCGACCCCGGTCTCCTGCGCGATCGCGCACAGCGCCTCGGCCATTTCCATGGTGTGGGATTCGGATTCGATCTGGCACGGACCGGCGATCAGGACGAAGGGGCGGTCGTTGCCGACCGCGAGATCTCCGATCTTCAACAGACGGTGGTCGGTCATACCAGGCGCATCTTCTTGACCGCCGCGCCGACGAAGCCGGAGAACAGCGGATGCGGATCGAAGGGCTTGGACAGCAGCTCGGGGTGATACTGCACGCCGATGAACCAGGGATGATCGGGATATTCGACCACTTCGGGCAGGATATCGTCGGGCGACATGCCCGAGAAGCGCATGCCGGTCTTTTCCAACTGCTCGCGGTAATGGACGTTGACCTCGTAGCGATGGCGATGCCGCTCGCGGATGTCGGTTCGGCCATAGATCCCGGCCACGCGCGATCCCTCGGCCAGCTTGGCGGGGTAGGCGCCCAGGCGCATCGTCCCGCCCAGATCCCCACCTTCGCGCCGGCGCAGCAATTCGTTGTTGCGTGCCCATTCCGTCATCAGGCCGACGAGCGGTTCCCCGGTCGGGCCGAACTCGGTCGAGGAGGCGTCGGGCAGGCCCGCCAGATTGCGGGCACACTCGATGACGGCCATCTGCATGCCGAAGCAGATACCCAGGAATGGAATATCATGCTCACGCGCGAAGCGCACGGCCTGGATCTTGCCTTCCGCGCCACGCTCGCCGAATCCGCCGGGCACGAGAATCGCGTGGACGTTGTGCAGGGCTTCCAGCGCGTCTTCCGATTTCTCGAAGGTCTCGGCCTCGACCCAGTCCAGCCTGACCCGCACCCGGTTGGCGATGCCACCATGCAGCAGGGCCTCGATCAGGGATTTATAGGCGTCCAGCAGGGCGGTATATTTGCCGACGACCGCGATCCGGACCTCGCCCTCGGGGTGGCGGATGGCGTCGAGCGCCCGGTGCCAGCGCGACAGGTCGGGCTCCTGGTCGAAGGGCAGGCCGAAATGGCGCAGGACTTCGGTGTCCATGCCTTCGGCATGGTACGAGATCGGGCAGGCATAGATCGTGTCGACATCCAGCGCCGCGATCACGGCCTCGGAACGGACATTGCAGAAATTGGCGATCTTGCGCCGTTCGGCGTCGGGAATCGGCCGGTCCGACCGGCACAGCAGCATCTGGGGCTGGATGCCGACATTCTGCAATTCCTTGACGGAATGCTGGGTCGGCTTGGTCTTCAGTTCGCCGGCCGAGGGAATCCATGGCAGCAGGGTCAGGTGGACGAACATCGTCTGCCCGGCGCCCAGGTCGTTGCGCAACTGGCGAATGGCCTCGAGAAACGGCAGGCTTTCGATATCGCCCACGGTGCCGCCGATTTCGACCAGCACGAAATCCAGGTCCTCGGTGCCCGCGACCACGGCATCCTTGATGGCGTCCGTGATGTGGGGAATGACCTGCACCGTGGCGCCCAGATAATCGCCGCGGCGCTCGCGCGCGATCACGTCCGAATAGATCTGGCCTGTGGTGGCGTTGTCGGCCCGCGTGGCATGAACGCCGGTAAACCGCTCGTAATGGCCGAGGTCGAGATCGGTCTCCGCGCCATCGTCGGTTACGAAGACCTCGCCGTGCTGATACGGGCTCATGGTGCCCGGATCGACGTTGAGATAGGGATCGAGCTTGCGCAGCCTGACCTGGTATCCGCGCGCCTGCAACAGCGCCGCGAGGGCTGCGGAGGCGATGCCTTTACCGAGGGAGGAAACCACGCCGCCAGTGATGAATACAAAACGCGTCATGGATGGCCTCCCTACACCGTTTCGACCTGCCGGGCAAAGCGAATAACCGTCGCCTGTGCCCTGATAAAAAAAGGCTGCCTTCCGTGGGGAAAGGCAGCCGATCCTTCAGTGCGTGGCCGTGGGGGCCGTCGGAGCCGGAGCAGGCGCCGGAGGGCTGGCCGGGGTGACCGCCGCCGGTGCGGGCGGCTGGGCCAGGATGTCGTGGCCCCCGCCGGTCGAGGCGCCGCGATTGAGCACCGCCAGCGTCAGCGACAGCAGCATGAAGATGCCGGCCAGAACCGAGGTGGTGCGCGTCAGCAGATTGGCCGTGCCGCGCCCGGACATGAAGCTGCCCATGCCCTGGCTGCTGCCGATTCCCAGGCCGCCGCCCTCGCTGCGCTGAATCAGGACCGTCCCGATCAGGGCCAAGGTGACGAACAGGTGCAGGAAAAGCAGGAGGGTGATCATTCTCGACTTCCGAAAGGGCGGCGCAGACAGACCGTTTACAGATCAATGGCGGCGCGGACAATCGGCAGAAACGCATCGGCCTCCAGGCTGGCGCCCCCCACCAGCGCGCCGCCGACCTCCGCGATCGGCAGGATGTCCGAGGCGTCGCGCCCGCTGACCGATCCGCCATAGAGAATCCGGGTGGTCTTGCCGGCCTCGCCGAACTGCCGCGTCAGTTCGGCGCGAAGGAAGCCCATCATGTCCGCGATGTCCTGGACCGGGGCCGGCACGCCGGACCCGATGGCCCAGATCGGCTCGTAGGCCACGATACCGTTGAAATTGTCGGGCAGCGAACCCTTGATCTGCCAGCCGACGGCGTCCTGATATTCGCCGGCGGCGCGCTGGTCGGCGCTCTCGCCGACACAGACGATCGGCGTCAGGCCGGCGGCCATCGCCGCGAGCGCCTTCTCGCGCACCGTCTCGTCCAGTTCGCCATGGTCGCGCCGCCGTTCGGAATGGCCGAGAATGACATACTCCACCCCCAGTTCGGCCAGCATGCTGGCCGAGATGTCGCCGGTATGCGGGCCGGACGGCGCAGGATGGCAATCCTGGGCGCCCAGAGCGATGCCCGTGCCGTTCAACAGGGGACCAAGGACCGCCAACTGGGTAAAGGGCGGGCAGACCACGACCGGCGGGGGGTTGGGCGTGGCGCGCAGGCCGTCCGCGATCGCGCTCACGAGCGCGCGCGACGGGGCGCTCAGGCCGTTCATCTTCCAGTTGCCGACGATCATCTGCCTCATGTCGCTTGATCCCTATATTTATTTTATATTGCAGGGCCGTTGCGCCGCCCGGTTGCGGATTCATGGTACATCATGGGCGCCACGCCTGCACAATGGCCATGTGACGACGCGGCACCCGCGTACAGGGTTCTGGTCAATCGCGGGGCGTATCCCTATGGTGCCCCGCCGAATATGGCGGCCATCCGGCCGCCGCACGCGCCTGTACCGCCTTCGTCCGGATATTGTCGTTCATGATTTCCTTCCTGCGTCACGTCTTCGTCGATTCCTGGCTCGGGCGTATCATCGCCGGCCTGCTGTTCCTCGCCTTCGTCGGTTGGGGTGTGGGCGATGTCCTGTCGAATATCGGCAGCGAGCGCGCCGATGTCATCGCGCGGGTGGGCGATCAGACCGTCACCACCAACGATTTCCTCACGGCGGTGCAGAACGAATTGCAGCAGGTCGCGCGCCAAGCGGGCGTGACCGATCCGTCCCAACTGCCGGTCGCGACCAGGCGCCAGGCGGCGGAACAGGTGCTGCAACGGCTGGTGATGCAGTCCGAGATCGTGCTGTCGGCGGACAGGCTGGGCGTGCGGGTGCCCGACCAGGCGTTGCGCGAGGAAGTCTTCGGGCTGCCGGCCTTCAAGGGGGTCGACGGACGATTCGACCGCAAGCTGTTCGATTCGCGCCTGCGGCAGATCGGCATGACCGAGGCCCGCCTCCTGGACCTGCTCCGCGCGGACATGGCGGTGCGTGCGCTGGTCGAGCCGCTCCAGAACGGTGCTCGCGCGCCGGAAATCATGGTCCGCCAGGCATTCGATTTCGCTGCCCAGACCCGGACCATCGATCTGGTCCGCGTTCCGCTGACCGCACAGGTGCCCGCGCCCGACGCCGCGCAGCTTCGCCGGTTCTACGACAACCATCCCTGGCTGTTCCAGACGCCCGAATACCGTCATGCGCGCATCGTCGTGCTGTCGCCCGACAGCGTGGCACAGTCGGTCGAGATCCCCGATGCCGAACTGAAGCGGCTATATGAGGCTGAAAGCGCGAAATATCACGTCCCCGAGACCCGCAGCGTGCAGATCGTAACCGCGCCGAACCAGGCCCGCGCCCAGGCGATCGCGGACCAGTGGAAGGGAGGCGCCGACTGGGGCCGCATCCAGGCCGACGCCAGGGATGCCGCCACGGTGCAGATGGATGATGTCCGCGAGGCGGGCATTCCGTCCGCGGGGCTGGCGAAGCTGGTCTTCGCCGCTGCGCCGTCCGACCTCCAGGGACCGGTGCAGGTCGATACAGGCTGGGTCGTCTTCAAGGTCACGCGGATCACCCCGCCGCACGATACCGACTTCGCCGCGGCGCGGCAGGAACTGCGCGAGCAGGTCGCCCGCGGGCAGGCAGCGGAGTTGATCGGCCAGCGCGTATCGAAGCTCCAAGATGCGATTGCCGGCGGCGGGCTGGACCATATTCCCGACAATCTGGGGGCCGCCGCGATTGCCGGCACCCTGGACGCGCGGGGCATGACGCAGGGGGGCGAGACCGCGCCGATCCCGGCCTCGCCCGCGCTGCGCCAGGCGATCATCGGAAGAATCTTCAGCCAGGCGAAGGGCGCCAACCCGACCCTGGTCCAGGGGCCGGAGAATGGCTGGTACGCGGTCGCGGTCGACAGCATCGTGCCCGGGCAGCTTCAGCCGTTCGATACCGCCATCGCCCAGGTGCGCGCGGCATGGAACGACGAGGCCGAGCGCCATGCGGCCAATGTCGCGGCCACCGCGCTGTATCTGGCCGCCAAGGCGCAAGGAGGCGTGTCCGCCGCCGCTGCCGCCACCGGCCGGCAGGTCGAACATCCTGCGCCGCTGACGCGCGGGCAGCAGGCCGATGGCGTGCCCGAGGAACTGGCGCGACTGGTCTTCCGCCTCGGTTCCACCGGGCAGACCGTCATGCTCGACGAGCCCGACGGCTTCTATATCGCGACGCTGACCGCGATCACGCATCCCGCGCCCGCGACCCAGGCCATGCAGGTCGACCGCATCCGCACCAGCCTGTCGCAGGCCCTGGCGGATGATATCGGAATGTCGTACGCCGCCGCCCTCCAGCAGGCGGTAAAGCCCAAGACCAACATGGGCGCGCTGAAATCCGCCCTGTCCTCGGTGACCGGCACGGGCGGTGCCGGCGAGGGCAGTCCGTGACCGCCGTCGTTCCGACCCTTCCCGCCGCCCCGACGCCGGCGGATCGCGAGGAGGCCCTGTCCGCGCTGCGGCTCGGGCACGGCAGCGTGGTGTGGAGTGTCGAGGCCGCCGACCTGCTGACGCCGGTCGCGGCCTATATGCGGCTGTCGCGTCTGGCCGGTGCCACGGAGACGGACCCGGCACGGAACGCCTTCCTGCTGGAGAGCGTCGAGGGCGGGGTGGCGCGCGGCCGCTATTCGGTCATCGGCCTGCTGCCGGATCTGATCTGGCGCTGTCATGACGGCAAGGCCGCGATCAATATCGCGCCCGACCGCGATGCGGACTGTTTTACCCCGGTTGCCGAGGCGCCGCTGGATTCGTTGCGCGCGATCATCCGCGACTGCCGGATGGCCCTGCCGGCGGGGTTGCCGCCGATGACGGCCGGCCTGTTCGGCTATCTGGGCTACGACATGGTGCGGCAGATGGAATATCTGCCCGACAGTCCGCTAGACGACCTGGATCTGCCCGAAGGGGTCATGATCCGCCCCGGACTGTTCGCCATCTTCGACACGGTGCGGGATGAACTGATCCTGGCGGCGCCGGTCCGTCCGGACCCGGATCGCGCGCCCGAACAGGCATGGCAGGCGGCGGCGGAACGGATCGCCCTGGCGCGCAGGACGCTGTCGGAACCCCTGACGCTGAACGAGGTCCGGCCGGACTATACCGGCCCGCTGGACCCTCCGCGCTCGAATTTCACACGGGAGGCATTCTGTGCCACCGTCCGACGCATTCAGGATTATATCGCGGCCGGCGACGCCTTTCAGGTCGTGCCCAGCCAGCGTTTCTCGACCCGGTTCACCCTGCCGCCGCTGGCACTGTACCGGGCCTTGCGCCGGATCAACCCGGCACCGTTCCTGTTTCATCTGGCCTTTGACGGCTTCAGCCTCGTCGGTTCCTCGCCCGAGATTCTGGTGCGTCTGCGCGACGGGCGGATGACCGTGCGGCCTCTGGCCGGCACGCGCCCGCGCGGCCGCACGAACGAGGAGGACCTGGCGCTGGAGCGGGACCTGCTGGCCGACCCGAAGGAACTGGCCGAGCATCTGATGCTGATCGACCTGGGCCGCAACGACGTGGGGCGCGTCTGTGAGATCGGCAGCGTCAAGGTCACGGAGAAATTCGTGATCGAGCGGTTCAGCCACGTCATGCACATCTCATCGAATGTCGAAGGCACGTTGCGGCCGGGGCTGGAAGCGCTGGACGCGCTGGTCGCCGGGTTTCCGGCCGGCACGCTGACCGGGGCCCCGAAGATCCGGGCGATGGAGATCATCGACGAGGTCGAGCCGACCCGCCGCGCCACATATGCCGGGTGCATCGGCTATTTCGGCGCGAACGGCGAGATGGACACCTGCATCGGCCTGCGGATGGCGGTCGTCAAGGACGGGCAGATGCATGTTCAGGCCGGATGCGGAGTGGTCGCCGACAGCGTGCCCGACGCCGAATACGAGGAAACCCAGCACAAGGCCCGCGCGCTGTTTCGCGCGGCCGAAGCGGCGGTGCAGTTCGCGCGCGGTGGCAACGCGGAATGACCGCGTTGCTGGCGCTGGTCATAAAGTTACGTAATGTTCGGCGTTTTTGTAACAAATGACTCAATTTGCGAGAGTATGTATTATTTCGATGAAATTCTGAACTGTCGTTTGACCCGATTGGAACAGAAGGCCATCATATCGCCATGATCCTGCTGATCGACAATTACGACAGTTTCACCTTCAATCTCGTCCATTATCTGGGCGATCTGGGGGAGGAATGCCTCGTGCGCCGGAACGATGCGCTGGCGGTCGATGAGGCAATGGAACTGAATCCCGAGGCGATCGTCCTGTCGCCGGGTCCGTGTTCGCCGAACGAGGCCGGGATCTGCTGCGACCTGATCCGCCGCGCGGTCGGGCATGTGCCGATTTTCGGGGTCTGTCTCGGCCATCAGGCCATCGGGCAGGTCTTCGGTGGCACCGTGATACGGGCCCCGGCGCCCATGCATGGCAAGGTCAGCCCGGTCTTCCATGACGGCACCGGAGTCTTCGCCGGGCTGCCCAGCCCCTTCCAGGCGACCCGTTATCACAGCCTGACGGTCGAGCCCGACACTCTTCCGCCAGACCTGGTGCCCGACGCGCATACCGGGGACGGCGTGATCATGGGGCTTCGCCACCGCGCGTTGCCGATCTTCGGGGTGCAGTTTCATCCTGAGAGCATCGCATCTGAACATGGTCATGCGATCCTGGCCAATTTCCTGGCGATCACGCGAGGCCTCAATTCGCCGCGAAAGGCGGCCTGACCGAAGATGGATGGCACGCCGTCACCGATCGTCGACCCGTCCGACGCGTTTCGGGCCGTCCTGGGCCGGCTGGCGCGTGGTGAGATCCTGAACGAAGCCGACGCCGAGCAGGCTTTTGGCCTGATCATGGATGGCGGTGTGCCGGACATGCTGATCGCGTCCTTCCTGATGGCGCTGCGGGTGCGGGGCGAGCGGCAGGTCGAGCTTCTGGGAGCCGTCCGTGCCGTGCGCGCGCGCATGCATGGCGTCACGCCGGTACCGGCGGGCACGATCGATGTCTGCGGGACCGGCGGCGACGGGCTGGGCACGCTGAACATATCGACCGCCGTCGCGTTCGTGCTGGCTGCCCTGGGCGTGCCGGTGGCCAAGCATGGCAACCGGGCCTTGTCGTCGCGTTCGGGGGCCATCGACGTGCTGGGGGCGTTGGGCGTGGCGCTGTCGGACGATCCGGCGGTGATCGCGGCGCAACTGAACGATACCGGCCTGGCCTTCATGGCGGCACCGGCGCACCATCCGGCCATGCGCTATGCGGCGCCCGCGCGCAAGGCGCTGGGGATGCGGACGCTGTTCAATCTCATCGGGCCATTGTGCAATCCCGCCGGCGTCACGCGTCAGTTGGTCGGGGTGTTCGATCCGTCCTGGTTGCGTCCGGTCGTCGAGACGCTCAAGCTTCTCGGCTCGGAGCGGGCCTGGGCCGTTCATGGATCATGTGGCGTGGGGCAGGGGGTCGATGAACTGACATTGGCCGGCCCGACGGCGATCGCGGCCTTGCAGGACGGCATTCTGTATGATTTCACTCTGGAACCCGGCGATGCCGGCTTGCGCCCGGCGCCGATTTCAGCGATCGGAGGCGGCGGTCCGGCGGAAAACGCCGTCGCGCTGGAAGCTCTTCTGGCCGGTGCCCATGGCGCGTATCGCGATACCGTGCTGTTGAACGCCGCGGCGGCGCTCCATGTCGCCGGCCGTGGGGACATTCTGCAAGAAGGCGCCGTGCAGCGCCCGGCGTTGCGGGCGCTGATCGCGGAGGCGGCGCGTGTTCTGGATGACGGGTCCGCGCTGGCTGTTTTAAAATCCGTGCGCGGTGACCGGCCGTCCGTACAAGACGAATGCATACAGGGTTGATTATGAACGATACCGCGACGAATCTCACCCCGGGCGCGTGCGGCACCATCTTGGATCCGGATGGAATTCCGGATGTTCTCGCGCGTATCTGTGCCCGGACCAGGGTGGATGTCGCGCAACGGGCGACCGTGACCCCGTTGAAGGAAATCACGGCCCGCGCCCGGGAGATCACCACGCCGACCCGTGGTTTCGGCCAGGCGCTGAAGCAGCGGACGGCGGACCGGCAGATCGGATTGATCGCGGAAGCCAAGAAGGCCTCGCCATCGGCCGGCATCCTGCGTCCGGACTATGATCCCGCCGGGATTGCCGCCGAGTATGAAACGGCCGGTGCGGCCTGTATCTCGGTGTTGACCGAGGGGTCGTGCTTTCATGGCTGCGCGGAAGATCTCCAGCGGGTGCGCGAGGCCTGCTCGCTGCCGATCCTGCGCAAGGATTTCATCCTCGATCCCTGGCAGGTGCATGAAAGCCGCCTGATCGGCGCGGATTGCATCCTGCTGATCCTGGCGGCCCTGACCGACAGCGAGGCAGCGGAATTGCTGGATATCGCGCGCGGACTGGACATGGACGTGCTGGTCGAGGTGCATGACGAGCCCGAACTGAATCGTGCCCTGGCGCTGGATACGTCGCTGATCGGGATCAATAACCGCAATCTCAAGACATTGAAGACCGATCTTGAGACAACGATTCAGCTTGCTCCGCTGGTGCCGCCGGACCGGATCGTGGTGTCGGAGAGCGGGATCAAGACCCATGAAGACATTCTCCGGCTTTGCGACGTCGGCGCAAGCGGCTTTCTGGTCGGCGATGTGCTACTGCGCAATCCCTCGCCGGGCGCGGGTGCGCGCGCCCTGCTGGGCACCGCCTGAGCCATGTCGGGTGTCGGTGGGCTGACCCATCTCGACGCGCGTGGCCACGCCGTGATGGTGGATGTGGCCGGCAAGCCGGTGACCACGCGACAGGCGATCGCGCGCGGGCGGGTTGGCATGCGGCGGGAAACGCTGGACCTGATCCTGTCGGGCGGCATGAAGAAGGGTGACGTTCTGGCGGTCGCGCGGATCGCGGGTATCATGGCCGCCAAGAAGACGGCGGATCTGATTCCGCTTTGCCATCCGCTGGCGCTCAGTTCGGTGCGCGTGGAACTGGCCCCGACCGAGGATGGGGGAGGAATCGGGATCGAGGCCTGTGTCGGCACGACCGCGCAGACAGGGGTGGAAATGGAGGCACTGACGGCGGTCACTGTCTGCGCCCTGACCCTCTACGACATGTGCAAGGCCGTCGATCGCGACCTGACGATCGAGCATATTTGCCTGATCGCCAAATCTGGCGGACGCTCCGGCCCCTATCGGCGCGCCGATGGAGACCCGGCGGCCGGCGAAGCAGCCGGCCAGGCTCAGCCACCCGCCGCCGGCTGAAAGAAGAAGCCGCTCTGCGGCATCGCGCGATGCTCGCAATCGGCGCGCACGCACGACCGGCAGCCGGGGCCGATCGAGATGAATGTGCGCGGATCGTGCAGGTTCAGCATCGACGAATAGACGACTTCGTCCGCATGGGCGACGGAACAGCCCAGCACGATGGCGCGTTTCGGCTGGCGGTCGAAGAATGACAGCGGGTGGGAGACCACGGCCCGCGCCACGCTGATGAACAGGCCGCCCTCGGTATCCTGCGAGATCTGGATGATCAGCTTGCCTGCCGCCGAAAAGCTTTCGAACACGTTCCAGCGGGGGCACAGGGCGCCGAAGCGGGCGCGGCTGAAGCGGTTGGCGCTGTAGCTTTTCAGCACGTTGCCCGCGACGTCCGCCTTGATGAAATAGAACGGCACCCCTTCCGCGCCTGGGCGCTGGAGCGACGAGAGTCGCTGGCACACCTGCTCGTAACTTGCCGAGAAGGTCGTTTGCAGGTGATCGAGATCATGCTTGAACGCCTTGGCTTTTGCCGCGAAGAGTTCGTACGGCATAATGAGGCCGCCCGCGAAGTAATTGGCCATCGCGGCGCGGGCGATCGACCTCGTGTTCTCGTCGGACAGGAGCGGGTGGCGGGCCGCTTCGTCGATCAGCGTGGAATATCCCAGATGGGCGATCAACCGCGCCATGCTGAAGGTCCGGGTCGGGCCGGGCAGGCCGGGGTTGAAGCGGACGCGCTTATCGGCGCTGTCGAAGTGACACGGGCTGCCGTTGCCGGCGACGGGTTCGGCGGTCGCGCTGGAAATCTTGACGCCGAAGCGATCGCGAAGATAGCGCTCCAGCCCCGCTCCGATCGTATCCGTCTCCAATCGCGCGGTTTCGAATAATTGCTCGGCGGTCCGATCGAGCGTATCGAAATAATTCCGCTCCGCCTGTACCCAGTCACCGACGATCTCGTAGGCCGAGGAGAGTTTCGACCATGCGGAGACGCGCTCCGCCTCGGTTCGCTTGTCGGGCTGGATCTCGCTTCCCTGCTCGTGCATGGCCCTGACCGAGCGATAGAGTTCCAGGAACATTCTCACGAAGGCAGGATTGTCCCTGATGGCGCCATGGATCTCGCGTTCCGGCAACGATGAGCGGAACATCGGGTCGCTCGATGCCTCGCGCAGCAGCCGGAGCATCCGGATCTCGCCGTCATCGCCGAAATAGCTCGGCGCGACGGAGAACATGTCGCACAACGTCATCAGCAGCCGCGTCGGGACCGGTTTGACGTTGTTTTCGATCTGATTGAGGTAGCTCGCGGAAATGGCCAGGCGCTGGGCCATCATCCTCTGCGACAATTCATGCGCGATCCGCAATGCACGCACGCGATTGCCGCAGAACATCTTTCGGCCATTGGTGTCGGTCACGTTCACTCCGTTTGCCAAATACGTTTGGTTTGTTTCCGACCCTACACCTCTTTCCGCCTTTGAGGACGCCTCGTCGCGCGGTAAAAAGGCAGGGAACATCACAGATCTGCCGTCCGATTCCGCCGATACCGTCGAATGCCGGCTTATGGAGAGGCCTGCATTCCCCATCCGTGAACACGGCAAATTGAGTGAACATCATCAGACCGGAGCGCCGAAGGGCAGGATTCTCATCCCTTTCCGGCGCCGCGGTGCATGAAAAAAGGGAGAGAAACCGTGGACGAAAAAAAACCGTCCGGCACTGACGCGGGCATCGCCGAGCCCGACCGGAACAATGCGATCTTCTCCATGGACGAACTGAAGCACGCCTTTCACGACATGGTGCTGATCCGCCGGTTCGAGGAGCGGGCGGGCCAGTTGTACGGCATGGGCCTGATCGGCGGCTTCTGCCATCTGTATATCGGCCAGGAAGCCGTGGTGGTCGGCGTCCAGATGGGACTGAGGCCGGGCGACAAACTCATCACCTCCTATCGCGACCATGGCCAGATGCTGGCCTCCGGCATGGACCCGCGCGGCGTGATGGCCGAACTGACGGGGCGCGCAGGCGGCTATTCCCGCGGCAAGGGCGGGTCGATGCACATGTTCTCGCGCGAGAAGAATTTCTATGGCGGTCACGGGATCGTCGGCGCGCAGGTATCGCTGGGAATCGGGCTGGCCTTCGCGAACAAGTATCGCGGCAGCGACGAGGTCTCGATCGCCTATTTCGGCGAGGGCGCGTCCAGCCAGGGCCAGGTTTATGAAAGCTTCAACCTCGCGGCCCTGCACAAGCTGCCCTGCGTGTTCGTGATCGAAAACAATCATTACGGCATGGGTACCAGTGTCGAGCGGTCTTCGGCGTCCAAGGAATTGTGGCGCAATGGCGAGCCCTGGGGGATCCCGGGGCGCAAGGTCGATGGGATGGATGTCGAGGCGGTACACCAGGCGGCGCGGGAAGCGATTGCTTATTGCCGGGAGGGCAAGGGCCCGTTCCTGCTGGAAATGACGACCTATCGCTATCGCGGCCACTCCATGTCCGACCCCGCGAAATACCGTCCGCGTAGCGAAGTGGACGAAATGCGCAAGAATCACGACCCGATCGACCGGGTGCGTCGCGAATTGCTGACGCTGGGCGTCGATGAGGCGGAACTGAAAGGGATCGAGGACAAGGTGAAGGCGATTGTCGCGGACGCAGCCGATTTTGCGCAGAACAGCCCCGAACCCGACCCGTCCGAATTGTGGACCGACGTGCTGGTGGAGGGCTGAGCCATGACCACCCAGATCCTGATGCCCGCCCTGTCGCCGACCATGACCGAAGGCAAGCTGGCCCGCTGGCTGAAAACCCCCGGCGACCATGTCGCCGCCGGCGACGTGATCGCCGAAATCGAGACCGACAAGGCGACGATGGAAGTCGAAGCCGTCGATGAGGGGACGCTGGGCGACATCCTGGTGCCGGAAGGGACCGAGCATGTCGCGGTGAACACCCCGATCGCGAACCTGCAATCGGACGGCGCGAATGCCGCGCCGGTGGCGGCACCGCAGGCCGAGGCTCCGGCACCGGCCGCGACTGCCCCTGCCGCGCCAGCCGCCCCGGTGGCGCCGGCCTCGCCGGTGGCAGCGCCCGAGAAGGACTGGGGCGAGACGATCGAGATCACGGTGCGCGAGGCCCTGCGCGACGCGATGCTCGCCGAGATGCGGCGCGACGAAGACGTGTTCCTGATCGGCGAGGAAGTCGGGCAGTACCAGGGGGCCTACAAGGTCTCGCAGGGGCTGCTGGACGAATTCGGCGAGAAGCGCGTGATCGACACCCCGATCACCGAACATGGCTTCACCGGCATGGCGGTCGGCGCGGCGCTGACGGGGCTGAAGCCGATCGTGGAATTCATGACCATGAATTTCGCGATGCAGGCGATCGACCACATCATCAATTCGGCGGCCAAGACGCGCTACATGTCGGGCGGCCAGATTTCCTGCCCGATCGTCTTCCGCGGCCCGAACGGCGCCGCCGCCCGGGTGGGCGCCCAGCATTCGCAGTGCTATGCGAGCTGGTATGGCCATGTGCCCGGCCTGAAGGTGGTCGCGCCCTGGTCGTCGGCCGATGCCAAGGGGTTGTTGCGGGCCGCGATCCGCGATCCGAATCCGGTGATCGTGCTGGAAAACGAGATCCTGTACGGCCAGAAATTCCCGTGCCCGGTCGATGACGATTTCATCCTGCCGATCGGCCGCGCGAAGGTCGAGCGCGAGGGGACCGACGTGACGATCGTCGCCTTCTCGATCATGGTCGGCACGGCGCTGGAAGCCGCCGCGATCCTGGCGGAGCAGGGAATCTCGGCCGAGGTGATCAACCTGCGGACCATTCGCCCGCTCGACACCGAGACGATCGTCGCCAGCGTGAAGAAGACCAGCCGCCTGGTTTGTGTCGAGGAAGGCTGGCCCTTCGCCGGCATCGGCGCGGAAGTGGCGATGCAGGTTATCGAACATGCGTTCGACTATCTCGACGCGCCGCCGGCGCGGGTGGCCGGTGCAGACGTGCCGATGCCCTTCGCCGCCAATCTGGAAAAGCTGGCCCTTCCCAACCCGGCCTGGGTGGTGGATGCGGTCCGCAAGCTGGTCTGAGGAACGCACGCCATGTCCGTGAACATCCTGATGCCGGCTTTGTCGCCGACGATGACCGAGGGCAAGCTGGCCCGCTGGCTGAAGAAGGAAGGCGAAGCCATCGCCTCCGGCGACGTGATCGCCGAGATCGAGACCGACAAGGCGACGATGGAGGTCGAAGCCGTCGATGACGGGACGCTGGGGCGTATCCTGGTCGAGGCCGGTACCGAAGGCGTGAAGGTCAACGCGCCGATCGCCATCCTGGTGGCGGACGGCGAGGCGGTGCCCGATACGGCGTCGACCGCCGCATCTCCGGCTTCCGTTCCTGCTCCGGCTGCATCCCCGGCGGCGGCCGCTTCCCCCGCGCCGGCTTCGGTTGCTGCGGTCGCGCCGAAGGCGGGGCGGGTCTTCGCCTCGCCGCTTGCCCGGCGCATCGCGGCCCAGAAGGGCATAGACCTGGGCGCGGTGAAGGGCAGCGGCCCGAATGGCCGCATCGTGCGTCGCGACGTCGAGGCGGCCGTGGCCGCACCGGCTGCCGCTCCAGCCACTCCCAAACCCGCGCCGCTTCCAACACCGGCAGCCGCGATCGACGTGCCGCATACCGTCGTGCCGAATTCGTCGGTCCGCAAGGTCATCGCGCGCCGGCTGACCGAGGCGAAATCGACCATTCCGCATTTCTACGTCGCGATGGACGTGGAGCTGGATGCGCTGCTGGCCCTGCGCGCGCAGCTCAATGCCTCCTCGCCGGCCGAAGGGCCGGGGGTGTTCAAGCTGTCGGTCAACGACCTGCTGATCAAGGCCGTCGCCGTCGCGCTGCGGCGGGTGCCGAAGGTCAATGCGTCCTATACCGAGGATGCGACCATCCTGTACGACGATGTCGATATCTCGGTCGCCGTGTCGGTGCCCGACGGGCTGATCACGCCGATCATCCGCAATGCCGACCGCAAGTCGCTGAGCCAGATCAGCAACGAGGCGAAGGAGCTGATCGCCCGCGCCCGCGCCGGCAAGCTGAAGCCGCAGGAATTCCAGGGTGGCTCATTCTCGATCTCGAACATGGGCATGTACGGGGTCCGCGAATTCTCGGCCATCATCAACCCGCCGCAGGCCGCCATCCTGGCCATCGCGGCGGGCGAGAAGCGGGCGGTGGTGAAGGGGGATGCCATCGCGATCGCGACCGTCATGACGGTGACGCTGTCGGTCGATCATCGCGTGGTCGACGGCGCGCTGGCTGCCGAATGGGTCGCCGCTTTCCGTTCGGTGGTCGAATCGCCGCTCAGCCTCGTGGTCTGAACCGCCGTGGCCCGGCATGTCCGGGCCACGGATCTTCTGAACCGGCATCCTGCCCCGGGAACGTACATCAATGAACAAGACAGAATTCGATCTCGTCGTCGTCGGCGGCGGTCCCGGCGGGTATGTCGCCGCGATCCGCGCCGCTCAGCTTGGGCTGCGGACCGCCCTGGTCGAAGCCAATCATCTGGGCGGCATCTGCCTCAACTGGGGATGCATTCCGACCAAGGCGCTGCTGCGGGCGTCCGAGATCAACCACCTGCTGCATCATCTGGGTGAATTCGGCTTCGCGGCCGACAATGTGCGCTTCGACCTGCAAAAAGTGGTCAAGCGCTCGCGCCAGGTTGCCGGCCAGCTTTCGTCCGGCGTCGGGCATCTGCTGAAGAAGAACAAGGTCACGGTCTTCGACGGGTTCGGGGCGCTGGCGGGCAAGGATGGCGGCCGCCGCCTGCTGTCCGTCACCAAGGACGGCAAGCCGGTGGCGACGCTGAGTGCGAAGAACATCATCCTGGCCACTGGCGCGCGCGCCCGTGTGCTGCCGGGGCTGGAACCCGACGGCAAGCTGATCTGGTCCTATCGCGAGGCGATGGTGCCGACCGAGATGCCCCGATCGCTGCTGGTGATCGGCTCGGGTGCGATCGGCATCGAATTCGCCTCGTTCTACCGCAATATGGGCGCGGAGGTGACGGTCGTCGAGGTGCTGGACCGGATCCTGCCGGTCGAGGATGAGGAAATCAGCGCCCTGGCGCACAAAGCGTTCGTCAAGCAGGGCATGACCATCCTGACGGGCGCGAAGCTGGGCCCCCTCACCAAGGGCGCCGACAGCGTCAGCCTGTCGGTCGAAGCCGGCGGCAAGACGCACGCCATCACCGTGGACCGTGTGATTTCGGCCGTGGGCATTGTCGGCAATGTCGAGAAGCTGGGCCTGGAAGGCACGGCCATAACCGTCGACCGGACGCATGTGAAGGTCGATGCGCGATGCTTCACCGGCGAGCCGGGCATTTACGCCATCGGCGACCTGGCCGGGCCGCCCTGGCTGGCGCACAAGGCGAGCCATGAGGGTGTGATGTGCGTGGAGGCGATCGCCGGACGGCATGTCCACCCGATCGACCCGCTGAACATTCCCGGCTGCACCTATTGCCGGCCGCAGATCGCCTCGGTCGGGCTGACCGAGGCCCGCGCGAAGGAGGCCGGGCACGCGGTGCGGGTTGGCCGCTTTCCGTTCATCGGCAACGGCAAGGCGATTGCGATGGGCGAGCCCGACGGGCTGGTGAAGACGGTGTTCGATTCCGAAACCGGCGAATTGCTGGGCGCGCACATGATCGGGGCCGAGGTGACGGAGATGATCCAGGGCTATGTCATCGCCCGGACCTCGGAACTGACCGATGCCGAGTTGAAGGAAACGGTCTTTCCGCATCCCACCATCTCGGAGGCGATGCATGAGGCGGTGCTGGCGGCCTATGACGGAGCATTGCATATCTGAGTGGATACGCCGCCGGCGCGGCTCCTGAGCTTTTGATCGCGGAGGTGCGACGCGGGGGGATGTTCGCTTGACGCGCCCCCCGCGACGTTCCACTTCTGGCTGTCCGTTTGCTTTATGGGTTCTGCCTTATGTCCACGCGTCTGGTGATCGACCACAGAAAAGGCGGTGCCGCGCTCCGCCATCCCGAGAAAGCGCACCGGCCGGACAATCCCATCGCCCGCAAGCCGGACTGGATCCGCGTCAAGGCGCCGAACCACCCTGTCTATCACGAGACCCGCGCCCTGATGCGCGAGCAGAAACTGGTAACGGTGTGCGAGGAGGCAGCCTGCCCGAATATCGGCGAGTGCTGGTCGCAGCGTCACGCCACCATGATGATCATGGGTGAGATCTGCACCCGCGCCTGCGCCTTCTGCAACGTCACCACCGGCATGCCCAATCCGCTGGATGATGGCGAGCCCGAGCGTGTGGGCGAGGCCGTGGCGAAGCTGGGGCTGCGCCATGTCGTCATCACCTCGGTCGATCGCGACGACCTGCCGGACGGCGGCGCGGCGCATTTCGCCCGCGTCATCCGCGCGGTGCGCGCGGCTTCGTCCAGCACCACGATCGAGATCCTGACCCCGGACTTCCTGCGCAAGCCCGCGTCGCTGGAAGTGGTCGTGGCGGCGCGCCCCGACGTGTTCAACCATAATCTGGAAACCGTGCCGCGCCTGTACACCACCATCCGCCCCGGCGCGCGCTATTACCAGTCGCTGCGGCTGCTGGACGATGTGAAGCGCCATGACCCGTCGATTTTCACCAAGTCCGGCCTGATGGTCGGGCTGGGCGAAGACCGACCGGAAATTCTTCAGGTCATGGACGACCTGCGGGTGGCGGATGTCGATTTCATCACCCTGGGCCAGTATCTTCAGCCGACGGTGAAACATGCCCCGGTCAGGGATTTCGTCACGCCGGACGCATTCGCCGATTATGCCGCGATGGCGCGGGCCAAGGGCTTCCTGCAAGTCAGCGCCTCGCCGCTCACCCGGTCGTCCTACCATGCCGATTCCGACTTCGCCGAGTTGCGCGCGGCGCGCGAGGCGAAACTGGCGGCGGTGCGGAGCGGGGCGGAGAGCGTCTGATGCCGACGCATGCGGAACGTCGCCTGATCGCCTATTCGCCGGAGCAATTGTTCGACCTGGTGGCCGATGTCGGCAAATATCCGCAATTTCTGCCCTGGTGCGCCGCCGCGCGGGTGCGCACCCGCACCGCGACCGAACTGGTCGCGGACCTGACGATCGGCTTCGGCCCGTTTCGCGAAACCTTTACCAGCCGGGTGGACCTCGAACATCCCGCGCGCATCGGCGTTCGCTATGAAAAAGGGCCGTTTCGCTACCTGAACAATGTCTGGACTTTCGCGCCGGACCCGCGGGGTTGCCAGGTCGATTTCTTCGTCGATTTCGAATTCCGCTCGCGCCTGCTCCAGGCGGCGATCGGGGTGGTGTTCAACGAGGCGGTGCGCCTGATGGTCTCGGCCTTCATCCGGCGCGCGCGCGATATCTACGGGCCGCCCGAGACCGCCAAGACATTGGCGCAGCCCGCCAATGCGCAACCCGCCGGAACCGGAGGCGCCTGACGGGCGTTGGCGCCATGTGCCCGGCATGCGGGCGCGTTCCAGCCATGGGGGAACGATCGTGATGAAATTGTCTGTCGGTTCGATGATAGTCAGCACGGCACTGGTTGTCGGCACGCCGGTGCTCGCGAACGCCGATCACCATCATCACCATAAAGACCGCCACCACCAGGAGGCGTCCACCGGATCGCCCACGACCGAGGACCTGAACGCCAAGAGCCTGGCGTCCGCCCGTGCGGGCACCCCACCGTCGTCCGAGCCTTCGGCGCCCCCGGGCACCATGCCGATGGCGCCACCGATGGCACCGATGACTCCCATGCCGCCCGCGACTGTCCCTTCGGGAACCGGCACCGTCGCGCCGCCATCGCCTCCGGCACCGGCGATGCCCGACAGTTCGCCCCAGTAGGCTTTCCGGTACGCTACGCGGCGTCCGTCAGGTCGGCCAGCAGGTCCAGTGCCTGTTCGACGGCCTGTCGGCGGATGGCCGCGCGATCTCCGGTGAAGTGGCGCGATATCGTGCTGCCTTCGCCGTCGCGTCGTATGGCCCCGAACCAGACCAGCCCGACCGGCTTTTCCATCGTGCCGCCGCCGGGCCCGGCGATGCCTGTGATGGAAACCGCAAGATCGGCATCCGGCGCATGGGCCAGCGCGCCGCGTGCCATGGACGCCGCGACTTCGGCGCTGACCGCGCCGTGGCGGACCAGCAACATGGGCGGCACGCCCAGCAGCGCGGACTTCATCCCGTTCGAATACGTGACGAAGCCGCCCTCGACCATGTCGGATGAGCCGGCATGGTGCGTCAGCGCGGCGGCGACCAGGCCGCCGGTGCAGCTTTCGGCGGTGACGGCCCGCACACCGGCACCACGCAACCGGTCCAGTACCTCGGCCGCGCGGGCCAGGATCGTGTCGTTCAGCATGGATGACATGGGCACCCTCCGCGATTTCAGGCCAGGACGATCAGGATCCGCGCGGCGGTCATGATTGCCGCCGCGATCAGTCCGGCGACGATATCGTCACCCATGATGCCCGCCGCGTCATGCCGCCGGTCGAACCAGCCGACGGGACCGGGCTTGGTAATGTCGAACAGCCGGAACAGCGCGAATGCCAGCAGCAGCCACAGGACATCGATCCGGTCGGGCCGCGACGGGTCGACGGGATGGGGACCAAACGCGAGCGGAGCCATCGCGATCCACATGCCCGCGACCTCGTCGATCACGATCCATTGGTAGTCCTCGCCGCCGCTGACCTTGAGAGTGGCGGCATAGCCCGCGACGCAGCACAGCAGGATCGCGGCCCCCAGGACCAGCGGGTGGGGCAGGAACAGCAGGCCGCAGACCAGCGCCGCCAACGATCCCACGGTGCCCGGGGCGACTGGGGAAAAACCGCAGCCGCCGAAGCTGGCGACGAGGCGGGCAGGGGTCATGGCGGGGCCTCCGGTCGGGATTCGGAGGCCAGAGCCTGGTAGATGGCCAGGTTTTCCTCCACGCGCTGGATATAACTACGGGTTTCGGCAAACGGAATGCTCTCGATCCAATCGAGCATCGCCGTGGGTGTCGGGTCGGCGTGCGCCGGGTCGCCGACCGAGGCCAGCCATTGGTCGGTGCGGTGCGGCCCGGCATTGTACGCCGCCAGGACATAAGGGATCGTCCCATCGAACTTGCGCATCAATCGGGACAGATAGGCGGTGCCGATCCGCATGTTCAGGGCCGGGTCGGTCAGGCTTGCGCCTGTCAGCGTGCCGGTCGCCAGCCCCGCCCAGCGCGAGACGTCGCGCGCCGCTGCCGGCAGAAGCTGCATCAGCCCGTAGGCGCCGGCCGGACTGACGATCGCGGGATCGAAGCTGCTTTCCTGCCGGATTACCGCCATGACGAAGCCCGGGGGCAGGCCGTCCTCGCCGGTCGGGAACGGCGTCGGCCAGCCCAGCGGCAGCAGCGCGATCCCGTCGCGGCCTGCGCGGCGGGTGATCGTCACCGCCACGTCGGGTATCCCCAGCCGTAGGGCCAGCACCGCCGCCAGCGCATGGCCGGCGGCGCTGCCACCGCGCGAATCCTGCATCAGCACGAAATCGCGCGCATGGGTCAGATCGCCCCGCGCGGCCAGAAGTCGGGCGGCCTGGACCAGGTCGCTCGCCTCGAACCGGGCGGTTTCGGCGTCGTTCCATGCGGGCGGGGCCATCGCGCCCAACCGCGCGCGGATCAGCGCGCCGGAGCGTTCGGGAAACAGCAGCGGACTGGCCACGTCCCCGTCCAGCCGCGACAGCGCCATCTGGCCATAGAAGGTTCCGGGCAGGGCGGCGGCCCGCTGCCATTCCGCATGAGCGCCCGAGATATCGCCTTCCTCTTCCAACGCGCGGCCGGTCCAGTACAGGCCACGGCTAAGCGTGATCAGCGATGGGGAGGAACAAAGCGGTCTGAAGCGCCCCGCGGCCCGCTTGGGGTCATGCAGCCGGCGCAGCAGGATCCAGCCGGCGAGGAAATCGGCGTCATTCCGTGCCGCCGGGGTCATGTCGGCGGTCGTGGCCGCCAGGGCCAGCGCGCCCTGGTCCCGGCCGGCCAGCAGCATTTCATGCGCCAGCGCGTCCCGTTCGCTCCAGAAGGCGGGCAGGGGCAGGCGCCGTTCGGCCGCCATGCCCGCCTGCGGCCAGAGCGCGGCGGCCTGGTCGATCTGTCCCGTGCGCCGTAGCCAGCGCAGCCGGTCCAGCACCAGGACCGGATCGCCCGCCAGCGCCGGCGGTACCGTCGCCAATGCCGACAAACCAGGCCCCGGCCCGGAATCGGGCCGCGCCGTCCGCAGGGCAAGTCGGGCGAATGCCAACGTCTTTCGTGCCGGAGGCAGTCGTCCGGCCTGTCGCCGCGCCGCATCCACATGGCCGTCCAGTTCCTGACGATTGAACCGGCGCCACTGGTCGTCTTCCGTCAGGGCGCCGCCGAAGACCGCCAGAAACGGTGCTTCATCGGTCGCACGGTCGATCCCTGCGATCCAGGCCTGACGGGCCCGCGCTGCCAGCCCGCCGGGAGGGGACGCACTGCCGGCACAGGCCAGCAGAGCGGGGGACGCGGTCAGCGTCAGCTTCGCACAGGCCCGTGCGAGGCCGCCATCATCAGGGGGGACCAGGGCCATCAGGCCCTGCACGCGCGCCAGCATGGCGGCACGGCGCGGCCACGCCGGCTGCTGGTCCAGGAACGTCAGATAGTCGTCGATGCCCCCGCCTTCGGGCGAGAGCAGGTGCAGATAGGCCTCGACCCGCGCCGCCACGGCGGCCGGGGCCGGGTCACGGGCGGCCGCGGGACGGAACAGGCAGGCAAGAACCGCCAGTGCCGCGAGCCCGGCGATGCGCCGCCCGCGAGGCGCCGTCATGACACGACATGCCAGATTTCGCCGCCGCCCTTGACGATCAGTTCGATCGCCACGGCAAGCACGATCAGCAGTCCGATCCAGGCGATCCAGCGGAACCGCTCCAGCAGCCGGGCGATCACCGATGCCGCGACGGCCATCATCAGGACCGAAATCGCCAGACCGGCGATCAGCACCCAGATATGCTCGCCCGCCGCCCCGGCGACGGCCAGCACGTTGTCCAGGCTCATCGACAGGTCGGCGACGATGATGCGGACGATCGCCGCGCGCAGCGCCCCGGGCGGGGCGGTGCCGGTCGCGACGGGCGCGTCCTGGTGGCGCAGCTCGCGGAACATGCGCCAGCACACCCACAGCAGCAGAATCCCGCCCGCCAGGGTCAGGCCGATGATCGCAAGCAGCCGGACGGCGACGATCGCCAGGCCGACGCGGAACAGCGCGGCCGCCGCGACCCCGGCCAGGATGGCGCGCCCACGCAGGGAAGGCGGCAGGCCGCGCACGGCCAGCCCGATCACCACCGCATTGTCGCCGGCCAGGGTAAGGTCGATCAGAATGACCTGCACGAGCGAGGTCAGGGCGGAAAGGGTGAGGATGGTCGCGCTCCCGATGGATATGTCCGGCGATGTTGACCATTCCCGCCGTGGCCGGGCAAGAGGCGGCCCGCTTTCGGAGGAAGACGCGACGCGGGAAATCGGCTAAAGGGGCAGCCCGCCCCGGAGCAGCATGACAGCCGCATGATCATGAACCGGGATCGCCGCATGACGTGAGGACGCCGCCGCGCGGTGTCCGGTCGAAGAGAGAAAGCCGAGCACGATGGTTCCGCGTTATACCCGCCCCGCCATGGCCGCCATCTGGGCCCCCGAGAACCGGTACCGGATCTGGTTCGAGATCGAGGCCCTGGCATGCGAAGCCATGGCGCAATATGGCGCCGTGCCGGCGGAGGCCGCCCGCGTGGTGCGCGAGAAGGGCGACCGCGCGATGGCCGCCTTCTCGCAGGCCGATCTGGACCGTATCGACGAGATCGAGGCCGAAACCCGCCATGACGTCATCGCCTTCCTGACCTGGCTGGCCGAGAAGATAGGCCCCGAGAGCCGCTTCGTGCATCTGGGCATGACGTCGTCGGACGTGTTGGATACCTGCCTGTCGGTGCAACTGGTTCAGGCCACCGACATGCTGCTGGCCGATCTGGATGCGGTGCTGGACGCGCTGAAGCGCCGGGCGTTCGAGCATAAATATACGCTGACCATCGGTCGCAGCCACGCGATCCACGCCGAGCCGACGTCGTTCGGTCTGAAGCTGGCCGGACATTACGCCGAATTCGCCCGCAATCGCGCGCGCCTGGTGCAGGCCCGCGCCGAAATCGCGACCTGCGCCATTTCGGGCGCCGTGGGCACCTATGCCCATGTCGATCCGCGCGTGGAAACGTTCGTGGCCGAAAAGCTGGGGCTGGAGCCCGAAGGCGTGTCGACCCAGGTGATCCCGCGCGACCGCCATGCCGCCTATTTCTGCACGCTGGCGGTCATTGCCAGCGGCATCGAGCGGCTGGCGACCGAAGTGCGCCATCTCCAGCGCTCTGAAGTGCGCGAGGCCGAGGAATTCTTCCATCCGGGCCAGAAGGGCTCGTCGGCGATGCCGCACAAGCGCAACCCGGTACTGTCGGAAAACCTGACCGGCCTGGCGCGGCTGGTGCGCGCCCATGTCGTTCCGGCGCTGGAGAACGTGGCGCTGTGGCACGAGCGCGACATCAGCCATTCGTCGGTGGAGCGCAATATCTGCCCCGACGGCACGATCGGGCTTGATTTCGCGCTCGCCCGCCTGGCCGGCATGATGGAAAAGCTGGTGGTCTATCCCGACCGGATGCTGGCCAATCTGGAAAGCCTGGGCGGCGTCGTGCATTCGGGCGAAGTCCTGCTGGCGCTGGCGCGTGCCGGCATCCTGCGCGAGGACGCGTACCGCATCGTCCAGCGCAACGCCATGGCGACCTGGACCCGGCTGGGGCAGCCGGACGGCCGCACCTTCCGCGAGAACCTGGACGCCGACCCAGATGTCGCGGGGCGCGTGCCCGCCGAGGTGCTCGATGCGGCCATGAACAGCGATGCCCACCTGGCCGCGCTGGACCACAGCTTCACCCGCGTCTTCGGCGAAGCCGGCCCGGCGCGGGCCGGCTGAGGCACAGGAACAGTCAGGGAAGCGAATGTGTACGATCGTCCTGTCCTTTTCTCCCGGTTCCGCGTGGCCCCTGCTGTTCGGCGCCAATCGTGACGAGCGGCTGGACCGCACATGGGACGCGCCCGGCCGTCATTGGCCGGACCGCCCGGCGGTGGTCGGCGGGCGGGACAGGCTGGCCGGCGGGTCCTGGCTGGCGCTGAATGATTCAGGCGTCGTCGCCGGGGTGATGAATCGCGTGGGCAGCCTGGGGCCCGCATCGGGCAAGCGCTCGCGCGGCGAACTGCCGCTACTGGCGCTGGAACACGCCACGGCGTCCGACGCGGCGCGGGCCATCGGCAATCTCGACGCCGGGGCATGGCGGTCGTTCAACATGGTGGTCGCCGATCGTTCGAGCGCCTATTTCATTTCCGGTCTGGGCTATGCCACGCCGGAGATCAGGGCGCTGGAACCCGGCACCCACATGGCCGCCACGACCGAACCCGACGATATGTCCATCCCCCGGATCGGGCGCCATCTGCCGCGCTTCCGCGAGGCCGAACGGCCGATGCCCCCGGACTGGAGCAATTGGACCCGCCTGCTGTCCGACCGCTCGCTGCCGGCCGGCAGCGAGCTGAACATTCCGCCGCGCGCCGGATTCGGCACGTGCAGTTCATCGGTCATCGGCCTGCCGGTCGATCCGGCGGCCGCGGCGTCATGGTCTTTCGCCGGCGGGGCGCCTGATCGCGCCGGCTATGCGGAGGTCGATCTTTCGGCCGCATGAGCGGCCGGCGGCACCGGCAAGGGAATGGTATCTTCCGCGATCAATCATTGCTATGAGGCAGTCGCATTCCAGGGGTCCTGACCGGGGCCCCGTTTCGGAGGGCATGCAGCCCATGCCCTCCACCAGCCGCATGAAGGACGAGTATGGCCCGCCGTCGTCAGCTCTACGAAGGAAAAGCCAAGATCCTCTTCGAGGGTCCGGAACCCGGGACGCTGGTCCAGTATTTCAAGGACGACGCCACGGCCGGAAACGGGGCGAAGAAGGGGATCATTACCGGCAAAGGCGTGCTGAACAACCGTATCAGCGAACATCTTATGCTGCGCCTGCACGATATCGGCATCCCGACCCATTTCATCCGCCGCCTGAATATGCGCGAGCAGTTGATCCGCGAGGTCGAAATCATCCCGCTGGAAGTCGTGGTGCGCAATGTCGCCGCCGGCAGCCTGTCGAAGCGGCTGGGCATTCCCGAGGGCACGCGCCTGCCGCGCACGATCATCGAATATTACTACAAGAACGACAGCCTGAACGACCCGATGGTCAGCGAGGAGCATATCACGGCCTTCGACTGGGCCTGCACCCATGACCTGGACGATATCGTCGCGCTGACCATGCGCACCAACGATTTCCTGACCGGGCTGTTCGTTGGCATCGGCATCACGCTGGTCGATTTCAAGCTGGAATTCGGCCGGCTGTGGGAAGGCGAGGAAATGCGCATCGTCCTGGCGGACGAGATCTCGCCCGACAATTGCCGCCTGTGGGATGCCAAGACCAGCGAAAAGCTGGACAAGGATCGCTTCCGGCGCGACCTGGGCCGGGTCGAGGAAGCCTACCAGGAAGTGGCGTGGCGGCTCGGCATCCTGCCCGAGGCGACGAATTCCGACATGAAGGGCCCGGAGGTGATGCAATGAAGGTACGCGTGACGGTCATGCTGAAGGACGGCGTGCTGGACCCGCAGGGCAAGGCCGTGGGCCATGCCCTGCATGTGCTGGGCTTCGGTGGCGTGGGCGAGGTCCGGATCGGCCGCGTGATCGAGCTGGAACTGGACGAAACCGATCCCGCCGCCGCGCGCGAGAAGGCCGATGCCATGGCGCGCGGCCTGCTGGCGAATCTGGTGATCGAGGATTTCGTGACCGAGGTGATGGCATGAGCGCCCGTCGTTTCCTCCTGCTGGGCGCGGTCCTGGCGACCGCCCTGCCGGCTTCGGCCATGGCCCAGCGCGTTTCGACCCTGCAAGGCGGCCGGTTCCTGGAACTGTGCAGCCGCGCGCCCAGCGTCGCGATCTGCGATGCCTACCTGTCCGGCCTGGCCGATTCCGTCGCCCTGACGCATGTCTATGATCGCAACGAGGGCGACAAGGCCGCGCCGACCGGATTCTGCATCAAGTCCGGCGTGACCAGCGCCGAGATGCGCAGTCATGTCGTATCGTGGCTGCATGCCCATACCGACCAGTTGTCCCGGCCGGTCGGCGAACTGGCCTTCACCGCGCTGCATGAATCCTATCCCTGCGGTGGCGGCAAATGAAGGCCGGAATCGTCGTCTTCCCGGGCACGAACCGGGAACGTGACATGGCGATCGCGCTGCGGGCCGTGACCGGGCGCGACCCGGCGATGATCTGGCATGGCGAGACCGCGCTGCCGGACCTGGACCTCGTGGTGCTGCCGGGAGGGTTCAGCTATGGCGATTACCTGCGCTGCGGCGCCATGGCGGCCCATGCGCCGATCATGGCGCCGATCCGCCGCTTCGCCGAGGCCGGCGGCCATATCCTGGGCGTGTGCAACGGATTCCAGATCCTGACGGAAGCCGGCCTGCTGCCGGGCGCGCTGCTGCGCAACGGCGCGCTGCGCTTCCTGTCGCAGGACTGCCACCTGCGGGTCGAGCGCGGCGATACGCCGTTCACGCGCAATTGGCATGTGGGCGACGTGTTCCGTGCCCCCATGGCGCATGGCGACGGCAACTACATCGCCGACGACGCGACGATCCGCGACCTGGAAGACAGTGGTCGCATCGCCTTCCGCTACGCCCGGCCGGACGGTCGTGTCGATGAAAGCGACCGGCAGACCAATCCCAATGGCAGCATCAAGGCGATCGCCGGCGTGCTCAGCGCCAATCTGCGGATCTGCGGCATGATGCCGCATCCCGAGGATCTGGTGGACCCGCTGATGGGCGGTGAAGATGGAAAGCCCCTGTTCGAGGGGTTGGTGGAGGCTCTGGTCCGATGAGCGGCACAACGGGGCAGAAGCCCGTCGATGAAGCCCTGGCACGGGAATTCGGACTATCGGCCGAGGAATACGGCAATGTGCTCTCGATCATGGGACGCACGCCCAGCCTGACCGAGCTGGGCATCTTTTCCGTTATGTGGTCGGAACATTGCTCCTACAAATCCTCGCGCGTGTGGCTGCGTACGCTGCCGACCACGGCACCTTGGGTCATCCACGGCCCCGGCGAAAACGCGGGTGTGGTCGATATCGGGCAGGGGCTGGCCGCCATCTTCAAGATGGAAAGCCACAACCACCCGTCCTTCATCGAACCCTATCAGGGGGCGGCGACGGGTGTCGGCGGCATTCTGCGCGACGTGTTCACCATGGGCGCGCGTCCGGTCGCCAACCTCAACGCCCTGCGCTTCGGCAGCCCGGAAAACCCGCAGACCCGCCGCATCGTCGATGGCGTGGTGCGCGGCATCGGCGGCTACGGCAATTGCGTCGGCGTGCCGACCGTGGGCGGGGAGATCAATTTCCATCCGGCCTATGACGGCAATCCGCTGGTCAATGCCATGACGGTGGGCATCGCCCGCCAGGATCGCATCTTCCTGTCCGCGGCGGCCGGAATCGGCAATCCGGTGGTCTATGTCGGTTCCAAGACGGGGCGCGACGGCATTCACGGCGCCACCATGTCGTCCTCCGAATTCGACGAGGACGCGCTGGCCAAGCGCCCGACTGTGCAGGTCGGCGACCCGTTCGTGGAAAAGCTGCTGATCGAGGCGTGCCTGGAACTGATGGCCACCGACGCCATCGTGGCGATTCAGGACATGGGTGCGGCCGGCCTGACCTCGTCGTCGGTCGAAATGGCGGGCAAGGGCGGGGTCGGCATCGACCTCGACCTCGACGCCGTGCCGCAGCGCGAACGCGGCATGACCGCCTATGAGATGATGCTCTCCGAAAGCCAGGAGCGCATGCTGATCGTGGTGCATCCGGACCGGACCGAACTCGCCCGCGCGATCTTCGAGAAATGGGAACTGGATTTCGCGATCATCGGCCATCTGACCGATACCGGCCATATCGTCGTGCGCCATCAGGGCCGCGTCGAGGCCGATATCCCGCTGGACCCGCTGGCCGACCAGGCGCCGCTCTATCGCCGCCCCACCGCGCCGGCGCCCGCGCCGGAGCCGCTCGGCCCGATCACCGACCCGGTCGGGATCGAGCAGGCGCTGATCCGGCTGATCGGCTGCCCGGACCTGGCCTCGCGCGCCTGGGTGTGGAACCAGTACGACAGCACGGTCGGCGGCCAGACCGTCAAGCGGCCGGGCGCCGCCGACGCCGCGATCGTCAAGGTCGAGGGCACGTCGCTGGGCCTGGCGCTGACCACGGATTGCACGCCCCGTTATTGCCGGGCCGACGCCCGCCAGGGCGGCGCGCAGGCGGTCGCCGAGGCATGGCGCAATATCGTGGCCACCGGTGCCCGGCCGTTGGCGGTGACCGACAACCTGAATTTCGGCTCGCCGGAAAAGCCCGAGGTGATGGGGCAGTTCGTCGCCGCGATCGAGGGCATGGGCGAGGCCTGCCGCGCCCTGGACTTCCCGGTCGTCAGCGGGAATGTCTCGCTCTACAACGAGACCCGCGCGCCGGACGGCTCGTCGGTCTCGATCCTGCCGACGCCCGCCATCGGCGGTCTGGGCGTGCTGGACGATGTCAGCCGCGCCATCGGTCTGGCCATGCCCCGCGAGGGCACGGTGATTCTGGTCGGCGCCACCCATGGCGAACTCGGCCAGTCGCTGTGGCTGCGTGAGATCCATGGGCGCGAAGACGGCGCCCCACCCGCCATCGATCTGGCGGCGGAGCGCCGGAACGGCGATTTCATCCGCCAGCAGATCGAAGCCGGCCGGGTCGTCGCGTGCCATGACGTGTCCGATGGCGGGATCCTGGTCGCGCTGGCCGAAATGGCGATGGCGGGCGAGGCCGGGTGCGTGCTGCTGGCGCCGCAATCGGGCATGCGGCCCGAGGCCTTCTGGTTCGGCGAGGACCAGTCGCGATATATCGTGGTGGTTTCCGACGCCGAGGCCTTTGCCGCCGCCGCGACATCCGCGGGCGTGGAAACACGGGTCCTGGGCGAAGTTGCGGGTGACGGTTTGACTTTGCCCAGCGGCGCCACAATATCGAAGGCGCGGATGAAAGCAGTCAATTCGGCGTTTTTCCCCGCCCTGATGGACGATTGAGCGACTGCGTCGCGAAGGAGGAACGTCGATGGCGATGACGGCACAGGAAATTGAGACCTATATCCGCACCGCGCTGCCGGATGCCGCGATCAGCATCGAGGATCTGGCGGGCGACGGCGATCATTATGCTTGCACCGTCGTCAGCGAATCCTTTCGGGGATTGTCGCGCGTCCGCCAGCACCAGATCGTCTATGCGGCGCTTCAGGGCCATATGGGCGGCAAGTTGCATGCCCTGGCACTCCAGACGGCGGCACCCGACCAATAAAAAAGATGCCCACCATCACGCGGCCGCCCCCGGCCGCTCTTGCACAGGACCGAACAAATGGCTGAAACCATCGCGCAGCGTATCCAGAACGATATCGATAGCAACCCGGTCATGCTGTACATGAAAGGGAATGCCCTGTTTCCGCAATGCGGCTTCTCGGCCCGGGTGGTGCAGATCCTGAACCATACCGGCGTTCCGTTCCAGACGGCCAACGTGCTGGAAGACCCGGAACTGCGCCAGGGGATCAAGGAATTCACGAACTGGCCGACCGTGCCGCAGCTCTACGTGAAGGGCGAATTCGTCGGCGGCTGCGATATCGTGACCGAAATGTTCCAGACCGGCGAACTGGAAAAGCTGTTCGAGGAAAAAGGGATCGTGCCGGCGTCGGCCTGAGCCCGCGCACCGCGTGACCTGCAGAACGGGCCGGTCGTCATGATCGGCCCGTTTTTTATAGTGCATCCCCGCCCTTTCTCTTGTCGCGCGCCCCGCCTTTCGTTTAGCCTCCACCGATCAGGTTGGCGTGAGGTGATGGATGTTTCGTTCGGTATTCGGGAAAACCGCGTTCCACGCATTGGGGGCCGGGATGGTCCTGCTGCTCGCCGCCTCTCACGGCGCACAGGCGCATGTGGTCACGGATGACGAAGCCGGGCGGCTGACGCTGGATGCCCTGACCGCCGTCCCTGCACCGGTCCGCCACGTCACCTATCGCCACGCCGTCCATATGATGTCGGTCAGCGACCGCCATGCGGTCCATGCGACCGTTCGCTCGCGTGGGCTGGTCCACAATGTCGTCTATCATCCTCGCGTCGCCACGGCGGCGCGGCATGTGTCCAAGGCACATCGTCGCACCTGATCGGTCCGGCACCTACATTTCCGGCCTGAACGCGTCGGCGATGTGGTGTACCGACCCATCGGCGACCACCAGCAGCACATCGAAGCGCATCTGTCCGCACAGCCAGTCGGGGTGGGCGGCACAGAGGGCGACCGCGGCGTTCGCCAGACGCCGCATCTGACAAGGGGTCAGACACTCCGCCGCCTCTCCGTAGGACGGGCGGCTTTTGATCTCGCAGAATGCCAGAAGATCGTCCCGGCGCGCGACCAGATCGATCTCGCCCCAGCGTGTACGGGCCCTGTGTTCCAGGATCGTCCAGCCATTCTGCCGCAACCATGCCATTGCGGCATGTTCGGCGTGCAGGCCTCGGGCATGGGCGGCGGCCCCGCGCGCCTGCTTGCGGGCAAACGAACCTGGCGGCGATTGATCATTGCCCCATTTCCGCTGCACCATCGATCGTCCTGACCATTCCGTTCGCGTCGGCTTCGACAGTGCGCCGATGCCACCCGATTCGACAATGGCGCCGCCTCTCATCCTGGATCGACCCGTCGCATGCTGATCGTGTACTGGCAAACCGTCCTTCTGCTGATCGCTGTATTCCGTGTGATGGTTGCAGGCTGCGTGACGATGCATGTCCTGCTGAACAAGAAGGATGTCGGTGCCGCGATCGGCTGGATCGGCATTGCGATCCTGATGCCGTTCACCGGCGGAACCTTGTACGCGATGTTCGGCATCAATCGGGTCCATCGCCGTGCGCGCAAGCTGATCGGGCGGGCCTCCTGGCACAGCCGCACGCTGTCCTCTCGCTGGAAGCGAGCCGAGGAAGGCCGCTTCGCCCCTCTGGCGCAGATGGTCGGCAAGCTGACCGGCCGCCCGTTGATGGGCGGCAATCAGGTCGAGATGCTGCATAACGGCGACGAGGTCTATCCGCAGATGCTGGCGGCGATCGATGCCGCCAGCAGCAGCGTGCTGCTCTGTTCCTATATCTTTCGCGGCGATGAAGCCGGCGAGCGGTTCCTGGCCGCGCTGGTCCAGGCCCATCGTCGCGGCGTCGCGGTGCGGGTGCTGGTCGATGGCATCGGCAGCGGCTATTTCCGTTGCGCGGTCGCATCCGCGCTGCGCCGGGCCGGGGTCCCGGTGGCGCGGTTCATGCATTCGATGCTGCCTTGGCGCATGCCCTTCATCAACATGCGCAACCACAAGAAGATCCTGGTGGTGGACGGGCATCTCGGCTTCATGGGCGGACTGAATATCGGGGTGGAGAACCTGATGGCGACCCACCCGCGCCATCCGGTCGCGGATACGCATTTTCGGCTGGAAGGCCCGATCGTCCATCAATTGACCGAAGCCTTCGCCCAGGACTGGTCCTTCGCCTGGGGCGACGACCTCGCCCCGGCCTCGATCTTTCCCGAGGTGACGTGGAAGGGCGACACGCTGGCACGAATCGTCACGGCGGGGCCCGATTCCGACCTGGAGAAGATCGAATACACCATGCTCCAGGCCATCACGATGGCGCGGCAGTCGGTGCGGCTGATGACGCCCTATTTCCTGCCCGGCGAGCGATTCCTGACCGAACTGGCCCTGGCGGCCCTGCGCGGGATCGAGGTGGATATCGTGGTGCCGCGGCACAGCAATCATACCCTGATCGACTGGGCCCGTTCGGCCAACCTGCCGCGCTTTCTCGATTCCGGATGCCGCGTCTGGCAGGCCAGGCCGCCCTTCAACCATTCGAAACTGATGGTGGTGGACCGGCACTGGACCTTCGTCGGCAGTTCGAACCTGGACGTGCGCAGCCTTCGGCTGAATTTCGAGATCAATCTGGAGACCTATGACGACGCGCTGGCGGCGCGGATCGACGATTTCATCGCCATTCACCGGTTGGACCGTCTGACCCATCACGATCTGGACCGCAGGCGGCTGCCGACCCGCCTGCGCGATTCCGCGGCGCGCCTGTTGCTGCCCTACCTGTAGCCCGACCGTTCCAGCCGCACCGCGATCGGCCGGTGATCCGACGCGTAATGGTTCAGCACCCGCGCCTGGGTGCAGACCAGGCCGCGCACCAGGCATCGGTCGATCCGGATCGGCACCATGTCGACCATCCTGTGGGTCGGTGCGCGCGGCCCGACATCGCGGAAGCTGGGCATCAGGGTCGGGCCGACCAGGTTGAAATCGCCCAGCACGGCGGCGTGAGACGGCAGGATCTCGACCAGGCGGCGCAATTGCCGACGGTTCATGATCTGGCCGTGCGACAGATGGACATTCGCCACCGAAAAGCCGAATGCCGCGCATTCGATCACCTGCGCGACCCGGCGCACCAGCGGCCCCGAGGGCAGGGTGCAGGCCAGCGGAGGCCGCCGGAACGGTGTCGGGCTCCAGCACGCGACGCCATGGACGCGTCCCGGCAGGGGCGCCCGGGCGTAATATCCGCCGATCAGGTGGGGCAGGGCGTCGACATCCACAGTGGCTTCCTGCATCAGCAGCAGGTCCGGCCGTTCTTCTTCGATCAGGTGGATGACGTCGCGCGGGGTGGCGCCGACGCGGTGCAGCAGGTTCCAACTGACGATCTTGCGCTCCGGCCCGACGGCGGGCACCGGCATATGGGCCGGACGCGGACGCTGCCCCGGGCGCGGCGCCAGCAGCGGGGAGGGGTGCGGGATGCTCATGATTCGATGAACGTCTCCTGTATCCGGGCGGTGTCTCCCGCGCCGCCCGGCGCGTTGGCAGCGAATTCGGCCGTCAGCGTGTAGCCGACGCCCAGCAGCACTGGGCCCAGGAAGATCCCCAGCGCGCCGAAGGTCCAGACGCCGCCCAGGACACCCAGGACGGTCAGCAGGTAAGGCAACTGCGCGCCGCGCGAGATGAACATCGGGCGGATGACATGGTCGGCCCCGGAAATGATGAAGGTGCCGAACGCCACCAGGCAGACCCCGCGCCAGAGATGATGCGTCAGCATCAGCACCAGCGCGCCCGGAATCCAGACCAGCGGCGCGCCGACCGGCAACACCGCGACCCCGGCGGTGATCATGCCGAACAGCACGGGTTGCGGCAGCCCGGTCAGGGCGAAGCCCAGCCCCGTCAGCACGCCCTGGATGATCGCGGTACCCAGGATGCCGTAGACCGTCCCACGGATGGTCCGGCCGATGATGCCGATAATCCGGTCGGCATAGGCCCCGGCGATGCGCCGGATGACGGCCGAAAAGGTGGAACCGAGCCCATCGCCGCCCAGCCAGAAGAAGAAGGCGATGAACAGCGCCATGCCCAGATGGACCAGCCCGCTGGCCACCAGCATCAGGCCGCTCAGCATCGATTGCGCGATACTGCCGGCATAGGGCAGCAGCATATGCTCGGCATGGCCCAGGTCGGTTGCCCACTGGGTCCAGCGGTTCGCCAGGTCGGGCCCGATCAGCGGAATATGCGACAGCCATGCCGGCGCGGGCAGGTGGACCGAAGTCAGCGAGGCGGTCAGGCGCGCGAAGGTGCCGGGGAGGTCGGCGATGCTGGAACTGACCACGATCACCAGCGGCACGGCGACCACCAGCGTGGTCAGTATCGTCATGATGGCGGCGCCCGTCACCGGGCCGGCGCGGCGCCGGAGGCGGACATAGGCCGGCCAGGTGGCGAAGGTCAGGATCGCCGCCCAGAGCAGTGCGGACATGAACGGATAGAGGATGGCGCCGCACCCGAAGGCCACGCCGCCCAGCAACAACCCCATCATGATGCGCTCGGTCATTGGTTCCCGCCATGGCTCGCGATGCCGGAGCGCATCCGGCACTCTCAGATGATGTGGCACGGCACCGGGATGGTAAAGGGCCCCATGATGCATCCTGACCCGCCAGCCCCGATGGTTGATCGGGACCGAGGCACTCCGCTAAGGACGGTCTGTGCTTCGCAGGCCCCGCCGCTCCGTCTGGGCCCGGAACAGCACGGAACCGTGATGGAGCCCCGATCCATGCATCCGTCCATTCATCCCCTGATCTCGCCCGTCCGGCTACTGGATCTGCTGTCCGCGCCGGATCTCGTCCTGCTCGACGCCACGCTGGCGCTGCCTGGCGAGACGTTCGACCCGGCGCTGCGGTTTGCCGAAGCTCGGCTGCCGGGCGCCCGCCGCTTCGATATCGAGCAGTTTTCCGACCCCGAATCTCACCTGCCGCACATGATCCCGACCCAGGCGCGCTTCGCGGCACTGGCGGGCGCGCTGGGCCTGTCCGACAGCGCGCACGTGGTGTTCTACGACCAGGGCAACGCGGCGTCGGCGGCTCGGGGATGGTGGCTGGCCCGCCTGTTCGGGCTGGATCGCGTCCAGGTGCTGGATGGCGGCCTGCCGGCCTGGCGACGCGCCGGCGGCCCGGTCGAGGAAGGCACGCCGCAGGGCGCGCGCGCCGCCGCCTTTCGTCCTGCACCGCGCTTCGTGCAGGTCGCGGGGCTGGGCGACATGCGCGATCATGTGGCACGCGGAAACCGGCTGATCCTGGATGCACGGGCCCCGGAGCGTTTCAGGGGCGAGGTCGCGGAGCCCCGGCCGGGCGTGCGGTCGGGCCACATGCCCGGCGCGCACAACCTGCCGTACGGCCTGCTGCTGGATGAACAGCGCGCCTTCCTGCCGCCCGAAATCCTGCATGCTCGCTTCGCAGCGGCAGGCGTGACCGAGGATCGGCACGTCGTCACCACCTGCGGTTCCGGCGTGTCGGCGGCGGTCCTTTCCCTGGGGCTGGCGATCTGCGGCCGCGCGGGTGACGCGTTGTATGACGGGTCCTGGGCCGAATGGGGCTCCACCCCCGGTGCGCCGGTCGAAACCGGGCCGGGACGGGGCGCCGCTTCGTGACCGAACGCGAGACCCTGCATCACGCCGTGTCGCGCGGCTGGCGCGAGATGGGCACCCTGCTGGTCCATCTGGCCCGCGACCTGCCGGCGGATGCGCGCGGCACGCTGGTCAACCAGCCGCCGACACGCGGCTCGACGGTGCTGTTCCCGACCGTTGCGGACATGAACCGCAACGGGGCCCGGCGCTACGACCACGAAGTGATCTACGGTGCCATGGGCACGCCGATCCAGCACGAGCTTGAAGCCGCGATCGCCGCGATCGAGGGTGCGCGCCATGCCCAGATCGTATCGTCGGGCCTGGCGGCCTGCACCACGCCGCTGCTGGCCTTCCTGGGCAAGAACGGCCACTGCCTGATCCCCGATTCCGTCTATGGCCCCACGCGGCGCTTCGCCAACACGGTGCTGCGCCGTTTCGGGGTGGACACCACCTTCTATCCGCCGCTGACCGATGCGGCCGGGCTGCGGGCGATGATGCGGCCCAACACCCAGGTCGTATTCGCCGAGAGTCCCGGCAGCCATACGTTCGAAGTTCAGGATGTCCGCATGATCGCCGACGTCGCACATGAGCATGGCGCACGGCTGATACTGGACAATACGTGGGGCGTGGGGATCTTCCACCCGTTCGAACATGGGGTGGATATCGCGGTACAGGCGCTGACCAAATATCCTTCCGGCCATTCGGACAGCATCATCGGCGCGATTTCGGTCGCCGACGAGCAGGACTGGCACGTGCTGCGCGACACCTGCATCCAACTGGGGCAGGTGGCCGGCCCGGACGATTGCTGGCTGACCCTGCGCGGCCTGCGCACCATGGGCGCGCGGCTGGAGCGCCAGTCGCGCAGCGCGATCGACGTGGCGCTGTGGCTGGCCGGGCGGCCGGAAGTCGCGCGCGTGCTGCACCCGGCCCTGCCGTCCTGCCCCGGACACGATGTCTGGCGGCGCGATTTCAGCGGCGCCTCCGCGCTGTTCGGCGTGGTGTTCCAGCCGGACTACAGCCAGGAGGCGATGATCGCCATGATCGATTCTCTGACCCTGTTCGGCATCGGGGCGTCATGGGGTGGGTATGAAAGCCTGGTTCTGCCCACGACCGGCGGCATCCTCCGCACCTGCGCGGCCGAGGCGCCGGGCGGCCCCGCCTGCCGGCTGCATATCGGGCTGGAAAACGCCGACGACCTGATCGCCGACCTGTCGGCCGGGCTGGAGATGTTGACCGGGGCCGCGACATACGGCGATTGACCGCCACGCCCCGTTTCCGTCTCGACGCCGGGGTGATACGCAGGCGCTCCGGCCAGTCCGGTGGCCGATCGGGAAGGTGATGTGGTGGAAACCGATTTTATCGCGCGGCGCATTCTGCTGACCAATGACGACGGCATCGACGCGCCGGGACTGGCCACGCTGGTCGAGATCGCCGCGACCCTGGCGCCCGAAATCTGGGTGGTGGCACCCGAACGGGACCAGAGCGGCACCTCGCACGCGCTCAGCCTGCATGACCCGCTGCGGGTCAGCCAGCGGGGGGAGCGGCGGTACGGCGTCTCCGGCACCCCGGCCGACTGTGTGGTGATGGGCGCGAGCCACCTGATGGCCGGCCAGCCGCCGGACCTGCTGCTGTCGGGCGTCAATCGTGGCGCCAATCTGGGAATGGAGACGGTGTTCTCGGGCACGGTCGGTGCCGCGATGATGGGGCTGCTGATGGGTATTCCATCGATCGCCCTGAGCCAGTTGTTCGGCCGGGACCATCCGGTGCGGTGGGAGACGGCGCGGGCACTGGCGCCGACGATCATTCGCGACCTGATGCGGCTGGACTGGGCCCGCGACGCCTGCCTGAACGTCAACTTCCCCGATCGCCCGCCCGAGCAGGCGGGCGGCCCGGTGCTGACCAGCCAGGGGGCGGGGCTTCTGGGGGGTGCCTCCATCGCCGCGCGCATCGATCCGCGCAACGGTGCCTATCACTGGCTGAGCCTGAAACGGTCGTCCACCACCGACGACGCGGGAACCGAGACGGAGGCTGTTTTATCCGGAAAGGTCTCGGTCACGCCGCTGCGCTTCGAACGCACCGATCAGGACGTGCTGGAGCGCATGCGTGCCACGCAAGCGCGACTTTGATCGGATAGTGACATTATATCTTTAAAAAATAGTATATTATAAGAGTTTTCTCTCGTTTGATCGTATCAGACTCAGCCGGCTTGTCCGGCTTTTTTTGTGCCCGATTTTTCTCTCCGGCAAAAAAATCATTGCCAGGAACCAGCCAATAGTGGCTACCTTGCATAGACAGGTTCCGTGCGGTGCGGAACCCATTCAAGGAACGAGACGTCGTGGACAGCAATCTCGTCCAGTTCAAGAAAGGGGTGCTGGAACTGTGCGTTCTCGCACTTCTCGCGCGGTCGGACTCCTACGGCTACGATATCGCCAGCCGTCTGTCCGCCGCCATCGACATGGGTGAGGGCACCATCTACCCCCTGATGCGTCGGATGCAGAAGGACGGGCTGGTTTCCACCTACCTGGTCGAATCCTCTTCCGGCCCCCCGCGAAAATATTATCGCCTGACCGCAGGCGGCCGAAACAACCTCACTGCCCAGAAAGCGGCATGGACCGACTTTACGCGCGCCGTCGCCGCCATTCTGGATCCGGATCTGGAGAAGACATCATGAATGAGCGGGATTCATTTCTCCGGAGGCTGAGAAGCGGCCTGCGGGGGCTGCCGCGATCGACGGTCGACGACATCATCGCCGATTACGAGGGACATTTCGATGCCGGGCGCACGGCCGGCCGCAGCGAGGCCGATGTCGCCACCGCCCTGGGCGACCCCGCGCGCGTGGCCCGCGAACTGCGTGCCGAAGCCGGCCTGCGCCGGTGGGAAGACGAGCGCAGTCTCGCCGCCGCGCTGGGCGTCATCGTGGGCGTGATCGGCCTGGCCACGCTGGACCTGTTCGTCGTGCTGCCGGTGCTGGTCGGCGTTGCGTCCTCGCTGCTCGCCTTCCTGCTGGTCGGGATCGTGACCGCGCTGGGTGGCGGCCTGATCCTGCCGTTCGCGCTCATTACCAATCTGCCGGGTTTCACCGGCGACCGGCTACAGGCCGGCCTGTTGAGCCTGGGCGTACTGAGCGGCGGAGCCGCGCTGACCGCGGCCTGCATCCTGTTCACCATCGGGCTGGTCAATCTGCTGGTTCGCTACGGACGCGCCCACTACCGGCTGATCGCGGCCGGAACCGGCGCCCCGGTGCGCGACTGACGGCCAAGTCCGAACGGCGCCCTGCGCGCAAGGAGAAAATCATGATTCGTGGACTCATATTGGTGGCGGTCGGCGGGGCGTTCCTGTCCATGGCCTGCTTCGCCGTGGCGGCGGTGCGCGGCCCGATCAACTGGCATTTTGCCGCCCTGGACCTGCTGGATGACGACGATGACGGGCCGGCGGCGCCGGCGGCTTCGCACCGGATCGACTGGAAAGGCGGCGAGGCGCTGACCTTCGAGGTCCCGGCCAGCATCGTCTATACGCAGGGGCCGGCCGCCGGCATCACTGTCTCGGGCCCACGCGATATCGTGGATCGGGTAACGCTGAACGGCGACGTGCTGGGCATGGACCACGCCGTCCATCATCACTGGCATAACGGCCATCTGCGGATCGTCGTCACCGCGCCGGCCATCAAGACGCTGACCCTGCGCTCCGCCGGGTCGCTGACCCTGAACGACGTGGCGGTGGATCACCTGTCCCTGACGGTGGAGGGCGCGGGCAACGTGACCGGGCACGGCAGGGCGGACATGGTGGAACTGAGGGTCGCGGGCGCGGCGCAGGCCGACCTGTCGGACATGATCGTGCGGGACGCGGATATCGGCATTTCCGGTGCCGGCCATGTCAGCATCGGGCCGAGCGGGCACGCTTCCGTCCGCCTCAGCGGTGTTGGGGCGGTGGAACTGACCCGCAAGCCGGCGTCGCTGAGCAAGGAGATCAGCGGCATCGGCACGGTGACGATCGACGGCGGCGCCGACGGAGACCATGACAGCGATCATGATGGCGCGAAGGAAAAGCCGGGAGAGTTTCAGCTCTGAGCGTCCGACGCGTCGCTCATTTTCGTGCGGGATCAGAAGCCCAGCACCGCGTCTCCGCCAAAGGTGAACATGCCGGCGTTTCGCAGGTCGTTGAACGGCGTCGTGTTGCTCAGAGAACGGTCGAAGCGGATTTCCGGACGGATCTCGAACAGGCTGGCTCCATGGCCCGGCGACGGGTGCCAGGTCAGGCCCAGCGTCAGGGCGCCGTAGGTGGTCGGCGGAGCGGATTGCGTATCCGCCGGCCAGCCCAATGTGGAGCGCATATAGGCATTGTCGGCCAGGAAGCTGGTCACGATCAGCCCGGTATTGTCGCGATAGATCTCGCCCCGATAATTGAAGGTCAATGACGGGGCGAGCTGATAGCTGAGGAAGCTGACGAAACTGTAGGTATCGGCGCGAAGCCCCTCGTCGTGCAGCACGTTGAGTTCGCCGGTTACCGACAGGCGGTCGCTGAGCGTGTAGGTCGCGTTCAGGTCGTTCCAGAATCGTTGCGCGCTGTCGGCGCGCCTGCCCAGCGCGCGGACGGCATCTTCCGGCCCCACGCGCCCCAGATAGGTGAAGGACAGGCGCCCTCCCGCGAAGCCGCTGCCTGCAAGTCCAAAATAGCCGGCGGCGGCATTGTTGTTGTCGCCGCGACCGAACGAGACCTGATTGCCGGTATCGACCCCGAACAACACGTCGAACCGATCGGTGGCATGGAACTGGAACATCGCGCCGACATGCTCGAACGGCGTCGAATATTGCGTCGTATAGGCCATGGTATAGAAGGGGCGGGCAGTGGGGTCCAATGCTTCCACCCCCATGGGCGAACCCAGGATGCCGGCCTGCATGTCCAGCCCATGGTGCGTCAGCCAGGGCAGATGCATGTCCAGGTGGGCCTGGGCGGGTATGAACTGATAGCGGCCGCTCATCATCCGGTCGGTGATGCCGGCGATCTCGAAATACCGGGCATCGGCGCCGTACAAAGCCCGGACCATGAAGCCGACCTGATAAAGGGGGGCGCTCTGGTCAACGGGCCGGGCCACGGTCACGGCCACCTGGTTCAGTTGCGCCTGGTTGGCATGGTCGCCTATGAATTCGGCGAAATTATCGCCGTTCGCCGGCCGGGCGGGATTGGCATTGATTCCGCCCTCGATCTGGCCGTGCAGGGTCACGCCGCGCCACCAGTCCAGGATCGTATCGGCGCGGGCGATGCCGGCCTGCATGACGATCGTACCGGACAGGGCGAGCAGCCAGCGGGTTCTCGCCCCGGAATGGCGGCATATCCTCCGAGCGGCTCTCGTCATGTCGCATTCTCCGATGAGCAGACACTCAGTGTTCCCGGAGCGGGCCAGCGGCGCGTCACGACGTATCTTTCAGTCCGGAAGAAGAATAAATATTTTAAAACAATCATATATGACATCATGCGGCGCGCATGCATCCGCCGCGACACGCTCTAAACGCCCATTCCGCCGAGGACAAGCCCGCCGTACGCGCGCCAGGGCCGACGACGTTCATGTGTCAGGAGTTCGGGGGTGACCGCCCCTCCGCCGGACTGTTCAGGATCTCGCCCAGTGCGGGGCGTTCCGAGGCCGGCCCGTTCAGGAAGACGGGCGGTGGCTATCGGCGCGCGCGCCGCAACCCTGCAAAAATGTCGCAAGGCCGAAGACGAAGATCTCGTCATGGGTGCCGATGCGCGGTGCGTCTTGCGCAGGCTTCCCCCCCGTTTCCGCCAACACATGACCAATCACGAACATGCCCAACGCATCGAGGATGTAAAAGCTGTGCGGGCGCGAAAAGCCCGACTGCTCCAGGATGGATGCTCCAGCCGCCAATTTCTGCCAGGCGGCAGGCGAACGCACGGGACGAACCGCGATTTCCCCTACCAATCCGGGATGGGCTTTCAGGACCTGACGATAGCGGGAGGCCACCCGCGTCAACCATGCCCGCCAATCGCCCGCAACCGGCGCATCGTCGGCAGCGGCTTCCGCCAGAACGCGCGCGACGAGCAGATCCAGCAGCGCGTCCCGGTTTCGGACATGATGGTAGAGCGACATCGCCTCCACCCCAAGGCACGCGCCTAACGAACGCATCGTCAAGGCGCGTAGCCCCCCTTCATCGACAATAGCAAGCGCCGCATCGACGATGCGCGTGACCGTCAACGCCATCGTGGGAAAGTCCATTCCGTCATCTTGATCAACTTACACCGTAAAGATATAAGGTGGCAAAACTTACAATGTAAGGCTTTCCGTGGTGCTTCTCGTCCTTCAAATAGTCCAGGTCGGCATTTTGTGGCTGCATGACTGGTTGAAACTCGGCCCGCTGAACGATGCGCGCGCGGCACGCGATATCGATGGAACTGGCCGATTGATCGTCGTCACCGTCGTGCAGTCCCTCCCGTTCACGCTGTTCCTCGCTGCCAGCATGTGCTACGGTCGGGCATCGCTTCCGTTGTCGCTGCGGCGCGAATTGCTGTTCTGTTACGCTCTCCTGTTGGTCGGAGAGATCCGGGCATGGTGGTGGCCCTATCTGGTCCGGGCGGACCCGCGTCGGGCCGCACGCTATCGGTCCCTGTTCGGAAAGACGCATGCTTTTCTGCCGCAACGGAATGGCATGGTGCCCAATACGCTCCATTGCGCGTTGCATGCGGCCACTGCGGCGACGTGCCTGATGCTTGCGGCAGGCATGATTTGACCGCATCGTCTACCGATCGATACAGTTCCACATTGGCGACAAGGCAAGCATCATCGTGCGGGGCAGGAGACTGATCGCCGCGTGCGGCCTGGTGTTCATCATGTCCAATACGGCTGCGGCCGGCGCTCCACCCTCACCCCTGTCAGGTGACTGGACCGGGGCGCTGACGGCCCCGACGGGCGCGATCATTCCGCTGGGCCTGCATGTTGCGGATTCGGCTGACGGATGGACCGCGACCCTGGACAGTCCCGAACAGGGCGCGCTGGGCCTGCACGCACGGAGCGTCACGCAGCAGGGCAGGGTAGTCTCCATCCGGTTCGCGGTTCCGCGCGCCACCTACACGGCAACCTTGTCGCCCGACGGTGGAACATTGGCCGGAACATGGTCGCAGGGGGCCGGGACGCTGCCACTGGTCATGACACGGGCGGCGAGCGCCACGGAACGGCCCGTCATGCGCATGCAAACACCGCGTCCGCCTTTCCCCTATCGAAGCGAGAACGTGCGCTACGACAACGACATCGGTCACGCCCACCTGGCGGGCACTCTGACCCTGCCCGCCGGCCCGGGTCCGTTTCCGGCCGTTCTGTTGATCACGGGATCGGGCTTGCAGGATCGTGACGAGACGCTGTTCGGTCATAAGCCGTTTCTGGTCTGAGCGGACGCGCTGACCCGGCGGGGCATTGCCGTTCTGCGTGTCGATGACCGGCAGATCGGCGGATCCACGGGCGAAGTCGTAACCGCGACCACCGCAGATTTCGCCGGAGATACCGCGGCTGGTATCGCCTTCCTGCGGTCGCGCAAGGATATCGACCCACATCGCATCGGCCTGATGGGCCACAGCGAAGGCGCGATCATCGCCCCGATGGTGGCGGCCCGTGATCCGGGAATTGCGTTCATCGTGCTGCTCGCGGGCAGCGGCGAACCTGGGGAACAGCTTCTTCTCCAGCAGAAACGCCTGATTGAACACGCCGCGGGCATCCCCGACGCGCTGGTGGACCGATCCGTGGCGACGATGCGGACGCTCTATGACGCGCTCAAGACGGCGCAGGACCAGAAACAGGCCGATGCCATTCTGCAAAATACGTGGCAGGCGCTTGCCAGCGCCGACGGGCATCGCGTCGACATCGTTCCGCCCGACGCGATCAAGGTGGTCGCGTCGCCCTGGTTCCGCTGGTTCGTGGCACACGATCCCCGGATGGATCTGGGCAAGGTGCGCTGCCCGGTGCTGGCATTGGGCGGATCGAAAGATCTCCAGGTCGAACCGGAAACCAATCTGGCGGGTATCAGGAACGCCCTGCGCGACGATCGCGATGCGACGGTGCTGGAACTGCCGGACCTCAATCATCTGTTTCAGACCGCCGACACGGGCCGCCCTATTGAATATGGAACGATCGGAGAAACGATTGCCCCGATCGCACTACGCACGGTGGAAGACTGGATCGTCGCGCATGCCGCAACCCCGGCTAGAGCGGCGGCAGGCGCAGGGCCCGTTGCGCCCATGCCAGCGCGGTGAGGAGTTGCCGCTGCTGGACCTGCCTTACCCGGGGCGCATGCGCGATCACCGGCAGGCCCGCGCGCGCGGCGAAATAGCCCGACACCCAGGCCGCGATCTCCGGCGCGCCGGGCAGGAGCGCGTCGGGAGCGGGGCCACCTTCGCTGGCAAGGCTGGGCAGCCAGAACCCCAGATCGAGGCGCGGGTTGGACAGACAGGCTTCCGACCAGTCGACCAGCTTCGCGCCCGCCGTGGGAAAGGCAAGATTGTCGCTGCGAATGTCCCAATGGCAGGGCGCGGAACCGGACGTCGCACAGGATGCTTCCGCCGCCAGCAGCGCGGGTAATGCGTGCGAGAGCCACGTGGCCGAGGCGATGCCCAGCCCCAGGAAAGGCCGTGGATCGCGCTGGACGAGCATCCATCCGGTATCGACGTCGCCATGGATGTCGCGATAGGGGCGAAGCGTCGCCGATGAGGCGTGCAGACGCTCGACAAGACACAGGACGTTATCGATCGTCTTCGCATGCCATGGCGGCGCGACAAAGCTGCCGGACAGGTCTTCCGTCACCAGCATCGGATGCGTGCCGTCGTCCTGGAAACCGATGAGCGCCGGACGAAACGACGCTCCGACCGCCTGATAGGCCGCCGCCTCCCTGCGCAACGCGGACGATGTCTCGCGATTGGTCGCGATCTTGACGAACGCGCTCTTTCCCGCCGCCGCGACGCGGTATCGCGCGGCGGGAGTATAGCCGCCCGCGATGCGCGACTGAGTTTGCGGCGTCCAGGTCAGAATCGATACGAGACGTTCGGTGATCTCGGGGTCCATGGCCTTTTCCGGTCAGACACACGCCTTCATGAACGGTGGTTGTATGTCGCGTTCAGTCGCTCCTGAAGATAATCATAGCCGGTGACGGGGGGATAGTGCGGGTTGTCACCCGCAAGGCTCACGATCGGCTCGACCAGCGCGTCGGCGTCGGGGTCGAGGAAGAAGGCGATTGCGTAGCGCTCCGCCGCCGGACGCAGCACCCAGTGCGGGGTGGAGACGTAGACGTCGTTGCTCCAGCGCATCAGACAATCACCGATATTGCAGATGAAGGTGCCGGGGATCAGTGGGGCGTCCATCCAGTCACCGCCGCGCGGGCGCACCTGTAGGCCCGAGACGCCATTGACGACGAGAATGGTGACATTGCCATAGTCCGTATGTGCTCCGGCACCCGGCGCGACCGTTTCGGCGCCGGAGGGCGCGGGGTACCGCAGCAGTCGCAGGGTCGCCATTGGATTCCTGAATTTATCGGCGAAGAAATCCTCCGCCACACCAAGGTCGCGCGCGAAGCCGCGATGCAGGGCGGCACCAAGGTCCAAGCAGGTCTCGAAATGGCGGATCATCAGCGCCCGCCAGCCGGGAAGGTCCGGCCACGCATCCGCGCCGGGCTCCGCGGGGCTGATATTGAAGGCCTCCTTGCGATCGGGCAGCGCGGTGGTGTCGAGACGCTCGACGCCCAGTCCGACATAACCGCGATTCCGGCCCACCCGATACATGGCGAGCCGATCCTTGGCCGCGCTGGGCTGGCTGAAGAAGGCGCGGGCGGCCGCGAACAGCGCCGCGACCGTCTCCGGCGCGACCCCGTGGCCGGTGATATAGAAGAAGCCGGTCTCGCGGCAGGCCTTGCCCATCGCGGCGGCCGTTTCGGCGCGGTTGACGTCGTCGCCGACGCGCAGGGGAGCGATGTCGATGACGGGAATGAGCGGGGTCATGATGCGGGAGCCTTTCAGGGGTGGCAGGGCGGGAGACGCGGCGGATATGTTGGCATGGAGGAGTAATCCGTCACCGTTCTCGGACGAGCCAGGCTCGCGGCTGCCCCGCTTGCGAAGTTGCCGGGCGCTCAGGCCCGCCAGAAGGCGCACCTCGCGGGAGAGGTGGAAGCCGGTGCCGTATCCCGTCAGTCCCGAGGTGACGGCGGAACAGCGCGATCAAATGGGCGGGCGTGACGTTCGCGACCGAGACCAGGCGGTCCAGGCCGGGTGTTTCGGCATAGTGCGGCCAGCAGCAGGGCTGGGAGGGGCCCGGCGACATCCAACCCCGACGCGGGGAAAGGTAACGCGCCTGGACCCGCGACAGAATGGCCGGCGTCACCGCAAACATATCCGGAATTGAGACCCGTCGAGCCCGGACTGCCTCCGGCGCATCGGCCGCCAGATGTCGGTTGCTAGGCAACCCGATGGGCAATGGCGGCGTCATGGTCCTGTCAGGTGCCCCATTGCGGGTCCGCCGGGGGCCGAGATTCATGATCGCCGCATATGATTACGATCTGATCGTCATCGGCTCCGGTCCTTCGGGGCGGCGGGCGGCCGTGCAGGCGTCGAAATTCGGCCGATCGGTGCTGGTCATCGAACGGCAGGCCCAGGTCGGCGGCGTGTCGGTCCATAGCGGGACCATTCCGTCCAAGACGTTGCGCGAGACGATCCTGAACCTGACGGGCTGGCGGGAACGCGGCTTCTACGGGGTCAATTACCGCGTGAAGCAGTCGATCGACGCGCAGGACCTGAGCATGCGCCTGTACAAGACCATCCAGGGCGAAGTGGAAGTGCTGGAACACCAGTTCGCCCGCAACGATATTGCCGTGACCCGGGGGACGGCGCGTTTTATCGACCGCCATACCATCTCGATCGCCGGCGAGGAGGGGGTGGAGCAACGTGCTCGCGGGCGCGCCATCGTCATCGCCGTGGGCTCCGTGCCGCATCGCCCGGCCTATGTGCCTTTCGACGATGCCAGCATCATCGACAGCGACGGCATGACGCGCCTGGCCTGCCTGCCACGCTCCCTGACCGTGATCGGCGGAGGCGTGATCGGCATCGAATACGCCACGATCTTCAGCGCGCTGGGCGTGCGCGTGACGATCGTGGACCAGCGCGAGCATGTTCTCGAATTCATCGATCACGAGACGATCGAGGAATTCGTTCACCAACTGCGCGATCGCGGCGTCAATTTCCGCCTGGGCAGCACCGTGGAATCGATCGCGATCGAGGCCGGCCAGCCGGTGGCCATTCTGGAAGGCGGCCGGCGCGTGCGCGCGGACCTGCTGCTCTATACCGGCGGGCGGCAGGGTGCGACGGACGCGCTGGATCTGGAGGCTGCCGGGCTGAAAGCGGATTCACGCGGCCGGCTGAAGGTGGACCCGATCACGTTCCAGACCGAAATTCCGAACATCTACGCGACCGGCGATGTCATCGGCTTTCCCGCGCTGGCGTCCACATCCATGGAACAGGGTCGCATCGCCGCCTGCCATGCCTGCGGCCAGCCCGTGCCGCCCGCGCCGAAATTCTTCCCGTACGGCATCTATGCGGTGCCTGAAATCTCCACGGTCGGCCTGTCCGAGGACGAGGCCCGCACACGAAAAATCCCCTACGAGACCGGAATCGCCCGGTTCCGCGAGACCTCGCGCGGCGTCATCATGGGCAAGAGCGAGGGGTTCCTGAAACTTGTTGTCGGATTGGACGGACACCGCATTCTGGGCGTACATATCGTGGGGGAAGGGGCGACCGAGCTGATTCACATCGGCCAGGCGGTCATGAATTTCAACGGCAGCGTCGAGTATTTCATCGAAGCGACCTTCAACTACCCGACCTTTGCCGAGGCGTACAAGATCGCGGCACTGGACGTATGGAACCGGATTACCCCACGCGACGCGGTCGAGGGCGTCTCGCCGGCCGTCTCGCCGCCGGAATCGGCACCACGACGGGCGACACGCCGGCCGGGCGGCATCGGGAACCGAAAAACGGCCTCCTGATGGAACATGGCCAAATGTCTCATAATATATATTATGCCAACTCGTAACGCCGCGGCGATAAGCCCATGGGGTTTCGCATCCGGCGTTCTGGGCTACAACATTGCCATGGAGAATTTTCCGGCGATCGGGACCATATGACCATTTCTTCCGTGCTGGGTTTCGCCCTGTCGGGTATCGATGCCATTCCCGTGCGGGTCGAGGTGCAGCTTGCGGCAGGCCTGCCATCCTTCCTGATCGTCGGCCTGGCCGACAAGGCGGTGGCCGAAGCGCGCGAACGTGTGCGCGCGGCCCTGGCGGCGATGGGCCTGGCGCTGCCGGCCAAGCGGATCGTGGTCAATCTGGCGCCCGCCAATATCGTCAAGGAAGGGTCGCACTTCGACCTGCCGATCGCGCTGGCACTGCTGACGGCGATGGCGGTCGTCCCGCCGGAGGAAAGCGGACGTTATGGCGCGATCGGCGAATTGTCGCTCGACGGCCGGATCAATCCGGTCCCAGGCGTGCTGCCGGCTGCCCTGACGGCGGTGGAGCAGTCGCGCGGCCTGATCTGCGGCGCCACGCAAGGGCCCGAGGCCCGCTGGGCCGGCGACGGCCTGGATATCGTTGCGGCGGAGAGCCTGCTGGCACTGGTCAATCATCTGACCGGCGAACAGGTCCTGCCTGCGGTCGAATTGCCGTCCCGCCTGCCGTTCGATAGCGCGGGCGGCCCCGATCTGGCGGATGTGCGCGGCATGGAGACGGCGCGGCGAGCGCTGGAAATCGCGGCGGCCGGAGCACATTCGCTGCTGATGACCGGCCCGCCCGGTGCCGGCAAATCGATGCTCGCGGCCCGCCTGCCCTCCCTGCTGCCCGACCTGACGAGCGCCGAGATCCTGGAGATCAGCCGGATTCACAGTATTTCCGGCCAGTTGCCGATGGGATTGCCCATCTTCCGTCCGCCCTTCCGCGATCCGCATCATTCCACCAGCCATGTCGCCCTGGTGGGCGGCGGCAACCGGCTGCGGCCGGGTGAAGTCAGCCTGGCCCATCGCGGCGTACTGTTTCTGGACGAACTGCCGGAATTTTCCCGCGCGGCGCTGGAGGGGCTACGCCAGCCGATCGAGTCCGGAACCATCACGGTGTCCCGGGCCTCGGGCCATGTCACCTACCCTGCCCGCTTCCAACTGGTCGCGGCGATGAATCCCTGCCGTTGCGGCTATCTGGGCGATGCGACGCAGGAATGCCGCAAGGCGCCGCGCTGTGGCGAGGATTACACCGCCCGCATCTCCGGCCCCATGCTGGACCGGATGGATATGACCGTGCATGTCGAACCAGTGTCGCCCGCCGAACTGGCGGGCCTGCCGACGGGCGAAAGCAGCGCCGTGGTGGCGCAGCGCGTGGCTGCCGCGCGTGCCATCCAGACCGCGCGCCAGGATGGGCTGACCAATGCCGAAGCCTCCCCCGATCTGTTCCCGACCAGTACCATCGCCCGTGACTATGCGGTGCGGGCTGCCGACCGGCTACGCCTGTCGGCACGCGGCTTCACGCGACTGCTGCGCGTGGCCCGCACCATTGCCGATCTCAGTGGAGAAACGGAAACTGCTCAACCTCACGTCGCCGAAGCCCTGAGCTACCGGCTGCGCCGCCCCGACCGGCGGTAGTTTTATTTGATAAAATATTTATAGTATTATTTTTTTACTTATAATAATTGGCATAATATATATTAAACGTCATTTTTACTTATATAAATACTTTTGTTTCTTGCTGGCAGAGGCGCTTTCTTGCCTACTGAAGCCGCCAATTTTCACAAAACCGTGAAAATCCGAAGAAAAATCGTAATCCTTGATTCGCATCAACGGCTCTCCCGGCACTTTGACATATTACGTCACAAATTGCACCTGATCAGGAGAGACTCCGATGGCCGATCTTCCTTGGCTGAGTTCAAAGCCCGAAGCGCTGGAACCCATTCGCGGCGATCGTGGCGCCAATATCCTTGGTCCACGCAACCTGGCTCGCGAACAAGAGGTTCCCGATCTTTTCGCCTCGCCGGACACCGATGCCGGAACCATCCCCAATCTGAAATTTTCCTATGCGGACGCACGCAATCGCCTGGGGTCCGGCGGCTGGGCGCGCGAAATCACCATCCGCGAACTCCCGGCTGCGACCACTCTCGCCGGCGTCAATATGCGCCTCAAGCCCGGCGGCTACCGCGAGCTGCACTATCATAAGGAAGCGGAATGGGGATTCATGATCGCCGGAAAGGCCCGCGTCACCGCCATCGACACCGAAGGACGTCCCTTCGTCGACGATGTCGAGGCCGGAGATATCTGGAACTTTCCCGCCGGTATTCCCCACTCGATCCAGGGACTGGGAGATGAGGGATGTGAATTCCTGCTGGTCTTCGACGATGCCAATTTCTCTGAAAACGAGACCTTTCTGATCAGCGACTGGTTTGCCCATACACCGCGCCACATCCTGGCCAAGAATTTCGGCGTGCCGGAATCCGCGTTCGCTCATCTGCCGACCGATGTCGAAAAGACCCGCTGGATCTTCAATGGTACCGAGCCCACGGTCGCGAAGCAGGATGCGGTCAAATGCCCGCAGGGTCCGTCCCCGATCCGCTATACGCACCGCTTCCTGCGACAGGAACCGGCGAAGGCCGCCGGCGGTACTGTTCGCGTCGTGGATTCCCGCAATTTTCCGGCGGCCTCCACCATCGCCGCCGCGATCAATGTCGTCGAACCCGGGCGGCTGCGCGAACTCCACTGGCACCCCAATAACGACGAATGGCAGTATTTCGTCCGTGGGCGCGCCCGCATGACCGTGTTCGCATCGGGCGGAAAGGCGCGAACGTTCGATTACTGTGCTGGAGACGTTGGGTATGTCCCGCTGGGCATGGGTCATTATCTCGAGAATATCGGCGACGAACCCATGGTGTTCCTGGAAGCCTTCAAGAGCGATCGGTTCGCCGACTTCTCGGCCAACCAGTGGCTCGGCCTGTCGCCCCGCCAGATGGTGAAGGAACATCTCAATCTCGACAAGGAAACCCTGTCGAAACTGCGCCAGGACAAGCCGCTTATCGTCTGATGAGCGCCGCAACCCACTCGGCACTTCGTGTCATCGCACTGAGCCTTATCGCCGGTTATGTCGATGCTGTCGGCTATGTCGAACTCCACGGCATCTTCAGCGCCGCCATGACCGGCAACTCGACCAATTTCGGCATCTCGCTCGCCGATCAGGATTGGCCGAAAGTCGCGGCTGTCGGCACTGTTCTGGGCTTGTTTTTCTGCGGTGCCCTGATCGCCAGCCTGCTGCGTCGCGGCCTGCGCGCCTACCGTCATGAGTGGCTGTGGATCGCTGCGTTGCTGGCCCTGGCCCAGATCCTGCACTGGGCGCATCCGGGCGGCACGCGCTCGCGGGCGGAGATCCTGCTCTTGACCGTTGCCATGGCCATGCAGGGCGAAGTTCTGTCCCGCTTCTCCAGCGTTTCTGTCCAGACGATCGTCGTTACCAACAATATCGTCAAATTCGCCGATAACATGGTGGGGTTTCTGTGGAATGCGCGGGTTGGCAAACCCGCGTTCTCTCTTGCCGCCGCCCTTCCCGGTCTGGGGTGGGCAAGCTGCATCGCCGGCGCGTTTCTCTCCGTGTTCATGCGCCACGCGATATCGGGCTATTTCCTGTTACCCATCCCGATCCTGATAGGCCTCTGCTTTCTCTGCCCTGACGAGCTGGAGCAGGATCGCGCGTAGACGAAATCCACGCACGGTATCGTCCGTGCCGGACGATCAGTTTCAACAGGCTATTGCAAGGAAATATTGGCTGGGGGACCTGGATTCGAACCAGGGCTGACCGGGTCAGAGCCGGTAGTTCTACCGCTAAACTATCCCCCAACCGGGCGACCGGCTCGGCACCGTGCGGTGAGGGGCTGATAGCATCGGCCATGGAACGTGACAAGCACCTTTCCGTGCGGTTTTTTCAAACCGACATATTTGTCTTGCCCTGCGCGCGGGTCAGCACACACTATATGCTATACGGTGGTGGCAGAGGGACCGTCCGATGGACAATACGATGTCCTGGCGCGATGGCCAGGAGGCAACGCGACTCCCCCGTGCGTCGGGATACAGGGCGAATCGCAGCGTGCCGGGTATGTTCGGTGCGATCGACCTTGGGACGAACAATTGCCGCCTGATGATCGCCGCCCCCCATGCCGACGGCTTTCGTGTCGTCGACAGCTTCAACCGGATCGTGCGTCTGGGCGAGGGCCTGCAACGGACCGGGCAACTCAGCCCACACGCCATGGACCGCACCATCGAGGCGCTGCGGGTCTGTGCCATGCGCATGGAACGCCGGCGCCTGTTCCGCTATCGCGCCGTCGCGACCGAGGCCTGCCGTCGCGCCGGTAACGGCGCCGCGTTCATCGAACGCGCGCGGCGCGAGACGGGGCTGGACATCACCGTCATCTCGTCGCGCGAGGAAGCCGAACTGGCGATGGAAAGCTGTTCGGCATTGCTGCATGACGACCGGGTGTCTCCCACCCGCACCCGCGCGCTGTTGTTCGACATCGGCGGCGGCTCGACCGAAATCGCCTGGGTCCGCACCGATCGCCATGCGCGCCGCCAGGATCTCAGCGGCTATCTCAGCCTGCCGGCCGGTGTCATCACCCAGGCGGAACAGTTCGGCGAGAGCGCGTTCAGCGAGCAGGGCTACCAGCGGATGGTCGAGCAGATCGCGGGCCAGCTCCGCGCGTTCGAGGCCGTGCATTGCATCCGCCGCGAAATCAGCCGCGGCAATGTCAGCCTGATCGGCACCAGCGGCACCGTCACTACCCTGGCCAGCATCGCCCTGTCCCTGACCCGCTACAGCCGGACGGCGGTGGACGGCACGATCCTGGAGGCCGGGCCGGCCCGGGACGCGATTCGCACCCTGGCCGCCATGGGGCCGGAGGGGTTGAGCCAGCACCCGTGCGTGGGGCCCGACCGCGCCCAGTACGTCATGCCGGGCTGCGCGATCTTCGAGGCGATCCACAGGGTATGGCCGGTGCCGGAAATCATGGTGGCCGATCGCGGCCTGCGTGATGGTATGCTGCTGCGCATGATCAACGATTCGGCCCCTCTGGCCCTGCCATCGGCGTCGGGCGCCCTGCCCTTCGCATCGCCCTGCCCCCCCGCGATGGGTGCGTCGCATCCATGAAGCGGCGTCCCCCGGCTGGCGGCGGCAAGCCGCGCGTTCCCGGCAAGGCGCTCAGCAGCAGTTCGGCCCCCGGCACCGGCAACGCCGCCGCGGATTCGGGCGCGGCGCGCTCGACCCGCAGCCAGGCCGTCTCCCTGCGGACCGCCCGTGGCCGCACGACCGCCCAGCAACGTTGGCTCAACCGCCAATTGAACGACCCTTATGTTCAGGCCGCCCGCAAGCAGGGCTGGCGGTCGCGCGCGGCCTTCAAGCTGATCGAACTCGATGACCGCTTCCACCTGATCCGTCCCGGCATGCGGGTGGTCGATCTCGGCGCCGCCCCGGGCGGCTGGACTCAGGTCGCTGTCAAGCGTGGCGCCAGCCATGTCGTCGGCGTCGACCTGCTGCCGGTCGATCCGGTCGCCGGCGCCACGATCCTGGAAGGCGATTTCAACGATCCGGACCTGCCCGGCAAACTGACGGACCTGCTGGGCGGGCCAGCCGATCTGGTGCTGTCGGACATGGCGCCGAATACGACCGGCCATGCGCCCACCGACCATCTGCGCATTCTCGGCCTGGCGGAACTGGCCCTGGATTTCGCGCTGAAGGTGCTGGCACCGGGCGGCACCTTCGTCGCCAAGGTCTTCCAGGGCGGGTCGGAGAAGCAGATGCTGGAGCCGATGAAGCATGCCTTCGCGACCGTCCGCCACGCCAAGCCGCCGGCCAGCCGCAAGGAATCGAGCGAACTGTACGTCGTCGCGACCGGATTCCGTCCCGACCGGGTTCTTCCCAGTCAGCCGGACGCCAGCCAGCCGGACGAATGAAAGAGGCGGCGCGACGGACCGCCTCCATGCCGCTATGCGGCGGTCTCGTCCGCCGACCATAGCCAGGCCGCGCCGCGCACGCCCGAGCTGTCGCCGTGCTGGTTGCGGATGACGGGCGTGTCGCACTGCGGCGTGATGACGTATCGCAGCATAAGGCGCGGGACGCGGGCATAGATCGACAGCAGGTTCGACACCCCGCCGCCCAGCACGATGACATCGGGATCCAGGAAATTGATCGCCATGGCACAGGCCCGCGCCAGGCGGTCCACATAGCGGTCCAGCGCCCCGATGGCGGCGATGTCCCCCGCTTCGGCCGCGTCCTCGATCCCTGCCGTGTCGCGATGGCCCGCACCTTTCCAGTCCTGCGCCAGCGCCGGGCCGCTGAGGAAACGCTCCAGGCAGCCTTCGTTGCCGCAGAAACATTTGGGGAACGGCATTTCCGTGATTCGCGGCCAGGGCAGCGGGATATGCCCCCATTCACCGGCGATATGATGCGCCCCGGTCAGCAGCTTGCCCTCCACGACCAGGCCGCCGCCCATCCCGGTGCCCAGAATCACCCCCAGAACGACGCGTCGGCCGGCGCCGGCGCCGTCCACGGCTTCGGACAAGGCGAAGCAATTGGCATCGTTTTCGACCCGCACCTCACGCCCCAGGGATTCGGTCAGGTCGCGCCCGAAGGGCTGGTTGTTCAGCCAGGTGGCGTTCGCGTTCTTGATCAGGCCGCTTTCGGGGCTGATCGAACCCGGAATGCCGATCCCCACACTGCCCGAGCCGCCCAGTTCGGCATCCATACCCGCGACGAGGTCGCGAATGGCCGTCACCGCGCCCGCGTAATGTCCCGGGTTGGCGATGCGTCGCCGGGCCAGTTCCCTGCCGTCAGCGCGGGCCAGCGCCGCGATTTCGATCTTCGTTCCGCCAAAATCGATTCCGATCCGATAGCCGGTCATATCCATCCCGTCAGCCGTGATATTTTCCATGGTCGCCATTTCTTCTATGGTGCGACCTTTCGTGCCGTAAAGTCACCCCCGAGGCAGAGGGTTCACGATCCGCTGCCGCCTTCCGGAGTCCGCAGCCATGAGCGAGACGCTGCTCGACGTCAAAGGGCTGAGCTGCCCGCTGCCCGTTCTCAAGGCCAATCGGGCGCTGCGCGGTATGCAGCCGGGCGACCGGCTGCGCGTGATCGCGACCGACCGCGCCAGCGTCGCCGATTTTCAGGCTTTCTGCCGCGAGACGGGCCATGCCCTGATCGCCTTCGGCGAGGATGGCGGGGTCCTGTCCTTCGTGATCCGCCGCCGCCCCGATGCGCCGGCAGGCACTTAGGACACGAAACTTGCCTGTTCATTCCAAAGACGTGCCCTAAATGCCACAGATGGCACAAAATCCCCCTCGTCGTCCTATGCCCTTGGCAGAAGAGGCCACCTGGGAGTAATTCCTGCGCCTCATGATGGAAGAACCGCACCCATGACGGAAGATCTGTCCCAGCTTTCCTTCGAGGATGCCCTCGCGCAGCTCGAGGACATCGTGCGCAAGCTCGAAGGCGGACAGCTTCGCCTCCAGGATGCCATCGCATCCTACGAGCGTGGGGCGGCCCTGAGACGACATTGCGAGAGCAAGCTGAACGAGGCCGATGCCCGCGTTCAGGCGATCATCCAGTGCGCCGATGGCGCGCTGGAGACGAAATCGATGGATTGACGTACCGATGAGCCACACAACAGCGACCGCCCGGACAGGGCAGACCGTGGACCGCGCCAGCCTGCTGCGGTCTTCCCTGTCGACGCGGGCCACGGCGATCGAAGCCGCGATCGACGCCCTGTTGCCGCCGGTACCAGGCGCCGAGGGCCGGGTGGTGGACGCCATGCGCTACGCCACCCTGGGCGGCGGCAAGCGCCTGCGCGGCTACCTGACGGCGGAAGTCGCCAGCCTGTTCGATGTGGACGATGCACGGTCCTATCGCGTGTCGGCATCGGTCGAGATGCTGCATGCCTATTCGCTGGTGCATGACGACCTGCCGGCGATGGATGACGACGACCTGCGCCGCGGCCAGCCCTCGACGCACCGCAAGTTCGACGAGGCGACCGCGATCCTGGCCGGCGACGCGTTGCAGACGATGGCGTTCGAGATCCTGGCCGACGAGGCCACGCACCCCGACGCGGCCATCCGCATCGGCCTGGTAGGTGCCCTGGCCGCCGCGTCGGGCGCCGCCGGCATGGTGGGCGGCCAGATGATCGACATGGAAGGGGAAGGCCGCGCGCTGTCCCTGCCGGATGTCGAACGCCTGCACGCGCTCAAGACCGGCTGCCTGATCCGCTACGCGGCCGAGGCCGGGGCTATTCTCGGCCATGCCGAGCCGTCGGTGCGCGCGCGCATCGCCGCCTATGGCCGAGACCTGGGCGCCGCCTTCCAGATCGCCGATGACGTGCTGGACGCCACTGCCAGCGCCGAGGAACTGGGCAAGACCGCCGGCAAGGACCAGGCCGCGGGCAAGTCCACCTATGTCGCGCTGCTGGGCGTCGACGGCGCCGCGCGCGAGGCGCGCCGCGTGGCCGAGCAGGCGGAGGCCCATCTTGATCTCTTCGGACCCGAAGCCGACCGGCTGCGAGACCTAATCCGTTACGTCGTCGACCGCAGGAGCTGAGACCATGGCCGAAGACAAGATTGGTGCCCATAGCTCGGACGCCATCCCCACGAAGGGCCGCTTTCCGCTTCTGGACCGTGTGACGTCGCCGCGCGACCTGCGCAACCTGTCGGTGGAGCAGTTGCGCCAGTTGGCCGAGGAATTGCGGGCCGAGACGGTG
>NZ_JABEQJ010000003.1 GCF_014174255.1 Gluconacetobacter sacchari
TCTGGCGACCTTCTCCGGCATTCTCCAGGCAGATGCTTACGCTGGTTTCAGGGAACTCTACAAACCCGATGTCGCTGGCGCCGTGCGCGTGCGCGAGGCCGCATGCTGGGCCCACCTGCGACGGGATTTCCACGATATCTGGAAAGGCAGCGGCTCGACGATCGCCAGGGAAGCGCTCGACCAGATCGGCGTGCTTTACGATATCGAGCGCCAGATCACGGGACGGCTGCCCGAACAGCGTCTGGCCATTCGACAAGCGGAAAGCCGTCCCCGCATCGAGAAATTCCGCGTCTGGTGCGAGGCCCAACTCGCCCGCATTCCCGGCAAGGGCGAACTGGCCAAGGCCATCCGCTATGCGCTCAATCGCTGGACCGCCTTTACCCTGTTCCTCGAAGACGGTCGCGTCGCCATCGACAATAATGCCGCCGAGCGCGCCATACGCCCCGTCGTCGTCGGTCGGAAAAATTACCTGTTCGCCGGTTCCGATGCCGGTGGCGACAACATCGCCGACGCCATGACCCTGATCGAAAGCGCCAAGCTCTCCGGGCTCAACCCGCAGGATTATCTCGCCGATATTCTCGCCCGGATCAACGACCACAAGGTCAACCGTCTCCATGAATTGTTGCCGTGGAATTGGCATCCCATGGCAGAACTTCAAAAACAGGCCGCGTGATCATGCGGTCTTGAGCGGCCGGTTACTTTTCAGGTGCCAGACGGAACGCCTTCGCTGCATATGCAGGGTGTCGTCAATTTGGCTTTCCCGTGTGCCACCAACGTGTGCCACACACTGCCGAAGCCAAGAAAAAGACGAATGAAATCAGTTGGTTAGGGTAATGGCGGAGAGAGTGGGATTCGAACCCACGGTACGCTATTAACGCACACACGCTTTCCAAGCGTGCGCCTTAAGCCGCTCGGCCATCTCTCCGGCATACAAGCGGGCACCCTGTGTGGTGGACCCGTTAGTATGGGGCGGGAACATAGCAACAATTGGGGCCCGCGCAAGGGGGTAAAGATGTACCGAGAGGGCGGGGTGCGGGTTGGGTCAATGGTCCATCTTTAAGGCGGCTAGGAAGGCGCTCTGGGGGATTTCGACCTTGCCGAACTGGCGCATGCGCTTCTTGCCTTCTTTCTGCTTTTCCAGCAGCTTGCGCTTGCGCGAGATGTCGCCGCCATAGCATTTGGCCGTCACGTCCTTGGACATCGCGCCGATCGTCTCGCGCGCGATCACGCGGCTGCCGATCGCGGCCTGGATCGCGATCTTGAAGAGCTGGCGGGGGATCAGTTCCTTCAGCTTCGCGCATATCGAGCGGCCTCGACTTTCGGCCGCCGAGCGGTGGGCGACGAAGGACAGCGCATCGACTGGCTCCAGATTGACCAGGATCGAGATGCGCACCAGATCGCTCTCTTCGTAGCCGTCCATCTGGTAGTCGAAGCTGGCGTAGCCGCGCGAGACCGATTTCAGCCGGTCGTAGAAATCGAACACCACCTCGTTCAGCGGGAGGCGATAGACCGCCATCGCCCGATTGCCGACATAGGTGAGGTCCTTCTGGACGCCGCGCCGCTCGCTGCACAGGGTCAGCACCGCACCCAGATACTCGTCGGGCACCATGATGGTGGCGACGATCCAGGGTTCCTCCATCCGCTCGATCACCGAGCCATCGGGCATGTCGGCGGGGTTGTGGAGTTCCTCCATCTCGCCGTTCGTGCGGTAGAGGCGGTAGACCACCGAGGGGGCGGTCGCGATCAGGTCCAGGTTGAATTCGCGGCTCAAGCGCTCCTGGATGATTTCCAGGTGCAGCAGGCCCAGGAAGCCGCAACGGAAGCCGAAGCCCAGCGCGGCGGAGGTCTCAGCCTCGTAATGGAACGAGGCGTCGTTCAAACGCAGCTTGGACAGGCTGTCGCGCAGCTTCTCGAAATCGTCGGCATCGACGGGATACAGACCGCACCACACGACCGGGATCGACGGCTTGAAGCCCGCCAGCACCGTTTCGGCCGGGCGGCGGTCGTCGGTCAGCGTGTCGCCGACATTGCAGTCGGCCACCGTCTTGATCGCGGCGTTGATGTAGCCCATTTCGCCCGGCCCGAGGTCATCGACAGGCACCATGCGCGGAGCGAACACGCCGACCTGATCGACGTGATAGACCGCGCCGTTGGACATCATGCGGATGCGCATGCCGCGTTTAAGCCGGCCTTCCTTGACGCGGACCAGAATGATCACGCCCAGATAGGCGTCGTACCAGCTATCGACCAGAAGTGCTTGCAACGGCTTGGTGTCGTCACCAACCGGTGGCGGCAGGCGCGTCACCAAGGCTTCCAGCACGCCTTCGATGTTCAGGCCGGTCTTGGCCGAGATTTGGACCGCGTCGTCTGCCGGGATGCCGATCACTTCCTCGATCTGGGCGCGGACGCGCTCGGGCTCGGCGGCGGGCAGATCCACCTTGTTCAGGACCGGCACGATCTCGTGATGGGCGTCAATGGCTTGGTAGACGTTGGCGAGCGTCTGCGCCTCCACGCCCTGCGAGGCGTCGACGACCAGCAGCGAGCCTTCGCAGGCCGCGAGCGAGCGGCTGACCTCGTAGGCGAAATCGACATGGCCCGGCGTGTCCATCAGGTTCAGGACGTACGTCTTGCCGTCCTTGGCCGGGTAGGTCAGGCGTACCGTCTGCGCCTTGATGGTGATGCCGCGCTCGCGCTCCAACTCCATGTTGTCCAGGACTTGGTTGGTCATTTCGCGCGCCGTCAGCGCGCCGCAGGCCTGAATCAGCCTGTCGGCCAGCGTCGATTTGCCGTGGTCGATATGCGCGATGATCGAGAAATTGCGGATCAGCGAGAGCGGTGTGTCGGTCATGGTCGCAGACATAGGCCAAAATCCGGCGAAAGTCAGCGGGCTCGCGCAAATTCTCCCGTGCCCTCCGGCACTCGGCCCTTCGTTCAGGGTCCTGTCAGCTTGCTGTGTTAGAGCGCGCTCTCGGCAGGGATGGCATCGGGCTATCCGGAGCATGGGGACGGATGGATGCCAAGGGCCTTGTCGCGTCGGCGTCGTGCCGAAAAGCCGGCCCTCGCTGCCATACTGGCCACGATTGTAGGCATTGGCCTGGGGGTCGGCGTGGCCGGTCGCGCTTGCGCGGATGACCTATCCTTCCATGAAGCGGTGAGTGCTGCGTGGGCGGTCGATCCGGTGCGGACGGAACTGGCGACCAACCGCCAGTCGGCAGATGCGCGGGCGGAAGCCGCGAAATCCTGGTTTCCTGGCGGACCAGTGGTGTCGGCCCAGTATTACGACGACCACTTCATAGGCTCCAACGTCGGTTATACCACCTATCAGGGCACGGTGTCGGTGCCGCTGTGGCTACCGGGTCAGGGGACCGCGACACAGCGGGTGGCGCAGGCTGAATCTGCCACGATTCAGGAAAAGCTGAATGTCGAGCATATGGCGGTCGCCGTGCGGGTGCTGGAGGCCGCTTCCGCGCAGGTGATCGCCCGACGCCGTCTGGCGGTGGCGTTGTCGCTGGTGCAGGCGATGCAGCGGGTCGGCGGAGCCGTCGGGCGGGCGCAGCGCGTGGGGGAATCGACTGCTGCTGACCAGCAGGCGGCGACCGCCGAATTGGCTGCCGCACGGAATGAGGCCGGTTTGGCGCGTGAGCAGGTGGAGGTTGCCGTCGCTGCGCTGACGGTGCTGCTGGGGCGGCCCGGTTTGCCCGATATCCTGTCTTATGACGCACGCTTCCTGGCACATACGCGTCTGGATACACCGCAACTGGTCGAGGACAATGATCCGCGTGTGCGGGCCGCCCATCGGGATGTCGCGGCCGCGCAGGAAGCGGTGCGGTTGGCGCGGGCGTCGTTCATGCCCAATCCTGAAATTGGGATCGGGGCGATTCATGAAGGCCAGTATGGCAGCCCGTGGGATAGCCGCGTGGGCGTGCAGGTTTCGGTCCCGTTGCCGAGCGAGGCGCGGAACGTGCCGATGATGGCCGAGGCACGCAACCGGTTGGCGGCGGCCGGCAGCCGGGAAATACAGGCGCGGCGCATGGTGCGGGTGGAGTTGGCACAGGTGCGCGCCCGGGTGGACGCGGCGCGGACGACGCTGGACGGCGCGCGGACTTCGGCCGCCGCGCTGAACCGGCGCGCGGACGAGATGGAACGATCCTGGCAGGTGGGAGAAACGACGCTGATCGAGGCATTGCGGGCGCGGTTGGGCGCCTATAACGCCATCCTGGCGCTGAATTCCGCTGAAATCGGCTGGCACGCGGCCATTCTCCGCGCCGCCATCGCCACCGGGATGACGCCATGAGCCGTGCGCGTGCCGGCATGGTGCTGGCTGCCGCCCTGAACGGTCTGACCCTGTCGGCGCCTGGCCTCGCCGACGCGCCGGCGGCGATGGCGCCGGTGACGATCGGGGAGGAGGCCAGACGGGCTGAAGGATTGGTCGACAGCGTTGCCTGCCCGGGTACGCTGTCGCGGATGCTGCCGGTGTTGGCCAGCGTGATGGCGGACGAAACGCGGATCGTGCGCGTTCGGCCGGTCGGCGCGGGCAAGGTATTGCGGGTGCGCGTCATGGCCGGGCAGCAGGTGAAGCGTGATAGCGTGCTGGTCGATTATCTGGATCATTCGCTGCATGTCGCGCGGCTGCAATCCGTGCAGATGCATGCCGCGCTGGCCAGCGCTCTGGCTGCGCAGGCTGAAGCCGAGGCGGCGTGGAAACGTGCCCAGGCCTTGTCCGGCACCACCGTTTCGCAGGGGGAAGTCCGGCGCCGGCTCGCGGTGTTGCAGGAGGCGCGCAGCACCGTGGCGGCCCGGCAGGCCGATGTCGGCACCATGACCCATCGTTTCGAAGAAGAGTTCAACTCCGTCAGCGAGCGAATTTCCACGAGCGGCGACGAGACATCGTCCCTGCTGGCCCCGATCGCCGGGCTGGTTCAGGACCTGAATGTGGCGCCCGGCGGCGATATCGAGGCCGGGCAGGTCGTCGCGACCCTGATTGATCTGTCATCGGTCTGGATCGTGTCGGACGTGCCGCCGCAGGACGCCGGCCGGCTGGTGGTGGGTGGCCGGCAGGTCACGCTGCTGGGGGGGCGCCGGATCGAATCGCGGATCAGTTCGGTCAGCGGCGTTGCGTCGCCGGCCACGGGGCTGGTGCGCGTGATCAGCGTCGTGGCCAATCCGGATGGCGCGCTGCGGCCGGGCATGATGCTGGATGCGGCGTTGGAAACCGCCGACCGTCGGACCGGTATCCTGGTCCCGTCCGAGGCGGTGCAGCGGATCGCGGGCCGCGATGTCGTGTTCGTCCGCAGCGGCGCCGACAGCTACCGGCCCGTGCCGGTGACGGTCGGGATCGACGATGGGTGCAGTGCGGTCATTCTTGCGGGCCTGTCGGCGGGGCAGGGTGTGGCCGCCCATGGTAGCTTCGCCCTGAAATCGATGATGCTGCTGGCCGGGATGAGCGGGGACGACTGACATGCGTGCCCTTCTGCTCCTGCTCCAGGCGAACCGTTTCGTCGTCCTGGGAGCCGCGTTTGCGCTGATGCTGGCCGGGATGGCGGCGGTTGTCGGGTTGCCGGTCGAGGCGGTGCCCGATATCTCGCCCCGGCAGGTGTTGGTCTCCGTCGTGGCGCCCGGGCTGGCGACCGAGGAGGTCGAGCGGTTGATCACCTTTCCCGTCGAGGCCAGCATGGCGGGGATTCCGGGCATGAACGACCTGCGCTCGGTCTCGCGGTCGGGCGTGTCGGTCGTCTATGTGCAGTTCGACGACGAGACCGACATCGACCTGGACCGCACCCGCGTCAACGAACGGATCCAGCAGGCGCGGTCGCTGATTGCGGTGCCCGGCCTGTCGATCAACATGGGTCCGCTGGCGACCGGCATGGGCGAGATCATGCAGATCCAGATCCATGGCTCGGGCCGCTCACTGATGGACCTGAACCGGCTGATGGCCTGGACCGTGGTGCCGCAACTGAAGCTGGTGCCCGGGGTGGTGGACGTGAACGTCAATGGCGGGGCCGAGGAGACGTTCCAGGTGGCGCTGGACCAGGGGCGACTGAATGCGTACGGGGTTTCGGTCGGCGATGTCTATCGGGCGGTGGATGGCAACAACGCGGCGTCGGGCGGTGGCTGGATCGAGCATCATGCCGAGCAGCAGATCGTGGTCGGGCGTGGGCTGATCCGCACGCTGGACGATTTCGGCGCGCTGCCGGTGCGCAGCAATGCCGACGGCACGGCGATCCGCCTGCGGGATGTCGGGGTGGTGTCGATGGGGCCGCGCACCCGGCTGGGGGCGGTGACGCGCGACGGGCGGGGCGAGATCGTCAATGGTGTGGTGATGATGCGGCAGGGGGCGAGTTCGGACGCCACGCTCGCCGCCATCCGCGCGGCGCTGCCGGGTATCGGGCGCACCCTGCCGGCAGGGGTGACGCTGGACCCGTACTACAGCCGGTCGGACCTGACGAACCGCACCATTGCCACCGTACGCGATAATCTGCTGATGGGGGCGGTGCTGGTGGTCGGTGTGCTGGTGGTGGTGATCGGGGACTGGCGGGCGTCGCTGGTCATTGCCTCGGTCATTCCCTTCGCGCTGGTCTGCGCCATGGCGGGGATGCGGCAGTTCGGCATTTCGGCCAATCTGCTGAGTCTCGGGGCCATCGATTTCGGCATGATCGTCGATAGTTCGCTGGTGGTGGTGGAGCACCTGCTGGCGTTGCGCGAGACCGATCGCGCGGCCGATCTGCGGGGGCAGGTGGTGTCGGCGACGGTCCAGGTGCTGCGGCCCGTCACCTTCGCCATCCTGGTGATCGTGATGGTGTATCTGCCGGTCCTGACCTTGCAGGGGATCGAGGGGAAGATGTTTCGCCCCATGGCCCAGACCGTCATCATGGCGCTGCTGGCGTCGCTGGCCTATTGCGTGTTGTGCGTGCCGGTGATTGCGGCGTTGGCGATGCGGGGCGGCGGGCATGGGGACACGCGGCTGGTGGCGGCGCTGCGCCGCTGGTACGGGCCGGCGGTGCGGTGGGGGGAGACGCATCCCTGGCCGCTGTTCGGCGCCACGATCGCGGTGTTTCTGGTTTCGGTCGTGCTGGCCACGCGGCTGGGGGGGGAGTTCATTCCGCAACTGGGCGAGGGGGCGCTGGTCGTGACGGCGACGCGCCTGCCCAGTGCCTCGCTGCCGACGGTGCTGGAATCGGTCGGGACGGAAGAGAGGATCCTGATGGGTTTCCCCGAGGTTGCGACGGTGGTCAGCAATACCGGGACCTCGGCCATTCCCACCGACCCGATGGGCGTGAACGAGACCGATACGTTCATCTTCCTGAAGGACCCGTCGCGCTGGCGGACCGCCGGCAGCCAGGAAGGGCTGGTCGACGCCTATGACCGCGCGTTGCGCGACCGGCTGCCCGATGCGCGGTTCTCGTGGAGCCAGCCGGTCGAGATGCGGATGGACGACCTGCTGTCGGGCGTGCGGACGCAGATCGCGGTGTCGATCTACGGTTCCGACCTGGCCGTGCTGGCGCGGCTGGGCGACCGGGTGGCGGCGGCGTTGAGCAGCGTGCCGGGGGCGGCCGATGTCGCGGCGCAGGGCGACGGCACGGTGCCGTTCATCCATGTCGATATCGATCGGGCACGCGCGGCGCGGCTGAATGTCGCGATGGCCGATATTCTGGACACGGTCGAGGCCGTGGGCGGGCATATCGGCCGGCCGGTGATCATGGACGATGCGGTGGTGAATACGCAGATCCGCTTCGCGCCCGACCAGGTGGCGTCGGTGGAGCGGATCGCGGGGTTGCGGGTGCGGCGGGCGGATGGCGCGGGGGCGGTCCTGATATCGCAGGTGGCGCGCGTGTCGGTGGTCGACGGGCCGCCGCGCATCAGCCGCGACCGGATCCAGCGCCGGCTGATCGTGCAGGCCAATGTGCGGGGGCGGGACCTGAGCTCGTACGTCGCGGCGGCGCAGGCGGCGGTGGCGCGGGTGCCTCTGCCGCCCGGCTATCGCCTGACCTGGGAAGGGCAGTTCCGCAATCTGCAATCGGCCATGGCGCGGCTGGAGATCGTGGTGCCGGTCGCGCTGGCGCTGATCTTCGGGCTGCTGGTGCTGGCGCTGGGCGCGGTGCCGCCGGCGGCGCTGGTGTTCGTCAACCTGCCCATGGCGGCGACGGGGGGGATTCTGGCGCTGGCGGCGCGGGGGCTGCCGTTCAGCATTTCCGCCGGGATCGGGTTCATTGCGCTGTTCGGGGTCGCGATCCTGAACGGGGTGGTGCTGGTCAGTTATATCCAGCATCTGCGCCGTACGGGACTGGATGTGGCGCGGGCGGCGTTCGAGGCGGCGGAGCAGCGGTTTCGGCCGGTGATCGCGACCGCGCTGGTGGCCAGCCTCGGTTTCTTTCCGATGGCGTTTTCGACCAGTGCCGGGGCGGAGGTCGAGCGGCCGCTGGCGACGGTGGTGATCGGCGGGCTGGTGTCGTCCACCGTGTTGACGCTGCTGGTGCTGCCCTCGCTTTATGCGCGGGTGATGCGGGAGCGGAAGAAGGGATAGGGGGCGCCGTGCGGATCCTGGTTGTCGAGGACGAGAGGCCGCTGGGCTCGGCGGTGCAGGAGCGGTTGCGCCGGGCCGGGCATGCCGCCGACTGGTTCACCACCCTGGCCGACGCGCGGGCGGCGCTGGGGGCCATCGCCTATGATGTCCTGCTGCTGGACCTGGGGTTGCCCGATGGCAGCGGGCGGGACCTGCTGCGGGAGATCCGGCGCGGCGGCTCGGCGGTGGCGGTGATGATCGCCACCGCGCAGGACCAGATCAGCGACCGCATCGCCGGGCTGTCGGACGGTGCCGACGATTATATCGTCAAGCCGTACGATTTCGACGAGTTGCTGGCCCGGATCGACGCGGTTTCGCGCCGCTATGGCGCGCAGGCCGGCAACCGGCTGGCGCTGGGCGAGGTGGAGATCGACCTGGGGCGGCGCAGCCTGTCGCGGCTGGGGCAGGATGTGGACCTGACGGCGCGCGAATGGGCGGTGATCGCGCTGCTGGCCCGGCGGGCCGGGGCGATCTGCTCGCGCGAGCAGATCGAGGATGCGCTGTACGGGCTGGGCGAGGAGATCGAGAGCAATGCGATCGAGGTCTTTATCAGCCGCGTGCGCAAGAAGGTGGGGGCCGGGCTGATCCTGACCGTGCGGGGGCGCGGCTACCGGCTGGCGCGCGAGGGCGGGGCGTGAGGCGCGGCGGCGGGCGATGGAGCTTGGCCACCCGGATCATGGCCGGGGTGCTGGTGGTGGTGCTGGGCTGCCTGTCGTTGCTGAGCGTGCTGGTGGCGGGGTTTACCCGCTATGAGGTGACGGAGCGGCTGGACAATTCGTTGCAGGAAGTGGCCGAGCGGCTGGAATTCGTCATCGCCGCCCATGCCGTGCGGCCGTCCGGGGGGACGGTGGCGCTGCTGCCCGAAGTGGGGCCGCGCACGCTGGCCTACCAGATCGCGACGCCGGAGGGGCGGCTGCTGCTGCGCTCGCAGAACGCGCCGGCCGGGATCTTCGTCCCGGTGATGCGCGGCGGGTTTTACGACCGGCCGCGCTTTCGCGTCTATGCCGTCAGGGCGCGGGATGGCGGGCATTACATCCTGGTCGGCGAGCCGACCTTTCATCGGCGCGAGGCGGTGCGGCGGGCGACGCTGATCTCGATCCTGCCGATGATCGTGTTCCTGCCCGCCGTGTGGCTGCTGGTGCGCTGGGTGGTGCGGCGGGCGCTGCGGCCGCTGACGGTGTTGCAGGCGGAAATCCGCGCGCGCGGCGGCGGCAATCTGGCGCCGATTCCGGCGCTGGACCTGCCGGAGGAACTGGTGGCGATCCATATGGCCGTCAACCTGCTGCTGGACCGGCTGAAGAAGGCGCTGTCGACCGAGCGGGCCTTCGCGGCCAATGCGGCGCACGAACTGCGCAACCCGATCGGCGCGCTGCTGGCGCAGGCGCAGATGCTGCGCGAGCAGTTGCACGAGCCCGAGGCGCCGGGGCGGGTGGCCGCCATGATCGGGCAGATCCGCCGGCTGGGGCGGATGACGGAGAAGCTGCTGCAACTGTCGCGGGCGTCGTCGGGGGCGGCCATGGGGGACGACCGGTTCGACCCGATCGCGGTGTTGCAGGTCCTGGCCGAGGAATTCGCCGACATGCCGCCGCTCTTCCCCGCCGTGACGGTGGCGTGCGACGGGCGGGAGGCGCCGTGGGCGCGGGGGGATATCGATGCGGCGGGCATCCTGTTCCGCAACCTGATCGAGAACGCGGCGCATCATGGCACGCCCGATGCCGCGATCGCGGTGACGGTGTCGCGCGACGGGGTGGTGGATATCGTCAATGATTGCGACGCCCTGCCGGCGCACGTGCTGCCGGGGCTGACCGAGCCCTTCGTGCGGGGCGGGAGCGCCGCCGACGGCAGCGGGCTGGGGCTGGCCATCGCCGCCAGCATCGCCGGGCAGATGGGGGCGCGGCTGGAGATCGCCTCGCCGGTGCCGGGGACGGAGCGGGGATTTCGCGCGCGGGTGATGCTGGCGGCTACAGCAGGGCCATCATGATGCGGTGCAGGTGATCGGCGGGATCGGCCTCGAAGGGGCCGGCGGCGGCGTGGCCGATCGTGGCCAGCAGAGGGCCGGAGCCGATTCCCGTCCGCGGGTCGATCACCATCGCGCAGAGCGCGCCTTCGGGCCGCAGCAGCAATGCCCGGTCGTGCCGGCGGAGCGGGGTGGCGGGCGAGACCAGCAGGATCGTCCCGGCGCGGAAGACCGGCTCGAACAGGTCGGTATCCAGCGTGACGGCGTAGAGATCGGCCTCGGCGGTGCCGGGCATTTCCCACTGGTCCCAGTGGCGGCCGCTGGGCAGGCCGCCGCCGTCGAACATGCCGGGATGGTCGAGATGGGAGAAGGTGGACAGGCGGAGGCGCGACCGCGCGGGGCGGGGCGCGGGGGCGTGGGGATGCCGGCCGCCCGCGAGGCGGGCGAACGCTTCCAGGCTCACGCCCGTGACCTCCAGCACGCGGGCCAGGCTTTCGGTGCCCGGCCAGCGGAGCCTGCCGGCCGGACCGGCGCGCTTGGAGGGATTGAAGCTGGTCGGGTCCAGCCCCGCCGCGCGGGCCAGGCCGGAGGGCGTGAGGCCGCGCTCGGCGGCCAGCGTGTCCAGCGCGCGCCACAGATCGTCCTGCCGGATCATGGCGGGGAGAGGATTTCCGATTGATGCCGGGCGACGCCCTGCGGCGTGGGGCGGTAGCGGCCGTCGGCGCCCTGGCCGGCGAGGCCCATGCGCGCCAGCCGTTCCAGGCAGGGCTGGTCCTTCATGCCCGGCGGGCGGCCGGCAGGGCCGCTGAGCATCAGCCGGTGCAGCGCCGAGCGGCAGCAGGTTTCCAGATAGGGTTCGGTCCACATGGGCGGAGGATCGGCGTTTCGCGCCCGGCTGGCAACCGCCTCACGCGCCTGATCGGCATCCGGTGCGTCGCAGCGGTGGCCACAGGGCCACGGCCGACGCGGCGGCGAGCGCCGCCATGTAAAGCGCGGTGCCCGAGGCGCCGCCCGTCGCGTGATAGAGGCCGGCGGCGACCAGGGGAGAAATGCCGCCCGCGAGGACCGCGCCGAGTTCGTGGGCCATCGCGACGCCGCTGTAGCGGAGTTCGGGGGGGAAGAGACGGGCCAGGAGCGCCGGTTCCACCGCGATCATCGGGGCGTGGCACAAGGCCATGCCGCCGGTGAAGGCCAGGACGACCGACCACAGGGTGTCGTGGTCGAGCAGCATGAAGAATGGCTCGGCCAGGACGGCCAGCGCCACGGCGCCGCCGAGATAGACGCGTGGGGCCCCGATACGGTCGGCGAGCCAGCCGAAACACGGCATGGCGAGCCCGTCGGCCGCCATCCCCGCCATGCTGCCCATCAGCAGCCATGCGTCGGGAATATGCCGTGCGTGGCCGTAGAACAGGGCGAACACCGTCATCAGGTAGACGCCGCCATTCTCCGCCAGGCGCAGGGCCATGCCGCAGGCCAGAGGGAGGCCGCACCGGCGCAGGACCATGATGGCGGGAGGACGGGACGGCGTCGGCGCGGCCGGGCGGCCCGGGGGGATGCCGCGCAGCCAGACCCCCAGCGCGACGAACGGCACCGCCGCCAGGAAGGCCAGGCGCCAGCCATAGGCCAGGAACGCGTCGCCGGGCAGGCTGCGCGCCAGCAGCAGGGCGGCGGTTCCCAGGACCATGCCTGCCGCCACGCCGGACTGGCTGAGGGCGAAGGCGACGCCACGTCCGGTCGCCGGTCCCGCACGGGCGGGCGTATCCCGCAGCGCGGTTTCGCCCTCGCCGACGATCAGGACCGCCCCTGCCCATTCCCCGCCCGCCGCGAAGCCCTGGACGAGGCGCAGGCCCAGCAGCAGGAGCGGCGCCATCATGCCGATCCGGGCGTGGGTCGGCAGCACGCCGATCAGCGCCGTCGCGATGCCGATCAGCAGCAGGGTCCAGCGAAGCGCCTCGCGATGGCCGCGCCGATCGCCCAGCGCGCCGAAGAAGAGCCCGCCGAGCGGCCGCACGACGAAGCCGGCGGCGAAGACCATCAGCGGCTCGGTCTGGACGAGCAGGCTGTCCTGCCCGTGCGCGAAGAACAACTGCCCGAACACCAGCGGCGTGGCCGCCGTGTAGAGCGCGAAATCGTACCATTCGACGATATTGCCGATGATGGCGCTGGCCAGAACGCGTCGTTCGCTGCCGTGCATGCGTCGCTCCGATTGCGTGTCTGTTTCGATACCATAATATTGATCGATCCGTCCCGGCTATGGCTGCATCAGGACCGAAGCCGTGGGGATGGACTCCGCCCAGCCGGGGCGCAGCGGTGCGACGAACACGTTTTCGGTACGGGTCCGTGCGATCTTCCAGACGCCGTGCCGCCGGCGGAACAGGTTGTTCAGGCGGCTGGAGCGCAGCAGCGTCCGCCCGTCCGAGAAGATCCAGGGCTGGCAATGCACCCATTGCCCGTCGGCCTCGTCACCCCGGACATGGATCTGTTCCGAGGTGAGGTAATGGACGTTCAGCAGCAGGGCCGGGTCGCGCTTCCGGCCCCAGAACGAGTCGAAATGCGCGCGGATGTCGGCCTTGCCCACGCGGCGACCGAACTGATTGTCGTAATATGCGCCCACACCTTCCCAGATCGCGTCGTCGCAATACAGGTCCATGATCCGGTCGATGCGTGTCCTGTCGTCATCCACCCCTGCCTCGGGGCAGGGTGTGTCGCACAGGAACATGTAGCGGGTCTGAAGGCGACGGATATCGGCTTCGGCGGACAGGTCGGCCACCCGGGCGGCCAGGGCGTCGAGACGATCGGCAAGGTCCATGTTCGGTTTTTCCATGTCAGGGGTAATCGCCGTGGGGCGGGGTGCCGCGCGCCGGGAACAGCGCCTCGGCCCAGGCCGCGTGGCCTAGCAGCCGCTCGTCCCCGTCCCTTGGGCCCAGCAACTGGACGCCGACGGGCAGCCCGGACGGGCCGGCGAAGCCCGGCAGGGTGACGGTCGGCAGGCGCAGCAGGGTCCACAGCCGGCTGAAGCGGGGGCTGCCGGTGCCCGTGTCCGCCAGCGGGGCCTCGCCCGGTGCCGCCGGCGCCAGCAGCACGTCGTAGCGGCCGAACAGATCGGCCGCGCGGGCGCGCAGGGCCCGCGCGGCGACCAGCGCCGCGCGATAGGTGTCGTCGCCGATGCGTTGCCCGCTTTCGATCAACCCGGCGATCTGCGGGCTCAGCAGGGCGCGTCGGGCGCGATATTCCCAGGCCAGGGCCTGCGCGGCCTCGTAGCCCATGATCGTCGCGTGCAGGTCGCAGCCCGTGGCGAAGGGCGCCAGGTCGACCGGTTCGATCGCGGCATGGGCGGCCAGCAGGGCCGTGGCCCGGGACATGGCCCGACGGGTGCCGCCCTCGGCCTCGTTCCACCAGGGGGTGTGGCACAGGCCGATCCGGGCCGGGGCGCGCGGCGTGGTGGCTGGCGCGCCCGGCAGAGGCCCCTTCAGCACCGCGTCCGCCCGCGCGGCCGTCGCGACGTCGCGCGTCAGCGTGCCCAGCGTATCGAAGGAGGGCGCCAGCGCCTTCACGCCCGCCAGGGCATAACGCCCGTAGGATGGTTTGAACCCCACGATGCCGCAATAGGAGGCGGGGCGCGTCAGCGAAGCCGCGGTCTGCGACGCCAGGCCGATATCGGCCATGCCCGTCGCGACCGCGGCCGCCGAGCCGCTGGACGACCCGCCCGGCGTGCGCGCGGCGTCGAACGGATTGACGGTGGGGCCGGCGCGGAAGAAAGCGAATTCGGTCGTCACCGTCTTGCCCGCGCAGAGGGCCCCGCCCGCGCGCAGCAGGGCCACGCAGGCCGCGTCCGCCCCGGTGTGAAATCCGTCATAGATGGGCGATCCGTAGCCGGTCGGATAATCCTCGGTGGCGATGATGTCCTTGACGCCGATGGCGAGGCCGGCCAGCGGCCCGGCGGGCGCGCATGCGGCCTCGCGCCGCAGCAGGGCGGGGTCGTGGGCGGAAAATGCGCGGATACGGGCTTCCCGGGCCGCGATGCGGGCCAGGACCCGTTCGGCGCAGCGCGGGGCGGCGGCCTTGGCGGTCACAGGTCGATCACCAGCAGGGGGGAACGGGCGCGCGAGCAGCAGAGGGCGATCTGGTCGGTGCGTTCGTCGTCGGTGAGGTACGAATCCCGGTGGTCGGCCTCACCCTCCAGCATCGTGACGACGCAGGTGCCGCAGATGCCCTGCTCGCAACTGACCGGAACGCGGAGTCCGGCCCGTGCCAGGGCCGCGGTGATCGGTTCGTCGCCGCCGACGGCGACCCGCAGGCCGGCGCGCGCGGCTAGGACTTCGAAAGCCCCGCCGGCCGCGACCGGTCGGGCCGAGAACGCCTCGCGGTGGATGGCGTCGGGCGGCACGCCGGCGGCGCCTGCCGCGCGCGCGACATCCTCCATCAGGCCCGGCGGCCCGCAGACATAGACGGACAGCCCGGCCGTGCCCGCATGCGCCGCCGGCACGACGGACGGATCGAAACGTGGCGCATCCGCCTGGCTCCGGTCGTGGACCCGCACTCGCTCGGCGAAGGGCGTGCGCCGCAGCAGGGGCGCGAAGACCGGGTCGCGGGCGACATAATGCAGCACGAAGTCCCGCCCCTGGTCGTGCAGCGCATGGGCCATGGCGACCAGCGGGGTCACGCCGATGCCGCCGCCGACCAGCACCACCGGCCCGCTGCCGGGGCGCAGGGGGAAGAGGTTGCGGGGGGCGCCTGTCGCGAGTCGCGCGCCGGGGCGGACACGCGCATGCACGGCCCTGGAGCCGCCGCGCGAGTCCGGTTCCAGCAGGACAGCCAGGCGATAGCGATCCTGCCGCGCCGGATCGCCGCACAGCGAATACTGGCGCACCAGCCCGTCACCGAGGAAAAGATCGACATGCGCGCCGGCCTGCCACGCCGGCAGCAGGCCGGATTGCGGCCGCAGGTCGAACAGCACGACCTGGCCCAGGAGCGCGACCGTCTCGACGACGACGGTGATCCGGTCGGGCCGGGGCGCGGGGATGGTGTGCGACGGGATCGTGCTCACAGGATGTAGCTCACCGCCGTCAGGGCCTCGGTGGCGTCGAGCAGGCGGATGACCTTGCGATCGATCCTCAGCCCGTCGGAGGTCCGTGCCAGGCGATAGGTCAGGTTGGCGGCGTAGTCGCGCACGCGATGCTGCCGCAGTTCCTTCAGCAACTGGGCGCAGCGCACGGTGCAGGACGCCGCGCCGCATTCCAGCATCCGGGCGCGGCCGAGCAGCCTGATCGTGCGCGCGGGCGGCGCCGCCGAGATCGAGCGGCCGCCCAGCAGCCGCGCGACGCGCTTGCGGCGCATGGCGGCGTCGTCATACGCGTAGTTCAGCGTTGCCTCGAAATCCTCCTGGTCGGGGTCGATGGGAACGATGTATTTCGCCTCGGGCGTGTAGAGCGCGAGCCATTCGTGATAGGCGCCGTGATCGAGCAGGTCGGCTTCCAGCGTGATCAGGGCCATGGCCTCGTCGAGCGCGATGGTCATGCCGCGTCTTCTCCGGTCAGGGTGGCCAGCCACTGGCGATAGGCCGCGCGCATGCCGGTCTCGGCGCTGACGTCGCCGCGTGGATGCCCGTCCGGGCCCTGTGTTTCGCCCCCCAGGCCGCGATTGAGCAGGACCGGGATGCCGCGCCCGGCATGGGAGCCGCGCTGCACGCGGTCCCATGCCTCGGAATCGTCGGGGGTGCCGAAGCCCATCGGGCCCTGGAAATGCTCGTGCAGGCGCAGGCGCATCTGGTTGGCGATGTCGGGGCCGCCATCCATGCCGATGGCGATATGGCGGATTTCGGTCTGCGTCACGTCGAGCGGGCGCAGGACGCGGAAGAACGCCATCGAGCAAGCCAGGTTGGGGAACAGGTTGAGGTTGAAGCCGGTCCCCCCCACGGCGCGTACGATCCGCCGCACCTGCCCGGGCGGGTGATCGTGCGACAGCGCCGCCGCCAGTTCGCGGAACCGTTCGGGGATCGGTGCGTCGAGATCGGCCTCCAGATCGACCAGTTCGGGGATCATGACCATGACCGAATGGCCATGGCCCAGATCCTCGACGAACCCGTCGCCTTCGACGAAATTGAACGTATCCTGCGTTTCGTGGTCCACGGAATCCAGGAAGGATTTGTGGACGATCGGGAAATGATAGGCGTCGGTCGTGTTTTCGAGCTGGATCTTCCAGTTGCCGGGGAAGGTGAATTTATGCTCGCCCATCGTCTTGACCGGCCAGCCGGCGCCCTGTTTCATGAACAGGTCGATCCACGGTTTCGCCGCGCCCAGCCAGTTGTCCAGGTCGGGAATGGCGTGATCGAAGGTGGCGAAGATCAGGCCCTGATAGTCCGCGACCCGCAGGTTGACCAGCGGCAGGGATGCCTTGTCGAGCTGTCCGTCATAGCCGTCCACGTGCGGCACGCCGCGGAGGGCACCGTCCAGACCGTAGGCCCATCCATGATAGGGGCATACGAAACTGGCCGTACTGCCCTTTGCTTTCTCGCACACCGTCGCGGCGCGGTGGCGGCAGCGGTTGAGCATCACATGCACCGTGCCCTTGCGGTCGCGGGACACGATGACCGGATGCGCGCCGACGAACGTGGTGATGAAATCGCCGGGTTCGGGAATGTCGCTGTCATGCGCCACCCAGATCCAGTGATGCATGAAGATGCGGTCCATCTCCAGGGCGAACAGCGCCGGGTCGCTGTAGATCGAACCGTCGGCACGATCCGGCGCCAGGACCGTTCGGGGATCGGGCGGGTTGGTCATGATGTGCTCCATTCGAAGGAAAATCGGGATTCGGTCCTGGCCAGGTACCTAGAAATCGTGGCTCAGTTCGAATCCGGTCATCATCGGCGACGCCACGATGTTGTGTATGAAGGCGCCGCTGGGCTGCACGAAGAAGGCATTGAACTTGGAGAGGATGATGTAACGGTCGAGCGCGTTGTTGATGTAGAACGATGCCCGCCATCTCGGCCGCTTGTAGGTGATGCGCAGGTCCAGCCGGTTCCATGCGGGAATATCCAGGATCGGGTCGCTGGAGGTCGCGTTCGAACCGACATAGCTGCTGTCGACCCAGCGGAAATTGGCCTGGAACGCCAGGCTTTGTTCCGGCGCCAGCGGCACGGTGTAGGAACCCATCACGTCCGCCGTCCAGTCCGGCGTGCTGGGCAGGCGGTCGCCGGTGCGCACCACCGGGGTCAGGCCCGCGCCGGGATAGATGACGTAGTTGAGGAAGCGGCTCGCGGTGTAGGAGATGCTGCCGCTGATATTCAGCCGCTGCGTCACCTGCGCGTCCAGCCCGCCCTCGAAGCCCGTCACGCGGCTTGCCGCCGCGTTGGTGATCGCGTGCGAAGTGATGCCGTCTCGAATCACCGTCGACTGGACCTGCTGGTTCTTCATTTCGATATCGTATCCGGCGACCGTCAGGTTGACGCGGTGCGCGATCCGGAACTTGCCGCCGAGTTCGTAGTTGGTGGCTTTCTCGGGCGCGACCGGGGTGACGTCGCTGGGCAGGAACGGTGCCTTCTGGTAGCTGCCGGACTTGAAGCCCTGGGCGTAGCTGAAATAGATCGAGCCCAGATCGGGAAAGTCGTAGCGGAGCGAGGCCGACGGCGAGGCATTGTACCAGCCGTGCGAATTCTGCACCGGGCTGTTGAAGCTCTGCCAGCCGTTCTGCAAGCTGCTTCGGGGGGCGGTCAACACGCCGTTTACGGGCATGACGTAGCGCTCCAGCCCCGAGGCATCGACATGTTCCCATGTATAGCGCACGCCGGCATCGAGATGCAGGCGCTGCGTGATGGCGTAGCCCGCATGGACGAATCCGGCGATGCCGGTGCGGCGCAGGGCGACGATCTGCGAGTTCCAGAACCCGCTATAGAGTGACGGTGCGCCGCCATCGGGATCGTTGAGGTCTGCCAGGCTGTAGAAGCGGTTGCTGTATTCCCGGTCCTTGTAGGCCGAAATGCCGCCGCCCCAGGTCAGCCGGCGGGTGGGCAGGGAATCCAGCCGCAGGGTCTGGACCTTCGATTGCTGTTCCTCGTAGAGAACCTGGAGGTTGTTCTTGTATGCGGCGTTGCCGACGAAATCGATGGGCGCGTCGGAATAGGCTTCGCGCCACGAGGTGACCGAGGTGAGCGTGCCGAAGGGCAGGTGCCATTTCGCATTGATGCCAACGCCGTAATCGGCGCTGTCCGCCTGATAGGCCAGGTCGCCCAGGATGTCGTAGCAATGGCAGCTTGTCAGCGGGCCGCCGGCACTCTGGTTGCCGTTGTCGCGATGATAGTCGCCGATCAGGCGGATTTCGATCCTGTCTGTCGGAACGAAGCGGAATTCGGAACGGAAACCTGCATTCTGTTCGATTCCGGTATATTTTCCAAGGCGGATATGGCTGCCATAGAGGGCAACCAGATCCTGGCCCGGGAAATAGGGGTTCTGATACCGGGGGGATGAACCGGTATTTTTGAAATACCCGTCCGACCGTGTGTAGTAGGCCAGGAGCGAGCCGTATACCCCGCGCGCGATCCGACCGCTGACCATGGCCTGGACCTTGGCCGTGTTGTAGCTGCCATAGCCGACTTCCATCCGGCTGATGGTGCGATCGCCCGGCGCGCGGGTGGTGATGCTGACGGCGCCGGCCTCGGAATTGCGGCTGAACAGGACGTTTTCCGGACCCTTGTAGATATCCACCCGCGCCGGATCGAGGAAACCCATGTCGAAGCTGATCGCCGGCATGTAGATTTCGTCGACATAGGTGCCGGTGCCGGGTTCGAGCTGGGCGTTGTTGCCGACACCACGGATGACGAGCTGCTGCGATTCACCCGTGGGAGACAGCGAGCTTGTCGCCAGTGAGATGCCGGGGGTGATGCCCAGCAGGTCCTTCGTGTCCCGAATCCCCATTTCCTGCAATTGTTCGGAGGAATAGGACGACACCGATTGCGGCAGGTGGCGGATCCGGGCCGTCTGCCCGCTGGCGGTGACCGCGATCACCTCGCCTTGCGGCGGAGGCGGCGCCGCTCTCGACCTGCGCCCCTTGGCGACCGCTTTGGCGGGGGGAGGGGGATCCTGCGCCTCGGCGATGGAGGCATGGCCGACGAGCATGGCGGACGTGGCGATCACGGCCGCCATGGACCATTGTTGTCGCGGGTTTACAGCACGGCGGGGGCGCGCGGACATTGTAAATCCTTTTGGCGTTGGGGGCAAAGTCGGTTCGATGATTTATCGAACCATGTTTCGTATCCGGATACATCACTTTTCATATTAATTTTAGTTAATTTGTGCGTGCGCGTTCAGCCGCCCGGAAAGTGATCCCGGTCGGTTGTGTTGTGGAATGCGCTGCCGCCGATGCCGGCCGGTTGGCCGGTGGTGCGGGATCAGAAACGCCGGAGCTGTTCGAAGATTGTCTGGAGACGCGCGTTCATCGCGTCCATGTCGGTATCGGACAGGTCGCCGAATACGAACGAGAAGATCTGCCCGATTTCCGGTCGCAGGCGCTCGAGCGTTTCGCGGCCGTGATCGGTGATCGTGATGTGGATCGCGCGCCCGTCACCCTGCGACGTCGTGACCTGTACGAGCCCTTCCGCGGCCATGCGCTGGATGACCTTGGTCAGGGTGGACTGTTTCAGCACCGCCTCGTCCATCAATTGCGAAAGCGACGACATATCGCGCCGCGACAGGGCGGAGAGTACTTTCCATTGCGAGTGGTCCAGGCCGGCGCGCTTCAGGGCGCGCTCCGCCTTCAATCCGTGGAGGCTGGAGATGCGGCCCATCCAGTAGAACGGCGAGTCCTCGAGTTTGAAGTCGGGTGAGGACGGGGTTTTGCGGCGACCTGTCACGGTGTATTTTCACTCTTGTTGTAGGATCTGTATTTCCACTCGCAAGGTATATAGGAACAATCCACAAGATCCAACAGGCCCCATTTTTTAAAAAAACAGATCGTTCTGATACCGTTTAAGATAAAAAATACTACTTTCCCCGATCATTCGAATGGCAGCGATCTTTTCGGCGCGGGTTACAGGAGAGTGGTGCATGAATGTCGCTTCAAGTTGAACGCATAAGTTGAACAGTTCGGAAAGACCAAGAGACGAAGCCGCTCCACCGAGACGATGAATCGCCTCGATTCGATCCGTGTCGTTCCGAGACATTTCAATTTTCTCCAGGCGTTGCTCCAGTTGCCCGCAAAACACGTCAATGGCCCTGCATATGGCTTCCGGACCGGCATAGTTCATCTGGGCGGTCAGGAAGGCCGCGTCAAGAATTGGGCGCCGATTCTGAACGATATCAACTTGCCTGCCTCTGGAGGACCGGCCGAGGACATCAAGCACCATTGATCGCAGGTGCGATGGCCTGAACGGCTTGGCCAGAAAATCCTTGATCCCGGCGGCTTCCATTTTCGACGCGTCAGGCGTCGCATTCGCGGAAACTGCGATAATTGGCGTGCCACCGATTCTTCCGCCCAGGGAGCGGAGTCTTGCTGCGGTCTGGTATCCATCCAGGCCGGGCATGCGGAGGTCCAGCAACAGGAGATCGAACACATCCTGCTGCATCAGACGTATGGCGTCTTCTCCATTGTCAGTCGTGGTTATGTGCGCGCCGCATGCCCGAAGCCCCCATTCGATAACCAGCCTGTTTTCTTCCACGTCGTCGGCAACGAGGATGCGCGTGCCGGAAAGGGAGGGGGCAATCTGTTGTACTTCGGCGGTCTGTGTTGTGGAGTCCTGCTCACTCAGGGCCGCGCGAAGACTGGAGCGCCCTATGGGATAAAACTCGAGCTGACTATTCTCGAACAACACGCTGGGGAGCGTGTCGATAGTTTGCCCGATCGGACTGAATACGATGACGCGGGAACAGAGTGACCGGGCGCGCTGATACAGCTCGATCGCCGAGGGAGGACTGACGGAGAGCGGAAGGACTACCAACGCCGCGGTCCGCGACGGAGAGCCCGATAGCGCAGTTTCCCTGCCCGCCACCCGCGAAGCGATACCCAACCCGGCGCAGGCCGCCTCCAGGGCCGAACGTGTCCTGCTTTCCGGCCCCAGTATGATGACTTCGCTCACCGTCATGCCTGACGGCGGGGCGCTACAGGACCTTACCGGGAGGGCTACACTGAATGTGCTTCCATGATTTCGGGTACTATCGACGGTAATTCTGCCGCCCATGGCCTGTGCGAGACCTTGAGCAATGCTCAATCCCAGGCCGGTTCCGCTGGTCGCGTCGTCGGAGCCGGGGCTGAGCTTTGAAAATCGATCGAAAATCCGGTTTTGATCGGCCGGAGCGATGCCTATTCCGGTGTCCTGAATCGACAGAAGCAACTCGTGCTCATCATTCGTCACCACCAGGTCGACATTGATTTCAATCCATCCGGATCTGGTGAATTTTATGGAATTTCCGATAAGATTATACAAAATCTGCCGTAAACGCGTCGGATCGATCCGGATACTCTCCGGCAACCGTGGCGCATGGGTCAAAACGAACTCTATCCCTTTTCGGTGTCCCAGAGGCGCGAGGCTGCGGACGACTTCTTCGACAATGGCCTCGACATTCACTTCAATCGGAACAATCTTTAGTTCGTTTTCTTCTATTTTGGCGAAATCAAGCGTATCGTCGACAATGCTTGCAAGAGAATGTGCCGAATTTACAATATTGACCAGATATTTTTTGTCGAGATCGTTCGATTTTATCTCAAGAAGTAGTTCCGCCATGTTGATGATGGCATTCAGAGGGGTCCGGATTTCATGGCTCATTGTTGCCAGAAAACGGCTCTTGGCGTCATTCGCGGCCTGAGCAAGCCGCGCCGCGTCCAGAAGTTGCGTGTTTTTGGTCTCCAATTCAGCAGTGCGCTCCGCAACGCGACTCTCGAGTTGCCGATTGAGCGCTTCAAGGTCCGCATGCGATTTCTTGACCTCGGTGATATCGTGAGATGCGAAGACCGCCAGGATCCGACCGAAATATGAAACCCGCTTCGCGCTGACAATGATATCGCGCAGGTTGCCGCTTTGGGTCCGCATTCTTCCTTGCAGGTTGTCGACGTGGCCGTATTTCGTCAGTTGCCTTACAACTTCGGATCGGAACGAAGTGTTTTCCCAGATATTCATATCCTGCGCGGTTCTTCCGATCACATCGCCGCGCTGATACTCCATGGCGTTGAGCCAGGCGGGATTTACATCCAGATGCTCCCCCGTTTCCAGAACCGAAATAGCCGAGAGGCCGGGATTGAGCTGGAAGGCCTGGGCATGGATCAGATTCAAGGTCAGAGTGTCGTCACCCAGAAAAAGAATCGCTCCGCCTTCCGTTTCCCTGGTGAACGACGTTATTGGCTCAAGCCGATATCGAATGATCTTGTTTCGCCGTTTTAGACGAAGTGTCCCCTCGATCGCCGCGTTGCTGGAAAACCATGGGGATGATAGCGGGCCTGACTCTGGTTCAAGCCAATGTGTGATGGACCCCCCGGCTACGGGGGTGCCCTGAGCCGCCGCGACGACGTGGACAAATGAGGAACTGCAATAGGCAATGATACCTTCCGCGTTCAGGACGCCGAAGGCGATGGCGTTTACGGCAAGGTCACACACCGAACTCTCCCTCGTGGGTCTGATGGAATGCGAATTAACAAAATCATCATAAACTAAAATATCCTCATGACGGGATATTTATGTCGCACATTCGAGACAAATTGATGCCAAAATCATGGATTGAACCCGAACGATGTGTACAGAGCCATATGTTACAAGAGTTTCAATTTCCTCAGTCAAATCCTGTCTGTCTATATGATTTACTTAAGGCGGATCGTGGTGGAGATGAAAGCGGTCTTGGAATCGTAAGACTGCATGATGATTAGAGCGACTGTGAAAAAGAATTTTGTCCGCATGCTGGAAATATTTGGATTTTCAATGAAAAAAAGGGGGGCAAAGCGTCCTTTTTCTGTCGGTGATATGGTCCGTGTTCATACGGGATGGCCACGAAATTACGATCTCGATTTTATCGGGCGGATCGAAGACATTAAAGTCAAATTCGGCCCTGAAGATCATGCTCTTCCTTGTCGGGAGCGGCATCGTTTTGGAATCAAGCTTCCCTATTCCGGACTTTATTACTTCAGTGCCGTGGAAATTGCGCACCTTCATTAGGTCAGGTCGAGCAGGGTCTTGATCCGATCGTGCCTGAGGCGATCGTGACAGGCGGTGTCTCCTGGAGATGACGCGGTCGAAAACAGATTTCCTTTCCGATCCTGTCGCCGATCTTGGCGACTTACAGTCGCTTCGCTGTCAGCCTGTAACCAAACCCATGTACCGTCGCGATCGGGGAGGGGGTCGTATTATGGACGGCCTGTAGTTTGAGGCGCAGACGATAGATTGCCTTGTCGACGGCTCGGGTGGTGATATCTTCATCGTCACTCATGAGAAAGAGTATACGGTCCCGATGAAGTGGCTTGGTGGCATTGCTTATTAATGCGTCCAATATGCGAAATTCATTTTTGGTCAGGGAAACGGATTTTCCAGTACTGTTGAATATTTTTCTCGCACTCAGATCGACCGACCAGCCTTCGAAATGATAGGCAGTCGTGCCCTTGTCCGCGATTTTTGTGCCTTGTATCCGGAACGAAAGATTACGAACGCACGCGACGAGCTCTCGTGGATGGAGTGGCTTTTCCAGATATTGATCGACGGCGCTCTCCAGGGCCTTTAGTCGATCGGTTGCCTCGGCGCTGGAGGTAATGACGATGATGCCTGCGGAACTGACGTTTCGAAGCTCGGATATCAGTTCAAGAGCATTTCCGTCGGGAAGGCGAAGATCCAGTAGAATGATATCAAAACGCGCCTGATAGGCTTGTTGCCGCAGTTCGGATAACGTGCCCGCCGTTTTTACCGTAAAGCCGGCACCAATTAATATCGCACTATAAAGATCACGCGTAATCTCGTCATCTTCGACTAGTAGAAGTGTGGGTTTCGGATAATCGGAAATCATGGCCCGCAATATCTCTCCATTGGGCGGCGAATGCAACGACGAGTTGGACGAAACCAGCGCTTGCCAAATATCTCATCATTGAGATGAATATGTCGCAATTTTGGGATAAACATCTGATATCGAGACACGTTGACGGAGTTCTCGAACAAAGTGAGGGCGTGTTCAGGATCGAGTGTTCATTCTGAATTTTCTCGGGAAAGCGGTGATCGCTGCCCGGGATCACCGAGAACGCACAAAACGCGAGAATAGGTAGGGTTCCATTCAATTTAATAAGTAATTAACTATTCTTATTCCCATCAGTTCGTTTTGATAAGATAATAATGGCCCGCGCTATTCGGTCCGTTCCCGGAAAGGGCGCCTGCTGCGTTGGTTCACGAAAATATCCAATCTTTGCACTCAATCGTTATGCAATGAACAATGGTATCGAAATGGTCAGACCAGGGAAGAATATTGGGGGCGGGCGCCGTGGTGATTCCGGTGTGAAGGAGTGCTGGCGGCGGACAGTTTTCGTGCCTCGATCTCCCGCGTTGCGTATGACCGTCCGATGCCTGTCGCGACATGATCACGGAACGCAGTGAGGCGATTTGTCGATGCGGGACGACTATTATGGCGCTGGCATCACGGCTCTTGACGTGGCGGCGACGCTGCTCTGGACCGGGGGGTCCACCGCCATGGTTACAATTCGACGTCATATCGCACGCTGTCTGGAGGCGGGGGCGCCCGACGAAGCCGAATTCTGGCTCAAGGTGAGAAACCAGGTTGAGGCTTTGTTGGAAAAGGAAAAGAATTCCAACGGTTTGTCCCATTGAGACGGCATATATCCAAATGTGTCCGAAAGCGTCGATCTCATGGGGCGAGCAGATAAAGTGCAATTCAAGACAAGGATCGCAGAATGACAGGTAGGAGACTCGGAAGGATCATCACCGGCCTGATGATCGCGGGAGGAGTGTCCTATGGTGTGACTATCGCTTTTCTCGATCATTTCGATCACCAGGGGGCGCCGCGTATTCCTGCTGACAGCCCGTCTCGGCATGATCCCGTATCGATGAAGGCATTTGCTGCGTTCCAGGAAGCGCGATGCGACTACTGTCACGTGGCCGGCACCCGCCTGCCATTCTATTTCAGCCTGCCCCTGGCGAATCGGATCATGGAGCGGGATTTGACGCAGGGCCAGCGTCACTTCCAATTTCAGCCGTTGATCGTGGCGTTTCAGGCAGGAAAGCCGCCGTCGGTCGAACAATTGTCACGCATCGAGGAGGTCATCACCCAGAACCGCATGCCACCGTGGGCTTATCTCACCTTGCATTGGCATGCCTATCTGGATGCGCGACAGAGGCAGGATATTCTGGCCTGGATTGCTGATCAGCGTCGACGTTATTACGCGACCCCGGGCGTGGCACCGCAATTTGCCGGCGAAGTCATTCAGCCCATTCCGGACGAGGTGCCGGTCAATTGGCAGAAAGCCGAATTGGGACGGCAGTTGTTTTTCGACAACCGGCTGTCGGGTGACGGCACGTTGAACTGCGCAAGCTGTCATGGATTGAACAGCGGGGGCGCCGATCGCATGGTGACGGCGACCGGCATCGGCGGCCAGAAGGGGCCGATCAATACGCCGACAGTCTATAATGCCGTATTCAACATGGCACAATTCTGGAATGGGCGTGCCGCCGACCTGGCAGCGCAGGCGGCAGGACCTGTCACGAACCCGGTTGAAATGGGATCGCACGACTGGGCCACAGTCGCAGAGGCAGTCGCGGCCGTGCCGGATTATGCGGCAGCGTTTGAGAGCCTGTATGGACCAAACGCGGTGAATGAGAAGACCGTTACCAACGCGATCGCCGAATATGAAAAGACGCTGATTACCCCCAATAGTCGCTTCGATCTCTATCTGAGGGGCGATTCTGGTGCCTTGAGTGCGCAGGAAAAGCGGGGCTACGCGCGTTTCAAGCAGATTGGCTGCTCGGGTTGCCATAGCGGTGTCGCGGTTGGTGGGGATGCGTTCGAGATTCTGGGCTTGGAAGGGCCCTATTTTCAGGACCGCGATCGGCCGTTGACCCAGGCGGATCTCGGCCGATTCGCCGTGACGCAGTCGAAGGCCGACCTACAGCGCTTCAAGGTGCCGAACCTTCGCAACGTCGATCTGACGGCGCCCTATTTCCATGATGGCAGTGCGAAGACATTGGAGCAGGCCGTGCGGGTGATGGCACGCTATCAGACACAGGACAGGAATATTTCTGATCGGGATGTGACGGATATCACTGCGTTCCTGCGGACGTTGACGGGCAAATTCCAGGGAATGGACCTGAAGGACGTCCCGGCCAGGCCGCCTTTGCGCGGGAGGGGGTAACTGGGATGGTGCCAGTCTACCTGACGGCCGGCACCGGCCGAACCAAGATGGTTGGGATGCCAGGCGGGAATCGAACGCGATATTGAAAATATAGCCGATAATCTATCGCCTTTGATTATAAACTTATGAATCATGCAATATCTTGTCCCGCCATGCTTCGCATGACGAAACCGCGAGGGAATTGAAGTGGAAAGTACCGAACGCGGTATTCTTGATCTCGAAAAGTTGCATCAGTTCATTCTGATGACGGCGAGGGATCACGACATTCTTCGTGAGATAGGAGGCGTGCTCGAACGAGCCGTGCCGGGCGCGCTGGATGCGCTCTATGTCCAGATTCGCAAAACACCAGAAGTTAAAAGATTCTTTTCTTCCGATGCCAAGATCGAGAAGGCGAAACTTGCTCAGACGGCTCATTGGCGGGCGATACTGGCGGCGCGCTTCGATACGGATTACGTCGCCAATGTTCATGCCATTGGCGAGGTGCATGCCCGTATCGGTTTGACCCCGTTCTGGTATATCGGCGGCTACACGGTCATCCTGGACCAATTGCTTCGTTCCGTCATCGATGAGACGGTGGAGCATGAAAGCATCTTTCGGAGGTCGAGGGTTCGCCGGAAACTGACGGACCGGGTCGGCAGTCTGTGCAAGGCTGTCCTGGCGGAAATCGATCTTACGGTGGCATTCTATCTGGAGGAAATGGAAGCGGCGCGCGTCGAAATGCAGGCGGAGCGCGAACGCCTGGCACAGGAGGACCGTGCCGTTATCTCGGCGATCAGTACGGCCTTGACGGCTCTGGCGGACGGTGACTTGTCCTATCGTGTTACTGAATCGCTCCCGGAACGGGGAGAGACGTTGAAGAGGCATTTCAACGCCACCGCCGAACGGCTGGCCCAGAGCATGCAGAAAATCGCGCGGAACAGCCAGACCGTCATGGCGAATGCCGATGGTATTCGTAACGGTGCGGACAGTTTGTCCAGAGCGACCGAGCAGCAGGCTTTGGCCCAGGAGGAAATGACCGCGACGGTTGATCAGATCGCGCAAGGGGCGTCGGAGACGGCCGAGAAAACCGCACGGGCGTGTCAGTTGGCCGAGGCTGCGCGATCCGGTGCCGATCGGGCCGGCCATGTTGTGAGCGAGGCCGTGGAAGCCATCGGCCGGATCGAGCAGTCGTCTCAGGAAATTTCCAAGATTATCGACGTCATCAATACCATATCTCTACAGACCAATATGTTGGCGCTGAATGCCGGTGTCGAGGCAGCCCGGGCGGGTAATCATGGGCGTGGATTCGCCGTGGTCGCGACTGAAGTCCGAGCGCTCGCGCAGCGTTCCGCCGACGCGGGCAGGACGATCGCAGCGCTGATCAAGAGGGCCGGCGCGGAGGTGCAGGCCGGTGTTGCGTGTGTGCGTGAAACCGGTGAATCTCTGCGGAATATTGCGTCTCTGATCAGCGACATCGACGGTACCATCGCGACGATCGCCACGGCATCGCAGGCGCAGTCTGCGAGCCTGCGTGAAGTGAGTATAACGATTGGTGGCCTGGGGCAGACAACGCTGCAGAATGCGGCTGTTGCGGAACAGAGCGCCGCTGGAGCGCATAACCTGGTCGTCACGGCGGACGAACTGGAGCGGCTGGTCGCGGTATTCCAGTTGGCTGAAGGTGGTGGTGCAGCACGGCAACGCCCGGCACGCATAAAGCTTGTGGCACATAACGATCCGAATGGAAAATAGACGGATATATAAGGCGAGGTGGGACATTGGTGAAGACTGACGAGGTTGATTGGGAGATCCTGTTTGTTTCATCTGGAATTCAAGGGGGATGATGAATTTATTCGTTTCGCGCTTGATAGTGCTGCCATCGTCGCCATGACGGATGTGCAGGGAACGATTACTTTCGTCAACCAGAAGTTCTGCGAGATCAGCGGCTACGATAGGGACGAGCTGGTTGGAGCCAATCATCGCATTCTTCGATCTGGTATCCATAAGCGGCCTTTCTTTCGCCGGATGTACAGGAAAATCGCCAACGGGGATGTATGGCATGGCGAAATTTGCAATCGGAAGAAGGACGGGACTCTTTATTGGGTCGATACCACCATCGTTCCCCACGTCTCCGCCACGGGCAAGGTCGACGGTTACGTGGCGATTCGATTCGATATCACGCATCGTATTCAGCTGGAGGACGCGTTGCGTACGAGCCGTGAGAGCCTGAAGACTCTTGTCAACGTGGATTCGCTGACTAATCTCCCCAATCGCAGATATTTCCGGCAACATGTCAAGAAGCTGGCTTGGCGGAACGAGCAGTCGGGTGGCAGATTTCATGTTGCGCTTTTTGATATTGATTCGTTCAAGGAGATCAATGATTCGTTCGGCCATACGGGCGGAGATTTTCTGCTTCGCACGGTCGCATCGCGCCTTCGTTCACTGATAGATGATCGCGTTTTTATCACCCGCCTTGGCGGTGACGAATTCGGGATCACGCTCGATGCGTCGGATGACCATGAAGCGTTCGTATTTTACGAGAAGGTGCTCGAATCCATCAGGGTACCGATCAGGATCGATTCTGCACAGCGGTATTGCTCTGCAAGCATGGGATATACGGTCTTTCCTCAGCACGGAACGGACACGGCCAGTCTGCTGAAAGCCGCCGACCTGGCGCTGTATCGTGCGAAGACTCTGGGACGAAATCGATGCGAGCGATTTCGTCCTGAATTTCAGACTGCCGCCGACAGGAGATCGCAGTTGCTGCTTGAGATTGCGGCCGCGGTGAAGCGCGAGGAGATACGTTTCTTCTATCAGCCGATTCTCTACCCCAGGTCGGCGCGCGCGCCTTCCTTCGAGGCGCTCATGCGATGGAAGCATCCCAGGCGTGGGCTGATCGGTCCTACAGATTTTCAGGCTGTGTTCGCCGAGCCGGCCACATGTGCAGCTTTGGGTATGTATATGTTGGATCATGTCTTCAGTGATATGAAGATCATGATCGATCGGGGTATTTCGTTCGGGCGGGTTGCGATCAATCTGACCAATGCAGATTTTCGATCGGATATTTTCGTGGAACGTTTCTTCAGTCGTTGCGTGAGTACGGGAATCAGCCCGGAGCGGTTCTGCGTCGAGGTTACGGAAGGCATGTTTCTCGGGCGCTATCAGAAGCAGGTGGATCAGGGGCTGCGCCAGCTCCATACAGCAGGGGTTGAAGTGGCGCTGGATGATTTCGGTACCGGCTATGCGTCTCTGACGCACCTACAGGAACTGCCGATCAATCGTTTGAAGATCGATCGGCGTTTCGTCGCCGGTATTCTCACGTCGCATAAGGATCGTGTGATCGTTCAGGGCGTCATCGATATCGCGCACGGGCTGGGGAAAGTCGTTACCGCGGAAGGGGTCGAAACGGCGGCCCAGGCGAAGATGCTCCTGGATATGCGCTGCGATTCTCTTCAGGGATGGTATTTCAGCAAGGCGAGCGATGTGGAACATCTCTCGTCAACGATGCAGACCGTTGGGGAGGTGTCCCGTGCGCTCGAAACGGAAGAGTGCGTCGAGACCCCGGGAGGTCGTTAGAAAAGTCCCTTGTGTGGGAATGAGACGGCATAGTCGTCCCGACTGCCGGGATAGCAAGAGGGCTCTTCCGCGTAGGTCATGCGCAGGGGCGACATCATCACCGTCGCGCCGGAACCGCGGGCCCGGCACGACGGCGGTGTGTCCGGTCAGAAGATGACACGTAGGCGCAGGCCGAGTACGCTGAGGTTTTTGATGCGTTTTTCCAGATTGGGGTTGATGACGTACTGAAAGTCCGGCTGGACCCACAGGCCCTGTGCGACGTGGATGTTGTAGGTGGCCTCGACCACCGTTGCGGCGCTCTGGGGGGTGAGGGCGTTGGCGGGGAGCTTCTTGTGGCGTTGGGCATAGAGTTTCTGTGCCGCGACGAGGGTCGGGCTGGCCGTGATGTGGTTGACCATGAGGCCGAACGTGTCGCTGGGGCGGCCGGGGATCATGCCGCGATCGGTCAGGCCGACATAATATTGGTGTTCGTAGAGTGAATTGCCCGGCGTGTTGTGGACGTAGCCGGCCATGAGATACAGGCCCTCGTAAATGCCGCGGCCGTGGCGGAGGATCATCTGGTCCATCGTCGTCCAGACCTGGATCTTGCCGCGCGTGGTGCGGGCGGGCAGGCCGGTGAGCGGGATCGGGCGGCCGTGGATGTCCTCGTAATAGGAGGGGTAGGGCGAGGAATCGTAGGCGGCGGCGACCTTGTAATGGCCGATCAGCGCGTGGGGGCCGAACGTGGGAATGGCACCGATTTCAAAGGGGACATACACGCCGGTATAGGCGCCGGTATCGAATTCGAAACCCGTGCGGGTATAGCGGGGCTGGCCGATGCCGGCATTGACGCCGTAGGCGCCGCCCTGCACGTACAGGCCGTGCAGCGGCCAGAAGCGCAGCCGGGTGCCCAGCGCGCCGTTGGGGGTGTTGGAGAAGCCGATCGAACCCTTGGTTTCAGTTTTCGGGTTGCCGCATATGGCGTTGTTCATGAACGTGCAGTAGAGCGGCGAGGTCGAGAAATCGAGATTGACCGACATGTAGCCCAGCGCGAGCTGCATGCGCTGGTGCAGGAAATCCTGCGTGCCGTAGGCGGACACCAGGTGGACGATGACGTTGCCGCCGCCGCCGTAGATTTCCTGCACGTTGACCAGAGAGCGGTCGCCGGCATCGGTGGAGAGATTGTGGCCGGCGCGGTTGACGAAGACGACATGCGTGTTGAAGCCGTTCCAGCCCACCAGTCTCTGCCAGTTGAGATTGAGCTGCACCGCGACCTGGTGCGTGTAGCCGGCCGAGCCGGTGACGTCGGTGCGGCCGCCGCCGAGGATGATGGCGCTTTCGCCGACATAGTCCAGCCCCAGGCCGATGCCCCTGGCGGCCAGCCGGGTACGCAGGCCGTCCCATGTGCCGTAGGCGTGCTCGGTATTGGGGGTGAAGGGCGTGTTTTCGTAGATCGTCGGGCTGTCCAGGAAGGAGGACGGGGCGCTGGGAGAACTCAGGCCCGTATAGGGCGAGGTTCTGGCCGCCGCCGGGAGGGCATGGATGGCGAGGAGGAGGATGAGGAGGAGACTCGCGACGGCGCGACGCATCTTCCTCTCCCCCCGGAGGGAAAGAAAGCATGATATGGACACGACAGTTTTCCTGTTCTTGATTATGTCCGCGGAGTGTACTGGCTTGCCTGGAACCCGGCCTGGGGCCGGGTTGCCGCGGGCGGCCTACGGCGCGTGCGGCCCGTGGAGCGGATGCAGAGCGGTGCGGTACCGTTGCGCCCGGTCGCGGTAGGACTGGCTCGCGCCCCGCATCATGGCCTCGTGGTCCGGGCTGGTCGGGCCGACGAGGGTGGCCGGGCGGCCGCGGATGACCGAGCCGTCGGGGAAGATCTTGCCTTCCGGGACCAGGCTGCCGGCGGCGACCAGACAGTTGCGGCCGATCCGCGCGCCGTTCATGATCACCGAGCCCATGCCGACCAGCGATCCGGCGCCGATGCGGCAGCCATGCAGCACCACCATGTGGCCGATGGTGACGTCCTCGGCGATGTCCAGCGGGAAGCCTGGGTCGGTATGCAGGACGCAATTGTCCTGCACGTTGCTGCCGGCGCCGATGGTGATGCGTTCGGCATCGCCGCGCAGGACGGCGCCGAACCAGACGCTGGCTTGCGCGTGCAGCGTCACAGCGCCGATGAGGGTGGCGGTGGGGGCCGCGTAGGCGGCGTCGGCCGACAGGTCGGGGGTGTGGCCGTCATATTCAAACAGCATCGCGTTGCTCGTTTCCGTCCAGCGAGGCCAGGGCGATCCGCACGCTGGTCCCCGCGATGTGGTTGCGCAGCAGGTGTGACAGGCGCGCCCCGTCGCGCTGTTCCAGGGCGTCCATGATCTCGTCGTGTTCCGCGATCGCGGTGGCCCAGTCGTGATCGTCCTTGCGGCGGATGAAGCGGCAGGCGTGGATACGGGCCAGGATCTGCTGGTACATTTCGAACAGGGCGGGGTTGCGGGCCAGGGTGAAGATGGCCTCGTGGACCTGCCTGTTCTGGCGCAGGTAGCGTTGTTCGTCGCGCCGGGCGTAGCTTTCCATCATCTGGTCGTGCAGCGCGCGGACCCGCGCGATGTCCCGCGCGTCGGCGCGGGCGCAGGCGAGCTCGCCGGCCACGCCTTCCAGCGCGCCCATGATGGGGAACAGGTTGGCGATATCGGCCTCGGTGATCTGCGCGACGATCGCCCCCCGGCGGGGCAGGAGTTCGACCAGCCCCTCGGATGCCAGGACCTTCAGCGCCTCGCGCAGCGGGGTGCGGGAAATGCCGAGCCGGTCGCACAGCGCGCGCTCGGCGATCTTCTCGCCCGGCGCGAGCGCGCCGTCGAGAATCATGCCGCGCAGGGCGGTGACGATCGTGTCGTGAAGGTTGAGGCGCGGGACGATCGTCGGCTCGGTCATGATGTGGGGGCTTTCCGGACGGGGCCGAGCGGGAGGGTGTCGGATTGCGGGCCGGCGGCCGCGTCGGGCCGGGACGGCAGATAGTGGAACGCCAGCGCCGCGCCGGCCAGCAGCAGGACCACCGGCCCGTAGAAGGGCAGGCTGTAGCTGTGCGACAGGTCGATGATCAGGCCGAAGGCGAAGGGGGACAGGATGCCGGCGACCGCGGAGCCGGTATTCATGATTCCGCTGCTGGTGCCGGCATATCGGGGGGCCATGTCCATCGGGATCGCCCAGATCGGCCCGACAGTCAATTCCAGGAAGAAGAAGGCCGAGGCCAGCGCGAGGCCGATGATCGTGAGGTTATGCACGAACAGGGCCGGCAGCAGGCAGAGCATCGAGCCGATCATGCTGGTGATGATGACCTGGCGCCGCGCCTGGGGAAGATTGCCGTGGCGGCGATAGAGATAGTCGGTGAACAGGCCGCCGCAGGTGTCGCCGACCACGCCGGCGGTGAACACGCCGAACGAAAAGACGGCCGTGTGCTTGAGGTCGAGCCCGTAGGCCTGCACGAAGAAGGTGGGCAGCCAGGTGATGTAGAGCCACAGCGTCCAGTTGTAGCAGAAATAGATGAGGGTGGCCGGCATCATGGCCGCGACCAGCGCCCGCCACGGGATGGCGGGCCGGCCCGCGCCGGCGCGGGGGGAATCGATGACCGGGAGTTCGGCCAGCTCGGCGGTCGTGACCGCCGGGTGGTCGGCCGGGCGGTCGCGGAACAGGACGGCCCAGGCCAGCGTCCAGCCCAGGCTGACGCAGCCCAGCGCCATGAACGCGCCCCGCCAGCCCAGCCACAGGGCGATGGCCACCGTCAGCGGCGGGGTGAGCGCGTTGGCCAGCCGCGACGAGGAATGCATCATCCCCTGCGCGTAGCCGCGGCGGGTGGCGGGTACCCAGGCGGCGACGGCGCGGGTGGCGGCGGGGAAGGTCGCGCCCTCGCCCACGCCCAGCAGGACGCGGATGGCGATGAGCGACAGCAGGCCGCCGACCAGCCCGGTGAGGATGGTGGCCACCCCCCAGATGAGGCCGCTGACGACCAGCGTGCGGCGCGGGCCGAGGCTGTCGGCCAGGCTGCCGCCGGCGATCTGCAACAGGGCGTAGGGATAGCCGAACGCGGACAGCGCCAGCCCCAACTGCATGTTCGACAGATGCAGGTCGCGCGCCATCAGCGGCGCCAGCGTCGAGATGTTCACGCGATCGACGTAGGTGATGAAATACATCATGCACACCAGCCCGAAGACGCGGCCGGGCGCGGTGGTGAGGGTGTGGCGGATATAGGCGGTCGGCGTCATTGTCTTGCCGTGGAACATGGTCGGCCTCGTTTCTTCTTGTTTTTTACGTGCGCCCGTCGCCGGCCCCCGAGGGGAGGATGGCCGACGCGGCGTGTCCTGGCCTCTCACAGAACGGAGTACTGTGCCTCCTGCCCTGCCGGAATGCTTGTAGCACACCGGCATTATGAATTATGAATGCAAAATACCAACACCCGTTCGATCACGAAGACGGGATAGGCATCGGAGGGCCCGCATCATGGACAGCATGCTCCATTCTCACGACGCATCGACGGCACAGGACCGGGGGGACGACCCGGCGCGGCGGGGCGCGGCCCGGCCGGACGGCGCGGGCGCGCGGCCGCTGCCGCTGGCCGGAATCCGGGTGCTGGACGTGACCCAGGTGATGGCCGGGCCGGTCTGCACCATGCTGCTGGGCGACCTGGGCGCGGACATCGTCAAGATCGAGCCGCCGGGGACCGGCGACCAGACGCGCGGGGCCATGGGGTTTCGCATGAAGGGCGACGACAGCATGGGGTTCCTGAACATGAACAGGAACAAGCGCAGCCTGGCGCTGAATCTGAAGAACCCGGCCGGGCGGCAGGTCTTTCTCGACCTCGTGAAGACCGCCGACATCGTCGTGGAGAATTACCGGCCCGGCGTGGTGCGCAAGCTGGGCATCGACTACGAGACGCTGGCGGCGATCAATCCGCGCCTGGTCTATGCCAGCATCTCGGGCTTCGGCCAGACCGGGCCGTGGGCCGCGCGGCCCGGATTCGACCTGATGGCGCAGGCGATGTCGGGCGTGATGAGCGTGACCGGGCACCCGGGCGGGCCGCCGGTGAAGGCGGGCGTGCCGGTGGCGGATATCGGCTGCGCGCTGTTTGCGACCTATGCGATCCTCGCGGCCTATATCGGGTGCGAGAAGAGCGGGCAGGGGCAGTTCATCGATGCGTCGCTGTTCGATTCGGCGATGGCGTTTTCGATATGGGATATCTCGGAATATTGGGGGCGGGGCACCATTCCCGAGCCGCTGGGCACCGCCAACCGCATGAGCGCGCCCTATCAGGCGGTGCGTGCCTCGGACGGGTATTTCGTGATGGGGGCGACCAACCAGAAATTGTGGGTGCAGCTCTGCAACGAGCTGGAGCGGCGGGAATTGCTGGACGACCCGCGCTTCGCCACCATTTCCGACCGGCTGGCCAATCGGGTGGTGCTGATCGAGGAACTGGAAAAGACCTTCATGACCCGGCCGTCGGAGGAATGGGTGGAGACGCTGCTGGCCAAGGGGATTCCGGCGGGGCGGATGAACACCTATCCCGAGGCGTTCGAGAGCGCGCATGGGACGTTCCGCGAGATGAAGATGGAGATCGCGCATCCGGTGGAGGGCGTGATCCCGAATATCGGCTTTCCGGTCAAGCTGCGCGGCACGCCGGCGGCCGTGCGCCGGCCGCCGCCGCTGCTGGGGGAGCATACGCGCGAGATCCTGGCCGAGCGCGGCCTCTCGGACGATGCCATCGCCGGGCTGGCGGATGCGGGAGCCTTTGCGTCGTGAGCGGCGCGGCGACGCGGCGGGACGACGCCGCCGGGCAGGTGCGCCTGACGATCGACAATGAGGTGGCCTGGATCGTCTTCGACCGGCCGCAGGCGCGCAATGCCATGACGTGGCAGATGTATCGCGACCTGGAGGAGGCGATCGGGCGGATCGACGCGACGCCGGGCCTGCGGGTGGCGGTGCTGCGCGGGGCGGGGGGGCAGGCCTTCGTGGCCGGGACCGATATCGCGCAGTTCCGCGATTTCCGCTCGGGCGAGGACGGGGTGGCGTACGAGCGCGGGATCGACCGGTGCATCGCGCGGCTGGAGGAAATCCGGGTGCCGACCGTGGCCGTGGTCGAGGGCTGGGCGGTCGGCGGGGGGCTGGCGATCGCCAATGCCTGCGACGTGCGCGTCGCGGCGGCGGGGGCGCGGTTTGGCGTGCCGATCGCCCGCACGCTGGGGAACTGCCTCTCGGCCGCCAACCTTGCCCGGCTGGAGCGCGCGCTGGGGGTGAGCTGGGTGAAGCGGATGACGCTGCTGGCGGAGATGCCGGCGGCCGAGGACCTGGCGGGGATCGGCTACCTGCACGCCGTCGTGCCGGCCGGGGAGCTGGACGCGGCCGTCGGCAGGCTCTGCCAGCGCCTGTGCGGCCATGCGCCGGTCACGCTCGCGGTGACGCGCGAGGCGCTGCGGCGGCTGGGCGCGGACCCGGTGCCGGATATCGCCGACCTGATCCGGCGCTGCTATGGCAGCGAGGATTTCCATCGGGGGGTCGCCGCGTTCGGCACCGGCGTGCCGGCGCAGTGGGAGGGGCGGTGACGCGCCGGGTCGCGGCGCGCGTGCCGGAGGGGGCATGCCGGGCGGGGGAATCCTGATACGATGACGCCATCGGGGAGGCGCGGCGCGGCCGGAGACGGGCGCGACCGTGCTTCCATGCAGGAGGACCGACATGATTTCGATCGACGACCCCGCCATCGTGGCCGAAGTGACCGCCTTGTCCGACCGCTATGAGGCGGCGCTGATGGCCAATGACGTGGAGACGCTGGATGCGCTGTTCCGCGACGCGCCGGAGACGATCCGCTATGGCGTGGGCGAGGTGCTGTACGGCTTCGCCGAGATTGCCGCCTTTCGGCAGGGCCGGGCCGGCGGGTCGCCGCAGCGGCGGGTGCTGCGCCGGGTGATCACGACGTTCGGGACCGACATGGCGACCGTGAACCTGGAGTTCCTGCGCCAGGGCGGCACGCGGATCGGGCGGCAGAGCCAGACCTGGGTCCGCACCGATGACGGCTGGAAGATCACCTGCGCGCATGTGTCGCTGATGGCGGATATGTCGTGAAGGGCCGGCCGTGAATCGCTGGTGCGGGGCGGTGGTCAGGACAGGATCAGGCGGTTGCCGGATTCCGTCAGGTGGCAGCCGAGCAGGCGCTGGACCGAGCGGGCGAATTCGGCGGGGCGGAGCAGGTTGAAGCTGCCGGTGACGCGGTCGCGGGCGATCCGGTCGCTCGCGATTTCGATCCGGGTGTGGGAATAGCGGCTGAACTGGGCGACGGCCTCGGCCAGCGGCGTGTTGCTGAGGACCGACTGGGCGTCGCGCCACGCGCGGCGGGCCAGGGCGCCGGTCGGAGTGAGCGGATGGGCGGCGGGCGCCGCGCCGCCATCGGCCAGGTGATAGATCGCCGGGCCGCGCAGGACCGTGTGCCGGCCGCCGTCGGACAGGAGGATGGCGCCGCGATAGGCGACCAGCGTGGGCAGCGCGCTTTCCAGCGCCAGGTCGAAATCGGCGTCGGCCGCGTGGAACAGGAACCCGCCGGCGGACAGGCCGACCGTGCGCCGCGCCGCCTGCACGCCGACCCGGCCCGACAGCACGCGGATCCCCTGGCCGGCGTCCTGGCCGGCGCCCCGGTTGGCTTCCGCCGAGGCCGGCACGTAGGCGGCCGAGAGCGCGTCGAGCGTGATGGTGGCATCCTGCCACGCATAGCGGCGCGGGGCTTCCTGCTCGCGGCGCAGCAGGGTGATGCGGTCGGGCGGGACCGGCCGCGCGAGCAGGCCGGCGGCGCAGGCGGCCGCCGCGCCGACGAGGACGCGGCGCCGGCCGGTGGCCGCCTGCGCCCGGCCGGGTTGCAGCGGCAGCGGCGTTTCGGCCGTGGTGTAGTTCAGCGCGCGATAGATGGCCTGGGCGCGGACATAGGCGCCGAGATTGCGGCTGTCATCGTTCAGCCATCGGTCGAAGCGCGCCCGTTCGGGCGGCGGCAGGGGGCCGCGATCGTGGCGTGCGGCCCAGCGCCCCGCCTGTTCGGTGCGCGCGTCGGGTCGGGATGAGGCGGCCGGTCCGCTGTCGTCGGTCACTGGCGGTCACCTGCCTGGCGTTTGCTGCCGGGCGGGAGGGGGTCCTTCCGCCTGGCCGGCTGGAGCGCGCCGTCGGTCTGCCGATCGTCGGCGGCGTGGCAGGCCAGGCGGGCCAGGCCGTTGGCGATCTGTCGTTCGACGGAACGTTCCGAAATGCGGAGCTTTTGTGAAATCTGCGCGTAGGTCAAGCCATATATTTTCCTGAGTACGAAGACGTCGCGGCAGAGCGCCGGCAGCTTGAGCATGCCGGCCTTGAGTCGGTCCATTTCCTGCCGGCCGGCGGCGATGCGCTCCGGCGAGGGGGCGGCGTCGGCGATATCCGCCGCGTCCCAGTCCAGGTCGCGGTCCAGGTAATGAACGTTCGCCTTGCGCGCCGATTCGATGACGAGATTGCGGGCGCAGTGGAAGAACAGCGAGCGCCCGTCGCGGATGTCGCCCGGGCTGGCGGCGCAGAGCCGGGCATAACATTCCTGGATGATGTCCTCGGCGCTGGTGCCGACCAGCGGGAAGCGCCGCAGCCAGCGCCGGATCGCGCCCTCGTGGGGCAGGATTTCGTCCACGATCCAGGACAGGCGGCGATCGTCGGGCGGCGTGGCCTGCCGGCCGCCGGAAGGGTCTCCGCTGTGTTCGCGCACGGTGAGTCGGACTTTCCCCTGATGACGGCGCCGTTGTGACAGGATCGGGAAGGAGCGTAAAGGGGCCGTCGCGCGGCGATCGCTCCAGGCCGGGTCCGTAACGACTGTAATAAAAATGAAATATTCATGACGCGTATCTTTCATGATTTTGCGGGGTGTCGGGGGGAGGGGAGCGGGAGGCGGCGTGCGTCTTCCTGCATGCATGCCCATTCTCTTCAGAGGTTTCATCGCAATGCGTCGTTCGCGCGCCCTGGTTTCCGGGCTTCTTCTTGGTACAATGATCTCGCCGGCGCCGGTCCTGGCCGCGACGCATGATTTCGACATTGCGACACCGAGCCTGCCCGCGGCACTGGCCCTGTATGAAAAGGCCACCGGGATCGGGGTGATCGCGAATGCGCGCGATACCGGCGGGATCAGGGCGCATGTCATCAAGGGCGTCATGGACGACAGGGCCGCGCTGGCGGCCCTGCTGGCGGGGTCGCCGCTGGTCGTCGGGACGTTCGACGGCCGGAGCGCGGTGATCCGCCGCAAGCCCGACGCGCCCGCCAGGGCGGTGCGCCATGTGCGCGATGACGAATATCTCGACGTGGTCGGCCGCCGGTCGGTCGTGACCCGGAAACGGAATTCCGACGTTCTGGTCGACAGCATCGCCTATAACGACACGTCGAGCCTGGGCGGCGGGGCGGCGTCGGTGGCCGACCTGCTGGTGCTGCTGCCGGGCGTGACCGGCATCCAGGACGGTGACGAGCCGCGCTATGTGAGCGTGCGGGGCATTTCGCCCGACCTGAACCAGACGACGCTGAACGGGATCACGCTCGCGACCATCGGCGATAACGGCGGGGGCACCCGGCGCGTCAACCTGCAGAACATTCCAGGAGAATTGACGGGCGAGGACGATATCTACAAGACCTTCACCGCCGAGCAGGATGGCGGGGCCATCGGGGCCGTCATCGACATGACGCCGCGCAGCGCCTTCGACTACAAGGGATTGTACAAATATTTTACCGCCTATGGCGTCTACAACACCTACAAGGGGGCGGCGGGGGTGGACCGGATACCGGGGCAGGCGGGGCATCTGGCGCAGGGCGCGAAGGGCGTGCTGTCCGACCGGTTCGGCAGGAATGGCGAATTCGGCGTCATCGTTTCCGTCCGCTACCAGAACCGGGTTCGCAATTCCTACAAGAACTGGCAGACCGACAGTTATTTCTATGACGGTCACGGGCTGCCCGTCGGCGGCGAGAGCAACAATATCCCGAGCCGCGCCCTGGGGTGGAACGGGCTGGAGGCGCCGCAGGATATCGAATACGGCAATTATTCAAATTCGATCACGAACCTTGGCGGTTCGGGGCGGCTGGACTGGCGGCCGGGCGGCTCGGGGGTGCAGGCGTCGCTGATGGGCTACACCTATGAGCGGTGGGAACATTCGGCCATGAACCATACCTATCTGCTGCTGGACAATCCGCAGATCTGGGACCAGACGCCGACCAGCGGGCGGGAACTGATCTATCGCTCGGCCAGCTATATCCGGCGCGACCGGTGGCAGACCGACAGCAGCGGGGTGCTGGGCGACCTGGGGTGGCATGACGCGCTTTCCGCCCTCAAGCTGCGTGTCGGCTATACCTGGGAGGATTACCGGAACTATCAGCCGCGCCTGACCGCCTATGCCTATCCCAAGAAGCAGGGCCTGTATCCGCTTTATGCCGATTATGAGGTGAATGACGATTTCGCGTCGATGACCGGCGTGAGCGACCCCGGCAAATTGCGGGCGATGAAATATAATCTGAGCCAGATCCAGCGTTATCACGACAATGCGCGGGAGGGGGTGACGAATGTGCGGCTGGATTATACCCGCAATATCGGGCCGCGCGCGCGCGGGTTCGGCCTGGCCGCCGGGTTCGAGTGGCGGACGCTGAACGTGACCGACAGGATGGAGTACGAGGATTACGTCGCGGGCGCCGATGCCTCGGCCTATATGTATTTTCCGAATTTCCTGCCGCCGGGCTCGCGTTATACGCTGCCGTGGATCGATATGGGGAAATTCCCGTGGTCGGCGCAGAAGCTCGACGTGGTGGCCAGCCGCAACGATTCGCTGGAATCGTTCTATCGCTATCGGGAGCAGTTGATCGACGGGTATCTGTCGCTGCATTACAAATGGCGGGATTCGCTGCTGATCGCCGGCGTGCGGGCGGACTCGGTCAGTTTCAACAGCCTGCTGCCGCAGGTCAGCAACGGCAATGCGACGGGGACGCTGGGGACGAACCGGGGCGGGTATCTGCACCCGCTGCCTTCGGTGACGTTCGTCCATGATTTTCCCTATGACATCAAGCTGCGGGCGTCGTACAGCCAGTCGGTCGGGCGGCCCATGCCGTCGCAGATCGCGCAGGTGCAGAAAATGACCTGCGGCGACGACGAGCGCGGCGGGACCGAATGCACGCTGTCGCGCGGCAATCCGAACCTCCAGCCGCGTCGGGCGCAGAATTTCGATGCCTCGGTCGAGAAATATTTCAACCATAATCACGGGGTGGCCAGCGTCGCGTATTTCGACAAGATGATAAAGCACGATATCTATACGCTGCTGGACCACGAGATGATCAACGGCATGCCGACATCGGTGACGGAGCCGCTGAACGCCACCAATTCCTCGCTGATGGGGGTGGAGGGCTCGGTGGTCGAGGAAGGGCTGCGCGGGCCGTTCGGGCAGCGTTTCGATGTGTCGGTCAATGGTACCTGGATGCATGGATCGATGATCTATGCGTCGTCCAGCGGGTCGTACACGCTGCATCAATTGCCCGACCAGCCCAACTATATCTTCAACGGTGCCGTGACGTGGCGTGTGCCGCAGATGCGCGGCGCGGTGCGGGCGACCCTGTCCTACACGCCCAAATACCTGACCGACCCGGCGTCGCAGCCCTGGGAGAATGTGGGGTATGGCGAACTGGCGAGCCTGGACCTGGCGGCGTGGAACGACATTACCGACCATGTTCGCCTGAAATACGAGGTGGACAATCTGGTGGGCGCGCACCGGACCTATGTGCAGGGCACCGATCTGCAACGGATCAATGAGAAGGATTATTACGGGCGCAGCATCTATTTCCAGGTGGTCGTGGATTGAGGGGGCGCGGCATGTCCGGGGGAGAGCACCCGGTGGCGCACCACTTCGCCGACCAGGATCAGTGCCGGGCTGCCGATGCCGCCGGTGCTGGCCAGGGTGGGGAGGGTTTCCAGCGTGCCCGTCAGCACGCGCTGGTCGGGGCGGGTGCCGCGCTCGACGAGCGCGGCGGGCCAGTCGGGCGGCAGGCCGTGGCGGACCAGCATGGCGCACAGGTTCGGCAGGGCGCTGACGCCCATATAGATCGCGATCGTCTGGCCCGGGCCGGCCATGCGGTCCCATGGCAGGTCCAGCGTGCCGTCCTTGCGGGCGTGGCCGGTGACGAACAGGCAGGATTGCGCGCAGTCGCGGTGGGTCAGGGGGATGCCGGCATAGGCGGCGCAGCCGCTGGCCGCCGTGATGCCGGGGACCACCTGGAAGGGGATGCCGGCTTCGACCAGGGCCTCGATTTCCTCGCCGCCGCGACCGAAGATGAAGGGGTCGCCGCCCTTGAGGCGCAGCACGCGCTCGCCCGCGCGGGCGCGGCGGATCAGCTCGGCATTGATGTCGGGCTGCGGCATGGTGTGGCGGTCGCGTTGCTTGCCGACGAAGACGCGGGTGGCGTCGCGCCGCACGCGATCGAGCAGCTCGGGCGGGAGGAGCTGGTCGTACAGCACCGCGTCCGCGTTCTGCATCAGGTGCAGCGCGCGCAGGGTCAGCAGGTCGGGGTCGCCGGGGCCGGCGCCGACCAGCCAGACCTCGCCCGTCACGCGCGTGCCGTCCAGCACCTGGTCCAGGACCTGCCGGGCGGTTTCGGTGTCGCCGCGCCGGGCGGCGGCTCCGCCCGGGCCGTCGAGGAAATCCTCCCACACGCGGCGGCGGCGGTCGATGTCGGGGCAGCGGGCGACGACATGGGGGCGGGCGTCGCGCAGGAAGCGGGCGAGGCTGTCGAGCCCGGCGGGCATGACGGCCTCGACGGCCTCGCGCAGGCGGCGGGCCAGCACCGGGGCGGCGCCGCCGGTGGAGATGGCGATCCGCACCGGGCCGCGATGGATCTGCGCCGGGGTGATGAAGCTGGACGGCTCGGGGTCGTCGACCGCGCAGACCGGGATGTTCAGGGCCTCGGCCCGTGCCGCGACGGCGCGGTTGACGGCGCGGTCGTCGGTGGCGGCGTAGACCAGGCGGCAGCCGGGCAGCAGCGCGCTCAGCCGGTCGGGATCGGCCGGGGCGGCGATGTGATGGATCCGTCCCGCGTCGCGCAGGCTGGCCAGCGCGTCGTCCAGCGCCGGGGCCAGGACATCGATGCGCGCGGCGTGGGCCAGCAGCAGGCGGATCTTGTTCAGCGCGATGGTGCCGCCGCCGACCACCAGCACCCGCGCGCCGTGCAGGCGCAGCGCGATGGGGAACCAGCCGGGTTCGTTCGGTGCGGTCATGGCGCGTGTCCGGTCGGGGGGCAGGGGCGGGCGTGGGCGCGCACGAAGCCGGCGATCGCGGCGGTGTCGTTCAGGTCCAGCCGGGCGAGGCCGGGCGGCAGGTCCAGCGTCGGGGCGTCGGTGGCGATGGCGGCGATGTGGGGCGTCGCGGGCCAGAGCGGGTCCTTGCCCAGCGCGGGACGGTAGATTTCGATCGCTACCGGCAGGGCGGCGCGGAATCCTTCGACCAGGATCAGGTCGGCCGGGGCCATGCGGGCGATCAGATCGGGCAGGGCGGGGGGTGTCGGCGCCTCGCTCTCGTGCAGCAGCGCCCAGCGTGTGTCGGAGGCGACCAGGACCTCGCGCGCGCCGGCCGCGCGGTGGCGGTGGGAATCCTTGCCCGGGCGGTCCATGTCGAAGCCGTGATGGGCGTGCTTGATGGTGGAGACGCGCAGGCCCTGCCCGGCCAGCATCGCCACCAGCCGGACCAGCAGGGTGGTCTTGCCCGCGCCGCTGCGCCCGGTAATGCCCATGATGGCGGCCTGCCGCATCGGTTTCGTCCTGTCGTCTTCGCCCGCCGGGGTACTGGTGCCTTCAATCCCCGTTGATGGCAAGGTCGGGATCGGGTTGGCCGGTGGCAAGGAGGGGCGGTGGTGACGGGGGCTGGCGTGGTGCTGGCGGGTGGGGCGGCCACCCGCATGGGCGGGGGCGACAAGCCGCTGCTGACCGCCGGGCGGATGACGCTGCTGGCGCGGCTGCTGATGCGGCTGGCGGCGGACGGCATGACATTGGCCATCAGTGCGCGGGGCGACGGCGGGCGGTTCGCGGCCTATGGGCTGCCGGTGCTGCCGGACCCGGTGGAGGGGGCCGGACCGCTGGCCGGGGTGCTGGCGGCCATGGACTGGGCGGCGGGGCTGGGGCGGCCCTGGGTGCTGACCGTGCCGGGGGATACGCCCTTCGTGCCGCGCGGGCTGGCCGCCGCGCTGGCGCCTGGGCCCGCCGTGGCGGTGTCGGGAGGGCGGCGGCACCATCTGGTGGCGGTGTGGCCGGTGGCGGCGCGCGACGCGCTGCGGGCGCGGCTGGGGGCGGTCGGCCCCGATGCGCCGCGCCGAGCCTATGGCGTGCGGGCCTTTGCCGAGACGCTGGACATGCGCGAGGTGGCGTTTGCCGACCGGCCGGTCGATCCGTTCCTGAACGTCAATACGCCGGAGGATCTGGAGGTGGCGCGAGGGATCGCCGAGGGGGAGGATGCTGTTCTTTTTTGAAAAAGAACAAAAACATTCCGATTCGGTCGGGAGCCTTTTGCTGGCGTATCGCGAGGCTCCTGAACCGATAAAAGTCTTTTTGCTTCTTTTTCTTCAGAAAAAGGAGATCACTGCCCCGTCACCCGCCATAGGGTGTTGCCGACATCGTCGGCGACCAGCAGGGCGCCGGATTTGTCCAGGGCCAGGCCGACGGGGCGGCCGTGGACGTGGTCTTCGTCGGCGGTGAGGAAGCCGGTCAGCACCTCCCGCGGCGGGCCGGATGGGTGGCCGTCGGCGAAGGGGACGTAGATGACGCGATAGCCGCTCTTGGGCTTGCGGTTCCAGGAGCCGTGCTGGGCGACGAACAGGCCGCTGCGCCAGGCCTCGGGCAGGCTGCTGTCCTGCGAGAAGGCGATGCCCAGCGAGGCGGTGTGCGGGCCCAGCGCGTAGTCGGGGGCGATGGCGCGGGCCACCAGGTCGGGCCGCTGCGGCTGGACGCGGGTGTCGACATGCTGGCCGTAATAGCTGTAGGGCCAGCCGTAGAACGCGCCCTCGCGGACCGAGGTGATATAGTCGGGGACGAGGTCGCTGCCGATTTCGTCACGCTCGTTGACCGCGACCCACAGGGCGCCGGTCCGTGGTTCCCACGCCAGGCCGTTGGGGTTGCGCAGGCCGGTGGCGAACGGGGTGAGGGTGCCGGTGGCGATGTCGAACCGGTCGATGCGGGCCCGGCCTTCCTCGACCGCCATGCCGTTGTCGGCGACGTTGCTGTTGGAGCCGATGGTGACGTACAGGCTGCGCCCGTCCGGGCTGGCCAGGATGTTCTTGGTCCAGTGATGGTTGTAGCCGGCCGGCAGGTCCACGAGTTTCTCGGCCGGGGCGTCGATATGGGTGTCGCCCTCGTGATAGGGGAAGCGGACCAGGGCGTCGGCATTGGCCACGTAGAGCGTGTCGCCGACCAGGGCCATGCCGAAGGGCGAGTGGAGATGGTCGAGGAAGACGCTCCGCTGGTCGGCGATGCCGTCGCCGTTGGTGTCGCGCAGCAGGACGATGCGGTCGGGGCTTTTCACGCCCGCGCCGGCGCGGTCCATGAAGATGCCGGCGATGCGGTTTTTCAGCGTCTGGATATCGGTGCCGGGCGCATTGGTTTCCGCCGCCAGGATGTCGCCGTTGGGCAGCCTGTACAGCCAGCGCGGGTGGTCGAGCCCGGTCGCGAACGCATGGACGGCCAGCCCCGGCGCCGCGACCGGCGCCTGCGTGCCCTGCCAGCCGATCGGGGTGGCGACGTTGATCGTGGGGACGACGGTCTTGTTGGGCGGGGGCAGTACCGGATGGGGGCCGGTGCCGGCCGCGACCGTCTGCGTGGCTTCCTCGGGCGAGACCACCGCGCGGTAGCCGGCGGCCGCCAGCAGGGCGAGAACGCCGGTGGTCGCGACGAGAAGCCGGACGTGGGAACGGGTCATGGCGGCGGCCTCGTACTTTCTGGCTCCGCGGACAGGGGCGGAGCCGGGCGATATCAGGCCATTTCGCGCGGGAGCGCAACCACCCCCGTCTTTTCCGCCGGGGTTCGCGTGGGGGAGGTCAGAACTCCGCCGAGAGGGTGAAGTGGTAGACGCGCGGCAGGCCGGCATACAGGGTCGAGGCCGCGCCGGACGTGCCGCTGGGCGCGCCGGTATAGACCGAGGCCCAGTAGCGCTCGTTGGTGACGTTGCTGACGCCGAACCGCGCGACCCAGGGGAAGCGGGCGACGTGGAAGGCGTAGCGCGTGCCCAGTTCCAGCGTGGTGTACGAGCCGGTATGCAGCGTGTTGGTGATGTTGGCCGCGCGGTTGCCCATGTAATGGACGCCGGCATTGACGGCCCAGCCCGAGGCGAAGCCGCCCAGGGAGGCCGGCAGGCGGTAGTCGAGCAGCAGGCTGGCCTGCACGGGGGCCGCGCCGACGATCTCCTTGTCGTCGTAGGCGGCGGTGCGGCTGCCGACCAGTTCGGCGTCCAGCCAGGTCATGCCGGCCAGGACGGAGAGGTTGGGCAGGACCTCGCCCGAAACCTGGGCCTCCACGCCGTAATTGCGCTGCGTGCCGCCATACACGTAGGTCTGGCAGGCGCCGCCGCTCGCGCATGTGCCCCTCGGCGCGGCGACATACATCGCGTAGGGCGACGTCATGCGGAAACCGTCGATATTGAGCTGCATCTTCCGGTAGCGCAGCTTGTAGCCGACTTCATATTCCGTGGCGCGCCCGATCGGCAGCGCGATGTTGGTGTTGGTGTAGATCGGGTTGTTGGGGGTCACGGGCCCCGCTTCGACCGACCGGCCGTAGGTGAAATAGAAGGCCTGGTTGTCGGCCGGCTTGTACATCACGCTCGCGGTCGGGCTGAAGGCGGCGTCGGCCGAGAAGGTCTTCCTGAGCGGGCTCCTGGCGTTGAGCGCGCCGGACTGGTCGATCCAGCTCCAGGCGAGGGTGCCCATGATCGACCAGTGCCGGTCGATCGTCAGCGTGTCGCCCGCGATGAGGGACTGGCTGGTGATGGCGCTGGATTTGTAGCGGCCCGTGTAATAGGGCTGCCGGCCGTTGGTGGGGGCCGCGCCATACATGGTGTAGGTGCCCAGGTTTTGCGGCGGCGTGACCGCGCCGGTCGGGTTGTAGTTGCCCATCATGTAGCCGTTGGTGCCGATGACCAGGTCGTGCCGGATCGGACCCGTACGAACGCGGCCGTTGACGTAGGCCATGTTGCTGCCGACGCGGAAATCGTCGGCCGTGGTGGTGGCGGTGGCTTTCGCCGCGTAGACGCCGTCGGTGCCGCCGGTCGGGGTCAGCGTGTCGCTGATGCCGAAGGACTGGCGCATCGCGTCCTGGTACAGCCCGCCCAGCGTGATGCTCCAGTCCCGGTTGATCTGGTGGCGGATCTTGGCCAGGAACGTGTTGGTTTCCATGGTGTAGCCGCTCCAGTCCGGTGCCAGGCGCCGGCCGAGATCCGGCGCCTCGGGCAGCGGGCCGCCGATGCCGGTGGGATTGGCGGCGGTGCCGGCGGAAATGCCGAAGCCGGGGGCCAGGCCGCGCGCGGCGTAGCTGTAGTGGCTGGCATCGACCTCGATCACCGTCCGGTCGTCGAGGTGGAAATCGAGGTCGGCGCTGACCATGTCGCGGCGGATCCAGCTTCCCGACGCGTAGGCGGTGCCGTCGGCGTGCAGCATGTTCAGCCGGTAGCCGAACCAGCCGTTCCGGCCGACACGCCCGGATATGTCGCCATTGACGATCGGGGTGCCGATGGAATCCGCGCCGACCGACAGCCGCTCGGTCCGCCGGTCGGTGGGGCGCTTGAGGGTGTATTCGAACACGCCGGCGGGATTCTCCGGCCCGTACATCGCCGCGGCCAGGCCGTTGAGGACCTGGAGGTTGTCCACCCATTCCGCCGGGTAGGGGGTGGTGGAGACCACGTTCAGCCCGTCGAGGCGGGAGTTGGCCACCACGTCGGCCTCGAACCCGCGCGATTGCGGGCGGGAGGTGTTGGGGTCGCCACGGATTTCGAGCTGTACCGAGGGCAGGTACTGCGCCATGTCGTTGATGTTGCGGAGCTGCTGGTTGACCACGACGTCGTGCGGGACGCCCATGACGGAATAGGGCGTGTCCAGCGTGTCGCGATTGCCCAGCGGGCCGAGATAGACGCGCCGGTTCATGTACCGGGCGCCCGTGCCGTCCGCCGCGTGGCGGCCATGGACGGTCAGCGTCTCGCCGTTCGAGCCGTCGAGGATGCCGGCGATGGGGGCCGTGGCGGCGGGTCGGGCCTTGCCGGCCGGTGTCGCGGCCTGCCGGGCCGTCTGGCCGTGCTGGGGGCGGGCGGGTGGCGCGGCGAGGGCCGAGCCCGACAGCAGGATGGCGCCGAATGCGCCGGCGGCGAGAAGGACGGGCAGGCGGTGAGGCATCGATCGGGCGTATCCGGGACAGGAACGTGGGACGGCGGGTGTGTCCCTTCTGGCATCCGCGCGAGCGGGTTGTCTATGTACCGTGGGATATAGATCTATATATGGTCGAATATAATCATGAACTGTTGCCGGAATAATACAGCTATCGAAAAATGCTGATGAATGGGGGTTGGTCTCAAAAAGATGGAAACCGAGCATTTCCGTCTTTTGCGGTGTCAGGGGGCGGGGCGGGCCGTATGGTCGGGGGGTTGCTATTCGCTCCCCGAGGAGACGGCCGTTCGGCCGGGAATGAGGTCACGATGACGAAGCTGCTGGTTCTCTATTATTCCACCTATGGCCATGTCGAGACGATGGCCGGGGCCGTCGCCGAGGGCGCGCGCGCCGCCGGGGTCGAGGCCGATGTCAAGCGCGTGCCGGAGACGGTGCCCGAGGAGATCGCCAGGACGCATCATTTCAAGCTGGACCAGGCGGCGCCGGTCGCCACGCCCGACGACCTGCCGCACTACGATGCCATCGTCATCGGCGCGCCCACGCGGTTCGGGCGCCTGCCGGCGCAGATGGCGGCGTTCTGGGACCAGACCGGCGGGCTGTGGCTGAAGGGCGCGCTGGTCGGCAAGGTGGGGGCGGTCTTTACCTCCACCGCCAGCCAGCATGGCGGGCAGGAGACGACGCTGTATTCGCTGATGTCCAACCTGATCCATCACGGCATGGTCGTCAGCGGCCTGCCCTACAGTTTCCAGGGCCAGTTGAACGTGGACGAGGTGACGGGCGGCGCGCCCTACGGCGCGACCACCATCGCCGCCGGGGACGGGTCGCGCGCCGTCAGCGCCAACGAGCTGGCGGGCGCGCGCTTCCTGGGCGGGCACGTGGCCGGGCTGGCCAGGAAGCTCGCCTGACGGTCAGGCCGCGCCCATCGCGGGGTCGGTGCGGCCGGGGCGGCCGGTTTCGACCCGGCCGGCGAACCGGTAGGCCAGGTCGGGGTCGTGCGGGCTGGTGAGAGTGACGTCGTACCACATCGCGCCCGCTGCCAGGTCGAACGCGGCCTCCGCGCCGTGGCCCGGGGCCAGGTGCAGCGTGCGCGCCGTGCCGCCCGGGCCGGCCAGGGCGCAGGTGAGGGTGAGGGGCGTGCGGCCGCGGTTGGTCAGGCGCAGGACCAGGTCGCGGCCCCGGCCGCGCAGGTAGCTGCATGCCGCCAGCAGGCGCGGGCCGCCCGACCGGCCGGCGAAGCGGCGGTAGAAGCCGTTGGGGGCGTGGACCGTGACGTCGTAGCGCCCGTCGGCCGGGAGGGCGAAGGATTCCGCCAGTGTGTCGCCGGCCGCCACGGCGTAGGTTCCGGCCTGCATCGCGGCGTCCGGGCCGATGCCGTGGCAGTAGATGTTGAAGGGCAGGCCGGCGGCGCGCGGGCCGTGCAGGGCCGTGCCCGCCCGCAGGCTGAGCGCGACCTGGCTGCCGTCCGCCGAGAGTCCGCCGTCGCAATAGGGTTCGTAGGGCAGGGCGCAGGCGGGGCGGGTGCCGGGTTCCTGCCGCACGGTGTCGCGCAGCGTGGCCGGGTCGGCGCGCAGGGCCGCGATGTCCGCCGGGGCGAGCGCGCGGAAGCCGCCGGGCAGCGGGCGGTCGCGCGCGTCCTCGATCATGCGCAGGTGGGTGTCGCGGTCGAGGAAGGGCAGGGTGGGCACCGTGCCGTCATAGGGGCGGAAGCAGGAGGTCAGGTCGCCGCTGATGGCGCGGCGCCAGGGCGAGATGTTGGTCTCGGTTACCGTCCTGCCGAACTTTTCGCGGATGAAGGTTTCCAGGAATTGCAGGGTCGAGCTGTGCTCGAAGAGCTGCGAATTGACCCAGCCGCCCCGGCTCCACGGCGAGGCCACGATCATCGGCACGCGGAAGCCCAGGCCGATCGGGCCGCCGCGGGCCAGATGCGCGGGCACGCCGCGATCGGTCTCGTCGCGGGCGGTGGTGTATTCCAGCCCGTCGGGGCCGATCGCCGGGGACGAGCGGCCGGTCTCGGGCCGGGTGGGGTCGGGCGCCGCGTAGGAACAGCAATGGTCGAAATAGCCGTCATTCTCGTCATAGGTGACGATGAAGATGGTCTTCTTCCAGATGTCCGGGTTCTCGGTCAGGATATCCATGACTTCGGACACGTACCACGCGCCGTACCAGGGCGAGGTCGGGTGGTCGGAAAAATGCTCGGGGGCGGCCAGCCAGGACACGGTGGGCAGGGCGCCCGTCTTCACGTCCTGGCGGAACTGGTACAGCACGTCGCCCTTCGGCGCGTCCATGCGGATGGGGCTGTCGCCGTCATGGAGCGTCAGTGTTTCCAGCGCGCGGTAGTTCCTGTCGCCGCTGTTGATGACGAAGGCTTTCTCGAACAGGGCGCGCTCGCCGGGGGTGAGCGCGGCCGGCGTGCGGCCGGCGGCGCGGCGGCGGGTGAGGACGTCGAGCAGCGCGCGGGCCTCGGCCAACTGGTCCGCGCGGGTTTCGGAGACCAGCATTTCCTGCCGGGTCAGGCGGTCGATATGGCCCTGGCAGTCGCTGATGCGCGCTTCGAGCCAGTCGCTGAACCCGGGATTGGCGTCGACGCGATATTGATCGAAACATTCGAGGACGTTGCAGCCGAAATTGGAGAGCCACGCGCGTTCGGGGCCGCTCATCCCGCCGGTCTGCGACAGTTCGTTCTGGTAGAATTTCCAGGCGATGCCGGCGGCCTCCAGCCGTTCGGGGAAGGTGGTCCAGGTCAGGCCGCCTTCCAGGATCTCGCCGTTGCGCATGTAGACCCTGGAGGCGGGGTCCTGCCGGTCGCGGACCGTGCCGGTCCAGAACAGCAGCCGGTTGGGCGTGGTGCTGGTCATTGCGCCGCAGTAATGCTGGTCGCAGACGGTGAAGGCGTCGGCCAGCGCGTAATAGAACGGCAGGTCTTCGCGCGTGTAGTGGCCCATCGTCAGCGGATAGCGGTCATAGCCCTTGTGGTGCGATTTCTTGGCGTCGATCCAGCGGTCGTGGCCGCCGTCGTTCCAGGCATCGACCTGGCTGTCGCGCGAATGGGGGATGGAGCCCATCCAGGTGACGCGCGTGTCGCGGATGTTCAGCCGCCAGGGCAGATAGGTCTCGCCCGTCGCGCTGCCCTGCGCGAAGACCGGGTTGCCGTTCGGCAGGCGCATCGCGCGCGGGTCGTTGAAGCCGCGCACGCCCTGCAAGGTGCCGAAGACATGGTCGAACGACCGGTTTTCCTGCATCAGGATCACGACATGCTCGGCGTCCCGCCAGGTCGTGCCCGGGTTCGGCGCGATGGCGAAGGCGCGCCGGATCGTGTCGGGCAGCGCCGCGCCGGCGCCCGCCGCGCCGGACAGGAGGGCGTATTTCAGGAAATCTCTGCGTGTCGTCATCGTCCGCTCGCGCATCGTCCCCGCCGGAATGCGGGGCTCTGTCAGGACGGTCCCTATACGACGGGCGGTGCGGTTTTCCCATGTGACAATTCTGTGGCATGGCGCTTGCGCCGCGCCGACATTGCCAACTTGTCAGGAAAAATGAACCGGATTGACGTTGGAAATCCGAGACCGGCACTCTAAGAGCCTAGCGGGGGCCATGAACGACATCCGGGGACCATGAACAGGACCATTCGCTTTCTGCTGCTGCTGCCGGGCCTGTCTGTTCTGCAAGGGTGCTACGAAATCGGGCCGACCCGGCTGGATCGGGACCAGAGCGATTATTCGCGCGCGCTGACCAGTTCGGGCAAGCAGCAGACGCTGCTGAACGTCGTGCGCCTGCGCTATGCCGATACGCCGGGCTTCCTGGATACCACGCAGATGATCTCGGGCTATCAGTTGCAGCGCAACGTGTCGGTGGGGATCGGCACCTATTCGCTGGCCACCCGGCCCTATGGCGGGGCGGGCATGCAGGTGCAGGAAAGCCCGACCTTCACCTTCCAGCCCGTCACCGGCGATGCCTATGCGCAGAGTTTCCTGCGCCCGCTGCCGCCGGGCAACCTGCTGCCGCTGGCGATGGGCGGGCTGCCGATCGACGTGCTGTTCCGGCTGGCGGTGCAGTCGGTCAACCTGATCAGCAATGCCGGATCGCTGGGCGGGGATTCCGGGCGCGGGTCGCCGGCCTTCTTCGACCTGATCTACGACCTGCGGCTGCTGCAACTGGCGGGGCTGCTGGGCATCCAGTTGGAGCGCAGCCCCGTCGCCGGCGACAAGGACGGATTGGGCGACCGGGTGTTCCTGTCGATCGCGTCCAGCGACGATCCGGACCTGGCGCGGGTGGCGCGCGATACGCGCCGCCTGCTGGGCATGGCGCAGAATGACGAGCGGGTGGAGGTCGTCTATGGCGGCGGCCGGCCCCGGCGGGGGCAGATCCAGTTGCTGACGCGGACCGTGCTGGGGGTGCTGGGGCAGATCGCCTATCAGATCGACGTGCCGAAGGAGGATATCGCCTCGGGGCGCACGCGGCCCACCGTCAAGCTGGTGGGGCGGGTGACCCGGCCGATCGTCGTGATCCATGTGACCAAGGAGCGGCCGGGGGCGGTCTTTTCCTGGACCACCTACAACCACAAATTCTACTGGATCGCCGACGACGATTTCGACAGCAAGCTGGCCTTTACCATGTTGCAGATCCTGCTGGAGCTGTCCAAGACCAGCAAGGGACCGAATACCATCGTCACGATTCCCGCCAACGGGTGAGTGCCTCCCGGCGCGGACGGGGCGTGAATTTTTTGCAATTGTGATTGATTCTCATTTGTGTTCTTAACATCGCGTCCAGACCGTGGGTGCGAGAACGAGAGAATGCAGAATCCATTGATCCGCCGCCGTGTTCATCCTGCGCCGCTGATGGCCGGTTTCGCGCTCCTGTGCTCCGGGCTTCATGTGGGGGTGGCCGAGGCGCGGGCGCCGTCCGACGGGGATGACGCCACGCAGGCCGGGCATCATCGGCCGGTTCGCAAATCGCGCGCGCGGGCGCATGCGGTGCCGCCCGGTGGCCATCAAGCCGCCGAGGCCGCGCCCGCGCGCGCCGATGGCGTGACGGCGGCCCGGCCGCTGAACGGCCAGGCGCAGGCGGGGGCCGGCCCCGTCGGGGAGGAGCATCTGACGGTCGTCGGCAGCCCGATGAACATCCTGCACGAGGATATCGGGCTGAGCCGGATGCCGCAGGATGTCATGCATACGGCGCAGACCGTCAATGTCGTGCCCAGGATGCTGATGGAACAGCAGAACGTGAAATCGCTGGAGGAGGCGCTGCGCAACGTGCCCGGGATTACCGCCTCGGTCGGCGAGGGGGAAGGCGGGATGAGCGGCGACCAGTTCCTGATTCGCGGCTTCCAGGCGCAGAACGATATCTATGAGGACGGGCTGCGGGATTTCGGCGTCTATAGCCGCGACAGTTTCGATTACGACCATGTGTCGGTCATCAAGGGGCCGTCCTCCGAAGTGTTCGGCAACGGTACGACCGGCGGCGCCATCAACATGGTGACCAAGATGCCGCATCTGGGCGACAGCTATGGCGGCCAGGTCTCGGGCGGGTCGGCGGCGTATTATCGGGGCACGCTGGATGTGAACCGGCAGGTCGGCGAATCCACCGCGATCCGCATCGTCGGCATGGGGAACGAGAATGACGAGGTGGGGCGTGACGCGGTCTATTCGCATCGCTGGGGCATCGCGCCCTCCATCGCGTTCGGGCTGGGCCAGCCGACGACGCTGACGCTGGAATATTTCCATCAGACCGACAACCGCATTCCCGATTACGGCGTGCCGCTGCTGACGAAACCCGGGACCTCCGTCGCCCGGCCGGCGACGGCGTTCGGGCTGAACCGCCGCAACTGGTACGGCACGCAGTACGACCAGGACGCCACCAATGTCGATATGCTGACGGCGCATCTGAAACATGAGATGAACAGCAACGTTTCCTTCTTCGACGATCTGCGCGGCGGGATGTACGAGCGTTATTATTCGGCCTCGCAGCCCGGTTGCAATGCGACCTGCAACGCGGCGTATTTTACCGATCCGTCCATGGCGATGGTGAACCGGCGGGGCCACCTGGGCGGACCCGAGCCCTATCGGCAGAATGACTGGTCGGTGCAGAACGTGTTTTCCGCCATCGCGAAATTCAATACCGGCGCGCTGCGGCACCAGGTCATCGCCGGATGGGACGTGGCGCATGTCTATGACCGGCGCATCAACTATGCCTTCAACTATAACGGGCAGAACGGGACGCGGCAGGACCTGACCAGCCTGGTCGATCCGACGCATGACGTGCCGGGCCTGCTGCTGGGCGGACAGGGGCAGTACAGCTACGACCTGGTGAATATCGGCGGGGTCGGGCGGGCGTTGTACAAGACCGGCTCGGCGACCGATGTGGGGGCCTTCTTTTCCGACCAGGTCTGGTTCACGCCGAAAGTCTCGGCGCGGGCGGGGTTCCGCTGGGATCATTGGGACAGCCATTATGCCGCGAATGAAGGCATGGTCGGCGCGGGGGTGTCGTACGGGCAGGACCAGGATACCTACAACCCGACCGTCAACCTGATGTACACGCCCGACGACAACACGATGCTCTATTTCAACTGGGCGAAATCGACGACGCCGCTGGGGCTTTACGTGACCAACAGTTCGGAGCCGCTGAAGGCCTCGACCGAGGGGTTCAAGCCCGAGAGCAGCAGCCTGTACGAAGTCGGCGCGAAATATAACGCCTTTCGTGGGCGGATGGGCTTTACCGTCTCGGCGTTTCGTCTGGAGAAGGGCAATGCGTTGCAGACGGACCCTTCGACGGGGAACGTGACGGCGTCGAGCGACCGGCAGCGGAACCAGGGATTCGAACTCAGCGCGTCGGGCGAGATCGTGAAGAACTGGAACGTGATCGCGACCTATGCCTATTACGACGCGACGACGGTCGCATCGCAGACGGCGGCGAATGTCGGCAAGCGGATCCAGTATGCGCCGAAAAATTCGGCGACGTTCTGGACGACCTATACCGCCGGAGCGAATACCCCGTGGAACGTGACCTTCGGCGGTGGCCTGACCTGGCGGCAGGGTGTGTGGCTGGATGCCGCCAATACCGCGCGGGCGCCCTCGACCGCCGAATGGGATGCCATGATTTCGCACAGCTTCCTCAAGCACTGGAAAGTGCAGATGAACGGCTATAACCTGGCCAACCGCCTGAATTATTCCAATCTGTTCAGCGACCGGGTCACGCCTTCGACGGGGCGGGCGTTCCTGTTCGCGCTGTCGGCGACGTATTGAGGGCGCGTCATGGACCCTGCCGCACGGGCGGGGTCCGCAGGGTTTCCAGGGCTTCCGACAGGGCCTGGCGGGTCGTGGCCATGTCGGCCTCGTCGTGCGGCGCGCCCAGATACATCAGGCCGCGCGGCAGGGCGTAGATGCCGCGTTGCAGCAGGGCGTCGGTCAGCCGGGAGGTCGCGGCGCGGTCTACCTGCGCCAGGTCGCCGATACCGTTCAGTCCCCGTGTTCCGGCGAAGAGTTGCACGGCTGAACCGACGGGCTGGGCGCAGGCCGCGACGCCCGTCCGTGCGGCCTGCGCGTTGACATGGGCGCACAGGGCGCCGGCCATGGCATCCAGCCTCGGATAGAGCGTTGCGGCGTGCGCGCGCAGATGGGACACGGCCGCGAAACCCGCCGCCAGGGACAGCGGATTGCCGTTGAAGGTGCCGCGATGCAGCAGGCGCCCCGTCGCGACGTCGTGCATGATGTCGCGCCGTCCCGCCACCGCGCCGATCGGGAGGCCGCCGCCCAGCACCTTTCCCAGCACCGTCAGGTCCGGCAGGACGCCGTAGCGTTGCTGGGCACCGCCCAGGCCGAGGCGGAAACCGGTGATGACCTCGTCGAACACCAGGACGATGCCGTGTTCCCGCGTGATGACCCGCACGGCTTCGAGAAAGCCCGGCGGCGGGGCGAAGCAGCCGGGGTTGATCGCCGCCGGTTCGAGGATCACGGCGGCGAAGCTGCCGTCGAGCGCGGCCAGTTGCGCGGTGTCGCCCCAGTCGAACAGCACGATGTCGGCCGACGCCGCCGGGTCCTGGCCGATCGTGTCGGGGCCGTCATGGCCCGGTGCGCCGGCGATATGCAGATTGTCGATCCAGCCATGGTAGTTGGCGCGGAATTTCGCGATCTTGAGCCGCCCGGTGGCGGCGCGTGCGATGCGCAGCGCAAGCTGCACGGCCTCGGTGCCGGTCGTGACGAAGGCCGTCTGCTCGGCCGAGGGCACGCATTCGGCGAGCAGGTCCGCCAGGGCGGCCTCGCCCCTATGGACCGTTGCCGTGCGCAGGCCGCGGGCCATTTCCCGCGTGACGGCCGCCTGCACGCAATCGGGCGTGTGGCCGAGCAGGAGCGGGCCGTAGCCAAGCGTGAAGTCGATATAGCGGTTGCCGTCCAGGTCGGTCAGGTGAACGCCTCGGGCCTCTTCGATCACGACCGGTACCGGGGTCTGCCGTCCGCGGGGGGTGGAGGAGACGCCGAAGGGCAGGTGTGTGCGGGCCGCCGCGCGATAGGCGCGCGAGCGGGTGTAGACGGGAGCGGGCATCAGGGCGTCTCCACCCGCGCCGGGCAGGACCGGAGATAGGCGGCGACATCGTCGGTCGGGACGACGTCGGCATATTTGCAGTTGAGATCGAACAGGTTGATCGCGTGGCTGGCCTCGAACCTGTCGAAGGCCGTCTCTTCGGGGATGATGGTCTTGAAATTGTAGGAATAGGCGTCGACGGCCGTGGCACGCAGGCAGCCCGACGTGGTGCAGCCGGTCAGGATCAACGTATCGATGTCGAGGAAATTGAGTTGGCTCATGAACAGCGTGCCGAAGAAGCAGGACGGTTTGCGCTTGCCGATCAGGTAATCCTGGGGGCGAGGGGCGAGAGGGGCGACCACGCGTGTCGCATGCGTGCCCTCGATGACCGTCTTTTCATGCCCGCGATGGTTCTTGCCGACCTGGACGCCGGAATCGCGCAGGTCGGCGCGGCGCGCGCTTTCGGTGTAGAAGATCGGCAGGTTCTTCTCGCGCGCCAGCAGCAGCAGGCGTTCGATATGCGCCACCGCCGCCCAGGCTTCCGGCCCGCAATGGGTGCGGTAGGTCCTGAGCCCGTCTAGGATGTCCTCCGGCCCGTCGCCGCAGAAATTATATTGCACGTCGATGATGAACAGGGCCGGACGGGAGCCGAAGCCCCCGCGTTTTCCGTAGCCCGAGGCGGCATAGACCTGTCGGTCCCGTTCCGTCAGGAACCGGTCCCAGAGGCGTGGTCTCTCTTCCATGGCGGGTGCTCCGTGATCGTTGCGATTCGTGCCGTGTCAGCGCCGCACGAAGGGATTGGGGATTTCGGCGGTGGTGGAGATCCACACGCTCTTGGTTTCGAGATATTCCATCATGCCCGCGATGCCGCCTTCGCGCCCGACCCCGCTCATGCCGAAGCCGCCGAAGGGCGAGGTGGTGCTGGTGGAACGGTAGTTGTTCACCCACACCGTGCCCGCCCGCAGCCGTTCGGACATCAGGAGTCCACGCCGCAGGGACTCGGTCCATACGCCTGCCGCCAGGCCGAATTCGGTATCGTTGGCGATGCGGATGGCGTCTTCCTCGTCGCGGAAGCGCAATACGCTGAGGACGGGACCGAACACTTCCTCGCGCGCGATGCGCATGTCGTTGGTCACGTCGGCGAAGATCGTGGGTTCGAAGAACAGCCCGTTGGGGAAGCCGGGAACCGCGCGGGGTTTGCCGCCGGCCACCAGGCGCGCGCCGTCCTGCCGCGCGATGGCGACATAGGACTGTATTTTTTCGAACTGTGGCCGGGTGGAGATGGGGGCGATCTGGGTTGCCGGATCGGTGGGGGAGCCGAAGCGGACATCGCGGATGAAGTCGACCAGGCGCCCGAGAAACGCATCGTGGATGCTGTCCTGCAACAGCAGGCGTGAGCCTGCCACGCAGGTCTGGCCGGAGGCGGCGAAAATGCCTGCGACCGCCCCCTTGACCGCCTGGTCCATGTCGGCGTCGGCGAAGACGATATTGGGAGATTTGCCGCCCAGTTCCAGCGTTACGCGCTTCATGTGCCGTGCCGCCTTCTCGGCGATGATGCGGCCGGCTTCCGGCCCGCCGGTGACGGCGATGCGCTGGATGCCGGGGTGGCAGACCAGGGCGTCGCCCGCTCCGGCGCCGCGCCCGGTGACCACATTGACCACGCCTGGGGGAAAGCCCGCCAGTTCCACCAGCTTGACGAATTCCAGCAGCGAGGCCGACGTGAATTCGGATGGCTTGAGGACCACCGTCGCGCCCGCCGCCAGTGCCGGCGCCAGCTTGAGGCTGGTCAGCGGCAAGGGCGAGTTCCACGGCATGATGCAGGCGACCACGCCGCAGGGCGCGTAGGTCGTGAAATTGAAGATGCCGGGCTTGTCGGACGGGATCACCGACCCGCCGACCTTGTCCGCCAGTCCGCCGTAATAATAGTAATATTGCGCCATGTAGCGCATCTGCATGGAGAGTTCGGCGATCAGCTTGCCGTTGTCCTGAAGCTCGACCCTGGCCAGCCAGTCGGCATTCTGCTCGATCAGGTCGCCCAGCCGGCGCAGCAGCGCGCCGCGCGCGGTCGGCCGCATGGTGGCCCAGGGGCCGGTGGTGAAGGCGGCCGTGGCCGCGCGGACCGCCCGGTCGACATCCGACGCCGTGCCGTCGGGCACGCGCGCCCAGACCGCGCCCGTGACCGGGTTGTCGGAATCGATCCAGCCCTCGCCATCGGAATCGACGAACGTACCATCGATATACTGACGGTAGACGAAGCATCCGTCCTCGGCACGCCGCGTCGGCGCCAGGCGGGAATCGGTCGGGGTCATATCGACAAGCAGCGCGCTCATGCTGGTTTTCCTGGTCCGTTCGGGAGGTTTGACTTGTTATGTATTATGTGTATGACATTAAGTCATGAACCGCAAGCGACATCGTTTCGGTCCCGGCACCCGTGGAGCATGAAAAGAGACGCCATGACAGGAAACACCGCCCGATGAACGGCACGGTCATCATCTGCGGCGCGGGGCCGGTCGGTCTCGTCACGGCGCTATGTCTGGGCCGCGCGGGGGTTTCGGTCTGCGTGCTCGAAAAGCGCGAGACGATCAACGTTGCGTCCAGGGCGTCGACTTTCCATCCGCCGACCCTCGATATCCTCGACCGGCTGGGGCTGCTGGAGCCGGTGCGCGGACGGGCCCGCGTGGTGCGGGGTGCCCAGTATCGCACGGTGGCGGGGCCGTTCGCGCGGTTTGCGTTCGACACGCTCGCCGACCTGACCGCGCATCCGTACCGCATGCATGTCGAACAGGCGGAGATCGCCCGGGCGGCGCTGGAGGCGCTGGAGCGGCTGCCCCATGTGCGCCTGCTGTTTGGCGCCGATGTGCTTTCGGTGGAGAGCGCCGGCGGCAGCGCTGCCGTGCGGTTCCGCCATGATGGACGCGAGCAGGACCGGACGGCGGATTTCGTGCTGGTGGCCAATGGTGCCGGCAGCGCCCTGCGGGAGGGGTTGGGCATCGGTTTCGACGGCAGGGCCTATCCCGGCGAGGTGCTGCGCGTGATCACCCGTGCGTCCATGGCCGAGTACATTCCGGGGCTGGATGGCGTGACCTACCTGTTCGACGGCAATCGTTCGATCAGCCTGCTGGAGATGCATGATTGCTGGCGCGTCATCCTGCGTCCCGCCGACGCGGCGCTGGCGGAGACGCGGCGCGATCGCGCCTGGGTCGAAGCCGTGCTGCGCGATGTCCTGCCGCCCGGCATCGATATGCCGCCGGTCGATGGCTGGGACCTGTATCGCGCCTCGCGGCGCCTGGCCGAGCGCTATGCGGTGGGCCGGGTCGTTCTGATCGGGGATGTGGCCCATGTGACGAATACGCGCGGCGGAATGAATATGAATTGCGGCATTCACGATGGCTGCGTGGTCGCGAATGCGATCGTGCGCGCGCTGGCGAGCGGCGATGCGGCGCCGGTGCCGGCGGCGGCGGAGCGGCGGCACCGGGTGGGGGCCACGCTGCTGGCGGAGCGCACCGACCGCAGCGTCGGTGACCTGTCGCGCTGGGCCGCGCGCGTGCGCGCGATCGCGGACGATCCATGGGAGGCGCGCGCGTTTCTCATTGAGACCTCGATGCTCGACATGATCGACCGGGAGGACATCGATGCGCTCTGACACCCTGGCCGCCGCGACCCTCGCGGCGCTGACGGACCTGGAGGGGACGCCGCGCCTGGGCGTTCTGGTGCCGCCGGCCAATCCGACGGTCGAGCCCGAGCTGGCGCGTCTGCTGCTGCCGGCGGGCAAGCTGTATGCGGCGCGCTTTCCGCTGATGCCGGATACCACGCTGGAGGAACGCAACGCGCGCTATATCGACCTGTATGCCCCGACGCTGGGACAGATGGCGGGGCTGTCGCCGGACGCGGCGGTGGTGGGGCTGACCGGGCCGAGCTACCGGCTGCTGCCTGACGGCGATCGGGCGCTGTCGGAGCGGCTGGGGACGGAGACGATGAAGGTGGCGACCGCCAGCCATGCCATCGCCTGCCTGCTGGAGGCACTCAGTGTGCGGCGCCTGGCGCTGGTCTCGCCCTACCACAAGGCCCTGACGGCGCAGGCCGTGGCCTATTGGGAGGCGGCGGGGCATGACGTGGTGCAGGTGGTGAGCCTGTCGGAAACGTTCCGTGCCTACGAGATGGGAACCGAGGACGTGCGGCGGGGACTGGCCGGGATCGCGGCCGATGCGCAGGCGGTGGTGGTCAGCGGCACCGGCCTGCTGACGCTGCCGGCGATTGTGGCCGCACGGCGGGCGGGCGGGGTGCCGGTCCTGTCCTCGAACATCGCCTGCGCGTGGTGGCTGCGCCGGGCGACCGGCATGCGCGTGCCCGCGCCGGTGCTGGAAGCCGTTCTGCCGGAGGCGGCATGATCGCGGCCGCCGATTCGGCGCGCGATGGGCGGCGGGGGTGGAGGGTGGATGGATCACGCAGGTCGTTCCGTGCTTCATTGCGGGGCAAAACCACGCGAGTTCCCAGAATTTTCATGTCTGCCAAGAAACCGACCGTCCAGACCGCCCTGCGTGACATCGAGCCCCTGTCGCAACAATCGCTGATTCCGTTGCATCATCGTGTGTATGTCGTGCTGTATCGCAAGCTGATGGAAGGCAGTTTTCAGCCGGAAGAACCCATGCCGACGGAGGCGGACCTGTCGGAGGTCTTCGGCGTGTCGCGCATTACGCTGCGCACGGCGATGAAGCGGCTGGAAAGCGAAGGGTTGATCCGCCGCCTGCGCGGGCGTGGGACGTTTCCGCTCGCCGCCCCGATCCGCGCGGCCATGCAGTCGACGGCGGTGCGGCGCAACCAGGTCTCGCTGGCGTTCAAGACCCAGGTGCGGATCGTCGGCCATGAAGTGATCGGCGCCTCGCCGGCGACGGCCGAACAGATGGGGGTCGCGGTCGACGCGCCGCTGCTGCGGATCGAGCGCGTGCGCTCGGACTCGCGATCCGCGATTTCGCATTCCGTCTGCCTGCTGCCCGCGCAGTTCGCCCGCTTCGTGCCGCGACGCCAGTTGGGGACGCTGCCGGTATCCGCCGCGCTGGAAGCGGCGGGGGTGGACCTGCACGGATTCGACGAGCATCTCAGCGCCTGTCCGGCCGATGCGACGGCGGCCGAGGCGTTGGGGGTGGAGATCGGCACGCCGCTGCTGTCCATGCTGCGCATCGCGCGGGATGCCGCCGGGCGGGTCGTCGAACGGCTGATGGTCGTGTACCGTCCCGACCGGTACGAATATTTCCTGTCCTATTCGGCGGAGAGCCTGCGGCAGGGCGAGCATGGGCTGCATCTGAGCGTGCGCGACCTGGCACCGCCCGCGGCGGGAACGGAATGACCGCCGCGCCGCCCGGCCGCCTGCGCGGCGAACTCGGGCTGGCCGATGTCGTGGCCCAGGCGGCCTCGGGCGTCGGGCCGATCTATTCGGCGATCGTCTTCGTGCCGCTGGTGACGGTGGGGGCGTCCGGCTTCGGAGCCGGAGGGGCGGTGCCGCTGTGCATCCTGGTCGCGGCGGTTCTGCTGATGGCCGTCGCCCGCGTCTTCGCGGGGTTCGCACGGCAGGTCCGGACACCGGGTTCCCTGTACGATTATCTCAAGCTTTCCCTGGGGCGGCGGGCGGGGACTGTGTTCGGGCTGCTGTTCTATGCCTGCGCGATCGCGGCCTTCGTCAACGGCACGCTGACCTTCGGCGGCCTCGCGGCCAGGTTGGCCGAGCATCTGACCGGCCATGCGCTGCCGTGGTGGCTGGCGGCGCTGGGCGGGCTGGCCGTGGTGGCGTTGTCGGTTTCCCGCGGCATCACGCTGGCGGTGCATCTGCAACTTGCCGTCAGCGTCGTCTCGATCGGTGCCGTGGGACTGTTCGCCGCCTGGGTCCTGGTGCGGTCGCCGCATCTCTTTGCGGTGGCGCGGACGGGGCTGGTGCCGTCGGCGCAGAGCCACGGGCTGGCCGGCGTCATGATGGGGTTGAGCTTTGCCTTTTTCATGTATGGCGGCTTCGAGGGGGCGGCGAGCCTGGCCGAGGAATGCCGCAACCCGACGCGGGCCATTCCCCGCGCCATGATTCTGACGATCTGGGTCAACGGGGCCTTCTACCTGCTGACAGCCTTCGCCGCGCTGGCGGGGTTCGGGGCCGATGCGGAGCGGCTGGGCGGACAGGACATGCCGCTGCTGGCGCTGGCGGTGGACCCGCGCTATGGCGGCCCGGCGATCGAGGCCATTCTGATGGCGATGACCATCGCCGACGTGCTGGCCATGATCACGGCCGGCAGCATCGCCATCGCGCGCGGGTTGCTGTGCCTGGCGCGGGACGGTGTGCTGCCCGCCGCCTTTGCCCGCACCAGCGCCGGGCGCGGGGTGCCGGTCCTGCCCAATCTGGTGCTGCTGGGCGGAACGGCCGTGCTGGTCGTTGTCATCCGCGCGGCGGCGGGGGCGGCGGCGGGGCAGGATGCCTATAGGGGGTGGTTCATCTGGATCGGCACGTTTGCCAGCCTCAACCTGCTGATCGCCTGGTGCGCGACCTGCATCGGCGGGTTCGTGATGGGGCGTCGCGGCGGGGGCGATCGAGGGACGCGGGTCTGCGCGGCGACCGGCACCGTCGCAACCCTGGCGGTGATCGCGGTCACGCTGGGCCTGCTGGAAGGGACGACGCGGCTGGTGCCGCTGGCAAGCGCGCTGCTGGCACTGGCTGGCTGGTGGGCGATGCGTCCAGCGCGGTCATGAGGTTGGCGCGCGCCTTTTCGATGTGCTGTTCCATCAGCGAGCGGGCCAGATCGGCGTCGCGTGAGCGGATCGCCCGCAGGATCTGCCAATGTTCCTGGTACGCGACGCCCTTGCGTTCCGGCCGGGCCCCGGACCAGCGCCGGTAGAGCCGGAGGAGCGGGTAGAGGTCGCCGCCCAGCGCCGCCGAGATCCGGGGGCTGCGCGCATGGTCGATCAGCAGGAGATGGAAATCGAAATCGTCGGGCGGTACGTCGGGATCGCCCAGGTCGCGTCGGCGCGCCCGTTCCAGCGCCGCCAGCAGGGTGGTGATCGCGTGGTCGTCCATGCGGGTGGCGGCGAGGGCGCAGGCGCGGCCTTCCAGCGCGACGCGCATGTCGAACAGGTCGTCCACCGCCGTGCGGTCCAGCAGCGCGATGCGCGCGCGGGCGAAGGGTTCGCGGGTGACGAGGCCGATGCCTTGCAGGCGGCGTATCGCCTCGCGCACCGGCCCACGGCTGACGCCGAACTGGCGGGCCAGCGTGGCCTCGCCCAACGTGGCGCCGGGCGCGATCCCGCCCGAATGGATCAGGGCCAGAATGTCGCGGAACAGCGCCTCGCCGAGCGAGCGTGCGCTGTCGTCATCCTCCCGGCCGTCCATGCCGTTCTCCTCGGTCCCGTGGTTACCCTGCGTCGGGCGAGCGGCGAAGATAACGCCCGCGGCGCGTCTCCGCTTCGTCCGTCAGGACGGCGTTTTCCATCAGAACGTGGCCGCCGGCAACCGTCAGGGACGGCCAGCCGCGCAGGGTCATCCCTTCGTAGGGCGAGTAATCGGAATGCGATTCCAGCGTCGCGGCCCGCACCACTCGTTCATTGTCGGGATCGACGACCACCAGGTCGGCGTCGTCTCCGACGCGCATATATCCCTTGCCGGGAATGTGGTACAGGGCTGCGACATTCGCGGACGTGACCGCCGCGAGGCGCTCGGGCGGGATGCCGCGCCGGTGCCATCCTTCGGTGATCAGCACCGGCAGCAGGGTCGCGATACCGGGGAAGCCCGCCGAGGCCTGCCAGATGTCGGGGCCCTTGGTGGCCTGCTTGCGCGGAACGTGGTCGGAGCCGACGGTAAGGATCTGTCCCTGTGCGATGCCGGCCCACAGCGCGTCGATATCGCGCGGGCCGCGCAGCGGGGGATTGACCTTGCCCAGCAGGCCCGCCGGGCTGTCGGTCGACAGGGACAGGTAGTGGGCGCAGGTCTCGACCTCGATCGGCGCGGGATGGCGGCGGCCGCGCAGCATTCGGACGATATCCAGCCCCTCGCCGGCCGACAGATGCACGATATTCACCCGGCAGCGCGTTTTCTCGCTGAAATAGCCGACGCGGAACACGTTCTCGGCCTCGAGGAAATCGGGACTCTGCTCGTCCCACGCCGCCAGATCGTCGCGGCCGGATTCGCGCAGCGGCCCGCGCAGGCCGGGAATGATTTCGACATTCTCGCAATGCACGCCCAGTACCGAACCGGGCAGGAGGGCCAGGCGGCGCATCGCCGCGAACAGCAGGCCGTCGTCGATTTCGGTGAAGCCCTTGGCGGCGCCGGACGCGCCTTTGTACATCAGGTAGAGCTTCGCGGAATTGACGCCGAACCGCTCCATCACCTCGGGCAACTGGGCGACATGGCGCAGGCTGGTCAGGCCGAAATGACAGCCGAAATCGAGGCAGGAAAGCCGTTCGCCGGCGGCGATCCAGCGGGGGGTGGACTCCGCCAGATCGGCCGAGCGGTGGAAGCTGAGATAGGACGTGACCCCGCCCAGTGCCGCCGAGCGGGATTCGGTGCGGAAATCGTCATCGCCCGCACCGAAGCCGAAATGCGTGTGCGGGTCGATCAGTCCCGGCATGATCCAGGCGCCGTGGCAGGGAATGATCCGATGGGCGGGGATGTCTTCGCCGGGGGCGAGAATGGCGGCGATCTTTCCGTCGCGGATGGCGACGGAACCCCGGCCGGTTCCGAGTCCGGGCCAGACGATCAGTCCGTCCTTGAGCAAGAGGTCAGCCTGCATGGTCATCCGCTTCATGTTGGGGCCGCGCGGGCGGTGCGACCGCCGCCAGCAGGGCCTCGTGGATTCCGCCCTGTCGCAGGAGGGCGCGTTCGCTGTCGGTCAGCAATGCCGCATGGGCGACGAAACGCCGGGTCCCGGTGGCGCCCATGGCTTCGACCGTGATCGGGGCGCCGTCTTCGATGCCGGCCCGCAATCCGTGGAAGGAGAAGGTCTCGAGGCCCGTGAGCCCGAGTGTCGGCCAGCTTTCGCCGTCCGCGAACAGCAGGGGCAGGACGCCCATGCCGACGAGGTTGGACCGGTGGATCCGCTCGAAATCGCGGGCGATCACGATCCGCACGCCCAGCATGGCCGTGCCGCGGGCCGCCCAGTCGCGGCTGCTGCCGGTGCCGTAGCGATGGCCGCCCAGCACGATCAGCGGCACGTCGCGGGCGCGCCAGGCCATGGCGGCGTCATGGATGGTCTGGAGCGTTCCGTCGGGGCCCGGTGTTTCCCATCCCTTGCCGTTGCCGGCCAGCGCGTTGCGGATACGGATATTGGCGAAGGTCGCGCGCGCCATCACCTCGGGGTTGCCGCGGCGGGCCACGTAGGTATTGAACGCCGCGTGCGGGATGCCCAGGCCGGAGAGGTAGCGCCCCGCCGGGCTGTCCGGCGGGATCTCGCCGCTGGGCGAGATATGATCGGTGGTCAGAGAATCGCCGAACGCCGCCAGGACCCTTGCGCCGCCGAGCCTGTCCGCCGACCAGTCGGCGCCGTTCTGGGCACCGAGGCGGGGGCGGCAGAGATAGGCCGAGTTCGGCCGCCAGGGGTAGGTGTCGCCGCCCGGCGCCGCGAGGGCGTTCCACAGGCGGCGGCTCTCCTCCGGCGCTTCGCCGGGAGGACCCCGGCCGGCATGGTCGCCGAGCGCCCCCGCCAGTTCTTCCGGCGTGGGCCAGAGGTCGCGCAGATGGACCGCCGTGCCGGCGGAATCATGGCCGATGGGGTCCGTTTCCAGATCGAGATCCACGCGCCCCGCGAGCGCGAAGAGGACGACCAGGGGCGGCGAGGCGAGATAGTTCGCCGGCAGCAGGCGGTGGATGCGGCCCTCGAAATTCCGGTTGCCCGACAGCACGGCGACGGCCCGTACGCCGTGCCGCTCGATCGCCCGTTCCATCGCCGGCAGCAGCGGGCCGGACTTGCCGCCGCAGGTGGTGCAGCCGTAGCCGGCGATCGCGAAGCCCAGCGTTTCGAGCGGGGCGAGCAGGCTGGCGCGTTCCAGAAGCGCTTTCACCGAGGGCGAGCCGGGGGTCATGGATGTCTTGACCCAGGGGGGGACCCGCATGCCGCGCGCGACCGCCTTCGCGGCGACCAGTCCGGCCGCCAGCATGACAGCGGGATTGGCGGTGTTGGTGCAGGAGGCGATGGCCGCTATGGCGACCGCGCCGTCGGCGATGGCGTCCGCCTGGCGCGGGCGGCCGTCTTCCTCGTCCTTCAGCGCGTGGAAGGAGCGTGCGGCCTCCGCCAGGGGCAGGCGCTGTTCCGGACGGCTTGGACCCGCGATCGACCGGCCCAGTGTCGACAGGTCGATCCGGATGACGCGGTCATAGTCCGGAGCGGGCGCGGGGGTGGCCAGCGACCGGAAGACGCCGCCACGCCGGGCCCGTGCCTCCAGATCCGGCGCGTCGCCGCGGGTTGCGGCCATGTAGCGGCAGGTTTCCTCGTCCACCGGGAAAAAGCCGCAGGTCGCGCCGTATTCGGGGGCCATGTTGGCGAGTGTCGCGCGTTCTTCCAGCCGCAGGTGGCGTATGCCAGGGCCGAAGAATTCGACGAAGGCGCCGGCGACGCCGGCGCGGCGCAGGGTTTCCGTCACCAGCAAGGCAAGGTCGGTCGTCATCACGCCCGGCGGTGGGGTGCCGTCGAGCAATGCACCCACGATTTCGGGCACCGGCACGACATAGGGCTGGCCGAGCAGGGCGGCCTCGATATCCAGTCCGCCCACGCCCCAGCCCAGCACGCCAAGCGCGTTGACCATCGGGGTGTGGGAGTCGCCGCCCAGCACGAATTCGGGATGGACGACCGTGCCGGCGAGCGCCGGGGTTTCCACCATGATCCGGGCCAGGCGTTCCAGGTTGATCTGATGGATGATGCCGCTGCCCGGCGGATGGAGCGTCAGCCCCGCCATGGCCTGCCGCGCCCATTTGAGAAAGGCGTAGCGCTCGGTATTGCGTTCGTATTCGCGGGCGAGGTTCCGCACCAGGGCGTCGGGCGCGCCGCTGATGTCGACTTGCAGGGAATGATCGACGATCAGGTCAAGCGGGACGCTGGGCGATACCGCCCGGACATCGCCGCCGCGCGCCGCGACGATGTCGCGCATGCCGGCCAGATTCTGCAGGACCGGCACCCCGCTGGAGTCGGGCAGGATTACGCGGGAGACGGCGAGCGCCACCCCGCGGCCGCGGTCGGCGGGAGCGCGGCGGACGATCGCGACGAGGTCGGCCAGGGTTGAATCCGCCAGATGGTCGCCATCGGCCAGCAGGGCCTGACGCGCGACATTTTCCAGCAGGATGCGCGCGGAGAAAGGAAGTGCGTCGGGGGGCGTGCCCAGCCGGACGGCGATCGCGGCCGGATCGATCTGGCGAGGTGTGGTGTCGGTCCAGTAGGAGCGTTTCATGTGTTGACACTATTTTAGAGCATGACGGTAAATCAAGTCAGATTTTGCCTTAAGTGTTGACAGTTTGTCGGAGCGCTGACTTATTCCGGTTTCGGATATTTGACATGAAGGACTCCGATGACTCGTTCCACGGCTCTTCCCTCCGCCGCCGCGCGCCTGCGGGGTCTGATCTCATCCGGCGCGTTTCTCGTCGCGCCGGGGGTCTATGACGGCTATAGCGTGCGGCTGGCCGCGGCGGCGGGATTTTCCTGCGCGGCCACCAGCGGGGCGGCCATCGCGAACGCCGTTCTGGGTATCGAGGATGTGGGCCTGATGGGGCTGGCGGAAAACGTGGCGCAGTGCCGCGCCATCGCCCGCGCGGTGTCGATCCCCGTGACGGCCGACGCGGATAACGGCTACGGCAATCCGATGAATGTCTGGTACACCACGCGCATGTTCGAGGACGCGGGAGTGGCGGGCATGAATATCGAGGACCAGGCCAGTCCCAAGCGGTGTGGCCACATGCCCGGAAAGACGCTGGTCGGCACGGCGGAGATGGTCAAGAAGATCGAGGCGGCATGCATGGCCCGGCGCGATGACGATTTCGTCGTCATCGCGCGCACCGATGCCCTGGCCGTCGAAGGGCTGGAGGCCACGCTCGAACGGGTGCGGGCCTATGTCGCGGCCGGTGCCGACATGATCTTTCCCGATGCCGTGGGATCGGAGGATGTGATCGCGCGCATCGTCGAGACGGCGGGGGTGCCGGTATCGATCAATATGGGTTTCGGCATCCGTGCGCGGCCCACCACGCCGCTGATCGCGCCGCGACGGTTGAAGGAACTGGGGGTTCGGCGGATCAGCCTGCCGCGCATGCTGCCTGCCGCGGCGATCATGGGCATGCGGTCTGCCCTTGCCGCCATGAAGGAATCCGTCGAGACGGGGGAGGCGGTCGAACGGCCGGACCTGCTGGTGGGGATAGACGATATCTGGTCGCTGATGGGATTTCCCGCGATGCAGGCGCTGGAGCGCTCCCTGTTGACGGTGGGTGCCCTTGAAGAGCGATACGGAAACGGCGCGGATGCGTGATTTCGTTTCCTCCAGCCAAAATCGGAAATTTCTATTCCGGAATCGGATTGGTGCGTTGACGTAAGAGTCTCAGGCGGTAAAGTATTATAGGTATGACAATATACAGAAGATCGCATTGTCCGTTGAAGGTTGGTGCCCCATGTCCTCATTGCATTCGCAGGCTTCACGTCTCGCCCGGTTTCTGATGCTTTCAGCCTCGGGGGTCGCCATGATGGCATCGGCCCAGGCTGAAACCCGGACATGGCCGTCGCTGCCCCCACGGGCCGAAGCCCCTGGCAAGGCGGCATCGTCGGCCCCGGCCTCGCGTGGCGCGATCGCTTCCGTGGTGCCCGAAACGCTCGACGTCGTTGCCAACGGGCGTGGTTCCACCCGCCAGCTTCAGGCGGCGACGCGCACGATGATCGCCAATTATGTGCCGGGTACCAGTCCGCTGAAGATCCTCGGCCAGTTGCCGGGGGTCGTTTTCACCTCCTCCGATCCGATGGGGGCGTATGAATGGTCGGCCCGGATCTATTCGCGCGGGTTCAGCGAAAACCAGCTCGGTTTCACGCTCGACGGCATTCCGCTCGGCGAGCAGGGGTACAATACCTATAACGGGTTGAGTTCGACGCGCGCGGTTCTGACCGAGAACCTCCGTGATGCGACGATCTCGCAAGGCGCGGGTGCGGTCGATGTGGCATCGACCAGCGACCTGGGCGCTGCCATCAGCTTTCATACGCTCGATCCGTCGGACAGGGCGGGGGGGCTCGTCGAGCAGACATTCGGCAGCAACGACGCCTTCAGAACATTCGCGCGCGTGGACAGCGGTGTTCTCAATGCGACAGGCACCAAATTTTCCGCCTCGTTCGCCGATTCGACGATCGACAAGTGGAAAGGCTATGGTGCCAACAAATACCAGCAGGTCAATTTCAAGCTCGTCCAGCCGATCGGTGCGCGCAGTTCGTTGACGGCGTATTTCGACTGGGCCAATCGCCAGGAAGTGGACAACCAGGACCTGTCGCTGAACTATATCCATACGCTGGGAACGCGGGTGGACAATTATTATCCAAACTACAAGGCCGCCTACCTCGCCGCGCAGGGTATCTTTACCCATGGTGAAAACCTGACCAACGATCCGCTGGATGTCAGCTATTACGAATCATCGGGGATGCGGCGCGACTATTTCGGCTACCTGACCTTCAGGTCGGATGTCACCAGCCGGCTGAGCGTCCAGGCTTCGGTCTATGGGGATTACGATCCCGGGTTGAGTACGTTCACGTCGCCCTATGGTTCGTCGCCGAACGGTGCGCCTTTGCAGCTTCAGGGATATTCGTTGGATGTGCAGCGCGTCGGCTTTCTGACGTCGGCCAAATACCATATCGCCCATAATCACCTGAGCGCGGGCATCTGGTACGAAAACAATCAGTTCAGAAACGATCTGCATCTGTATCAGGATCCGCTGCTGGGGCAGGGGTTGCCGCCCGATCCGACCACGTGGCTGGATACGCGGGATTCTTTCGATCATGCCTACGGGTATGTGTTCAATACCAACACGTTCCAGACCTATTTCCAGGATACATACGACATCACGTCGACCCTGCATGTGAATGCCGGATTCAAGTCGATGCTCGTGACCACCCATGACGGGATTACGGGCAACGATCCGTCCTATACCGGGTATGACACGCTGCCTTCGGGAACCAAGACGGCGTACAGCCCGTTCCTGCCGCAGGTGAGCGCGAACTGGCGCTTTACCCATAATGACGAACTGTTCTTCGATTTCGCGCGCAACATGCGTACGTTCAATCAGTTCGGGTTGAGCGGGGGGGCATCGGCATCGGCCTGGTCGGTCGGCGATCCGGCGGTTTTCCAGCAATCGATGAGGCTGAAGCCGGAGGAATCCAATGTCTATGAAATCGGCTATCGTCACGACGACCGGTATCTGTCGGCGCTGCTGACCGGTTATCGCGTCAATTTCCAGAACCGGCAGCAGGTCGTCAGTTCCGGGCCGATCATCCAGTTGATCGGTGCGCTCAACAATGTGGGGGGCGTTACGACCGACGGTGTCGAGGCGAGCCTGACGCTGCATCCGTTCGTCGAGCATCGATACCTGCAAGGCTTGTCGTGGTACAACAGCGTGAGCTGGAATCGATCGACCTTCGACAATAATTTCACGGATTCGAACGGGCTCGAACGGATCAAGGGCAAGCAGGTTCCGAACTATCCGTCCTTCATGTGGAAATCGTCGCTCGTCTATCGTTACGGCAATGCCAGCGCGAATCTGGACGCGACCTATATGTCGCGCCGGTATCTCAGCTACATGAACGATGCGTCGGTACCGTCGAACTTCATCATGAATCTCGGCGCGCGTTACCGGTTGGGAGGTTATGGCATCCTTCAGCACATCACGCTGGAATTCAACGTCTATAATCTGCTGAACAAGAGCTATATCGCGACCGTGGGCGAACAGGGCAATCCCATCAGCGGCGATTACCAGTCGATGCTGATCGGGGCGCCGCGTCAGTTTTTCGGAACCGTGCGCGCGGAATTCTGAGCGCGCGGCCTCGGGCGTATGCCCTCGTCAGGCGGCATCGAGCGTCATGAGCGACGCATTGCCGCCGGCGGCGGTGGTGTTGGTGCTGACCAGCCGTTCTTCCAGCAGCCATTCGGGCAGCGGGCCGTCGGCCGTCAGGGTGTGGACCGTCGCCACCGGGCCGGTCAGGGCCTGCAAGGCCGATGCCAGGTCCGGGGAGTCGGGGTCGGCCAGGATGGTGGCGGGGAGCGGGGCCGCCAGGGCGGCAAGGGCCGCCGCGTCGGGCACCGTGCGGATGTGCGCGCGCAGGGCGGGGGGCAGGCCGGCGGTCCAGCCGGTGTCGCCCAGCAGCACCACGCTGTTGCCGGCGGACAGCGCCATGCCGGTGGCGCGGCGGGCGGCGGCCTCGGTCCGGGTGAGGCACAGCACGCTGCCGCGCGGTTCCAGCGACCAGAGATTGGTCTCGCCCACCGGGCCGGGCATCGGCACGCGCAGCCCGTGCAGGGGGTGGGCGGGGATGCCGTCCGGGTGGCCGCCCCGGGCCGAGAAGGCCTGCCAGTCGCGGGCGGCCTGGGGCAGGTGGCCGGGACGGGCGCCATCCTGGTGCGTGGCCGGCGGGGTGTAGGCGGGGCAGGCGGCCAGCAGGCGGCGCAGGATCAGCGGGCCGCCGGCCTTGGGGCCGGTGCCGGACAGGCCGCGTCCGCCGAAGGGCTGGACGCCGACCACCGCGCCGATCGTGTTGCGGTTGACGTAGAGATTGCCCGCCGCGATGCGGCCGGTGACGTGATCGACCGTTTCGGCGATGCGGGTGTGCAGGCCGAAGGTCAGGCCGTAGCCGGTGGCGTTGATCGCGTCGATCAACGTGTCGAGATGGTCGCGCCGCCAGCGCAGGACGTGCAGGACCGGGCCGAAGACTTCGGGGCCGATGGCGGCGATGTCGTCGATTTCGATGAGCGTCGGCGGCAGGAAATGGCCGCCCGGCACCGCGTGGGGCATGGCGGGGGACCAGACGCGGCAGCCGGCGGCGCGCATGCGCGCGATATGGGCGACGATGCCGGCGCGGGCGTCCCGCGTGATGACCGGGCCGATATCGGTGGCCAGCAGCGCCGGGTCGCCCACGCGCAGTTCGTCCATCGCGCCGCGCAGCATCGCCAGCATCGGTTCGGCGCAGTCTTCCTGCACGCAGAGGATGCGCAGGGCCGAGCAGCGCTGGCCCGCGCTGTCGAAGGCGGAGGCGATGACGTCGGTGACCACCTGTTCGGCCAGGGCCGAGGAATCGACGATCATCGCGTTCTGGCCGCCGGTTTCCGCGATCAGCGGCACGGGCTGGCCGCGGGAGCCGGTGCGGCCGGCCAGTTGGCGGGCGATGAGGCGCGCGACCTCGATGGAGCCGGTGAACATCACCGCCGCGATGCGTGGGTCCGCCACCAGGGCGGCGCCGATATCGCCCGCGCCGGGCAGGAGTTGCAGCGCGCCGGCCGGGATGCCGGCCTGGTGCAGCAGGGCGACCGCGCGGGCGGCGACCAGCGGGGTTTCCTCGGCCGGCTTGGCCAGCACCACGTTGCCGGCCGCCAGCGCGGCCGAGACCTGGCCGAGGAAGATGGCCAGCGGGAAGTTCCACGGGCTGATGCAGGCGACCGGACCGAGCGGCGTGTGGGTGGCGTTGTCGAAGCTGCGCCGGATGGTGGCGGCGTAGTAGCGCAGGAAATCCACGGCCTCGCGGAGTTCGCCCACCGCGTTGGGGTAGGATTTGCCGGCCTCGCGCACCACCAGGCCGATCAGTTCGGCGCGGTGGGATTCCAGCAGGTCGGCGGCGGTTTCCAGGCACGCCGCGCGGGCGGCGGGCGGGCGGGCGGACCAGTCGGGCTGGGCGGCCGTCGCCAGGCCGACGGCGTGAGGGACCTGGGCGGGATCGGTGAGGTGGACCGTGCCGGCGATGTCGTCCGGGCGGGCGGGGTTGGGGACCGGGTGGGCCGGCGTGGCGGGGCTGGCGCCGTCGGCCGGGAGAGGGGCGGCCAGGAGGGGCGTGGCCTGCCAGTGGTGCGGGCCGGCATCCATGGCGTCGGCCAGGGCGGCGAGAGAGGGTTCGTCGGCGAGGTCGAGGCCGGCGGCATTGCGGCGGTCGGGGCCGAACAGGGCGGGCGGCAGGGCGATGGCGGGGTGGGGGGCGCCGACCGGCAGGCCGTCTTTCGCCGCGAGGGCGCGCGCCGTGCGTACCGGATCGGCGATCAGCGTGTCCAGCGGGATGGCGCTGTCGCCGATCTGGTTGACGAAGGAGGAATTGGCCCCGTTTTCCAGCAGGCGGCGCACCAGATAGGCCAGCAGGGTCTCGTGCGAGCCGACGGGGGCGTAGATGCGGCAGGGACGGTCGAGGTTCGCCGTGCCGACGACGTGATCGTACAGCCCCTCGCCCATGCCGTGCAGGCACTGGAATTCATAGTGTCCGTGGTGGAAGTCGGGGCCGGCCAGGGCGTGGAGGGTGGCCACCGTGCGGGCGTTGTGGGTGGCGAATTGCGGGAAGACCGCGTCGGGCGCGGCCAGCAGCAGGCGCGCGCAGGCGATGTAGCTGATGTCGGTATGGGGTTTGCGGGTGTAGACGGGGAAATCGGCCTGGCCGTCGAGCTGGGCCTTCTTGATCTCGCTGTCCCAATAGGCGCCCTTGACCAGGCGGACCATGATGCGGTGGCCGGTGTCGCGCGCCAGGGCGATGATCCAGTCCAGCACGGCGGGGGCGCGCTTGCCGTAGGCCTGCACCACGAAGCCGATGCCGTTCCAGCCCGTCAGGTCGGGGTGGCGGCACAGGCCCTCCAGCAGGTCCAGCGACAGGTCCAGCCGTTCGCTTTCCTCGGCGTCGATGTTCAGGCCGATATCGTAGCCGCGCGCCAGCCGGGCCAGGCGGACCAGCACCGGCAGCAGTTCGGCCATCACCCGCTCGCGCTGGGCGCGGGCGTAGCGGGGGTGGATGGCCGAGAGTTTGATCGACAGGCCGTTGCGGTCGTAGATGTCGCGGGCCTGACCCCGGCCTTGGTCCTGGCCCTGGGCCGCGCGGCCGATGGCGTGGATCGCGGTTTCGTAGTCGCGGCAGTAGCGGGCGGCGTCGGCTTCGGTCAGCGCGGCCTCGCCCAGCATGTCGAACGAATAGCGGAAGCCGCGATCGTGGCGGGGCCGGCTGGCATGCAGGGCGCGCTCGATCGTCTCGCCGCAGACGAACTGCTCGCCCATCATGCGCATCGCGACATCGACGGCGCGGCGGACCAGCGGCTCGCCGCCGCGCGCGACCAGGCGGGCCAGGGCGCCGGACAGGCCGTGCTGGCGCTCGGGCGCGACCAGCCGGCCGGTGACCACCAGCCCCCAGGCGGCGGCATTGACGAACAGCGAGCGGCCCAGGCCGACATGCGCCATCCAGTCGCCGGTTCCGATCCGGTCGCGGATCAGCGCGTCGCGGGTGGCGGTGTCGGGGATGCGCAGCAGGGCCTCGGCCAGGCACATCAGGGCCACGCCCTCACGCGAGGACAGCGAAAATTCCTGTACCAGGGCCTCCACCCCGCCGGGGCGGCGGCCGTCGCGCAGCGCGCGGGCCAGGCGGCGGGCGGTGGCGTCGGCCTGGGCCGCGAGGTCGGGCGGGAGGGTGGCGGCGTCGATCAGCGCCTGCACGCACGCGGCCTCGGGCCGGCGCAGGGCCGCCGCGATGCGGGCGCGGGCGGCGTCGCGCGGCGGCAGGGCGGCGCGCAGCGCCGACGTGGGCGGAAGAGAGGCGGAAGACGACGGGACGGGCTGGGATGTCATGGGGCCGCTTGCCGGTGATAAAGCCGAGAGGGAAAACCGAACGATGGGCGTGCGTATCATATCGTATACGATACGCAAGATAATATATGATCTGTCGGGTCGCGGAACGGGGAGGACAGCCATGCTGCCGGAGAGCATCTTCATGAGCGCGCGCCAGGACGCGCGCGGCCTGGCGTCGGAGCGGGTGGGCGATGCGCTGCGCGAGGCGATTCTGGGCGGGGTGCTGGTGGATGGGCAGTCGCTGCCGCAATCCGAGCTGGCCAGCGGGTTCGGGGTCAGCACCATTCCGGTGCGCGAGGCGCTGAAGCAGCTCGAGGTTGAGGGGCTGGTGCTGTTCCAGCAGAATCGCGGCGCCACCGTGACCGGCCTGTCGGAAGACGATATCATCGATTTTTCCGAGATCCGGGCGGCGCTGGAGGACATGGCGGCGGTGCGGGCGGTGCGGCGGATGACGCGGGTGGATCTGGCGCGGATCGAGGATGCGTACGAGGCCTTCGTGGCCGGAACCAGCGAGCAGCCGGAGGGCATGGCGCGGTCGGGCGCGCTGAACTGGGCGTTTCATGGCGCGATCTACCAGGCGGCGGGGCGGCCCAGGCTGCTGGACATGATCGAGGGCGTGCATCGCCGGGTCGATCGCTATATCCGCGCGCATCTGGAGATCGCGGGACGGAAGGCGGAGACCGATGCCGAGCATCTGGCGCTGCTGGAGGCGTGCCGGCGGCGGGACGAGGCGGCGATCGGCACGCTGACGCGGCAGCATATCCTGGATGCCGCGCGTATTTCGCTTGATGTAATCAGGAAGAATCGGGCCGGGCGGCGCGGGTGAGGGAGCGGGCATGGACGGAATGGGTGTGGGCGTGGCGCCGGTGCGCTACAGTGTCGAGACGCGGTGGCTGCACTGGTCCTGCGCGTGGCTGATCGGGGCGCAGTTCGTGCTGGGCGAGGCGATGCATCGGGTGCCCAGGGCGCTGCATGGGCCGATCGTGTCGGTGCATCTGTCGCTCGGGGTGCTGCTGGCGGCGCTGTTCGTGACGCGCGTGGCCTGGCGCGTGACCGGGGGGAGGGCGATCCGCTTCGCCGCCGGGACGGGGCTGGCCGGACGCGCGGCGCCCCTGGTGCATGGCGGGCTGTACCTGATGCTGGGGGTGGAGATCGCGCTGGGCTATCTGGCCCGCTGGTCGGGGGGGAATCCGGTGGAGGCGTTCGGCGCGGTGATCCGCTCGCCGTTCGGGCCGATGTCGCGGGAGACGCATCATCTGTTCGGCAGCGCGCATGGCTGGCTGGCCTGGGCGATCATCGTGCTGGCGGGCGGGCATGGGGCGGCGGCGCTGTATCATGCGCGGGTCGCGCGCGACGGCGTGCTGCGCCGGATGTGGGCGTGAGGGGGATGCGGGGGCTCTCGTGCGGGGTGCTGGCCGTGTTGCTGCTGGCGCTGGCGGCCTGTGGGGTGGATGATCGCGGCGGCCGGCGGCATCACGCGGCTGGAGCCTATATCGGGGGTGGCGCGGGTTACGGCGGGTGAGCGCGTGCCGGGCGGCATTCCGCGGGAGGAAAACGCGATGAACCACACGACACCCTGGCGGGCCGATCCGCTGGTCTGGGGGCACGGGCCCCGGCTGTTCGAGATGTTTCTGGAGCCGACCTGCCCGTTCTCGGTCCGGGCGTTCGGCAAGATGGATGCGCTGCTGGCGGCGGCGGGCGCGGACCGCGTGACCGTGCGGCTGACGATGCAGTCGCAGCCCTGGCACATGTATTCCGGCGTGGTGACGCGCTGCGTCATCGCGGCCTCGACCTTGCCCGGGGGCAGGGAAAGCGCGCGGGCGGTGCTGGCCGCCGTGGGGGCGCATCGGGAGGAATTCGAGTTCGCCCACCATTGCGCCGGACCGAACATGGACGCCACGCCGCGCCAGATCATCGCCCGGCTGGAAGCCTGTAGCGGCGTGGCGCTGGCCGAGGCGTTCGCCATTCCCGACCTGGATCGCGAGATCAAGCGCCATTGCCGCTATGCGCGGCAGAACGGCATCCACGTCTCGCCGACCTTCATGATCGACGGGCTGGTCGATCCGGCCATCGGCAGCGGCGACGCGGTGGCGGACTGGGTGGCGCGTCTGCGCTGACCGGACCGGATCGCCGCAGGATGGCATGGCGGCCGGGCCGCCATGCCGGCGCCGTGCTTACCAGCGATGGTGGTAGTAATCGCCCCGCCAGCCGCCGCGCTCGTCGTACCAGCCGTAATGGCCGCCGTAATAGCCGTGATGCCAGCCGCGATAGGGAGGGCGTTCCTCATACACGCACGCCGTCAGCGACAGGATCGCCAGCAGCGCGCAGGTCGAACGGATCATCGTGGTCATGGTCTGGTTTCCTTGCCTCTGAACCTTCGTCAGTCTGGCGCGGAATCGTGGCGGGTCCGGGGCAGACATGCCGGAGCGGACGGGTGGATCATTTCCAGACCCATTTGCCGACCACCCGCCCGTTGATATGCACCTCGTCCAGCGCGCGGGTGTAGGTGGGGTAGCCGGGATTGATGCTCATGATCTGCACCATCGCCGGATCGGTGGTGCCGTAGACGATTTCCAGCCGCTTCAGCACCAGGCCGAACCCGTCCCACAGCACATAGACGCCGGGTGGCGAGGGGGTGCGGTGCGCGGTATCGACCAGGACCCGCTCGCCGGCCTGATAGTCGGGCTCCATGCTGTCGCCCGCGACGCGCAGGACCACCAGCGCCTCCGGACTGTCGGTGAAGGCGCCCAGGAAGCGGCGGGGCAGCGACCAGTGATCGACCGGCCGGGGGCCGTCCTCCACCGCCAGGTTGCTGGGCAGGGCGCCGGGGCCGGCCTGGGGGGCGACATTATATTCGGGAATGCGGAACTGGCCTTCGGCCGGAGGTGGGTCGCCGCCGAGCGGGACGGCGCCGAACGGCGTGCGGGGCGCGGCGAGATGCGGCCGGCGCGGCGCCGGTTCGTCATGCCGCTGGTCGGGGGAAAGCGGTTCCCAGTTCGGGTCGGTATCGTCGCGGAACACGTTGGCGCTGACCTTGAAGCGGCGGGACAGGGCGTCGCGCACGTCCTCGGGCAATCTCTGGGGCGTGCCCTTGTGGATATATTGCTGGAGATAGGCGTGGTTGCGCCCCAGGGCGAGGGATTCCGCCTTCAGGTTGCTGCCGGCGTCGGCGATCAGCCTGAGCAGCGCGTAACGGGAAGGGGTCAGGACCGACATGACCCTATTATGCCGAGCGGAATAGGGAATTCCCAATAGGATATATCCTCTTGACGGCAGGATTTAGCCTATTATTGTCCCTATCCATGCGGATTGATCCTGTTTCTTCTTCCTGTCGGTGTGATCCCCTGCTGGGGGTCGTCGAACGGTTCCTGACCGCCAGCGGGCTGTCGGCCACGGCGTTCGGGGTGCTGGCGATGCGCGATCCGCGCTTTGTCCACGAGTTGCGGGTGGGGCGGGAGGTGCGTCGGGCCACGCGGCTGCGTGTCGTGGCCTGGATGCGCGCGGCCGGGGCGGGGGACGCCGGAACAGGTGAGGATCCGCCCGACAGCGCATGGGGGGCGTGATGAGGCCATCGAAATATGACTGGGCGCGGCTGGACCCGCAGGTGGATGCCCTGCTGGCGAAGGGGATGCGGGTGACGCAGGTGGCGCAGGCGCTGGAGATGCGGGTGCAGACGATCCGCGACCGGCTGAGCTATCGGCGCCGGGCGCCGAGGGCGGGGATGAAGCGGGTGGCGCCGGCGCTGATCGACCGGTCGTGCCTGAACTGCCGCGCGGCCTTTCGCGTGGCCTCCCCCTTCCTGCGCCTGTGTCCCGTCTGCCGGGCCGATTGTGGCTGAACGACCGGGGGAGGGGTGGGACGAAGGGGCGGGGGCCCGCCGGGGAAACGAGGAAACATCATGACTGAGGCAACAGGCATTCCGTTCGATGCCATCAACGCCGCCGCGCTGGCGCAATGGCCGTCTCTGGTGGCGGGCTGGCTGCCGGCGGGGCGGCGGCGCGGCGACGAATGGGTGGTGGGCGACCTGGACAATGCGCCGGGGCGGTCATTGTCGATCAATCTGCGGACCGGGAAATGGGCGGATTTCGCCGACGGGCCGCGCGGGGGCGATCCGATCAGCCTGTATGCGGCGCTGCACGCGCGGGACGACCGGGTGCGGGCGGCGCGGGAGCTGGGGGCGTTGCTGGGGACGCTGCCGGGGGGGGCGGCTGTAGCGGAGGCGGCGGGGGAGGATTGGCGGCCGGACGTGCCGCCGCCCGGGGCGCCGATGCCCGACCTGCGGGGCTGGGACCATGTCTATGCCTATCGCGATGCCGCCGGGCGGGTGATGCGCTATGTGGTGCGGCGCGATGCGACCGCGCATGCGCGCAAGCGGATCATGCCGTTGAGCTGGGGCACGCTGCGCGGCGCGGATGGCGCGCGGACGGGGTGGCATCCGCGCCATGCCGGCGTGCCGCGTTCGCTGTACGGGCTGGAGCGGGTGATGCGGGCGCGCACCGTGCTGGTGTGCGAGGGGGAGAAGGCGGCGGACGCGGCGCAATGCCTGTTTCCGCGCATGGCGTGCGTGACCTGGACGGCGGGGTGCGGGCATGTCGGCCGGGCGGACTGGAGCGTGCTGGCGGGGCGGCATGTCATCATCTGGCCCGATCATGACGCGCCGGGGGCCAGGGCGGCGGCGGAGATCGCCGCCATCCTGGGGGGGATCGCCGCGACGGTGCGGCTGGTGGACGTGGCCGACCTGGAGCCGGGCGACGATGCGGCGGACCTGCGCGTGCCCGATGCGCGGGCGTGGCTGTGCGAGCGGGTGGGGCCGGTGCTGTGCGGGACCAGCGTGAAGCGGGTCGGCGCGCGGGGCGGGCCGGCGGTGGAGCGGCGGGTGGCCGGGCTGGAGCCGATCGCGGTGCGCGGCGGGGAGATCGACCTGGTGGCCAGCGCGGGCGAGCGGGCGCTGATGGCGGCGAATGCGCCGGTCTATCAGCGCGGCACGCGGCTGGCGCGGCCGGGGCGGCGGGAGGTGGCGGCGGCCGACGGGCGGCTGACGCAGGCGGCGTGCCTGATGGATGTCGGGGTGCCGGCGCTGACCGACCTGTTGTGCCAGGTGGTGGAATGGCGGCGGTTCGACCGGCGCAGCCAGGGGTGGAAGGCGATCGACCCGCCGGCGGCGGCGGCGCAGGTGATCCTGAGCCGGGCGGGAAGCTGGCCTTTTCCGGTGCTGGCGGGGGTGATCACCACGCCGACGCTGCGGCCCGACGGATCGGTGCTGATGGCGCCGGGCTATGACGCGGCGACGCGGCTGTACCATGTCGACGATCCCACGCTGGAGTTGCATCTGCCGGAGCCGACGCGGGCGGCGGCGGAGGCGGGGCTGGCGCTGCTGGAGGGGCTGCTGGCGGAGTTTCCGTTCGCCGCCGCGAGCGACCGGTCGGTGGCGCTGGCCGCGATCCTGACGACGGTGGTGCGGGGGATGATGCCGGTGAGCCCCCTGTTTGCCTTTCGTGCCAATGCGCCGGGGTCGGGCAAGAGCTTCCTGGTCGACCTGGCCAGCGTGATCGCCACCGGGCGGGTCTGCCCGGTGACCAGCGCCGGGGAGGACGTGGCGGAGATGGAGAAACGCCTGACCGGGCTGCTGCTGGCGGGCTATCCGATCATGTCGCTGGACAATGTGAACGAGGAGCTGGGCGGGGACCTGCTGTGCCAGGCGACGGAGCGGCCGATCCTGCGGCTGCGCGAACTGGGGGCGTCGTCGAGCGTCGAGATCGAGAACCGGGCGGTGATCTTCGCCACCGGCAACGCGCTGCGGGTGCGGGGCGACATGACGCGGCGGGCGCTGCTGGCGACGCTGGATGCCGGGATCGAACAGCCGGAACTGCGCCGCTTCGCCCGCGACCCGGTGGCCGACATCATGGCCGATCGGGGGGCGTATGTGAGCGCGTGCCTGACGATTTTGCGGGCGTGGATGGGCAGCGGGGCGGCGGTGGACCTGCCGCCGCTGGCCTCGTTCGAGGGATGGAGCCGCACCGTGCGGGCGGCGCTGGTGTGGCTGGGGCGGGCCGATCCGTGCCTGAGCATGCAGGCGGCGCGGGAGGACGACCCCGAGCGCGGGGAGTTGCGCGAGATGCTGGGGCTGCTGGCCGAGGCGGCGGGGGTGGGGCGGCATTGCGGGCGCACGGTGCGGGAAATCGAGGAATTGTCGGCGCTGGAGCGGCAGGATCCGGCCGGGTATCGGGCCGGGTTGCGGCATGCCGAATTGCGGGATGCGTTGCTGCGGATTGCCGGCACGCCGGCGGGGCGCGTCAATTCCCGCCGGCTGGGGCGGTGGTTCCTGGCGCGGCGGGGGCGGGTGATCGACGGGTTGCGGGTCGTGGAATGCGGGATGGCGCATGGCGGGGTGAAGCGCTGGGCGGTGGAGCGGGTGTGAGGGCCGGGGCAACCAAGGTGGACGACATGTCGTTGACCTGGCGCGGGAAGTGGCCTTCCGTTGCCGATGGACCTTTTGCCGCCGGGGACGGATGCCATGGGGAACGATCATGTGGGACGCGGCCGATCGTGGCCGTGGGGTGTCGGACCCGGGGTGGCGGCGGCCATTCTGGCGATCGGGTCGGCCTGCGCCGCGTCCGAGCCGCCCCGGCCGACGATGTGGTACTGGCATAACTGGGCCGATCATGACGGCGTTAGCCATATGACGAAATGCCCGGTGCGGGATTTCGACCTGAAGAGCATGTCGGCGCCCGCCGGGCCGCAATGGCAGGACCGGCTGGCGGCCGGGCGGGCGCAGGTGATCTTTACCGTGCAGCCGGCGCATTGGAACGGCACCTGGCACCCGGACCCCAAGGTGCAGTGGATCATTCCGTTGCGGGGCACATGGTACGTGACCGCCATGGACGGGCACCGGGTGGCGATGGGGCCGGGCGAGGTTTCGCTGGGGGAAGACCAGTTGAGCCGGAAGGATGCGCGGGGGCGCGTGGGGCACGATGCCGGGAATGTGGGGGACGGGCCGGTGGAACTGATGGTGATCCAGACCGACGAGGCGCCGACGGTGGACCGGCCCTGCCGGTTTCGGTAAGGGGCGGGACCGAATCGTGCGCGGGAAGTCCTGTCAGGGACTGAAAATTTCAAAAATCATTAATATATGTTCCAAAATATTAAATGAAGATGACGTAAATTTTATAGCACAACGCTTCGTCTGGTGTGATTTTCAGGCGGAACGGATATGATGTCAGTGTTTTTCAGCCGGGTTCGGCTGTCTCCACCGGCTGGCGGTTCAGCCATCCGCTGGATGTCGGGCCGATCGGGCCGATCGACGGACAGGTCTCGTATTATCACGTCGATTTCTCGAATCGGCTGCTGACCGTGAGTTCGTCGCCGCAGATCACCAGCCTGACCGGCGCGGCCTCGCTGCTGGAAAATGTCGGCGGGGTGACGACGAACGGCGCGGACCTGGAATTCACCCTGCATTTCGCGCATCATTTCTCGCTGTATGATGCGGTGTCGTACAATCATTCGGTCTATGACAACGACTATCGCTCCGGCACCGCGACCGTGGCGACCGCCGGCAAGAATGTCGTGGCGGTGCCGGACTGGATGAACAAATTCATCTTCGCCTACAGCAATGACGGCTTCTTCGCGCAATTGACCGGGGATTATATCGGCCGGCGCTATGCCACCTACCTGAACGACCTGTCGGTCGCGCCGATGGCGCTGTTCAGCTTCAGCAGCGGCTATACCTCCCGCGCGCTGCCCGTGCTCAAGGAAGGCAGCATCCAGTTCAACATCACCAACCTGACCGGCACGCGCGCGTGGGATACGATCCTGGCGACCAATGCCGCGAAGCAGTTCACCGCCTATCCGCTGGCGCCCCGGCAGTTCTTCGTTACGCTGACCGGCCGGTTCTGACCCCGGGGGCCGGCCAGGCGTGCATCGCGATCCGCGCGATTTCGCGCAGCCGTTCGCGGGAGGCGCCGTCGCGCGCGTGGACGGCCATGCCGCCCAGGACGGAACTGTAGAAGGCGGCCAGGGCGTCGATATCGGTGCCGGCGGGCAGGTCGCCGGCCTCGCGGCCCCGGCGCAGGCGGGCGGCCAGGGCGGCCTCGGAGCGGGTGCGCTGCGTGGCGAGGAGGTCGCGCAGGCGCGCCTGCGCGGGCGGGCACTGGGTGGCGGCCGACGCGATCATGCAGCCGGCCGGCAGGTCGTCGCGCGTGAATTCCGTGGCGGCCGTCGTGAGCAGGTGCGCGACGGTGGCGCGGGTGTCGGCATCCGTGTCCGCGTCGAGAATGGTGAAATACCAGACGCCGGCGACCGTGATATAGGCCTCGATCGCCTCGTGATACAGGGCTTCCTTGCTGCCGAACGCATTGTAGAAGCTCGAGGCGCTGATCCCCATGGTGGAAATCAGGTCGTCGAAGCTGGTGCCGTCATAGCCGCGATCCCAGAACAGGCGCATGGCGGCGCACAGCGCCTGTTGCCGGTCGAACGCCGGCGGCCGGCCACGGCCGCGGCGCGCGCTTTCGCCGGGCGTCGCGTCGATTTTTTTTGGTGCCATCGCTCCATAAATCCTTGAACGCGGGAAGGCGCGTCTCATATGTACCATGTTGGAGCGGGCGCTCCAAATTTTAAGTCGTCGGTTTTCGCAATCCGGGCATGCCATGCCGACCATGCGTCGCGGCCTGCCCGAGCAGACAGGAACAGCACCAGTGAGCAAGCTTTCGGGAAAAGTCGCGATCGTGACCGGCGCCTCCAAGGGGATCGGCGCGGGGATCGCGCGGGCGCTGGCGGCGGAAGGGGCCGCGGTCGTCGTCAATTATGCCTCCAGCCAGGAGGGGGCCGATGCGGTGGTCGCGACGATTGCGCAGGCCGGCGGCAGGGCGGTGGCCGTGAAGGGCGACGTCTCGCGCCGGGAGGACGCGCAGGGGCTGGTGGAGGCCGCCGTGCGCGCGTTCGGCCGGCTGGATATCCTGGTCAATAATTCGGGCGTCTATGCGTTCGGCACCATCGAGGAGATTACCGAGGAGCATTTCCATCGGCAGTTCAACGTCAACGTGCTGGGGATGCTGCTGACGACCCAGGCGGCGGTCGCGCATCTGGGCGCGGGCGGGAGCATCATCAATATCAGTTCCGTCGTCTCGCGTATCACGCCGCCCAATTCGGCGGTCTATACGGCGACGAAGGGCGCGGTCGATGCGCTGACCGGGTCGCTGGCGCGCGAACTCGGGCCGCGGGGGATCCGGGTGAATGCGATCAATCCCGGGCTGGTGGAAACCGAGGGGACACGGGCCGCGAGCGTCGCCGGCTCCGAGATGGAGGACGCCATCATCGCGCAGACGCCCCTGGGCCGCGTGGGGCAGGTGGGCGATATCGCGCCGCTGGCGGTCTTCCTGGCGTCGGACGATGCGGGGTGGCTGACCGGGGAGACGGTGATCGCCTCCGGCGGGCTGCGCTGACACGAGGCCGCCCGGCCCGGCGCGACGGCGCCGGGCCGGGCGGTCGCGGCATAAAAAAACCGCCCCGAAGGGCGGTTTTCCGAGGGTGCCGCTGGCGGAACCTTCACGCAGCCTTGAGATTGACCGCGGACTTCTTGCCATTGCGGCCAGCCTCGATTTCATACGAAATCTTCTGGCCCTCGTTGAGGGTGGCCATACCAGCGCGCTCGAGGGCGGTGATGTGGACGAATACGTCGGCAGTGCCATCCTCCGGCTGGATGAAACCAAAGCCTTTGGTGGAGTTGAACCATTTTACGGTGCCTGTTGTCATAACGAGGCTCCTTTACTGTAGTGCGGTGGTACATACAAAACGTGTACGCAATCGTAACTTATCACGGGACGGCACTGACGCAACGCGCGACGGAGGTCCTCATAAAAGCATCCACCGTCGCTCTCTATATATGAATAAAAAATCGACGCAAATCAAAAAATCCTCCGATTGTCATTATAACACGGGAATATTTCTTACCCCTTTGATTATAAAAACTGTTATTTCGACTTTCGATGGTGGGGCCGGTGGGATCGGTGAGGTTTCGGTCGTCAGGGGGAAGGAAATGGCGGTGCCAGACGCAGGCCGCCGGCCGGAAAGGACCCGACGGCCCCACCCCAACCACCTCGCGTCCCGACAATCTTGCGCCCCTATCGCGCGCGAGGGGCGATCGCGACCCGGTTGCGACCCGCCCGCTTGGCCCGGTACAGCGCCTGGTCGGCGCGGCGGATCAGGCTTTCCGCGTCGTCGGGCCGGGCCGACAGCGCGAGGCCGATGCTACAGGTGACCGGGATCCGGTGCCCGTCGAAGGCGATGGTCGAGCGGGCCACCTGCCGGCGCACGCGCTCGGCCACGTTCAGGGCCTCCACCCCGTCGATGCCCGACAGGATCGCAAGAAATTCCTCGCCGCCGAAGCGGCCGACCGCGTCCATGGGGCGGATGCCGGCGCGCAGCCGCTCGGCCACCACGCGCAGGACCCGGTCGCCCGCCGGATGGCCGAGCCTGTCGTTGATGGATTTGAAGTGATCGATATCGATCATCAGGATCGCGACCGGGGCGTGGTCGGCCCGCGTCATCTCGATCGTCGCCAGTTCGAGGATCGCCCGGCGGTTCCATAGATGGGTCAGCACGTCGATCCGCGTCTTCATCTCCAGCTCCTCGTTCGCGCGGGCGAGGGCGAGCTGGGCCTCGGACAGGGCGGCGACCTGCAATTCCTGGCCGGCCAGGGCCGCCAGGTCGATCAGGGATTCGACCTGTTCCGGGGTGAAGTCGCGCGGCTTGTCGTCGCCCACGCAGAGGACGCCGACGCGCTCGCCCTCGAAATGCAGGGGCGCGCCGGCATAGAAGATCCAGTCCCAATACGGGTCGCCGGTATGGACGCGCGGGTCCAGGCGGGTATCGCGGATCAGGCACACGCCGTCATCCTGGATCGTGTAATGGCAATACGTGTCCTTGCGCATCCTTTCGAGGCCGTCGAAGCCCTGGACGCTTTTGAGCCAGACCAGCTTTTCCCCGACGATGTCGATGCAGGCCGTCGGCAGGCCGAACATCCGCCGGGCCAGGCGGGTGACGCGGTCGAAACGTTCCTCGGCGGGAGTGCCCATCAGGCGGACCTTGTGGACGGCGGCGAGACGGGGACCGTCATGGGGGAAGTCGGATGGGGCGGGCATCGGTGCGGGACAGTCCTGGTTGGGCCTGCCCGACCGAATAGCAACGCGAAATGAAGAACTCGTTATCCGCCGGCGGGGAGCAGGCCGGCGGCGCGGGCGGCGGCGATGATGTCGTCGCCGGGGACATCGATCCAGTGTTCGGGAGACAGGGCGGCGGTCGGGGGGGCGGCGTCGCGCCAGGCCTGCACCATCCGGCTGCCCAGCGTGTAGCCGAACCAGCGGGGGATGTCGGCGCGGCCGAAGAACCAGAGGGCGTGGTCGTAGCCGGTGGCGGCCATGGGCGGCAGGCGGTCCTGGTGTCGCAGGAGGGTGGCGCGGTCGACCGCGCTCTCCCACGGGGCGGGCGGTGTCTGGCCGAGCGTGCGGGCGAAATGGCAGGCGAGGCCCTCGCTGACCAGGGCCTCGCCGAACGTGCGGCCGTAGCCGGGGCCGGCCATGCGCAGGGTGTGATGGGCCTCGTGCAGCATTTCGCGCGTCAGGATGCCGTCGGCGATGGTGGCCGCCGTGTTGGGGTTGGCGGGGTCGATCGTGAGCGATACCAGCCTGGCGTGCCAGGCGCGGCCGCCGATGCCGATTTCGGGGATCGTGCCGGCGCGGCCGCGCTGGACGAGGATATCGAGCGGCGGCGGCGGGCGCAGCGTCGCGAGCAGGGCGTGGGCCCGCGCGACGGCCTGCCGGATGGCGGCCTGTTGCGCCGCCAGGCCGCCGGTCGCGTGCAGCCAGTGAAGATGCCAGTCGTCCATGATGCGCCCCTGTCCGCCCGTGAGGGAGGATGGCGGAGTGGGCGGGGTGGCGTCAATCGGTCTGTATTTTTCCTGTCCAGATAAAAAACAAACCAAACCATCCGTCGACGGGGCGGGGTGGAATAAGGATATCCGGCACCCCGGATCGGGCGATATGGTCGGCGCTGCGAGACGGGGGGGAGGCGATGGCGGCGGACGCGGGCGGGAGAGACGGGCGGAGGTTGACCGAGCGGCAGGGGCGGTTTGTCGCGGAATATCTGGTTGACCTGAACGCGACGCGGGCGGCGATGCGGGCCGGCTATGGCGCGGGCTATGCGCGGCGGCATGCGTGGAAGCTGCTGCGCTCGGCGCGGGTGCGCGCGGCGATCGGGCAGGCGGAGGCGGCGCTGGAGGAACGGACGAAGTTCAGCCAGGACCGGGTGATTGCCGAACTGACGCGGCTGGCATTCTACGATGTCGGCCTGATTGCCGCGCACAGGCTGAACGGACCGGAGGATATCGCGACGCTGCCGGTGGAGGTGCGCGCCGCGGTGACGGGCTGGTCGTGGGACAAGGCGGGGAATTTCACGGTGCGGCTGGCGCCGCGCACGCCCAGCCTGGACCTGCTGGCACGGCATTTCGGCCTGCTGAAGGATGTGAGGCAGCATCTGGACAGGGACGGCAGGCCGGCCGATCCGCCGGCGCTGTACACCGTCGTCGTTCGCTGACATGGGGGTGGGGCGTGGCCTTGCGAAAAGATCGGGAGCTTGAGATGCGACAGCACAAGGAACTGGCCGAGGGTGAGATGATTCCGGGCGAGGCCCGGGATTTCGGCGTGGAGACACTGGCCCGTGTCCAGAACCGGACGGCGGATGGCGGGATGCTGAAGGACCATGAGCGCGCGGCCGCGCCGGCGCCGCGGCCGCGCGGGGGGCGGATGGCGCCGCCGCCGCCGCCCGACCATGGCCCGCATCGCGCACGCACGGGGCGCTGAGGGCGCCGGGGACCCGTGCTGGGGTATAACCGGGACTCGGTGCCGACGATCCGGCGCTTCATGGAATCGGACGCCTTCATCAGGGGATTGATGGGGCCGTTCGGTTCGGGAAAAAGCTCGGGCTGCGTGTGGGAGATCGTGCTGCGCGGGTTGCGGCAGGCGCCGGGGCGGGATGGGGTGCGGCGCTCGCGCTGGGCGGTGATCCGCAATTCCTATCGCCAGCTTGAGGATACCACGATCCGTACCGTGCATCAGTGGTTTCCGCCGATGACGTTCGGGCGGTGGAAGCCGACCGAGCATGCCTATGTCATCAACCGCATGGTGGCGGAGGGGGACGAGAAGCCGGCCGAGATCGAACTGCTGTTTCGCGCGCTGGACCGGCCGGACCAGGTGGGGAACCTGCTGTCGCTGGAACTGACCGGGGCGTGGGTGAACGAGGCGCGGGAGGTGCCGTGGGCGATCGTCGAGGCGGTGCAGGGGCGCGTGGGGCGCTATCCGGCGCGGCGCGATGGCGGGGCGACCTGGGCCGGCGTGATCATGGATACCAACCCGCCGGACGCGGAATCGGACTGGTACAGGTTCTTCGAGGAAAAGGACCACGGGGAGGCGGTGGCGGCGCTGGCGCGGGTGATCCCGGGCATGAGCGTGGAGCGCTTCGCGCGGATCTTTCGCCAGCCCGGCGGGCGGGCGGCGGAGGCGGAGAACCTGGACAATCTGCCGCCCGGCTATTACCAGCGGCTGGCGGTCGGGAAAAGCGACGAGTGGAACAAGGTTTATATCGACGGGGACTATGGCTTCGTCATGGAAGGGCGGCCGGTCTTCGGCGAGTATAATGACGGGTTCCATTGCCGGGCGTGCCGGACGGTGCCGGCGCTGCCGGTGTATCGGGGGTGGGATTTCGGGCTGACGCCGGCCTGCGTGTTTACCCAGATGCTGCCCTCGGGGCAGTGGATCGTGGTGGACGAGCTGGTATCGGACGCCATGGGGATCGAGCGGTTCGCCGAGATCGTGGCGTGCCATGCGGCGCGGCATTTCCCCGGCACGCGCTTTGTCGATATCGGCGACCCGGCGGGGATGCAGAAGGCGCAGACCGACGAGCGGACCTGTTTCGAGATCCTGCATGCGCGGGGGATCGCGATCGAGCCCGGGATGCAGACGCCGGCGATCCGGCTGGAGAGCGTGCGCCGGCCGTTGCGCACGCTGCTGGACGGGGCGGCGCCGGGCTTCGTGCTGCATCCGCGCTGCACCACCCTGCGCCGGGCGCTGATGGGCGGATACCGCTATCGGCGGATGCAGGTGAGCGGCGAACGCTATGCCGACCGGCCGGAGAAGAACAGGTGGTCGCATGTGATGGATGCGCTGCAATACGTGGCGACGCGGCTGTTCGGCGCCGAACTGCGCGGTGCCGGCGGGGCGGAGACGGACGAGGCGTGGCGGGACCTGCCCGATGAGGGGCGGACGCGATCGAGCATTACGGGGTACTGACATGGCTGGACTGCTGATACCGGCATATCCGGGAGTGGGGCGGCGGAGCTGCCGCCAGTGCCGCCATCATGGGGTGGAGGGCGGCGACGTGGTCTGCCGGCGCTATCCGCCGCAGGTGACGGTGGTGCTGGTGCCGCAGGGGGCGCCGCGCGTGGGGCAACTGGCGCCCCAGCCCTTCGCCACCTTTCCGCCGGTGGTGCCCGAGCATGTGTGCGGCGAGTTCGCGCCCGGCGGGGAGGGGGGATGAGCATGGAGGGACACGACATGGATGGCCCCGACATGGATCTGGCGGAGCGGCTGCGGCGCTGGATCGAGATGCCGAACATCGCGGAGGAGCTGGACGAAGCGACGCGCGGGCAGGTGGCCGACCGGGTGGCGCGCGACTGGCGCGCCGACGATGCCACGCGCGCCGAGTGGAAGGAGAATTGCCGCCGCTGGCTGGACCTGGCGCAGCAGGTGGCCGAGCCCAAGACCTATCCGTGGCCGGGGGCGTCGAACGTGATCTATCCGCTGCTGACGGTGGCGGCGGTGCAGTTCGCGGCAAGAGCCTATCCGGGCATCGTGCGCGATCGCGACGTGGTGCGCGGTACCGTGCTGGGCGACGATTCCGGCGTGCCGATGCCCGACCCGCTGCGGCCGGGGCAGGTTCTGACCGGGCCGGACGGCGGGCCGCTGTGGCTGGTGCCGCCGGGGGCGAAGCGGGCGCGGGCGACGGCGATCGGGCGGCATATGAGCTGGCAGTTGCTGGACGAGATGGCCGAGTGGGAGGAGCAGACCGACAAGCTGCTGCTGAAACTGGCCATTGTCGGCACCATGTTCCGCAAGACCTATTTCGACCCGGCCTTGCAGCGCAATGTCAGCGAGACGGTCGACCCGCTGCTGCTGTGCATCGACTACCATGCCAAATCCTTCGCCACCGCGCCGCGCGTGACCGAGGAGATCGACCTCTATCCCTGGGAGATCGAGGAGCGGATCCGGGCCGGGCTGTTCCTGGAGCAGGAATACGGCGCCAATCGCGAGGCCGGGGAGGATGGCGATGCGCCGGTGACCTTTCTGGAGCAGCATCGGCGGCTGGACCTGGACGGGGACGGCTATGCCGAGCCCTATATCGTGACCGTCGCCCGCGATTCGGGGAAGCTGGCGCGCATCGCCGCCGGGTTCGACATGGATGGGGTGCTGTTCGACGCGCATGACCATCGGATCCGCCGGATCGAGGCGATTGCGTATTATACGAAATTTTCCTTTATCCCGTCGCCGGATTCCGCGATCTACGACATCGGGTTCGGCACGCTGCTGCATCCGCTGAACGCGGCGGTGAATACGAGCCTGAACCAGATGTTCGATGCCGCGCACCTGGCCAATGCCGGGGGTGGCTTCGTCGGCTCCGGCATGTCGCTGAACAGCGGGGCCGTGCGCTTTCAGGTCGGCGAATACAAGGTGGTGAACACGCCCGGCGCCACACTGCGCGAAAACCTGGTGCCGTTGCAGTTTGCCGGGCCGAATCCGGTGCTGTTCCAGCTTCTGGGCTTTCTGGTCGATGCCGGGCGGGAGATCGCCTCGGTCAAGGATATCCTCTCCGGCGCCATGCCGGGGGGGAATGTGCCAGGGGTGCTGGGGCTGGCGGTGATCCAGCAGGGGCTGAAGGTGTTCAGCGCCATCTTCAAGCGCATCCATCGCAGCCTGGGCGCGGAGTTTCGCAAGCTCTACCGGCTGAACCGGCTGTATCTGCCCGACGAGGCCGGGTTTGGGGACGGACGCGCGTTCTTTCACGTCACGCGTGCCGATTACGAGCAGGGCGGGGGCGTGGAGCCGGTGTCGGACCCCGAGATCGTGACCGACATGCAGCAGCTTGCCCGTGCGAACTTCCTGCTGGCCTTCAAGGACGATCCGTGGTGCGACGGGCATGAGATCCGCCGCCGGGCGTTCGAGGCCGCCGCCATCGGGCTGGTGGACAAGGTGCTGCGGCCCGCGCCGGCCTCCGATCCGGCGGCGATGGCGCGGGCGGCGGAGCTGGCACTGCGGGAGAAGCGGGAGGCGGCGGAACAGGTCTCGACACTGGCGGAGGCGGCGCTGCGGATGGCGCAGGCGCGGAAGGCGGAGCGGGAATAAGGCTGTTCCTCCTTTGAAGATAAAAATACAGGACAATTGATTTTTAGGAATACCGCGCGACCATCCGGATGCTATCGAGAGACGTCGAAAGAGTCTTTTTGCTTCTTTTTCTTCAGAAAAAGAAGAGAAACAGAAAAGGGAACCCCGATGGAGCAGCGTCAGGCGATGTTGGAGGATCTGTCGGAGGAGGCGTTCCGGGCCTGGCGGCATCATCCGGTGACGCGGGCGGTGCGCCTGTTTCTGACGGATTATGGCGCGAGCATCGAGCAGCGGATGCTGGGCCGGTGGCGGGCGGGGACGATCACGCTGGCGCAGGAGCATGAGGCGCGGGGGCGGGCGGCGCTGGCGGCGGAGATGGCGGAGCTGCAATGGGCGGCGATGCGGGCGTTTTACGGCGAGGGGACGGAAGAGACGGAGGGGCGCGATGCGTGAGGGGCGCATTCTGAAATTCGACCAGCAGGAATTCGTGGTTTCGGACTGGGATGGGGTGAACCGGGCGGGGTATGTGCCGCTGGACGACAAGATCCTGGTGCTGGCGGATGTGCATGCCGAGACGACCAGCGGCGCGGTGCAGTTGCCGGCGGAGTATGTGGAGCGCCAGACGCTGGCGGCGGAGCATGGCACGGTGATCGCGGTGGGGCCGGCGGCGTTTCGCTGGAACGATGACGGCACGCGGCAATGGGTGGGGCGGATTCCGGCGGCGGGGGACCGGGTTTATTTCGAGCGGTACGCGGGGCAGTTGCTGAGGGGCGAGGACGGGCGGCTGTACCGGCTGATGTCGCAGCGCTGCATCGCGGCGATCGCGGCGGAAATGGCGGATGAGGGAGAGGGGGCATGATGGACGGGCAGGAGCGGGGCGAGGCGCGGCAGGTGGATGGTGCGCGCCATGAGGAGCGGGACCATGGGGCCGAGATGCCGGAGGTGGCGGCGGCGCCTGTGGCGGTGGATGCGGAGGTCGAGGACCAGGCGCGGCGCATGGGGTGGGTGCCGCGCGAGGAATTTCGCGGCGACGGGGAAAAATGGCGGCCGGCGCGGGATTTTCTCGACCGGGGGATGACTCTTCTGCCGGTGTTGCAGCAGCAATATCGGGCGCTGGACGGGCGTTATGCCACCATGCAGGCGCAGTTGCGCGACAGCCAGAAGGCGCTGGCGGACCTGACGGACCGGACGCGGCGGGCCGACGAGCGGGCGTATCAGCGCGCGGTGCGCGATATCGAGAGCCGGCGGCAGGCGGCGGTGGCCAGCGGGGACACCACGGCGTTCGCGGTGGCCGAGCGGGATTTGCAGGACCTGCGGGAGACGGCGCCGCCGGCCGTGCCGACCGCGCCCGCGGCGGCGGCCGCGCCGGTGGAGCGGGTGGAGGCGATGCCGAGCGAGATCATGGCGTTCGTGCAGGCCAATCCGTGGTTTTCGAGCCATGCGGAGGCGCGGCAGGATGCGATTGCGATCCAGTCGGCGGTGGACCGGCAGCATCCGGAACTGAGCCTGGCGGAGCGGCTGGAGATCACGCGGCGCAAGGTGCGGCAGTTGCATCCGGCATTGTTCGAGAACCGGCGGCGGGAGGCGCCGCCGCCGGTGAGCCCGTCGCGCGGCGAGGGTGCGCGCGGGGGCAATCCGCGCGGGTTCGATGCGCTGCCGGCGGAGGCGCGGCGGGAATATGACCGTTATGCCCGAGCGCTGGCGGGCAAGGGCAAGCCGCTGACGAAGGATGAATGGGCCGGCTATTACTGGGAGAACGAGGCATGAGCGACGAGACGCGGCAGCGCGCGCCACTGAACGAGGCGGGCGGGCGCAGGGGGGCGCCGGCGCGCCGGCCGTTCGGGTTGCGCGAGCAGAAGCTGGCCTATCCCGACCGCGAGGGCTATCACCGCCACTGGTTCAACGACGAGCCCGGGCGGATCGCGCGGGCGGTGGATGCGGGCTATGCCCAGGTGAAGGACGATTCCGGAAAACCCGTGAGCATGACGGTGGGTGTCGCGCGTGGTGGCGGGGCGCAGGTGGCGTATCTGATGGAGATTCCGGCCGAATGGTATCGGCAGGACATGGCGGCGCAGGAATCGGGACATCGGGACCTGATGAACCAGATCAGGGAAGGGCGGGTGCCCGGCGGCCCGACCGGAGCGGACCGGCAGGCGCAATATGTGCCACGGGATGTCGGGATTTCGATCCGAGAGGAAAGAAGGTAGGAAAAAACGGAAAGCGCTTCTGATTTTCAGGAATACAGCGCGACCATCCGGATGCTATCGAGAAACGTCCAAAAAGTCTTTTTGCTTCTTTTCCTCGGAAAAAGAAGGCGTCCCAGGCAAGACCGACCTGGCGGGGATCTTCCCGCCATTTCTTCAACCGTGCAGAGGTCTGCCCGATGAATTCCAATGCTCCATTCGGCCTGCGGCCGATGGCCTATGCCTCCGGCGCGCCGTATGCCGGTGGCGTGCAGGTTTATTATGTGCCGGCGAGCAATCCGACGCCGCTGTTTCTGGGCGATCCGCTGGTGGTGTTGCCGGGGGCCGATGCCAATGGCGTGCCGGCGGTGGGGATTGCCGCCGCCGGGGCGTCCGGCATGATCACCGGCGCCATGCAGGGGATCGCCAGCAATGCCGGCGAGCTGGTGCTGCCGCTGTTGCAGAACCAGGCGCCGTATCTGCCGGCGGGGCAGGCGGCGTATGTGTATGTGGCCGACGATCCGAATCTGGTCTTTGCGGTGCAGGAGGATTCGGTAGGGGGTGCGCTGGCGGCCGGTGCGGTGTCGGGCAATGTCAACCTGGTGGCCGGGGCGGGATCGACCGTGTCGGCGCAGTCGGGCTGGCAGATCCAGTCGAGCAGCGCCGGCACGCTGGCGACCGGGCAGATGCGGATCCTGCGGGCCTACCAGGCGATCGACAATGCGATCGGCGCCAATGCGAAATGGCTGTGCCGCGTCAATCTTCATTCCATCACCAGTACGCTCGGCGTCTGAGGAGTCTGTTCAATGGCCGTAATTACGACGGGCGCGCACCCCAAGGCCCTGTGGCCCGGCATCAAGGCGTGGTGGGGGCGCAGCTATGACGAACACCGCGTGGAATATCTGGACCTGTTCGACAGGCAGACCTCGGACAAGGCGTATGAGGAGGAGGTCGAGATCACCGGCTTCGGCCTGGCGCCGGTGAAGCCGCAGGGGCAGCAGATCTATTACGACACGGAAGCGCAGGGGGCGGTCAGCCGCTTTACCCATGTGGCCTATGCGCTGGGCTATATCGTGACCTACGAGGAACTGCGCGACAATCTGTACGAGGCGGTGTCGAAGCGCCGGGCCGCGCAGCTTGCGTTTTCGATGCGCCAGACCAAGGAAAACGTGCTGGCCGGGATCTATAACATGGCGTTCTCGGCCAGTGCGCCGGGGGGCGACGGGGCGCCGCTGATTTCGGCCGCCCATCCGACGCTGGCGGGCAGCCAGTCGAACCTGCTGGGGACGGCGGCGGACCTGTCGGAGGCGGCGATCGAGGATCTGACGGTGCAGATCATGCAGTGCCAGAACAATCGGGGGATGCGGATTTCGGCGTTGCCGCGCACGCTCAACGTGCCGTCGGCGCTGTGGTTCGAGGCCAACCGGGTGTGCAACTCGGTCTTGCAGAACGATACGGCGAACAATGCCATCAACGTGCTGCGGGCGACCAACGCGTTCCCCGAAGGGATCAAGCTGAACCATTACTTCACCAGCCAGACGGCGTGGTTCATCCGGACCAATGTGCCCAATTCGCTGACCTATTACGAGCGGGATGCGATCTCGTTCGATCAGGACAACGATTTCGACACGCGGAACGCCAAGGCGGCCTGTTACGAGCGCTATTCCGGCTACTGGGCGGACTGGCGCGGGCTGTACGGGACGCCGGGGGTTTGAAGATCTTCTTTTTCTGAAGAAAAAGAGGCAAAAAGACTTTTGCTCGTTTTGTATGGTATGCGCGGGCAAGGGGATTTTTATTTAACGAATAAAAGTTTCTGGCTCTTTTTTTCAAAAAAGAACAGAACGCTGACAATGGAGCGATCCCGATGACCAAACGCAAACCGACTCCTCCGGCGCCGCGCCGAACCCAGGTGGTGGAGGTGCATCATCATTACCATGGCGCCGCGCAGGTGCCGGCCGAGGCGAAGACGGTGCCGGTGCGCCGCAAGCCGGCGGCGACGCGCCGGGGCTGACGGCGCGCGCCGGGGGGGCATGTCATGGCCGATGTGACGAGTGTGCAGGTGATCGCGAACGGTCCGCGCAACCTGGTCGTGCGTGTGACGGATGTCAGCGACGGGACCGGGCTGGCGGCGATGAAGATCGTGGATGCGCGGGCCGGGGCTTTTTCGGTCGGCGGGGAGGTGCCGGGAGGGAACCTGAAGGTGCGGCGCATCACCTATGACGTGCATGGGATGGTGGCGCGGCTGCAATGGGAGGCGGCCGCGCCGGTGGACCTGGCGACGCTCTCGGGCTTCGGGCACCTGGATTTTCGCCGCTTCCAGGGGCTGGCGGCCCCGGGGGTGGCGGGGGTGACGGGGTCGATCCTGCTGACGACGATGGGGGCGGGGGCGGGGAGTACCGCCACGATCGTGCTCGAGATGACCAAGGGCGTGCCGCAGGCGTGACGGGAGCGGCGATGTGAGCGAGGCCTGGCGGTATCGGCCCGGAGACCATTACGTGCTGGACGATCTGTCGGGCTTCAAGATCCGGCGGTCGCGGGCGCGCGTGATCCCCGGCGGGCAGACCGGGGAGGCCCTGGTGGATGCCCGGCGGTGGGAGGCGCAGCAGCCGCAGGATTTCGTGCGCGGGGTGGCGGACGACCAGAGCGTGGATCTGGCCCGGCCGCGCCAGCAGACCTGCTTTACCGTGGTGGGAACCTGCGTGGTGGCGCCGGCCGCCGCCGGGAGCGACGTGGTGGCGGTGGCGTCGACGGCGGGTTTTGCCGTGGGCGACCAGGTGCAGATCATGCTGGACAGGGGCGAGAATGTCGTGGCCTCGGTCCTGGCGGTCGGAAGCGGAAACCTGACGATCGCGCCGGTTCTGCCCGGTTCCGTCGGGGTGCTGGGCGGGGGGATGGAGAACATGGTGCTGAAACGGGCGAGCGGCGCATGACGATGGCGGGGAGCGCGGTCTGGAACCCTGGCACCGCCGACATCATCAATGGCGCGTTGCGGCTGATCGGCGCGATCGCCAGCGGGGAGGTGCCGCCGGCCAACGAATACCAGGATGCGCTGTCGGCGCTGAACGGGCTGATCAAGGCGTGGCAGGTGTCGGGCGTGCATGTGTGGGCGCTGGGCGAGGGGACGGTGTTCCTCCAGCCCGGGCAGGCCCGCTATGGCATCGGCGGCGGCGGCGCGGACCAGGTGGCGCAGGCTTATGCCGCCACGGTCGTGTCCGCCCTGGCGGTGGCGGGGGTGGCGCAGGTGACGGTGGCGGCGGCGGCCGGCATTGCCGTGGGGAGCCGGATCGGCATTCTGCTGGATGCGGGCGGGATGTTCTGGAGTTCGGTGCTGTCGGTGGCGGGGGGGACGGTTTATCTGGCGTCCGGCCTGCCCGGGCCGGCATCGGCGGGGGCGGTGGTGATCGGGTATGGCGCGCCGTGCGCGCGGCCGCTGAAGATTGTCGGGGCGCGGGCGGTCGATCTGGCGACGGGGGTGGAGACGCCGCTGGTCCCGATGTCGCGGCTGGATTATGCGAACCTGTCGGGCAAGGTGTCGCCCGGCGGGGCGCCGACGCAGTATTTCTATGATCCGCAATTGGGATCGGGGATTTTCAGCGTCTATCCCGCGCCGTTGGATGCGCGGGCGGCGGTGGCCTTTACCTGCCAGCTTCCGTTGCAGGATGTGGGCGGCGCGGCGGACCAGGCCGATGTGCCGCAGGAATGGATTTCCGCCCTGCGCTTTGCGCTGGCGGTGGAACTGGCGCCGGAATATGACTGCCCGCCGCCGCGCTTCGAGATGCTGAAGGCGATGGCGGCGGAGAAATTCGCCGTGGTGGCGCAGTGGGATCGGGAACCGGAGGGGACGGCGACCGGCCCGTTCGGCCAGCCGGTCTATCGGATGATCGCGGGGGCGCTGCGGCTGTGCGGGGCGGTGGGGCCGCAGGAGGTGCCGCGCCTGGGGCTGGTGGAGAATGCCTTCGCGTCGCTGAACGCGATGGTGCAGGCGTGGCAGGCCTCGGGCATTCATGTGTGGGCCGAGGAGGATTGCACGCTGTTCCTGCAACCGGGGCAGGTGCGCTACCTGATCGGCGCCGGGTCGGCCGATGCGGTGGCGGTGAGCAGCCAGTGCGTGGAAACCGTGCTGGCGGCGGCGGGGGTGGCGGCGCAGGCGAGCGTCGCGGCCGTGGGGAGCATCGCCGCCGGGTGGCAGGTGGGGATCTGGCTGGATGGGGGCGGCGTGTTCTGGACCGGCGTCGCGGCGGTGGCCGGGACGGGGCTGACGCTGGCCTCCGCACTGCCGTCCGCCGCGTCGGCGGGGGCGCGGGTGGTGGCCTATCCCGGCGCCATGGTGCGGCCGCTGCGGGTGCCGGCGGCGCGGCGGCGGCAGTTCGCGGGGACGGGCGGGCAGGCGATCGAGATCCCGCTGGTGCCGATGTCGCGGCTGGATTACGCCAATGTTCCGAACAAGACCGTGCCCGGCATGGTGACGCAGTTTTTCTACGATCCGCAACTGGGGGCGGGGGTGCTGCATGTGTGGCCCGCGCCCGTGGACAGCGGCAGCGCGGTGGTGCTGACCGCGCAGCGGCCGCTGGTGCCGTTTGCCGATCTGGGCGCGGTGCCGGACTTTCCCGACGAGTGGCTGGCGGCGATGCGCTGGAACCTCGCGGTGGAATTGTGGCCCGAATATAACGGGTCGGGGAATCCGGCGCAGTACGGGCTGCTGAAGCAGGAGGCCGTCGGCAAGCTGATGGTGGCGCAGGCCTGGGACCGCGAGCCGCAATCGGTGCTGTTCGGCGCCGGGTGCGGCCCGGCCGGGCGGGCGGGGTAGGGCGATGGCGGTGCAGCAGGTGGCGTTTGCCGCGCAATCGTACCAGGCGCACGCGCTGGCGCTGGATGCGCAGCGTTGCGTCAATTTCTATGCCGAATATGCGCCGAAGGATGCGAAGACGCCGGTGCCGGTGTGGGGGTGCCCGGGCATGGTGGCGTTCGCGCAATGCGGGGCGGGGCCGGTATGGGGCATGTGCCTGATGGGCGGGGCGCTGTATGTGGTCTCGGGGCAGGCGCTGTATCGGGTGGATGCGGACGGGTCGAGCGTGGCGTTGGGCGCGACCTGGGTGACGGGGCCGGTGTCGATGGATACCAACGGCACCGACCTGGTGTGGGTGGATGGGGAATCCGGCTGGTGCTATTCGGTGGCCGGCGGTGTCCGGCGGATCGTGGACGAGAATTTCTATCCGGCGGATTCGGTCGTTTATTTCGATACCTATTTCGTTTTCAACCGCGCCGGGACGCAGGAATTCTTTCTGTCGCCGCAGGAGGCGGTGACGCCGTTCGACGGGACGATGTTCGCCGCCAAGGAGGCGACGGCCGACCCGCTGCTGGCGATCGTGAATTCGCACGAGCAGCTCTATCTGTTCGGCGCGGCGCGGACCGAGGTGTGGTACGATGCGGGGAATGCCGCGCCGTCCTTTCCGTTCCAGCGGTTCGACGGCGCGTTCATCCAGCGGGGGATCGCCGGGCCGCACGCGCAGTGCCTGGAGGACAATACGCTCTTTTTCCTGGGCGATGACGGGATGTTCTATCGCCTGGCGGGGTATCAGCCGCAGCGGGTCTCGACCCATGCGATCGAGGGGGCGTGGCAGGCCTATCCGACCCGGGGGGATGCGCGTTGTTTCAGCTATACGCTGGAGGGACATAAATTCGTCACCGTGCTGTTTCCCTCGGCGGCGGCGACCTGGGTGTATGACGTGGCGACCGGGCTGTGGCACGAGCGGGAATCGTGGACCGGGGGCGGGGCCGACAGTTCGATCGGCCGCTGGCGGGCGAACTGCGCGCTCATGGCCCATGGCCGGGTGCTGGTGGGCGATTGCCTGAGCGGTGTGGTCGGGGTGTTGAACCCGCTGGTCTATACCGAGCTGGGGGCGACCATGCGCGGGCTGCTGGCGGCGCCGCCGGTGCAGGCGTTGCGCGGGCGCGTGTTCATGCGGCGGTTCGAACTGGATGTGGAGACCGGGGTGGGCCTGCCGGCGGGGCCGGCGGCGCCCGGCATGGTCTATCAGCCCCAGGGGGTGCAGGTGACGACGCCCGGCGCGCTGGCGCGTGCCACGGCGCCGGAGGGCATGGCGGCGGGGCTGGCCAATCTGCTGGTCAGCCTGTGGGTGGACCTGCCCGATGACGGCGCGCCGCGCGGGCTGATGCTGGGCAATGGCGCGGCGACGGGCGGCCAGCCGGGCTTTTTCATCGGCGTGGCCAATGACGATACGCTGGCGGGCGCGCAGATCGTGGTGCGGGCGGCCGATGCGCGGGGGGCCGCGATCGTGACGGCATCCTACGGTTTCGCCGGCTGGGGGGCGGGGTGGGTGAACCTGATCCTGTCGCTGTCGCCGGGGGAGCGGCAGGTGCAGCTTTATGCCGGGGGGGTGGCGCTGGCGCCGGTTTCGGTCGCCTGGTCGTCGGCGGCGCCGATCGGCAATCCGGCGGGGCAGGGCTGGCGGGTCGCGCCGTGGAACGGGGCCGGCGGGGCGGGATTGCTGGCGGCGCCGCAGTTCGGCGGCCATACGGCCGGGTCGACCGCGACCTATAACGGGTGGGCGAACGCATCCTGCATGCCGGACCGGGACGGGAACATGGTCTCGCTGGGCAGCGGGGCGGTGAATGCCGTGTCGCCCGCGGGGACGGTGGCGTGGACGCTGGCGGCGGCCGGCGTGCGGGCGGATATCCTGGGCGTGGCGCCGGGGCTGGATATGGTGAATTTCGGCCTCAACGCGGTCTCGGTCCTGTTGCGGGGGCAGTATCTGGCGGTGGGGGTGGGCGACGGCGCGGTGTGGGAGGGCATCGCGCTGTACCAGGCCGGTGGCGGGGTTGCGCCGGGGTTCGCGGGATTCGTCTACAACGCCGTTGGCGGGCCGGGGCCGATCTATGGCGCCAATCAATGTTTCCTGGCCGGGGCGCAGACGATCGACGATCCGATCCTGTCCTATCAGGTCGATTATCCGGCGGTGCCGCGCGTGGTGCTGGTGTTTCCCAGTATCGCGCAGATCGTCGGCGGGGCGGCGCGGTCGGGCGGGTTTGGCGGGTTGTATCCGGCGCTGGGCAACAGCGCGGCGTGGGCGGCGTGCCAGGTGCCGGTGTTCAAATACGCCTATCCGGCGCAACTGGGGACGCATCTGCTGACCCGCCATGGCTATAACGGCAATGTCGGGTTCTTTCTGCCGGACGGGCAGGGCGGGACCAACCATTACCTGTATTTCAGCCGGGGCGACATCGCGGCCAATGCGGTGGCGGGCGGGAACGCCAACCCGGAGCTGGCCGGGGTGATCGGGCCGGCCTGCCCGGATGGGGCGATGGTGCGGATCGCCATGGGGGTGGTGAGTTACGACGCGCTGGCGGCGCGGCTGGCCGGCAATGCCCTGACGGGATGGTCGGGCACCTTGCCGATGTACACGATCGATAATGAAAACTGGACCGATTCCACAGGGGCGGCGCAGATTCCGTTCGCGGACGAATATGCGTTCATCGCCGATGGGCGGCCGGGGGGCAGCGATGTGTATGGCGGCCAGCCGGGGCTGGCGCCGATCGGGGCGAGCGGCGAGTGGCTGGTGTCGTTCCTGCTGGTCGGGCTGTCGGACAGCGCGGCCAACCGGGGCAATGCGAGCCTGTGGGACACGGTGCGGGTGTTTCGCTATGCCGCCGGGCGGGCGACGCAGATCGGGGCGCCGGTTTCGGGCGAGGCTTATGCCGCCGGCGACTGGGCGGGCTACACGGTCGGGCCGTGGAGCGATTTCAATGCCGTGGCCTATGTGAGCGGGCCGGTGGTGACGATCTGCGGCAATATGCGGCAGACGGCGGTGGGCACGTATCCCGTGCCGGCCGGGACCCAGTACCAGACGCGGTTCGGCAGCCTGGCCTTTGCTACCGCGCGGATCGCCGACCTGTTCGTGGCCGCGCCGGGGGCGTTCGTCGACCTGTCGGTGGCGGCGAACCGGGCGCTGTTCGCGGATAGTGCCGGTGGGGCGGTCTATCTGGGGTCTGACGGGTCGCGGGTGCTGGGGGTGGCGCCGCCGGTGTTTCTGACCGTGGCGGCGGGGGCGCCGGTTGCGGCCTTTGCCGATAATGGCGGGACGGGGGGCGGTTTCGCGCTGACGGGGGCGATCGTGCCCGCCGGGTCGAACCCGGCGGGCAGCGCGGTCGCGGACGCGCCCGGTGCGGCGGTGGGCGAGCCGCCCGGGGTGGAGCCGCGGATCATGCTGGACTGGTCGGATGACGGGGCGCGGACCTGGAGCGCGCTGCGGCTGTGGCGGTCGCTGGGGCGGCAGGGGGCGTATCTGACGCGGCTGCGCTGGCTGAAGCTGGGGCAGGCGCGGCAGCGGGTGCTGCGGCTTCAGGTGACCGACCCGGTGCGGCGCAGCCTGATCGGGTTCTATCTCGATACCGAAACGGGGATGGAGTGATGCCGGCGGCGCCGCGCCAGACCCTGCCGGTGGGCGACTGGCCGTTCGTGGAGAGCGCGACCGGCCGGCTGACGCTCGCGGCCTATCAGTTTCTGGCCCGGTTGCAGGCCGGGTCCAGCGGGTCGATCCGCAATGTCGCGGTGATCGCCGGGGCGCTGGGGGTGCCGGTGGGGGAGATTGCGGCCGGCGGCGCAGCCCCGGTCGTTCTGCCGGCGTCGTTTCCGCCCCCCGCGCCGGTCGCGGCGCGGGGGGAGCGGCTGCTGGCGCTGCTGGCGGCGGTGCCGCGCCCGGCGGTGGTCGGTGCGCCCATCTTGCCGGCCGGGCCGGGGCGGCCGGCGGATGTGCTGGTGCTGCATCATGGCGCGCGGGTGATGGACGGGTTCGGCGGGCCGGAAGGGCGGGTCGCGGGCTGGGTGGGCGATGTCTTCCTGCAACGCGACGGCGGGGCGGCGGGGGCGGTGTGGGCCAAGGGCGCGGGGGCCGGGACGGCCGCTGGCTGGCTGGCATTGGGGCAGGCGCTGGGACAGGTGGGCGGCGGGGGCATGCTGCCGCTGGTCAATGGGGATATCGCGCCGGTGGGCATGCTGTCCGACCCGGCGGGGCAGACTATCGGGGTGCCGATCTGATGGGCAACAGCACGCTGATTACCGATTATCTCGGCTATGGCCCGATCGCCGCGCGGCCGGCGGCGCCGAGCCTGCCGGCGGGGTGCCTGGGCCTCTATTACGCCACCGATACCGGGCAGATGCAGGTGTGGAACGGCGCGTGGCAGCCCTGGACGCCCGCCGCCGCGTCGTTCGCCGGCAGCCTGGCGGCGGCGGGCGACGGGCAGGGGACGGCGACCGCCGTGGCGTCGGATGTCAGCCTGTTCACCACCGTCGCGGCCGGGAGCGGGGCGGTGCTGGTGGCGGGGCCGGTGGGCACCGGGCGCCGGGTGCTGAACCGGGGCGTGGCGGCGCTGCTGGTCTATCCGCCCGCGGGCGGGGTGATCGACGCGCTGGCGGCGGGGGCGCCGGCGGTGATCGTGCCCGGCGGGGGCGCCACCTTCTGGCAGAACAGTGCAACGCAATGGTATTCGGAATGAACAGAGACGTGCTGATCCTGGCCGGCGCGCTGGCGCTGGCGCCGTGGCCGGCGGCGGCGCAGGTGGCGGGGCCGGTGGGCCATGGCGAGATGCCCGCCTGCCCCGACAGCGGCGGCAACCACCTGAACTACGTGCCCGCGACCGGAAGCTTTGCCTGCGGCGCCAGCGGACCGGCCTGGAGCGGGGCGATGGTCGGTGTCTCCGCGGCGGTGTCGATGGCGGCCACTGGCGGGAGTTTCACGCAGATGCAGGTGTGGAACAGGAAGATCGTCGATACCGCGTCGTTCTGGTCCGCCGCCGCGCCGGGGCAGTTCACGATTCCCGCCGGGGTGAGCCGGGTGCGGGTGTCGCTGTCGGTGGGGCAGACGGGCATCGGCAGCAACCAGTTCGTGGTGCTGCATAACGGGCTGCTGGCGACCGGGTCGTTCAGGATCTCGGTGCCGTCGGGCTACAACAATAACGGGGCGACCGGCATGTCGGGCGTCATCGCCGTGGCACCGGGCGATACGGTTGCCGTTTCCTATGCCTCCGCCTTGGCTTTTACGCTTTCGGCCGACGTCACGACCTGGTTCCAGATCGAGGCCGTGCCGTAGCGGCCTGGCGGGGCACGCGGCCTTCCGCTCTTGACCGGCTGGCCCGCGTCGGCCCACCTTCGCCGATCGAAAACAATGACGGGGTGACCGGACATGGATCTGAGCACGGTTCTCAGGCAGCGCTACGCGACCAAGGCTTACGATTCGGGGCGCCGGCTGCCCGACGCGGTCGTGGCGCAGTTGATGGCGGCGCTGCGCGACAGCCCGTCGTCGGTCAACGCGCAGCCCTGGCACTTCATCGTCGCCGACGACGAGGCCGGCAAGGCGCGGATCGCCACGGGGGCGACGGGCGCGTTTTCCTATAACACGTCGAAGATCCTCAATGCCTCGCATGTCGTGCTGCTGTGCGCGCGGACCAGCCTGCCGCCGGCGCATCTGCTGGCCGTGCTGGACCAGGAGCAGGCGGATGGCCGCTTTGCCAGCGAGGAGGCGCGCGAGGGCCAGCGCAAGACGCGCGGCGGCTATGTGACGCTGCATGAGGAGGCGGGCGACCTGCCGGCCTGGACGCAGAAGCAGGCCTATATCGCGCTGGGCTTCCTGCTGCTGTCGGCGGGCGCGCTGGGGGTGGATGCGACGCCGATGGAAGGGTTCGATGCCGGGGCGCTGGACGCGACCTTCGGCCTGGCGGACAAGGGGCTGGCGCCGGCGGTGATCGTGTCGCTGGGCTATCATGCCGAGACCGACTTCAATGCCAGGCTGCCGAAATCGCGCCTGGCGGCGGATGTGGTGTTCTCGCGCGCCTGATGCGTTTGCCATGAGCACCCTGTCCGGCGCCGATGCGCGCGATGCCGAGCTGGCCGCGCAGTACGAGGCCTATCCCTATCCCGCGCGCGATCCGCGCGACGAGGCGAAGCGGCTGCTGATCGGCAGCCCCAGCCATCTGCGGGAGATCGATTACTGGGTGTTCGGCGCCCGGCGGCCGCAGGCGGTGCCGTTGCGGGCGCTGGTCGCGGGGTGCGGCACCGGGGACGGCGCGATCATGCTGGCCACCCACATGGCGCGCGCCGGCCGGGCCGGCGAGGTGGTGTGCGTCGATCGCTCCGCCCGGGCGCTGGGCATTGCCCGCGCGCGGGCGGAGGCGCGGGGGCTGGCCAATATCCGCTTCGTCGAGGGCTCGCTGACCGCGTTGGACGCGCTGGGGCTGGGGGTGTTCGACTACGTCGATTGCTGCGGCGTGCTGCATCATCTGCCCGACCCGCCGGCGGCGCTGCGCGGGCTGGTGGGGGTGCTGGCGCCCGGCGGGGGGATGGGGCTGATGGTCTATGCCCCCTATGGGCGGACCGGGGTCTATATGGTGCAGGAGGCGCTGGAGACCCTGGCGCCGCTTGGCGAGGCGCCGGCGGAGCGGCTGGGGGTCGCCAGGCGGGTGATGGCCGCGTTGCCGGCCACCGCGTGGCTGCGCCAGAACGGCAATTTCGGCGATCATCTGACCGGCGGGGATGCCGGATTGTACGACCTGCTGCTGAATCCGCGCGACCGGGCCTATACCGTCACGGATTTTCTCGACCTGCTGGATGCGGCGGGGCTGGAGGCGTCGTGCCTGATGGAGCCGGCGCGGTATGATCCGGCGCTGTTCCTGCCCAATCCGAAGCTGCGCGCGCGGGTGGGGGAACTGAGCCGGCGCGAGCGGGCGCGGGTGGCCGAGGCGCTGACGGGCAACATGGCCACCCATGTCGCCTATGTGGTGCGCAAGGGGGCGCGGGCCGTGCCGCCCGATTGCTGCGACCCGGAGGCGGTGCCGGTGATGCGCGAGATGCCGGGGGCCGAGCTGGCGCGGCAGATCCGCCCGGACGGGGTGCTGCCCTTCGCCTTCGGCACGCTGACCGTGCCGGTGCCGGTGCCGCCGCGGATGCGCGCCATCCTGCCCCTGGTGGACGGCGTGCGCAGCGTGGGCGCGCTGATGGCTGAATCGGGGATGGACGAGGCGAGGTTCCTGGCGGTCTGGCGCGTGGGGTTTGCCGTGCTGGAAAGCCTGAACCGGTTGTTGCTGCGGGCGGTCGGATAAGGAGGCCCGCGAAACGGGACATTACGATATGTCGGCATATCAGCGCAGCTCGTCGGGGCTGGTGGCCGGGCCATGGCGGAATGGTGCGCCGCCGGTCCGCCGTCGGCTGAGCAGCGGATAGGCGAGGGTGGCGGCGAGGCAGCCGACGAACCAGGAGAGGCCGGGAAACGCGCCGGCGAGCCGGGTGAACAGGACGAGGTTCGCGCAGCCGGCGGACAGGAGCAGGGTGAGCAGGGCGGCGGGGTTGACCCCGTTGCGATACCAGTAGCGGCTTGTCGCATCGTGGATATAGAGATCGGCGACGGTGATGCGGCCGCCGCCGACGAGGAAATAATCGGCCAGCAGGATACCGTAGAGCGGGCCGATCAGGCTGGCCAGGACATCCAGCGTGAGATGCATGGCGAGCGGATTGTTGTAGAGGTTCCACGGCGTCAGCAGGATGGAAAAGAGGGCCGCGCCCGTGCCTGCCGCCCGCCAGCCGATCCTGTCGGGTGCCATGTTCGAGAAATCGAAGGACGCGGACACGAAGTTCACGACGACGTTGATGCCCGCCGTGGCGAGCATGAAGGCCAGGATGGCGAGGACGATGATCGTGGCGCTGTCGGTGCGGGCGACCGTTTCCACCGGGTCGGTGAGGCGCGCGCCCAGCGCCGGGCCGGTCAGGGCGATGGTGGAGACGGTGAGGGCGATGAAGGCGAGGAAATTGACCGGCAGGCCCCAGCGATTGCCGCGCGTGATGTCGGCGCGGGACCGGCCGTAGCGCGCGAAATCGCCGAAATTGAGGATCGGCGCGGAGAAATACGAAACGGTGAGCATCATCGTGCTGAGCAGCGGTGCCAGGGAGCCGGCGTGCGCCTGGCCGGTGAGGCGCAGGCTGGCCAGACGGCAAAAAGCCCTGATCGACCGTGGCGATGCCAGCCTCACCCCGGAGGGCATGGTCCGCTACCGGAAGAACCTGCTGGCGACGCTGGAAGGGCGGGAGGTGGAACGGGTGGGACAGGCCATGGCCGAAAAGCGGGGAAAGCTGTGGCGTCCGCTTGATCGTTTCGAAACCATCCAGGGCACGATGAAAGGCCCGGTCGATCTGGCCAGCGGGTGCTTTGCTGTAATGGAGAGCGGGCATGAATTCTCGCTGGTGCCCTGGCGGCCGGAGATCGGCAGGCAGCGCCAGAAGGAGATGGCGATACGCAGACGCTTCCCCCGGCTACGCCACATCTTTGCCGACGGTGGCTATGCTGGAGATAAACTGCGTTCCGCGCTTGCCGACATGGGACAATGGACAGTGGAAATCATCAGGCGGTCGGACACAGCGAAGGGCTTTGAACTCCTGCCGCGCCGCTGGGTGGTTGAGCGAACAGTCGCGTGGCTTGGTCGCTGCAGGCGGCTTGCCAAGGATTGGGAAAAGTCCATCGCCTCATCAACCGCATGGACACTGATCGCCTCAATCCGTATGCTTACACGACGGACCGCAAGGCATTGTCAGGATTGAGAAACTTTCGAATCAGGCTCTTATGCATACGTCCTATCATTTTGTGGGTGTTGGATCGCAATTTGAAGTGAATGTTGGTATCGGCCAGACCGTGCCCCCGGATCCGCCTTATTGCCCGAGCGAACAGGGCCTGGCAGGACCATGCCGTCCGCCTGGACGGTCACTGGAGGATTCCGCCCGCATGGCGACCGGCGACGCGGCCGGGCCGCTATTCCTATTTTACCCGCGTGGAGGAGGAGATTCTTGACGCACTTGCCCATGTCGATGCCCGCTGAGGCGTCTCCTCGGGACCCGGACCGGCGCGCCATGCTGCGCGGCGCCGGGATGCTGGGCCTGGCGCTGGGGGGCGCGGGCTGCGCGTCGCGCGCCGGGGCCGATTTCGCGCCGGTGGATCGCCTGCTGCGGGACGCCGTGGCGCGCGGCGACGTGCCGGGCGTGGTGGCGGCGGTGGGGCATGGCGGGCGGATCGTCTATCGCGGGGTCCGTGGCCATCGGGCGCTGCTGCCGGCACCCGAGCCGGAAAGCTGGACCACGCGTTTCGACATGGCGTCGCTGACCAAGCCGACGATCACCGCGCCGGCGGTGATGCAATTGTGGGAGCAGGGCGCCTTCACGCTCGACGAGCCGGTGGCGCGGCGGCTGCCGGCCTTTGCCGCCGCCGGCAAGCAGGACATCACCATCCGCCAGTTGCTGACCCATTATTCCGGCCTGGCGCCCGACCTGGACCTGGCCACGCCCTGGCAGGGCCGGGACGCGGCGGTGCGCCGGGTGATGGCGGCGCGCCCCGACCGGCCGGCCGGCGAGCGGTTCGTCTACAGCGACATCAATTTCATCACGCTGGGGCTGCTGGTGGAGACGGTGAGCGGCCTGCCGCTGGACCGGTATGCCGCGCGGCATATCCTGGCGCCGCTGGGGATGGCGCATTCCGGCTTTCGCCCCGATGCCGCGCTGGGCCCGGAGATCGCGCCGACGCAGTTCGACGACGGCAACGTGATGCTGCGCGGGGTGGTGCATGACCCGACGGCCCGGCGCATGGGCGGGGTCGCGGGCCATGCCGGGCTGTTTTCCGACGCCGACGACATGGCGGCCTATGCCCAGGCCCTGCTGGACCGCCGGGCGGGGCGGGGCAGCGCCTTTCCGCTGAAGCGCGGGACGGTGCTGCTGATGACCACGCCGCAGCAGCCGGCGGACAGGACCGACCTGCGCGGGCTGGGCTGGGACATCGCCACCCATTATTCCACGCCGCGCGGCGACCTGTTTCCCGTCGGGTCGTTCGGCCATACCGGCTTTACCGGGACCTCGCTGTGGATGGACCCGGCCAGCGACAGTTTCGTGCTGATCCTGACCAACCGGGTGCATCCCGATGGCGGCCATGGGAGGCAGATCATCCGGTTGCGCCATGACGTGGCGACCGCCGCGGCGCGGGCGTTGGGGGTGACGTAGGCCGGGCGCCTCAGGACCGGTAGAGCAGCACGTCGCGGCGGCGCCGCGCGAAGGCGGCGAGGCCCGCCTGCCAGCCCGCCGCGATCGTGGCCGGGCCGGTGCCCGCGTCGATCGCGTGGCGGATGGCGTCGGTGCCGCAGAGCAGGTCGAACATATGCCCGTCCGCGCGCCAGAACGCGCCCCGGCACAGGGGGCGGGCGGTGTGGAGCAGCGCCAGGCCGGTCGCCACCGGGTCGAAACGCCGCCGGTCGGTGACGACCAGGTCGAGGCCGTGGACCAGACGGTCGCGATCGACCTGGGCGCTGGGGGTGAACCAGGTCTCGCGGAACAGGACGCCCGGCAGGCCGGCCTGCCGCAGGGCGGCGACCCAGGGGCGGGCATCGACCTCCGGCCCGCCCAGTTGCAGGAACGGTTGGGCGGTGCCGCGCCCGACCGACAGGACCGTGCCCTCGAACAGGCAGGTGCCGGGATAGGCGAGCGCGGTGTCCAGTGTCGGCATGTTGGGGCTGGGAGCGACCCAGGGCAGGCCCGTCTGGTCGTAGAACAGGGCGCGCGACCAGCCCCGCATGGCGACCACGCGCGGCGGCGCGGCGGGGGCGGCGAGGCTGTAGCGGTGGAAGAACAGCGCCAGCTCGCCCATCGTCATCGCATGGCGCAGGGCGATCGGCGCCCGGCCGACGAAGGAGGCGAAGGCCGGTTGCAGCACCGGGCCGGAAGGGGCGACGGCGCCGATCGGGTTGGGGCGGTCGAGCACGATGACGGGGATTGCCAGCCGGGCGCAGGATTGCATGACGTCGTGCAGCGTCCAGGCATAGGTGTAGAACCGCGCGCCGATATCCTGGATGTCGAACAGCAGCAGGTCGATGCCCGACTCCCGGAGGATGCGGTCCAGCGGGGCGCCGGCCTTGTCGTAGATGTCGAAGACGGTGATGCCGGTGGCCGGGTCGGTGGTGCGCGCCTCGGACGCGCCGGCGGGGGCCGAGCCGCGAAACCCGTGTTCCGGCCCGAAGATCGCCGCCAGGCGGACCGTCGGTTCCGCGTGCAGGAGGTCGGCGATATGGCACAGGGCGCGGTCCACGCTGGTCGGGTTGGCGACCAGCCCCACCCTGTGGCCGGCCAGCAGGCGGTAGCCGTCGGCGCGCAGGCGGTCGAACCCCGTCGCGACCCGTGCCGGGACTGGCGGGGCGCAGGGGGCGTCGGCGCGTGCGCGGGTGGCGGCCAGGGTGGATGCCAGGGTGGATGCCAGGCCTGCGAGGACCGTCCGGCGGGGGGGCGTCACGTGACGGCCCTGCGAAACCGCCGGCAGCCGGAGGCCAGGAGGCCGAAGCCGGAGAACAGGACCACGCCCAGCGGCACGATCCAGGTGAAGGCGAGGGCGTGGCCGCCGGGGCGGACCCAGAGTTCGACCAGCCCCATCGCCGCCAGCGTCGCGCCATAGGCCGCCAGCACGGCCCGGCCGTCCGCGCGGGGCGCAAACAGGCCGAACAGGAAGGCGCCCAGCATCGGGCCATAGGCATAGGCGCCGACCGACAGGCCGAACACGACCAGCGAGGTCGCGCCCTGGCCGAAGGATTGCGCCACCGCGATGAGCAGCGCCGCCCAGGCGCAGGTCAGCCACCGGGCCAGCGACAGGTCGCCCAGGCCGGTGGCGCGGGCCACGCGCCGGCACTGTGCCGGGAAATCGGTCATGGCCGCGCTGGTCAGGGCGTTGAGCGTCGAGGACAGCGAGCCCATGGTGGCGCTGAGGATGCCGGCGACCAGCAGGCCGGACAGGCCGGCCGGGGCGCCGTGGACGATGTAGTAGGGGAAGATGTCGTCGCCGCGCAGGGACGGGTAGGGCGACGGGCCGGCCGCGCCGGCCGCCGGCGCGGCCGACAGCAGGATGCCCAGCAGGGAGAGCGCGGCGAACAGCAGCCCGACCACCAGCGCGCTGGCGACCAGCGCCAGCCTGGCGTCGCGCAGGCTGCGGGCGGCGAGCAGGCGCTGCACCATCAGGTGGTCGGTGCCGTGCGAGGCCATGGCCAGGACGGCGCCGCCGGCCAGCGCCGAGGCCGGGGCGAACGGGTCGGCCAGCAGGGCCGTGCCGTGGTCGAACAGGTGGAAGCGCCCGGCGCGCGCCAGGTCGGCGACCGTGCCGGGGGGCAGGCCGTGCCAGAGGATCGCGGCGCAGAGGATCGCCCCCAGCAGGTAGGTGCAGAACTGGATGACGTCGGACCAGATCACGGCCTTGAGCCCGCCGAACACCGTGTAGAGCAACGTCAGCGCCATCAGGGCGCCCATGATGGCCAGCGGGCCGTGCGGCAGGTGGAACGCCGCCAGCAGCATGGCCAGCGGCAGCGTGCCGGCCAGCAGGCGCACGGCCTCGCCGATCACCCGCGTCACCAGGAAGGTGAGGGAGACCGCGCGCTGCACCGTCGCGCCGAAACGCTGGCCCAGGAACTGGTACGGGGTGTGCATGTGGCCCGCGACGTAGCGCGGCAGCAGCAGCCACGCGACCAGGCAGCGCCCGAGCAGGTAGCCCGCCGCCAGCCCGACGAAGACCATGCCGTGACGGAAGGCGACGCCGGGCACGCTGACGACGGTGAGGGTGGAGGTCTCGGTCGCCACCAGCGACAGGCAGATGCCCCACCATGGCAGGTCGTGCCCGCCGCCCAGATAGGAGCGGGCGGTCTTCTGCCGGCCGGCCATCCACAATGTCAGCAGCGGCAGGGAAGCGAGATAGAGGCCCATCACCAGAAGATCGCGCGTTGACATGTCGTTTCTGGCGTCCGTTCGCTTGGGTCGTGGCACGATTAATACCAAAACAGAACCATAGGGAGATTGGTTTTGCAATGGTATTGTCGCGGCGGTATGCGGTATAGAGTGGCAAACCCAACCGCCCCCTCCCCAGGATGACCATGACCATGACCCAGACCGACGCGCCAGTTGCCCCCCTCGCCGGGACCGAGCAGCGGGACCCGCGCTATGCCGATATCGATCTCTGGCCGGTACGCTCGGTCCTGGACGCGCTGGCTGAGGCGCAGATGGCGGCGGCGGCGGCGGTGCGCGTCGCCGTGCCGGAGATCGAGGCGGTGGTGGTGGCCGCGCTGCCGCGCCTGCGGCGGGGCGGGCGGCTGTTCTATGTCGGGGCCGGGACGTCGGGGCGGATCGGGTTGCAGGACGGGGTCGAGCTGGGGCCGACCTTCGGCTGGCCGGCGGAGCGGCTGGTGCTGCTGCTGGCCGGAGGGCCGCAGGCGATCTTCCAGGCCGCCGAGGGGGCCGAGGACCGGGAGGAGACCGGCCGGGCGGAGGTGCTGGCCCACGCGCCGGACGACCGCGACGTGCTGTTCGGCATCGCCGCCAGCGGGGGCACGCCCTATACCTGCGCCGCCGTGGCCGCCGCGCGGGCCTGTGGCGCGCTGACGGTGGGGATCAGTTGCAACGCGGCGGGGCGGCTGCTGCGCGAGGCGGAATACGGCATTACCATCGCGACGGGGCCGGAGGTGATCGCGGGTTCCACGCGGCTGAAGGCCGGGACGGCGCAGAAAGCGACGCTCAACCTGCTGTCCACCGCGCTGATGATCCGGCTGGGCCATGCCTATCGCGGGCGGATGGTCGACATGCGGGTGATGAACGACAAGCTGGACCGCCGGGCCGCGCGGATGGTGGCCGATCTGGCCGGCGGGTCGGACGACGAGATCCGCGCCGCGCTGGCGGCGGCCGGCGGCAATGTGAAGCGCGCCGTGCTGGTGCGCGCGGGCCTGTCGCCCAGCGAGGCCGAGCAGGCGCTGGCGCGCCATGACGGCGACCTGCGGCGGATTCTGCCGTTGGCCGGCCCGACCGCCACGGCGGGCTGAGCGCGCGCGATGGGCCATGCCTGTGACGGGCTGTTCCGCGAACTGGCGCCGGACGCGGGCAGTCGCCAGCCGCTCTATCTGCAACTGGAGGCCGGGTTGAGCCGGCTGATCGAAAGCGGGGCGTTGCGCCGGGGAGACGCGGTGCCGCCCGAGCGGCTGCTGGCGGACATGACGGGCGTATCGCGCGTGACCGTGCGCAAGGCGCTGGAGCGGCTGGTCGAGACCGGACGGCTGACTCAGCGGCCGGGGGCCGGGACGTTCGTCGCGGGGCGGATCGAGCAGCCGCTGTCGGTGCTGCTGGGGTTTTCCGAGGAGATGCGCGCGCGCGGGCGGCTGCCGGGGTCGGTCTGGCTGGAGCGTGGCGGCGGGCCGGCCGGGCCGGACGAGGCCATGGCGCTGGGCGTGGCGCCGGGTACCGCGCTGTCGCGGCTGAAGCGCATCCGCACCGCCGATGGCGAGCCGATGGCGATCGAGACCGCCATCGTCGCGCGGGAGGACCTGCCGGCGCCGGAGGCGGTGGCGGACTCGTTCTATGCCGCGCTGAAGGCGCGGGGCCTGGCGCCCGTCCGTGCCTTGCAGCGGATCCGCGCCGGGCTGGCCGGCGCGCGGGAGGCCGAATTGCTGGGCCTGGCGCGGCCCAGTCCGATCCTGCGGATCGAACGGCGGTCGTTCCTGGCGGACGGGCGGCTGCTGGAAGTCACGTTTTCGGCCTATCGGGCCGATCTGTACGATTTCGTCGTCGAACTCGGCACCGATGGGGCCGGGGACTGAACGGCGCCAGCGCGAAGGACGCATGATGCGACATGTCACGATCGAACAGGGGCGGATGGAGATCATCCTGGCGCCCGACGCCGCTTCGGCGTGCTGCGAGGCCGCCGCCCGGATCGCCGCCCATGTGCGCGCCACCCCGGAGCCGGTGCTGGGGCTGGCCACCGGCCGCACCATGGAGGCGATCTATCGCGCGCTGGTCGGGCTGCATCGCGATGAGGGCCTGTCCTTCGCGCGGTGCCGGACCTTTAACCTGGATGAATATCATCCCATCGCGCCGGACGATCCGCGATCGTACCATGCCTATATGCGCGCGGCGCTTTTTCGCCATGTCGATATCGCGCCGGAGCGCACGCGCCTGCCCGACGGGGCGGCGGCGGACCCGGCGGGGGAATGCCGTGCGTACGAGGAGGCGATCCGCGCCGCCGGGGGGATCGGGTTGCAGCTTCTGGGCATCGGGCTGACGGGGCATATCGGCTTCAACGAGCCGCCGTCGGATTTCGCCAGCCGGACCCGGCTGGTCGAGCTGGACGAGACGACGCGCCGGCAGAATGCGGACCTGTTCGATAATCGCTGGCAGAACGTGCCGCGCCAGGCCCTGACCATGGGGGTGGGTACGATCATGGAGGCGCGGCGGCTGCTGCTGGTGGCGACCGGAGCGGCGAAGGCGCGGATCGTGCGCGACGCGCTGGAAGGGCCGGTGACGCCGATGGTCAGTGCCTCCGCCCTGCGGCTGCACCCGGCCTGCACCGTGGTGCTGGACCCCGAGGCGGCGGAGCTGCTGGACCTGGCCTGACCGGCGCGCGCGGGGGGGGGGCATTGCGTTTTCCCTTGTGTGGAAAACCATCCGTGCGATAGAACGGCGCATCGGGCACAGGCATCGCCCACCATCCGAGCCCCCCTTGCGGGGGTGTCGCGCGAAGGTCGATGCCATGTCCGTCCAGCCCGTTGCCCTGATCCCCGCGCAGGCCGTTCCGGCCGCGACGGCCGCGCTTTATACCGCGCCCGCGGGGGTGGTCGCGCGCATCGACAGCCTGGGCGTGTGCAATGTCGGCACCGTGCCGGTTGCGGTCACGCTTTACCTGGTGCCGTCGGGCGGTGTTGCGGGGCCGGCCAACGCTACGACCTTCGGCCAGACGATCCTGCCGGGCCAGACCTGGAACAGTCCCAATGAAATCGGCCGGGTTCTGCAACCCGGCGATGCCGTCGCCGCGCAGGCGGGGGCGGCGGGCGCGCTGACGATTTCGGCGGGCGGGCTGCTGGTGACGCTGTCGTGACGCTGTATGCCGTCGAGCCATGGAGCGCCGTGGTGGAGGAGATGCGCGCGCTGTGGCAGGCGCATTTCCGCGAGGTGGCCAGCGACCAGGAGCGCGCGCCGCTGGACCCCGACCTGGACGCCTATGCGCGGCTGGAGGCGGCCGGGGCGCTGCATGTGCTGACGATGCGCGAGGGCCGGGTGCTGGCGGGGTACCTGGTGGCGCTGGTCTGGCCGCATCTGCATCATCGCAGCGTCAGCCACGCGTTTTTCGACCTGTATTACGTGCGGCCGGCGCATCGGCGCTGGACGGCGGGGATCAGGCTGTTTCGCGAGGCCGAGCGCACGCTGGCCGCGCGCGGGGTGCGGCGGATGATCACCGGCACCAAGCTGCATGTCGGGCCCGCCGGGCGGTCGCTGGATGTCGGGCCGATCTTCCGCCGGCTGGGATGGGTGGAAATGGAACGCCAGTACGGGAAGTGGATCGGCGCATGGTGACGGCGATCGGTGGCGGGCTGTCGGCGCTGGGGTCGATCGCGGGCGGGATCGCCGGATCGGACGCGGCGTCGCGGGCGGCGCGGGAACAGGCGCAGGCCTATGGCCAGGCGCAGCAGTTCCAGCAGAATGTCTATGACCAGACGGCGCGGAACCTGTCGCCCTATGTGGGCACCGGGACCAATGCGCTCTACAGCCTGGCCAGCCTGCTGGGGCTGGGCGGGGAGGCGGGGCAGGGATCGGGGGCGGCGGCGGCCTATCAGGCCTTTGCCGGCACGCCCTATTACCAGTTTCCGTTGCAGCAGGGCGAGCAGTCGCTGGACCAGGCGGCGGCGTCGCGCGGGCTGGCGCTGTCGGGCGGGCAGTTGAACGCGTTGCAGCATTACGCCCAGAACTATGCCGGGCAGCAATTCGGCAGCTACATGGGCGCGCTGTCCGGCCTGGCGAACATGGGCAGTTCGGCGGCGGCCGCGCTGGGCAGCCAGGGCAACGCGTCCGCCGGCACGCTGCTGAATGCGTTGGGCGGGCAGGGCAATGCGCTGGCGCGCGGGACCGTGGCGTCGAACGCCGCGCTGATGTCCGGCGCGGGCAATGCGCTGGCCCTGCTGGCGGGGTCGCCGAACGCGCCGGGCGTGCTGGGCAATCTGTATGGCGCCGGGAATGGCGGGGGGTATGATTTCTCCGGCGCCGGTACGTCGGTGTGGTGAAAAGACAAGATGGAATAATGGAATTGCCGGAGCGGCCCTGGCGGGCTATGATCGGGCCGCGACAGGGCACAGGCACCGCCCCGAACATGACGCGCCCGCAGGGGCGCGGGGGAGAGGTGCATGGCGTATTCCGCCGCCCGGTTTGTCTGGCCCAACAGTTTCAGCGTGGATGCGACGGGCGTGCCGCGTGCCGGCGCGCAACTGTTCTTCTACCAGACCGGCAGCACCACGCCGCTGGCGACCTATGCCGACGCGGAGCTGACGGTGGCGAACCCCAATCCGGTGGTGGCCGATGCCGGCGGGCAGTTCGGCAATATCTTCCTGGCCGGCGGCGCGGCCTATGCCGTTGCGCTGTGCGACAGTGCCGGCAACCAGATCTGGACCATGGACCCGGTCGGCGCCGTCGGCGGGGCGGCGGCCGGGGCGGTGCCGGTGGGGGCGATCGTCGATTACGCGGGCGCCGTGGCGCCGGCCGGGTGGCTGCCCTGCTGCGGGCAGGTGGTCAGCCGGAGCGTCTATGCCGCGCTGTTCGGCGTGCTGGGCACGCTGTATGGCGCGGGTGACGGGGCCACGAGCTTCGCCCTGCCGGACCTGCGGGGGCGGGCGACGTTCGGTGTCGACAATATGGGCGGGGCCGCCGCCAATCTGGTGACCATGGCGGGGTCCGGCATCAATGGCGTGCAACTGGGGGCCGTCGGCGGCAGCCAGCTTGCGCCGGTCCACACGCATGACGTGACCGATCCGGGCCACAGCCATGCGCTGACCGACCCGGGCCATGGCCATGGGCCCAATCATGGCGGCGGCTTCGTCGTGCCGCAGGGATCGGGCGGCGAGATCGACGCGGTGTTCGCCGGTGGCGGCGATGTGGAGGAAAAGGCGACGGCGCAGACGGCCACCGCGATGACGGGCCTGGCGGTGGCCGGCGCTTCCACCGGGCTGACGATCGCTTCGGCGGGCGGCGGCGGCGGCCAGAACATGCCGCCGGCGATCATGCTGAACAGGATCGTCTATACCGGGGTGGGCGGGTAGTCCGGCGACGGTTTCACGGGATTTCAGAAAAGGGGGGTGCGATGGACGACGCGCGGGGCGTTGCCGACCCGGCCGGCCTGTCCGATACGCTGCGCCAGCATGATGCGCGGATCGGGCGGCTGGAAGCCGGGCAGCGGGACATGATGATGAAGCTGGTCGAGATTTCGGCCGAGGGGCGGGCCCGGGGGGCGCATCAGGACCAGCGGGCGGATCGCGACGGGGAGGCGATGCGCCGGGCGATCGTGGATCTGCGGCGCGAGATGCGGGCGGTGATCGCCGACACCACCGCGCCGCTGGCGGACTCGCAGCGGACGCTGATTGCGATGAACGCGCAGATTGCCGGTGGCGTCAGGCTGATTCGCAATGCGGGTTTCGCGTTGGGGGGCGTGGTGTCGGCGCTGATGGGCTACCAGCCCTTTATCGACTGGCTGGGCCGCGTGATGCGCGGCGAGGGGGGATGATGGACGGGATCGATCCCTCGGACCTGAAATGGCGGGTGGTGGCGCCGGTGCTGGACCGGCTGGGGCTGGGCGGGCCGGCCGCCGTCAACCTGCTGACCGGGACGGCGCTGGTGGAATCGCGCGCGGCCCGGCTGGTGCAGGGGGGCGGGGGGCCGGCGCTGGGGGTGTGGCAGATGGAGCCCGCGACCCATGACGCGCTGTGGCGGATGCTCGATGGGGCGGCCCATGCCGATCTGCAAACCCGTGTGCGGCGCATGACCTGTTCGGACATTCCGCGCGCGCGGCAGTTGATCGGCAACCTGCGCTATGGCTGCGCGATGGCGCGGGTGAAATACGTCTTCGACCCCGCGCCGTTACCGGATGAGAAAGATACCGAAGGGCTCTGTGCTTATTGGAAGCGTGTCTATAACAGCGCGCTGGGGGCCGGCAGGGTCGACAGCGTGCATGTCGCGGCGTTCGCGATGGCCGTCGCGGCCTGAGCGCTGGAATCGTAAAGCGGAAGATTGGAACGATCCATGGATATGACGACGATTGTCCAGACCCTGATCGCGATGGTGCCGATGAGGGACGTGATGTATGTCGCGGCGCTGTGCGGCGTGTGCGCGGTGCTGATGCCGTGGCTGCCGGTGCCGGCCAGTGCCGGGTCGGCCTATGGGCGGGTCTATGGCGTGTTGAACCTGCTGGCGCAGAATTTCCGCAATGTCGCGAACCGGACGACGCCAGGATCGGGGCCGGGGAAGGATGGCGGCGGGGTGCCGGGGGTCGTGCTGGCGCTGGGGCTGGGCCTGGCGGCCGGGTTGGGGGCCTGTGCCGCGATCGGCGACAGCACGCGCATCGATACCGCCGAGCTGGCGGCCGATGCGGGGGCGATCGATTTCGCGGCGCAGGCGATCGAGGCGATTCCGAGCCTGTCGGCGCATCTGTCCGCCGGGCAGGTGGCGCAGGTGAATGCGGCGCTGGCGCGGATCGCGGCGATTACGGCGCAGGTCGATGCGGTGTCGGGCGGGGCGATCGATATCGGGACCGGCAGGGGGTGGGCGTCGGCGCTGGCGGGTGACTTCCAGACGGTTCTGACCGTTGCCGGCACCGTGGCGGCGACGCTGGATCCGGCGGTGGCGGGGTATCTCGCCACGGCGGAGCGGATCGTTCCGCTGATCGAGGCGGCGGCGGGGCTGGGCCCGGCGCGCCTGTCGGTGGCGGCGGGCGGCGGTGCGCCGGCGGTGCGCGCGGCGCTGTATCGCGGCCCGTGACGGCGCGGCGGGCCGGCGGCCGGCGGCTGGGCTGCCGGCCCGCCGAGAGCCGGGCCGGCCAGCCGGTGCTGGACGGGCTGCGGATGATGGCGCGGCGGGCGCCGGGGCGGCTGGTGCGGGCCGCGATCGATCCGGCGCCGCTGATGCTGGGCAATGACCGGCTGGGCAATTGCACGGCGGCGGGGCTGGGCAACCATATCCGCGCCACGGCGGCGCTGGCCGGCTACCAGGTGGCGGTGCGGGAGGCCGATGCGATCATGTTCTATGCGCGGTCCACCGGCTATCGGCCCGACGAGCCGGCGACCGACCGGGGCGGGGTGGAGATCGACGTGCTGGCCTGCGCCGCGCGGGACGGCTACGCGCTGGCGGACCAGGTGCTGTATCCGGTCTGGGGCTCGGCCGCGCCGGACGACCTGAACGCGGTGCGGCTGGTCATGGCCGGGATGGGCGTGGCCTATCTGGGCGTGCGGCTGGCGCTGGCCGACCAGGCGGAAGGCGGGGTGTGGGATACGACCATGCCGGGCGACCAGAATCCGGGATCGTGGGGCGGGCATTGCCTGCTGGCCTGGGATTATGACGGGGTGGAGGCGGAATCGGTGGTCTCGCTGCTGACCTGGGGAGGCATCAGCGGGCGACATGGCGTTGGGTGCGGTCGCGGATCATGGAATGCCATGGGGTGGCGTGGCGGCAATTGATGCCGCCCGGCGGGTTGCCGGGGGGCGAGGACTGGGACGCGCTGGTGGCGGCGAACGCGGCGTTTCTGGCGGGCGGGCCGTCTGTCTTCAGAAAAATGCGCCCTGCCGCCGCCAGCCGCCCCCCATTGCCCGCACCAGGTCGATCGCCGCCGTCAGGCGCCGGGTCGTGATGGTGATCTGGTCGTCGCGCGCCTGGAGTTCGGCCGTCTGGGCGATGACGACCTGGAGGTAGTCGACCGCGCCCTCGCGATAGCGGATGGTGGCCAGCCGGTTGGTGCGGGCGGCGGCGGACACGGCGTCCTGCTGGCGGGCGGCGGCGTCGGCGAGGTGGTTGAGCAGGGCGAGCTGGTCCTCGACCTCGCGGAAGGCGGCGAGGGTCGTCTGCCGGTAGGTGGCGGCGGCTTCGGCGTAGGCGGCGTGCGTGGCGGCGAGGTCGGCGAAGCGGCGGCCGCCGTCGAAGACGGCCAGCGTGGCCAGGGCGGGGCCGAGGGCCCAGACCCCGGTGCCGGCGGAGAGCAGGGTGCCGACCGTGGTGGCCGAGCCGCCGGAGGCGCCGAGGGTGATGTTGGGGAAGAAGGCCGCGCGCGCGACGCCGATGCGGGCGTTGGCCGCCGCCATGCGCCGTTCGGCGGCGGCGACGTCGGGGCGGCGTCGCAGCAGCGCGGACGGCGCGGTGACGGGGATGACGGGCACCGGGTCCAGCGCGGTGGCGGGGGGAAGCGAGAACAGGGTGGGCTCCTCGCCGACCAGGACCGCGATGGCATGTTCGGCCAGCGCGCGGTCGGCCACCTGCTGGTCGAGCCGGGACTGGACGGAGGCGAGCTGGGTCTGTGCCCGGCCGACATCGAGTTCGCTGGCGGCGCCGCCGGCGAAGCGGGTGGTCGTCAGGTCCAGCGCCGCCTGGTAGGCGGCGATGGTGCGGCGCAGGACGGCGATCCGCGCGTCCAGCCCGCGAAGCTGGACGTAGTCCTCGCCCAGTTCGGCTTCGAGGCTGAGGCGCATGGCGCCGAGATCGGCGGCGCTGGCCTGGGCGTCGGACCGCGCGGCGGCGACGAGGTTGCGGATGCGGCCCCAGATATCGGGCTCCCACGACACGGCGCCGCCGGCGGCCTCGTTGCGATATTCGATATAGCGGCCGGTCTGGGGCAGCACCGCCCGTTCGCGCTCGGCGCTGGCGGTGGCGTCGATCTGGGGGAAAAATTCCGCCCGGGCGCGGCGGACCAGGGCGCGGGACTGGTCGTATCGGGCGATGGCGGCCGCCAGTTGCGGGTTGGCGCGCGCCACGCGGGATTCGAGCCGGTCCAGCCCGTCGTCCGCCAGCACCGTCCACCAGTCGGTGCCCGCGTCCATGCCCGCGTCCGTGCCGGCGGGGTGGTCCAGCGGGGCGGTCGGGGTCCAGGGGCCGCTTTCCCTGAAGCTGGCGGGCAGGGTGGGCGCGGCGGGCGTGCGGTAGGCGGGTGCCAGGTCGCAGCCGGCGAGGAGGGCGAGGACCAGCAGCAGGAGCTTGCCCTTTGTCCCGCGCCTCGGGTCAGGCCCCATGGGGGGTGACCTCGTCGCCGTCGCGGAGATCGTCCCTGGGATTGTCGATGACGGCGCTCTGCGGCGCGAGGCCGGTGACCGACAGTTCGGTGCCGAAATCGGTGAGGATGGTGACGGGCTGGATCCTGACGTGGTGGCTGGCATCCATGACCGCGACGGTGGTGCCGTCGCGCCGGAACAGCAGGCTGCTGGCGGGGATGCGGACGGCGGTGCCGGGGCCGGGGAAGGTGAAGGCGATCTGGGCGTAGGCGCCCGGCTTGAGCAGGTTTTCGCCATTGTCGTAGACGAACTGCACCAGCATGGCGCCGGATTGCGGGTCCACCGCGCCGGACGCGCGGACGAGGCGGGCCTGGAAGGCGCGGCCGGGATAGTCGGGCACCGTGAAGGCGACCACCATGCCGTCGCGTATCCGCGCGGCATAGGCCTGCGGGACGCTGACATACAGCCGCAGCCGGGCGACGTCGGAGACGGTGAACAGCGGCTGGGCCGCCGCGGTGCCGGCGACGATCAGCGCGCCGATATCGGTGGCGCGGCTGGTCACGACGCCGGTGAAGGGCGCCAGGATATGTTTGAAGCCCGACAGGGTTTCCAGCCGCTCGACCTCGGCCGCCGCTTCGTGGCGGGTGGCCTCGCTGGCGGCGAAATTGCCCCGTCGCTCGTCGGTTTCCTGCTGCGAGACCGCGTTCTGCGCGTTCAGGCGGTTCCAGCGGCGGGTGGTGATGCCCGCGAGGTCGCGCTGTGCCGTGCGGGTGGCCAGGGCGGCGCGGGCGGCGGCGAGCTGCTGGTCCACGTCCGGCGTGTCGATGTCGGCCAGCAGGGCGCCCTGGCGCACCGTCTGCCCGATATCGGCGTACCAGCGCCGCAGATAGCCGTTGGTCCGCGCATAGACCGGCGCGCTGTACCAGGCTTGCAGCCGGCCGGGCAGGACCAGCCGGTCGGTTGCCGGGCCGCCAGGGTGGACGATGCTGACGGTGGGGATCGCCGCGGCGAGCGTTTCCGCATGGAGCTGGCGGCGGGCGTGCAGCCGCAGCGCCGTGCCCGCGACCAGGACCAGCGCGAAGGCCGCCGCCGCCGCCACGGCGAACCGGCCCAGGCGGGGTGGCGGCCGGTCTGGCCGATCTGGCCGGCTGTCCGCGCCCGGGTCAGGCATTGGCCGTTTCGCCCCGTCGGGCCGGATGCGGGCGCCGGTGGTAGATGATGGCGAACAGGGTGGGGACGAAGAACAGCGAGGCGCAGGTGGCGAAGACCAGCCCGCCGATGACGGCGCGGCCCAGCGGCGCGTTCTGCTCGCCGCCCTCGCCGAAGCCCAGGGCCATCGGCAGCATGCCGATGACCATGGCCAGCGCCGTCATCAGCACCGGCCGCAGCCGGGTCCGGCCCGCCGCCAGCGCCGCTTGCAGGGCGTCGCCGTGCTCGGCCAACTGTTCGCGGCAGAAGGCGATGACCAGGATGGAATTGGCCGTCGCCACGCCCATGCACATGATCGCGCCCGTCAGGGCCGGCACCGACAGCGGCGTGCCGGTGGCGAACAGCATCCAGCAGATTCCGGCCAGCGCCGCCGGCAGGGCCAGGATGATGATGCAGGGGTCGGTCCAGCTCTGGAAATTGACGACGATCAGCAGGTAGATCAGCACGATCGCCCCCAGCAGCCCGGCGCCGAGGCCGGAGAAGGCGGTGTTCATGGCCTCGTACTGCCCACGCAGGGCCACCGTGACCGTGGGCGGGCGCGTGGGCTCCAGCCGGTCCAGCACCCGTTGCACGTCCGACGCGACGGCGCCCAGGTCGCGCCCGTCGCTGCCGGCGAAGACGTCGATCAGCGGACGGATATTGTACTGGCCCTCCACCGGGGAGGTGGTGCCGCGCGTGATGGTGCCCAGCGCGCCCAGCACCTGCGGGCGGGTGGCGCCCGTGCCGTTGCCCGTGCCGTTGCCCGCGCCGGTGACCGGCAGGCCGATGACGTCGGCCAGCGAACCGATGCGGTATTCGGGCATCTGCACCGAGATGGGGTAGGTCACGTCGTTCTGCGGATTGAGCCAGTATAGCGGCGCGGTCTGCGAGGTGCCGGCGATGGTGGTCGCGATGCTGCCGGTGACGTCGCCCTCGGTCAGGCCGAGCTGGCCGATGCGGGTGCGGTCGACGTCGAACCGCAGCTCGGGGTAATGGGCGGGCTGCTGGATCCGCGCGTCGACCAGGCCGTCGATGGGGCGGATCGCGCGCAGCACCTGCTCGGCGAACTGTCGCGTTTCGTCGGGGTGCGGGCCGATCACCTGGATGTCGATCGGGGCCGGGGCGCCGAAATTGAGGATCTGGCTGGTGATGTCCGACGGCAGGAAGGCGAAGCCGGCCTGCGGGAACAGGCGGGGCAGGTCGGCGCGCAGGCGGCGGATATAGCGCGCGGTGGGGTGATGGTTCTGCTTCAGCGCGACCAGGATATCGCCGTCCTCCGGCCCGATGGTGCCGGAGGCGCTGTAGGAGACGTTGATGGCGCTGTTCGGCAGGCCGATCATGTCGGCGATGGACAGCACTTCATCCGCCGGGATGCGGGCGCGGATCTGTTTTTCGATATCCAGGAAGAGCGCGGCGGTTTCCTCGATCCGCATGCCGACCGGGCCGCGCACGTGCAGCGTCATCGCCCCCGCATCGACCTGGGGGAAGAAATTGCGCCCGAGGAAGGGGAGGAAGGCCAGGCTGAGGAAGGCGAAGCCGAGGAAGAGGCCGACGAAGCGGCCGCGATGCGCCAGCACGGCCTCCAGCAGGGTTGCGTAGCGGTCGCGCAGGGCCGCGAAGCGGCGTTCGAAACGCTGCTGGAAGCGGGTGAGCGGGCCGCCGGCCTGTCGGCCCGCAGGGTCGTGGCGGCGCAGCAGGACCATCGCCATGGTGGGGACCAGCGTGCGCGAGAGCAGGAAGGACATCGCCATCGCGAACATCACCGACAGCGCCATCGGCACGAAGAGGAAGCCCGAGACGCCGGGCAGGTAGAACATCGGCACGAAGACGATGCAGATGCACAGCAGCGACAGGAAGGCGGGCACGATGATCTCGCCCGAGCCGTCGATGATGGCCGCATGCACGTCCTGGCCCATTTCCAGATGGCGCTCGATATTCTCGATCGTCACCGTCGCCTCGTCGACCAGGATGCCGACGGCCAGCGCCAGGCCGCCCAATGTCATGACGTTCAACGTCTGGCCGCAGGCCGAGAGGATGGCGATGGCGCCCAGGATCGACAGCGGGATCGAGGTGGCGACGATCAGGGTCGAGCGCCACGAGCCCAGGAAGAGCAGGATCATCAGGCTGGTCAGCCCGGCCGCGATCATGCCCTCGCGCAGCACGCCGCCGACGGCGGCCTTGACGAACAGGGACTGGTCGTTGACCGGCGTGATCGCAAGCTGCTTCGGCAGGCCGCGCCGTGCGTCGGGGATGGTGTCGCGGATGCCCTGGACGATGGCGATGGTGGAGGTCGCCCCCGATTTCAGCACCGTCAGCAGGGCCGAGCGCTGGCCGTCGACATGGACGATGTTCTGCTGCGGCAGCGCGCCGTCGCGCACATGGGCCACGTCGCGGACCCGCACCACCGCGCCGTTCACCGTCCGGATCGGCAGCATGTTGAGCTGCCCGACCGAGAGGGGGGCGTTGTTGAGGCGGAAATTATACTGGTATTCGCCGATCTTCACGAAGCCGGCCGGGGTGATCTGGGTCTGGGTGGCCAGGGCGTCGGCCACGTCCCGCCCCGAGACGCCGCGGGCCTGCAACTGGCTGGGTTCGAGGTCCATCTGGATCTGCCGCACCCGGCCGCCGGTGGGGAAGGGGATGGCGGCGCCGGGGACCATCACCAGGCGGGTGCGGATGAAATTGAAGCCGAAATCATAGAGCTGCTGCTCGGTCAGGCCGGCGCCCGACAGGCCGAGCTGGAGGATCGGCACGGTGGAGGCGCTGTAGTTGAGGATCAGCGGCGGGGTGGTGCCCTGCGGAAGCTGGCGCAGCAGCGTCTGGGCGATGGCCGTGACCTGGGCGTTGGCGAGGCGGATGTCGGCGCCGGGCTGGAAGAAGATCTTGGTGATGCCGATCCCGGTCAGGGCCTGGCCCTCGATATGTTCGATATCGTTGACCGTCGTCGTCAGCGCGCGCTGGAACGGCAACTGGATGCGCCCGGACATGTCCTGCGGCGAGAGGTTGGTGTAGGTCCAGGCGACCGCGACCACCGGGATGCCGATGGTGGGGAAGATGTCCTTGGGCGCGCGGACGGCCGACAGCACGCCCGCGATCACGATCAGGATCGCCATGACGACGAACGTGTAGGGCCGCGCGAGTGCCAGCCGGACGATCGCGTTCATGGCCGGGCGGGTAGGGATGCCCCGGGAGGCGTCATTCGCGGCGCGTGCCCCGTCGTCGCGAGGCCGCGCCGTCCGTTCCTCTCCCCGTCATGCATCAGGCGGCATCTTTCTTCGGTCCGGCGTCCCGGCGCGGCCGGGTGGAGTGCGTCACCCCTTGCCTCTATAGACGCGGACCCGGGCGGGTGGTTTGTCACATCGCGGCGATCGGGACGAATTTTAGACTGCCGGCGCCGGCCGGGGGCCAGAGCATCATCCAACCGGATGGACTCATTCGGTCGGATAAAGATGCTCGATAAAACAATGATCTAGAGCCATATCCGTGAACCAGTGTGAACGGATATGGCTCTAGTGCGGGAAATCGATGACCTGGCGGACCGCCTGTGCCGTGCGCAGCCTGTCGAAGCCTTCGTTGATGGCGTCGAGGCCCAGCCGGCCCGTCAGCAGCCGGTCGACCGGCAGGCGCCCGGCCTGGTACAGCGCGATGTAGCGGGGGATGTCGCGGCTCGGCACGCAGGTGCCCATGTAGCTGCCGCGCAGCGACCGTTCCTCGCCCACCAGGCGCGCGATATCGAGGGGCAGGCTGGCGCCGTGGGGCGGCAGGCCGGCGGTGACGGTCATGCCGCCCGCACGGCGCGTCATGGCGACGGCGCTGTCCAGCGCCCGGATCGACCCCGCCATTTCGAACGCGTAATCGACGCCGCCCGCGCTGCGCCGGCGTACCTGGTCGACCGCGTCCGGCGCGCCGGCATTCACGCCCGCCGTGGCGCCGACCTGTTGCGCCAGTGCCAGTTTGGCATCCGACAGATCGACCGCGATCACCTCGCGCGCGCCGGCGGCCCGCGCGCCCATGATGGCCGCCAGCCCGACGCCGCCCAGCCCGACCACCGCGACGGTCGTCCCGGCTTCGATCCTGGCCGTGTTGACCACCGCGCCGACCCCCGTCATGACCGCGCATCCGAACAGGGCGGCTTCTGCGAAGGGGAGGTCGGCGGGGATCCTGACCAGGGAGTCCGGCGAGACGACGGCGTGATCGGCGAAGCCCGAGACGCCGAGGTGATGATGGACCGGCCGCCCGTCCAGGCTGAGCCGGGTGGCGCCGTCGATCAGCGTGCCGGCCGTGTTGGCGGCGCCCCCGGGCTCGCACATCGCCGGGCGGCCGCCGGCGCAGGTGGGGCAGCGGCCGCAGCTTGGCGTGAAGGTCATCACCACGTGATCGCCGACCGCGAAGCCCGTGACGCCGGCGCCGAGTTCCGCGACCATGCCGGCGGCCTCGTGCCCCAGTACCATCGGCATCGGGCGCGGGCGGCTGGCGTCGATCACCGACAGGTCGGAATGGCACAGGCCCGCCGCCATGATGCGGACCAGCACCTCGCCCGGCCCGGGCGGGGCGAGATCGAGCGTTTCGATCGATAGCGGCCTGCTTCGGGCATAGGGCGCCGGCTTGCCCATCTCGCGCAGGAGGGCGGCCCGGATCTTCATCGCGTCGTCCTTTCGTGTCGAGGGATCACAGCGAGAGCGTCAGCTCGCCCAGGCGGTCGGTCAGCCTGATGTTCTCGGCGTAATCCACCGGGCAGGCGATGATCGAGACGCCATCGTCGGCCAGCGCGCGCTTCAGGGTCGGCAGCAGGTCGGCGGCGCGTTCGATCGCGTAGCCGGCGGCGCCGAAGCTTTCGGCATATCTGACGAAATCGGGATTGCCGAAATCGACGTCGCGGTGATGTTTCAGCTCCAGGTCCATCTTCCATTTGATCAGGCCGTAGGCGTTGTCGACCCAGACCAGCACCACCAGGGGGATCTTCTCCCGCACGGCGGTTTCGATTTCCTGCGAGTTCATCAGGAACGATCCGTCGCCCATCGCCGCCAGGACCTTGCGCCCGGGGCAGGCGAGCCGGGCGGCGATGGCGCCCGGGAGCGAGAAGGCCATCGTCGACAGGCCGTTGGAGATCAGGCAGGTCAGGGGCTTCTGCGCCGGGTAGAGCCGCGCCATCCACATCTTGATGGCGCCGGTATCGGCGAGGACGATGTCGTCGTCGTCCAGCGCCGCGCGGATGTCCGAGACGATCCTTTGCGGCGCCAGCGGAAAGCGATCGTCGCGCGCCCCGGCGGCCAGTTCGGCCTCGCACAGGCCGCGGATCTTCGCGTCCTTCGGGAACGGGCCGGCGGGTTGTGCCGCGAACGCGGCGATCAGGGCGTCGAGCGCCAGCGCCACGTCGGCTTCCACCGCCACCGTCACCGGATAGGACGCGTCGATATCCTCGGCGAAGCGATGCACGTGGATGATGGTCTTGTCCCGGTCCGGATTGATGCGGGCGGGGGCGAATTCCTGCAATTCGTAGCCCACCGACAGGATGACGTCGGCTTCGTCGAAGGCGAAATTCTCGTAATCATGGCGCATGAAGCCGATGACGCCCAGCGTGTTGGGGTGGCGTGCCGGCATGACGCCCTTGGCCATGAAGGTGGTGGCCACGGGAATGCCGAGCATCTCGGACAATTCTTGCAGTTTTTCGGACGCGTGCGCCCGCGCCACGCCGTGGCCGGCGAGCAGGACGGGACGCTTCGCGCGGCGCAGGATCGCGACCGCCGCCGCCACCTGGGCGGGATCGGGCGCCGTGATGTGCGAGGGGCGCGCCGTCAGCGGGACGAGATCGGCCGGGGCGGCCTGGGCTTCCAGGTCTTCCGGCACGGCGAGATAGACCGCGCCCGGCCGCTCGCGCTGGGCCAGGTCGAACGCCTTGCGCAGCATCTCGGGCACCGAGGCGACGGTGCCGATGGTCGCGGCCCATTTGGTGACCGGCCGGAACATGCTTTCCAGGTCGATATACTGATGGGATTCCTTGTAGATCCGGTCGAGGCCGACCTGGGCCGAGATCGCGACCAGCGGCGTGCTGTCGGTATGGGCATCGGCCACCCCCAGCAGCAGGTTGATCGCCCCCGGGCCCAGGGTCGCGGCGCAGACGGCCGCCTTGCCGGTCAGCCGGCCGTAGATGTCGGCCATGAACGAGGCCGCCTGCTCGTGCCGGACCAGGATGAAGCGGATCGACGACCCGGCCGTCGCGTCGACCAGGCGGATATTCTCCTCGCCCGGGATGCCGAACATGTAGCGGACGCCTTCGGCCTCCAGGCAGCGCACGATCAACTGGGCGACGGTGGTCGGGGAATCGGACATGGTGGACGTTCCTTCCTGATGGTCGGTCAATGGCTGGTCAGCCAGATGAAGCCGCCCATGGTGAAAATGGACAGGATGGTGGTGAAGAACAGCACGGATGCCATTTCGCGCTCCGCCGTGCGGTATTGTACCGCCAGCATGACGGCGATCGACGCGGTCGGAATCGCCATCGTCACCACGCTTTCCTGCGTCAGGGCGGAGGACAGGCCCAGAACCAGGGCCGTGCCCCAGGTCACGGCCGGCATGACGATGTTCTTCGCGATGACGGCGCGCATGACCTGCGCGGTGCAGGTCACCTGACGGGAGAAGAGGATGATGCCGGAGGCGAACAGCGCCACGCCGCCGGTCGACTGCCCGAGCAGGGTCAGGGAGCCCTGGAACGTCCGGGGCAGCGACAGGCCCGCGAGGACGAGCAGCAGGGCGGCCAGCGGTGCCCAGACCACCGGCTCCTTGCAGGCGCGCGAGACGTGGCCGAGGATGTTCGCGTCGGCGGGTTGCGCGGCGCCGGGCTGGCCGGCTTGCGCGTCGGCATTGAGCAGGACCAGCGTCAGCGGCACCTGGACCAGGTTCATCAGCAGGCTGGCGATGGCGATCGGCACGGCGCTGGACGGCCCGAAGATATGCCCCAGGACCGGGACGCCGACGAAGGGAACCGCCGGGCCGCTGATGGCCAGGGCCTGCAAGGCCGCCACGCCGATCGTGCGATGGAAGAGATAGCGGGAGCATCCCAGCACGACGGCGTAGCTGCCGATCATGCCAAGGGAGATCACGAACAAGAGCGGACCCGCCGACAGGACCTGGTCGCGCGGGGTGGACAGGATGCCGGCGAACAGGTTGAGCGGCAGGGCGTAGAGCATGACCATGCGGTTGAGGATGGCCGCCTGGTCGCCGCTGAAATTGCGGTGCCAGCCGGCGACATATCCCAGGAGGAGCGTGACGATGATCGGCAGCAGGGCTTCTATGATGCTCGTGCTCATGACGCGCGGCGTCCTTTCCGTCGGGGTGCCGTCGAAAGAGGGGGGGTGGGATCGACGGGCATCAGAGAAGTGCCGTCAGCTTGAAGCCGATGACGTGGGCATTGCGGATGTGGGTCGTCCCGCCGGGATGGACGACATATTCATATTCCGGCTGGAAGAGGATCCCGCGCATGATCGCCGCGCCGTAATAGACTTCGAGCACGTTTTCGTCCGATTGCGGCCCCTTCAGGTTGGCGCCGGGGCGCATGCCCGCATCCTCACGCAGTTCCTCGCCCCGGCGGAGCGCGGGGCTGAAGGTGTAGTGCGACAGCAGGAGGCCGACACGATCGCCCGCGCGGGCCGGGACGAGGCCGGGCATCATGAGGCCGATGAATTCCTGTTCGTGAAAGACGCTGATCGAGGCGCTGTTATAGACGAATCCGCCGAACAGGATGCCGCCGCTGGTCTCGGTCCTGCCGGTGCGCCACAGCATCTGGTCGGCCATGTACCAGACCGTATGCCGATGGCCCGGGCGGGACCCGCGGATGCCCTGCCGGTCGGACGGCGGGAGCGTGCCGCGGGGGGCTGGGCCGAGGAGGTCGGGATAGTCCGAACTGTTGTAGGCGTATCCGACCTTGTAGTGGCCGACCAGGCCGTGGCGTCCGAAATAGGGTCGCCATGTGTCCTCGATCGGGAGGAAGGCGCCGGTGGAGCCGCGATTGAACCAGCTCCATCCCGAAATGCCGCCGTAATTCGGATTGACCTGATAGGCGCCGAGCACCAGGAAATTGTCGAGCGCCGGGCGCAGGCGGATCCGCCCGCCCCAGGTGGAATTCGGCCAGACGCTGTTGCCCGGCGTGCCCTTGAAGGCCATCGGCGACGCGCAGATCGTCATGAAGGTGCAGTAGATCGGCGAGGAGGCGAAGCTGAGGGTGACGGGCATCCGCCCCATCGCGACGTTCAGGCGATTGTCGAGGACCTGTTTTTCGGCGTAGAAATAGACCATGTGCGCCAGCACGTTGCCGCCCGTGCCATAGGCTTCGGCCAGGTTGACGGCGCGTTCGCCGACCCTGTCGTGGGTCACGCTCCGCCCCGCGCGCTGGATGATGGCCAGGTGGGTCGTCCAGCCGGACAGGGGGGCCATGTGCGTCAGTCTGCCGAGGTCGGTATCGACCTGGAGCGCGACCTCGTGCGCGTAGTCGCCGCCGCGTTCGATGCCGCCCGCCACGTTCCATAATGTCTCGGTCTTGTATGAAAGCTGGATGTTGACCCCATGTCGCAGCAGGAACATCCTGACCGGCGCGGCCTGGTCGCGCAGCAGATGCCGGGGCGGGGCCGGGGTGGCGCCGAATTCCTGCTCGATGATCGCACTGCGATCGCCGCCCCAGTCGCCGGGCAGGCCGGAATCGCCGGCGGGGAAATGGTGCAGGAATGCGTCGTAATACAGCGCCGTGAGGCCATGGCTCGCGGGGGAATAGACCGTCTGGCCGGTCGTCGGCCTGAGGGGGGGCGGGTCTTGCCGGACGGGTGCTGCGGTGGCCTGTCCGGCATGCCCTGCCGGGCGCGGCGCTGTTTTTCGGGCGTGCGCGAAGGATCTTTCGGCGATGGGCATGTTCGCGATCAGGACGATCGCGGATATCGTGCCCGACAGGCGGCAGATGTCGGACATCGACATGAGACTCTCCATCGCGCCCGCGGTGGAAGATTGGAAACGGTCGGGAAAGTGCGCCTGGTGGATCGATCGTCGCGTTCCGCGTCGCGTGGGCTGCGGCGGAACGCCTGCGGGCTCTGTTGCTTCGCTGTGTGTATCAAAGTATGGCGCGGCGTGGATTGACGCAGATCAAGCCCGACAGGAAAGAATTGAGACGGGGCGCGCGGATCGGGTGGCCGGTCACCCCGCCGTTCGCTCCGTCGCGAAGCGGATGCCCGGCGCCATGAAGGCCAGGCCCGAGGCGCGGTCGATCCATTGGCGCAGCCGCAGGAACCTGCGCGAGACGTGGCGCCGACGCACGTGAGGCCGAGGCCGATGGAGACGTGGTGCGGCAGGGCGGCGGCGAACAGGCTGGAGACGAAGATCGGGGCCTTGGGATTGGCCAAATTGTTCAGCAGCCCCATGCGGAAGGCGTAGGTCGTCCGGGAAGCCGGGCATGGCGCCTGGTCCGTGGGGCCTTCCAGCTTCCGGCGATCATGGCGACCAGCCAGAAGGCCGAAATGGCGCCGATGACCGAGAGATCCTGCGTGAGGCTCATGATATGTCCTTACCTGGTTTTCCGGGGGAGGCGTCGCCGGGTCAGGCGACCAGGCCGGGTCAGGAGACCAGGTTGATCGGGTGGCCGTCCACGAACGCCCTGATGTTGGCGGCGGTGGTCGCGGTGATCCGGCGGAAGGCTTCGACGGTGTTGTAGGCGTTATGGGGCGTGACGATCACGTTGGGCATGCCGGCCAGCACGCGCGCGGCCAGGATGTCGCGCAGCATGGCGGGGGTGGCCGGCGTGTCGGCGGCGAAGAGGGTGGCGGGGTGGCGCAGCAGGGTTTCGTCGGGCAGCACGTCCAGCCCGGCCGCCGCCAGGTGCCCGCTTTCGAGCGCGCGGACCAGGGCGGCGTTGTCGACGACCTGGCCCCGCGCGGTGTTGATCAGGACCGCGCCGCGCTTCATGAGGGCGAATTGCCGCGCGCCGATCATGTCGTCGGTCTCGGGGGTGGCGGGGACGTGCAGGCTGACGATGTCGGCCTGGGCCAGCAGCTCGTCCAGGGGCGCGTAGCGGACGTTCGGGGTGTTTTGCAGCGCGGGCGACGGGCGGGCATCATAGGCGATGACCGCCATGCCGAAGCCATGCGCCATCTCGATCGCCCGGCGGCCGATATGGCCGGTGCCGACGACGCCGAAGACCTTGCCGCGCAGTTCGAAGCCACGGGCGGGCGTGTAGGCGAAATCGCCGCGCCGTGTGGCCTCGGCGCAGGGGACCGTCGCGCGCGACAGGGCCAGCAGCAGGCCGATGGCGTGTTCGGCCACCGTGCTGTCGCCGTAGACCGGCACGTTGGAGACGCGGATTCCGTGGGCGCGGCAGTAATCGAGATCGACCGAATCGAAGCCGGTGGCGCGAATGGCGATGAAGCGCAGCTTCGGCAGCCGCGACAGGATTGCGGCGCCGAAATCGCAGCCGGCGAAGCCGCTGACGATGTCGGCATCGGCATAGGCGTCCACGATGCCGGCATCGATCGGCCGGGCGACCGAGGTGACCGTGAAGGCGGGATCGAGCGCCGAGACGGCGCTGGCGGTTTCGGCCTCGTCGGCGGAAAACAGGACGATCTTCATGGCGGGGTCTCTCCGGAACGCTTTTCTGGATAGGCGTTTCGCTGGCGTCTGTCTTTGATTTCCGTCCTTGATGTCCCTCGGCGGGCTCATGGCGCCAGGGTCAGGGTCCAGCGGGCCGGGCCGGGCAGCAGGGGGCGGGCCGTGCCGTCGACCCAGGCCTCCTGCCCCGCGCCGTAATAGGGGGAGAGCGGGTTGGCGGACTGGCCCATCGGCATGTCGAACAGGGCCGTGTCCTCGTGCCCCGGGCTGACCACCAGCCGCTCCGACGCGCCGAAGCCCGGTACCGCGACGCGGGGGACGAGGGTGTCGCCGGCTTCGGGGAGGTCGGGCGGGTCGGTCAGCCGGCCCAGCAGCGGCACCGCGCGGGACAGCGGGTGATGGATGCCGACATGGTTGGCCGCGCCCCAGCGGAACGACGCGACGCCGCCCGCCGCGCGGACATCCGCGGCCAGCGCGTCGAGGATGCTGTCGTCGATCGCCGTCCAGTCGCGCCGGCCGGGCGGGAGCAGGGCCGGGGGGCGCTCGGTCAGCAGGCGCTGCACCGCCCAGGCGGCGCGGGGCGGCACGCGCGGCGTCCCGGGCAGGCCGGGCAGGGCGTGGGCGTAGGCGCCGAAGACGATCGCCAGCGCGTGGGCGCGATATTGCCGTACCAGCCGGTAGCCGATCGATTCCGGCCGCGCCCGTTCGCCCCAGGCCGCGACATGGGGGGCCATGGCGGCGAGGTCCGCCCGGCCGGGGCGGGCGGCGATGGCGGCGGCCAGCATCGCCTGCCAGGGGCGCAGCACGGTGGCGTGGTCGTCGGTCTGGATCGCCAGCAGGTCGGCTTCGGCGAAATGGTCGCGCGTATGCAGGTCGTCGCGGAGGCGGCCGGCGCGCAGCCCGTCGGCGTAGCCGCCGTCGCCGAGGACGGCCAGCGCCGGGCCGCCGACCACCCGGCCGTTGGCGGTCCAGAGCCGGCCGCCGGGCGGGTCCACGATCTCGGGGATGTCGGCGGGGGGCAGCATGCCGTCCCAGCGGTGGCTGCCGTCGGCCCAGGAATGGGGCAGCCGGTCGTCCAGCCCGACGCGGCGCGGCACCTGGCCGATGATGGTCCAGCCGATATGGCCGTCGCGGTCGCCGGCCAGCAGGTTTTCCTGCGGCAGGGCGGCGCGGTGCGCGGCATCGAGCGCCGCGCGCACGCTGACGGCGGATTCCAGAGCGCGGACGCCGCGATAGTCGATGGCGCCCTCATCCTCCGCGCTCCAGTGCCAGACCAGCGGGCGGCCCCGGGCGTCCTGCCCGTTCACCGGGCCCCAGATCGTGGTGCGGATGGTCAGCGGATGGCAGGTCTCGTGGGCGGCGCAGAGGGTTTCCCGCGCCATGCCGAACGGTTTCGGCCCGTCCGGGGTCTGGTACCGGCCGGGATCGCCGGGCGGGATGTCCAGTGCGATCAGGTCGCCGGATTCGATGTAGCCGTCGGTGAAGGCCCAGGCGACGCGGGTGTTGGTGCCGACGATCTGGTAGGGCTCGCCGGGCAGGGTGACGCCGGTGAGGTCCAGCGTCGGGGCGGCGGCGGGGGCGGGGCGCAGGACCTGGCGGGCGCGGTACCAGATGTTGGGCACCATCAGGCCCAGATGCATGTCGTCGGCCACCATGGCGCTGCCGGTCGCGGTCAGGCGGCCGGAGACCGCGAAATTGTTCGATCCGCGTTCCGGCGCCGGGGGCGCGGCGTTGCCCGTATCGCTGGACGGCCGGGCGGGCAGGGCGGCGGGCATGGCGGGCGGCGTGGCGGTGGACCCGTCGGCCGGGGCGTCGAGCGGCGTCAGCTCGGGGTCGAGGAACGCCGCCATCTCCGGCCCCCAGGCCTGGCGCAGGGCGGCGCGCAGGCGCTGGCCCGTGCCGTCGGCGTCCTGGAGGTCGAAATACATCGCATAGACGACCAGCAGCGAGTCCTCGTCGCGCCAGGGGGCGGGGGGGATCCGCAGCAGGGTATATTCGAAAGAATCATGTGCCAGGGCGGTGCGTCCGGCATTCACGCCCGCCGTGTAGGCCGCCAGCAGGGCGCGGTCGGCCGGGTCCTGCCGGGCCAGGACGGCGCGGGCCCGGGTGCGGAAGCGGTGCAGGCGGTGCGTGCGGTCCAGGTCAAGCGCGGCGGGGCCGACCAGTTCGGCCAGTTCGCCCGCCGCCAGGCGGCGCAGCAGGTCCATCTGGAAAAATCGTTCCTGGCCATGAAGGAACCCCAGGGCACGGGCCAGGTCGGGGCGGGTGCGGGCGACCAGGGTCGGGACGCCGGCGGCGTCGCGGGTGATGGTGACGGGGGCCTCCAGGCCGGGCAGGCGACGCATGCCCTCCAGCGCCGGGCGGCTGGCGCGCAGTACCCAGACGCCATAGCCGGCGGCGGCGCCGGCGAGGACGATGGCCGCGCATGCCATGGCCGCCGCGACGCGCCGGGCCAGGCGGGCGCGGCGGCGGGGAGGCGCGGTGTCGGGACGGGAAGGGGGGATCATGCGCGTGCCCTGGAGTGTCCATGTTGAAGCCGGAACGGGTCGGCGGCCGGGGAAATTTTTATGGGACCGGAACGAAGCCCGCGCAGCGTAACCCTGCGGAATGTGTCCTGTCGCCCACTATTTTATTGTTTAATTTCATATTTTTGAATGAAGGGGGCACACTTGATGCGGGGGAACTGTGACAAAAAAGTCATATATTAAGGTTTCGTGATGACTGGTTGCAGTTCTGCATTGATATCGGACCGCGTTCCATCGCTTGATGATACCGTCATGTAACGATATTCGCGGGAGCACGTTAACTCTATGACCCTGAGGCGAAGCCTTATAGCGGCCACGATTCTTGCCGTTCAGTTCGATGTCTTCGGTGCGATGGCGCAGACTGCCACGATGTCCGGAACGTCCGCATCGAGCCATCGCCATGTCGCGAAGGCCAAGAAAGGCGCTAGCGCTTCCGCCCATTCCACCGCGACCGCGAAAAACGCGGCGGTGGCTCCGATGGCTCCGGCCAGCCTTGCCGCGCCGGTCGCGGCGCCCGTCTATCGCGCGCCCGCCGATTCCGGCGAGGCCGTGATCGTGACCGGCACCCATGCCTTCAATCGGCATGCGCGCGATTCCACGGCGCCCGTCAGCGTCATTTCCGCCGCCACCCTGATGCGGACCGGCGCGGTGAACATCGCCGACGCGCTGACGCGCATGGACCCGTCGATCACGGAACAGACGATGGGTGCCGACGCGGGGGCGCTGACGTCTTCCATCCGCATGCGCGGCCTGAACCCGAACGAAGTGCTGGTTCTGGTGGACGGCAAGCGCCGCCACACCACCGCCAACATCTATGCCGACCAGGGGCCGCAGCAGGGATCGACGCCCGTCGACCTGAACATGCTGCCGGCGAATGCGATCGACCATATCGAAATCCTGCGGGACGGCGCCGCGGCCATGTATGGATCGGACGCCATCGCGGGCGTGGTCAACATCATCACCAAGAAGACGGCCCATGGGCTGAACCTGACCGGGCAGACCGGCGCCAATGCCTATAACGGCGACGGCTGGCAGTACCAGACCGGCATCGATGGCGGGTTCAGCTTCCTCGGCGACGGCTATGTGCATATCGCCGGCCAGGTGATGCATGCCGACCATATGGTGCCGAAGGGCGCGTACGACCTGCGTTCGGACCCGAACAACGAGGATTACGCGGGTGTGAACTTCCCCGGCAATTCGAACAAGATCATGAGCACGCCGGAGGAGACCCGCGAGAACCTGCTGATCAATTTCGGCAAGACGCTGACCCCGGGGGTCGATTTCTTCGGCCAGATCACCTACGCGCATCGTCACAGCGAGGCGTACGAGAACTATCGCACGCCGACCAAGGCGCCGCAGATCTATCCGGCCGGCTTCTCGCCGCTGGAGACGATCGACGAGAACGACTTTGCCGCGACGCTGGGCCTGAAGGGCAACAATTTCCTGGGCTTCGACTGGGATGTCAGCACGACCTACGGCCAGGACGACGATTCGATCGGCAACAAGAACACCGCCAACCCGAACATGCTGAGCACCGACCCCACGGTGTGCGGAACCGACCCGACGAACGCGGCCACCTATTCGGCGAACGGGTGCGGCTGGTCGCCGACCACGGTGCTGGCCGAGCGGTATTCGCTGGCGCAATGGACGAACAATGCCGATTTCCGCCGCCGCCTGAAGATCGCCAATGTCGTGCCGGTGACGGTGGCGTTCGGTGCCGAGCATCGTCTGGAACAATACCAGATCTGGCCGGGCAATCCGCCTTCGTACCAGATCGGCGGCGCGCAGGGCTATGCCGGCCTGATGCCGGAGAACGCGGGCAAGTGGGGCCGCGACATCTGGGCCGGCTACCTGGACGGCGACTTCCATCCGCTGCCGCACTGGGACCTGGATTTCGCGGGCCGGTTCGAGCACTACACCGATTTCGGCAACACCGAGAACGGCAAGGTCTCGACCCGCTATGACTTCACGAAGCGCATCGCCATCCGTGGCACGGTCAGCAACGGCTTCCGCGCCCCGACGCTGCCGGAAGAACATTTCAGCGCCCTGAACGTGTCGCCCACCGGCGCCACGGGCCTGCTGTCGACCACCAGCGCCGCGGGCCGGTCGGTCGGCGCGCTGCCGCTGAAGCCGGAGCGCTCGTTCAGCGCCGAGGCCGGCGTGGTGCTGGAGCCGGTCGATGGCTGGCACGTTTCGGCCGATGTCTACATGATCGATATCCGTGACCGGATCTTCGGCAGCGCCACCTTCAGCGACAGCGACGCGCTGGACGCGATCGCCATGACCGGCGCCTCGCTGCCGGCCGGCATCACCAATTCCGACGTGTTCGTGAACTATTTCGCCAATGTCGGCAGCACGCGGACGCAGGGCCTGGACATCATGTCCGACTATCTGCTGCGCCTGCATCAATACGGCAACGTCGACCTGAGCCTCGGGGTCAACCTGAACCGCACCAAGGTCACCCGCACCAACAGCCTGGCCAACGGCCTGTCGGCGCTGAACGCGCAGACCGCGTCGTACCTGACCAACGGCGCGCCGAAGAGCAAGATCGTGCTCCAGGCGCACTGGACGATCGGCCAGTGGGACGTGAACGTGCGCCAGACGCGCTATGGCTCGACCAACATCCTGCAGACCTATGAGGACCAGGCGCCGGAGGCGTTGCAATATTCGAACACCGAATGGCAGTCGTTCCGGAACACCGCGGCGTGGCTGACCGACCTGGAGGTGGGCTATCGCGTGAACCGGGTGTGGCATTTCGCGGTGGGTGCGAACGACATCTTCAACGTGCGCCCGCGCCGCCTGCCGCTTGTCCTGAACTATCTGGGGGCCAACCAGTTCGACCAGAACTCGTCCGGCATTCCGTTCACCGGCGGCTATTACTACGGCCGGATCAACGCCACCTTCTGATCCTGGCTTTCGCCTGAGCCTGTCGGGACCCGCGATCGCCTGGCGATCGCGGGTTTCGTCGTCTGCGGGCCGTGCCGCCGGGGGCCTTCAATCCGCTCGGGCGTGGTGCGTCACGCGGATCGCCACCACGCCGTCCGGGGCGGCCTGCGCGGCACGGCCGGAGCCGAGGCGCCAGAGCAGGTGGGCCACCGCCATGACGGCCGGGCCGATGAACAGGCCGGACAGGCCGCAGCTTTCCAGCCCGCCCAGGATGCCCAGCAGCACCCACATGAAGGGCAGTTTGATCGAGCCGCCGATCAGCGCGGGGCGGATGAAATGGTCGGCCAAGAACAGCACGATCGCGCCGAACACGCCGACGCCGATGGCGGCGGCGAGCGTGGCGCCCTTGACCAGGATCAGGGCCACGCACAGGGCGAGGGCGATGCCGCCGACCATCGGGATCATGCAGGCCAGCGCGGTGAACATGCCCAGCAGCAGCGGCTGCGGCGCGCCTGCGATGACATAGGACAGGCCGATCAGCACGCCTTCGCCGAGCCCGACCAGGACCAGGCCGGCCAGCGCCCCGCGCACGGCGCCCACGACATGGTGCTGGACCATGACCCCCCGGGCGCCCAGCAGGCGCCAGACCAGCCGGTCGATCCGGGCGACCAGCGGCGTGCCGGCGCGCAAGAAGAAGAAGAGGATGAGCAGCGCGAAGCCCATGATGACCAGCCCGTTGGCCGCGCCGTGGCCCAGTTGTTCCACCATCGCGAGGCTGCGTTCGGGCTTGAGGCGCGTCATCAGCTCGTGGACGCTGTCGGCGGTGGCGAGGTTGGCCTGCCACCAATGCTGGACCTGTGCCCGGCCCCAGGGCAGGCGGTCGAGCCAGGCGGGGGCGGGGATGCCCTGTTCGGCGGCCTGCCTGACCCATTGCGCGCCTTCGCGCGCTTCGCCGGCGGCGGCGGAGACCAGCAGGCCGAAGGGAATGATGAAGACCAGCGCGATGCCGGCGACGATGGCGGCCGGGGCCAGGGCCACCGCGCGCGGGGACGGCCATTTCCGCCGCAGCCATGTCAGCAGCGGCCAGCAGACGATGGCGAGGACGCCACCCCAGAACAGGGCGGAGCGGAAGCGGCCGAGGATGAACAGGGCGAGCAGGGCCACGCCCAGCGCGAGCACGCCCTGGGCCCAGGACTGAAATCGCGTGCGGGACCGGACGGAGACGGCGTGGGGGGTGGACGAATGCGGGAACTGGGACATGCGGGCTCGATTCAGGAATGGCGGATCACGGGCCTGGCCGGAGCGTGGCGACGGTCGTGATAACGGATGCCGGGCGGGCGGCGTTGCAGACTGGTGGACCAGACTGGCAGGCCAGACTGGCAGGCCAGACTGGCAGGAGGGCCTTGGGAATGCGATTCGAATCCGGCCGGAGGCCTGTCCGTCGCGCAAGGCAGCCATGTCGTGCGGCGCTTTCGGGCGGGCCGCCCTTAAATTGCCGCAACGATTTCCCCATCTATGGGAGGCAGGACGTTTCGGCCTTCGCCGGGACACCTTGACCAGGGAGATCGTGATGTCGGTTTCATCCGTCGAGGAAAAAACAGCCGTGGTTCGGCCCATGGCGGGCGGGTCTCGGGTGCGGGGCGTCGCCATGACGCCCGCGCAGATCCATGCCGCCCATCGCAGCGCGTTGCGTCAGGCGGGCCGGCGCCTGCGCGGCCGGTCGCGGCCGGACGAGGCGGATGCGATGGCACGGCCCGGAACGCCTTCGCCCTGCCCGGTGTAACCGGGCCGGGCGCCGGGTTCGGCCGCCGGGGTCAGCTATCGACCGCGCGGCGGCCGAGGGCGGGGTCATCGGTGAAGAAGCCGTCCAGCCCCATGTCGAGATAGCGCCTGATTTCGGCGACCGAGCCTTCGGGATTGCGGGCGTCGTCGCCCGCATTGTTGCGGAGCTGGCGGGGCAGGAAGCGGTTTTCCGGCCGGCAGGTGTAGGAATGGACCAGCAGGCCGGCGCGGTGCGCATCGTCGATCAGGGTGGTCGGTGCCTGCCACGCGCCGGAGGCGTCGCGCGGGATCAGGTCGGTGTTGGACGGGCCGATGATTTCGGCGTAGGCGCGGACCTGCTTCAGCCCGTCCGGGGTCATCAGGTCGCCGAACGTGGTGGGGGCGCCGGCGGCCATGAGGTCGGGGACGCGGTCGGTCCGCTCGCCCAGCAGGAACATCAGGCGGGCCTGCGGGTTGATGGCCTGGACGCGCCCGCGCAGCATTTTCAGATTGCCGGTTTCGAAGGACTGGACCTCCAGCGGGGCGTAGCGCGTGTAGTCGTGCGCCGCGATCGCGCGCAGGAAGGTTTCCTCCGGCGTGTGGCCCAAAGCGTGGAAATGGGTCGAATTCTTGATCTCGGGGATCAGGCCGATCACGCGGCCCCGGGCCGCGGATTCGGCGGCGACGAAATCGATCACTTCCTCGAAGGTCGGGATGTCGAAATGCCCGTCATAGCGGGTGTTGTGCGGGCGGATGGCGGGCAGGCGCTCGCGCGCGCGCAGGGTCTTGAGTTCCGCCAGGGTGAAATCGGTGGTGAACCAGCCGGTCTCGGCCGTGCCGTCGATGGTGAGCGTGCGGCGGCGGGCGGCGAATTCGGGCCGGGTCGCGACGTCGGTCGTGCCGGCGATGTTGCTTTCGTGCCGGGCGACCAGCACGCCGTCGCGGGTGGGGACCAGGTCGGGCTCGATATAATCCGCGCCGTCGGCGATCGCCTTGGCATAGGAGGCCAGCGTGTGTTCGGGCCGCAGGGCCGAGGCGCCGCGATGGGCGAAGACCAGCGGCCGGGGGGCCAGCGACGCCGCCGCCAGGGCGCGCGGCGCGGCGCCGAGGCCTGCGGTGCCCAGGCAGGCGGCGCCCGTCATCAGGGGGAAGATGTCTCGGCGTGTCAGCACGGGCGGAGCCTTGGCATGAAGTGTCGGGGCGGCGGCATAATGGACAGAACATGCGCCGATGCTCAAGCGCCCGGCGATCGGGTCTGGACAGGCCGTTTTCATGCAATTAATGGGCATGACCATTATTGCGATGGAAATGGTGGGGGCGGGCATGGACGAGGGAGCCGGGCGGCGGGCGACGGACCCGCGGGCGTCGCTGGATATCGACGAGACGCCGTTTCCGGGCATGGCGATCACCTTGCGCGTCATGCGGCTGGGGGCGGTGTGGCGGACGCGGCTGGAGCGGGACCTGAAGCCGGAGGGGATGACCGTCGCCGGGGTCCGGCCGATGGTCTATCTGATGATGATGCCCGGCGGCGCGTCGCAGCGGGACCTGGCGATGGCGCTGGATACCGACGGTTCGGCGCTGGTGCGGGTGCTGGACCTGCTGGAAAAGGCGGGGCTGGTGGAGCGCCGGCCCGACGCGGATGACCGGCGGGCCAACAGCCTGTTCCTGACCGGGGAGGGGCGGCGCGCCTGCCGCCGCTTTCACGAGATCGCGGCGCGGCTGGAGGCCGAGCTGACGGCGGGCCTGTCGCCCGCCGACGGCGCGGTGCTGGCGGGGCGGCTGGACGACATCCTGCGCGTGGCCCGGCGGGCGTCCGCGCGCGACGGCGGTGCGGCGTGAGCCTGGCCCGTGCCGTGCGGATCCTGCCGGGGGTGCTGAGCGACGACGCGCGCTGGCGCGAGATGGTGGGGCGCGCGGCCTTCTGCGCGCGGACCTTCGCCGCGATCGGGCTGGCATTGTCCTGCTCGTTCTTCTTCCAGCTCGAATCGCCGATGTCGTCGGTGACGACCGTGATGATCGTGGCCAACCCCACCGTCGGCGCGCTGATGGCCAAGAGCATGTGGCGGATCATCGGCACGCTGCTGGGGGCGGCGATCAGCATCGCGCTGATGGCGGTGGTGGCGCAGTCGCCGGTGCTGTACACCATGATGCTGGCGGTGGTGGTGGGGTTCGCCTGCCTGGTCGCGACCTTCCTGCGGCTGTTCCGGGCCTATGCCGCCGTGCTGACGGGCTATACGATCGTCATCGTCGCCGCCCCGTCCTATGCCGATCCGGACGGCATCTTCCTGAGCGCCATGGCGCGGCTGTCGGCGGTGACGGTGGGCATCGTCGCGACGGCGGTGGTGTTCATGGCCAGTTCGGTCCGCCAGCCCGACCGGATCATGGCGCAGGTCGGCCAGATGGTGCGGGATGTGATCGCCCATGCCATGGCGTTCCATCGGTTCCAGTCCGGGGACGGGCGTCTGCCGGAGGGGTCGGCGGCGGCGGGGATGCCGGGCGGCTTCCGCACCCTGAGACTGCCGCCGGGCGATGCCCGGGGAACCCTGCTGGCGCGGGTGGCGGGGCTGATCGCGTCGGTGGAATATGCGGCGGCCGATACGTACGAGATCGCCCGGCGGGTGAATGCGCTGCGCGTGGGGCTGAGTGGCCTGGCGGGGGTGGTCGCGACCTATCATCCGCTATGGCACGACCTGGACGAGGACGGGGCGCCGATGCGCCGCCTGCATGGACGGGTCGCCGCGCTGATGACCGAGTTGCTGGAACTGACGGGACAGCCGGACTGGATCGGCCAGCCGCAGCCGGTGCTGTCGGCGATCAGCGGCGCGCTGGCGGAGCTGGAGGCGGCCGAGCGGGCCGAGCCGGACGATGCCGTGCTGCTGGCGACGGACAATATCCGCGACGTGCTGACGCAGCTCGATGCCGTGATCCGCATGCTGGTGGCGCCCGCCCTGCCGCGCCGGGTGCGGCTGCGCTGGTTTCTGGACTGGCCGACCGCGCTGCGCAACGGCGCGCGCGGCGGGCTGATCGCGCTGCTGGCCGGGCTGCTGTGGTACGTGCTGCACTGGAGCGCCGGGCCGATGGTGATGCTGTATGTCGTCGCGGCCTCCAGCCTGGTCGCGACCACGCCGTCGGCCTCGCGCTCCAGCGTGCTGATGGCGGCGGGTACCGCGCTGTCGGTTCCGGCGGGGATCGCGTGCCATATGCTGGTGCTGCCGCGGATCGACGGGTTTCCGCTGCTGTGGTTTTTCCTGTGCGCGTTCCTGGCGCCGGGGGTCTGGTTGCAGTTCAGCCCGCGCTACGGGATCGGGGCGTTCGGCTATGGCGTGTTCCTGGCCGCCATCCTCGATGTGTCCAACCCCATCCGTTACGACGATATCGGGCTGACCAATACCTGGATGGCCTTTCTGGTGGCCAGCGCGCTGCTGGTGCTGGGGTTTCGCGTCGTTCTGCCGCCGGACGACCGGCTGGACGCGGCGCGGCTGGTGGGCTCGCTGTCGCGGGCGGTGCGGCGGCTGGCGCTGGTGCTGCCGGTCGCGCCCGAGAACTGGATCGTATGGGAAGGCTTGCAGATCCAGAAGATCTGGCGGCTGGCGATGCGTCTTTCGGTGGGGGTGGGCCCGGCCGAGCGGCAGGCCTGTACCGATGCCGCGCTGGGGGTGGTGTCGCTGGGGCGGCTGGTGGTGCGGGCGCGGCGGATCGCGCAACTGCCGGCGCTGGACGCGGCGGATGCCGCGTCGATGCGCGCGGGGTTGCGCGGATTCGACAGCCTGCTGCTGGACCCGGAGGCGACGGCGCGCGGGCTGGTCGCGGCGGCGCGGGAGATGCTGGAGCGTGGCGGCGCGGGCGGCTTGCAGGCGCGGCAGGGGGCGGCGTGCCTGCGGCAGATGGCGGCGATCCTGCGCGCGGCGCCCGGCTTCTTTCATCGCCATGGGCCGCTGCAACTGGCGCCGGACATGCCCGGCGCGCGGCGCCCGCTGACGGCGCCGGTGCCGGCCTATACGCCCCTGCTGGGCCGGGTGCGGCGGAGGGAGGCGCGCTGACGGGGCACTGACCGCGCCCCGCGAGCCGGGGCGCGCGTGCAGGGAGCCCGCGGCTGCTTCCGGTTCGCCCATCCTGTTCGCCCGTCCTGTTTGCCCGTCGAACCACGCATGGCGCCGCATCGCCCCTTCCTAACGTCACGCTGGCGTGATATGCGAATGATTATCATTTACATAATCAGAAGCATGGATGCGATGACGAACGGGCGAGCGTGGAGGCTGGGACCTTCTGGTGGAGCAAGACGGATACTGTATCGCTCCAGTGTCGTGCTGTGGAGCGTGGGTGCGGCGCTGCCCGCCGCGCCCGCCCCGGCGGCCGAGGCGGACGGCGCGGCGGAACCGAAATCCGCGCGGCACCATCCGTCCGACCATCGTCATGACCGTGACGGCGGAAAGACCCGCCATCAGGAGCGGAAGGACTCGCCTGAAGGCGATATGCCCGGGAGCGTGGAAAGCCTGGTCGTCTGGGGAGAGGGGAGGCGGAACGCGACGACCGACGGCACCGGCAGCTATGTCGTCAAGGCCGTTTCCATGGGTAAAATGCTCATGCGCCCGAATGAGATCCCGCAATCCGTTTCCGTGCTCGGCAGGCAGCAGATGCGTGACCAGAACCTCAACACGGTGGATGATGCGCTCAAGCAGGTGCCGGGTGTGAATGTCAATTTCTATGGCGACGGCACGGCCGGCATGACGGCGCGCGGGTATGCGCTGACGCCCCAGTTCGACGGGGTGCCGTCGACCGGCGGGCTACAGATGGCCCAGCAGTTCGATCTCGCCATTTATGACCGGCTTGAAGTGCTGCGTGGACCCAACGGCACTTTCCAGGGCTCCGCCCCGCCTGGGGGGAGCGTCAATTTCGTCCGGAAACGCCCCCTGGATCACTTCAGGGCGCAGGGGTCGTTCAGCGGCGGCTCGTGGGATCATTTTCATGCGGATGCCGACGTTACCGGGCCGCTGACGGCGTCGAGGCGTGTGACAGGGAGGCTCGTCCTTGCGGGAACGGACCGCGATTTCTTCTATCGCGACGCCTATGACCGACGTTGGACAGCCTATGCCGATATCGATATCCACCTGACCGACCATACGACGCTTTCGATGAGCGCGACGGGGCAGAAGAACGATACCACACGCTTCATGGGCTTGCCCCGGGCCGCCGATGGAAGCGACCTGCATCCGGGCCGGGACAGTTTCGTCGGCGCGGACTGGGGGCATACGGCGTCTCCCATGTATGAGCTGGGCGGCGAACTTGAGCATCGGTTCGGCGGGGGGTGGCGTGCGCGCCTGACCGGCCGGCATCGTGTAACGGACACGCGCATGCACTACACCTATGTCAACAGTGCGGTCACGACGCGCAAAACGGCCAATTTCGTCGTCGCCCATTCCCTGATTCAGGACCGGTACGACGGAGCGGACCTGTATTTCACCGGCCCCATCCATGCGTTTCATCGCAGGCATGATCTGGTGATCGGGGGAAATTATGATTCGGACGTGATGACGGACGGGGGCGCGACGCAGAACTCCCGTGTGAACAGGGGGCTGGCGGGACTGGATATCTTTTCGCCGGGTATTTCGAGCGCCATCGAGCCCGATATCACCACGATGTATCGGGAGCCGACGCGGCAGAAAGGCGTGTATGGGTCGCTGCGGATCGAACTGCTGACGTCCCTGCATCTGCTCATGGGAGGGCGGATCAGTTTTTACGAATATAAATACAGGAATGTTTCCACAAATGCGCCGTATGTCGTCAGTCTGAAAAACAATGCGGTGCCGACCCCCTACCTGGCCCTGGTGTGGAATATCGTGCCCGATATCGCGGCTTATGTGAGTTTTACGGATAGCTTTACACCGCAATCCGGCTACACGCCGGCCGGCCGCCTGAAGCCGGACCTGGGGCAGCAGGTGGAAGGAGGGCTGAAGGGAGACTTCTTCGATCACGCTCTGAACGTCACGCTGGCCGGCTATCGGGTCGTCGAACGGAACAAGGCCATGGTCGACGGCGACCTGGGACCCGTTTGTGGACGGACCGGAACGAGCGACTGTTATCGCGCGGCCGGCAAGGTGCGAAGCCAGGGCGCGGAGGTGGAAGCGATCGGGCGTATCCTGCCCGGCTGGGACATCAATGCCAGCTATACGTTCAATGACAATGTCATTCTGAAGGACAGCAACGCGGCGCTGGAGGGACGGGCCTATGCACCCAATTCACCCCGGCATCTGTTCAAACTCTGGAGCCGCTACCGGTTTGCCGCGCCGGAGCAGACCAGGAATGTGTGGAGTGTGGGAGGCGGCCTGACGGCGCAGGGCAGCACGTTCGGCACGACGCGGACGGTCAGGCAGGGAGCCTATGTCGTGGCCAATGCGCAGGTCGGGTACCAGTTCGACCCCGCGCTGAACGTTTCGTTCAATATGAACAACATTTCAAATACACGCTATTATCAGCGTCTCGGGAATATTTACTATTACAATTATTATGGGGAGCCTCGGAACGTCATGGCGACAGTGCAGGGCGTGTTCTGAGCGCAATGGCGGCATTGGTCCTTGTGGCGCGTCATGCCGACAGTCCGTTCCTCGATCTCGGACTGTTCGGTAACCGCCTCTTCGCGGCGGCGACCGGACACTACGGGATCGTGGCGGCCCTCCTGATCCGTGACGACGATGCGCGCGACATTATGCGGCCCCGCCGTCCGTGACGGGGCCTCTCGGTGACGTGGATCCGCGTCATGCCCGGGTGCCGGAACGGCCCGGTTCCCGGGGCCGAGCCCCTTTATGGCGCATGCGTCAGAAGTGGGCGCTGACCGTTCCGTAGAACGACCGGGGGGCGCCGACCTGGAGGGTGTTGTAATCCCCAGACAGGGGATTGCCGCCGCTGCCCATGTTGGTGATATATCGCTCGTCGGTGACGTTGTTGATCGAGAAATCGACTTTCAGGGTCTTCGCCACGCCGGCATTGCGGAATTCGTAGCTGACGCCGAGATTCTCCAGCCAGTAGGAGGGGACGCGGGTGTCGTTGACGTAGCTGAGATACCGCTTGCCCATGTAGAGCGTGTCGAAGTGGAGGTTGAAGCCGGAGACGAGATAGTTGATGGAGTTCTTGTACATCAGCTTGGCGTAGTTGGGTTCCTGCTTGCCCTTGAGATGGTAGAAGACGCCGCCCGATGTCAGGTTGTTCTCGAATTTCGAGCTGTTGTAGCTGATGCTGTTATAGATCGACAGGTGACGGACCGGCGTGAGGGTGACGCTGGCATCGACGCCGTTCATGGCGACCGAACCGACATTTTCGAACAGGGAGCGTGCCTCGGCCAGCGGGCCCACGGAAATCGATTGCTGCCGGTTGGAGAAATCGACATGGTAGAGGTTGATCAGTCCCTTGACCATCGGCGTATTCAGCCGGTAGCCGATTTCATAGACCCAGTCGGTTTCCGGAGCGAGCGTCTTTTGCAGGGTCCTGAAATCCTGGGTGGTTGCCGCGCCCCAGGGGGAGGCCGTGCCGAAGCCGCTTTGCGGATAGGCCTGCATGTTCTTGGAAATATCGAAATAAAATTCGTTATGCGGGGCGAAGCGCCAGTTTCCGCTGAACTGCGGCAGGGCGGCGGCGGTGGCATCGAGCGAGCCGCTGGGCGGGTTGGTCGTGCCCGTATAGGCGGGATCGTTGTACAGAACCCGGTTGCCCGCATCGACCACCATGGTGCGGAAGCCGGCATGCAGGGTCAGGTGCGGCAGGACCCTGTAGGTATCCTGCAGGTGGAAGACATAGGTGTTCGTGTTGAAGCCATAGGCCCAGTGCGTCAGGAACGGCGTGCCGCGATGCGCGACTTCGTCATAGGGGGTCGCGTCGGCGCTGTTGGGCTCGTTATAATATTCCATCGCCGGATTGTAGACCATGTTCTCGTACCAGAACCCGCCGTTGAACGTGTGGTTCCGGAAATGATAGGTCAGGTCGGTCTGAAATCCGAGGCGGCGGGTGCTCATCGCCTGGTCCTGCGCTGAAAGCGGGGCGCCGCTCGGCGAGGCGACATAGGGGCTGGTCCACCAGGCATCGTAGCGTTTGCCGACCCCGTAGAAGGTGGTCTTGGATTCCAGATCGTCCGTCAACTGGCTGTCCAGGCTCATGCCGCCGACATAATAGCTGCTGGTCTCGATGCCACGGTAATAGGCTGCGTCCTTCGGGTCGGACAGGCCCTGGTACTGGGGCAGATAAATGCCGTTGGCGGCATTCAGGGCCGCGCCGTAATTCGGATAATAGTAATCGATCCCGTAACCGACCGTGCGGATCTCTTCCAGGCTGTTGTCGATATAGGATGCCGCGGCCTCCTGCGACCAGTCGAAATAGGTCTTGAATGTCGTGCGCTCGCCGATCGGCTGGACGATCTTCGCATTCACCATCTGCTGGAACTGCGAATCGCCGCCCAGCCATTTCTTTTCGTCCTTGCGGTCGTACGAGACGTAGAATTTCGTCCCGCTCGGGTTCAGTGTCCCGCTGTCGAAGCGCGCGAACGTCCGGAAGGCGCTGTAGCTGCCGAAGGTCTGCGAGACGGTGCCGCCCATCCTGTCCGCCGGGTCGTTGCCGTAGAAGCGCACGGTGCCGCCCAGGTTGCTGGTGGACGGCGTGTCGAGGCTGCCCGCGCCCTGCGAGACGTCGGTGCGGCCGATATTCTCGTTGCTGATCGCGCGGCTGACCGGGACGCCGTTATAGGATTCGTAGCCCTGGCCGCCGAGGGGAATGCCGTCGACCGTGAAACCCAACTGGTCGCTGGTAAAGCCGTGCATGTAGAAACTTTGCGACCACAGATCGATTCCCAGCGGGTCCGACGTGCTGAACTGGATGCCCGGCAGATTTCCCACCGCCTTGAGCGGCGTCATGCCGGGGACCATGAACTGGAGGTCGCGGCTGGACACGGATTGCATCTGGCGGGTCGAACCGCTGCCGACCACGCTGACGGCCTCGGGGGCGGCCCCTGGGGCGGCCCCGGGGGACTGCATTGCCCTGCGGGGACGCACGCCGGAATTCGCCGCGCCGGATCTGGCGGGCGGGACCCTGTGCGGATGCGCGCTGGTCGCCGGGGTGACGCCGGCGGCGGACTGCGCCCGGGCGCCATGGGCATGCGCCACGGCGAAGAGGGAGATGCCGAGCATGAGGGCGCGGCGCGCGATCGTTCGGACCGGGCTTTTGGCCACCGGGCTTCTGGCCAGCGTCGAAAAAAGGCGCGGCGTCGTCGTCCCGGCGGTTGCTCCGGGAACAGGCGGGGGGGTGGCTGTGCTGTCATGGCGGCAAGTCTTCGCGCTCATGAAAATCTCCTCTCTCCGGGAATTCACCACGCATTCCGTCTAAGTCTCTTCGGTTCGACGTTGCGAAGAGAGATCATTCGATAGTCGTAACGTCATGCCGCATTTAATTAATCGTTTGCCGAGTTTGTCAAGGGATGCTTTCATGGAAAAAACGATCCGTGCGCGGATGGCGTGGCGGCGGCGACGCTATTGAGAAAAGCCGTTTATATGGAATCATGTTGCGCGGTATGGCGTGCGCGCGAGTTATCCTTCGGGCATTCGTGATGGGAGGGACGGGTTTGGCGGGCAGAAAGGGGGCGCCGGGCATGGCGGACGGGATCGGGGGGGCTGGCGGGTCGCCGCGGCGGATGCTGGAGAATTCGAACGATAATGACGCCGGTGGAAACGCGGGCGGTTCTGTCGGGGCCCGTCTCGACACGGGGGAAATTAAACGATACCATAATATCTGTTTCCAGCCTGGCGGCGATCCCTGTGGGAGTGAGATCTTGAGTATGAACCGAGCAGCCCGCAGCCCCGGCCGTCCGCTCGACAACCAGTCACTCCCGGATGAAATCATGAGCGCCGCGGAATCGCTTTTCGCGCGGTCGGGGTATTTCGGGACCTCGGTGCGGGAAATCGCCAACAAGGCCTCGGTCAATTCCGCGCTCATCAGCTATTATTTCGGTGGCAAGGAAAATCTGTTCAGGACCATCTTCCGCAAGCAGGGGATGGAAATCGTCGGCAAGCGGATGGAACTGCTCGACGCGCTGCGCGCGCGCTTCAAGGGGCCGATCCCGGTCGACCAGATCGTTCGCGCGTATCTCAGCCCGCAATGCGAGTTGAAGAAAAGCGGACCGCGCGGACTCGCCTTCATTCGGATACAGGCGCAGGTTCATAACGAATTCAACGAAATGTATTTCTCGCTGCGGCGGGAGATCTATGACGAATCGACCAAGCAATATATCGGCGAACTCGAACGTTCCCTGCCTGGAATATCGCTGAGCGACATCACCTGGCGCATGATGTTCCTGATCGGTGCCTATCTTTACATGCTCGCCGACCTCGATCGGATGTCGGACCTTTCCGATCATCGGTTCGAGCAGGGGGATGATACGGATGAACTTCTGGAACGGCTGACGATCTTCGTATCGAGCGGCATGAGCGCGCCCACGGTCCAGTGGCCGCCCGTGCTTTCCACAACGGTGACGCCGGCGCGGCGCCGGCGCGCCGTGCGGACGAAATGAGCGCGCCATGGACGATATGGCCGGACGGGGCGAAGGGCGGGCGGGGATGACGGCCGGGGGCTGGTTTCCGGCGTGGCGGCGTACGGCGAATGCGTACAGCGTCGCGCCCGACGAATATCCGGGCTGGTGGCAGAGCATGGCCCTGGGTGGGCAGCATCTGCTGGCGATGACGGGGTCGAACGTGCTGGGGCCGCTGCTGATGGGGTTCGACCCCAATGTCGCGATCCTGTGCTCGGGCCTGGGCACGTTGCTGTTCTTTCTCGTCACCGGCGGGCGGGTGCCGAGCTATCTTGGATCCAGCTTCTCGTTCATCGCGCTCACGGTCGCGATCACGGGCTATGTCGGGCATGGTCCGAACCCCGATATCGGGCTGGCGTGCGGCGGCGTTTTCGCGGCCGGGGTCGTGTACGCGCTGATCGGTGCGATCGTGATGGCCGTCGGCCATGGATGGATCGAGCGGTTGATGCCGCCTTCCGTCACCGGAGCGATCGGGGCGGCGATCGGGCTCAATCTGGCGCCCGTCGCCACGCATGGCCTTGGGCAGGGCGATGCCGGCACCGCCTGCGGCCTGTTCGCGCTGCTGTGCATGGTCGGCTTCGCCGTCTATGGCGGCGCCCTGGCGCGGCGCCTGTCGATCCTGCTGGCACTCGTGACATCGAGCCTGGTCTATGTCGTCGTCGCCAACGGATTGGGGCTGGCGCCGCCGGTCGATTTCGCGGGGATCGCCCGCACGCCGCCGTTCGGCGTGCCGCATTTCGCGGCGCCGCGCTTTTCCTCGCAGGCCATGATGATCTTCGCGCCGGTCGCGATCGTGCTCGTCGCCGAGAATCTGGGCCATCTCAAGGCGATCGGCGCGATGACGGGCACGTCGCTCTCGCCCCTTACGGGGCGGGCCTTTCTTGGCGACGGGTTGGCGACGATGCTCGCGTCCCTCCTGGGTGGCACCGGGGTGACGACATATGTCGAGAATATCGGTGTCATGGCGATTTCGCGCGTCTATTCGACGCTGGTCTTCGCCATTGCCGGGCTGTTCGCGATCCTGCTCGGGTTTTCCCCGCTGTTCGGAGCCCTGTTGCATGCCGTTCCCGAAGCCGTGCTGAGCGGGCTGGCGCTGGGTCTGTTCGGACTGATCGCCGCCACGATGGTGCGGATCTGGATCGATCACCGCGTCGATTTCTCCCAGCCCTCCACCCTGTTTCCCGTCGGGGTCGCGCTGGTCGCCGGGGCGGGCAACTTCACGCTGCATCTGGGCGGCATCACGCTGGGCGGGATCGTCACGGCAAGCCTCGCCGCCATCATCCTCCATCAGATCCTGCACCCGCGTGCCGGCAAGGACGTGACCTCATGAGCGTAAGCGATTTCGAACTCTTTCAATCATGGCGGAAGGTTCTGGACCTGTGCGCGCTGCGGCCGGGGCAGGCGGTGACGGTGCTGACTTCGGCGGACACGAACGAGCAGACGCTGCGCTGCGCCATTCTCGCGGTGCGCGACAAGGGGGCGATCGCCAATCGGCTCGACCTGCAACCGGTCAATGGCGGCACGTCGCTGTCGCGCGATCCGCTGGCCTATGTGGGCACGACGCCGCTGACGGGAAACCGGCCGGCGTTGGAAATGCTCAAGGCCAGCGACCTGGTGCTGGACCTGATGACGCTTTTGTTCTCGGCGGAGCAGCATGAGATCCTGGCGGCGGGCGGCCGCATCCTGCTGGCGGTCGAACCGCCCGAGGTCCTCGTGCGCCTGACGCCGACGCTGGAGGACCGCGCGCGCGTGCTGGCGGCGTCGGCCACGCTGCGGGCCGCGCGCGGCATGCGCGTGACCTCGGCCGCCGGGACGGATGCGACTTTCGCGCTCGGGGATTATCCGATGCTGGAGGAATACGGTTTCGTGGATCGGCCCGGGCGGTGGGACCATTGGCCCAGCGGCTTCCTGGCCACCTGGTCCAACGAAGGGTCGGCCGAGGGCACGATCGTGCTGGCGCCGGGCGATATCCTGCTGCCGCAGAAGGCCTATGTGACCGCGCCGGTCACGCTGCGTCTGGAACGCGGCTATGTCCGCGCGATCGAGGGCGGGTACGAGGCCGGGCATCTGAAGGATTATATGGACAGTTTCGGCGATCCGGAGGTGTATGCGGTCTCGCATATCGGGTGGGGGTTGCAGAAGAAGGCGCATTGGTCGGTCATGGGTTTCTATGATCGCGAGGCGAGCATCGGGATGGATTCGCGCGCCTGCGCCGGCAATTTCCTGTGGTCCACGGGGCCGAACAACGAGGCGGGGGGCACCCGTGATACCGCCTGCCATATCGATATCCCCATGCGCGGCTGCACGGTGACGCTGGACGGCGAGGCGGTGGTGGTCGATGGCGTGCTGGTGGAGGATTGAGCCGTGAGCAACGACCTGCAACGTGACGAAGCGCGCTACAAGGCGCAGGGTTTCGGCAACGAAATGGGGATTGCCGGCCGGGTCGGCCTGCTGATCGTCGATTTCGTCAACGGGTTCGCCGATCCGGCCGCGTTCGGCGGCGGCAATATTCCGCAGGCGATCGCGCGCACGACGACGCTGCTGGCCGCCGCGCGGCGGCTGGGCTGGAAGATCGCCCATACGCGGATCGTCTTCGCCGATGACGGGGCGGATGCGAATATCTTCTCGCTGAAGGTGCCGACGATGCTGGGCCTGACCGAGGGCAATCCGGCCTCGGCGATCGTGCCGGAACTGGCGCCCGCGCCGGGAGAATATGTGGTGCGCAAGACCGTGCCGTCGGCTTTTTCCGGCACGCCGCTGGCGGCCTGGTATGTCGCGCACGGGGTGCAGACCGTGGTCGTCGCCGGGTGCGTGACCTCGGGCTGCGTGCGCGCGAGCGTGCTGGACGCCATGCAGGCCGGCTTTCGCCCCATCGTGGTGTCCGACTGCGTGGGCGATCGCGCGATCGGGCCGCATGAGGCCAACCTGTTCGACATGGCGCAGAAATGCGGCGACGTGCTGGAACTCGACACGCTGCTTTCGCGCATCCCCAATCAGTGACGTTCGGAGTTTATGGCGTGAACAAGAGCTTTTACCGGATCGGGCAGATCGTCCCGAGTTCCAACGTGACCATGGAAACCGAAATTCCCGCCCTGCTGGCGGCCCGGCAACTGATCCGGCCCGAGCGGTTTCTGTTCCATTCGAGCCGCATGCGGATGAAGACGGTCAGCAAGGACGAATTGTCGGCGATGGACGCGCAGTCCGACCGCTGCGCGCTGGAACTCAGCGACGCGCGCGTCGATGTGCTGGGCTATGCCTGTCTGGTGGCGACCATGTCGATGGGCGTGGGGTATCACCGCGTGTCGGAGGCGCGGCTGCATGGCCGCACGGTGGAAAACGGTGCCCCGGCGCCGGTGGTGACCAGTGCCGGGGCGCTGGTCGACGGGCTGGCGACGCTGGGCGCGCGCCGGATCGTGGTCGTCGCCCCGTACATGAAGCCGCTGACGCGGCTGGTGATCGACTATCTGGCCAGCGAGGGGTACGAGGTGATCGATCATGTGGCGCTGGAAATTCCGGACAATCTGGACGTGGCGGCGCATGATCCGCGGCGCCTGCCGGGGATCGTCGCCGGCCTGACCTACAAGAATGCCGATGCGATCGTGCTGTCGGCGTGCGTGCAGATGCCGTCGCTGCCCGTGGTGGCGACGGTCGAGGCCATGACCGGCAAGCCGGTGCTGTCGGCGGCGATCGCCACCACCCATGCCATGCTGCGCGCGCTGGGGCTGGAACGCATCGCACCCGGGGGCGGGGCGCTGCTGTCGGGGGCGTACTGAGTTTTTTCGGGTTTCTGTCCTTTCGCTTTGGAAAAGGCGGAGCCTTGTCATTTTCGTCGATGGAATAAGGAAAGCCTGTGATGACCGGCAGTCGCTTCCTCTATGGCGCGCAGGTGCGTGCCAACGGAATCCGCCAGCATTACCTGCGTTATGGCGGGCAGGGGGCGCCGCTGGTGCTGGTGCCGGGTATTACCAGCCCCGCCGTTACCTGGGGATTCGTCGCGGAACGGCTGGCGGCGACGCATGACGTGCATGTGCTGGATGTGCGCGGGCGCGGCCTGTCGGAGACCGGGCCGGACCTTGGATACGACCTGGACAGCTATGCCGACGATGTGCGCGGGCTGATCGACGCGCTGGGCCTGGATGGCTGCGTGGTGCTGGGCCATTCGATGGGCGCGCGGATCGCCATTCGGCTGGCGCGGCGCGGGGCGGCGGCCATCGCGTCGCTGGTGCTGGTCGATCCCCCGGTCAGCGGGCCGGGGCGGCGGGCGTATCCGGCGAAGCTCGACTGGTATGTCGACTCGATCCGTGCCGCGCGCCGGGGCATGGATGCCGATGCGATGCGTCGGTTCTGCCCCACCTGGACCGAGGAGCAACTGCGTCTGCGCGCCGAATGGCTGCATACCTGTGACGAACTGGCGACGCGCGTGACGTTCGAGAAATTCCACACCGAGGACATCCACCAGGACCTGCCGCATCTGACGCCGCCGGTGCTGCTGATGATCGCGACCCGCGGCGGCGTGATCCTGCCCGAGGACGAGGCGGAGATCCGGACCTTGCTGCCGACGGTCCGTCTGGCCCATGTGCCCGATGCGGGGCATATGATCCCGTGGGACAATTTGGACGGGTTCTGCACGGCGGTGGAGGGGTTTCTGGCCGCGCCGTGAGCGTGGCCGACATTGAAGCCCCTGGAGGCGCGCGAGCGGATCGCGGCCATCCAGGGGCCCGGGATTATGGCCGGTGCCGGCCCGGTTAGGAGTCCGGCGTCGCGATCAGGGAGGTCCAGATGACGGCGCCGAGCAGGGCGCCGACGAGCGGGGCGGTCCAGAACAGCCAGAGCTGGCTGAGGGCGGCCGTCTGCGCGAAGAAGGCGACCGCCGTGGAGCGGGCGGGATTGACCGACGTGTTCGTGACCGGAAGCGCGACCAGATGGATCAGGGTCAGCGCCAGCCCGATGGCCAGCGGGCCGAAGCCCGGGGGGGCGGTGCGGGAGGTGGCGCCCAGGATGACCACCAGGAAGCCCGCCGTCAGGGTCGTTTCGATCAGCGCGGCGGAGAGAAGCCCGTAATGGCCCGGGGACAGGGCGCCGTAGCCGTTGGAGGCGAAGCCGCCCGCCACGAAGTCCGGCCTGCCGGAGGCGATGAGGTGCAGCAGGCTGGCCGCCAGCAATCCGCCCAGCACCTGGGCGGCCCAGTAGGGCACCAGCGCGTTCCAGGGCAGCCGGCCGGCGGCGGCGGCGCCCAGTGAGACCGCCGGGTTGAAATGGCCGCCGGAGATGCCGCCCACCGCGTAGGCCATGGTGAGGACGGTCAGGCCGAAGGCGAGGGCCACGCCCGCGAAGCCGATCCCCAACTGGGGAAAGGCCGCGTCGAGGACGGCGGCGCCGCAGCCGCCGAAGACGAGCCAGAATGTGCCGAAGAATTCGGCGCCGAGTTTTTTTATCATTTTTCGAGCGTCCTCTTTCGAGCGTCCTTCGGCCGCCGCGCAGCCCCGCCGCGCGGGCGACCCGGTGTCGCGGCGGAAACTATCGCCGGATCGGGCGGCGAAAGAGTGTGAAATCGTCGGTATATCGCCGTCATCCGCCCCGGATCGCGGGTCAAAACATATGTTGCGGATGAGATATCGTAACGATACGATCGTTTCGTGACCGACAGAAAGCCGACCGACATCGTCAGGCTGGCCCTGCCGATGTCGATTTCGGTGCGTTCCGGGCGCGGGATGGCGTGATCCCGATCGCCTTCTCGCCCTGTTCGCGCATCATGCAGGAGACGGTCGGGGCCGCCCGCACGGCGGGGTGTACGATCGTCCGTCGCCATCATCGATTCCGAAACGGCACCGGTCGGCGAGGGCGCCGCGTCGACCCAGCGGCGCACTGAGCTTCAGCGATCGAGACCGGCGCGTCATGTTGCGCAGGACGCTGGATTTCGCGGGGCCGGTCGGCATCGCCCATGACAGCCGGCCGGGTGCGCCGGGTGCGGTCGTCTATCGCTATTGCGAAGGTATCCGTGTAGAACCGGTCCGGTCACCCATATGAAAGTTCCATATGATACCCGTTCGCCGGAATATCGCCGTTTCACCAGGGGTGGATCGGCCCGTCCGCCTGCGTGCCGCCGCCAGCCGGACAGCGCGGCGCGGGGGCGGGGCATGATGACCGACAACTGCAAGGTTCTGATGGTCTTTCCGCGGTTCAATGCGAGTTCGTTCTGGAATTACCAGGAAACATGCGATCTGGCCGGCGCGCGCTATCCGGCGGCGCCGCTCGGGCTGATTACCGTCGCGGCCCTCCTTCCGAAAAGCTGGGAGGTCAGGCTGGTCAATCGAAACACCGAAATCCTGTCCGACGCCGATGTGGCGTGGGCCGATCTGGTGATGACCGGCGGAATGTTGCCGCAGAGAAATGATGCCCTGCATCTTATCGATATGTGCCGGGCGCGCGGCAAGCCGGTGGTGGTCGGCGGCCCCGATGTCACGTCCAGCCCGTCTCTCTACGGCGCGGCGCATTTCCAGGTTCTCGGGGAGGCCGAGGAAATCATGGACGATTTCGTCGCGTCCTGGCGCGGCGGGGCCACGGAGGGCGTCTTCGAGGCGCCGATGGGAAAGACCGACGTTACAAAGAGCCCGCTGCCGCGCTTCGATCTTTTGAACCTGGACCATTATCTGCATGTCGGGGTGCAGTTCTCGCGCGGGTGTCCGTTCAGTTGCGCGTTCTGCGACATCATCGAGCTGTATGGCCGGGTGCCGCGCACCAAGACGAATGAGCAGGTGCTGGCCGAACTGGATGCGCTGCATGCGCTCGGCTATCGCGGGCATGTGGATTTCGTCGATGACAATCTGATCGGCAATAAAAAGGCGCTGAAGAAATTTCTGCCCGACCTGATGCGCTGGCAGAGCGAGCGGGATTTCCCGTTCGAATTTTCAACCGAGGCGTCGATCAACCTCGCCGACGATGCCGAGCTGCTGCGTAGCCTGGCGGAGACGAATTTCTTCGCGGTGTTCGTCGGAATCGAGAGTCCGGATACCGACTCGCTGGTTCTGATGCAGAAGAAGCAGAATACCCGGCGCAGCCTGCAGGAGAGCATCGCCAGGATCCATGGGGCCGGGATTTTCGTGAATGCCGGCTTTATCGTCGGGTTCGATAGCGAAAAAGGCAGCATTGCCCCCGGGATGATCGCGTGTATCGAGGATACGGCGATCCCGGTCTGCATGGTCGGCCTGCTTTATGCCCTGCCGACCACGCAATTGACGCGGCGCCTGCTGGCCGAGGGGCGTCTCTTTTCCGGTGGGGAGCAGACGCAATCGGGGGATCAATGCACCGCCGGATTGAATTTCGAGACGAAGCGGCCGCGTCGCGACGTGTTGCACGATTATCGGACGGTGCTTGAGGCGATCTATGCGCCGGTCGCGTATTTCGGCCGGGTCCGCCGGATGAGCCGGATGCTCAGGCGCAGCCGGGGCCATCGGATGGTGCGCGGGGATCTGCGCAGTTTCCTGCGGCTGCTGCTGCGTATTCGTCGGGCCGGGCCGGGAACGGCCGGGCAATTCTGGCGCATGATGCTGGATTGTGCCCTGCATAATCCGAAAGCATTGCCCTATGCGGTCATGACCAGCGCGCTTTATCTGCATCTTGGCCCGTTCGCGCGCCGGGTCGTCGGCGAGATCGACCGGGAGATCGAGGCTGTCGATCTGGGGCGGTGGCGGGCCCCGCCGCCGGTGCTGCCGGCCGAGGCGGTGCTGGTGCCGGCCTGACCGGCGCGCCGCCGTTCGGGTCGCGGACGGATGCCTACCAGTCCGCGCTGTGGCCGAGCTGGACCAGGATGTCCTTTCGCAGGTGCAGCAGGCGCGGGTCGTCGCGGTGGCGGTGCGGCGGGAGGTCGATCGTCAGGTCGCCGATGATGCGGGCGGGGCGGGGGCTGAAGACGACGACCCTGGTGGCCAGCAGCAGGGCTTCCTCGACATCGTGGGTGACCATGAGGGCGGTGAAGCCGCGATCGCGCCACAGGCGGTGCAGTTCGGTCTGCATCGTCAGCCGCGTCAGGCTGTCCAGCTTGCCCAGCGGTTCGTCCAGGATCAGCACGCGCGGGTCGTTGACCAGGGCGCGGGCCAGGGCGGCGCGCTGGGCCATGCCGCCGGAGAGCTGGTGCGGCCAGGCGCGCTCGAAGCCTTTCAGCCCCACCAGTTCGATCGCGGCATCGACCGATTCCGGGTCCTTGCGGCCGGCGATGTCGTGGCCCAGCGCCACGTTGCCGCGCACCGTCCGCCACGGATAGAGGGTCGGGTCCTGGAACATCACGATCCGGTCGGGGCCCGGGCCGGTGATCGGCGCGCCCTCGGCGCGGATCGTGCCCGCGCGTGGGGGCTCCAGCCCCGCGACCAGGCGCAGCAGGGTGGATTTGCCGCAGCCCGAGGGGCCGAGCAGGGCGACGAATTCGCCCGGCGCGATGGTCAGGCTGATGTCGTCGAGGACCGGGGTGAACGTGCCGCCGATCGTGTAGCCGTGGTCGATATGGTCGAGTGCGAGCCCCAGCGGGCGGTGGGTCACCATTTCAGCCCGTCCTTCTGCCATGCGAGGACGCGGTCGCGGATCTTGAACAGCAAGGTCACCAGCCCGGTACACATCAGCGACATCACCAGCAGCGCCGCATACATGTTGGGATAGGCCGCCCAGCCCTGGGCCCATTGCATGTAGAAGCCGAGGCCGGATTTCACGCCCAGCATCTCGGCCACCACCAGGGTGGCGAAGGAGACGCCCAGCCCCATGAACAGGCCGACGAAGATCTGCGGCATCGCGGCGGGCAGGGCGACGCGCAGCACCAGGAAGCGGGTGCGCGCGCCCATGGTGCGGGCGACGTCGTAAAAGGCCGGATCGACGGCGGCGACGCCGGACCAGGTGAGGATGGTGGTGGGGAAGCCCGCCGCCAGTGCCAGCAGGGCCTCGCTGGCCAGCCGACCGGAGGGGACGAGCACGAAGGCCAGCGGCAGCAGCGCGACGGGGGGCAGCGGGCCGACCAGGCGGATCAGCGGCCGGACCCAGTAGCGGAAGTGCGGCGAGCGCCCCAGCCCGACGCCGATGGCCACGCCCAACCCCGCGCCGATGCCGTAGCCCACCGCCAGCAGGCCGAGCGAGTGCAGCAGGCTGTCGCCCAGCTTCTTCCAGTCGGTCAGGAAGACGTCCAGCAGGTCCTGCGGGGTGCCGAAGAACGGGCGGGGCAGCCAGAGCAGCTTGGCCTGCGCGATTTCCCATGCCGTGAAGCCCAGGCCGAGCGCGATGGCCCAGGGCGCGCGCGCCGAGAGGCGGCGCAGCGCGGCGGCGGCCAGCAGCGCCAGCCCGACGGCCAGGAACAGCGCCGCGAGCGGGTTGGTGGCCGGGAAATCGTCCGCGTCGGGCCAGCGCCAGGTGACCAGCGCCGCCAGGAACCAGGCCGGCCCGGCCGCCCAGGGCAGCAGACGGCGGCCGGTCGCGTCCGGTGCCGTCATGTGGCGAACAGGTCCTGCGTCACCTTGTCGGCGTAGCGCGCGGGATCGAGCGAGGGGCGGAAGACGCCGATCTGCTTCAGCGCGTCGGCGTAGCGCACGACCTCGTCATGCAGCGGCGGGCCGAGCACCTGGTGATGATGGCCCTGGAGGCGCAGCATGGCCGCGATGTCCTCGGCGCTGGCGCGGGCGGCGAAGGGTTTGAAGATGCGCCCGGCCTCGTCCGGGTTGCAGGCCACCCAGGCGCCGGCGTCGAGGATCGCGCGCGTGACCGCCGCCGCGACCGCGGGCTCGTTGCGGATCAGGCTGCCGCGCAGGCCGATGACGCAGCAGGCGGTCTGTGCCCAACTGCCGTTCATGTTGCTGTCGATCTCGACGAGGTCGAACTGGCGCTTGTGGAGGTAGGAGACGGGATCGCTGCCGCTGATGGCCTGGACCTCGCCCCGTTGCAGGGCCAGCGGCAGCAGGTCGGCCGGATATTGCCGCCATTGCATGTCGGATTCCGGGTCGATACCCGCTTCCTTCAGGCGGATGGAGAAGAAATTCTTGTCCGGGCCGCCGATATCGGTCACGCCGATGGTCTTGCCATGCAGGGCGTCCAGCGTCGTCGGGCCGCCCCTGGGAGCCAGAAGATGCATGCAGCCCGCGTGCAGGCCGGCGACCAGCTTGACGTCGAACCCCTGCTGGAGCGGCTTGAGCCAGCGCAGCGCCATGCCGGGGGCGCCGTCGGCCTTGCCGGTGGCCAATGCCTCCAGCAACTGGTCGGTGGCGCCGGCGAAATTGACGTAATCGACGTCGAGATCATAGCGCGCGAAGAACCCCTTTTCCTTCGCGACCGGGATCGCGGCGGTGCAGGTGGAATTCTGGTTCCACGCGATGGTCAGCTTGCGGGCCGGGCCGGGGACCGGAGGGACGGCCGCCGTGCCGGCGGCGTGGCAGTGGGCGGCGTCATCGGCCAGTGCGGCGGGTGCCAGGGCGAGCGACGCGGCGCCGGCCAGGGTGGCGCCCAGCAGTGCGCGGCGGGTCGGGTCGACGGGGATGTCCCGGGCGGTTCTGTGTCGCGGCAGGGCCGCGAGGGGGTGGGACATGGCGGGACTCGGCGCTCCGACGGGATCTTGTATTAACGATAGGAAATCGTTGTTGGATATCCTTGTAACACGATCGGAGAGAGTGCAAGCGCAAAAATGGATAAACCACGCTTCTTTGTGCGTGAATTGCGTGTGGGAGGAAAAACCGAAAAACGTCCGATCTGTTCGGGGTGTTTGTGGTTGGGACGGGCGATGCCCCTGAACAGATCAGAAAATCATCGGAGCCTGCTTGGAAACGCGCGTCGGATCGCCGCCAGCGTGCATTTCCGGACGCGCTCTCAGGCGTACAGGTTCAGGACCGTCGAGCCGTCGGCCGAGGCGTTCTGGCCGCCGGTGGTGGTTTCGGAGATGACGTCGCCCTGCGAATCCTTGGTGATCGTGGTGATCGAGCCGTCGCTGTTGGTGATCTGGCTTGTGGTCGTGGTGGATGACGATGACGAGGACGAGGATGAGGACGATGAGGAGGACGTGTCGGCGGTGCCGCCGTACAGGCTGCCCGGCATGGTGCTGCCGAGGCTGGTGATGGAGGATGACATGGAGCGTTCTCCCGTGACTGGGTTGCCGGAAGGCAGGAAGACCGGCCGTGGGTTTGCGACCGCATCGCCGCCAGCGTAGGTCCGCGACTGGTTTGCGGAAAGGCTGGTTTTTCTTTCGGTTTGCAACGGAGTGTTGCGTCGGGGAGGGGGGTTACCGCGTTCCGGCGCGCAGGTGGGGGCGGCGGCGGTCCCACAGGCGCATGCCGCGCAGGGCGAGGTCGGCCATCGCGGGGAGCAGGCGGGGCTGCATCAGGTCGGGGTCGAATTCCTGCATCCGCCGTGCGTTCTCGCGGTAGCAATCCTCGACGAACTGGCGGAACGAGAAACTGTCGAGGAACACATTGGCCTGGGTGACCGCGAAATCGCGCCCGTCATTGGGCTGCTGCCCGCGCCGGACCATCGCCAGCAGCCGGGCCAGGGCGCGGCCGTAATAGCGGGTGGATTTCAGGGCGCGGCGGACCGGGCCCAGCCCGCGCCGGCGCTCGCGCCAGGCCATGTAATTGATGAAGAAGACGATGTGCCGGGTTTCCTCGAACATCAGCACGTCGAAGATCTCGAACAGTTTTTCCGGCAGGAACTGTGACTGGCGGGCGTTCTTGAACGCCCCGAAACCCAGGAAGGCGTCGAGGCATTCGCCGAAGCCGAAATCGATGAAGGCGGTTTCCAGATCGGCGGGAAAGCGTTCCATCTCCTGCTCTGTGGCGTCGATGCCGTAGCGGTCGATCATGGTACGGATCAGCTTCGCGTGACGCGCTTCCTCCAGGCCCTGGAGGGCGACGGCCTCGCGCACCACCGGGTCGGTGATCTGCGGGGTGAAGGCGTCGACGATCGCGCCCGCCCGGCGTTCGGTATGGTACACCTCCTGCCAGAACGGGATGGTGCGCAGGCGGGCCAGTTCCGCCTCCGTCAGGTCGGGCCAGGGCAGGGTCTCGGGGTCGAAGACCTGGTGCGTGGCGATGAACTGGCGGCAGAACAGGTCCTTGTGGGTCTCCGATCCGGCTTCGATGCGGCTCAAGCGGCGTGCTCCACCGCGCGGGCGCCGGAGGGCCGGCGCAGGAACAGGCGCAGGAAGCGCGCCAGGTTCGGGGCCAGTTTCGGCCGCAGCAGGCGCGGGTCGTAGCCGGAGAAGCGGCGTTCGTTCTCCTCCAGGCAGAGATCGATCATCTCGCGCAGGCTGATATCGATGTTCGCCACGTCCTTCGCGCCGCTGACGGTGAAATTATTGTCCTGTTCCTGGACATTGCCGTTGGCGTCGATGCTGGTGGCCAGGCCGATCCGCTCGTAGACCAGGAACACCCAGACCGCCAGAACCCGCAGTTCGAACCACGGGCGCTGCCACAGCGGCATGGTCGCGCGGTGCCACGCCAGCCAGTTGGCGAACAGCAGGATATGGCGGCATTCCTCCTGCATCACCGGCTCGAACGTTTCGATCAGCTCGGCGGGGAAGAAGCCGGAGCGCTGGGCCAGGGCGAACAGGCCGAAGGCGAAGAAACTGTCCACGCATTCCGAAAAGCCGGTGACCAGATAGGCCCATTCGGTGTCGCGCGGTTCGATGTAGGGGGGCTCGGGCGCCATCTTGATGTCGTAGGCTTCGACCAGCTTGGACAGGACCTCCTTGTGGCGGTTTTCCTCCCACGCGTTGCGCGACAGGGCGTCCTTCATGTCCGGGTCGTCGATCATGCGGGCGTAGGCGGCCATGCGCAGGCGGGCCTTGCCCTCGGTCTGGACCGCGATGTCCCAGATCGGCAGCGAGGTGACGCGCTTCAGCGTCTCGGGGTCCAGCTTCGGCCAGGCGATGACCGAGGGCTTGTACGGGTTGAACGTGTCGCGGAACATCTCCGCCACCGCGCGTTTATGCTCCGCCGAGCCGGGCTTGAGGGGGCCGGGCACCGGGCTGGACCAGTGGCGGGCGTTGAAATCGGCCTCGGCCACCGTCTTCGTGTCGGCGCCCTTGGGGTCGATCGCCTCGGGGAGGGAGGAATAGATATCGGAAAGGGAGGTCATGCTTCGCAAGCTCGCACAATGAGTACAGACGCCGGACCAGCCTGGATCGGGCCGGGCCGGGCGTCACATTGCGGCCCCCCCTGCGATGGGGGGGAGGAGGAGGGGGCCAGCGGTCAGTGGATGTCGGACAGGGTGGAAATGATCCGTGTCACCAGGCCGTAGGCGATCGCCTCTTCGGCCGACATCCAGTAGTTCCGGTCGGTGTCGCGGCAGATCTTTTCATACGACTGGCCGGTTTCGCGGGCGAACAGGCGGTTCAGCCGCTCGCGCATCTTCACGATTTCCCGCGCCTCGATATCGATATCGGTGGCGGGGCCGCGCACGCCGCCCATCGGCTGGTGCAGCAGGAAGCGCGTGTTGGGCAGGCAGTAGCGGCGCTGCGGGTTGCCGGCGGCGAAGATCAGCGCGCCGGCCGAGGCCACCCAGCCGGTGCCGATCACGTTCACCGGGGCGACCGAATCGACGAAGCGGATCATGTCGTGAATCGTGTCGCCGCTTTCGACATGGCCGCCGGGCGAGTTGACATAGACGTCGATCGGCCGGTCGGACGCGCCGGCCAGCGCCAGCAGGCGGCCGGTGACGTCGCGCGCCAGCTTGTCGTTGATCGCGCCGAAGACCAGCACCTTGCGCTGGTCGAACAGGCGGCTCTCAAGCTCGTTGATCGGCGAGGACAGGGTCTTGTTGTCGCCGGGTTCCGCCGGTTCGGGGCCCTGGGGCTCGGGGATGTCGGGGCCGTTCGGGTCCTCGTCATCCATCCGGATACGGTGGTTCGGCCGCATGCCGTTCAGCATCATCATCTCCCTGTATCCAGGACTGGTCCTATTCATCCACTCTATCCTGCGCCGCCTTCGGGCCGGTGCCAAGACCCGACCTGCCGCCCGCCGTGCCGCTCTCTAGCTCAAAAGCCCGGGGGCGGGTTAGTAAGGGAGGGCAGGCGGCCCTCCCCGGTGGGAAGCGGCCGCCGGACGCTGGTCACGGAGTGAAGATGGGTATGAAAGCGCCGCTGCCAAGAGACCGTTCGGCTCTGGCCCGTCCGGCGGGATTGCTGGCGGCCCTGGTGGCCCTGAGCGGCTGCGCCCATCGCGATGCCTTCGACGCCACGCTGGACTGGTACCACCAGCATCAGGGCGGCGTCATTGCCGAGCAGCGGCCGCCGCCGCCCGGCGCGCATGATCCCTATCCCGCCGTGGGCCTGACCCCGACCACGGTGCCGGTCCTGCCCTCGGCCGATCGCCGGCAGGACGTGACCGAGACCCTGGTCGAACAGCGCAACCTGGCCCACCGGATGGCGGCGGAGGTCGGGCCGCTGACGAATACGGCCCCGGTCGTGCCGAAGGTGCCCGCGCGCCCGGCCCCGGCCCCGGCCCCGGAGTCGGCCTCCACCGCGCCTTCCGGGGGGGCGTCTTCGGCGACGCTGGATGCGGCGGAGGCGCCGCCGCCCGCGCCTGCGCCGGCGCGGGCTGCCGCGGGGGACGCGGCGCTGGTGGCGATGCCGGAGGTCGGCGCGGATGTCGGCGGCGTGGGCGGCACCTCGGCGGCCGCGTCGGGGCCGCTGCCCGAGATTCCCGCCGGGCCGCCGGTGGCGCCGCAATTCCCGGGCTTCGCGGTGCCGAGCGACGCGGCGGTGGCGACGATCCGGCCGGATTATGTGCTGGCCGACCCGGTGGGGACGCGGATTCTCTTTCCCGTCGGCAACGATCGGCCGGTGGCGGGGCAGGAGAAGGCGATCGACGGGGTGGCGCGCCATAGCCCCGGCGGCCCGCTGTTCGTCCATGGCTATGGCGAGGCCGCGTCGACCGATTCGGCGGAGCAGGCGCGGGCGATGGCGCTGGCCCTGCTGCGCGCGCGCACGGTGGCCGAGCGGCTGGCGGCCGACGGCGTGCCGGCGAAGGCGATTCATCTGCGGGCGCATCCGTTCGGCGACGGAGTACGGATCAGTACCGCGCAGTAGTGCGATGCGATGGCGCGCGGCGCGGTTGCCTGCGGGGCGCGGGCGTCGTTAATATCCGCGATTGGCGGGGAATGCTCCGCCAGTCGCGACATGCCGCCGGAAGAGCGGCGCGAAACGGCCATCCTGAACCTTGTCCGGGGCGTTGGGTCCCGGGCAAACAGTCTCAACGAGCCAACCCATGACAGAAGAATTCCATCGCATCCGTCGCCTGCCGCCCTATGTGTTCGCCGAGGTGAACAAGGCCAAGGCCGCGGCCCGAGCCAGGGGCGAGGACATCATCGATCTGGGCATGGGCAATCCCGACAGTCCCACCCCGCCGCATATCGTGCAGAAGCTGGTGGAAACCGTGGCCGATCCGCGTGCCCACGGCTATTCGGTCAGCAAGGGGATTCCGGGCCTGCGCCGGGCGCTGGCGGCCTATTACGGCCGCCGTTTCGGCGTGGCGCTGGACCCGGAGACCGAGGTGATCGCGACCCTGGGATCGAAGGAAGGGCTGGCCAATCTGGCCGCCGCCATCACCAGTCCGGGCGACACCATCCTGGTGCCCAATCCGTCCTATCCGATCCATCAGTTCGGCTTCATCATCGCCGGGGCCTCGGTGCGGTCGATTCCCGCGACGCCGGACGAGGAGATGCTGCGGGCGCTGGATCGCGCGGTGCGCCATTCAGTGCCGAAACCGACGGCGCTGATCGTCAATTTTCCCTCCAACCCCACGGCCTATGTCGCGGACCTGGATTTCTATCGCGAACTGGTGGCCTTCGCCCGCCGGCACGAGATCTGGATCATGTCCGACCTCGCTTATGCCGAGATCTATTTCGGCGACCGGGTGCCGCCCTCGATCTTGCAGGTGCCGGGGGCGAAGGACATCGCGGTCGAGTTTACCTCGCTGTCCAAGACCTATTCCATGGCTGGCTGGCGCATGGGGTTCGCTGCCGGCAATCCGCGCCTGATCAACGCGCTGACGCGGATCAAATCCTATCTGGATTATGGCGCCTTCACCCCGATCCAGGTGGCGGCGGTGGCGGCGCTGAGCGGCCCGCAGGATTGCGTGGCCGAGATGCGCGCGCTGTATCGCGACCGGCGCGACGTGCTGATCCGCGGCCTGCACGCGGCGGGATGGGACGTGCCGTCGCCCGAGGGGTCGATGTTCGCCTGGGCGCCGTTGCCGGCGGCTTTCCGCGACATGGGCAGCGTCGATTTCTCCAAGCTTCTGCTGAAGGAGGCCGGGGTGGCGGTGGCGCCGGGGTTGGGCTTCGGCGAATATGGCGAGGGTTTCGTGCGGATCGGGCTGGTCGAGAACACGCAGCGCCTGCGTCAGGCGACGCGGGCGATCCGCCAGTTCATGGGGCGCCATGGCGTCAACCTGCCCGACACGGCCGGGGTGGGGCGTCGCGCGGCGAAGGATACGGAGCAGGCCGCGGACCCCGTGCCGGTGGGTTGACCGCCCGGCGGGTTTTCGACCCGGAGGCGGCGCTGTGGGCGCTGCCTCCGGCACTAGGCGGCATTCAGGAACGACGACAGGATATCAGGTGACCGGACGGAATATGGCGACGGGTGGACAGGGAGGCGGCGCGGGATCGGGGCCATTGCGGATCGGCATTGCCGGGCTGGGGACGGTGGGGGCCGGGCTGGTCAAGCTGTTGCGGGCCAATGCGGGCATCGTCGGCGCGCGGGCCGGGCGGCAGGTGATCGTGACCGCCGTGGCCGCGCGCGACCGTGCCCGCGACCGGGGCATCGATCTGGACGGCGTGACCTGGCATGACGACGCCCTGGCGCTGGCGCGCGACCCGGATGTGGATGTGGTCGTCGAACTGATTGGCGGGGCGGACGGCATTGCCCGGCGGCTGGTGACCGAGGCGCTGCGCGCCGGGCGGCCGGTGGTGACCGCCAACAAGGCGCTGATCGCGGTGCATGGGGCCGAACTGGCGGCGCTGGCCGAGCAGGCGGGCCTGCCGCTGATGTTCGAGGCCGCGGTGGCGGGCGGAATCCCGGCTATCAAGACCGTGCGCGAGGGGTTGGCCGCCGACCGGCTGAACCGGGTGGGCGGCATTCTGAACGGCACCTGCAACTATATCATGACCGCGATGCGCGAGAGCGGCCGCCCCTTCGACGACGTTCTGGCCGAGGCGCAGGCCCTGGGCTATGCCGAGGCCGACCCTTCGACCGACGTGGACGGCATCGACGCGGCGCACAAGCTGGCGATCCTGGCGGGGCTGGCGTTCGGCCGGCCGGTGGCGTTTTCCTCGGTCCATGTCGAGGGGATCCGGGGTATTCATGCGCTGGACCTGACCTTCGCCCGGGCGCTGGGGTATCGTATCAAGCTGCTGGGCCTGGCGCGCCGGCGCGAGGATGGGATCGAGGCCCGGGTCCATCCTTGCCTGGTGCCGGAAAAGATGCCGATCGCGCAGGTGGACGGCGTGTTCAATGCCGTGCTGGTGGAAGGCGCGTTCGTCGGGCGGCTGATGCTGGAGGGGCGCGGCGCGGGCGAGGGGCCGACGGCCACCGCCGTCGCCGCCGACCTGATCGATATCGCGCGCGGCAATGCCGTGCCGGTCTGGGGCCGCAGCACCGATGGGCTGACGCAGGTGGAAGCCTTGCCGCGCACCGCGTTCCATGAGGAATATTATCTGCGCCTGCATGTGCAGGACCGGCCAGGCGTGATCGCCGATGTGACGGCCGTTCTGCGCGATCATGGTGTGTCGCTGCGCAGCATGCTGCAACATGGGCGCGCGGCGGACGATCCCGTCGGGGGAGACGCGCCGTCCGTGCCGCTGGTGCTGGTCACGCATCGGACGCGGGAATCCGCCATGATGGCGGCGTTGGACCGGATCGCGGCGCTGCCGGCTGTGATCGGCGAGCCGGCGATGATTCGTATCGAGGCCGGCTGATCCGGCGGCCCCGTTCAACAGGCCGGCAGAGAATCGGCCCAGACAGCCAAGGAAACAGAGTGATGACGTCCAAACCGACTGCTGCCTATCAGGTTACCGATCGTAACCTGGCCCTGGAACTGGTCCGCGTGACGGAGGCTGCGGCGATGGCCGCGTCGCACTGGACCGGGCGCGGCCAGAAGAACGATGCCGATGGCGCCGCCGTCGAGGCGATGCGTCTGGCCTTCGATACCGTGGCCATCGACGGCACGGTGGTGATCGGCGAGGGGGAGATGGACGAGGCGCCGATGCTGTTCATCGGCGAGAAGGTGGGTTCGGGCGGCCCGGCGATGGATATTGCCGTGGACCCGCTGGAAGGCACCAACCTGTGCGCCAAGAACATGCCCAACGCCCTGACGGTGGTGGCGCTGGCCGAGGCGGGCAATTTCCTGCATGCGCCCGATGTCTACATGGAGAAGATCGTGGTTGGCCCCGACCTGCCCGAGGGCGTGGTGGACCTGGATGCCAGCATCGGTGCCAATCTGCGGGAGCTGGCGCGCGCCAAGCGCAAGGATATCGGCGAGTTGACGCTGTGTGCGCTGGAACGCGAGCGGCATGAGGAACTGATCGCCAAGACGCGCGAGGCCGGGGCGCGGGTGATGCTGCTGAGCGACGGCGACGTGGCGGCCGCCATCGCGGCCTGCCTGCCGGATGGCGCGGTGGATATCTATGCCGGGTCGGGCGGCGCGCCCGAGGGGGTGCTGGCCGCCGCCGCCGTGCGGTGTGTGCGCGGCCAGATGCAGGCGCGCCTTTTGTTCGAGGATGACGAGCAGATCCGCCGGGCGCGGGAGATGGATCCGGGCAAGGACCCTTCGCGCAAGCTGGGTCTGTTCGACCTGGCCAGGGGCGATGTCCTGTTTTCGGCCACCGGGGTGACCGCCGGCCCGCTGCTGCGCGGCATTCGCCGCGATGGGCGCCATGCCGTCACCCATTCGATCGTCATGCGCTCGAAATCCGGCACCGTGCGTTTTGTCGAGGGGCATCACGATTTCGGCACCAAGATCTGGTCGACCTTCTGACGGACGGCATCGTTTCCGGTGATGGCTGACGGGACCTTGATGGCGCGGCCCCCTGGTGCGGCCGAGGAGGCGCTGGTGCTGGGGGTGCGTTCCAGCCTGTCCGGCCGGCGCTGGCTGTGGCGGGATTCCCGTCTGGCCGTTGATGGCGGGCGGATCGGGCTGATGATCGCGCAGCAGGCGGGTGTGTCCGAACTGGTCGGGCAGATGCTGGCGGTGCGTGGGCTGGATGGCGGCACGGCCGCGACCTTCCTGGACCCGACCCTGCGGGCGCTGATGCCCGATCCGTCCATGTTGCGGGACATGGATGCGGCGGCCGAGCGGCTGGCCGAGGCGGTTCGCCGGGGCGAGACGGTGGCCGTGTTCGGCGATTACGATGTGGATGGCGCCTGTGCCGCCGCCCTGATGACCGGGCTGCTGCGCGGGCTGGGTTGTCCGGTCATGACCCATGTGCCTGACCGGATCACCGAGGGCTATGGTCCCAACGCCCCGGCGCTGGAGGCGCTGGTGGCGCGGGGGGCGACGCTGGTGGTCTGTGTCGATTGCGGCACGGCGGCGGGGGATGTGCTGGCGACGCTGGCCGGGCGGGCCGAGATCGTGGTGCTGGATCATCACAAGGCGGAGGGGGCTCCGCCATCCGTGCTGGCCACCGTCAATCCCAACCGTCCGGACTGCGTGTCCGGCCAGCGGGGGTTGTGCGCGGCGGGGGTGGCGTTTCTGACGGCGGTGGCGCTGGTGCGGGCGTTGCGTCGGGCGGGCTGGTTTGCCGGGCGGCCGGAGCCGGACCTGATGGCGTTCCTCGATATCGTGGCGTTGGCGACGGTGTGCGACGTGATGCCGCTGACGGGGTTGAACCGCGCGCTGGTGACGCAGGGGCTGAAGGTCCTGGCGCGGCGGCAGCGCGTCGGGCTGGAGGCGCTGCTGGAGGTTGCGGGGGCGCGCGATCCGCTGTCGGCCTTTACCTGCGGCTTTGCGCTGGGCCCGCGGATCAATGCGGGCGGTCGCATTGCCGAGTCTGGTCTGGGGTTGGACCTGTTGCTGTGTGACGATGCCGCGGAGGCCAGGCGGCTGGCTGAGCGGCTGGACGCGGTGAACCGCCGCCGTCAGACGGTGGAAACCGCGATTCTGGACCGCGCGATGGAGGACGCGGCGGCCCAGCGCGCGGCCGGGCATGCGGTGCTGCTGCTGTCGGGTCGGGACTGGCATCCGGGTGTGGTGGGCATCGTGGCTGGCCGGATCAAGGAACGGTTCAATCGTCCGGTGCTGGTGGGGGCGGAACTGGAGGACGGGACGGTCAAGGGATCGGGGCGCTCGGTCATGGATATCGATCTGGGGGCGGCGATTATCGCGGCGCGGCAGATGGGGCTGCTGACGACCGGCGGGGGCCATGCCATGGCGGCGGGATTCTCGTTGCCTCTGGCCGGGGTGCCGGCGCTGCATGATTTCCTGAATACGCGCCTGTGCGATGCGGCGGCGCTGCCGGATGCGGTGGATGTGCCGATCGAGGGGGTGGTGCATGTGGCCGGTGCGACGGTGGCGCTAGCGAGCGATATCGGCCGGCTGGCTCCATTCGGCGCGGGCAATGACGAGCCGGTGCTGGCCATTCCGCGCGTGCGGGTGGTGCGGGCTGATCGGATCGGCCGTGAGGGGGGAACGCTGCGGGTACTGGTGGAAGGCGAAGGCGGCGGCCCCCGGTTGAAGGCGCTGCTGTTTCGTGCCGACGACCACCCGGCCGCGGCGACGCTGGAGGATCGCAATGCCCCCCCGCTGCATCTGGCGGGCTGGTTGCGCGCGGAAAACTGGAATGGCCGCACCGATGCCAGCTTCTTCATCCGCGATGCGGCGATTGCGAGCTGATGGTGGTTTGCCGAGAAAATGTCCTTATCCTTCGGGCGGGGCTTGACCATCGCGCTGCATCAGGATACGAAGCCGCCCAAGCCAGATGTCCCATTCGTCTAGAGGCCTAGGACGCCGCCCTCTCACGGCGGCAACAGGGGTTCGAATCCCCTATGGGACGCCAAGCATTCCATAAAATCGCAGAATACTGCCAAAAACCGCGATAGGGTAGACACCTTCCGGATTTGGTTAGACGCAGCCGAGGCGGCGCATAGCTTCTTGCGCCATCCGGACCTGATCGGCTGCGCGCGTGTATCGCTCCACTTCTGCAAGCGTCTTGTGCCCCGTAATCGCCGCGATCTGATGCGGAGTGCAGCCAGCCTCTGCAAGGCGCCGAGCTGCTGCCTTCCGCAACCCATGCGGGCTAAGGCCCGCCGGCAGGCCTGCTTCCTTCGCCCACTCCACGAACCGATTGTAGAACCCATTCGGGCTGTACGGCCTTGGGTCGTCCTCGCGTGTGAGGAGAAACCGCGGAGCAGATCGGTCGCATTGTTCGATCTCGGCGATGAGCGCCCCATGCAGGGGGATCAGAAGCGCGGCGCCTGTCTTGGCCTGGCGGACGCGGAGGAATCCGCTCTCGATGTCGTCCCAACCCATCCGCACCACATCGCTACGCCTCTGCCCCGTGTAGAGCAGAAGGGCCAGTGCCAGCCTCTGTGGTGAGCCCGATAGCCACCGGGCCTCGTATTTCTCGATCTCGTCTTCTGACCAGCTTTTCGCGCCCTCTCCCTTTTCCTTGAGGCGCCGGACTCCAAGCGTCGGATCGGTCTTGATCCACCCATCCTCGACCGCGAAGCGGAACAACAGGCGAAACAGCCGGAGCCGATGGTTCGCGGCAGCCGGCGTATCGGCAGCGCGCGCCACGAAGCGTCGAATGTATTGCGGCTCGAAATCCGTCACAGCATGCGCGCCATAGTCCTCTTTCTGCATTCGGGAGAGGATGCGCCGGTAATTTGTCTGCGTGGCCGGACCAAGCTGGCGAAAGGCCGATGATTCATACCAGGCATCGACTAGGGCGCAGAACGTGCCGACCCCAGCCTTGGGCTTCTCCTTCGGCTCTTCGGTCGAGGCCAGCGCGGCCTGGTAGGTGGTGAAGAACGACGGGTCGGACGGGTCTGGCAGAGGGATCTGCTTGAACCCCCTCCGCCTCAGATAATGTCGAACCTTTCCGTGCCGGTCTTTGTATTTCTTGATGAATTGCAGGCGAATAATTGTCACGGCAGCATGGACAGCGGATTGACCCGCTCCGCGTCGGCTCCAACTGGGGAAAGTCCCTGCTTCATGTCGACCCAGCGGTCGAGCAGAAGGCGGTCCCATCCGACCCGACGTTCTGTCAGGCGGATGGGTCGCACCACAGGCGCGACCTCCGACAGGAACGTGCTCTTGGACAGGCCGACGTATTCGGCTGCCTTCTCGACCGGCAGCACGCGGGCGCCGAAGTCACTCATCCCTCCACCTCCGGCTTTGACCTCTTGGCTCGCACCCACCAAATCATCTTGACGAAGGGTGCGGCGATCTTCTTGCCCGCCTCCTCTATCCTTGCTGTCGTGATGACATCGATGCAGACCGCGACGCATTCATCGCATATGAATGCTTTCGGACCGGCGATGATCTTCTTCACCTCATTCTGCGGTTTCCCGCAAAACGAGCAATAGAGCACGTCGTTCATCGCGCCCTCTCGCCGCTCAATAGGTCCAGAACCTGGCCGGGATGGTCCATCGACCGGACGATTTCCATCGCCCTGCGGCGGGCGGCCTGCGCGATGGCGTCGCCGATGAAGGTGGTGCTCTCAACTTCAGGGCCACCTTCGCGGGACACGCTGATGGCGAAGCCGGCGCCGCGCAGCATCAGGGTCATGGCCTCCAGGCCCTCTTCTTCATCCACCAGGACATGATCTGCGATGGCCCTGCCGATGACTTCGAGATCGACTTCGACGGTGATTTTCATGGCGTGGTCTTTCTCCTCGGATTGGCGACGTGGAGCATGAGCCAGCGATGGACGGCCGTTGCTCGCGTGGCCTGGATAGCCATGGTTACCCGCGCCGGGTCGACGCCCTCTGCTATGTCGCTTTGCTTAAAGATGCGCTCCAGTTCAGCCAGTTCGTGCATGAACTCGGCGTCTGTCGCGCCGTCGCGGAACAACTGGTCGGTTTCCGACCAGCCCGCGCCCCATTGGGGTTCCTGCTCGGGGATCTCCCGACCATGGTTTACCGGCAGCAGGTCGCGCACGCTGTAGAAAAAGCTCTCTTCCGCTAGGGATTCTGGCGCGGGCCGCGTCCAGTCTATCACCGGCTTGTCGTAGAGCGCGCCGAGGCGTGCGACGCATTGACGTGCGCTGGTGATGTCGGTGGTGAGGGCCAGATACTCCCACCTGTCGTCCATGAAGACGACACACGGGAAGAACATCGTGGGCGCGTTGATCTCGTCAAGCGCGTCCTGGACCCACAGGTGTTTTACCTTGGCCCAGTCGATGGTTTCGGGCGGCGTTGCCCGGTGATGGGTCACCGTCTTCATGCGTGTCCCACCACCTTGGGGGCCATGGCCAGATCGTAGAGCCGGGCCTTTGCGGAAAGGGTGAAGCATTCGATGTGTTTTCTGATAATGGGTTCCGGCAGGTTGAGGTCATGCTTCATGTTGATGCGCATGACTTCGATCCAGGCATCGAGGCTGGGCTTGATTGCAGAGAGTGGAGCGCCTTCGACGCCCCAAACTTCCTCGGCCCAGGTTCGACCGTCGACAAATGGATCGCGCAGGCCGAGGGCAGCCAATGCTTCCTCCCAGGTCATGTGGTTGCTCCTTGGGGCCTGTTGCCCGGCCGGACGCGGGTTGCCGGATAGCCCAGCACCTCGATCCAGAACCGGCGGCAGGTGTTGCGCTGCTTGCCCAGCCGGTCGCCGATCTGCTTCCAGGTGTGGCCGGCGCGGCGCATGTGGACCAGAATGCCGATCTCGCGTTGCGGCCATTGCTTGCGGGGGCGCCCCATTACGCGCGCCTCCCTTCCAACTGGCTCCAGGTCTGCCGGTCCTGCCGGATGGTCAGGCGGTGCATGATCGCGCCACCCTCGAACTGCTGGGCGAAGAGCCGGCACAGCGGCGAGGGGTAGCCGAGGGAGTCCCACAGCACGCACAGGTCGGTCAGTTCGGCGCGGAACCGGGTGAGGAAGACGGTATCGGGCTCCGACGCCGTTTCCTCGGCCACACGGACGCCCATGCCGCGCGGGGTGAGGCCGGATTCCCATCCGGCCGCCGCTGTTGCGCTCATGCTGTGGCTCCCTGATCGTCCTGCACGCCGGCGACATCGCGGACCAAGGCGCGGACAACCTGTTCCGGAAATTCCGGCAGTTTGACGAAGCGGCCATCTTTGACATTGCTGAACGTCAGAAGCTTGACGCGCGCAAGGTGCGCTTCCGTCGATGTGGCGCGGATTTGGCAGCACTGGTCGACCAATTCCCAATATTCCTTCACCAACTTGGTCGGAATGTCTTCATCGAGTGGGGATGTGTCCATGGCGTAGAAGGCCAGGCCAGCTTGGTTGACGAGGCCCAGCAGGCGATAATTGTCCTCGGCGCGCTTCAGTTCTTCCTGATCCGGGATCACGCGCGGGCGGGCTTTCTCGCCGTCATCCATGGCGATCAGGTCGCGCAGCAGGGCGTTGTGCATCGTCTGCTCGATATCCGTCCCCTCGCAGGTAGTCGTGTCGTTTCCGTTCGCCAGGATCGCTTTTGCGCGGGCGATAACGCCGGCCGTCGTGACGGCGCGCATCTTGCTGGCGCGCTCGGCAAGTTCGTCCCGCTCGCCGCGCAGCCTGCGCCAGAGGGAGCCCTTCTCCTCTTCGACGGGATGGTCGTTGTAGATCCGCCGATGCTCGCTTTCGAGATCCTCAAGGCGCTTGCACGTCACGATCAGATCGCGATCAGGCGAACTCGGGCCCCAGCCGGCGCTGATGCGGCGCAGGCTGTCGCGGGGGGTGTTGCGCATGTCGTCGCGCGTCAGCCACCAGGCCTGCCCCGCCAGATGGGCGGGATTGGTCGGAAGGGTGAGGGTTCCGCCTTTGTCGGCGATGAGACGCTTGACCTCTTCCGCGAGGTCTTCCTCGGGGATGCTGTCGAGCCGGGCAGTCGAGAGCGGGGCACCGTCCTGCCGGAAGATCTCCAGCTTGCCGCCCGGTGTCAGGCGGAACGCGATGCCTTTTTCCAGGCCCTGCATCACGACGAAGCGTGCGTAATGCGATTCCGACTGGATGTTCTCGTCGATCGGCAGGCCGATGGCGCGCGCCCCGATTTCATCGGGATCGATCCCGAGGATTTCGGATGCGGGCCGGATGACGCGCCAGAGCCTTTCCAGCATCGTGAAAGATGCCGGCAGGTCGCATCCGTGCGTCCCGATTGATCCGGTCATGTAGTTGGTGACCGCCATCAGTTCGGACAGGATGTCCGCCGGCGTCTCGATGGGTAGAGGACCGGAGTCATATTCGACCCACAGGGCGTCCATTCGGTCATGGACCTTGTCCCGATGGGCTTCGACCTCCGGCGTCGTCCGTTCATCGTCGTCGGCTTCGCGGACGGTCGAGCAATAGGCGGCCATGGCGCGGCCCACGGCACTGGAAGTGCGGACGGCCGGCGCGAGGGCCGCGTCGATCTGGTCTTCGATCGTGACGGGCGCAGCCGTCTTCTGGGCGCATTTCGGGCGCGACTTGACTTTGACCATTTTGATAGTTCCCAGCTTGGCCTTGCGGCCAGTGAATGTCAGTGGATGGTGGAGCGCACGCTGGCCGGTGGGCCGCCGTTGCCGCTGCCGGGATCGAAGATCGTTCGTCCGGTCGCCCGCGTCATCTTCCTGAGTTCCGTTTCCATGATCGGCGGCATGGGCTGCTCGCCCTGGTCGCGCAGCCAGGCGTTGGTCAGCCATGTGGCCCGGTCTTCCGGGTCGCGCATGTCGGCGGTCAGAAGGCCGACCGCTTCCGCCAGCGCGTCGCGGTATTCGCCGAAGCCGCTGGAAACGAGGGGCGCGCCGAGCGGCGCGGCGCTGAAGAACTCGCGTGCCAGCCGGTTGTCGCAGATCACGACCGGTCCCGGCGCGCCGGGGTCGATGCTCCACACGGCCAGCGGCGCGGCGTCGCTCGGCATGTCGGTGATGCGCTTCCAGCCGCCATCGTTCGGGAACTGCATGGCCGCGAGCAGATCGTCATGCGCGTGCCAGGGATACGACGCCCCACCATGGGGCGCCTGATAGAACCGGACGGGTTGGCCGTTGACCAGGCCCGTGTGCAGCAGGGGAATGCAGCGCATCACAGCAGCCCTCCCTGCGGCACCAGATCGGTATCGGCCGCCAGCGCGACGGCGGCGTAGGGCGAGGTTGCGCCGGCGAGATGGGCCTTGATCAGCGGGATGATCGACGCCTTCCACAGAAGTTCCTGCGAGAAGCCGGACGCATGCCTGCGAGGGGAATCGACCACGCGCGAATGCTGCTTGCCGAGCTCGGTTGCCTGGTAAGGGCAACGGCAGCCCTTTCCGCCTTTGGTCTGGTAACCCATCTCGATCAGGGCCGGGTTGATGCGCCGGTTGCTGATGCCGCCGATCGCCTCGGCAATGGCGGTGACGTTCATCACCGGTTCCTGATCCGGCGCTTCCATGCGCACCGGCCCGGCTTCCTCGAACAGATTGATGCCCGTCTTCACCGTCGCGCGGTCGTTGGCGGAGATGAGCGCCGCGTTCCGGTCCAGCCCGCGCATCTCGTTGACGCGGGTGTAAAGCTCGATCAGCCCGAGCGTCTGGCGGCGCGGACCGATCAGCGCCGGCGCGCGGGGAGCCTTGGGCTTGGGTGTCGGGTCTTTGCCGCGCACCAGAGCATCGAACGCGCGGATGACGGTCAGGTGGAACGCGGGGCTGATCCACATCGCGTAGGCGTAGACCAGTTCCTTGACGGCATAGGTTCCGCCGTTGCGGCCAGGAACGGTAACTACGGGCTTCTCGGCAGTTTCTGAAACTGTGCATTCCTGCATAGTTTCCAGTTCGGCGATCAGCTTCTTGGCGGTCTCGGTGCGCAGCCACTGGGCGGGCGCATCTTTATCAAGAGCACCAGCAGCCCGGTGGCAATCATTCAGGCAGTAGCGGCCTCCGGCATCTTGCCGAACCGACGTGGAAAGAATGGTCAAAGGTGTGTTCTGGCTCATCGCACCGCCCCCAGCACATAGAGGGTGGTGACGAACATCGACGCGCCGATCAGCAGCATCGAGCGGAGGGTGGGAATCACGGCATTTGCGGCGTTGACCGCGCGTATGATATGGATTGCGTCATCCATTGGTGAGCGTTCCTGCTTTCTGATTGATGGAATGAGCAGCGGCGAGGGGAAGCTTGCCGGCGTTCCTCGCTGCTGTTTCCTGTTCCCGGGCCTCTTCAAGGAGGTCCGTGATGTGCGCGTTCAGGCTGCGCACACGACCTGCGGCTCTGGCTTCGAGCCATTCACGCAGGTCCGGAGGGATGCGGAGATAGACCCGCGACGCCTCCGGCATTCGATATCGATCTGACATCTTGGCCCCATGGCATTGTAAACTGGTCAGCCATGCCAGCGGAGGTCTGCGTCCTGAGACGAAAAACCCTCACCGGCCTAGCCGATGAGGGATAAATGTATGGGATTTCCTGCTGCGTCAATCAAAAAATGGGGGATCATCCCCAATCTATCTTCGACATATCGACGCCTGTGAAATTAGCTTCCGCTAGATTGGCGCCTTTCATCTTTGTCCCGTTCATCTTGCAGCCGACGAAATCCGCCCCTTCAAGGTTGCAGTCTCGTAGATCCGCTGAAGTTAGGTCAGCGCCTACAAAGCTGGCTTCGGCCAAATTAGACCCCGATAAATCGGCCCCTACCAGTTTTGTGCCAGTGAAACTGGCCCCAGGAAGGGAAGAATTCTGCATTAATGTTCCTGATAAATTCGCTCCTGTAAAATTTGTTGGGTAACTCTTCCTATTTTCATACCCTTTTCCAACAAAAACCTCAAAGAACTCTCTTTGTTCAGGTGATATGTTCTCTCCTAAAATAGATATTTTTCCGTCATCAGATTTTTCGACAATATTTTCCATTTCAATGTGAAGATCTTTCATTTTTCTTAATGCTGTATCGAAGTCTCCCTCGAACATGCTCATAAGAGTGTCTGTTTCCAGTAGATCTTCAGGCTTGCACCCCAATGCGGATGCTAGGCGGAGAATCGTATTGGGACGCGTCAGCTTTGATCTGCCGCTAAGAATGTCCCTCACCGCAGTCTCGTTCAGGCCGGCTTGGAGTGATAGTGCTCTAGCACTAAGTCCGCACCTACCCATATGATATTCAAGCCTTTTTGTGGAAATTAGCTGCATTTTGGCCCTGAACATTTTGAGGTTTTGGGGACAATCCCACAACGAGTAAGTAGGTTCACGAGGGAATTTTGTGTTGACTGGTGTGGGACAATCCCCCATTCGTTGGGGGATGAGTATCCAGGGCGACATCCTCCGGGAGATAGAAGCGTTTACCGAAGCCTATGGGCTTGCGGAGACGTCCATAGGTAGCCTGGCCGTGAAAGACAGCCGATTTGTGGGGCGGCTTCGATCATCGGGACGAGTCTCAATTCAAAATGTCGAGCGAATTCGCGATTGGATGCTCCGTGAGCAGGAGCGCCGGGCCCCAGCCCCCACCACCCCGGAGGCAGCGGGATGATGGATCGTCTTCTTGATTGGTGCCTAGACCAGGGGGCGCGGGCGTTCGTCGTCCTATTTGCCGTCCTGGCTCTTGTGACCATGACCGCCGCTGCGCTCGGTGCCGTTCATGCCGTCCTTCACGAGTATGGAGTGGCTGGAGGATGCGTGGGATGAGCGAGCCGTGGTTCAATCCGCCCCTCTGGGTTGAGGCGTCGCGGATCTGGGTCGAGCCGTACGAGAACGGCTCCATCCTGATGGCGTCCTTCAACCGCCCGGCGCATCTGACCGGCGACTTCCGGACGTCATTGGACTTCGGCCTGGTGTCGCACGAGGTCACCTTCAGCTTCGCCGGCATCATAGGTGACGAAGTGCTGTTTCGAGCCACGGCAATAGATCCGAAGCCGAGGACAGACCCCGCTTCACAAGTTCACCTGTTAGGGCTGTCAACGCGTTGGAAGGAAGGGAGCGGATTGCATGTTTGAGCTTCCCCTTGTCTTCGTCGGGTGCGTCGGACTGATCGACTTTGTCGGCAATCAGGGCCTTGATGGTGTCGCCGTCGAGTTCGACGGTGATCGTGCGCAGTCGCTTGCTGAGGCCACCGTCGTTCTTGAGGAAGTCGATTCCTCGGGTGGTAATTTGCACCCCTCCAAAATAACGGAAGCTGCCCTGCGGTGTGGGTTCTATATTGGCTGTGCAAAGTTTGTTCTGTGCCAGATAATAAATATTCTGAAGCGCAATGTTGCTATCAATGTCTGGCGCTATATCTTTAAGATATCTATGCGGACCAAAGGGGTTCTTGTTCAGAACTTCAAGAATCGGTCTCCAGATCGCCTCATCGATATGATTTCCTTCAACCATCTGGGTTCCTCCATGTCGTGTTGTGGTGACCGCATGGTGGCACGGGGAGGCGGCGGAGTCATTGGACGCTGCCGCCTCCGTCCGGTTGGTGCGCTGAGGGCCTGGCTATGAGCTACGTCACTGAATCCCTCCACGAGATGGCGGATGCGGACCTGCGCGCCTGGGCGCTCGCTCAGGTCGGCCCCGGTTCGATCACCGACCGGATTGCCGAGGCCGAGACGCTTATTGCGTGGGTGCTGGGATCAATTGATCGGCTTTCCCTCAGCCTCCATCAGGGCAAGTGCCTTGGCGATGTTCTCCGCCAGCAGCCGGGCGGCATCAACAGTCAGGCGCAAGTGTGCGACGGGGACGGGAATCTGCCCGTCTCCTTTTGGCTTTCCGGCGGCAACGGTGGCGTAAACCACGCCGCCGTTATGGCCGAAGGATATGACGTTATCGACGAAAAGAGCGGGCGCATTGTCGGCTTCCAGGCGTCCAATCCCTTGAGCTATCGCCTTGAGAAGCGCGTCGGGAGTTTCGCTCATACAGGTTCATCCTCTGTGACAGCAGATGGTGAAAGCGCGGGGGAGCTTCCGACTCCCTCGCGCACTCCGAGTGTCACCGAGAACGACCAGGACGGGCAATGATGCCGGCCGGCGTATCAGCCATCCGCTTCCGTGACGGCTCCGGCCCGGCGCAGGGACGCGTTCAGCGCCTCGATCTGCCGCGCCATGGTCGGCGGCATGGGAATGCCGGGCATGGGCGACAGGGTCGGCGAGAGGATCGCACGGCTGAGGTTGGTGCTGAGCCGGGCTGCCGGAATGTAGTCGTACACGCCGACGCGGGCGCGCATGTGCGCCAGCCCGATCAGCGCGGCGTCGATGCGGGCCAGGACGGATTGCCCGGCCGCATCGCCGTTCTGTTTTCCAGTTTTCTCCACGTCACCTCGCATTCTGTTTCGAACTCCACGGGCCTGAACACCCCGGAGTGTGATGCAGGAGCCGTCCAGTGGCGTGGAGTACTTTGTCCAAGGGCTCGGAAATGACCGAAGCCGTTGTCGAGGAATTTTCGGACCTCGTGTCGCAGACCGTTGAAAGCCGGCGCAAGGGGCGCGGCATCAAGGTGGCGATCGTCGAGGCCGCGCGGTTCCTCGGCCTGACGGAACGTCGTGTTCGCGCCTGTCTTTATCGCGAAATCCGCAGCGTCACCGCCGCCGAGTGGCTGAGCGTGCGCGCGCGTTTCGCGGCCCACCTGGAAGCCGAGGCGCGCCGTCTGGACGCCGAGGCCGATTTGATGCGTGTCCGCCTGGATGCGCTCCGAAATGAGGCTGCATGATCTGGAAATGGCTTTGTTTGCAGATGCAAGGATGGTGGCAGGACGTCGAGCGGTCCGCCATCGAGAAAGCTGAGCACGCGCGGGAGCGGGCGCGCGTCTGGCGCCGGAGGGCGCGGAGATGACGGGGCTGACCATCACCATCCCCGGCGCGGCGGTCGGCAAGGGACGCCCGCGGTTCGGAAACGGCCGGACCTACACGGACAGGAAGACGTTGAACGCAGAGGCATGGATCCGGCAATGCGCGGTCGAGCAGGTCGGCCAGCCGATGCTGGACGGCCCCCTGCGGGTGGATATGCGCATCGATGTGGCTGTGCCGGCAAGCTGGTCGCGGAAGAAGCGGCAGTCGGCGCTGGATGGCACGCTGCGCGCCACCGGTCGTCCGGACGTGGACAATGTCAGCAAGGGCTGCCTGGACGCGCTGAACGGCATTGTCTGGCGCGATGATGCCCAGGTGGACGAACTGCATATCGTGCGGCGCTATGCCGACGTGCCGGGCATTTGCCTGAAGGTGGTGCCGGCATGACGGAGAAAAGTCCGGAGAACTCCGGAGCCCTGTTTCTGAACACCGGGCGCCGGGGCGTAAACGCGCCTGATTACGTCGGCACAATCACTGTGGATGGGAAGCGGCTGGAAGTTGCCGCGTGGGTCAGGGATGGCCGGGAGGGCGAGTTTCTGAGCTTGCATGTGCAGGCGCCCGCAAGCGGAAGGGCTGCGCCGGGCAAGAAGCCGCCCTATCGGCGCCGGGCCACGCCCGAGCAGGTCGCCCGGGCGGAAGCGCAGCGCGCGAGGATGATGCGATGAGCCGGCGCCATTCACCGGGCGGCCGGGTGCCGGATGGTCTGCTGGAGGAAATCCGGGCCCGGAATCCGCTGGCGGCGCTGATCGGCCGGACAGTGCAGTTGCGCCGGTCCGGGCGGTGTTTCCAGGGGCTGTGCCCGTTCCATGCCGAGCGGAACCCGTCCTTTGCGGTTTATGAGAGCGGGTATCACTGCTTCGGCTGCGGGGCGCATGGGGATGCGTTCTCGTGGCTGCAGCATTGCTGCGGGTGTTCGTTCCAGGAGGCGGTGAACACGCTGGCGCAGGAGGGCGGGATGGAACCGCCCTTCGGCAGCGTGGGAAGAGCCAGCCTGCCGACCGGGTTGCCGGTGCCCGAGGTCAGCCTGTCGCATGAGGCCAACGATGAAGTCGTCCGGCGGAACCAGCAATTCGCCCTTTCGATCTGGGGCGAGGGGCAGGACCCGGTCGGGACGCCGGTCGAGATCTATCTGGGCACCCGGCGCCTGTCGCTGACCGAGGACACAGGATACCTGCGCTTTCATCCGGCCTGCCCGCGCGGGCGGAATGAGCGCCTGCCGACCATGATCGCCCTGATGATCGACCCGGTGACGTTCGAGCCCTGCGGGCTGCATCGGACGTTCCTTCGGCCGGACGGGAGCGGGAAGGCGGACGGACAGGACAAGATGATGCTCGGCCGGGCTGGAATCATCTGCCTGGAGCGCCAGGCCGAGATTGCCGGCGCCCTGGGCATTGCCGAGGGAATTGAGACCGCGCTTTCGGTGCAGCAGCATCTGCGTAACGTCGCCATGTGGGCTTGTGCCACCGCTGGCGGCATCGAACGCCTGCCGCCGCATCCGGTGATCCAGAAGCTGTCGATCTATGCCGATCGGGACGAGAACGGGCATGGGCTGCGTGCCGCCCGTGCCTGTGCCGCGCGCTGGTCGAGGGCCGGCACCCATGTCGAGATCCTGACGCCGCGGTCGGAGAAGGACTGGAACGACGTCATCATGCGGAGGGCCATGCATTGAATGGCCCGCTCGATTTTGATCTCGATCTCGACCAGCTTGCGGATATCGAACGGTATGTGGCCGGTGCGCCCGATCCCGAGCCGCTCGACCCGGAGGGTATCCGACCGTTCTCCTATCCCACCGGGGGTGGGAAGGCCGCCGAGAGCCCGGCGCCGGGGTTCCAGGCGACCGCGCTGGCGTCGTTGGATCTCGACATCATCCCGCCGCGGCGATGGCTGTATGGACGTGAACTGCTGCGGGGGTTCGTGTCGGTGCTGGGCAGCCCCGGCGGCGTGGGCAAGACAGCCTTCACCATGGTTGTCGGGCTATCGGTCGCCACGGGGCGGTCGCTGCTGGCGGCGGACCCGTTGAATCCTGGCGTCTTCCAACGCGTCCACAAGACGGGAGCGGTGTGGTTCTACAATCTGGAGGACCCCGAGGACGAGATGCGTCGGCGCGTAAAGGCCGCGATCATGCATCACAAGGTGGATTACGGGGTGATCAAGGATACGGTCTATGTCGATAGCGGGCGCGACCGGCCGCTGGTGATCGCCAGCCGCGACGCCTCCGGGAACCTGGTGGCCACGCCGATCGTGGATGAACTGGTGGACGAGCTGCTGCGCCGGAAGATCGCGCTGCTGGTGGTCGATCCGTTCGTGCAGTCGCATAGCGCGGAGGAGAACCGGAACGATGAGATGAACCTCGTGATGGCGCTGTGGGGGCAGGTGGCGCATCGGGCCGGGTGCGCGGTGTGGTTGGTCCATCATTTCCGCAAGGGCGGCCAGGCGGGCGACAGTGAGTCTTTTCGTGGGGCTGGGGCGATCCAGGGGGCGGCGCGGGTCATGTCCACTCTGTCTGCCATGTCGAAGGACGAGGCGGCGAAGCTGAATATCCCCGACGACAAGCGCCGGTCTTTCGTGCGGCTGGATAATGCCAAGGCCAACATGGGGCCGCCGGCCGAAGCGGCGGAATGGTATCAGCTTGTCGGGATCAATATCGGCAACGCGACGGAGGAATATCCCGACGGAGACAGCGTGCAGTCGGTCGAGCCCTGGGCGCCCCCGACGACATGGGGGGACCTGCCGTTTGCGATGATCGTGCAGATTCTTGAGCAGATCGAGCGCGGGCCGTCGGCTGGTGAACGGTACGCCCTTGGGAAGCAGGCGAAGGCGCGCTGGGCTGGGAACGTCGTCATGGAGATGGCCGACAAGTCGGAATTCCAGGCGCTCAGCATTCTGAAGTCGTGGAAGGACAATGGGGTGATCGTCGAAGGGGAATATCGGTCGGCGGCACTTCAGCGCCGCAAGACTGGTTGCATCACCGTCTCGCCCGTGAAGCTGGCCGAGATGCGGCAGGCGGCGGCAAGTTATCCGTCTGATGACGACGAAAGCGGGCGATAAGAGTGGCGGCCGTACACCCTCTCGCCCGCCATGTAATCTGCAGAAAACTGCCATTTTGTGGTGGCGGGCTGGGGGATTTCGTCCGGATCGTGCCCGCCCGGTACGGTAGCGTCTGGGCAAAGAAAACCCCGCCGGTTCAGCTTGGACGGAAATTTAGCCCCTCACAACCGCCGCGAGAGCCAGTCGACGCGGGTCACGCGTCATCTTGCGGTTTCTCCGGTTCAAATCGCTGCCTCCAGGAGATCCATCCCTTGACGCAGGCCGCAATGAACATGCCGCCGACGAGAATTCCGACCAGGAACGTGATCCCGGTCGTCCAGTAATCGTTGTGTAGCAGGAGGTCGGCCATTGGTGGCTCCTTGGTCAAATGTCAGTGGCGGTAACTGCCCCAGCAAAGCTATCCTCGGGCTTGATCCAGCGCTAGCTCTACCGCCCGCGCCCCTCGGTCACGCACCGTGTTGCGGCTGAGGCAGAAGAGGTCGGAGGAGGCTTCGCTGGTCGGTCATGCCGCCTCCATCGCCCGCCGGACGGCATCCGGCTCCCGCCACAGCACACGCAATAGCGTCCGCACGGCGGGGTCGAGGCGCACGCGGCCCTGTTCCCAGTTGCGCCACGTCGCCACCGGCACGCCGATCAGGGTGGCGATGGAGGCCTGTGTCATGCCCATCTGCCGACGAACGGTCCCAGGGGTCGGGTAGGCCGCTCCAAGGTCGTCTGGGGCCTCGGTGCCGTCCTCACGCGCCTGACGGGCCATATCCTCATCAGAGGTCGTCCTGACCCGGTCCCAATCGATCGTGGACCGACGGGACATCGCTTCCTTCAACGTCATTCTCGCCATCTGCGCCACTCCTTGTCGTGCATGCGACGGGCCGAGATGATCCATGTCACGTCATCTCGCTGCGTGTAGACGACCATAAACGGCACGTCCCCGATCAGGCCGGCCGCCCGGATCCGGACCTCGCCGTAGCCCTTTCGGTCATCCACCTTCTCGAACAGTTCGCCCGCGAAGATCGGAAGAACGTCGGCGAAACTGAACCCACGGTCCCGGAGGCACTGGTCGCTTTTTGCGTCGTGCCAGTCGAAGGCGCGGTCCGTCGTCATGGTGTTTGTATACGCTTGGAGCGTATCTCTTCGCAAGGAAATTGTGCGCCGCTAGCGCAGATGGATTCCTTTAGCGAACTTCTGAACTTCTGCGAACTTGTAGAAGTCCGGAAGTTCGCAAATGTGCGAATTTCCTGCGCGAACTTCTCCGGGTCCCTATAGAGAAGTTCGCAAAGTTCGCGCCCCCTTTTCCTCGCGAAGAGCCCCCCTGTGCCAGTGCGGTGCCCGCACTTCTGGGCACCCGCTACGCTCGGCCCAGAAGCAGGCTGTCCCAGGGTGGCTCGGAGCGTTCCGCCGGGGTTCTGCTTCGGGAAGTTCGGAAGGGGTGCATGAACGAATGGTCATCGCAACCCTGTGTACAATCCTGTGGAAAACGGGTACGATTGGGGAATGCGCACCCATCGGAAATACGACTGCGGTGGTCACGTCCGGTTCGAAACCCGGTCGTGCGCCGTGTCGGCCGGAAAGCGCATGCGGCGCAATGGCCGCGCGTCGAGGTGTTCGGGTGTGCCGTGTGCAACGGCTGGCACATCGGCGGGACCGGGTGGCTGAGAGTGCCCGCGCGCAGGCCAGCGCCGCGCGTTGTGATGATCGGGGTTGGAGGGTTGGAGTGACTTCGCTCAACGATAAACAGCGTCGGTTCGTTGAGGAATATCTTGTCGATTTGAACGCAACGCAGGCAGCGATTCGGGCTGGGTATAGCGAAAAGACTGCCCGTTCCCAGGGGCAGAGAATGTTGACAAATGTTGACATTCAAAAGTGTCTATCCGAAGGGCAAGCCGCCCGGGCTACGCGGACAAAGATCACGCAGGATCGGGTGGTCCAAGAGATTGCCCGGCTAGGCTTGAGCGACGTTCGTAAGCTGTTCGATGATTCTGGCCGATTGCTTCAGCCTCACGAATGGGACGACGACACGGCTGCGGCGGTAGCTGCGATTGAGGTCGATCAGCGCAAAGAGCCTGGCGAAGATGGTGAACGATATACGGTCACCAAGATCAAGGCGTGGGATAAGAACAGCGCGCTTGAGAAGCTCATGAAGCATCTCGGACTTTACGAGAGGGACAACGAACAGCGGCAGGTCATCGTTAACATTCGAGATGACCTGGATGATTGAGGTTGACCTGCCGGCTAACGGCTGGAGAGCGCGCCCTTATCAGCGGCCTCTTTGGCGCTACCTCAGAGGTGGCGGCAAGAGAGCCTATGAGGTGGCACATCGCCGTTGGGGTAAAGACGACGTGGCCCTGAACTGGGCCGCCATCAGCGCCATGAAGAACGTGGGAAACTACTGGCACATGCTCCCCGAAGCTAGCCAGGCCCGCAAGGCGATCTGGGACGCGGTGAACCCCCACACGGGGCGACGGCGCATCGACGAGGCGTTCCCCGCCGAGATCCGGGCGACGACCAAAGACAACGAGATGTTCATCCGGTTCGTGAACGGTTCGACGTGGCAGGTTGTCGGGTCGGATAACTTCAACAGCCTGGTGGGCTCGACGCCACGCGGCGTCGTGTTCTCGGAATGGGCACTCTCGAACCCGAGCGCCTGGGCATTCCTTTCCCCCATCCTGCTGGAGAATGGGGGATGGGCGATCTTCATCACGACCCCGCGCGGCCGAAACCACGCCAAGACGTTCTTCGACGCGATGCGCCATGAGCCGGGCTGGTTTTGCGAGGTGTCGAACGTCGAGAAGACGGGCCGCTTTACGCCAGAGCAACTTGCGGCAGAGCGGAGGCAGCTTGTGGCCCAATATGGCGAAGATGATGGCGCGGCGAAATACGAGCAGGAATACGACTGCTCGTTCGATGCGGCGATTCAGGGCAGCTATTACGGCAAGATCATGAAGCACCTGGACGAGCAGGGCCGCATTGGCGATGTGCCTTATGATCCATCGTTGCCATGCATCACCGCGTGGGATCTGGGTTACGGAGACAGCACGGTGATCTGGATTGCCCAGCAGCAAGGGGCAGAGGTGCGCGTGATCGACTGCATCGCCGGCTCAGGGATGGGCTTGGACTGGTATGCGAAGCAACTTTCAGAGCGGCCATACATTTACCGGCAGCACATTGGCCCGCACGACGCTGAAAATGGCGACATTGGCACAGGCAAGCGTCGCATCGACATCTTGCGTGGCCTGGGCGTCAAGCCGCTACGCGTTTTGCCGCGCACCGGAGTTGATGACGGGATCTCCGCTGCGCGCGCGCTTCTGCCACGCTGCCGCTTCGATCAAAAGAAGTGCCAGCGTGGCATCAATGCGCTGGAGCAGTACCGGAAATCATGGGACGACGTGAACAAGGTCTTTCGTGACAGGCCGCTGCACGACTGGTCGTCCGACTACGCCGACGCGTTTCGGTATCTGGCTGTAGGCCTGCGCGACCGGGAGGTGCCCGAGAAACAGCCAGCCAAGCCGCGCTTGCAGCTCGGCTCCGCCGGCGGGGGCTGGATGGGGATATAGGAATAGATTCCTATTGCGCTTGTACGATGGAAATTCATCGTGCTATATTGTATTCCATGATGAATACGGTCCGGCGCCCTGGGGTCAAGGAAATCGCTCGATCTGCTTATAGGCAGTTCTGGCTCTGGTGGGCGCGCGTCTGCTTCCGCCGCGTCAGTTTTCGAGCCCCGGAGGGCGCGCGGGTCTTCGTTCTGATAATGCGCGAGGGCCGTGCCGTCAGTTACGATGCGGTATCAGATCAATTCGTTCGGTGGTCGAAGTGACGGCCCAATCCGACGAAGAAATCCTTCGCGAGGTTCAGGACCGGTTCACGGCTGCTCGCGATTTCGAGGCGCAATGGCGCAAGCATGCGCTTGAAGATCTGCGCTTCTTCCACGCGGACGCCTACAACCACGCGCAGTGGGATGATGCTGTTTTCCAGGCGCGCAACGGGACGTTCGGTGGATCGCCGCGCCCGTGCCTGACGATCAACAAGACCGCGCAGCACGTATTCCAAGTCGAAAACGACGCGCGCCAGCGGCAGATGGGCATCAAGGTCAACGCCACGGGCTTTGGCGCGAGCGAGAAAGCTGCCGACGTGATCGAGGGCATCGTCAGGCACATCGAATACCAGTCGAACGCCCAGCAAAACGCATATGCCTGCGCGATCCAGGGGCAGACTCGGCAGGGTATTGGTTGGGTCCATATCCTCACGGACTATGTTCGCGGCCAGGACTCGTTCGATCAGGATTTCTTCATCAAGGCCGTTCCAGACCCGCGCGCGGTCTATTCCGACCCCAACACGCAGGAGCCGGACCACAGCGACATGCAGTGGGCCATGCTATGCGACGAGATGCCACGGGAAGAGTTTGAGCGGCTTTACCCCGGTCACAAGGATATCGGCACCGCAGCTCCGCTGGCGATCGCGGACGAGAACGACCACCGCACGGATGACGTCGAGAAGGACATCGTGCGCGTGTTTCGCTACTACCGGCGGAACGAAGAGCGGGACACGCTTTGGGCCGTTCCGGACCCCAAGATTGGCGCGATCACGCCAATGCGCGAGAGCAACATGGCTCCCGAGGCGGTTGATTTATGTCGTGCAATCAAGGCGCAGTCTCGGCCTATCACGCGGCCGCATGTCGAATTTTTCCTGATCGCCGGCAGCCAGATCATCGCGCAGGGTCCGACCGTCTTCCGACACATTCCCTTGGTGCCGTTCATCGGGATCGAGAGCGTGATCGATGGCCGGCTCGACCGATGCGGCCTGGTGCGCGCACTGATCGACCCTCAGCGCATGTTCAATTACAGTGCGTCGGCGTTCGTGGAGAGCGTCGCGATCCAGACGAAATCGCCGTGGCTGGTCGATGAACGGTCGATCGAGGGATACGAGAACCAGTGGGCAGCCGCGAACGTCAGCAATCAGGCGTATCTGCCCTATCGGTCGATTGACCCTGACGATTCCACGGCGCTCCAGGCGCCGCAGCGGCTTGACCCGCCGACGGGAAGCACTGGCCACATGCAGGCCATGCAAAATGCCGACCTGCAGATGCAGATGGTCACCGGCCAGTATCAGGCAGAAATGGGCGCGCCCGGCAACGAGCGATCGGGCCGCGCCATTAACGAGCGCCAGCGGCAGAGCGACACGGCGAACTATCACTACACGGACAACCAGGGAATGGCCCTGCGTCTGATTGGCCGCATCCTGATTGATGCCATCCCGCTCGTGTATGACACGGCGCGTGCTGTGCAGGTGATGGGTGAGGACGGAACGCAGACGAGCGCGATCGTGGACCCGGCCGCCCGATCCGGCGCGCAGGTTATGCTGCCGCAGGGCCAGCAGCCCCCACAGGGCGCGACCATAGAGCAGCAGCTTGCTGTGCAGGGCGCAATCCTGGCCATTAATCCGACCATTGGCCGATATGACGTTGAGGCGGACGTGGGGCCCGCCTACGCGACGCGCCGCCAGGAGACATGGGACGCGCTGTCGCAGATTCTCCAGGCCGCGCCGGAGATCGCGCCGAAGGTCCTGCCGTTCCTTTTCAAGGCGAGCGATTTCCCGCTGGCCGATCAGATCTACGACGCGCTTACGGCCGGGCCCGATGCGGCCACCCAGCAGTTGCAGGGTCTCGTGCAGCATCTCCAGGGCCAGGTGCAGCAGTTGACCCAGCAGTTGCACGACAAGCAGCAGGACTTTGGCCTGCGCGCGGACAAGCAGCGGCATGAGCAGGTGATCGACCTCATGGACGCGCAGTCCGACCGCGACCGGGCTGATACCGACCGCATGGCCGCCATCGGCTCGATTGCTCCCGATGAACTGCGGCCCGTCCTGGCTGATCTGGTACGCCAGGTTCTGCGCGAGCAGGGATACCATGGCGCTGCCTCTCAGCCTGCTGCTGCGCCAGCCGAGTTGGAGCGTCTGCCATCCACCAACCCGCCGGGCGGACAGATCCATGCCCCGAACCCGGTAAACGGAGCCGTTGACGTATGAGCGAAACCCTTGAAGCCCCTGCCGTCCAGGCATCGACAGATGCGCCGGGCGATCGGTTCGCGGATGTTCAGTTCGGGAGCGAAGGCGACGGACGCGCCGTGCCGAATTCGTCGCTGGAAGAAAGCGCGCCAGAACTGCCGCCCGCTCCCTCAACCGAAGATCAACCTGCTTCCGATTCCGAAAAGCCGCAGGAGCCGTCATGGTATCTGCATCGGGTCGGGTCGCTGACCAAGAAGTATCGTGACGCCGAGCGGCTGGCCGCCGAGCGTGAGCAGGAAAACGCAGAGTTACGGCGCGCCCTGAGCGCATCGCGTGGTGAAGCGCCCGAGCCGGCTGCCGAGACACCAGATCAGATTCGCGCCCAGGAACGTCAGCGTTATGAGCAGCAGGCCCAGGCGCAGAGGGATGCCCAGGCATTCGGGACCGCGACCGCGCGTGTGGCCGAATCTCTGACGGCTCTTCATGGGCGCGAGGCGATCCAGACGGCAACAAACGATCTCGTCACCAAGGCTGGGCTTGATTTCGACAATTCGGGTCATCGTCAGGTGATTGCCGACATCGCAGACTTGCCGAACGCGGGGGCCGTCTACTATGCTCTGGCCCAAGACCCTGCGAAGGCGGCTGAATTGCTCGAAGCTCCCGAGCGGAAACAGTTCGCCATCTTGCAGAGGTTCGCGGATTCAGTTGGTGCAGCACCCAGGAAACCTGAAAAGGCGTCCGCCGTGCTCGCTCCGCAGATTTCGCAGGCACCCCCTCCGGTTGCGGCATCTGCTGGCGGAGGGCGGGCGGTCTCAGGCCGCTCGATCTATGACGCGGACCTCTCGACGGAAGACTACGTTCGTCTGAGGTCCAAGAAGTAAGGCGACGGCCTTAAAACGGCGCTTGGCGGGGGCATTCCCCGCCCGCCCACCAGCGCGATAGCTGCGGCTCGTTTCCGGTCGTAACCGGCACACGTTCTGCCCATGGCGAGGACGGCAAATTGGCGCGACGCGCCATGTGTGACGAGCCGAAACAGTGGCAAACAATCTGATCAACAACTCGATCATCACGCGCGAGGCGCTGATGATCCGTCGCAACACCAACGATTACGTCCAGAACGTCAACCGGGAATATCAGGCGCAGTTCGCCCGGACCGGTGCGAAGATCGGCGACACGATCAACGTGCGCTTGCCGAACGACTATGTGGTGCAGGACGGCCCGACCGTGAACCCGGAGGCGACCGCCGAACGGTCCATCCCGCTGACGATCAGCTATCGCAAGAACGTGCCGATGTCGTTCTCGACGCAAGAGCGCACGATGAACATTGACGATTTCAGTGAGCGCTATATCGCGCCGGCCGTCAATGCGCTGGTAGGTCAGGTCGCGATGGATGCCATGACGATGGCGCTGTCAGCCTCGAACATGGTGCTGAACACGGACGACACCGGCAATCTGATCGCGCCATCCTCCAATACATGGCTGCGCGCCAAGGCCATCCTGACCGCCTGCAACGCGCCGCTGGATGATCGCTATGCGGTCCTGGACCCCATGACGGATGCCAATACGGTGTCGGGCATGATGGGCATGTTCAACCCGACCGGCCAGATCTCGCGCCAGACGGTGGACGGCCAGATGGGGTCCAAGATCCTGGGCGTTCGTGGTTGGATGCAGGACCAGACGGTTATCATCTCCCAGACCGGATCTTACGACGGGACCGGAACCGCGACGGGCACCTACGGAAATTACACGCCCAATGGGGCGCCGGTCACAACGATCTCGGCCAGCGCGTCCCCGCATTCGTCGGTCATCTCGACATCCGCCCTCAGCGGTACCCTGAAGCAGGGAGATGTGATCACGATCGCGGGCGTGAATCGCATCAACCGGGTCAACAAGTCCTCGCTGCATATTCTCCAGCAATTCGTGGTGCTGGCCGACGTGGCGAGCGGTGCGACGTCCATCCCAGTTTCTCCGGCGATCATTCCGCCCAGCGGAACGGGGCCGGTGCCCTATCAGACCGTCGATGCGGCTCCGGCAGCCGGTGCGGCGATCAAGCTCGTGGCGCCGGCCGGATCGGTCATCCGCCGCAACCTGCTCTACAGCAAGCGCGCCATGACGCTGGCAACAGTCGACCTGGAGATGGTCGATCGGGGCGTGGTCGATTGCGGGCGCGCATCGCTGGATGGCATAAGCCTGCGCACACTGACCTACTACAACGGCTCCGACGACACGCGGGCGACGCGCCTGGATGTGCTTTATGGCTTCGGCATGCTTCGCCCCGATTGGGCCGTGGTCGTGCCGGAACTGGTCGAGTGATGCGCTACCCGCGCACCCTGTTTGCACCTGACGGATACACCACGGTGACTGTCAAGAATGCTGAGCAGGAGGCGCGGGTGCGTGCCCGTTTTTCCGGCCTTCCCGATCCAACCAATCGGGAAGAGCCGCCTAAGCCTGTGATGCGTCGAAGGGGGCGGCCGCCCAATGTCAGGAAGCCTTAACGGAGCGCCAGACCCCATTCAGGGCTACCGCGTTACTGATCTGGTCAATATGGCCCTGCGCCAGATCGGCGTGGGCGCCATGGGCACGACAGCAAGCGATGCCGACCTGTTCGACGGCGTGATGCAGATCAACATGCTGCTGGCCCAATGGCAGCGCAAGCGCTGGCTCATCCCCAATCTGGTCGATCGCTCGTGCGAGGCCTCGGGGAAGAGCATCTATTATGTCGGGCCCGGATGCGATTTCGACGTCTCGGTGCGGCCTGACCAGATCGAGGCGGCCTATGCGCGGCTTTTGCCGGGCGGCACATACACGATCGATGGTGATTTCGCGGCAGGCGACTTCCCATCCGTCGATTATCAGACGAGCGATGTCGTGCCGGTTGGTGGCGCATTTCTGGGCGATTTTTCGGCTGCATTTTTCTCCGCAGATTTCCTGATCGGATCGGACGGCCTGAATAGCGGGGTGCAGCCGATCGATTATTCGATGACGTTGATCCCCTCGTATGAGGATTATGCCAGCATGGGGCTCAAGGCCCTGGCGACGTGGCCCAGCATGGCGCACTACAACCCCGCGTGGCCGGCCGGAGAGTTTCGACCCTGGCCGATCCCCACTGGGGGCCGTTGGGAACTGCACATCCTCTACAAGCAGCCCCTTGTGGCGAACTTGACGATCAACAGCGTGATCAGCCTCCCGCCAGAGTATTGGGATGCTATTATGTGGTCGCTGGCGGCCCGAATGGCACCCTCTTATGGCCAGGAGGCAAGCCCGACCGTGGTGGCTGCTGCAAAGGCTGCCCTTACAACCATTCGCTCGTCGAACACGCAGGTTCCCATCTTGGGTATGCCGGCGATCCTGTCGCCCATGGCCAATCCGTTCTACTGGCCCGGCCTTGAGAGGCAAAGGCTATGATGCGCCAGATCAACCTGACGGGCGGATCTTACGATGCGCGCGCCGTTGCCGTGGCGGCCCAGCGGGTGCTGAACCTGTATGCAGAGCCGGTGCCCCCGGACGACGGAGAGCCTGTATCCTATGCCTACTATCCGACGCCGGGCCTGATCCGGCGCGCGCTGCTGTCAGGGACGATCCGGTGCCTGTATCAGACGACTCAGGGCGACCTGATTGCAGCGTGCCAATCGGGGGTATACCTTGTCGGCAGATCCGGGGGCACCACGCTGATCGGGCAAATCTCCATCACCGCATCGGTCATCAGGATTTCTGACAACGGCACCACGCTTTTCGTTGTGGACGGAAACAGCGGCCGAGGCTGGTATTGCTCAATGCCCAGCAAGCCTGGGCAGGGGAATTACGGTCCGCTCTCGGAAATGTCCGGTTCGGAGTGGTACGGTTCTCCGACGATTGCTCTCCTGGACACATTCTTCATCTTCGTGAACCCCAACACGACAAATTGGTATACCTCCCCAGCGCAATTTTCTGACGAAACCAGCACGCCATTTGACAGCTTGTATGTGGCCAGCGACACCACGAGCCTTTCCACGATCATCGCCGCGGCAGTCGTGGGGCAGTATATTTGGCTGTTCGGCCGCTATCAGACTGAATTCTGGTATGATAGCGGGGCAAGCGATTTCCCCTTCCAGCGCGTACAGGGCGTCACCGTCGAGGCTGGCTGCATCTCGCCGTGGACGATCGCGACGATCCCTACCACAGGCGTCACGCCAAACGGCGGCATCATGTGGCTTGGCCGCGACCGGTCCGGCTATGCCCGCGTCTATATGGGCCAGCAGACGACCGCCGTTCCTGTCTCGACTTTCCCAGTTGACGGCGCGTTGCAGGACATGGGCGACCTGTCGGGCGCCGTGGCCAGCACCTATCAGCAGGACGGGCATGTCTTCTACGTCCTGACGGTTCCGGGGCAGTCTTCGTCGTGGGCCTATGACGTTTCAGCGGGCCTGTGGCACGAGCGGTGCGCTCTAGATGCGGCAGGGAACGAAGCGCAGATCCGGCCGTATTGCTATGCCGAGGCGTATGGAAAGGTCTGGGCCGGCGACTACGAAAACGGTGCCATCTACGAAGTTTCGATGAGCGCAGGAGACGATGCAGGGATGCCGATCAAACGGCAGCGGTCGTTCCCCCATCTGCTCACGAATGGACAGCGCGGCATCCATCGGCAACTGATGCTGAACATGCAATGCGGGGGTGGCCAGACAGTTGCCATTGACTGGTCGGATGACCGAGGGGCGACGTTCGCGGGCGCTCAGCGCGTGACGCTTGGCACGACGGGCAACACATGGCCATCGATCTGGCGCTTGGGTCTCGCCCGCGATCGCGTCTACCGCCTGACATGGACTGACCCAGGAATAACCGCGCTGATGGGCGTGTTTCTTCAGGTCGATCAGGTGCGGACATGACCGGCGCGCGCGATCTCAACTCCCCGCTCATCAGCCTGCAACTCTGCAATCCGGATGGGACTTTGACGGCGCAGGGGCAGGCATTCATGCGCCGAATGTGGGAACGCACGGGATATGCTCCCGGCGTCGATGCTGCATGGGTCGCCACTGAGGCTGATATCGGAGTGCTGATGTCGGGGCTTGCAGAGTCAGCGGGCACTCAGGCGATGGCGCAGGCACAGGCTGCCCTTGATGAGGCGAGGATGGTGCTTCTTGATGCACAGGCTATCCGCGCGGAGGCCCGAATGGCATTGGATGAGGCCCGTGACTCTGCTATCCTTTCTATCACGGCGCGCATGCCTGCGCGTGACGGCACCAGATCATGAAGGCATGATCCGCGAGATCATGATGCGCTGATGGCAGTCGTCGCCAAAAATCTCCAACCGGGCGTTATGCTGACGTCTTCCGCAGTGGCCGTTGTTACAGCTGGCGCGGGGGCGACCGTAATCACGAACGCCGTTCTGTCCAATCCGACGGCGGCGGCCGTAGATGTCACCATCCAGATCCAGCGCTCGGGCGGATCTGCCCTCGACGTCGTTCCGTCCCGCGCGATCCAGGCCAACGACACCGATCTCTTGCCGGAATTGACCGGCCGCGTATTGGCTTCTGGCGATCAGATCTTGGCCTCTGGTGCCGGTCTAGTCTGTATCGTAGACGGATACGCCCTGTCGTGAATATATGCGCTCCCGATATTCTTGGCTGCCGAGTCAATGATCTTCGGGCCATAAATGATGTCCTCACTCATCCAGATGTGTATGGAGAGAGTGCGCGGCTGACTGACATATCGAAATGCCTCATTCTCACGATCCCGGGTATCGTCGTGGGTTTTGCTGAGGTCAGGCCTCGCATTCATGAGTGTCACCAAGCAGTGATTCCAGAAATGCGCGGGTGGAAGGCTCTAGAATTCATGCGCGATGTCCGGGACTGGTGGTGGGAAACGCAGCCATCCGACCTGATGATCGCCCCCATTCCTGAGCACAAGAAGCCTGCGCGATTCCTGATGCACCTGCTCGGTTTTCAACGCATCGGCCTATATCGCGCCGTCAGCAATGACGGGATCGAGCGCGAATATGTCGCCTATCAAATGGAGCGTCCGCAATGAGTGATATGTTTGGCATCGGTCAGGGTGTGCAGGCGGCGACTACCGCCGCTTCGACCGCCGCCCAGATGGTCATGACCCAGAAAGCAATGGATCGCGCCAACTCGACCGCGAAGGATGTCGCATCCAACATCCAGCAGGCGGGCACCACAGCAAATTCGCTGCTCGACCCCTACGCCACGACCGGCACAAACGCCCTGAACAGCCTCTCCAACGGCCTGACGGAAAACTACCTCCAGTCCACGCCGGGGTATCAGTGGAACCTGAACCAGGGCGAGCAGGCAGCGACGAACAGCGCGGCGGCGCGCGGGCTGGCGAACAGTGGTGCGGCGCTCAAGGGGGCCGCGACCTATGCCAGTGGGCTGGCCGATAGCACCTACCAGAACCAGTTCAACGATACGAACGCCCTGGCCAATTACGGCTACAACGCCCTGAACGCGCAGAGCACCAACACGATGAACACGGCCAACCTTGCTGCACAGGCACGCATGGCCGGCGTGGGTGCGACCATGAGCGGGACCACGGCCATGTCGAACGCCCTGACGAACGGGCTGAATAGCCTGGGCAACCAGGCGTCTAGCCTCGGGAGCAACTATCTTGCCTATAATAAGCTGTTGAGTGGTGGTTGATCATGGCCGGATTTGACATGAACACGAATGCGCTGCTTGGGGTCGGGCAGGGCGTCGTGCAGCCGCAGACCAATCAGCTTCAGAACATTGCAACGGCGCAGAACATCAAGAACGCCGCGCTAGCCTACACGCAGAACGCGTTGACGTTGGATGCTGCCAAGGCACGCGGAGACGCGTATGGACGCCACTACAACGCCCTGACCGGACAATACGACATTCCCGGTATTCAAGACGATATGGCTAAAACTGCCGGAGGCCGCTTCGGTCTGCCCGAGACCGTGACGCAGCTCCGCAGCCAGCAGAAGCAGGCGATTGAGAATGACCAGGCTCAGACCCAGTTGCAGGCTACTCGGGCTGGTCATATTGCCGGGCTGGCTGCCCCACTGATGAACAACCCGGATGTGACAAAGGCCGATGTTGCGCGGCAACTCGGCGTTGGGGTCGCCACGGGGACGATCGACCTCAGCACGGCGCAGAAGGTCTATTCGTCGCTGCCATCGGACAGCAAGGGCATCCGCACCTCTGTCCGTGGCTTGATGGACAGCCTCATGCCGGGCGCCGGGCAGTCCGCAGATGCGTTCGGCTCGATGCAGCTTGTGGACGTTGGCGGCCATCTCCAGTGGCAGAATGTCGGCTCTCCGGCCAGCGGCCAGGGTGGCGTCAATCAGGGCGCGCCGATCGCGAAGACGCTGTCGCCGGGAGAAGCCACTGCACCGCAGCCGTATAACGACGCACGTGGAAATCCGAAGATCGGCACGCGCGCGCAGGTTGCTCAGGCGAACGGGCAAGGTGGCTATCTGGACACCACCAGCAAGCCCACCGTGCCGCCCGATGTGATGGGCAGCGGCCGCTATCAGGGAAGCGAGAACGATTTCTCGGGTGAAGGAACCGACGCGCAGCCGGGCGGATTCTCCGCAGGTCCGCCCGCTGGCCAGCTTGAAGCACAGCGCGCGACTGCCGAGGCTGGTGCCAAAGGTGCGAACGCCCTCATGTCGGCCGCTGCCAGCCGAAATGATCGGCTAGGCATGCTGGGGAATATGGCGACGGATCTGGATGGGTTCACTAGTGGCCCTGGTGCAGAAAAATGGCGGAAAGCCTGGGCACTCATAAACAATATCACACCCTTTGATGTTGATTCGTCGGGGATCGAAAGCGCCCAGTCCTTCAACAAGTGGGCTCAGCAATTGGCGAACGCTCAGTCCCAGGCGCTCGGCAGCTCCGATGCCCGCCTGTCTGCGGCCGAGCATGCGAACCCGAACAGCAGTCTCCAGAAGGAAACCAATCAACTGATGATCCATCAGTTGATGGGCAACGAGGACGCCATCAATGCCAAGGCGCAAGCCTGGCGCGCGTCAGGGCTGCCGGCCGCACAATACCAGTCGTGGGATCAGGAGTTCAGCCAGGGTTTCGACCCGCGCGCGTTCCAGGTGCTACGCATGACTCCGGCTGAACGACAGAAGATGTTCCATGGCATGCGCGATAGCGGGCAGATGGACGAGTTCAAGCGTTCCTATAACCGCATGGCTGCCGCCGGGCTGGTGCCGAGTGGCAGATGATCTCGATGCGCATTACGAGCGCGCCGGCCAGTACTGGGGCGTAGATCCCGACATCCTGCGCGCCGTCCACCAGGTGGAAGACCCGTCTGGCGATCCGGCCGCGCGAAGCCGGGCCGGCGCGGTCGGTCATATGCAGATCATGCCGGCCACGGCCCAGTCGGTCGGCATCGACCCGCGCGATCCGGTCCAGTCGATCTACGGTGGCGCCCGGGTGCTGCGCGAGAACCTGGACCGCTATGGGAACCTTGCCGATGCCTTGCGGGCCTACAACGGCGGCACGGACCGGTCGAAATGGGGAAACGACGAGACCATGGCTTATCCGCACAAGGTGGCCGACCGATATGCTGCCCTCAAAGCGCCAGGCGATGACCCCTTTGCCGGGCCCGGAACCGACGCAGGGGCTGGATTATCCGGTCCAGAGCGCGGAGTGCCGCCGACTCAGGATGCCTTCGGCAGCATGTTCGACGCCGATCACAGCAGCGCCGCGCGTCAGGAGCCGAAGGAGAGCGCATTCGATGGCATGTTTGGGCACGAGACCGCATCTGCCATTCCCGCCGAAGCGCACGCGCACCAGGGTTCATGGTACGGAAACATGGCGCAGTTCGCGCAGGACATGGACCATGCGGCGCGCAACCAACTGATGCGTGTCGGCACCGAGGCGATCGACCACATCCCCGGCGTTCATGGACTGCTGAAGGGGACAGCGCTTGATCTTCAGGCGCGGCGCGCCGGCCTGGATCGAGAGGATCAGTCGGCGGCCGAGCGTGACGGTTCTGGTGCGACAGCGAACGAAGCAGGCCGATTCCTGACGAATGCGCTTCTGGCCGGGGCTGCGACGGAACTGGGCGCTGGGGCTCTTGGTTCTGCCGGGGGTGCGCTCGCTGGCGCGTTACCCGGAACTGCCGGACGCCTGGTCCAGGCCGGGACGAACGCCCTCACTGGAAGCGGCGGCGCGCTGACCCGAGTGACGAGCGGCGCAGCTCAAGGGGCGGCAGCGAATGCGTTGACGGGAGGCGACCCGTTGACCGGTGCTGCACTCGGCGGCGCGCTGGGGGCTGGCTTGCCCATGGCGGCCCGAGGTGCGCGCGCTATCGCTGGTCGCGCATCGTCGGTGGGCACGCGCGTCCTGAACCACCTGGCGCCCGAGACAGCGGAGGTTCCGCCCGCTGCCGATGCAGCGATCCCGAGCGAAGCGGCTGGAGCGGCCGCCTCAGCCCCCGGACCGGCGGTTGCATCCGCACCGCCCCCGTCGGATCCTGCGCCCGAGGCCGTGAAGCTGGGGCTATTCACGTCACCGAAGGATGCCGACAAGCTGGCCGCCCGGATCTGGACCGACTACCAGAAGGGCGGACCGGTCGTTCTGGTCCAGTCCAAGATTCCTGGCGTGCAGCTTACGGCGTCGCAGGCCACGGGGAATGCCGGCCTAGCGCAACTGGAGCGGGTGCGCCGCGCCGCAAACCCGTCGCCCTTCACGGCCCTGGAACAGCAGAACAGCGAAGCGCGCAACGCCTTCGCGCGGGATGTGATCGGCACGGAAGATCAGTTGCAGGCGGCCGAGGCGGCCCGCAGCGCGATTGAGGCCGAGCACCGCAACACAGCATTCGGGAACCAGCAGCCGGTCGATGTGACGCCGATCCGCCAGCACCTCGCGCGCCTGATCGATGACAATCGTGGGCGCGATACGGTGCAGGCGCCGTTGATCGGCGTCCTGAAGCAGATCGGTGCCGTTGCCGACGAAAACGGGAATGCCCTGCCTGAACATCTGTGGAACGTCCGGAAATACATGGGCGACATCATCTCGCCGGCAACGCGTGGGACCGCCCAGAGCGGGCACGCAGCAGCGTCGCAGCTTATGGCCCTCAAGCCAACGGTCACGGATGCGATCGAGGAAGGCGCGCCGGGCTTCAAGGCGTACGCCCAGCGATACGAGGAACTGTCCCGGCCAATCGACGCCATGCGGTTCCTGCAATCGCGCAACCTGACTGACACGCAGGGCAACGTGCGCCTTGGGCAACTCGACACGCTCTTGAAGGCAATCCGGCGCGAGAAGGGCAAGCCCGGCTACCGCGAGGCCGATAGCGTGACCGACGAGCAGTTGAAGGCGCTCGAAACCCTGCGCGACGACATGCGGCTGGCGTCACGCATCGATCTGGGCAAAGCACGCGGATCGGACACCAACATCAATCTGACGACCACCGGCCGTGTCGCGGATATGGCGCAGGGGATAGCTGGGAAGCTGGCCGGCGCGGCGGGCGTGGGACTCGGAGGCGCGCTGACCGGCGGCCTAGAAGGCGGCGCAGTCGGAACGTATCTCGGAAATGCGCTGGCTGCTGGCGCATCGCGGCGCGTGGCCGGCCGGCTGGCGAATACCCAGGCCGCGACCTACGACGCTCTGGATAATATGCTGCTCAATCCCGCACGGCGAGGAAACTGACGCCGTGCAATGTGCGCTCGATCTGCCGGGCACGCCGCCGGGCGAGAAGGTGAGGGATGAAAGCGCAGGCCGCGACAATGGCCAATTCTGCCAATGCGCCTGGCGGATCGAGATGGCGCTGATCCATATAGGAAACGCGCTCAATTAAAGCGAGCAACGAAACGACCATCAGCGCGGGCCAGATCGAACCACGCACCCACCAGACGCCCCATGCGATGAACGCCGCAGCATACAGAATTATCATATGGCCAATTTAGCTTGTACCCCCATGGGAACGGAAGTAGAATCTTGCCGCCAGGAGGAATGCATGTCGGGTCAAAAGCTTATTGGAGATTTGTCTCACCGCATAATGAGCCGGGGCATGAACCTGGCCAAAGAAATTCCCTCTCCGATGGACCAAGAGACGAACTTCCTGTTCAAAGCAGTTCGGCATATTGATCTTGCCTCGTCATACGGGGAGGCACGTCGCCTTGTCCGGAGAGGGGTTATTCGTGTGAATGGCTCTATCGAAAGAAACGAACTGATGGAGGTGTCAAAAATTGACATTATTACTTTTTGACAGTCTCCAATTTTTCTATACGGGATCTCATTAATTTTGCTCTTGTTTCCATTGCAAAGATAAATTCTTCACCTACCGATTCACCACCAGCCTTACCGTTTAATTGATCTAAATTTTCGATAATCTCATCAAGTTTTGTCTTGAAAATATCTTTTTTCTCGCCCGGAAGAAGGTAATAAAGTAATATCAATATCTCATTATTTACAACGTCTGTAGCATATATATTTGGGTCAAATCCCTCTGGGGCTGTTTTTATTTTAGACAGCTTATCCCAAGCTAGGTCATCAAAAATAGAATATGGCATCTCATTCCTCGCGCACCAAGAGAGAATGGCGAATGCCACCACCCCCGCGCGAGTCGGGTCAATGGAGGATAATGGAGCAATGACACTCATGCGCGCCGACCTGGGCCAAGGCTCATCTGGCATCGGGCTTGAGGGATTTTCGACTTGCGAGATCCAGGTCGAGCTATCAAGCCGCCTTGGCGTCAGCACGCTCGACGCTACAGACCCTCATGACGACATCAAGATTTCCATCAACGGGAAGATCGTCCTGTCCCGAACCGGGCCTGCCATCATCTCAGTCAACATCGATTAGAGGGGAATTCCCCCCTTATGAAGTCGTCGAAATATCTGCCCTTTGACGGCGCCCTGACAAGGCCATCGTAGATGTGCTGGGGGACGCCTGCGTATCGGTATCGATATCCCCTTCTAAATCCCAGAATGAGAACGCGGGCTACTGGGTCGTAATCGCCAGAAACGATGACGCTCGACTGCGGGAAAAGCATCCAATTCCTCCTGTGGAGGAATATCGAGCCAGTGGGCGGCGAGTCGGGTCAATGGCCCCATCACGCACTGAGTGCCATCTTCGCGATGAAGCCTGACCGCGTTTCTCCGGCATCTTTCGCCCGGCTATCGAGCCGCGCCAGGATGCGGCGAGGGAGCGTGATGTTCACCCGCTCGGTGGTGTCGTCAAACAATGCGGGGTCGACGCTGGCAAAGCCCCAGATCCATTCCGGGCCGGCCCAGTCAGGGCGCGCGCGCAGAGCATCCAGAGACGACGGGCGAGGAACCTCTTTCCCCTGGTCGATAGCGTCCTCGACCCACAGGGCAATGGCTTCGGCCGCGTTGCTCACGGCCTCCTCGAACGCATCCCCCGCCGAGAAGCAGCCGGGAAGATCGGGCACGATCACCCCGTAGGCTTCGGTATCAGATCCACGCTCGATCACGATCGGATAGTGCATTTTCTCCTCCCGCCGGGTCATTTCAACCCGGCCTGCTTGCGGATGGCGGAAACCAGACCCTTTCCCAAGTCTTTCTTGGGGTGAGGCACTGTGACCGAGTGCCCATGGTCGGGATGGCGGAATATGTGGTGCGAGCCACGCGACCGAACCTCAGTCCATCCCGCTTTCTTCATTTCTCGGATTAGGTCGGCGCTGTTCATGGCTGTATTATGCGCACGATACACACTATAGGCAAGTGGAAAGTGTGTGCAGTGTGTATTTTTCCCGGCGCCTCATCCGGCGGTCAAGCGCGCCGCGCGCGGTCATGCAGATGTGGGACGATCTGCAACATCAGGTGATTGCGGAAGCATAATCAGGCAGGGCGCTCGGAAACGGGCGCCCTTTTGGTTCAGCGGGCTACGCTGAGAGACATCAGGAAACGCCCTTGAACACGCCCCCGCATTCGTACTAGATTCCCTCTCACGGCCAGCTTGCTGGTGACGGCACAATCAGTCCGAATTGTCCCGCGCCATGCGTCCGTATCTGCTTGCCGCCATTTTCGCATCCATCAGTATCCCCGCGCTTGCTCAAACGCAGGCCGCAAACCCAGTCGAACCGTTCACCGCTGGGCACCGGGCTGGCGTGGCGTCGAACCCGCTTGTGGTCCTGAACGTCAGTCAGGCAATGCCTGTTGCGTCGCTGCCTGCCACCTGCACAGACGGCGCTCTGGCACTGGCGACGGACGGCCGGACAGCGACGCAGAATGTCGGCGCTGGTACCGGCGTTGTCGTGCGTTGCCTGTCGAACAAATGGCTATCGATTGCCAGCGGACTCCAGGTTCAGAACTGATGGATGGCGCAGTGATGGACTCAGTCTATCTCACCCGCGCCGAAGGCCGCGAGATCCGGGACGACCTTAAGGCCCTGGAGGCTGACATGGCGGTTGTGAAGGCCCAGCAGGCTGGGCAGCAGCAGACGCTCGATCAGATCCTTGTCCAGGTTCAGAAGGGGAATTCCGTCCGATCGATGATGATCGCCGGTGGATCTGGCATCGGCGGCGGCGTGGTAGCGGGGGTGGCGTATCTGGCCCACCTGCTGACGCAATGAACGCCGGCATTGACATCGCTGCCCGCACGGCCTGGGCCGAGGCACGAGGCGAGGGCATCGCCGGCATGCAGGCGGTCCTGAACGTCATCGCGCACCGCGCGGCGCGTCCTGGCTGGTGGGGGCATGACTTTGCCAGCGTGTGCCAAGCGCCATACCAGTTTTCCTGCTGGCTGCCCGGCGATCCGAACGGCCCCGAGGCTCGTGCCGTCACGGACAACGATCCTCTTTTCCGATCCGCCCTGTCCATGGCTGGGCGCTCTGCCTCGGGCAACCTGCCGGACCTGACGCGTGGATCGGACAGCTATTACGCGACTACCTCGCCGCGCCCGATGTGGGCAGCCGGTCGCGCCCCTCAAATCATCATCGGCCATCACGCCTTCTACCGCGTCGGCCTGACTGGAGACGGGAAGTGACCCTACCCAATCTGAACGTTCCGATCTCCAAGGCCAATCTGCTGGACGTTCTGTCCCGGGTGACACAAAACGCCCCTAATGGAACGGGGGCGCTCCCTTCGATCTCGTTCGAGACCAACCAGCAATCTGGCATGTGGCTGATGTCGGATGGCGGCCTTGGGTTTTCCGCCAACGGGTCATCGAATTTCTACATAGATGGCGACGGAAATGCGAACATCTCAGGAGGCACGATCGGAGGGGTGACTGGTGATTTCACAGATGAAGTCACCATGGGGTTTTTCACGTCCAACGGAAATTCTCAGATCAATGGCCATCTGACGATTGCATCTGGCGACCCTCAAATACTGATTTACAACAACGGAACGACGAGTACAAAAGCCGCCATTACCTTTGGAAACGATAGCCAGTCTTGGCAGGCTGGACACGACCAGGCCGGGAACGGTACCGACGATTTCTACGTCTACCATGGGAAGGCCGGCACAACTCCGCTGCATATCGGCAGCAATGACAGCATCACGATGCCTGGTGTGGTCACAATCGGCGCTGCCAATGGGAGCGGCACGCAATCTTCTCTCGTGCTTCCCGCTATGAATGCTGGAACAGCTTCCAAGCGTTCGACTGTTCTTCTGGGATCGGCTGGGGGCGCTTCCGATGGCTGGACATTCGGGCGCGACAATGCCTCCAGCGGTGCGAACGATTTCTTCTTCTACAGCGGCACAGCCAAGACGATCCGCCTTTGGATGGATGACGACGGTGTGGGCTTCAACGGGCTCTCCCCGACTGCCGCCCCAACTCTGAACGGCGGCCTTGTTGAGGACGGAACGGCGCCGAATGCATCCATGGCCGAATTGATCAATCAGATCCGTCTGGCGCTCATCAACAACGGCCTGTGCAAGGGATAATCACGATGCAACTGCCCATCATGAACCGCCCTTTGTCGCTTGAGAACCTACAGCAGGTGCTTGCCGTTATTGGGCAGTTTGCACCTTCCGGAACGCCGGCACAGCCTGGGATTGCGTTTGGAGACAATCAGGCTACCGGCTTCTTTTTGCAGTCGGACGGCTCTATCGGCAGCGTAGTCAACGGGGCGCTTTCATTCTCGATCAATGCTGGTGGCCAGATCAATCTGGCATCTGCAGAACAGACGCCGTCACAGATCACGCTCACGAACACAAATGGCACATCTGACCGGTGCGCCATCACATTCGGAGCAGGAACGTCATCGTGGCAGATGGGGAAGGACCAGTCTGCTGACGGCGGCAATGACCTGTATCTCTATAATTCCCTGACTGGAAATACGCCGGCCCGATGGACGCAGGACGAGCAGTTGTTCATCAACTGGGAGCCGACAATGGTCCTGACATCCAACGCTTACGATAAAACCGGCTCACCTTTGGTGATCAACAATACACCGGGGAAATCGCGGGCGGCCGTTGGCACGTCTATCGGGATGCAGGTCAACACGATCATCTCGACGGTCAACGGCCTGTCCGATGGCACGCGTTCGGAGTTCGGCTCCTATTACGGGATGACGTTTCCGGACCCGCGCCAAACCCAGACCGATATCAACCTCTGGGGTCCGGACATTCACGTCTACGGGAAGTTTACAGACGATTCCACGCAGCGTGAGGGGCTTCTTGTTGGGTCGTCAGTTTACGTTCGCCCGATGGCGGCCGGGAGCGACACGAAGGACGCAACCCACGCGGGGGCATTTGGGGCATCGATCTGCATCGCCCCTCCCGACGCGGGGACGCTATCGGAAAATGGCGTTCCAGCGTCAAAGACAAGCTATCCGGCGCTGGCAGGTCTGTCGATTGTCGGGTTTTCCGGCACGACATCCATCACCAGCGGCGAGCAGGCCGGAGCCGGAGCAGCCGCGACTTTCGGCCTGCGCATCGGCGGCGAGGCCAGCGGTGGCGGGTCGCCCTACATCCCCTGGAATGCCCGATCGAACTTTGTCACCGGCGCATCTATCTCCGATTTCACCACGCGCGGGCTTTGGATCACCAACCCGCTTACTGCGCCGGCCGGCACGGCGCAGTGGGGCATCTACAACGAGTGCCCGACCTATCTCAGCGGCGTGATCAATGCGCAGGCCAGCGCACTCGGGTTTTTCGGTGTCACCCCGGTCGATCAGCCCACCATGTGGCAGGTCGGAAGCTCGGGGGCCGTCTCTGACTGCGTCACCGCCATCAACCGCATCACCAGCAACCTGATCTCGCTCGGCCTATTCGCCGCAGTGACCCCGTGAGGATACCATGACCCTGACCCACGATGAACGCACGCTCATGCTGCATATGATCGAAAGCAGCACGTTCCCCGGCACGATGATCGATGCGGTCAGCGCAGCCCGCTCCAATCTTCGGGAGGGGCGGTTTCTGCCGTCCGAAGACCGCAAGCTGCTCGCCGGGTTCATCGCATCCGCTCAGGTGCCCGGTCGGATCATCCGCTCTGTGGCGACCATTCTCGACAAGCTTGAAGTGCCGATTGTCAGCGCCCCTTCGGCAGGATCGACGGCGGAAGAGGTGATGTGTGGCCTCGATGGGCAGGTATCTGGATAACCATGGAAGGGAAGAGAAAATGAGCAAATTCCTCGATTACGCCCGGCAGCCGACGACGCTGATCGGCCTGAGCCTGACGCTCGGCGCGCTGGCGGGCAACGTATTCGGATCGCTGTCCGAAGCGGTCACGGCCACGATCCTGAGCGCCACGCTCCCGCTGTGGGTATCGGACACGTCCGCCCGCACGAAGATCGGCGCGATCGAAGGCGTGCTGACCACGACCACCCACGGCCTCGCCTCCAAGAGCGCGCCGGCCACGACGGAGGTTTCCACCAATGCGTAAACACCTGATCCTGGCGGTGATGCCGCTGCTGGCCGTCGCCGCCTGCTCACCGGCCGACACGCAGACCAACCTGCGCAAGGCGGCCTACGACACGATGAGCGCCTACCACCTGTCGGCCACGGGCGCGCAGGCTTACCTTGCCAGCGGAACGGCCGATCCGACGATCAAGGCCGAGATCAAGACGGCCAGCGCGGCGGCTATGGCTCCGCTGACGGCGCTGGAAACGTCGATCGAGTCGCAGAGCGACCTGACGACCACTGGCATCTCGACGGCCGCGAGCGCGCTGGCGGCGCTCCAGTCCGCGCTGGCGGCCGCCCAGGCACCGGCCACCACCACCACGAAGACGGGGAACTGACCCATGAGTGAAGCAATGATCGCCGCAATCCTGGGCGCAACCGGGACCATCATCGGCCTGATCGAGAAATACGGCCCCGAGGCGTGGACCACCATCAAGGAAGCGGTGGAGAACACGACCAGCGCCACCGGCCCCACGACGGCCGACATTGAGGCGATCTTCGCCAAGTGCAAGGCCGATAACGACGCCATCCAAGCGTCCTGACATGACGGCCGGCACGCTGCACCTCGTGCTGGCCTTTCTCCTGGGTGGCTTGTTCACCCAGGCCTTGGCCGTGGCGATTATGGGCGCACGGAACCGGCTGCGCCGACGTGAGATCGAGGACCGGCTGGGCGATCCGCCGCCCTAGCGTTCCGGCATCATGGATGCGCTGGTTGCGGAGATGCAGGCGGCTTAAGGGGGCGCGGGTTTCCCTCTCATTCTTCGCCATGGAATACTCTCGATGCGACTCGGGAGATATGCTGTGCCTAAACAAGCCAAGAAATTCGACCTGACTCTCACATCAGCAGAAGCCGCTGAAATTCATAATCCACCCGTCACCAGCATTGGGGGGCGCCAACAACTTGAGCGCTCGCTCTATCGGCAACTGCAAGCAACGCCGAACCAAATCTCGCTCGATGATAAGGGCCTTGGAAAAGTGTTGCGCTATATGAGCCAATACGACGGGACCAATCCCCCCGCGGGCGGCGGCGGCCTTCAAGGGAGGTTGCATAGGGCGCTCTCCAGGCCCCTGCGCGAGAAGCTGGGCCTATAGACGCCGAAAAATCGTGATCCCTCGGAAGCGATGGTTGGTGCTTTTCCACATGCCGATCGTCGCTTCCACGGCGAAGGCATCCTTCCGATACATCGGTAGCACCTGATCCAGCCACACGACGTGCGTGCCCGACCGGACGCCTTGCAGCGCACGCATGACCGCATTGCGCTTGACCATGCTGGTCCCGTAATGCTCGCAATCCTCGACCGAATAGGGCGGGTCAGCCAGGATCAGGTCATATTGCTCTAGCGGCACCGTTTCCAGCTTCTGGGCATCATCGACGTAGGTGGGCGACAGGTTCTGGTTGATGTCCACCGTGTCGCCGGGGAACACTTCCAAGTCCACCTTGCCACTGAAGACGTGGAGAGGCCGGCGCTTGTCGGGGAACAGCGCCTTAATGCGCCGGAGATAGGTCGCCGGGTATCCACCGTAATAGGTGGACTTCACCCGATAGTCGTTCCCCATGATCCAGGTTCCGACGACGCGGCCGTCCTCGCCCATGAAGAGGTTCCGCGGGAATCCCGTGGCCTTGGTGTAATGGGCGATGCGCTCTTCCCAGGTGAGCGTGGTCAGGGTCGTCATGTGGTTCATGCCGGAATCCTAGTACGTCTCTGTGCGTTTGGGTACAGGTTTTTCGGGGTCTGGCGATGCAAGAGTCTGGCCCCGGCCCATTGTTCACCCCGCGTTGCGTCTCCGCCCCGGCAATGCGATCCCATCGACAAGCACGTGAAGTCAGGATTTTTCCGCGTTAAACAGCCTCATGAACTCGTCCCAAAATGCCCTGGCGAGTGGCATGGACGAATCCGGGATGCCGACGATGCGACCATCGGCCCAGAATTCTATGGTGTGGGCATCATTGGGTAAATGCGGCGCATCCTTGGGCACGACCGCAGCAAACCATTCCGACCACCGACAACCTGTATCCGCATATTTTACTGACAAGACCGGAACATCTTGAATCGGCCAGTGATCCGGCAAGCCGTAAAGCGAACGCTGCCCACAAATGCAGTTATGAAGGACGCGTGCAGCGGCCGGCATATCATCAATGTTTCCGAAGATGGTCCCATCATAAGCAATTTCCATCAGGGACCTGTTCACGTCACCGACGCATATCGCTGAATATTTCAAATTCGGCACATACAATTCCGACTGAAATTCGTCGCTCGCCTGCAGATATTGACCATATATGGAGTAAGTTTCGGGTGCCATGTCATTCTCTGGCGCGTCATGGACTGTGAGGTCATTCTGGTGCTGCATCCCATACTCCTATGATGAGTTGCCGTCTCTCCGGCTGTCACGACTGTTCAAGGCTGATTCTGAGGGAGGAATCCTCCGTCGTCGCCACGCTGCCGTTACGTCCAACCGTGCGCCCGTTTCCGTAGTCGGTCTCGGTTGGTAGGGTCACTCTACTGGTTGCAGGGGCCGGATTTGAACCGGCGGCCTCCGCGTTATGAGCGCGACGAGCTACCTGACTGCTCTACCCTACGTCATGTGCTGCGGCTTATCCGGAGTTCCACCGGCCCACTGGCTTCACCCAGCCGTTCTTCTCGGGTCACCGCAGCCCGCGCAGAATCGCACGGACGGGGGAGGGGTACAAGGGGAAAGTGCGTCGCCAAAGGTTAGACATTATATAGATAAGTGATTGATTCCGGCCTTATGCGATAGGTAGGTTAGAAACCCTAAAGCATTGATAAGTAATACGGATCGGCATCCCCTATGGGACGCCAATAACTTAGCATAGTTATCAACAGGCTTAAATGGTCCATATGGACCAATACAATTCGAAATCATCAGCGATGCTTCGAAGGTAGGTCGGGTCGAATTTCCGATAGACGCGGCGCAGCGTCGTCGGCTCGGTGGCCAGCCAATCGGCCGCTTGATCGATCGGCACTCGGTCCATGGCGAACCAGGATGCCACGCTGTGCTTCAGGTGGTGCGGTGTGGGCTTCCACGACAGGCCGGCGCGCTCGCACACCTTGGTGAAGGACCAGCGGAGGCCGGTCGGAACGGCCTTCCCGTGCCACTGCACGACATGGCACCCATTCGCGTTCGCCTGTGCGGTCTCCATCTCACGGCGGAGCGCCTTGGTCATGGGCACGATTGACCGACGCTTCCCCGTGATCGGCTTATCGGGCTCTTGGAAATCGATCATGCCGGTTTGCCAGTTCACCCGGTCCCACGTCAGAGCCAGAATCGACCCCTTCCGCGCGCCCGTATAGATCGCGATGGCCATGAACGTGCGGACATGCTCGGTTGTGCATGCGTCAAGCAGCCGCTTGGCTTCCGCCTTGGTCAGATACCGGTCGCGCGGGGCTGAATCGCGAGGTGCCTCTATCTCCGGCGGCCGGGGCAAAAAGCCATCCTTCCAGGCGCGGCGCATGGTCGCACGCAGCACGTTGAACTCCCGGCGGAGCGTGCCCGGCGAGACAGGATCTGGATCGGGCTTGGCCACCGTTGGCTTGCGGAACCTGGTTGCTGCATATCGGTCCCACGTGCGCTGATCGACCTGATCAACGCGCAGATGCCCCATGAAACGGCTCAGAGGCACAATCGCCTCCTGAAGCCTCTTCAGAGCCGATATCTTGCCACGCCGCGCTTCGACATATCGGTCGAAGGCGTCAGCCATGCCCAATTGGACCGGCCGCACCTCCATCTGCGCTTCGAAATCCGTCAGGAACCGACGAGCGACCTTTTCATCCGCGCTACCTGTAGAGCGGCGGTGACGCTTGCCGCTCTCCCACCAGACGACGGCCCATTTGCCGCGACGTAGTTCCAGGTGGGGCTTGTCATTTCTGTCGCGGGGCAATGGTAGGTATCCAGATAGGCTTTGAGATCGGTTTCAGAGATGCGCGTGCAGCCAGGTCGGCGGTATGCGGCAAGGCGCCCGTTGCGAATGGCGCGGCGGATCGTCTCGGGGTGGCATTGCACGATTGCAGCGGCCCTGCTGACGGTCAGCAGGGGAATTATGGTCTCGCTCATCCCTCCACCTCCCGAGGCGGCCGGGACCTCCCGTCGCGCATCATGCTCCCCACCTACGTTTTCTCGCTGCTATCTGCGATCGCCGCTGCTCTTTCGCCGTCTGACTTCCCTCGCCAAACCAGAAGCGAACTGGAAAAGCGCCTTCGTCACGCGCCCGCATCATGTCCCCTCCATTTTTGCAGATACGTCCTTTCTTGGACTTGCCCCGCAAAAGTGGAGAGCTATCGGGATCAGGTCGCCTGCCTTTGGTATGCAGCCGGGCTGATGAAGTCCAGTGACGAATGGCGCCGGACAGGATTGTAGAAACTGTCGATGTAACGGCCGATAGCATTCTCGGCATCCTGTCGGGTCAGGAAGATCGTCCGCCAAACGAGTTCGGATTTCAAGGTTTTGAAGAAGGTCTCGACAATGGCATTGTCGTAACAATTTCCCTTGCCGGACATTGAGATCAACGCTCCGTGTTTCAAAATCTCACTCTGATAATCAATCGAACAATATTGACTGCCACGGTCGGAATGACAGCCGGTCCCGGACTTTTCGGCGAGCAACGGGGATCGCACCGATACCCGTCTGGATCGCCCGTTCGGGACGGGTGCCATGTGTGGATCAGCGGTTCCCCGTCGATACGATCCGTTTTCGCGCGACGGTGTTTGCGGGAAACTGCAATTGACGCTGCATCGACGACGTAACTCTCGATCCAGGCCCGACCCCCAAGGCCTGGTCAATCCAAAACTCATCAAGCCCTGCCTCCTGGATCACCACGAGAGGAAACGGCAGGCCAATGCATGCTATCATGTTGACAAGGTATTGCGGATCGTGACGATCGGGAGTTCGCCATAGGTTTCGGCGTAATATCCCGCGAAGCGTCCGAAGTGAAAGAAACCGCACTCCAGGGCGATCTGGGACACGCCCTTGCTGGCCTGCACCGGATCGAGCATTGCGCGGCGCGCGCGATCCAAAGCCCGTTGACGAAGCCATAGGCGGGGTGAGACGCCAGTCGTCTGGACGAACGCCGAGCGCAGGATATGGGGCGGAACGTTCAATTCCTCTGTCAGTCGGGACACGGACATAATCGCGTCGTTATAATCGTCGATGAAACGCTGGGCCTTGAGGAATAGGCTGTACGAGAAGGTCCCGCGTAGCGGGGCGAAGTCGGCACTCTGCAGAATGTCGGTGAGAATATCTTTGACACGATCGAGGAGAATATCCGACAAGACCTGATCGGCCTGTCCGGATAAGCATACCTCCGGCAGCCATGTACCGGCGAAAATGCTGGCAAGCCATGCCGACATTTGTGCGACGTCGAAGGACGGTTCGATCGGTGTGATGGCGCCGAATTTCCGGAAATCAAAGCCCGGCAAATCGGCCTGCCGGGCAAGCACGTAATAAGCGCGGCAGTTCTCCTCGCCACTTACGGTGATTTCCCTGCCACCGACATGGACGAAAGCCTTATCTGACCGGGCCTCCCCATTTATCGTACCGAATTTGTGATGATGGGCGGGAAGAACGACTGCGATCGTGCCGTCCGGCGGACATGTCGTCTGGCCGACCGATACATTGATCGTTTCCTCGATGAGCGTCAGCTTACCGAAGGTCAGAACCGAGACCGTTCCTTTGAACGTGCCTTTTCCCAACTGTATATAGCGCTGATTCCACAGCGGGAGTCCTGACTCCTGAAAGGAGGGGGCAAAAAAAACATGGGTCGTTGAATCCAGCCCTTGTGCCATCTCCGTAACCAGCGGTTTCCCTTTTGAGGTCGAAACAGAATATACGATGACCGGACTTTTTCATACAGGAAAAATTTTCGAAAATGGATATCGATCCTCCCGCCGTTCTGCTCCGATAGCGGAACGAATGCTGGAGGTGAAAGCCGCGATGAGTAAAAAGTCCTCGGTCTGGTTCTGGTTGGCTGGTCTTGCTTTGCTTCCTGTCGGGGCCTGGGCTGATGAGGCGGCTTTTGTACCTGAAGTGGTGAGCGTGAAGGAGAGGATGTCGCCGGGACCGAATGTCTTTGTCAATCAGATGGATATGGCGACCAGTACGATCTATATCTTCTCGACGAAGGATCTGACGTTGAAGGGTAACGTCAGCGGAGGATCCTGGGGACTGGCGACATTGTCGCGTGATGGCAATACGGCTTACATGGCATCGGGGTTTCTAAGCCGTGTTGCGTATGGCACTGGTGAAGACGTTCTGCAGATTTTTGATGTTCCGACAAATACGGTAAAGAAGGAAATAACACTTCCTTATAAATTGACGCAATATACGCCCGACGCCGCGCAGTTGCGTTTGAGTGCGGATGAAAAATTCATCTATATCCAGAACGCCACCCCCGCGACGTCCGTGACCGTCGTGGATCTGGAAAAGGGGAAAGTCGTAAAGGAAATCCCTTCGCCCGGCTGTTACGGCATTTATCCTATGGAAAATGGATATGGCTATTCGGCGATCTGTAGCGACGGGAGCTTTGCGACCTTCAAGTTGAGCCCCGACGGGCAGACTTTTACGAGCCAGAAAAGCGAGAGGATCTTCGATGTAGATGAAGATCCGATTTTTCTGGCGTCCGCTCGTGTCGATTCCGATCTGGTGTTCCTGTCCTACAATGGAAATCTCTATCGCGTATCCGATGCGTCCGGCGTCATCAGGAAAGTCGATGTCATACCTGCGACGAAGGGTGCTCCCGGCAGTTGGGGGGCCTCCGGCTATGGCGTGATGACTTATGACAGTGAGGCGGGCATCATGTTTATGGCCATGTCCTCCAATCGTCATGAAGGCACGCATCATCATGGTGCGACCGAGATCTGGGCATATGACATGAAGAAAAAAAAGATCGTATCCCGCTCTCCTGTAAAGGATATTTCGACGATCGGAGTCGTAAAGGGCGAGGAGACGAATCTCTTCGGTCTGGATATCAAGAAAAATATTATCGTAAAATACGATATCAACCCGAAGAACGGCTATTCCCTGAAGCTGTCCGCGCAAAGGACCGATTTCGGGTTCGCGACCATGATTATGGGTGCGCGTTGATGTCAATGCTTTCCGTATCGATATCGACGTTGATCGCGTTGGTGTTTCTGCGCGCATTTCTTCATAAGATATCGGGATTTACGGTTTTTACCGGCTACGTCGAAGATTACTGTTTGATGCCTTCGCAGTTTGTACGCGCGGCGTCCGTATCCATCGTGGTTGCGGAGTTGCTGGTCGTCTTCAGCCAGGGGCTGCCGGCGTTACGGATGTTCGGTCTTTCGTTGGCGGCTCTGCTTCTGTTTCTTTATTCATTTGGAATTTCCATAAACATAAATCGAAGGCGTATAAATATAGAGTGTGGATGCGGTGGTGGAGCGCAGGTGCTGTCGTGGTCGCTGGTCGTTCGTAACGGCATTCTTCTTGGGTTGATCGCGATCGCGATGACGCAACAGAGTCCGTCTTCGGGTGGTCTGGATTATGCCGTGGCGGTTTTCGGCGGGTTTTTACTTTGGGTCGTCTTTTTGCTCGGTGATCAGATCATTGCCAATTCATCCATGGTAACGCGCGCCAGCTAGCTTCTGTCTACAGGGATTTATCATGAAACTCGTTGTCTTCGTTGTTGCAATTCTGACTTTTGTCGTAATGGCGTTGGCGATCGGTCTTTGGACCCTCGCGCGCCAGGTTGGAATCCTTTTTGAGAGAATTTCTCCCATGGGCGCGCTGGTCAACGATTCCGGTCCCGAGGTGGGGCAACGCACGCCCGAATTCAGTCTTCCGAGCCTTACGGGCGGGCAGGCCGTCATCGGGCCGAAATCCCTGCGGTCGACGCTGGTATTCTTTCTGTCTCCGACCTGTCCGATCTGCAAGAAGCTTCTGCCAATATTGGATTCGGTTCGGAAGTCGGAAGATCAGTGGCTGGATGTCATCCTGGCCAGCGATGGCGAGGATGGACAACACAAACGCTTTATTGAAAGCGCCAGACTTTCCAGCTATCCGTATGTCGTCTCGGCCGAACTTGGCCTGGCCTATCGTGTCGCGCGCCTGCCCTATGCGGTGCTCTTCGACGAACACGGCATCATCCGCGCCAAGGGGCTCATCAACAGCCGGGAACAGTTCGACAGTCTGTTCAACGCTTTCGAGATGAAAGTCGGTTCGATCCAGGCTTATCTCGATGACCGGGCGGTAGCGCAATACTGATTCGAGTCTCTTCGGACACATTTTTTAACTCTTATCGCCCGTTCAAAATATTGGAACATTTCTGATGGATAATCTGATCGATAGTCTGCTTACATGGGTCGATACCCGTGCGGAAGAGCGCATGCGGCGCCTCGCCGGACGTGCCGGACGACGGAGTTTTCTGCACAAGGCAGGGGGGATTTTCGTCGGGGGGACGGTTTTGCCGATGTTGCCTTACGATAATTCCAACGGCGTCGCTCACGCACGGGATGTCAGTGATCCCAACGCCATCCCCGATAATTGCGACTACTGGCGGTACTGCTCGCTCCATGGGTCACTGTGCAGCAAGTGTGGGGGAAGCGTGACACAGTGTCCGCCCGGAACGACGCCCTCGAAGGTTGCCTGGGTCGGGACATGCAGGAATCCCAAGGATAACAAGAATTACCTCGTTTCCTACAACGATTGTTGCGGGAAGGCCGGGGCCTGCGGCGAGGAGTGTACGCGTCAGGAACGCGATCGCCCCGGATATCGCATGGGGCTTGCGAGCGAGTCGAGCTGGTGTATCGCGAATGGGGGCAGTGGCGTCCACTGCACTGTTGCCGTGGTGGTGGGGATGGCGGAATGAAGTATTCGGCCGGTATTTTCTGTCTGGCGTTTACCCTTCTGGCGTCGTCGGCCTATTGCGCCGATACCGGAAAGGACCTGTTTCTGAACAATTGCGCTGCCTGCCATCAGAGCAACGGCAATGGTCAGGCAGGTCTGGCGCCGCCCCTGACGAACAAGCGGCTCTGGCAGGGGATGGGCGATGGCAGAACCCAATATATCGCGGGTGTTGCGCTGACCGGCCTTGTCGGAAAGATCGTATCGGCAGGGGAGATATATGCGGATCTTGCCATGCCGCCGCAGAATCATCTGACCGACGACGAACTGGCTCTGGTTGCCAACTATATATTCAACGATCTGAACGGTATCGACACGCATGCCGCGGGGGAGGATTTTGCGCGCACGCGTGCGGCGCCGCCGTCTCATGCCAAAATCATGATGATGCGGGACGCTGCGTTAAAATGATTCGGACAATGACCGGGGCGGGGCTGCTGGTTCTGGCGTTTTCATGCGCGGCGGTGGCAATGCCGACGCGAAATGAATATCTGCTCAAATGCTCCGGGTGTCATCTGGCTGACGGCGAAGGGATGCCGTCACACGGCATACCCAATTTTATCGGCCAGGTAGGCATGTTTGCCGATATTCCCGAAGGGCGTGCCTATATCATGCATGTTCCGGGGGTTGTCGGGTCGAGCCTGAGCGATCAGGACATATCGGCTGTACTGAATTACATCATGAAGACTTTCGCTGGAAAATCCTTGCCGCCGGACTCCAGGCCGTTCACGGCAGAGGAGGTGGCCAAGCTTCGCGCGGAAGATATAGGAAATGTTGTCGAGTATCGCAGGAAAGTAGCGAATATTCTTGCGGCGCGTGGTTTGACGGCACCAGCGTACCCCTGGCCTTGAACGCGGTCTTTACAATGTCGGACAAAAAGAAGGCATAGGGGCGGTCGGGTCTGAATTCCGTCTTTATTTATCCTGGTCCGGCTACAGGTGGAATATCGGTAGGCGTGGAATGGTGGCGATAAGTATAGATTCTACACTTGTCTGTACTCACTCTGTGGGTCGGCGAGAGGGCTGGAATATCTTTCCGTGAAAGAAGTGGTGCGATGAAGAAACGAAATGCGTCTCGCGCGAATATGGTCGATAGTGCCGTGTTCATGAAGGCGGGCGAGCGACTTGTTATTCGAGGTGGTGAAGAGGGCGTCGATTCCGATATGCGGAATTACTCCAGTCCTGCTTTGCGTCGTCGGATGATTTTGCCTGTAATGTCGCTGCTTATGGCGTCGGGATGTGTTTCGGCCTATGGCGCCGATACCGTCAGCAAGAAAAGTCATGCGCGGCCGGTCCACCGGAATGAAGCCGGACGAAAGGGTGCGCCGCCGCGTGAGGAGGAGGTCAGCGTTCAGGTTTCGCGTTTTCGCTCGCATGGTGCGGAATCAAGCGTGACGCGTCATGTCATGGACCGCTTCGTGGCTGGCACGAGCCCTATGCAGATGTTGTCGGCGACGACGCCCGGTGTGACATTCGCGTCCGACGATGGCTTCGGTCTCGATACCCTGGCCAACACGCTTTATGTTCGTGGTTTTAACCAGAGCCAGATCGGGGCGACACTTGACGGAATCCCCATGGGGGATCAGGGATTCCTTCAGTATAACGGGCTCAATATCGATCAGGCTGAAATTCAGGACAATATTTCCGGGATGGAACTGTCGCAGGGCGGTGGTGCTCTGACGGTGCCTTCCACACAGAATCTCGGTGGCGCCCTTCAGTTTTATTCCTCCGATCCGGCGGACAAGTTCGGCGGCAAAGTATCGCAGCTTTTTGGCAGCAATAATACCTTCAGAACATTTGCCCGTATCGATAGCGGGGTGCTTAGCACGACCGGTACGAAGCTGTTCGTCTCGATGGCGCGGACGGATAGCGACAAATGGAAGGGATATGGCACCCAGTTCGAGCAGCAGGTCAATGCCAAGCTGGTTCAGCCTCTGGGCTCGCTGGGCAAGATCACGACGATATTCAACTGGTCGCAGTTCCAGCAATTCAATTATCTTGGCCTGAGCATGAATATGTTCAGAAAATTGGGCCGCAAGCTTGATTACCTGTATCCTGACTATAGCACCGCCTATAATGCGGCTCTGGGAAATTATCCTGCCGCATATCAAGTTCTGGGCAACTCGGCCGACCTACAGAATGCAACGTATCTGGACGGGGCACAGAGCCAGCAGAACTATCTGATGGCGGTGATTGCCGATCTGCATCTGACATCGCGCCTTGATGAAAAGACGATACTCTACGCGCATTTGTCCGATAGCGATATCGAAGCGACGGAGAATTTTCCCTCGCCCAATGGTGCGCCGCTTGCTCAGCAAAATGGCGCCAATAATCTGCGGCGTATCGGCTTTGTCGAGTCTCTGGATTACCGTATTGCAGGAAATACTATTCAGACGGGGGTCTGGTACGAAAATAGCGGCTATTTCTATCCGGCCGACTTCTATCAGGAGCCGCTGCTGGGAGAAGGGCCACCGCGTAACCCGCTTGGTCCGTTCAAGGATCCATTTGCGCGGGAGTTGACCGATCAGTTCAATACCAATACTTTTCAATATTATCTTCAGGATACCTACGCAATCCGGCGTGATCTGCGTGTCAGCGCCGGTTTCAAGTCGTTTATCCAGACAACGCATGGCGGGGCCAAGAGCAATGATTCGGCCTTCACGGGGGAAGAAGAACTTCCGAGCGGGACATTGACTGCTTCGAGTGCGTTCCTCCCTCATTTTTCCGTCAACTATAAGCCTGATTCACACAACGAAATTTATGTCGATATTGCCGAAAACATGCGTGCGTACAGCTATAGTCCTTGGTTTGTCGCGAACGGGGGGGCGTGGGCTGTTCAGAACCAGCAGCAGTTCGTCAATAACAAGAGTGCGATCAAACCGGAGCGTGCGTGGGATTATGTTCTCGGGTACCGATTTACGACGAAGCATTTCGACCTGACGGCGGATGTTTATCATGCCGATTACTATAATAGATTGCTCAATACGACCGCCGGTTTGATCGTCCAGCCGATCAGCACGGTTGTGAATGCTGGTCGGGAGTCGATCTATGGGGCGGATGTGTCGGCGACCGTACGACCGTTCGACGGGTTGGAGATCTTCAATTCGGTCAGTTACAACGATTCGGAATATCAGCGCGGTATCATGTATGAAAGCGCCTATGTCGAATTGAAGGGGAAGAAGCAGGTCGCTTACCCGAGCTGGATATACAAGACGAATGTCTCGTATGGCTATCGCCAGTTCCGCGCGACATTCAATGCGACCTATACGGATCGGCGCCCGCTGTCTTATACCAACGATGTTTTTGTGCCGGCCTATTGGCTGGCAGGCGTATCGGCGAGTTACGATTTCGGACGTATTGGGGTGTTGCAGAACCTGCGGGCGGATTTGGGTGTCACCAATCTGTTTGGCGGCAAATATATCGGCGGCATGGGCTTCTCCGGATATCCGGTTTCGGGCGATTATCCGACCCTGTTTGCTGGTGCGCCGCGACAGTTTTTTGGCACGCTGTCCGCAAAATTCTGATGATCTGCCGCCGGTATAGTCACTGATGGTGCCGGTTCGCATATCGCCAATTCCAGGTCTGGCAGCAGTCAACATCGGGAGCGGGTTCTGACGGACGGTTGTCGTGCGTCGGGACCGGCAGGTGATGACGGGTTCTGCCGGCTTTGCCGGGACCAGAGCAGGTCATGACGTATCGCCTCTTATGTCGCGCGGTGATCCTTGCCGCATGCGCCGTGCAGCCGTTGATTACTTATATATCCTGTGCGGCGGCGACTTCCGCGCCGCTGCAGCAGGTAGTTGTTCAGAGTGTACGCGCCGCGCCGTTCACCAGGACCGCGGACCTGCCTGGGCGAACCGAGGCCGTGGAGATCGCGCAGGTTCGTCCGCAGGTGAACGGGGTCATCAAGCAGAGACTGTTCAAGGAAGGGACGGATATTACGGCCGGTCAGCCGCTCTATATGATCGACCCGGCCCCTTATCAGGCGATTTACGACGCCGCTGCCGCGCGGGTTCTGCATGCGCAGGCGGTGAAAGGCTCGGCGCGGGCGCGCCTGGATCGATACCGTCCGCTGGTGCGGATTCGTGCGGTCAGCCGCCAGGATTATGACGACGCCCTGGCGCTGGCGCGGGAGGCGGATGCCGATATTGCCCAGGCTAAAGCGAATGTCGCGCGTGCCGCGGTTGATCTCAATTACACCTGTGTACGCGCGCCTATTTCCGGTCGTGTGGGACGCTCTCTCATGACTGTCGGGGGGCTGGCAGCCATAGGACAGAATTCCAGTCTTGCCGTCGTCACGCGTCTTGATCCGATTTATGTGGACGTCAATTTGCCGGCAACCAGATTGCTGCAATTGCGCAGGGAACTGGCCCAGGGACGCTTGAAGCGGGTCAGCGATGATGCCGCGACAGTCACGCTGACGCTGGAGGATGGAAGCCTGTATGAGCAGGTCGGACGACTGGAGTTTTCCGAAGTCAATGTAGATGAGGCCACCGGCACCGTCGTGGTGCGTGCGGTGATGCCGAACCCGGCGCACATGCTGCTTCCGGGCATGTATGTCCATGCCAGGCTGGAAGAGGGCGTCGACCCTGCCGCGCTGCGCGTGCCGCAGGATGCTGTCTTCCGTAATGCGCATGGCGATCCGATGGTCATGGTCGTGGACGGCGCCAATGTGGCCGGTGCGCGGGTGATTGCGACCGGTCCGGCCGTCGGTGGTGACTGGATCGTGACGTCGGGCCTGAAGGGCGGTGAACGGATCGTGGTGAGCGGACGACAGAAGATCCGCGCTGGAGACACCGTTGACCCCGTCGCGCTGCCCGGCTCCGTACCGCCCGTTGACGCCGATTGAAGGCAGAACAGATTATGTCTCGATTTTTTATTGATCGGCCGGTTCTTGCCTGGGTGGTGGGGCTGATTGTCATATTGTTGGGCGGGATTTCCCTTTTCCGCCTGCCGGTTGCCCAGTATCCGTCAATCGCCGCGCCGCAGATCGCGATCAGTGTGATGTATCCGGGCGCTTCCGCCGAGACGGTGAACAATACCGTTGTGCGGCCGATCCTGCAGCAGATGTTTGGGCTCGATCATCTGGCGTACGTGTCCTCGCAGTCCTATGCCAGCGGGCAGATGGAAATCGACCTGACCTTTGCGCAGGGTACCGATCCGGATATCGCCCAGGTTCAGGCGCAGAACAGGCTGCAACTCGTGCTCCCACGCCTGCCGATTGCCGTGACGGCGCAGGGTCTGACGGTCACGAAGGCGGTCAAGGACTTCATGATGGTGCTGGCGTTCATTTCCAGGGATGGCAGCATGTCGGGCTTCGACATTGCCGATTACGTAGCATCGAACGTGTCGGATGCGATCAGTCGTGTGTCCGGTGTCGGCGACCATACGCTGTTCGGCTCGGAATATGCCGTGCGGATCTGGATACACCCTGGGAAGCTCTATAAATACGGGCTGACGATCAGTGACGTGCAGGCCGCGCTGATGGATCAGAACGTGCAGGTCTCCTCCGGCGAGATCGGGGGGCTGCCGGCGAGGCCGGGCACGCGCATAGATGCCACCATCATCGGTCCAACCCGGCTGACCTCGCCCGAGGAGTTCGGGGACATCATGCTGCGTGTCGAACGCGGCGGCTCGCAGGTTCGTCTGAAGGACGTGGCGCGGATCGAACTGGGACCGCAGAGCTATAACGTGACGTCCTTCTACAACAACCAGCCGACGGTCGGTCTGGCACTGAAGCTGGCGCCCGGAGCAAACCAGTTGACCACGGAAGCGGCCGTGCGCGCGGAGATGAAGAACCTCGAGAAATTCTTTCCGCCGGGCCTGCAGGTCATCTATCCGCTGGATACCGAGCCCTTCATCGTGCTGTCGATCAAGGAGGTCGTGATCACGCTGGCCGAGGCCATCGCGCTGGTCTTCGTTGTGATGCTGATCTTTATCCAGAATTTCCGTGCGACGCTGATTCCGACGATCGCGGTGCCCGTCGTACTGATGGGGACGTTCGGCATTCTCGCGGCTCTGGGGTTTTCGATCAATACGCTGACCATGCTGGCCATGGTGCTGGCGGTGGGGCTGCTGGTCGATGATGCCATCGTGGTCGTCGAGAATGTCGAGCGCGTCATGGCGGAAAGAAAGCTGCCGCCACAGGAGGCGGTGCGGGTCTCGATGGACGAGATTTCGGGCGCGCTGGTTGGCATCGTGCTGGTGCTGACGGCGGTGTTTCTTCCGATGGCTGCCTTTGGCGGTTCGATCGGCGTGATCTATCGCCAGTTCTCGATCACCATCGTCGCCGCCATGTGGCTGTCGGTGCTGGTGGCCATGATCATGACGCCTGCCTTGTGTGCGACGATGCTGAAACCTGATATGCATCAGAGGACAACCGGGCTGGCGGGGTGGTTCAACCGCGTCTTTGGCCGAATGACCGATGGATACCGGGCGAGTGCCAACTGGATGCTGCGGCGCGGCGGGGCGTCGCTGGTGATATATGGTCTGCTGGTCGGTCTGGTCGTCTTCCTGTTCATCCGGCTTCCGGAAGGGTTTCTTCCGGACGAGGATCAGGGGTTGCTCTTCGGTCAGGTGACGTTGCCTCCGGGGGCTACGGAGGAGCAGACGGCGGCGGTCAATCGCCGGGTCGGCGATTATATCCTTCGGAGCGAACGTGAAAACGTGGTGTCGGTCTTCGCGACGAATGGATTCAATTTCGCGGGCGAGGGGCAGAATGCGGGCGCTTTCTTTATCCGTCTGAAGGACTGGAGCATCCGCCAGGGCGCTGAGCGGTCGTCGGCCGCGATCGCGATGCGGATCATGACGCATTTCGAGATGGACCGGGAAGCCGAGATTTTCGCCATCAATCCGCCGGCGGTGCTGGAGTTGGGCAACGCGACCGGTTTCGATCTTGAACTGGAGGATCGCGCGCATCTCGGTCATGAGAAGCTGCTGGCTGCCCGCGACCAGATATTGATGGCGGCGGCCAGGGACCCGCGTCTGGCGGCCGTGCGTTCGAACGGTCTGGAGGACGCGCCGCAATACAAGCTGGAGATCGATCGCGAAAAGGCGAATGCGCTGGGCGTGACCAATGCTGAAATCAATACGACGATCGAAGGGGCGCTGGGGTCGATCTACGTCAATCAGTTCATGCGCAACGATCGGGTGAAGCAGGTTTACATCCAGGGCGAGGCCGACGGACGCCGGTTGGTCGAGGACCTTGGCCAATGGTATCTGCGCAATGCCGCGAACGGGCTGGTGCCCTTCGATGTGATCGCGAAAGGTCATTGGACCTTCGGCCCGCAGAAGGTCGAGAATTATAACGGACTGAATTCATATGAAATCCTCGGCCAGCCGGCCCCTGGCTACAGCAGCGGCGCAGCCATGGCGGCCATTCGGGAGATCATGGACAGGTTGCCGCCCGGCATCGGGTACGAATGGACTGGCCTGTCGTTTGAACAGATGCGCTCAAGCAGCGCGACGGGACCGCTTTATGCGCTGGCGGCAACGGTGATTCTGCTCTGTCTCGCCGGGCTGTATGAAAGCTGGGCGGTGCCCTTCGCGGTGATGCTGGTGATTCCGCTGGGTGTGCTGGGGGCGCTGGCGGCCACGTTGTGGCGCGGGCTGGCCAACGATGTCTATTTTCAGGTGGGCCTGCTGACCACGGTGGGACTGACTGTGAAAAATGCCATTCTCATCGTTGAATTCGCCAAGGCTTTCTTCGAGGCCGGCGACGCGCTTGCGGATGCGGTGATCAAAGCCGCATGCGAACGTCTGAGACCGATCCTGATGACTTCGATCGCGTTTGTATGCGGTGTGTTTCCACTGGCGATCGCAACCGGGGCCGGGTCCGGGGCGCGGACTGCGATCGGTACCGCCGTCGTCGGCGGCATGATGTCGGCCACCGTGCTGGCGATCTATTTCGTCCCCGTGTTCTTCGTGCTCGTGCTTCGGGTTTTCCGGGTTCGTCGGCGGAAGGATCGCGTGGAACTGTCCCGTGCGGGAAAGCCGGGTTCATGACAGGGTATCTGGTGCGCAGGTTGGGTCCGGTGCTGTTCGCGGCGCTGTCGGGATGTACGCTGATACCCGATTACCATCGGCCGGCCCTGCCGGTCTCCGCCATCTGGCCGCAGGGGGTGGGGTATCATGCCGGGTCGTCGACTTTTGTCGAGACCGCCGCCGCCGATCTGGGGTGGCGCGATTTTTTTGTCGATCGGCGGCTCAGAGCGCTGATCGCCCTCGCCATCCGGGAAAACCGCGATCTGCGATCGGCGGCCTCTGCCGTGGTGCAGGCGCAGGGGCAGTATCGTGTGCAGAATGCGTCGCTGTTCCCGCAGATCGGGGCGACGGGTCAGGCGCTCTATCAGGCGCCGTCGGATAATGCGGGGCTGAGCTTTGCGCCGGGCTTGCGGCAGGAGCGGGGCAATTCCGCCTATGCGAACGGCAATGTTTTCAAATATTATCAGGCCGATATCGGTTTCTCGGCGTATGAGGTCGATTTTTTCGGTCGTATCCGCAGTCTTTCGCGCGAGGCGGCGGATCGCGCTCTGAGCCAGTCCGCCAACCAGCGCACTTTGCTGATCAGTGTGATCGCACAGGTGGCCACCACTTACGTTGCCTGGCTTGCGCACGGCGAAGAGCTGAAAATAACGGGGCAGACCATGGCATCGCGGGGCGAAACGCTGCGTCTGACCCGCGCCAGCTTCGACAGCGGTGAGACCAGCCAACTTACCTTGCGGCAGGTCGAAGGACAGTTCCAGCAGGCCGCGGCGGATTATGCGCAGTTCCAGAGGCAGGTCGCGCAGGACGAAAATGAACTTGCGCTGCTGGTTGGCGCGCCGTTGCCGAAGGATCTGCCCCCGCCGGCGCCGTTCGGGCAACAGACGCTTCTGGCCGATCTGCCGGCGGGGCTTCCGTCCGAACTGCTGGATCGGCGCCCCGATATTCAGGCGGCTGAGTTTTCCCTGCTTGCGGCCAACGACGATATTGGTGCGATGCGGGCCGCCTTCTTTCCGCGTGTGATCCTTACGGCCTCGAATGGTGTTTCCAGCCTTCAGTTCCATAATCTGTTCTCGAGGGGCGGGACGACGTTCGGCCTGAACCCGCAGATACAGATCCCGTTGTTTACCTGGGGGCAGAACGAAGGAAATCTACAGGCGTCCGGCGCCATGAGGAGCCAGCGTATGGCTGCTTATGAAAAGGCGGTTCAGATCGCGTTCCATGAAGTGTCCGATGCGCTGACCGCGCGTGCCACGTATCTGGACCAGTCGCGACAGGTTAACGCGCTGGTCATGTCCTGGGCCGATGCCTGCCGGCTGGCGCGGGCACGCTTCGACGCCGGGGTGGATTCCTATCTGACCACTCTGGACGCGGAGCGGACGTTTTATGCCGCCCAGCGGAACCGGATCGAAGTGCAAGCGGCGCGGTATCAGAACCTGATCACTGTCTACCGTGCCTTGGGCGGAGGATGGCATGATTATACGGCCCGGCCGGGTACGAAGAATGCTGACAACGTCCCCGATCCGGTCGCCGGTGTGCGCCACGGAGGATGATGTGACCCTGCCTCGTGAAATGCCCTCGATTTGAAGTAACGTCCGTCCATTGGAGACAGACGATGAAGAAAGCGCGTTTCGCACAGGACCAGATCATTGGGATCCTGAAGGAGCATCAGGCGGGCGCTACGGCGGCCGATCTGTGCCGCAAGTACGGGATCAGCGATGCTACGTTCTAGGAGACCTGTGCGCGGGTGGTGGATTTTTCGGACGAAAGGTGATTCTCTTCTGGCTGATATCAAGCCTGGAGCATGACGATGGCGCACCGGTCGATTGGTCAGGATTGCCTGGTATTTTCGCGACGAGATCGAAAGCCGTCGTCATTGGATGACATTGCGGATCTGATCGACTGGCAGCCGATTGCGGCGCTGCTTGCCCCACTCTACGCCGCTCCGAAAGGCGAAGCCGCATGGCCACCGCTTACGATGTTCCGGGCGATGCTGCTTGCAGTCTGGTATGACCTTTCCGACGTCAAACTGGCTGAAGCGTTGGACGATCGAATATCCTTTCGCCGCTTCTGCGGGTTTTCCGCACACGAACCTGCGCCAGAGCGCACAGCCTTCGTGCGGTTCAGACGCGAACTGGCCACCCGCTCGCTCGATCGGGCCCTGTTCGAAGCGGTGACGGGTCAGTTGAAAGCGCGGGCAATCCGGATCAAGACCGGCACGATCGTCGATGCGACGATCATCGCGTCGCAAACGGAACGCGATGGCGAGGCACGGTGGGTCAAGCACAAAGGACGCAAGGCCGTGCATGGATTCAAAGCTCACGTCGGTGCCGATGCCACAACCGCTTTGGTCGAGCAGATTGCGATCACGCCGGCCAATATCAACGATGGCCGCGCTGGACCGGATGCCATACCCAACGACCCGGGCGAGGTTTTTGCCGATAGCGCCTATCGGGGCAATCATTTCCGCGACACCGTCCGGTCGAAAGGCGGTACGCTCCGCGTTGCCGCAACGTCGATGTGGGGACGCGACGAACAGGAAACGCTTGCCCGACTGAAGGCATGGAACGATGCCGTCCATCGGACCCGGGGCCGGATCGAGAAGATATTCGGCACCTGGAAGCGCAGCTATGGGTTACGTCGGATGCGATGGCGCGGCCTTGCCAAAGCCGCCATCCAGATCCACGTCACAGCCATTGCCTACAATCTCAGACGGACGCTCAATATCCTCGCTGTAGCGGCATGATAGGTTGACACCATATCCCTCATGCAACGCGTTGTGCGGCGTTCTCGGCATGGAGAAAACAAGTATCAATGCCGCGTTTTCTTCATCAAATATAGATGACCCCGACAATATCCACCACCCGCGCACAGGTCTCCTCTAACAGCCTGTCGGGTTGGGGTACCCTTTGAAGTGGCGAGGGTATAGTATGCTGGGATGAGCCGTTTCATCCCATTTGACCGATCCCAGCCATATCTTCTGCCGCCTGACCTGAAGTCGTGGCTTCCGGCGGACGATATGGCGCATTTCATTGTCGCTGCCATTGAGCGGGTTCCGATGAGTGCGTTCTGCGTGCCGGCGCGCACGGGTGGCAAGGCGCAGTATCATCCGCGCCTGATGCTGGCCCTTCTGATCTTCAGTTATGCGAACGGGCTGTTTTCCTCACGCCGGATCGAGCGGGCGACATATCGTGACATCGGGGTGCGCTTTGTGGCGGCAAACCTGCATCCGGATCACGACACGATTGCCACTTTCCGCCGGACAAACCGGACGGCCATTGAAGCTGCCTTTGCGCAGGTCCTGCTCCTGGCGCGCGAGACGGGCCTGCTGCGTCTTGGTGTACCGGTGCACGGATATGAGACATCGCGTTGCGCTGTTTGATTACGCTGCCAGTTTGAGATCCATTAGCGTCCGAGATGCAAGGGGCTTTTGGTCGAAACGGATCTGGTCGGGTGTTTTGTA
>NZ_JABEQJ010000004.1 GCF_014174255.1 Gluconacetobacter sacchari
CAGCCGCCGATCTGGCTCGTCAATCTCCCGATCTCGGCTACGAGAGATCCATCGCGTCAGTGTCGATAGGCCGATCCCAAGATCTGCAGCTATCTCCCGTTTCGTCCGGCCGCTCGTCCGCGATAGGCGAACGGCCTCATCCTCAAATTCCTTCGTGAACCGCTTCTGTGGCATGCCCAGAAAACTCCTCTCTCAGTGTATCAGGAGCTCTCCACTTTTTCAGCGCAAGTCCAGTCAGCGTCGTTGCCGTCCTCATAACCCGCGGCGATCATCAGCATACGAAAGCGGAGGATCCCGTCGAGCGGATGCACGACACGTTCCGGTGCCCGCGGATCATCGATGCAGGCGGCCAGGCGCCGGGCCATGCCAAGACGCCGCTCGATCTCGCGCAGTGCCAGCAAGCCGCCGTCCGAGGACATCAGAGCTTCGTCGAAACGGGCCTCGATCGGCTTGCCGCAGACCGGTGACAGGCCGGGTAGAAAAGCGATAGGCTCGACAGTGGCGGGCATGGTGCGGTCCCGATCAGGTGGGTTTTGGTGTCGACACCCAAATCCTACATCAGATCAAGACGTTATGCCCATACCCGCCAACCATCATGCATAATCCGGGCTAGGGAATTTCGCCCTTTTGTTTTAATACATTATTACGAAAATAACAGTGTGATCTTGGCGAAACAACACGTGCGCGTGGCGGTCTGGTGTCGGCATCCGACCGGAACGCGCCTCGCCGCCCGGTCAACTCACCTCGCAGCGTCCCTCACCATGAAGTTGGACGCTCGGAATAGAGGCGAAAAACCCTTGTCGGCGGCATCGCAACGCCGCAAGCATTTTTCCGGCTATCCAACCTATATCTTGCCGGTCGTGGAAAGCAAATTCCCTGATGCCAACCGGCCACGCCGCTCAGGCCGAGCCCGCGCCTTCCGCGTTATCGGTGGAAACACCGACGAGACGAATGTCATGATAGTCGCAACGCCCGTTTCGAAATCGCTCGATGTCAAGGCCTCGCGCCCCAGGACCGCCTCCAGTTGAACCTGCATGTCGGAATAGGCCTGCGTCATCGACCACAGCAGGAACATGAAATGAACCGGGTTGATCGCGGTCATCACCCCTTTTTCCTGCCAGCATCTGAACACATCGGCCCGACGCGAGACATGCGCGCGCAGGTCCCCTTCCAGGAAGGCGCGTACGGCATGCCCGCCCGACAGCAATTCCTGCATGAACAGGCGTGACGCGGCGGGCCGGCTTTCCGAACTCGCCATCTTGAGGCGGATATACTGTTCCATCGCCTCGCGCGGATCGCGCTCGGCCACCAGCCATTCGTCGGCATCCGCCAGCCAGCGCGCCAGCAGGCGGCTGAGGGTGGCGTGGTAAAGTTCTTCCTTCGACCCGAAATAATAGAGGATATTGGCTTTGGGAATGGCGCAGGCACGGGCAATGTCCTCCAGCCGCGTGCCGGCGAAGCCGCGCGCCGCGAAGGTCAGTTCGGCACCGTTCAGGATCTGCGGCAGTGTCGCACGCCGCGGCGCACCCATCCGCTCGGACTTCGGGGGAACGGCGGGCGCGGCTGGAATTGTCCTGGGCACAGATCTGACCTGCTGCTGCGACAGACCACCTTATGGCAGCGGCGCAGCGTAGCGACAAGCCCCGGAGCCGGCGCCGGCAGGCGTCAGAACGCGGCGTCGGCTCGCAGGATCGCGCCCAACAGCACGTTGGCCCCCGCCTGGGCATCGGCCTGGGTAATGCTTTCCTCCTCGTTATGGCTCAATCCGTCCTTGCACGGTACGAAGATCATGGCGGTAGGGGCGACACGCGCGACATAGGCCGCGTCATGCCCGGGGCCGGAGACGATCGGGCGCGGGTCGAAACCCGCCTCACGCGCCGCGTCCGCCACCATGGCCACGCAGGCAGGGTCGAAATGCACCGCCGGCGCGTCCCAGATCGGCACGATATCCAGCGTGACGCCGCCAGCCTCCGCGATCGCGCGGAAACGGGCCTGGAACGCGGCCTCCATCGCCGCCACCACGCCATCGTCGGGATGGCGGATATCCACCGTGAAGAACGTCTCACCCGGCACCACATTGTTGCTGTTGGGTCGGTTCTCGATCAGCCCCACCGTGCCGACCCCCGGCGCGTGGGCGCGCGCCACTTCGGCCAGAGCCGCGATCATCCGGGCGGATGCCAGCAGGGTATCGTGGCGCAAGGGCATGGGCGTGGACCCCGCATGCGCGTCCCGGCCGCGTACCGTCACCTCGTACCAGCGCATGCCCTGCACGCCCGCCACCGCGCCGATCGTACGGTCCTCGGCCTCCAGGATCGGCCCTTGCTCGATATGCAACTCGAAATAGGCGGCGAGCGGATGGCGGCCACAGATTTCCTCACCGCGATAGCCGATGGCCTCCAGTTCTTCGCCAAAGCGCAGGCCCGCGCGGTCGCGCTTGTCCAGCACCTCCTGCTCGGTGAAAACGCCGGCGAACACGCCCGAACACATCATCGGCGGCGTGAAGCGCGAGCCCTCCTCATTGGTCCAGTTGATCAACTCGATGGGGTGACGGGTCACATGGCCCGCCTCGCGTAGCGCCCGCAGCACCGCGAGACCACCCAGCACGCCCAGAATGCCATCGAACTTGCCGCCCGTCGGCTGGGTGTCCAGGTGGCTGCCCATGGTGATGGGCGGCAGGCTGTCATCGCGGCCGGGACGACGCGCGAACAGGTTGCCCATGGAATCGCAGGACACAGCGCAGCCGAGATCCTCGCATGCCTTCACGAACCAGTCGCGCACCTGCCTGTCTTCCGCCGTCAGCGTCAGCCGCTTTATCCCGCCTTTCGGCGTGCCGCCGAACCGTGCCGTTTCCATCAGGTCGGTCCACAGCGCCTCGCCATCCACCCGCAGGTTGCTGCCGCCCGTCGCATGCGTCATGTCGATCTCTTTCCCAAATGACGTCGTGGCCGGCATCTCTCGCGGTTCAGGCGGTGACCCGGCTCGGATTGTTGGGATGTTCCCGCCAGGTCTGCATCCCGTCAACCGGCTGCGGCTCCATCGTGATGCATCCATCCACCGGGCAGACATGCGCGCAGAGATTGCACCCCACGCATTCGGCGTCGATCACCTCGTACCGTCGGTTCGCGCCGTCGCGCAGCCGGGCGATCGCCTGGTGCGACGTGTCCTCGCAGGCGATATGGCACAGGCCGCATTTGATGCAGGCATCCTGGTCGATACGCGCCAGGGTACGGAATTTGAGATTGAGATCGTTCCAGTGTACATAACGCGGAATGGCACGACCCGTCACATCGGCGACCCCGGCATAGCCCTTGCTGTCCATCCAGCGCGACAGGCCGTCGGCCATGTCCTCGACGATGCGGAAGCCATAATGCATCGCCGCCGTGCAGACCTGAAGCGTCGTCGCCCCCATGGCCAGGAATTCCGCCGCGTCGCGCCAGTCGCCGATGCCGCCGATGCCCGAAATCGGCAGCGCCGACAGGTCCGGATCGCGAGCGATGTCCCCGATCATGCGCAGCGCGATGGGCTTGACGGCGGGCCCGCAATAGCCGCCATGCGTGCCCTGGCCGCCCACGACCGGCATCGGCGCCATGGCGTCCAGATCGACCCCGATCACCGACTGGATCGTGTTGATCAGCGACACCGCATCCGCGCCCCCCGCCAGCGCGGCCCGCGCCGGCGCCAGGATATTGGTGATGTTGGGAGTCAGTTTCACGATCACCGGCATGCGCGTGTACTGTTTGCACCAGCGGGTGACCATCTCGACATATTCAGGAACCTGGCCCACCGCCGCGCCCATGTTGCGCTCGGACATGCCATGGGGGCAGCCGAAATTCAGCTCGATCCCGTCGGCGCCCGTTTCCTCGACGATCGGCAGGATGGCTTTCCAGCTCTCCTCCCGGCACGGCACCATCAGGCTGACCACCAGGGCGCGGTCCGGAAAGTCCCGCTTCACACGTTTGATTTCGGCGATATTCGTCGCCAGCGGCCGGTCCGAGATCAGCTCGATATTGTTCAACCCCGCCATGCGCCGCCCCTCATAGGTCAACGCGCCGTAGCGGGAACTGACATTGACGACCGGCGGATCTTCTCCCAGCGTCTTCCACACCACCCCGCCCCAGCCGGCCTGGAAGGCGCGGCGGACGTTATATTCCTTGTCCGTCGGCGGGGCAGACGCCAGCCAGAACGGGTTGGGCGAAGAAATTCCGGCAAAAACCGTGCGCAGATCAGCCATTATCCGTTCTCCTGCCCTGCCGCGCGCAACGCCTTGTCAATCGCCTCGGCCGCGTCGCGGCCGTCGCGCACGGCGGCCACGGTCAGGTCCTCGCCCGCGATGCAGTCGCCGCCGGCATAGATGCCGGGCATCGAGGTCCGGTATCGCGCATCCACCACGATCCGCCCGCCCTCGACGGCTATATGCTCGCCCTCGGCGTGCGCCGGCAGGAAAACCTGGCCGATGGCCTTCAGCACCATATCCGCCGCCAGCGTGAAGCTGTCCTCGGGATCATAGACGACATGCCCGTCAGCGCCCGCCCGGCCGCGCGCGAAGATAATGCCCGTCAATACACCATTTTCAGACAGCAGGCGCTCGGGCGCGGCCCACAGCCGCACGGTCACGCCGTTGGTCTGCGCCCATTCGCGCTCGACCGGTGTCGCGGACATATGTTCGATCCCGCGGCGATAGACCAGCGTCACCTCATCCGCGCCCAGCCGCCTGGCCTGCACCGCCGCGTCGACCGCCGTGTTGCCGCCGCCGATCACCACGACCCGGCGGCCCACCGGCACGTCCTTCTTGTCGTTCGAGCGCACAGTCTCGATGAACGAGACCGCGTCCATCACGCCGTCCAGCGTCTCGCCCGCCAGGCCCAGCGCGCGCACGCCCGCCAGACCCGTCGCCAGAAAGACCGCGTCATAGTGCCCGCCGAGCGCCGAGAGGGTGATGTCCCGGCCGACCGTCACCCCGCCGTGGAAGGTGATGCCGCCGATCGCCATCAGGAACGCGACCTCGCGCCGGGCAAAATCGTCCGCCAGCTTGTAGGCGGCCACGCCATAGCTGTTCAGCCCCCCCGGCTCCGCGTGCCGGTCGAACAGCGCCACGTCATGTCCGTGCATCGCCAGGCGGTGCGCGCAGGCCAGGCCCGCCGGACCGGCGCCCACCACGGCGACGCGCCGCCCCGTCAGCGGAGCGCGAACGAAGGGCTGGCCGCCATGATGCATCTGCCAGTCGGTCGAGAACCGCTGGAGCGCGCCGATCCGCACCGGCTTGCCTGTCTCCAGACCGTTATGGACGCAGGCCTGCTCGCACAGGATTTCGGTCGGGCACACGCGCGCGCACGACCCGCCCAGAATGTTGGACTCCAGGATCGTGCGGGCGGAGCCAGCCAGGTTTCCCGTCGCGATGGCCTTGATGAACCGCGGAATATCGATGCCGGTCGGGCAGGCTTCCATGCAGGGCGCGTCGAAGCAGTAAAGACACCGGTCGGCCTCAAGCGCCGCCTGCGGGCCTGTCAGCGCCGGATGCGCGTCCGCGAAATTCCGCGACAGCTCCAGTTCGCTCAGGCGGCCACAAACGATGTCCGGTGTCGCGGTCATGACAATCTCCGCCATTCGATCCATTGGCGATACGATAGGGCGACTCTGTCCGCAGCCGCAACCTTTTTTGACCAAATGTTCAAATTCCCGCGCGATCCTGTTGCTCGGTGGCGTCGCGCCCGTCGCCCGAACTGGATGCGCGCGCGACCGTCGCCGTGGCGGGTCACGTGCCCCGGCCCCGACATCACCGGCCTGATTGGTCCGCGCTTGGTAACATCACCCCCGCCGCCGAATCCAGCCTTTGCGAATAATGGCGCGACCCTCGCTTTATTTTCCGTCCTCAATGTCCTTCATGGTCCGTTCGAATTCGGCATCCGCCGCGTCACGGTCGGCTTTCGGACCTTCGTCATTCACGGCCTGATCGTCGATCCACATCCATAATCCGAACAGAACCATGGAGAGAATGGCCACGCCGGCGCCCACCAGTAGCATGCCTCTTTTCCTCTCCTGTCACCTCTTGAAAGGAATGAACGGGCCGGATCGCCCGAGGTCAAGACGATTCGGGCCCCGGAACGTGGCCGGACCGTCGTCCGCGGCGATCCGGGCTCGTCCAAGATCAGGAAAACCCTATAGAAATCCTGATTTTTTCTTAATCCAAAAAACGCATGGAAGCCATGTCCGCTCAATGCCCCCCGGCCGCCACGCGCTTCACCCATTGCGCCGCGAGCAGGTAGCCGGCCGTAATCCCTCCCATGCCCAGCAGCACGCCGGCTCCGGGCGCGGCGAAGCCGAACCAGCGGCCGGCAAGCGTAAAAGGCAGCGCCAGTGCCACGACCAGGGCACACAGGGCCGAGACCAGCAGCCACCGGTCGGGCGGCGTCCGCCAAGGCGCCCCGCGCGTGCGGATCAGGAAGACCACGAGGATCTGCGTGGCGATCGATTCCAGAAACCAGCCGGTGCGGAATTCTGGCGCCGCGACGTGAAAACCATCGAGCAGCACGACGAATGTCATGAAATCGAAGATAGAGGAAAGCGGCCCCATGATCCCGGCATAGCGGACGATCCCGCGCATGCTCCAACGCTGGGGCCGGCCAAGGTCGGACGGATCGACGGTATCGAACGGAATGCCGATTTCCGACAGATCGTAGAGGAGATTGTTGAGCAGGATCTGCGTCGCCAGCAACGGCAGGAACGGCAGGAACAGCGACGCCATGGCCATCGAGAGCATGTTGCCGAAATTGGAGCTGGACCCCATGCGGACATATTTCAGGATATTCGCGAAGGTCCGCCGCCCCTCGCCGACACCGTCGGCCACTACGTTCAGGTCCGGCGCCAGCAGGATCATGTCGGCCGCCGCCCGGGCGACCCCCGTCGCGCCGTCGACCGACAGCCCGACATCGGCGGTGCGTATCCCCGGCGCGTCGTTGACGCCGTCGCCCAGAAACCCCACGGTCTCGCCCCGGGCCTGCAAGGCGCGCACCACGCGCACCTTCTGGTCGGGCGTCAGGCGGCCGTACAGATCGACACCCTGCACGCGCGCGGCCAGGGCGTCGTCGTTCAGCATCTCCAGGTCCGGCCCGGCCAGGACGGCCGTTTCGGTCAATCCGACCAGGCCCGCGACCCGCGCAACCACCAGCGGATCGTCTCCCGACAGGATTTTCACGCGCACGCCGGCCGCCGCCAGCCGCTTCAAGGCGGCTGCGGCGCTCGCCTTCGGCGGATCGGCGAAGGTGCAGACCCCCTCGAAGATCAGGTCGGAATCGTCGCCGGGCTCCAGCGTGTCGACCTGGGCGGCACAGGGCTTCGTCGCGACCGCGACCGCGCGCAGCCCCTGGGCGGCAAGGCCGCGCAGCCGGGCCGCGATCGCGTCGCGGGCCGCGTCGTCGAGCATGATCGCCCCCGACCCGTCCCGTTGCCGGTCGCACACCGCCAGGATCGCTTCCGGCGCGCCCTTGCAGATCAGCAGGCGCTCCCCCTCCCGCGCCGCCAGGACCGAGCCCCGGCGCAGTTCATAATTGAAGCCGATCCGGCCTTGCGCGGTCCACCCCTCGGCGGCCTGGGGCGCGGCGGCGGCGAGCGCGCCGTCCATGGCGCCGCGATCGCCGGCAAGCGCGGCGCACAGGCCGGCCAGCATCGCGATATGCGGATCGTCCGCGCCCCTGGCATCGAGGCTGCCGGCCAGCACGATCTCGGCCGATGTCAGGGTGCCCGTCTTGTCGGTGCAGAGAACCGTCATGGCGCCGAGATCGTGGATCGCGGTCAGCCGCTTGACGATCACCCGCTGCCTCGCCATCCGCACGGCACCGCGCGACAGGGTGACCGTGGTGATCATCGGCAGCAGTTCCGGCGTCAGCCCGACCGCGAGCGCCACCGCGAACATCAGGGAGTCGATCAACGGCCGCCCGAACAGCAGGTTGACCGCCAGCACGGCCACGGACAGGACGCCGGCCGCGCGCGCGACGACCAGCCCAAGGGCGCGCAGATCGCGCTGGAACGGCGAGGGCGCGGCATCCTCGGCCAGCACGGACGCCACCGCGCCGAACAGGGTCTTGCCTCCGGTGGCCACCGCCAGGGCCGTCGCCTCCCCCGTTTGCACGATCGACCCGCGAAACAGCGCGTTGGTCGCCTCGGCGGGGGCGCGGGACGCAATGATGCCGGGATGTTTTTCCACCGGATAGGGCTCGCCGGTCAGCGCCGCCTCGTCGGCGGTGAAGCTTGAAACGTCCAGAATCAGGGCATCGGCCGGAACCACGTCGCCGACCCGCACGCGAAAGACGTCGCCCGCTACGATGTCGGCGGTGGGAATATCGATGAACCGGCCATCGCGCCGGACCTCGGCCGTCAGCGCCACCGATTGCTTCAGCGCGTCGGCCGTCCGGGCCGCGCGGCCTTCCTGGATCGCATCGAGCGCGATCGACCCGACGATGATGGCGGCGATGATGCCCGCGCTGGTCGCATCGCCCATGGCCGCCGAGACGGCGGCGGCGAACAGCAGCAGCAGGATCAGCGGCTCCAGAACCCGCCGGGCGATGGCGACGGCCGGCGAGATCCGGCGCACCGGCCTGTCGGTATTCGGGCCGTCGGCGGCCAGGCGCGCTGCCGCCTCATCCGCCGTCAGACCCTGCGCGCCGGACGCGAGGGCGGCGAACGTCGCATCGGGCGGCCGCATCCAGAAAGGCGTGGAAGATTTCGTGAAGCCGGCCGCGTTCTCCATCCCCCCTCCTGTTCCCGCCGCGCGGCTTTATGGCGCGGGCGTGCCCCGCCGCCGCCACGGCAGCAGATACGGCGCGCGGCCATGATGGCCGAAATGGGCCACCCGCGCCTCGCGCAGTTCGATCGCTCCCAGAACGCCCAGCCGCACCAGCGCCACCATCAGGGCCGCGCCGGCAAAAGGGGCCACGCCATAGATCCAGAAGCCGCGCCACTGGCCGGAGAACAGCGCCGGTCCCAGGCTGCGGGCCAGGTTGGTGCTGTCGCCCGACAGCCAGGCTTCGAACGGATTCAGCAGGAAGAACAGCGGGCCGGCCACCAGCGGCGTCATCCAGCGCAGGCGGGCGGTCCCGCCCGTGAACAGCAGGCTGCCGATCAGCAGCGCGGTGGTGCAGATCTCACCCGCGAACGCCCAGCTCAGCGGCACCAGATCCGAGGGCAGGGTGGCGGAGAAGTGGGTGACGCGCGCCCACGCCGCCCAGCGCGGCCAGGTCAGGCCCGCCAGCGCCACCAGGCCGGTGCCGAGCACGGCGCCCGCCAATTGGGCCGCGACGTAGCCCAGCATGTCCCGCCAGGCCAGGCGCCCCATCAGGGTAAAAGCCAGGGTCACCGACGGGCTGACATGCCCGCCGCTGACCCGGCCGAAGGGCGAAAGCGCCGCGAGCGTCCCGCCCAGGCCGAAGAACAGTCCCTGCAAGGCGACCTGCAACGCGGGATGGGCCGCCAGCACCCGCCCCACCGGGCTGCCGGCCGCGCCCAGCAGGATGTTGGTGGCGACGCCGAAGACCATCAGCAGCGCGGTGCCCGCGCATTCGCAGGCATAAAGACGGGGATGGATCAGCCAGTCGGGATGCGGCTCGCCCGCCAGCGGCCGGTCATGCGGACGGGGATAGCGCGACGCCGGATCGGCCGCCGGGGAGGAAGCCGTCCCGGACACGATCAGCCCTGGTATGAGGCGATCTCGACCAGATTGCCGTCGGGATCTTCGCAATAGACCGAGGTGACGGGCCCCAGCGCGCCCAGCCGCGCCACCGGCCCGTCGGTGACGCGAACGCCGCATCCTTCCAGATGCTCGACCACATCGCCGCTGGAGACGGCGGTGATGAAGCACAGGTCGTTGGTGCCGGGCAGCGCGTCGGTGGCCGTGGCCCAGCCCTCCGCCCCATGGGGGCGGAGATTGAGCTTCTGGCCGCCGAATTTCAGCGCCGTGCGGTTGTTGCGCCCATACTCCTCCCGCTCCATGCCGAGGACCCGCTGATACCAGGACGCCGAGACCTCCAGGTCGCGGACGGTGATGACGACATGGTCCAGCCGATCGACGGTAAAGCGCATGGAACGGGGATCTCCTTATAGACGGAAGCCGAGCGGGCGCGGCGCCCCCGGGCTCAGCCCGTCAGACCTTCATAGAAATCATTGCCCTTGTCGTCGATGACGATAAAGGCCGGGAAATTCTCGACCTCGATCTTCCACACCGCTTCCATGCCCAGTTCCGGATATTCCAGGACCTCGACCTTGCGGATGCAGTCCTTGGCCAGCCGCGCCGCCGGGCCGCCGACCGAACCGAGATAGAAGCCGCCATATTTATGGCACGCCTCGCGCACCGCCTTCGACCGGTTGCCCTTGGCCAGCATCACGAACGAGCCGCCGGCAGCCTGGAGCATATCGACATAGCTGTCCATGCGCCCGGCGGTGGTGGGGCCGAACGAGCCGGTGGGCAGCCCGTCGGGCGTCTTGGCCGGCCCGGCGTAATAGACCGGATGGTCCTTCAGATAGTGCGGCAGGCCCTCGCCGCGTTCCAGCCGCTCGCGGAACTTGGCGTGGGCGATGTCGCGCGCCACGACCATGGTGCCGGTCAGCGACAGCCGGGTCTTGACCGGGTACTGCGACAATTGCGCGCGGATCTCGGTCATCGGCCTGTCGAGGTCGACCTGCACTTCCTCGCCGCCCAGATGCTCGTCGGTCGTCTCGGGCAGGAAGCGCGCGGGATCGGCTTCGAGCTGTTCCAGGAAAAATCCGTCGGCCGTGACGCGCGCCTTGATCTGCCGGTCGGCTGAGCACGATACGCCGATGCCCACCGGCAGCGACGCGCCATGGCGCGGCAGGCGCACCACGCGCACGTCATGGCAGAAATACTTGCCGCCGAACTGCGCGCCGATTCCCAGCCCCTGCGTCAGCTTCAGGATTTCCTGTTCCATCTCCAGGTCGCGGAAGGCGTGGCCCTGCGGGCTGCCCTGCGTCGGCAGGGTGTCCAGCCACTTGGTGGAGGCCAGCTTGACCGTCTCCAGCGTCTGCTCGGCCGACATGCCGCCGATCACCACGGCCAGATGGTAGGGCGGGCAGGCCGAGGTGCCCAGCGTGCGCACCTTGACGTCCAGCCATTTCAGCAGGTTTTCCTTGCTGGATAGCAGGGCGCGGGTTTCCTGGAACAGGAAGGTCTTGTTGGCCGAACCGCCGCCCTTGGCGACGAACATCAGGTCCATCTGCTCGGCATGATAGTCGCCCGGCGTGGCCGAGATATGGAACTGCACCGGCAGGTTGGTGCCGGTATTCACTTCCTCGAACATCGACAGCGGCGCCATCTGCGAATAACGCAGGCTGGTGCGGGTGTAGGTGTCGTAGACGCCGCGCGAGAACGCTTCCTCCTCGTTGCCGTCCACCCACACGCGCTGGCCCTTCTTGCCGTAGACGATGGCGGTGCCGGTATCCTGGCACATCGGCAGCACGCCGCCGGCGGCGATGCAGGCATTCTTCAGCAGGTCCAGCGCCACGAAGCGATCATTGTCCGACGCCTCGGGGTCTTTCAGGATCCTGGCGAGCTGCGCCAGATGGCCGGGGCGCAGCAGGTGCGCGATCTCGTGGAAGGCGCGGGCGGCGAGTTCGGCCAGCGCGTCGGGCTTGACGTGCAGCACCGTGCGGCCGTCGCACACCGTGGTGTGGACCCCTTCGATCTCCAGCCGCCGATAGGGCGTGTCGTCGTCGTGAAGTGGAAAGAGCGGGCCGTATACGAACGGTTTCAATGGAGGCTTGGGGGGGGTGGATGAGGCGTTCAATGGATGATCTCCCTCTGTGTGCCTGTCTCCCCCGGATTGGTTCCGGGTGGTGGCGATGCACGGAGAGCCCGGCCGCATCCGGGCCCCCCGGATGGTGTCGGGTTCAGCCCGGACCGGATCCCTTCTTCCGGAAGGCGGCCAGGCTGACCACTTGTGGCGAGGCCGGCGCACCCTCGGCGGGCGCCTCCGCGGCCTCGTCGGCCTGGGCCGCGGGCTCGGCGGCGACGGGCGCCGCGTCCTCCTCGGCCGCCGGCTCGGGCGGGGTGAAGCGCAGCGCGAGCCGGACGTGCGGGTCGGCGAAGGCGGTCACGGCGTCGGCGGGAATGACCAGGATCGATCCCACGCCGCCGAAGGACAGGCCGACCGAAATGGTCCCCGTGTCCTCATCCACCTTCAGGTCCCAGAACTGATGCTGGAGCACGATGGTGATCTCGTGCGGATACTGGGCGCGCAGCCGGCTGGGCATGACCACGCCCGGCCAGTCGGTGCGATAGGTAAGATAGAAATGATGCCCCTCGGGCAGCCCTTCGCGACCCACATGCTCCAGCGCGCGCAGCATCACCGCGCGATACGCGTCCTCGATCCAGGACTCGTAGGGCAGAAGGCTTTCGGGGATCATGGCGTCGAAACCGTTTTCCTCGTCGCGTTCGTCGGACATGCGGGATACTCCGTACCGTCCGGCCGCTCCACGGGGAGCCGGCCGGGCCATGATGGCCGTGTGGGTCGCGCCACGCCCTGCCACAGCATTCAGCCATGCGTCAAACCGCATGGCGGCACAAGAGCCGCCATAGCAGGTCAGACATCACAACCAGAGGAATAATGCCATGATCGGGCGAGGAAGTGGGAGGGCTTCTGTTGCCCGGTGCCCTCCCGAACCGCGCTTGTCACTTATGCAGCGACAGCGAGCACCTCAGAGTTATCGTTGGCACTTGTAAGTTAGCCCGATAACGGCGGTACAATGCCGGGCAAAAGGCAGGTCTTTACCATGCGTGTCGAGCCTGTTTCGTCCCCATGCTCTCCTGCCCCGAAGGGTCATGGCGGAGAGATGACCTGGTGGAGACGCCGGGTACTGCCCCCGGGTCCACTACACTTATTCCACGTGCCGTTTATCGCCATAGCCAAGGAGCAAGCCCCTCCGGCACCGGCAGATATAGGCAACGCGCACCCGTCTGGCAAGACGCACGCGCGGATGGCGGCGCGCGGGGAAACCTGTTCTTATCGGCGCCGAGACTGCCACCACCCGCTCATCCAAGGTCCGTCATGCCCGGTCTGTTTTCGCGCGCGCGTCCTGCCTGTCTCTGCCTTGCCGCGATCGCGCTGGCCCAGCCCCGGGCCGTCGCGGCCGACACGCCCCCGCCGCCCCTGCATTTCGACCGCGCGACACTGGACGCGACGGGCGAGACCCCGGAAATCTGCCTGCATTTCGACCAGCCGCTGAAAAGGCAGGACAACGCCGCCCTGGCGGCGGCGATCCATCTCGCGCCCGACGCGCGGCCGGCGGTCAGGGTCGAGGACCGGATGCTCTGCCTGGGCGGCCTCGCCTTCGACCAGCGCTATCAGGTGACGATCGGCACGGCCATCCTGTCGGCGGCCGGCGGCCATCTGGCCGCGCCGGTCACCCTGGCGGCCAGTTTCGGCAACCGCCCGGCGCATGTCGCCATCGCGGGCAACGGCTTCATCCTGCCCGGCCACGCGACGGCTGGCGTGACCGTCCAGAGCGTGAATGTCCACGCGGTGCGGCTCCATGTCTTCCGCATGCAGCCGCATATGCGCTTTCCCGGCACCGGACAGGATGGCGGCGTCACGCCGGACCTCAGCCAGACCACCATGGAATCCTGGACGTTCCGCAGCCTGCTGGGCCAGGACCTCAGCGAGGTCTGGCACGGCACGATGGCCGTCGACGGCGCGGCCAACCGCACGGCCGAAACGGCCTTTCCACTGGCCGACATCGTGGACCGCAGGCAGCCCGGCCTCTATCTGGTCACCGCCGAGGACGCGGCCGTCGCCCCCGCGTCCAGCCCGGTCGAAGCCGCCCTGCGCGCGGCGCGCGGCCACGCGGACCAGCCGGGCGGCGACCTGACCGGGTCGCGCGAGTTCGCGACCCACTGGGTCGATCTGAGCGACCTGGGCCTGACCATGCTGAGGGGCGAAGACGGGCTGACGGTCGGCGTCCGCTCCCTGGCCAGCAGCCTGCCGGTCGCGGGGGCCACGCTGACCCTGCGCGGGCGCGACGGCGGCATCCTGGGCACGGTTCATACCGACAGGGCCGGCGCGGCCCGTTTCGCGGCCCCGCTGCTGCGCGGACGCGCCGCGCACGAACCCGTCCTGCTGATCGCCGAACAGGATGACGATATCGGCTTCCTGCGCCTGGACCGGCAATGGTTCGATTTTTCCGAGCATGGCGCCGCCGGCTCGGGCGAACGTCACCACTCCGCCGTTGCCGACGGCCTCGTCCGCGCGCTGGTCCAGCCCGATCGCGGCCTCTACCGGCCCGGCGAGATCGTCCGCCTGCTGGTGCTGATGCGCGATCGCGCCGGCAGGGCCGCCGGCGGCCTCCGCCCGAGCCTCATCCTCCGCCGCCCGGACATGACGCGGGACCGCGTCCTGCCGCTGGCCGCCGACCAGGCCGGCGGCTACGCCGTTGCCCTGCCCCTCGACGCGACGGCGCCACTGGGACAATGGCGGGCGGAGATCCGCCTCGACCCGACCATGCCGCCGCTGGGCAGCGCCGGGTTCGCGGTCCGCGATTTCGTGCCGCAGGTCATTGCCGCCGATTTCAGCGCGCCATCCGCCGTCAGCCCCGGACAGACGATCACCGTCGACGCCACGGTCCGCTTCCTCTACGGCGCGCCGGGCGCCGGGCTGAGAAGCGACAGCCATTACCGCGTCATCCCCGCCCCCGACCCGGTCGCGGATTATCGGGGCTGGTCGTTCGGCCTGGAAAACGAGGACATGGCCCCGATCGGCGGCGATATCGACGCCCCGCCGGCCGGGCCCGACGGCCATGCGCGGCTGGCCTTCACGCCCGATATCCCACCGGGGCTGACGCGGCCGCTGGCCGTGGCGCTGGATGCCGGGTTTCTCGACCCGCTGGGGCAGCGCGTCGGCCAGCAGCGCCTGATCGCCATCCGGCGCACGGCACCGCTGATCGGCCTGCATGTCGCGGCGCGCGGGTCCGACAGCGGGCAGTCGGGACCGGTGCCCGTCGATATCGCCCTGCTCTCGCCCGACGACCGCCCGGTGCCGGCCGCGGCCCTCCACTGGACCGTCTCGCGCCTCAACCGGATCTATGACTGGTCGCATGACGGGGGAAATGGCTGGACCTTCACCAGCCACGTCATCGACGTGCCCATGCGCGCGGGCGATGTCACGACCGACGGCCACGGACGCGCCCGCGTCTCCCCAGTGCTCGACTGGGGCGAGTACCGCCTGACGGCGAACGACCCGGCCAGCGGCGCGGCCACATCCGTCCGCTTCACGGTCGGCTGGGCCGCCCGGGCCGAGGATGAGGGCGCGCCCGACCGACTGGTGCTGAGCGTGCGCGACGCCCATGTCGCGCCCGGCGCCGGCACCGTCCTGCATATCGGCGGCGGCATCGCGGGGCAGGCGCTGGTCACGCTGGCGACCGACCATGTCCTGTCCATGCAGACCGTCGACGTGCCGAAAGAGGGCCTGTCGGTTCCGCTGACGGCCACCCCGGACTGGCAGTCCGGGGTCTATGCGCTGGTCACGCTCTACCGTCCGCTCGCCGGCCCGGCCGCCACGTCGATGCGCCCGCACGACCCGGTGCGGGCGGTCGGCCTGGCCTGGATCGGCGTCGACCAGGAGAAGCACCGCCTCGCCGTGACGCTCGACGCCCCGCGGACGGTCGAACCGCGTCGCAGGCTGACCGTCCCGGTCACGATCCATGGCGCCGGCGGGGCCCCGGCGGGGGCGGTGCGCGTCGTGGTCGCAGCGGTGGACCAGGGCATCCTGAACCTGACGCATTTCCGGCCGCTGGACATGTTCGACATGCTGTTCGGCCAACAGCGGCTGGGGCTGGACATGCTCGACAATTACGGCGCGCTGCTGCTGGGCGACGCGAAGGCGGGGCACATCCGTTCGGGCGGGGACGCATCCGGCGACGAGGAGGGGGAGAGCGGCCCGCCGATCCGGAGGCGCGCCAGCGTGGCCCTGTTCGACGGCCCGGTCTCGCTGGACGCGTCCGGCCATGGCCATGTGTCGTTCGACGTGCCGGATTTCGACGGCCAATTGCACCTGATGGCCACGGCGTGGAGCGACGACGCGGTCGGCAACGCCGAGCGCGACGTGATCGCGCGGGACCCGGTCTTCCCCGATCTCGGCCTGCCGCGCTTCATGGCGCCCGGCGACAGCGTCCAGGCCCTGGTCACGCTGGTCGATACGACGGCGCCTCCGGGCACCTATACGGTCCGGCTGTCCACCGACGGCCCGCTGCGCCTGACGGGCGCGAGCACGTTCGAAACCGCCCTGGCGCCGGGCATGCGAAAGGAGACCCGCCTGCCCCTCGCCGCCGATCCGACGGGACCGGGCGGCGCCGAAGGCCATGTGCATCTGACGCTCCGCCGCGCCGGCAGCGCGACGACGCTGCTGGAGCGGCACTGGCCGATCACGATCCGGCCCGGCCACATGCCGGTGACGGCCAGCGACGGCGCATGGCTGCAACCGGGCGGCCGCCATGTCGTCGCCCGCGACGCGCTGGCGGGATTCGACGCGGCGGAGACGCACGTCACGCTGGGTCTGTCCGCCTCGGCGGGGATCGACACGGTCGGCCTGCTGCAATCGCTGCCCCGCACCCTCTGGGGCCCGTCCGACACCCTGGCGGCCCAGGCGCGCGCGTTGCTTCAGGTTACGGATCCGGCCATGCTGGGACCGCATGAAACGGCCGCCACAGTGGGCGACCGGGTGCGCTCGGTCATCGAGACGCTGTTCGACCGCCAGAACGCGGCGGGCGCGATCGGGCAGTGGCAGGCGAATGACGGGCGCACCCTGCCCGACGACCTCGATTACCTGGCGGATTTCCTGATCCGCGCGAAAGCGGCCGGCTATCCCGTCCCGGCGGACCGGCTGGACCTGCTGCTGGACCAGATCGACGCCGAACAGATGCGGCCCATGTCCTTCACCGGCGGGCCGGGGCCCCGCCTGTCGGTGCTGAACACGCGCGCCTACGCGGCCTATGTGCTGGCGCGCGCGGGGCGGCTGCATCCGGATGCCATCCACGACCTGGCGGCATCGCTGGTCGCCCGGACGCAGCAGGGCCACACCACCCTGCTGTGGGCGGAGAGCGAAGCCGGCGACGCGCAGGCCGGACCGCAGGCGCTGGGCCATCTGGCGGCGGCGCTGCGCCTGGCCGATGCACCCGATGACGGCGGGGCGACCGCGCCGGGCGGCCTGTTCGACGCCGCCATCGCCGCGCTGGGGCCGGAACGCACCGGCCCGCCCGGGGTCCTCGATGCCGGATACTGGGCCTATGCCCGCGACCTCGCCAGCCTGGCGGCGCTGGCCGCCGAAGCGCATGACGACACCAGGGCGCGCCTGCTGATCGACCGGTTCGGCAGGCTGACCGTGGCCCCCGAGTCCCTGACCGGGCAAAGCCGGACGGCGCTGCTGGAAGCCGCGCGGGCGATGGACCAGGACACGGCCGGCCGCGCCGTGCGGGTGGACGGCCACGCGCCGCCGCCGCTGCGCCTGCCCGCGTTCTGGTCCCTCACCCCCGCCATGCTCGACCGGGGCGTGCCGGTCGACAATACCGGGCAGAAGCCGCTCTTCGTCACCCTGACGCGCCACGGCGTGCCGGACGGCGACGCGACGCCCGCCGCCCGGGGGCTGACGCTGGAGCAGGCCGGCTACACTCTGGACGGCGCCCCCTTCGACCTGGCGCACATGCGGCAGACCGACCGGTTCATCGTCAGCCTGAAAGGTACCGCGCCGCTCCCCGGCCGCTATCAGGTCGTCCTCACCAGCCTGCTGCCCGCCGGATGGGAGATCGAAAGCGTGATCCCGCCGTCCGACGCCGCCCCCGATCGCGCGGAGGACGACGAGTCACGCGGCCGCCACGCCCCCTATGGCTTCCTCGGCCCGCTGACCGGGGTGGACAAGGCGGCGATCCGCGACGACCGCCTGACCGTCACCCTGCGCTTCGACACGCGCAACCCGCGCCAGGCCCGGCGGGGCTTCCAGATCGCCTATATCGCGCGGGCCACCATGCCGGGCCGTTTCGTCCGTCCCGAAGCCGTTGTCAGCGGGCGCTTCCGTCCCAGCCTGATGGCGCGCACGGCCTCCGGCACGGTCGATATCGCGCCGCGCTGATGGCGACCGGCCGGCTCTGGCCGCTGGGGGCCGCCGCCCTGCTGCTCGGCGGGCTGTTGCTGCTGGACCGCCTGGCCCCGCCCGACCTGACGCGGGCGCGCCAGTTCGCCCTGATCCTCGACGGGCGCGACGGCACGTGGCTGGACGGCCATACCAGCGCCGACGGGCTGTGGCGGCTGCCGGTGCGGGCGCGCGATGTCGACCCGTTCTATCTCGCCCTGCTGCTGAAGACCGAGGATCGCCGATTCGCCGCCCATCCCGGCGTCGATCCGGCGGCATTGGCGCGGGCGGCCTGGCAATTCGCGCGCCGGGGCCACGTCGTCTCCGGCGGCTCGACCCTGGCCATGCAGGTGGCGCGCCTGCTGACGCCCCATCGCCACACCCTGGCCGGCAAGGTGCGGGACCTGCTGCGCGCACTGCAACTGCAATGGCGGTTCGGCCGGGCGGGGATTCTCGACCTCTACCTGACCCTGGCACCGGAGGGCCGCAATATCGAAGGGGTGCGGGCGGCCTCGCTGCTCTATTTCGGCCATGAGCCGGCACGCCTGACCCCCGCCGAGGCCGCATTCCTGGTCGCGCTGCCCCGCCGCCCGTCGGCGCTGCGGCCCGACCGCCACCCGGCCGCGCTGGTCGCGGCGGCCCGCGCGATCCTGGCACGGGGGGCGCCCGCCGCGCCGGCCGTCCTGTCATGGCAGGCCCCACGGCCACCGGCCGTCCCGCATGACGCGCCCGAACTGCTGGGCCACATGCTGGCGGCGCGCCGCGCCGGCATCGTGACGACGACGCTCGACCCGCTGCTGCAACGCGAGATCCGCCGGATGCTCGCCGCGCGCCCGGCCCCTCTGCGCGGCACGTTCGCGACCCTGGTGGTCGATCGCGACCGGACCATCGCGGCGTGGATCGGCGGCGCCGAACATGCCTGTCCGGGCCAGGCGATCGACCTCGTCCGGGCACCGCGCTCGCCGGGATCGACCCTGAAGCCCTTCGTCTACGGCATGGCGTTCGAGGCGGGGAGAATGACGCCGCGTACCCGCGTCAGCGACATCCGCATGGCCATCGGCGGGTATGCCCCCCTCGATTTCGACCGTCGCTTCCGGGGCGAGACGACGGTCGGCGAGGCGTTGCGCTTGTCGCTGAACATCCCGGCGATCCAGGCCCTGCGCAGCGTCGGCGCCGCCCGCTTCATGGCGCGGATGCGGGCCGGCGGCGCGACCCTGCGCCTGCCGCGCGGCGCGGGAGCGAACCTGGCGATCGTCCTCGGCGGGGTCGATCTGTCGCTGTTCGACCTGACGATGCTCTATACCGCGCTGAATCACGACGGCATGGTCGCGCCGCTCCGCATCGCGCCCGGCCCCGCACCACCGGAGACGCGCCTGCTGTCGCAACGGGCGGCGCGCGACGTGCGCGCGATCCTGCGCGGCACCGCCCCGCCGGACGGCACCCCCGCCTGGGACGACGTGGCGTTCAAGACCGGCACGTCCTTCGGCAGCCGCGACGGCTGGGCGATGGCGGCGACCGCGCGCTGGACGGTCGGGGTCTGGGCGGGCCGCCCGGACGGCACCGCCTCGCCGGGCCTGACGGGGCGCGACACGACCGCGCCGGTCCTGGCCGATATCCTTTCGGTCCTTGCCCCGGCCGACCTGCCCGGCACGCCGGACGCCGCCCCCGCGCACCAGCCCATGGCCGCGCTGTCTCCGGCCCTGCGGAGGCTGCCGCGCCCCGACGGCCCACAGGTCGTTTTCCCCCGCGATCACGCGGACCTCGAAAGCCGTTCGGACGACGGCGCGATGGTGCCCATCGGCCTGGAGGCCTCGGGCGGCCGACCGCCCTATCGCTGGTTCGTCAACGGCGCCCCGCTCGCCGTTCCGCTCGGCGCGCGGCCATCCTGGACGCCGGACATGCCGGGCTTCGCGCACCTGACCGTGCAGGACGCGACAGGCCGCCATGCCAGCGCCGATATCCGGATCCGGTAGCCGGGGCCCGAACGGTCGCGGTGACGCGTCGGAGCGGATATGGTATGTGCGCCCGCTTGGACTCAGCGGCAGGGACGGAGCGCGGCCATGTTTTCACCAGACCAGAAATCGGAGATCGACGCCGCCCGCGCCGACTGGGCACAGACCCGCCGCACGGTCGTCCCCGCCGTCGAAGAGGCGCTGTACGAGCCCCAGCCGGTGCTGGGCAGCGGATTCGTCCGGCTGGTCGACTACATGGGCGGCGACGCGGCCATCGTGCAGGGCGCGCGCGTGTCGTACGGGCGCGGCACCCGCAGCACCTCGGACGACCGGGGGCTGATCCGCTATCTGATGCGCCACCGCCACACCAGCCCGTTCGAACTGGCGGTGGCCAAGTTCCACGTCCGCGCCCCGATCTTCGTCACCCGCCAGTGGTTTCGGCACCGCACGGCCAGCATCAACGAATATTCGGCCCGCTATTCGGTGCTGGAGAAGGAATTCTATTTTCCCCGGCCCGAGGACATCGCCCACCAGTCCGCCAGCAACAAGCAGGGGCGCGGCGACAGCCTGCCCCCCGACGCCGCGCAGCATGTGCTGGACCTGCTGCGCGAGGACGCGACCCGCTGCTACGACCATTACCTGGAGATGCTGAACCAGGACGAGGCAGGGAATGTCGTCGACCCCACCCGCCCGGTGGTGGCGCGCGAACTGGCGCGCATGACGCTGCCGGTCAATGTGATGACGCAGTTCTACTGGCAGCTCAACCTGTGGAACCTGCTGCATTTCCTGCGGCTGCGCGCCGACGCCCACGCGCAGTATGAAATCCGCGCCTATGCCGACACCATCCTGACCCTGGTGGAACGCTGGGTGCCGCTGACGTTCGAAGCCTTCCGCGACTACATGCAGGAAGCCGCCCTGCTCTCCGGCCCCGCCCTGCGCGCCCTGCGCGACGTGCTGGCCGGGCGGGAGGTCGATCTTCAGGCCTCGGGCCTGTCGAAGCGCGAGGTCACGGACCTGGTCGGCCTGCTGCCGGAAATCGGGCCCAGGCTGGGCCGATAACAGGACGCAGATAACAGGGCGCCGTCAGGCCGGGACGAGGTTCGACGGCCCCTCTTCCAGCACCCGCACCGCATCGCCGACCGCGACGCGGCCCGGTCGCGCCACCACCGCGTTCTGGCCGAACATCACCCCGCCCCAGGCGCGGCGCGTGCGGGCCAGCGTCGCCAGCGGCTCGCGCGGGTCGGGCCTTTCGGCCGTCTGCTGGTCGATCGTCGTCACGACGCAACGCGAACAGGGCTTGACGAGTCGCAGCAGCGCCTCGCCCACCGCCAGCAGGCGCCAGCGATCCTCGGCCCACGGCGCGGCCCCTTCCAGCACCAGGTTGGGCCGGAAACGGTCCATCGGCACCGGCGAGGGCAGGTCGCGGTTCAGGGCGGCCAGCGACTCGCGGCTGGCCACCAGGACCGCGAACCCGTCGGCGAACCCCACCGTGGCGCCCGGCGGCGCGAAGGCCGGATCGGCCGGCCGCGCCGCGACATCATGCAGGTAGACCAGCCGGCACGGGCGGCCCAACGCGCCGGTCAGCCACGCCGCCGCCGCGTCGCCCGCATCGACGGCCGGCACACTGTCCGCCCATACCCGCACCGTCCGCCGCGCGCCGTCCGCGGGCGGGCGGACGACCGCCTGCGCGCCGTGGCCCGCCAGCGCCAGCACCAGTCCGCCGCCGGCGCCCCGCGCCACCGTGACCAACGCCATCCGCGCCACCTGGCGCTGGGTCAGGAACCCGCCATCCGGGTCGGTGACCATCCAGCGCCGGTCATCCTCGAGCCCGCAGAGCTCCAGCCGGCCATCCGCCACCGCGATCCCGCCCAGTGACTTGACGGGATGGACATGCAGCGCCACCACCCGCCCCACGGCGGTCGGACTCGCCTTCTCGTTCACCATTCGCCTCCTCAGAATCATCCGAAAACATGTCGCCCATGGCGGCATCACAGAAACGTGAAAGACGCTGCCGTTCCCCGTTTCCATCTCCCGGCGCATGACCGATCGGTCAAGGGGGCGATTGCACACGCCGCGTCCCATGCTAGAGAGAGACCTCGCGGACGCATCTCGACGGCCCGCGACATCCATTGGCTTCCCCGCGCGTTGCTGGCGTGCGGGGACGGCAGACCAGGGAAACGGGAACAAGCATGCGCGCAGTGACAGGATCGATCTTACAGCCATCCCGGTCATGTGCCCGCCCCCGCCGGATCGCCCGCCTCTTCGCCGGACTGGGGCTGGCCGCGCTGGCCGGCTGCGCGGTCCCGCCCCCGAAGGACCCGGACGCGCTGGCCGAATATCGCGAGGCCAACGACCCGTACGAGCCCCTCAACCGCAAGATGTACGACCTCAGCATGACGCTGGACAAATACTCCCTGCGCCCGGTGGCCAAGGCCTATGTCTGGGCGGTGCCCTATCGCGTGCGGCAATCGCTGGGCAACCTGGTCCAGACGATGAACGAGCCGGTGGTGTTCTTCAACGATGTCGGCGCCGGCAAGTCCCGCCGGGCGGGCGATGCGTTCGTGCGCTGGTGCATCAACATGGTGGCGGGCGTCGGCGGCCTGATCGACGTCGCGAAATATGCCGGCTATCCGCACCACGACAATGACGCCGGCCTGACGCTGGCGACATGGGGCGTGCCCTCCGGCCCCTACCTGTTCATGCCGATGATGGGGCCGTCCTCGTTCCGCGACGGCGCGGGCTACGGCATCGATGTCGGCCTGTCGCCGTGGAACTATGTCCCCAGGGGCTACGGGCTGCTGACATTCAACTGGGCCTATAACATCATGGGCACGATCAACGGACGGGCCGACCATCTGGACGCGCTCGACCAGTTGCAGAAGGACGCGCTGGACCCCTACGCCACCATCCGCAGCGCCTACCAGCAGCAACGCAAGGCGCAGACCGACGCCATCCGCAACGACCACCGCGCCACCGTACCCGACTGGTACAACTGAACAGGGACACAGAAATGAAGACAGCCCTCTCCCGTCGTCATACGCTGGGTCTTGCCTTCGCGGCCGCCATGCTGTGGGGCACGGCGGCGGCCCGCGCCACGCCCGCCGACGATGCCCGCGCGTTTATCAACACGTTCGGCCAGCAGATGGTCGCGATCGTCAATTCGAACCGTTCGTTGTCCGAGAAGAAGAGCGCCTTCCAGCCCCTGCTGGAAAACAATGTCGATATCGATTCGATCGGCCGCACCTGCCTGGGCCGCTACTGGCGCGTGGCCACGCCCGAACAGCGGACCCGCTTCCTGTCGCTGTTCCATCAGGTCGTGGTCAATTCCATCACCGACCAGATCGGCGACTACCGGGGCGTGACCTTTACCATCGGCCGGGTTACGCCGTCCGGTACCGACCAGGCGGTCGATACGGTGATCAACCGTCCCGAACAGCCGGCCGTCAATGCGCAATGGATCGTCAGCTTCGGCAGCGGCCGGCCCATGGTGATGGATGTGGTGGCCGAAGGTCCCCGGCTGAGCGTGACCACGCAGCAGGATTACGCGTCCTTTCTCAGCCAGCATAACGGCAGCATCGACGCCCTGCTGCACGCGCTGGAGCGCAAGGTCGCGGCCCACAACGCGCCGGCCCAGGCACATTGAGTCCGGGCCGCCTCCGCCCTATTCCGGCAGCCTGACCGGACGGCGCGGCGGCAGGGGCGGCAACGGGTCGGACGCGGCGTCGCGGATGCTTTCATAGACCAGCATCCGGTGGCCGTCGCGTTCGAAACTGTCGCACTGGGTCATGCCGATCCCGCCCAGGATGGTGCGCGAGGCGATATTGGTGTCGCGCGTCACCGCCATCACGCGGCGAATCCCCGAATCATGGGCGAAGCTCAGCGCCGCCGACGCGGCCTCCCGCGCCAGGCCGCGCCCGGCCGCCCATGGCCAGAGCGCGAAGCGCAGGCCGAGCCCGCGCCCGTCGGGGCGCTCATGCAGGCCGGTCATGCCGATAAAGCGGCCATCCTCGCGAATCGTGAAGATGCCGACCCCGCGCCGCGCCCAGCAGGCCATGTCGTCGGCCATGTCGGACTCGGCCTGCTGGCGGCTGCGCACGCCGCCCAGCATCATGCCGAACGCCCCGGCATCGGCCTTCAACCGGGCCATGTCGTCGATATCCCGCCACGCGACCGGCTCCAGCACCAGGCGCGGCGTGCGGATCGACCCGCCCGTGATCCGGGGGCGGCTCGTCCATCCGGCACCGTCGGCGGGCCGCCCCCACGGACCACGGCGCAGGTGCCGCGTCTCCAACGGGTCCGGCCCGTCAGCGTCGCGCGGCGGCCGCGTCACCGGGGCCCGGCAGGACGAAGGGGGCGGGCATCGCCCTGGCGGTTCAGCGCGCCAGGGGGCGGTATTTGATCCGTCCCGGCTCGGTCGCATCCGGGCCGAGTCGGCGTCGCTTGTCCTCTTCATAGGCCTGGAAATTACCCTCGAACCATTCGACGTGGCTGTCGCCCTCGAAGGCCAGGATATGGGTCGCCAGACGGTCGAGGAACCAGCGATCATGGCTGATGATCACGGCGCAGCCGGCGAATTCGGCCAGCGCGTCTTCCAGCGCGCGCAGCGTATCGACATCCAGGTCGTTGGTCGGCTCGTCGAGCAGGATGACATTGCTTTCCTGCCGCAGCATCTTGGCCAGATGCACGCGATTGCGCTCGCCGCCCGACAGGATGCCGACCTTCTTCTGCTGGTCCGCGCCCTTGAAGTTGAAGGCGCCGACATAGGCGCGCGACGGCACGGCCCGCTTGCCCAGATAGATGACGTCGGTGCCGCCGGAGATCTCCTCCCACACACTCTTGTTGTCGTCCAGGCTGTCGCGCGACTGGTCCACATAGCCCAGCTTGACGGTGTCGCCGACCTTCAGCGTGCCGGAATCCGGCTGCTCCTGGCCCACGATCATGCGGAACAGGGTCGACTTGCCCGCGCCGTTCGGCCCGATGACGCCGACGATGCCGCCGGGCGGCAGCTTGAAGCTGAGATCGTCGATCAGCAGACGGTTGCCGAACGCCTTGCGCAGGTCTTCGGCCTCGATCACCGTGCCGCCCAGGCGGGGGCCGGGCGGAATGACGATATCGGCCGTGCCCGTCGCGCGCTCGGCGTTCTGGGCCAGCATTTCCTCGTAGCGGGCGATACGCGACTTGCTCTTGGCCTGGCGCGCCTTGGGGCTGGAGCCGATCCACTCCTGCTCGGCGGCCAGGGCGCGCTGGCGGGCGCTCTCTTCCTTCTCCTCCTGGGCCAGGCGCTTGCGCTTCTGTTCCAGCCACGAGGAGTAATTACCCTGGAACGGATAGCCCCGGCCACGCTCCAGCTCCAGGATCCAGTTGGTGACGTTGTCCAGGAAGTAGCGGTCATGGGTGATGATCATGACCGTGCCTTCATAGTCGCGCAGGGTCCGCTCCAGCCACGCCACGCTCTCGGCGTCCAGATGGTTGGTCGGTTCGTCCAGCAGCAGCAGGTCGGGCTTTTCCAGCAGCAGGCGGCACAGGGCCACGCGGCGACGCTCACCACCCGACAGTTTGGTGACCGGGCTGTCGGCCGGCGGGCAGCGCAGGGCGTCGAGCGCGATGTCGATCTTGCGGTCCAGTTCCCAGCCGTCGCCGGCGTCGATCTTTTCCTGAAGCTCGGCCTGTTCGGCCAGCAGCGCCGTCATCTCGTCGTCGGACATCGGCTCGGCGAACTTCATCGAGATCTCGTTGAAGCGGTCGACCGCCACCTTCAACGCGCCGAAGCCCAGCGCCACGTTCTCGCCGACGGTCAGCGACTCGTCCAGCTTGGGCTCCTGCTCCAGATAGCCGATCCGAGTGCCTTCGGCGGCCCAGGCCTCGCCCCCATATTCCTTCTCGATCCCCGCCATGATCTTCAGCAGGGTCGATTTACCGGCGCCGTTCACGCCCAGCACGCCGATCTTCACCCCGGGCAGGAAGGACAGGGTAATGCCCTTGAAGACCTCGCGCCCACCCGGATACGCCTTGGTCAGGTCCTTCATCACATAGACATATTGCGTGGCGGCCATGACGAAGGCTCCCGATGATCCAGAGTAAAAAGAAACCGAGCGGCCGGCGTTCCGCGTGCTGGAGGCGCGGCCTGGTCTTGCAGCCTGCGCCCGGCAGGACTTGAACCCGCAACCAAGCCGTTATGAGCGGCCCGCTCTGACCAATTGAGCTACGGGCGCGCAGGCCGGTCCTCACTTCGCGCATGTGCGGGCTTTTGGCAAGATGCGCGTTGCCCCGCGCGGGCGATTCCCGCCGCCGAAACGATGCTTGGCAAGGACCGGCGGCACCGGTAGGTTCGGCGCCATTCTGTCCCTGTTTTCCAAGAGTATGGAGCGCCGCCATGGATGTGTCGAAAATCTCGCCCGGCAAGGACGTGCCGTTCGATATCAACGTCGTCATCGAGATCCCGCAGGGGTCGTCGGTGAAATATGAAATCGACAAGGACAGCGGCGCCGTCGTCGTCGACCGCATCCTGTTCACGCCGATGGCCTACCCCGCCGCCTACGGCTTCATTCCCGGCACGCTGGCCGCCGACGGCGACCCGGCCGACGCCCTGGTGCTGATCCCTGCCCCGGTGGTGCCCGGCGCCGTGATTCGCGCCCGCCCGATCGGCATGCTGCGCATGGAGGACGAAAGCGGCCAGGACGAGAAGATCATCTGCGTGCCGCACGACAAGGTGCATCCGCACTATTCCAAGGTCGAAAAGCTGGAAGACCTGCCCGAGATCACTCTCCAGGCGATCGAGCATTTCTTTACCCGCTACAAGGACCTGGAGAAGGGCAAGTGGGTGAAGGTGACGGGCTGGGCCGGTCGCGAGGAAGCGGGCGAGGTCATCATGGAAGCGCTGGCCGCCGCCAGAAAGGGCTGACCCCTTCGCCCCGTCCCGCGCGCGCGGGACGGGGCGTCATGCCTCCCGGCGCGCCACCCGGTCGATCAGCGCCCGATAGCGCGCCATATAATCCCCCATATCCAGCGTGCGCTCGGCCTGCCGGCGCGCCGACCGGCGCAGCCGGGCGGACAGGCGGCCGTCCTCCAGTACCTCCAGCACGCCGTCGGCGATGCGGTCTGGGTCCAGAAACGGCACCAGCCGGGCGGTGCGGCCGTCGGTCAGGAATTCGCGCACCGGCACGGTGTCGCTGCCGACGATCGCGCAGCCCATCGCCATCGCCTCGCGCAACGACCAGGACGCGACGAACGGATAGGTCAGATAGACATGCGCGTCGGACCGGCGCAGCAGCGCGCGGAACGTGTCGTATTCGACCCGCCCCGCGAAATGAACCCGGTCCGGATCGATCCGCCCCGCCAGTTCGGCCAGCATCCGCGCCCGCCACGCCCCCTGCGGCAACCTGGCCCCGTAGCTGACGCCATCGCCCCCCACCAGCACCACCCGCGCGTCCGGCCGCGCCGCCAGGATGCGCGGCAGCGCGCGCATAAAGACATGGAAGCCGCGATAAGGCTCCAGGTCGCGGGCCACATAGGTCACCAGCCGGTCCTGCGGCGCGATGACCGTGCCGGCGACGGATAGCGGCCGGTGAAAGGCCGAAGGGTCCGGCGAACAGGCGGCGAGGTCGACCCCTTCGGGCAGCAGGGCGATCCGGTCCCGCGCCCAGTCGGGATAGGTCATCCATTGGAAGCGGGTGGGCGTATGGCCATGCCCGCCCAGCGCGAGCGCCTGGAGATTGACGGCATTCTTGGCGCGGATGACCGGCCGCAGGCTTTCGGGCGACGGAAATTCCGGATCGAACCCCACATCCAGCGCCTCGGCGTGATAGAAGAATTCGAAATAGCCCAGCACCGGCACGCCGGGAAACACGTCGCCCAGGTTCAGCAATTCTCCCCAGCCATGATGGCCGATCACGATATCCGGGCGATAGCCCAGTTCGCGCAGGCTCATCGCCGCCCGCGCCACGCATTCGGCCCGCAGCAGCGCCAGGTCGAAATCCCGCGCTCCCGGATGCGCGGCATCGAGCCCGCCGCGCGGCAGCCGATAGGCCACGCGGCGAACGCCAGGCACCTGGCTGGCGTTCGGTTCGCTGATGAAGACGATCTCGTTTTCCGGGTCCTGGCCCAGATGCCGCAGCAGATGCAGGAACTGTCCGGGGAAATTCTGGTGAACGAACAGATATCTCAAGACGTCATCCCGAACCGATGCGTGGCGGGCGCATGCGCGTCTCCGGTCACGGCTCCTGTCTGGCCCGGCGCCGCGCCACCATCTGCCGGCGCGCCTTCAGCAGGTCCACGCGCGACCCCGGTGCCTTCCGGCCCCGGCCGGGGTGAACGGCTTCGATCGGCGGCGCCTCCTCGACCGGCGGCGCGATATCCCGGGCCCGACGCGGCCGGGCCGTCCCGGCGGGCGCCTCGACGACAGGCGGCGGGGCCGCCGCCGGCTTGCGGGGCCGGCGCGGGGGTTTCGTCTCCGCCGCGCGCGCCCCGGCCAGCAGCGCCCGTTCCCCGTCATCTGGGATGTCCGATTCCGCGACCGGCACGATCTCGACGCGGAAAGCTTCCAGCGGGGCCGCGCTTTCGGCCTCGGCCACCGCGCCGTCCGTCACCGGCCCGGTCCGGCTGCCATCGGTGAAACTGGCCCAGACCCGGCACCGGTAGCGCGCGGCGGCCTGCGGCTTCAGCCGGACGCTCAATCCCAGGATCGGCAGCGCCATCCCGCGACTGCCGCAGAATTGCCCGCCCGAAACCCAGGGCGACATCCAGCCACGCCCCAGCACCGCCTGGTATTCGATGTCCTCGGCGGTGATCGGCCGCGTGGGCGCGATGGCGAAGCCCTCGATCCAGTTGCCGCTGCCGGGGGTGCCCATCCATTCCGCCAGGGCATGCGCCACATCGCCGCGACGCTGGATATGCGCCGTCAGTTCCCCCGGAGGAGCCTCCGCTTTCGGCACCACGGCCGGCGGCGCCACCGCGGCGGAACCCGGGCCGGCCGCCGTCGGCGCATCGGCCAGACGCACCACCTGAAGGCGCGGCGTCTCGCTCACCCGCACCGGGTCGTGATAGATGGTGATCAGGATCTGCCCGGCCGCTCCGGGTACCCGCACCAGGGCCGCGTTGCGCGCCGCCCCCAGCCAGCCATCGGCATCGAAGGTCGCGATCCCGACCCCGGCCCCGCCCGGCCCCGGCGCGCGCGAGATCCGCACGCCCGGCAGGCCCTCGCTCGCCGCGCCGCCCGCCGTGCTGCCCGGGGCCTCGTCGGCCGAGGCATGGAAGATGCAGTACAACCCCGCATCCAGCGTCATCACCCGGCCGGCGACCTTCAGGTCGGTGATCCGGCTCGGATTGTCCGTCGCCATGCTGTCCGGCATCAGCGTGTTCCCCCGCCGGGAGCAGCGGGGCCAGAGGCGAGGTCAAGCGTCGGCAAGTCGTGGACTGGGTGCAAGGTCGAGGTTTCCCTGTTCTCCCGGGGGCACGCGGTAGCCGCCCCGATTCGGCCATAAGACAGTAAAAACGTATTCAATTCGTGAATCGGCCGGCCCGGCGGCCACACCGTTCCCCAGCCGGTGCGGCGCACCCGCTCCGCCATGGCGCCCAGGTCGAACACCACCGCGCGCAGTCCCGCCCGCCACGCCAGGCCCAGGGCGAAACACCAGGTCTCGGGCCAGATCGACGGCAGGAAGGCCAGGTCGGCACGTTGCGCCGCGAGCAACGCGGCGCCGTCACCTTCCTCGTACGGCCCGGTGACGAACACCCGGCCGGTGGCCATCAGCGCCTCGTCGTCCGACGTATGCCCCACCACGACGAACTCCAGGTCCAGCCGGCGCGCGGCGGCGTCCCGCGCCGCCGCCAGCAGGATCTCGTATCCTTTCTCGACCCCGATCGCGCCGGGAACCGCCACCCGGACCCGCCGCGCCGACGCACGGACCATGGGCACCGCGATGGCACGATCGTCTTCCAGCGCCGCCACGCCGATCGCCAGGCCGGGGAAGGCCCGTTCCATCCGGCGGGCAGTATCGGCGGATGGCGCCCACACCGCCGCCGCTCCGCGCAACACGGCATCGGACCGGGCGCGATAGGCCGACAGGCGCGCCGGCACCGGCCCCGCGCCCTCCAGAAGGCTTTCCCCCGCCCGCAGGCAGACGACGCAATCCGCCGGTCCCGGCGCGCCGCAATGGCGGCCGGACGGGTCCACAAGCGCGACGCGCGGGCAGAACCAGACATAATCATGCAGATGGACCGCGTACGGCACGCGCAGTTCGGCCGCCAGAGCCGACGCATCGACCCCCAGCCCGTGATGCCATTCCACCCGGTCCACGCCCGACGCCCGCAGCACCGCCAGCAACAGGTCCCGCTCCACCGGCAGGCGAAAGCGCGGGGTGGCCGACCACGCGTCTCCCGCCGCGTCTTCCAGCCGGCACCCGTCGGGCGTGGGGCGCAGCACCACCGGCCGCGCGCCCTTCGCGCGCCACATTCGCGCCCGCTCCCGCACCACCCGTTCCACGCCCCCGCCCTGGTCGTGCGTGACCAGCAGCACCGCGTGCCGCCAGCCGGCCCCGCCGCGCCGCCAGCACAGCAGGTCCAGCCGCCGCCGGGCGGCGAACAGCGGATCGGCGGCGATATGGGCGGCGACCAGCGCGCCATAGCCGGGATGCAGCCGGTCCATGATCGCCAGGTTGCGCCGCAGCAGCGCCGGACGGACCGTGCCGAAGGACGCGGCGCCCGCATGGCCGACAAACGCGCCGGGCGCCGCGACATGCCGCCAGCCGACCTCCGCGACCCGGCGGCAGAATTCGTTTTCCTCGCCATAGCCCTGGGCGAAAAGATCGGCGCGGAACGGCCCGGTGCCCGCCAGGCAGTCATGACGGATGAACAGGCAATAGCCATGCCCGGTCGGCACATCGACCGCCTGCCCGCGATTGGCCGCCCGTGCCGCCGCCATCAGCCGCCGCATCGCCGCCGGATCGGGCATCGGCCGGGGCGGATCGCCGGGCAGCGCGTCCGGACCGGGCCAGGAAAAGATGCTGGCCCGGTTCGACAGCGGGGTGACGGTGCCGATATCCGCCGCGCCATAGGCGATATCGGCCAGTTCGGCGAGCCACCCGCCAGCCACCAGCGTATCGCTGTTCAGCAGCACCACGTCGCATCCCGCCGCCGCGCGCACGCCGTCATTGGCCGATCGCGGAAATCCCAGGCGCCGCCGGTGGCGGATCAGGCGGATATGCCCCTCGCGCATCCGCCGATCCAGTTCGGCGGCCAGCACCGGGTCCGGCGTCGCATCGTCGACCACGATCACCGCCACCCCGTCCCCCACGCTGGCCGACACCGATTCCAGGCACGCCAGGGTCGCGGCGCGGTCGCCATGCACCGGAACGACAATGGCCACGCCGACCCGCGGCGGCGGCATGGATGGCGGCGGCCGGGCGGCGCCGTCATCGGCGCACGCGTCCCCCCGGTCCACAGCCAGCGGGCTGCCCGGCAGTTCACGCCCGTCCGGCCCCCCCACATGCAGCAGGCCGGGCGGCAGGCCGGCCGCCGCCACGGCAAAGCGGCGCGGCCGGGCCAGGGGCAGGACACTGTCCGACCCCAGTGCCGGACCGGCGGCGACGACGCGCCGGACCAGGCGCCCCCGCGCGTCGCGGACATGCAGGACCGGCGGATGATCCGGGTCCGCCGGATGCCACGCCCAGCCGGACACTCCCTCCGGCCCGGCCTCGACCAACCCGTCGATCCGTTGCAGCGCCGCCGGGTCCAGCGCGCTGCCCAGCAGCGGCGCGCCGCCGGCCAGAACCTCCACCCGCCGCGCACGGCGCCACCGGGCGGGCAGCACGCCCCCATCCCGCAGGTCGGAGAGGGGCTGCCCATCGATCAGCACCGTCACCGGCGGCGCACCTCCCCCCAGGCACAACCGCCCGGACACCGACAGCCCGCACCAGCCCGGCCGCCCGGCCCGCGCCGCCAGTTGCGCGAACAGGGGGCCCGCTTCGCCGGACGGCACATGGCGCGACAGGGCCTGCTGCCCGGCCGCGATCGCGGCCGCGTCCTCGCCCGCCATCAGCAGGGCGGCGGCGAGGGCGACCCAGCCCTCGCGAAAATCGAAACGCCCGGTCAGCGCGCGCAGCAGATGCGCGGCGCCCTGGCCGTCGCCGCCGCGCAGCCGCGCCATCGCCAGCGGAAAGGCCACGACGGCACTGTCCGGGGCCAGGCGGTGGGCCCGCTCGTACCAGGCCCACGCGCTGTCATGGTCGCCGCCCTCCTCACGCTCCCGCGCCCGGCGAAAGGCCGACTGGGCCTGGGAATCGGCCCATATCTGCCATGCCGCGCGATCCGCCGCGCTCACCCGGCCGCGCGCGGGCCGCGCGATGCGTCCCGCCATCACTCAGCCCGTCTCGACACGCGCGGCCGGCCCCGGCCCCAGCCGCACCAGCTCGGCCGCCGCATCGGACACGCCCTGCGCGGCCGCGCGCTCCAGCCATCGCCGGGCCTCCGCCGGGTCGGTCTCACCGGCCAGCCCGCGCAGCAGGTAGCGCCCCAGCATCAACTGCCCCAGCGCGTTGCCGCGTTCGGCGGCCATGTGAAACCAGTGCTGGGCCTGGCCACGGTCCACCGGCAGGTCATGCCCGCCGCCCAGCATCGCGCCCAGCGAGAACATGGCATCGACCTGCCCCTGCTCGGCCGCCGCCCGGTACAGCGCGGCGGCCCCCGCATGGTCGCGCGGGCCGCCGCGCCCGGTCAGCATCAGTTGCGCCAGCGCCACCTGGGCATCGGCCATGCCGGCCTCGGCCGCCCGCGCGATCCAGCCCCGGCCCGCCGCCGTATCGGCCGCGCAGCCGCGCCCCTCCAGCTTCATGCGGCCGTACCAGTATTGCGCGTTCACCACCCCGTCTGCGGCACGCAGCATCCAGGCCGCCGCCGCCGGCTCGTCGCGCGCCATCCCCAGCCCATGGGTCAGACAGATGCTGAAATTGAAGGCCGCGACCGGGTCCCCCGCGGCCGCGGCGTCGGCGAAATACCGCCCGAGATCGCGCCGGTCGTCCTCCGACACATCCTGGCCCAGCAGCAGATTGCCCAGATCGGCACCCGCCCGCCCGTCGCCCAGCGCGGCCGCCTGGCGGAAGCAGCGCGCCGCCTCGGTCACGTCGCGGGGCTGGCCCGCCCCGGTCAGGACCAGCATCCCCAACGCCCGCCAGGCCGCCGCGTGCCCGGCCGAGGCCGCGCGCCGGTACCACAGCGCCGCCTCGACATAATTCGGCGGCAGCGTGCCGCCACTGGCATACAGGTCGCCCAGCAGCGACGCGGCCTCCCGATCGCCGGCCAGCGCGGCGCGGCGCAGCCAGCTTTCCGCCCGCGTCGCATCGCGCGCGCAGCCCCGCCCTTCCAGCAGCGCCAGGCCGAACCGTGCCTGGGCCGCCCGCACGCCGGCCTCGGCCGCGCGACCGTACAGCGCGGTCGCCGCCGCCTCGTCACGGGCCACGCCGCGTCCCTGCTCGATCAGCGCCCCCAGCAGGAACTGCGCCGAGCCCAGCCCGGCATCGGCCGCGACCCGCAGGGCCTCCGCCGCCCGCGCCTGCCCGGCCTCGTCGCCGGCCGCGCGCATCCACACCAGCCCGAGCCCCAGATGGCCCTGCGGGCACCCGGCGGCGGCGGCGCGGGAAAACCAGCCCTCGGCCGCCGCCGGATCGCGCAGGCCGGGCGGCCCGTCCAACAGGATGTAGCCATAGAGCGCCTGCGCGTCGGGCGACCCCGCCTCGGCCGCCAGATAGGCCCATCGGGCGGCTTCCACCGGGTCCGGCACCCGGTCGTCCGGCGTTTCGGCCACCAAGCGCACGCCGTGATCCGAAATGCCGTCGCGCGGCAGGCCGAACAGATACAGCGTGCCCAGCACCAGCCGCGCCTCGACCCATCCGGCCTCGGCCGCGCGCCGCATCCAGCGCGCGCCCTCCACCAGGCTGGGCGGCACGCCGGTCCCGTCCAGATAGGCCCGCCCGACCCGGAACTGGGCTTCCGGCATGCCGGTTTCGGCCACGCTGCCCAACAGCGCCACCCCGGCCACCACCTCCCCGTCCTCGATCAGCCGCAGGGCATGCGCCAGCCGCGCCCGCGCGGAAAACCGCGCCCCCAGCGCCGACAAAGCCCGCTTCATAGCCCAACCTGGATCAGGCAGCCGCCCGAACGACCGCGGAGTTTGGGCCCGCAAACGCGCGCTGGTGGCGATCCGGCGTGCGCTCGCGGGTCCAAACTAGGGTTCACGCATGCCATTGGTGACGGCCGGCACCAGATGATTCATCAGATATTGCATGATGGTACGGCGGCCGACATGGATATCGGCCTCGACCGGCATGCCGGGCTGGGCGTGGAAGAAGGACGGCACGCCATGCAGCGTGTAGCGGTCGACCCGCACCCGCGCGCGATAGAAGGCGTCCATCCCCTGGGCGTCCGCCGGCCCGGAGGCAGCCTGCGATCCCGGCGCGGCATGGCCGCTCTCGCCCGGGGCGAAGGAATCCGCGCTGATGACGCGGACGACGCCCTCGGCCCCGCCATACTGGGTATAGGGGAAGGTCGCGAATTTCAGCAGCACATGGTCCCCCGGCCGGATGAAGCCGACATCCGAGCCCCGGATCGCCGCCTCGACCTCAAGTCCGCTATCGACCGGCACCAGGGTCATCAATTGCGTGCCCGACTGCATGACCGACCCCACGGACAGGGCGGCGATGCTCAGCACCACGGCGTCGCGGTCCGCGCGCATCACCACCATGCTGTGCCGCAGCCCGGCCTTGCGCGCTTCGTCGCGCGCATCGGCCAGATGATGCTGCGCGGTCGCCAGGTCGTCATAGACCGTGGCCTTCCAGTTCTGGACGAAGCCATCGCGTTCGGCCGTCACCGCCTCCAGCTTGGCGCGGGCGCTGTCGGCGGCCTTGCGGGCGGCGATCTGGGCGCGTTGGACCTCCATCAGGTCGTTCTGCGCCGAAAGGGTGGACAGGCGGCTGCCCACCTGGTCGCGTTGCAGGCGCAGGCGCATCGCAAGCACGTCGGCCGCGACGCGGACCCGGGCGCCATACATCGCGGCATCCGCCAGGTTGCCCTGCATGTCGCTGCGCGCGCCGGCGATCTGCTTGTCGTAATTCTCGACCCGGGCGGTCAGTTCCGCCCGCCGCCGCGCGAAGGCCGCGGCCTCCTGCACCGCGGCGGCGTCGGCGGGATCGGGCGTATACACCCGGCCGTCGGCCTCGGCCGTCAGGCGCGCGACCTGGGCGGCATAGGCATCGGCCTGCTGTCCCATATCCTCGACATCGGCACCGGTCACGGTGGGGTCCAGCCGGGCCAGCACCTGGCCCTTATGGACGAAATCGCCCTCCTGCACGTCGATGCTGCGGATGATCGCGGTTTCCAGCGGCTGGACCACCAGCGTCGCCTGCGTGGAGACCATCCGCCCCTGCGCGGCCACCACCTGATCGAGGGGGAAGACCGACATCACGATCACCCCCACGATCGCCAGCGCCGAGACGATCCATGTCAGATAAAGCGCCGAAGCCGTGGGCGGCAGGTCGATCAGCGCCAGGCTGGGCGAATGGAACTCCAGCAGGGCGCGGGGCATGGAGCGGTCTTCGGTCTCGGGCAGGACATAGGCCTCGACCGCGTCGATTTCGGGCGGCACCAGCGGGGTCGCGGTCATGGCGCGTCCCCCTCGGCCAGCATCGCCGCCGGATGGGCATGCGCCCGGCCGCCCGCCTCGTGCCGGTTCTGTTGCAGCCACAGCGCGCGATAGATGGCGCAGCGTTCCAGCAGCACGGCATGCGGCGCGATGTCGACCACCCGCCCCTGGTCCATGACGCAGATCTGGTCGCAATCGACCAGCGAGGACAGGCGGTGCGAGACGATGACCATGGTGCGCCCGCGCGCGATGCGTTGCAGGTTGGCGTTGACCACGGCCTCGCTCTCCGGGTCCAGGGCCGAGGTCGCCTCGTCCAGGATCAGCAGCCTGGGGTCGCAGATCAGCGCGCGGGCGATCGCCAGGCGCTGCCGCTGGCCGCCCGAAATGTTGGTCGAGCCCTCCTCGATCCAGGTCTCGTACCCGGCGGGCATGCGCTCGATGAATTCCTCGGCCCCGGCCAGCCGGGCGGCCCGGATCACGTCATCTAGGGTCAGGCCCGGCCGGCCGGCGGTGATATTGTCGCGCACGGTGCCGCGAAACAGGAAATTATCCTGCAACACCACGCCAAGCGACCGGCGCAGATGCAGCAGGTTGATCTCGCGCAGGTCCACCCCGTCCAGCCGCAGATACCCGGTATAGGACCGGCTGACCCCCTGGAGCAGACGGGTGATGGTCGACTTGCCCGAGCCGCTGCGCCCCACCAGGCCCAGCGTCGTCCCGGCCGGCACCTCGAAGCTGACGCCCGACAGGGCGCGCGTCGTGGCACCGGGATAGGTGAACTGCACCTCCTGAAACGACAGGGCACCCCGGATGACGGGGCGCAGTCCGGTCGTCAGGGCCTGGCGCTCGGTCGGCTGGTTCAGCACGTGGCCGGCCTCGCTCAAAGCGGTGCGGACCTCGCTCAGATCGTCCAGCAGCCGCGCCATGCCGACCAGCGGCGCGGCGACGCGGCCGCCCAGCATCATGAACGCCATCAGCGCGCCGCCGGCCATGTCGCCGCGATGGGTCAGGATCAGCCACGCCCCGACCAGCAGGATGCCGCGATTGATGAAAAGCTCGAACGGCTGGGCCACGGTCGCGGCCATGTTGCCCATCCGCCCCGCCGCCAGCCCCCACAGGGCCGCCTCGGCCGACCGTTCGTCCCACACCTGGCGCCGCGCCTGTTCCAGCGCCAGCGTCTTGACGGTGCGGATGCCCGCCACCGTCTCGTACAACACCGCGCCCCGCCCCATGTCGGCGGCCATCTTGCGGCCGATCAGGTAGCCGACGGGCCGCATGAAGCCGAACACCACCAGCCCGATCCCCCCTGCGGCGGCAAGGGTCATCCAGGCCATGGGCGGGCTGAAATAGAACAGGAACGGCAACACGACGACCAGGGTGAACAGGTCCAGCACCGTGCTCATCAGCTTGCCGGTCATGAAATCGCGCACCCTGTAGATGGCGGATACGCGGCCGATCACCTGCCCGGCCTGCTCGCGCTCGAAGAATTCCAGCGGCAGGGACAGCAGCCGATCGAACAGCAGCAGCGAGATCCTGGTATCCAGCCGCGTCGTGACCACCAGCGCCAGTTCCCGCCGCGCATAGGTCAGCAGAATTTCGTAAAAGCTCATGACGCCCAGGATCGCCGAGACCGAGATCAGGGTGGAGAACGACCGGTAATTCACCACCTTGTCGATCACCTGCATGACGATCAGCGGCGGGAAGATCGCCAGCACGCTCAGCACCATCGAGGCCAGCAGGATATAACGCAGCAGCCCCTTCTCGCGCAGCACCATGCGGCCCAGCCACGCGGCGTTGAGAGGGGCATCGGCCTCGCTCTGGTCGCGGCGGCGCTTGACCAACAGCACGTCGCCCGTCCAGACCTGCGCCAGACGCAGTTCGTCCAGCGGCACGGGGGGCGTGCCCTCGTCGCCCAGCGGGTCGCGCAGCCACACGACCCCGCGCTCCGGGTCGCCCGTCACCATCAGCCCCGCCGAACCGTCGCGAAACATCAGCACCATCGGCGGCATGCCGCGCAGCCGCACCAGGTCGCGCCAGCGCAGGCGCATGCCCCGCGCCACCGCCCCGCACTCGTTCAGCCAGCGCGCCAGCGCCGCCGGCGAGGGCGCGGCCTCGCCGGGCTCGGCGACGAAATCGCGGATATCCATCGACAGGCCATGATACCGCGCCGCCGCGACCGCCGCGTACAGGCGGATCATCGCCGGCGTCGGCCGCGCCTCATTGCCTTGTTCTGGCCCCTGACTTGGCTGCGCCACGGATCGTCCTTCGCTGGTCCCCGAGCAGCGATCCTAGGGGCGGAAGACGAATGGACGGTTAATGCCCCGGCCCGGCGGACCGCCAGGCCGGGCGATAGCGCGCCGCCACCACGCGGTTGGCATCCAGCGCCTGCCGCGTCCCCACGAGCAGGCCGGGCGGCACCACCACCATCACCCGTTCGAACCACGGGCGCCGCCCGGTCACGCGGGCGCGAAACAGGTCGGCCAGCATGGCGGCGATCGCGCCATCCGGCGCACAGCAGGCGCAGCCCGCGCGATGGGCGAACGGCGAGGGCGCCGGCATCACGACCTGGTCCAGCCATCGGCCATGGCCGGCCGTGCCCGCCATGCGCAGCACCAGCGTCACGCCGTCGCCCGGCAGGCGGGCAAACGCCGCGTCATCCAGCAGATCCAGCGCGATCCGGCCGTCCTCGCGTCGCATGATGTCTCTCCCCATGCCCCATGCGGGGCGCGGCAGGCGCCGGAGTCAGGCCTCGCGCCACCCTCTCAGCACATCGCGCATTTCCGGCAATCTTCTGATGACGGAAGGAAGAATCGTCGTATCGCACGCCTTGCTGAAATACCAGCCTTGCAGAAAATCGCACTGCATGCCCAGCAGCATGCGCGCCTGGCTGGCGGTTTCGACCCCTTCGGCGGTGACGACCTTGCCCAACCCGTGCGCGATATCGATCACGCCGCTCACGATGGCCTGGTCCTCGTGCGATGTGGTGATATGCGACACGAAGCGCCGGTCGATCTTCAGGCGATCGATCGGCAGTTCGCGCAGATGCCGGAGCGAGGCATAGCCGGTGCCGAAATCGTCCAGCGCGACCTCGACCCCCGCCGCGTGGAACTGGTGCAGGCCAAGTTCCACCCGCTTGTGGTCGCGGCCCAGGAACATGTCCTCCGTGACCTCGACGCAGATCTGGTCGAGCCTGATCCCCGTCTCGTCGCACCGCGCGAAAAAACGCTCCATGAACTGCTCGGACCGGAAGTCGGAATTGGTCAGATTGATCGCCACCCGGCCGAGCGGCACGCCCCTGTCGCGCAGGAGCTTCATATCGTCGAACACCCGGTCCAGCGTGAACATTCCCAGGGTCGCCCGCATGGCCGGATCGTCGAACGCCACGGCGAAATCGCCGGGCGCCAAAAGCCCGCGATCGGGGTGGCGCCATCTCATCAGCGCTTCGAGACCGACCGGCGTGCCCGGCATCCTGTGGACGATCGGCTGGTAGAAGAATTGGAACTCCCCCCGCTTCAAGCCGGCCTCGATCTCGAGAAAGACCCGCGATCTCTGCTCGGCGGCGGCCTGCAAGCCGCGATGAAACAGTTCGAGCCGGTCCCGCCCCAGGGACTTGGCATGATACAGGGCCATATCGGCCGCCTTCAGCAGGCTGGTCGCATCCCTGCCATGCCGGGGAAACGCCGCGTACCCCATGCTGCCGGAACAATGCCGGGTGACGGCGCCGATCCTGATGGGTTCGCGAATGCTTTCCAGTATCGTCTCATGGAATGCCTGCGCCGCGTCATCGCTGACGCCATCGAGAACGATCCCGAATTCGTCGCCGCCGAGCCGGCCGATGAAAACGCCATCCGCGACGAAGGATTGCAGGCGGCACGCGACGGTCTGGAGCAGGAGATCGCCCGAATCATGCCCGAAGGAATCGTTGATTTCCTTGAAAGCATCGATATCGAGAACCGCCAGGTGAAAGCCGCGGCCCGCCCGCCCGTCCCTGGCGGCCAGGTCATCGATATAGTGACGCAGCCGCCGGCGGTTGGGCAGATTGGTCAGGAAATCATGATTGGCAATCGCCCGGTGATGCGCGCGGCTGGCGCGCAATTCGTCCTCGATACGCTTGCGCGCGGTAATGTCGAAGCGAATGGCCGTATAGCCGTCGACTTTCCCCGCGATCGAAACATGCGGAACAATGGTGGTATCCACCCAATAGAGGCTTCCATCCTTTCTGCGGTTGCAGATTTCTCCCTGCCAGATTTCACCCCTGGAGATCTTGCGATACATGGCCCGGAAGAAATGCGCGTCATGTACGCCGGACCGCAGGATCCGATGGTTGAATCCTATCAGTTCGTTCCGCTCATAGCCGCTGATCTGGCTGAATTTTTCGTTGACGAACGTAATCGTTCCCTGCACGTCCGTAGTGGCAACGATGGCGGCGTTGTCCAGGGCATAGCGAATAAAGTCTTCGGTTTCTCTGTACGGTAACGAGACCATTGCCTTCTCTATTCAGGCAACGCGCCTGAATTTTTCCAGAAAATTTTTCAAATTGCGTAATTATATTATTTTCATAATAGCGTTTTATCCTTCTGGAAAGGACATAAAAGATAACATATCATATCATTGCATTCGCGGGATCCCGGCCCGGGCCTTCCGCGTTCACGACATCGCCATCATGTCATGCGGCACGTTTTCCGCCCGCCGCGCGCAAGCCTGGCGCACCCGGCCGAGCGCCTCGGGCAGCGCGCGGAACGCCACATTGCCGAACGCCAGCCGAACGCCGCCACGCATGCCGTCGCCGGCATCGAACATGCCGGGTGGCGGCAGGGTCACGCCCAGGCGGTGCGCATGCGCCACCACCCGCGCCGCGTACTCCGCCGGCATGGGCAGCCAGGCGTGAAAGGCGTGGCAGGATGGCGTGACGGCCCACGCGCCCAGCACGGACAGCACGAGCGCCTGGCGGCGGACGGATTCGGCATGCAGGGCGTTGCGCACGCTTTCCGCCGTTCCGTCCTGCATCCATTGCGCCATCATGGCGTAGGAGAGCGGCGCGATCATGAGCGACGAAGCCAGCAGCGCCCGCAGGCAATCCCCCGCATAGCCGACGGGCGGGATCAGGGCGCCGATGCGCAGGCCGGGACTGAGGATCTTCGACAGGCTGCTGACATGGAACGTCCGCTCCGGCGCCAGCGTCATCAGCGCCGGGCGCGCGGGGTCGTCCTCATGGACATACACGCCATCCTCGATCATCAGCGCGTCGAACCGCCTGCACAGCGCCACGATATCCCGGCGGCGGCCCACGGTCATGGTCGCGGTGGTCGGATTCTGCATCGTCGGCGTCAGGTAGACGACCGCGCGCCGGTCGCGCCGGCCGGCCAGGATGCGCTCCAGCGCGGCGGGCCGCATGCCCTCGTTGTCCATCGACGCGGGGCGAATCTCCAGCCCGGCCTGGCGCATCGCGCCCAGCATGCCGGGATAGGTCTGCGCCTCGACCACGGCATAGGCGGCATGCCGGCGGGCGACATGGACGGCCACGTTCAGCGCCTGCTGCGCCCCGCCGGTCAGCAGCAGCCGCTCCGGCGCGACGGCGATTCCCATCCCCGCCAGCCAGCGCGCCATGATCCGCCGATGCTCCAGATGCCCGGCGACGGGCGGATAGACATTGAACAGGCCCGGATCGACATGCTTCGCCAGCCGGGTCAGCGTGCGGGCCAGCGCGCGGTCGCCGAACATGGGCGGCGGCATGTTCGTCGCCAGGTCCAGCATCGGGCCGGCCTGGTCGGGCCGCACGGCGACGAAGGTGCCCCGGCCATGCATGCCGCGCACCAATCCGCGCCGCTCCAGCAGGGCATAGGCCCGGGTCACCGAGCCGACCCCGATCCCCAGCCGCCAGGCAAGGGGCCGATGGGCGGGCAGGCGCTCATCCTCCCGCAGCACGCCCGACAGGATATCGCCGCCCAGCGCCTCGGCCAGGCGTTCGGCCGGCGACCCCGTGCCGTCCGCCAGATGAGGAACCCAGGATGACTGACGACGCACGATCAACGCCTCCTTCACACGCCCGGCCGGGTGTCGCATGCGCGGAAATGGCCACGTCCCGTCATAACGAACTGGACACATGAGGGCACCACGGGAATAACAGCCTGCCTCCTACCCGTTTCGCCGGATCCCGCAGTTCCATGACCGCTCGCCCCCCTCTTCTCGACGCCCTCCGTGACCAGGTCCTGCTTTGCGACGGCGGCATGGGCTCGCGCGTCCAGGTGCTCGACCTCGATGTCGAGCGCGATTACTGGGGGCAGGAGAACTGCACCGAGATCCTGAACCTGTCCCGCCCCGACCTGGTGCGCGAGATCCATCGCGGCTATTTCGAGGCCGGCGCGGACATGGTCGAGACCAATTCGTTCGGCGGCTCGCCCATCACACTGGGCGAATTCGGCCTGACCGACCGGGCGCGCGAGATCAACCGCACCGCCGCCCACCTGGCGCGCGAGGCCGCCGAGAGCTTCGCCGACGGCCGCCACCGCTACGTGGTCGGCTCGATCGGGCCGGGCACCAAGCTGCCCTCGCTGGGCAATATCGACTACGACACGCTGGAAGCCGCGATCGCCGAACAGTGCCGGGGCCTGATCGAAGGCAGCGCCGACGCGCTGCTGATCGAGACCTGCCAGGACACGCTCCAGATCAAGGCGGCGGTGAACGGCGCCAAGATCGCCCGCGCCGAGCTGGGCGCCGCGACCCCGATCTTCGTGCAGGTGACGGTGGAAACCACCGGCACGCTTCTGGTCGGGCCGGACATCGCGGCGGCGGCGACCGCGATCCACGCGCTGGACGTGCCGCTGATGGGGCTGAACTGCGCCACCGGCCCGCAGGAAATGGCCGAGCATGTCCGCTGGCTGGCCACCAACTGGCCGGGCCTGCTGTCCATCCAGCCCAATGCCGGCCTGCCCGAGCTGGTCAACGGCCAGACCCATTACCCGCTCTCGCCCGCCGACATGGCAAGCTGGGTGGAGCGCTTCATCACCGAGGACGGGCTGAACCTGGTCGGCGGCTGCTGCGGCACCTCCACCCCGCATATCGCGGCGCTGGACGCCATGCTGCGCCGCCGTGCCGAGGGCACCGGCCGCCACCGCCCCGCCCCGATCGTCCGCCGCCCGGTGTGGATTCCCTCGGTCGCCAGCCTGTACACCCAGGTCCCGCTGCGGCAGGAAAACAGCTATTTCTCGATCGGCGAGCGCTGCAACGCCAACGGGTCCAAGAAATGGCGCACCCTCCAGGAAGAAGGCGACTGGGACGGCTGCGTCGCCGTGGGCCGCGAGCAGGTGGCCGAGGGCTCCAACGCGCTGGATGTCTGCACCGCCTTCGTCGGCCGGGACGAAATGCGCGAGATGAACGAAGTCGTCACCCGCTTCACCGCCTCGGTCAACGCGCCGCTGGTCATCGATTCCACCGAAACCCCGGTGATCGAGGCCGCGCTGAAACTGTATGGCGGCAAGGCGATCATCAACTCGATCAATTTCGAGGATGGCGAGGGCCACGCGAACGACCGCATGCTCCTGGCCCGCAAGTTCGGCGCCGCCGTGGTGGCGCTGACGATCGACGAAGTCGGCATGGCCAAGACGGCCGAGGACAAGCTGCGCATCGCCACCCGCCTGGTGGAATTCGCCTGCGACCGCCACGGCCTGCCGCAGTCGGACCTGATGATCGACCCGCTGACCTTCACCATCGGCACCGGCGTCGAGGACGACCGCAAGCTGGGCCTGTGGACGCTGGAGGGCATCCGCCGGATCCACGAGCGCTTCCCCGACATCCAGATCGTGCTCGGCCTGTCCAACATCTCGTTCGGCCTGAACCCGGCGGCGCGCGCGGTGCTGAACTCGGTGTTCCTCGACCACGCGGTGCGCGCGGGCATGAGTGCGGCGATCGTCCATGTCTCCAAGATCCGCCCGCTGCACCTGATCCCCGAGGACGAGGTGAAAGTGGCCGAGGACCTGATCTTCGACCGCCGTGCCGAGGGCTACGACCCGCTGCAACGCCTGCTGGAACTGTTCGCCGACCGCAAGGCCGGCGACGCGGTGAAGAAGGTCCGTGCCGAGACGGTGGAAGGCCGGCTGAAGGACCGCATCGTCGATGGCGACCGCAAGGGGCTGGAGGCCGATCTCGACGAGGCGATGGCCACCATTCCGCCGCTGGACATCATCAACACCATCCTGCTCGACGGCATGAAGGTGGTGGGCGAACTGTTCGGCGCCGGCAAGATGCAGCTCCCCTTCGTGCTGCAATCGGCCGAGACGATGAAGGCCGCCGTCGCGCATCTGGAGCCGCACATGGAGCGCGTCGAGGGCCAGGCGCGCGGCATCATCGTGCTGGCGACCGTCAAGGGCGACGTCCACGACATCGGCAAGAACCTGGTCGATATCATCCTGACCAACAACGGCTACCGGGTGGTCAACCTGGGCATCAAGGTGCCGGTCGCCGACATGATCGCCGCGGCGCGGGACCATCGCGCCGACGCCGTGGGCATGTCCGGCCTGCTGGTCAAGTCGACGGTGATCATGCGCGAGAACCTCGCAGAGATGGCCCGCCAGGGGGTCGATCTCCCCGTGCTGCTGGGCGGCGCCGCGCTGACCCGCAATTATGTCGAGGAAGAGTGCGCCGCCGCCTACGGCACCGACGGCCGCGTGGCCTACGCCCGCGACGCGTTCGACGGGCTGTCGCTGATGGACCAGGTCGCCAGGGGCGAGTTCGACAACTACCTGGCCGCCGTGCGCGCCCGCCGCGCCGGCAAGGCCACCCGGTCGCGCCCGCGCGACATGGACCAGCAGGAGCAGCGCGGCTTCGGCCCCGTCGATGCCGCCGCCGCCCGCGCCCGCCGCCAGCGGCTGACGCGGGACGAACCGGTCGTCACCCCGCCCTTCTGGGGCACGCGCGTGCTGGAAGCCGCGCCGGATGCCGTGCTGCCGTTCCTCAACGAGCGGTCGCTGTATCAATTCCAGTGGGGCTTCCGCAAACAGGGCCGCTCGCTGGACGATTTCATGGGCTGGGCGAAGCAGGAGCTGCGGCCGGTGCTACGCCGCATGATGGCGCTGGCGGCGGAGCAGGACATCCTGCGGCCCCAGGCCGCCTACGGCTACTGGAAGGCCGCCGGCCAGGGCAACGACCTGATCCTGTTCGCCGAGGACGGCACCACCGAGGTCGCGCGCTTCACCCTGCCGCGCCAGCCGCGCGAGAATGGCGACTGCATCGCCGATTTCGTGCGCGACGTGGATGACGCGGCCCGCGACGTGATCGGGTTGCAGGTCGTCACCGTGGGGCAGAAGGCGTCGGACATGGCGCGCGAATGGTTCGAGGCCAACCGCTACAAGGATTACCTCTATCTGCACGGCCTGTCGGTCGAGATGGCCGAGGCGATGGCCGAATATACCCACAAGCGCATCCGTGCCGAGCTGGGCTTCGCCGCCGAGGACGATCGCGACATGGCGAAGCTGCTCCAGCAGGGCTATCGCGGATCGCGCTATTCCTTCGGCTATCCCGCCTGCCCCCGGCTGGAGGACCAGGAACCGATCCTGAAACTGCTGGATGCGGAACGAATCGGCGTTTCGCTGACCGACGGCTCCCAATTGCACCCCGAGCAATCGACCTCGGCGCTGGTGGTCCTCAATCCGCGGGCGAAATATTTTTCGATCTGACGGCAGACCCGCCCTCCGCCGCCCGCCCGCGCTGTTGACCGCATGATCCGCCCCCCGGCATCATCGCCGGATGACACGTCCTCCTCCTCCGCCGCCGGCTGACGGCAGGTCCGGCCCGCCTGACGCGCGGCAGGCGGTCGAGGCACTGTGGCAGGCCCTGTCCCGGGACGCCGCCCTGGCCGGACCACCCGGCGAGCGGGACATCCACCGCCTGGCCCGCGCCTTCGGGATGCATGGCGAACAGTGCCTGGTCGGGCTGATCGCCGACGACAAGGGCCAGCTCATCCGCGAGAGCGCCCATCTGCTGACCTGCCTGATGCGGATCTGGGCGGCACGCGATCTCTCCGCCGGCGCCGTCTGGACCGAACTGGACCGCCGCACCCAGGTCGGCGAATTGCTGGTGATGCTGAACACCGCCTCCCGCCGCCGCGCCGGACGATCGCCCGGGCGCGCCCTGGGCCGCCCGTGGAAGATCCAGTCCACCAAGCTGCCCTGATGGCGGCCGCGCGATCTTTCCTTGGCCCGATGGGGCGCGGGGTGGCATAAGCGCCCCTGGATCGCAGCCTCATCGCACAAGGACCGTCCCGCCCATCATGTCCCGGGTCCCTTTTCTCCCAGCCGCCGACCGGGTGGCCGATCCCGGTCCATGAGCGGGGCCTGGGTGGATCTGGCGGCTTCCCTGGTCGTGGCGGCCTCCGCCCTGTTCGGCTGGGGGCGCGGCCTGGTCCGCGAACTGCTCGGCCTGGCGACCTGGGCCGGCGCGCTGGTCCTGGCCGTGCGGTGGCAGGAGCCGGTGCGCCAGGCGCTGGCACCGTGGATCGACAACCCGACGGTCGCGTCGGCCGCCGCCTTCGTCCTGCCCTGCATCGGGCTGCTGATCGTCTTCACCCTGTCGGCGCAACTGATCGGCCGGATCGTCCGCGATTCGGCGCTGGGCGGGCTGAACGGCCTGCTGGGCCTGCTGTTCGGCGGCCTGCGCGGCTATGTTCTGCTGGCCGCGCTCTATCTCGCAGTGGCGGCGGAGGTCGCCCCGGCGGACTGGCCGCCGCCGGTGCAGCAGGCACGGGCGACCCCCCTCGTCGCGCGGGGGGCCTTCCTTCTGGGCACCTTCCTGCCCATTTCCATGCAGGCACGCCTTGCGCAACCGGTGCAGACGGGCCATGACGCCCCGATATGACCCCTTCGCGGGGCCCTGCCCCCGGTCACCCGCCGAGGAAAGAGAGACCTGATCATGCCGATCCGCCCCCCCGTTCCGCAGGCCGCCGGGTGTCCGCCGGACCACCAGTGCGGCGACGTGCCGCCACAATGGCACGACGACGACAAGCCGCATGAGGAATGCGGCGTCTTCGGCGTCTGGAACGTCAAGGACGCCTCGGCGCTGACGGCGCTGGGGCTGCACGCGCTCCAGCATCGCGGGCAGGAAGCCACGGGCATCGTGTCGTATGACGGCGAGCGCTTCCACACCCACAAGGGGCTGGGCCTGGTGGGCGACGTCTTCGGCGACGCGCGGGTCATGGCCACCCTGCCCGGCCACCGCGCGGTGGGCCACAACCGCTACGCCACCACGGGCGCCACGCTGATCCGCAACGTGCAGCCGCTGTTCGCCGATTTCGAGTTCGGCGGCCTGGCGGTGGCCCATAACGGCAACCTGACGAACGCCGAGACGCTCAAGCGCGCGCTGGTGCGCCGGGGCTGCATCTTCCAGTCCACCACGGACAGCGAGGTGTTCATCCACCTGATCGCGATCTCGCTCTACGCCTCGGTGATCGACCGGCTGATCGACGCGCTGAAACAGGTGCTGGGCGCCTACTCGCTGGTGGTGCTGTCGCGCGACGCGCTGATCGGCGTGCGCGACCCGCTGGGCGTGCGGCCGCTGATCCTGGGCCGCATCCCCGGCGAGACCGAATCCGCCCCGCCCTCGTGGGTGCTGGCCAGCGAGACCTGCGCGCTGGACATCGTGGGCGCGGAATTCGTCCGCGACGTCGAGCCGGGCGAGGTCGTCATCATCGACAATGACGGCGTGCGGTCGGTGAAGCCCTTCGGCGAGCAGAAGGCCCGCTTCTGCGTGTTCGAGTATATCTATTTCGCCCGCCCCGACTCGGTGCTGGACGGCATGCCGGTCTACGAGGCGCGCAAGCGCATCGGCATCGAGCTGGCCCGCGAAAGCGGCGTCGAGGCCGACGTAATCGTCCCGGTGCCGGATTCCGGCGTGCCATCGGCCATGGGCTACGCGAAGGCCAGCGGCATTCCCTTCGAACTGGGCATCATCCGCAACCATTATGTCGGCCGCACCTTCATCGAGCCGACCGACCAGATCCGCCATCTGGGCGTGAAGCTGAAACATTCGACCAACCGCCCGGTGCTGGACGGCAAGCGCGTGGTGCTGGTCGATGATTCGATCGTGCGCGGCACCACCTCGCGCAAGATCGTGGACATGGTCCGCGCGGCCGGCGCGCGCGAGGTGCATATGCGCATCTCCTCGCCGCCGACCACGCATTCCTGCTTCTACGGCATCGACACGCCAGAACGCGGCAAGCTGCTGGCCGCCCGCCACGACCTGAAGGAAATGGCCGAACTGATCGGCGTCGACAGCCTGGCCTTCATCTCGTTCGACGGCCTGTACCGCGCCCTGGGGCACGAGGGCCGCGCAGCGGCGGCGGGCCGTTATTGCGATGCCTGCTTCACCGGCGACTACCCGATCGCCCTGGTCGATTACGAGGCCGCCGGCGGCGATCCGCACTCCGACGCCGCATGACCCCGGCGGCGCGATGACCGGCGGCACCGCACCGGGCAGCGTGGCGCTGGTCACCGGTGCCAGCCGCGGCATCGGCCGCGCCACCGCCCTGGCCCTGGCCGATGCCGGCCACCATTGCATCCTCACCGCCCGCACCCCGGGCGGGCTGGAGGAAACCGACGACCTGATCGCGCGCCGCACCGGCCGGCCCGCGACCCTGCTGCCCATGGATCTGCGGGACGGCACGGCGATCGACGCGCTGGGCCCCTCGATCGCCGCCCGCTTCGGCCGGCTGGACGTGCTGGTCCACTGCGCCGCCATGCTCGGCGTGCTGACCCCCGTCACCCATATGCGCGACACCGACTGGGAGGCCACGCTGGCGGTCAACGCCACCGCCACGTGGCGGCTGATCCGCACCGCCGCGCCGCTGCTGGCGCACGCCCCAGCCGGCCGCGCCCTGTTCCTGACCGACGGTCATGCCGCCCGTCCCGCCAGCTTCTGGGGTATGATGGCGGCCTCGAAGGCGGCAATGGAGGCCGTGGTGCTGACCTGGGCCGATGAAATCGGCCCCGACTCGGCGCTCCGGGTCAATCTCTACGATCCCGGACCGGTGGCCACCCGGCTGCGGGTGCAGGCCATGCCCGCCGCCGACCTGTCCACCCTGCCCGGGCCGGACGAAGCCGCCGCCGCCATCGCCGCCCTGTGCCGCCCCGACGAACGCCGGCACGGCCGGCGGATCGCAGCTCCCGCCAGAGCCTGACGCGCGCGCCCGATCCTGTTATGACGCGGATATGGCCAGGAAACCCCAGACACACGGCACCCCGGCGACGCTGGCGCTGACCCGTGCCCAGATCGCCTTTACCGCCGTGACCTACGCGTACGACCCCGATGCCGACAGGCTGGGCGTCCAGGCCGCCGAGGCGATCGGCGAGCCGCCGGCCCGCGTGTTCAAGACCCTGATGGCGGAAATCGACGGCAACGCGGTCTGCGTCGTCGTTCCGTCCGACCACGAAGTCAGCATGAAGAAACTGGCCGCCGCCTTCGGCGGCAAAAGTGCCAGGATGATGAAGCCGGCCGATGCCGAACGCATCACCGGCTTCCGGGTCGGCGGCATCAGCCCGTTCGGGCAGAAGCGCCGCGTGCCCACGGCCTTCGCCCGGCAGGCGGCCGACCTGCCCTATCTCTACACCAATGGCGGGCAGCGCGGGGTGCAGGTGCGCCTGGCCCCGGCCGACGCGCTCCGCGCCAGCGGGGCCTTCCTGGCGGACCTGACGGCGGGATAATCTTCCTTTATCTGGCGCAAAGGAAAGGCCGTCTCACCCCTGCTGCTGCGCGGGGTCGGTCATCTGCACCGGCGCGGTCGGGAACTTGCCCGATTTCGCGATCACTTCCGGGTCCTCGTTCGCCGCCGGCAGATAGACATGGGGCAGAATGGTGTTCAGCCGGCTGGCCACCTGGTCGCTGATATCGACCTGCGGCCCGTGCAGTACGGTCAGGCCCGACTGCACCACCAGCGTCAGCCCGCGCGCCTTCGCCACGCTGGTCACGATCTGCCCGATTTCCCGCTGGACCTGATTCAGCGCGATCTGGATGTCTTCCTCCAGAATCCGGTTGCGGTTGCCGAAGGTGCGCTGATCGGCCGCCACGCGCTGCTGCAAGCTGCGCTGCCGGGCCTCGGCCTCGGGCCGCGCCGCATTCATCATCTGCTGGCGCAGCGCCTGGATCTGCGTTTCCTCGGCCCGCACGTCGCGGATCAGGGCATCGCGCCGCGTGCCCATTTCCTTCTCGACTTCCTGGATCGCGACGGATTGCCGCATGATGGCATCGGTGTCGAACACCCCGACCACCGGCGCCGGAGGCTTGGCGCCGGGCGGCAACGCCGCGAAATCCGGCACCGGGGGGGCGGGCAGCAGCGGCTGCCCCGGGGCGGCGGCGGGTTCCGCGGCGGGGGCGGGGGCCGCATGCGCCGCCGGGGCAGCGGCGACGGCGGGCGTCATGACGGCGCCCATCCCGGTCACGACGAAGAAACCGGCCAGAAGCCGACGGCACGAGATCCGGGACATATCGGTCATGATCGCAATCCGTAAGGCAGGAGCAAACGCAACGGCGCGAAGGCCGGAAGCCGCAAAAACAGCAATGCCGCCCTGCCTAGCCGATCATCGGGGGCATGACCAGTCCTCGGCCGTTCAAACCCGCGCGGCCCCACGCGACGGCGGTGCCGGGACCATGCCATACTCTCCTCCTCGCCCCCTGCCTGAAAGGCCTTTCGCCATGAGACCGCCCCGCCGCCGGACCATTGCCGGGTGCCTTGCCCTCGCCGCCCTGTCGCTGCCACCGGCGCCGTCGTCCGCGCGCCCAGCCCCGGCTCCAGCCTCGCCAACGCCGCGTTCCACCTATCCCGACGGCACCGGCGATTCGCTGGTCGACCGCCTGAACGCGGCCCAGTTGCCGGGGCGCTATCGCGGCCCGCTCTATTATCGCGGCCAGCCCATTCCCCCGGCCCAGCCGATGGATGTCCAGGGTCTGCCGCCGAACGTGCCCCAGATCGTGCCGCCCCCGCCGCCAGGAGCCCGCGCGCCCGAGCCCTCCATGCGTCCGCCCGGCCCGCCGGTCGCCCCGCCGCCGTCCACGCCATAATTCCGCTGTAATTCCGGATCATTTATTGCGTGTGGCGTCGGTGCGTGATGCAAATGTTCCCGACGCCACGCCCGCCCCGGCGGGCCTGCCCTCAGAGCATCGCATTCAGAGCATCGCATATAGTCGCCACATCACCGGCGTATGGGACAGGAAGATCAGCCCCAGCCCCGAGGCGAACAGCAATTTCAGCCCCATCGGCCCACCCGCCGAAACCAGCACATCCAGCGTCAGGGCCTGCATACAGGGGTCGATCATCCGAACCCGGCGGCCCCGCGCATCCAGCGCCCCCGGCGCCGCGATCCGCCCCCGCCAGTCCTGCCGCTGCCGTGCCTCCTCCGCCGCCGAGATCCGCGCCCGCCCGTAGAGCAGCGTGACATAGCGGTCCAGATCCTCGACCCGATACATCGGCGTCCGCCCGTTGCGCGCCGCGGGGCGCGGCCCCGCGTTCAGCCGCCCGAGCATACGCAGCCGGCGCGCGGGAATCCCCAGGTAAAGGGCAGCATCGTCCAGAGACAGCATGCGCCGCAGCGGAAAGACATGAACGGTCGCCAGGCCGTCATTGGCGCCATCCGGAGGAGTGAGGCCGCTCATTCCTCCGACGATGTTGCCCCAGGGGCGCGGCTGTCAATCACAACCTGCATCAGAAGGAGCGCGGCTTCCGGATAATGCTTATACGGCGATGCAGGCAGTTCTTCTTTTTCCAAAGAAACAGATCAAGAATCTTCTGGTTCTTTTTTTCAAAAAAGAACGGATACTGTCTTTTCCATTCGCGCTACCGGCAAACATGCCGCTCGCCGTCCGCCCCGATATAGGTGCCGGTCAGCGGGTCGAAACAGGCATTGGCCACACAGGCATTGCCCGACGCCAGGGGCGCTGGATTCACCCGGGCCGCCATGGCCTGCGCCGCACGGGCCGCGACACCGCAGAGCGGTGTGTCCAGGGGGGCGGAGGGATCGTTTACCAATTGCGCCTCATTGGCGGGCGGCGGCGCTTCCACTGCCGTCCCCGGCGCGAACTGCATGGGCGGCCGGCGTACCGGCCGAGGCGCCGCCGGCGCGGGGGGCGTGGCACACCCCGCCAGCAGTCCCAGAACCGGCAGCACGCCCGCGAATGAAAACCGGAGACGTTCGTTCATGGCCCTGTCCTATCATCCCCATGGTCAAAGATCGAGCATCCCCTGGGGCCCGTCGGCCACGGCCCGGACCTTCACCACGCCGTCGGCGAATGTCAGTTCCAGCAGCCCTCCCGGCCGCACGTCGGCGGCGCGGGTCACCGCAACGCCCGACGGATCGCGCACCAGCACGTAGCCGCGTTCCAGCACCGCCATGGGCGACAGCGATTCCAGCCGCCCGGCCAGCCCGTTCAGATGCGCCCGCCGTTCGCGCACCATCGCCGCCAGCGGTGCCGCCGACAGCCGCGCCCGGTCGGTCCGGCCCCGGCGGTCGCGTAGCGTCTGGCGCAGGCCCGACAGCAGATGGCTGGCCACCAGATCCAGCCGCGCCCGTCCCGGCCCGGTCAGCAGCAGCGGCGCGGGCATCATGCGTCCGGTCGCCAGCAGGGCCGCGCGCCGGCGCTCGATCAGCCCCGGCAGCGCCCGGTCCAGCCGCTCGCCCCGATCGTCCACCCGCATCCGCGCGGTGGCCAGCACCGAGGGCAGGTCGGGCATCCGCGCCGCCATCCGGTCCAGCCGCAGCCGCGCGGTCTGCGTCAGGCGGGCCAGTCCGCTGGTCAGGCGCGCGACCCGATGCGCCAGGTCGGCCATCAGGTCGGCCCGCGCCGGCACCGCCATCTCGGCCGCCGCCGTGGGGGTAGGCGCGCGCCGGTCCGACACGAAATCGATCAGCGTGGTGTCGGTCTCGTGCCCCACGGCCGAAATCAGCGGAATGCGGCACGCATCCACGGCCCGCAGCACGGCCTCGTCATTGAAGGCCATCAGGTCTTCCAGCGACCCGCCGCCCCGCGCGACGATCAGCACGTCGGGGCGTGGCACCGCCCCGCGCCCGTCGATCGCATCGAATCCCGCGACGGCGGCGGCGATCTGCGCCGCCGCGCCCTCGCCCTGCACGGCGACCGGCCAGACCAGCAGCCGGCGGGGGAAACGCCGGGCCACGGTGGTGCGGATATCATGCAGCACCGCTCCCTGCGCCGAGGTGACGATGCCGATCACACCGGGCAGGAACGGCAGCGCCCGCTTGCGCGCGGCGTCGAACAGCCCTTCTTCGGCCAGCTTCAACCGCAGCCGCTCGATACGCGCCAGCAGCGCGCCCTCGCCGGCATACTCCATCCGCTCGACGATCAACTGATAGGACGAGCGCTCGCCATAGGACGAAACCTTGCCCGTCGCGATGATCTCCAGCCCGTTTTCCGGCACCAGCCCCAGCCGCGACACCGACCCGCGCCAGACCACGCCCGCGATCTTCCCGCCCTCGTCCTTGAGCGAGAAATAGAGATGCCCCGACGGATAACGCTTGAATTCCGTGATCTCGCCCCGCACCCGCACGCGGCCGAAATTGCCCTCCAGCGTACGGCGGATCGCCCCCGAAATCTCGGAGACCGAATATTCGGGCACATTGCCCGGACCGGCACCGCCGGCAGCGCGAAGAGTTTCGTCCATCGGCGCAGGGTATGATAGAGACGGCCTCCCCGGAAGGCCCGGGGAGGTGCGAAGGACGGGGAAACGAAGTGATGCGGGTGCTTCTGGTCGGATCGGGTGGACGGGAACATGCGATGGCGGCGGCGATCGCGCGCTCGCCCGCGCTGGAGGCCCTGTTCATCGCGCCCGGCAACCCGGGCACCGCCGCGCTGGGCACCAATGTCGCCATCGCCGTCGACGACGTACCCGCCCTGGTGGCCTTCGCCCGGGCCGAGCGGATCGATCTGGTGGTGCCGGGCCCCGAGGCCCCCCTGGTCGCGGGCCTGGCCGATGCCTGCATCGCGTCCGGCATTCCCTGCGCCGGCCCCAGCCGCGCCGCCGCCGCGCTGGAAGGCAGCAAGAGCTTCACCAAGGAAATCTGCGACGCCGCCGATATTCCCACCGCCCGGTGGGAACGGTTCGATACCGCCGCCCCGGCGCTGGACTTCGTCCGCCGCCGGGGCGCGCCGATCGTCATCAAGGCCGACGGCCTGGCCGCCGGCAAGGGGGTGGTGGTGGCCACCACCGTCGCGGAAGCAGAAGACGCGATCCGGTCCATGATGGACGACGCCACCCTGGGCACCGCCGGGCAGTCCGTGGTGATCGAGGAATGCCTGATGGGCGACGAAGTGTCGCTGTTCGCCTTCTGCGCCGACGAAACCGCCGTGCTGATCGGCGCGGCGCAGGACCACAAGCGCATCGGCGAGGGCGATACAGGCCCCAATACCGGCGGCATGGGCGCGGTCTCGCCCCCCGCCGGTTTCGACCGCGCACGGCAGGAAGCGGCGCTGGACCTGCTGGTCCGCCCGATGCTGGCCGAAATGGTCCGCCGCGGCACGCCCTTTCGCGGCGTCATCTTCGCCGGCCTGATGCTGACGGCGGACGGCCCGAAGCTGATCGAATACAATGTCCGCTTCGGCGACCCCGAGGCCCAGGCGCTGCTGATCCGCCTGCGCTCCGACCTGCTGCCCGCCCTCGCCTCGGTCGCCGCCGGCACGCTGGACGCGGCCGACATCCGCTTCTCCGACGATCACTCCATCAGCATCGTCCTCGCCGCCCGCGGCTACCCCGGCAAGCCCGGCGCCGGCGGCGTGATCACGGGGTTGGAACAGGCCGAAGCCCAGCCCGGCGTCCACATCTTCCATGCTGGCACCAGGCGCGACGACCAGGGCCGCCTAGTCGCGGCTGGCGGCCGGGTCCTGACCGTCTGCGCCACCGGCAGCACGCTGGGCGACGCCCGCGCCCGCGCCTATCGGGCCATCCCGGCCATCCATTGGGATGACGCGGTATGGCGGCGCGACATCGGCGACCGCGCCCTGCGCGCCGCCTCGGCCGGGGACGCACCGTCAGACGCGAGATGAAACCCATCGTCCCGGCCGGCACTTCATCGGTCATTCCCGGCTCACATGACGGCCAGTCCCGCAACGACGCCCAGACAACGATCGCGGCGAAAGATGCTGATGGAAACGAAAATCCAAACGTCAGCAGGGCAAAGCCGCCGATATCGATATGCCCGATCACGATCAGGGCGGTGATGATGACTCCCAATCCCCCCAGAAATCCGGCGACATTCTTCCAATAGGCTGATTGTTCAGGCCACGCCGTTACAATCCAGACGGCCATATCCGCTTCCGAGTTCGCCGCCCGATAGGAGACGGGGATTGTCTGCCGGGTGCGGTGAGGATAAGCCCGGTTCATGGACGCCACCGCACCCGCCTGCCCGCAATGCAGTCTGACAGAAACGCATATCGAGGGGGCGCATCAAGTCTGCGACACCTGCGGGTATGAATGGCCTGCCGATATCGCTGAAACCACCCCGGCCGAAGAGGTCGTGCGCGATGCCAATGGCGTGACGCTCGCCGACGGCGACACGGTCGTCGTCATCAAGGACCTGAAGGTCAAAGGCTCTTCGACCACACTGAAAGTCGGCACCAGGATCAAGAATATCCGCCTGCGCGGCGGCGACCATGCCATCGAAGCCGGCAGCTACATGCTGAAAGCCGAGTTTCTCCGCAAGGCGTAAGCCAATCGGGGTGCAGGACCCCCCAAAAAAACGCCCGGCCACCGAGATGGCCGGGCGCGACGAAGATCAAAACCAACGCGCGATCAGATATGGATCGCGCGCTTCTCCACATCCAGCGCCGCTTCCTTGACCGCCTCGCTCAACGTCGGATGCGCGTGGCAGGTCCGGGCGATGTCTTCCGACGAGGCACCGAATTCCATCGCCAGCGTGGCTTCGGCAATCAACTCGCCGGCGCCGGGGCCGATGATATGCACACCCAGCACCTTGTCGGTGGCGGCATCGGCCAGCACCTTCACGAACCCGTCGGTCATGCCCATGGCGCGGGCGCGGCCGTTGGCGGTGAAGGGGAACTTGCCGGTCTTGTAGGTCACACCGGCATCCTTCAGCTCTTCCTCGGTACGGCCGACGGTCGCGACCTCGGGCCAGGTGTAGACGACACCGGGAATGGCATCGTAATTCACATGGCCTGCCTGGCCGGCCAGAATCTCGGCGATGGCAACGCCCTCATCCTCGGCCTTGTGCGCCAGCATCGGGCCGGCGATGACGTCGCCGATCGCATAGACACCCGGCACGCTGGTCGCATAATGGGCGTCCGTCACGATGCGGCCGCGCTTGTCCAGCGCCACGCCGGCCTCTTCCAGGCCCATACCCTTGCTGGCGGCGGTGCGGCCGATCGCCAGCAGGACGATATCGGCATCCAGCGTCTCGGCCTTTCCGCCGGCCGCCGGCTCGACCGTCAGCGTCACGCCCTTGCCGGTCTTCTCGGCCTTGGTCACCTTGTGGCCCAGCTTGAATTGCAGGCCCTGCCTGGTCAGCACGCGCTGGAACTGCTTGGCGATCTCGCCATCCGTGCCCGGCACCAGACGGTCGAGATATTCGACCACCGTGACCTCGGCGCCCAGACGGTGCCACACGCTGCCCAGTTCCAGCCCGATCACGCCGCCGCCGATCACGACCAGCTTCTTCGGCACCGCCGACAGTTCCAGCGCGCCGGTCGAGGTGACGATAACCTTCTCATCGACCTCCACCCCCGGCAGGCCGGCGCTGTCGCTGCCGCTGGCGATCACGATGTGCTTCGCCGTCACCGTCTTGCCGTCGACCGTGACGCGCCCGGTGCCTTCCAGCGTGCCGAAGCCCTTCAGCCACGTGACCTTGTTCTTCTTGAACAGGAACTCGACACCCTTGACGTTGGCATCGACCACCTCGGCCTTGCGCGCCATCATCCGCTTCAGATCCAGCCTGACACTGTCGATCAGGATGCCATGGCCCGCGTAATCATGGCCGGCGGCATGGAAATTCTCGGAGGATTGCAGCAGCGCCTTGGACGGAATGCAGCCGACATTCAGGCAGGTGCCCCCCAGGGTCGCGCGCTTCTCGACGCAGGCGACCTTGAAGCCCAACTGCGCCGCGCGGATGGCGCAGACATAGCCACCAGGGCCGGCACCGATGACGATGACATCATAATCGGTCTCGGCCGGAGGCGCCGCCACGGGTACAGGGGCCGGGGCGGCCTCGACCTCGGCGGGCTTCGCCGCCGCGGGCGCAGGCTTGGCGGCCGGAGCGGCGCCGGCACCCGCCTCGACGGTCGTCAGCACCGCACCGACCGCCACTTCATCGCCCTCGGCCACGGCATGGGCGCCCAGACGGCCGGCCGACGGCGCGGCAACCTCCACGCTGACCTTGTCGGTCTCCAGTTCCACCACCGGCTCGTCGGCGGCGACGCTGTCACCGGGCTGCTTCAGCCACTTGCCGATCGTGGCCGTCGTCACGCTCTCGCCGAGAGTCGGCACCTTGATTTCAATGGTCATCTTCTTGTCCTGCGTTCGCTGCGTCGGAATAGAATCGGCGGACCGAGCCGAAAGCCCGGTCCGCCCCGGCGCATCAGACCTCGAGCAGCAGACGGCGCGGGTCTTCCACGTTCTGCTTCACGCGCACCAGGAAGCTGACGGCTTCCTTGCCGTCGACGATGCGGTGATCATAGGTCAGGGCGATATACATCATCGGCCGGATCACGACCTGGCCGTTGAGGGCGATCGGACGATCCTGGATGGCATGCATGCCCAGGATGGCCGATTGCGGCGCGTTGATGATCGGCGTGGACATCAGCGAGCCGTAGATGCCGCCATTGGTGATCGAGAACGTGCCGCCCGACAGTTCGTCCAGCTTCAGCGACCCGTCGCGCGCGCGCTTGCCGAAGCCGGCGATCGCGCTCTCGATCCCGGCGAAGCTCAGCTTTTCCGCATCGCGGATCACCGGCACGACCAGCCCGTTGGGGCCACCGACCGCGATGCCGAGATTGACGAATTCGCGATAGATGATGTCCTCGCCGTCGATCTCGGCATTGACCGCCGGGAATTCCTTCAGCGCCGCCATCACCGCCTTGGCGAAGATCGACATGAAACCCAGCTTGGTGCCGCCATGCTTCTTCTCGAAGATGTCGCGATATTCGGCCCGCAATTCCTTCGCCGCCGTCATGTCCACCTCGTTGAAGGTGGTCAGCAGGGCGGCGGTGTTCTGGGCGTCCTTCAGGCGGCGGGCGATGGTCCGGCGCAGGCGGGTCATCTTCACCCGCTCCTCGCGCGGGTCATCGGTGCGAGGCGTGGCGGGGGCGGCAGCGGCCTTGGCCACCGGCGGCTGCGCCAGGAACGACAGCACGTCGCCCTTCGTCACCCTTCCGTCCTTGCCGGTGCCGGTGCCGATCTCGGCGGTCGAGATCCCCTTTTCGGCCATCATCTTCTGCGCCGACGGCATCGGGGCATGGGCGGCACCCTGGGCCGCGACATCGGAGGGCGGGGTGGCGGGACGCGCGACCGGGCCGGCCGCGACCGGCTGGGCCTGGACGCCGGCGGGGGCCTTCGGGGCCTCGGGGGCCTTGGCGGGCGCGGCTGTCCCGCTGCCGGCCTCGACCGACGCCAGGATGGTCCCGACCTCGACCTCGGCACCTTCGCCGACCAGTTGCGGACCCAGCACGCCCGCTTCCGGCGCCGCGACCTCGACACTCACCTTGTCGGTCTCCAGCTCCACCACCGGCTCGTCGGCGGCGACGCTGTCACCCGGATTCTTCAGCCATTTCGCAATCGTGGCGGTCGTCACGCTCTCACCCAGCGTCGGCACCTTGATCTCGGCAGACATCGTTCTTTCCATTCCCTCTGCCGGTCAGATCCGCGTGCGGGATCGAGGCACGATGCCTCGCGCCCCCCACCCGTCGTCTGCCGGCTTGTGTATTCTCACCATAACCAGACTGGAGCCGGCGCGAAAAGACCGCGCCGGCCGCCCTTCGACCATCCCGGCCCGCCGGCCGGGACGCATCCTCAGGCCACGCCCAGCGCGCTGGCGACCAGGGCCGCCTGTTCGCTGGCATGAACGCGGGCCAGACCCGTGGCCGGGCTGGCGGCCGCGACACGGCCGACATAGGTCGGGCGTCCGCTCTTGCGGCCGGCCTTGCCCATCACGCCCTCGATCAGGCGATCGACGAAGGTCCATCCCCCCATGTTCTCCGGCTCTTCCTGGCACCAGATCACCTGGGCCTTGGGATACAGCGCAAGCTGTTCGGCCAGCAGCTTTTCCGGGAAGGGATAGAACTGCTCCAGCCGCAGGATCGCGACCTTGTCCAGCGCGCGCTCGCGCCGCTCCGCCAGCAGGTCGTAATAGACCTTGCCCGAGCAGATCACGACCCGCTCCACCTTGTCGCCCGACGCGATCGGATCGATCTCGCCGATCACCGGGCGGAACGTGGTGCCGGATGCGAACTCCTCCAGATTGGATACGGCCAGACGATGACGCAGCAGCGATTTCGGCGTCATGATCACCAGCGGCTTGCGGTAGTCCAGCTTGAGCTGGCGACGCAGGGCATGGAAATAGTTCGCCGGCGTGGTGATGTTGCACACCCGCATGTTGTTCTCGGCGCAGAGCTGGAGGTACCGCTCCAGACGGGCGGAGGAATGTTCCGGCCCCTGGCCCTCATAGCCATGCGGCAGCAGCAGCACGAGGCCCGACATGCGCAGCCACTTGGTCTCGCCCGAGGCGATGAACTGGTCGATGATGACCTGCGCGCCGTTGGCGAAATCGCCGAACTGGCCTTCCCACAACACCAGCGCGTTCGGATCGGCCAGCGAATAGCCATATTCGAAGCCCAGCACGCCGAATTCGGACAACAGCGAGTTATAGACCTCGAACACGCCCTGCGCCGGGTCGATATTGTTCAGCGGCGCATAGGTGTTCTGGTTGACCTGGTCGATCAGCACCGCATGGCGCTGGCTGAAGGTGCCACGCTGGCAATCCTCGCCCGACAGGCGCACCCGATGCTTTTCCAGCAACAGCGAACCGAAGCCCAGGGCCTCGCCGGTCGCCCAGTCGATCCCTTCGCCGCTCTGGAACATCGTCGCCTTGGCCTTGAGCTGCCGCGCGATCTTCGGATTGATGTTGAAGTCGGCCGGCGCCGTGCTGATCGCGGCGCCGATCTTGCGCAGCGTCTCGACCGAAATCCCGGTGGCGGGTTCGGCATCCACCTTGCCCGCCGGCGGCGGCTTCAGGCCGGTCCAGGCCCCTTCCAGCCAGTCGGCCTTGTTGGGCTTGTAGGTCTGCGCCGCCTGATAGGCCTCTTCCAGCCTGTTCTGGAACGCATCCCATTGCCCCGTCGCCTCGGCCTCGGTCACCACGCCCTCGCGCACCAGGCGGTCGGCATACAGCGTGCGCACCGTCGGCCGCGCGGCGATGGCCTTGTACATCGTCGGCTGGGTGAAGGACGGCTCGTCGGATTCGTTATGGCCGTGACGGCGATAGCCGACGATGTCCAGCACGATGTCGGTGGCGAATTTCTGGCGGAAATCGGCCGCCAGGCGCGCGCAATAGATCACGGCCTCGGGCTCGTCGCCATTGACGTGCAGGATCGGCGCCTGCACCGCCTTGGCGACGTCGGTGCAATACAGGCCGGAGAAGGCATGGGCCGACACGGTGGTGAAACCGATCTGGTTGTTCACCACGATATGGATCGTGCCGCCGGTGCGATAGCCGATCAGTTGCGACATCGCCATGGTCTCGTAGACCAGGCCCTGGCCGGCGAACGCGGCATCGCCATGCATCAGCACCGCCATGTGGCGGCTGCGCACATGCGGGTCGTCATCGTCCTGGGCGGCGCGCACCTTGCCGATCACCACCGGATCGACGGCTTCCAGATGCGACGGGTTGGGCTGGAGCGAGATATGGACCGGGTTGCCGTCGATATCCACGTCGGTCGAGGTGCCGAGATGGTATTTGACGTCGCCCGAGCCCTGCACGTCGTCCGGCTTGAACGAGGCGCCGGCGAATTCGCTGAAGATGGCCGTGTAGGGCTTGCGCACGATGTTGACCAGCGTGTTCAGCCGGCCGCGATGCGGCATGCCGATCGCCACCGTGCGCACGCCGTCCTTGGCCACCTGGTCGATCAGCGCGTGCAGCGCCGGAATGGTGACGTCCTCGCCTTCCAGCCCGAACCGCTTGGTGCCGACATAGCGCTTCTGGCAGAACGCCTCGAACCCCTCGGCCTCGGTCAGGTGGTGCAGGATGAGCTTCTTTTCCTGGGGCGAGGCCCCGACGCGCCAATTGTCGCCTTCCAGCCGCTGCTGGAGCCAGTTGCGCTGCTCGGGGTCCTGCACATGCATGTATTCCGTGCCGATCGGCCCGCAATAGACGGCGCGCAGCGCGTCCAGCACCTCATTGATCGTCGCCGACTGCTTGCCGATCAGGTTGGCGACGATCTTGCCCAGATAGATCGGCCGGTCGAGGTCCTGGGGGCCGAACCCATAGGTCGCCGGGTCGAGATCGGTATGGGGCTTGGGCACCTGGAGGCCCAGCGGGTCCAGCCGGGCTTCCAGATGGCCGCGCACCCGATAGGCGCGGATCAGTTGCGTCGCGCGCAGGCTGTCGTCGGCCGCTGCGTTCAGGCTTTCCGCCGATACGGGCGCGCCCCTGGCCGGCGCCGCCACCCCGTCGCCGCCATCGATGGCGGACGGACGCGGCGCCCACGAGGCCCCTTCCGCGTCATGCAGGATCGCAGCGCCTTCCTCGTCCATTGCCGCGAACAGCGATGCGAAGGAAGGATCGACGCTGCCGGGATCCGCCGCCCAGCGCGCATACAGGTCGGCCAGATAGGCCGTGTTGGCTCCGCTGAACGCGGTCGACAGGATATCTACGCCCGCCATCTTGAAGACATCTCCTCGTTCATGACCTGACCGGCCACGTCATTATCCGGGCCCGAGCCATCGCCGCCAATCGTGGCGGAATATCGGCCCCGGCCGTTTATCGTCCCAACCCTAGCGCCACCTTTGGCCATCCGCCGCCACGTTTCGCCACGGGCAGGATTGCTCCGCACGCATACTCACCTTTCCGTTTCCACCCGCGCGCGCATGGGTGTCACGAAGCCGGCATTCCGGCGCGCGTACCCGGCCGGTGCAAGCCGTGCATACCCAAGCAAAGAGCGAACCCGTTGCCTACCGCCCCGCCGCTCACACCACCGCCATACGTGTCACGATACCGTGACGCCAGGAAACGCAGGCCCCACACGCATTTCACCCGGCCATCCGCCGGCCGCCCGGCCGGTCAGGACAGGTGCGGCAGGTCCAGGTAGGCGGCACTCTGCATCTCCTCCAGGCGCGACGCGGTCCGTTCGAACGCCTGCGCGCCCTCGCCCTTCTGATAGATCGCGTCCGGCTGGTCCTCGGCCGAGGCGAACAGCTTGACCTTCTGTTCGTACATCGTATCGATCAGAACGATGAAACGGCGCGCGACATCGAAATTCTCCGGTCCCAGCCGGGGAATATCCTCCAGCACCAGGGCCGGGAAACGCGTGGCCAGCGCCAGATAGTCGCCCGCCCCCAGCGGCCGCCCGCACAGGTCGCCGAAGCTGAAGCGCGCGACCGGGCCGGCCGCGACCGTCACCGCGAGCGCGCGACCCATCACCTCCAGCGTCACCGGGCGGATGGGCGCGCCGTCGGCCAGCCGCATGAAGATCGAATCCAGCTCCTGCGCCGCTTCGGGGCCGGGCGGCACGATCCAGGTGGTCATGCCGCGCATGCCGCCGCGCCGGTAATCGCGCGGCGAGTCCAGCACCACCGTATCGACCTCGCGCTGGATGATCGCGATGAAGGGCCGGAAGGCATCGGCCCCGGGCCGGTTCTGGAACAGGTCCTGCGGTTCGGTGTTCGAGGTCGCGACCACCACCACGCCGTCGGCGAACAGATATTCGAACAAACGCCCCAGGACCATCGCATCGGCAATGTCGTTGACCTGGAACTCGTCGAAGCAGAGCAGCCAGGCATCCTGCGCGATGGCATGGGCCAGCGGCGGAATCGGATCGGTCAGTCCGGGATTCGCGCGCTTCATGTCATGGAGGCGCTTGTGGACATCCTGCATGAAGCGGTGGAAATGCACCCGCATCTTGTGCTCGACGGGCGCCAGTTCGAAGAACAGGTCCATCAGCATGGTCTTGCCACGCCCGACCTGCCCGACCATGTAGACCCCGCGCGGGCGCGGCGCCTCCGCCGCGCCGCCATCCAGCCCCAGCCGGGTCTTCAGGCCGCCCAGCAGCCCCCTGGGCTTCGGCCGCCGCACCACGGGATGGTAGCCCGGCAGTTCCCGCCACAACTGGTCCAGCCGCGCGGCCGCCTTGGCCTGCTCGGGGTCGCGGGACAGCAATCCGGCGGCCACCCGGGCCTCGTACGCTGCCAGGGGCCCCGAGCCAGGGGGCAGGTTCAGGTCGGATGCGAAGGCTGTCAGCGCGGATTCCATGATCTATGGCCGATAGCGCCGGCAACGCCTCCCATCAAGGGCATGCGCTCGCCAAACCGTGTCGTGACAGGGCTGCTCTCCATCTGGTGAACTCCGCCCCGGTCAATGACCACATATCGAGGATGTTTCGTGATGATCGACTGGTCCGCCTACCGCCATTTTCTCGGCCAGGCCGTGCCTGCCTTCGCCACCCTGTCACCGGGCACGATCGAAGGGCTGACGACGCTGGACAACGCCGCGAAGACCACCAACCGGCTGGACGCGAAGACGCGCGAACTGATCGCGCTGGCCGTCGCGGTCACCACCCGCTGCGACGGCTGCATCGCGGTCCATTCCAAGGCGGCCGTACATGCCGGCGCGACGAAGGAGGAGATCGCCGAAGCCCTGGGCGTGGCCGTGGCGCTGAACGCCGGCGCGGCGGCGGTCTATTCCACCCGGGCACTGGACGCGGCCGAAAAGGCCTCCGGCGCGGCATGACGGCCGGGCGGCGGGACCCGGTCCCGCCGCCTTGATTTCGCCCCGGCTCCGGTTCTAGGAATCGCGCTGTGGTTTTCATCATCCCGTGCAGGTTCCATGACCGTCACCACGCCGATCCGCCCCGACTACGCCGCGCTGGACGCCGCCCGCGTGTCCGACACGCCATTCGCCCATGCGGTGGTCCGGAATTTCATCCGGCCGGACGATCTGGCCGCACTGGTGGCCTCGCTGCCCGAACTGGCGTCCGGCGGCTCGTTCCCGCCCTCGGCGCTGGCCCTGTCGCCGCTGGCGCGCGGCCTGATCGCGGAGCTTGAAGGGCCGGTGCTGCGCCAGGCGATCGCCCGCAAATTCGCCCTGAACCTGGACGACGCGCCGACCATGCTGACCCTGCGCGGCCGCACGCGGGCCAGGGACGGTCGCATCCATTGCGACTCGGTCGCCAAGCGCGTGACGGTGCTGCTGTATCTCAATCCGGCCAGCGAGGCCTGGGCCCGGCAGGAAGGCTGCCTGCGCCTGCTGCGCGGCCCGGACGATGTCGAGGATTACGCGGCCGAAATCCCCCCCGTCGACGGCACGCTGCTGATCTTTCCCAACGGTCCCACCACGTGGCACGGCCATCGCCAGTATGTCGGCCGGCGCTACACGATCCAGCTCAACTATATGGAAAACGACGCCAAGGCCCGCAACGAACTGCGTCGCCACCGCCTGTCCGCCCTGGCGAAGCGCCTGTCGCCCGCCGCCTGATCCCAGCCGTGATTCTGACATGATCGACGCCGATCCTCCCGTCGTCAAACGGGATGCGATCCCCGACGATCGCCCCCCCTACGATCGAGAGGAGTCCCATGATGCGGGCGCGCGCCTTCCCCCTTCTGATCGCCGGCATCCTGCTGGCCGGCAGCACCTCGATCGCCGCCCCGGCCATGGCCCAGCACCGGGATCGCGGTCCGGGTCCCGGACCTGGACCCGGCCCCAGGCCTGGACCGGGACCGCGCCCCGGTCCGGGACCCGGACCCTATCGCCATGGCGGCCCCGGCTGGCACGGCAATCCCGGCTGGCGCGGCGGTCCAGGCTGGCGCGGCGACGACAGGCGCGGCTATCGCGGTTCCGGCGCCGGCGCGGCCATCGGGGCCGGCATCGCCGGCCTGGCGGTCGGCGCGCTGCTGGGCGGCGCCCTGTCCTCGCAGGCCGCGCCGCCGCCCGCCGCCTATTATCCGCCGCAGCCGGAACCTCCGCCGCCCCCGCCGGCTTATTATCCGCAGGGGTACTACGGGGCGCCCCCGTACTGAAGACGCGCATGCCACGCACACCCGACCGGGACATCCGGTCCGTCCAGTCCCCCCGCTTTCCCGGAGACCCTTGTCCATGACCGTCCGCCGGCTTCCCCTCATCGCCGCCCTCGCCCTGCTGGCCACCCCCGCCCTCGCGGCGCCCGACACATCGGCTCCCGCCTCCTCCGCCGTTCCGGTTCACACCCCGCATGACCCGACGCCGGACCAGCTTGCCGCCCATATCGCGACATTGCACCAGCAACTGGGCATCACCCCCGCGCAGGAAGGCGCGTGGAACATTTTCGCCCAGGTGATGCGCGACAACGCGGCGCACTTCCACGATTCGATCGAACAGCGCCGCGCCCGGCTGCCGACCCTGAGCGCGCCGGACAACATGCAGTCCTACGCCGACCTGGTCACCCAGCGCGCGCAGGACCTGCAAGCGCTGAACATGGCGTTCCGCACGCTCTATAACGGGCTGGACGACGCGCAGAAGAAAGCCGCCGATACCCTGTTCCGCCAGTCGGAAAACCACCCGCAGCAGGCGGCCGCGCACTGAGGGGCAGAGAAAGATAAAGATTAAAGAAGAAAGATAAAGATTAAGGTCGGGGCTCCGCCCCGACCCCCTCCAGAGGCCGCGGCCCCTGGCAACCATTCAACGATGCACGGCCGCCTCAGCTTTCATCCAGCGGGTACCAGGCCCGCCCGTCGCGGGCCAGCAGCGCGTCGGCGCCCGCCGGGCCGCTCGCCCCGGCGTCATAGAATTCCAGTCCCTCGGCCGCATGCCCCCACGATTGCAGCACCGGATCGACCGCCGTCCAGGCCGCGTCGATATTGTCGGCCCGCTGAAACAGCGTGGCATCGCCGCTCAGGCAATCGTACAACAGGGTTTCGTACCCCACATTGGGTTGCAGATCGAACGCGTCTTCATAACGAAAGCGCACCTGCACGGCGGCCAGGTCCATCGCCGGGCCCGGATGTTTGGCCGCCATCTCGATCGTCAGCCCCTGTGCCGGCTGCACGTTCAGGATCATGCGATTGGGCGGCAGGCTGTCGGTGGCGGTGCCGCGAAAGATCGCCACCGGCGGCTTCTTGAACTGCACCACGACTTCCGTCCGCCGCCCACCCAGCGACTTGCCCGTCCGCAGATAAAAGGGCACGCCCGACCAGCGCCAGTTATCGACATGCAGCTTCAGCGCGACATAGGTCTCCGTAACGCTGTCGGCGGCGACGCCAGGGGCGTCGCGATAGGCCACTACCGGCTTTCCGTCGACGATGCCGGCGCGATACTGGCCGCGCACCGCGTCCTCGGGACGCACCGGGCGGACGGATTCGAACAATTGCTCCTTCGCCGTCCGCACCGTCTCGGCCGAGAACGAGGCCGGCGGCTCCATCGCCACCATGGCGAAAAGCTGGAACAGATGGTTCGGCACCATGTCGCGCAGCGCGCCCGTCGGCTCGTAAAACGCGCCGCGCTGCTCCACCCCGATGGTCTCGGCCGCCGTGATCTGCACGTGGTCGATATACTCGCTGCGCCACAGCGGCTCGAAGATCAGGTTGCCGAACCGCATGGCCAGGATGTTCTGGACCGTCTCCTTGCCCAGGAAATGATCGATCCGATAGACCTGCCGTTCGTCCAGCACGCTCAGGACCTGCCGGTTCAGCGCCTGCGCCGTGGCCAGGTCGGAACCGAAAGGCTTCTCGATCACCACCCGGCGAAAGGCCCCTTCCCGCTGGGCGACCAGCCCCGCCTGGCCCAGCATCTCGACCAGCGGGCCGAAGAAGCGCGAGGGTACCGCCAGATAGAAGACGGCATTGCCCTGTACCCGCTCCGCCAGCGCGCGCATCTGGCCCGGGTCTGCGAAATCGGCCTGAACATAGTCCAGCCGCTCGGCGACCCAGTTCCAGGCCTTCTCGTCGATGGTGGGGGTATAGAACTCGCCGTCAGGATCCTTGGTGAAGTCCTGCATGGTGGCGGCCAGCCCGTCGCGCCAGTCGGCGGCGGCGCCCGCCACCCGATCGACGCCCAGCACACGGAAATCCGCGTCCAGCAGCCCGCTGCCCGCGAGGTTATACAGCGCCGGGATCAGCAGCCGCTTGGTCAGGTCGCCCCGCGCGCCGAAAATGACCAGCGTACAGGGCGGTGCCGGCTGCGTGCCCGATGGCGGAATGGCATGGCGGCTACGCGCCGGTGAAGAAATATCGCGAGAGAACGACATGACGGATACTCCCTGGACAGGCCCGCCGCATGTGACACCGGCGACGCCCACGTGGCAACGCGCGGTGGCCGGCACCGGGCAACACAAACATGAGACCCCTGGCCGCCTTCACAGGCCGGAATGGCCAAAAACCGTGCCCGACAGCGGCTCTCGCTTGCATAGCACCCGGTCAGGCACTACCTCTCCCAGGTTTCCAGCATCAGGTTCCCCGGATCGGCCGGGGCCGCAATCAGGGATGACAATCGATGGGATACCGCGTCGCGGTCGTAGGCGCCACCGGAGCTGTGGGGCGCGAAATGCTCAAGACGCTGGCCGAACGCGCGTTCCCGATTAGCGAGATTGCCGCCCTGGCATCGGCCCGCTCCACCGGGCAGGAGATCTCGTTCGGCGACAGGAAGGTCCTGAAGGTCCAGAACCTGGAGACCTTCGATTTCACCGGCTGGGACATCGCGCTGTTCTCGCCCGGCGCCTCGGTCTCGGCGGCGCATGCGCCGCGCGCGGCGAAGGCCGGCTGCATCGTCATCGACAACACGTCGCATTTCCGCATGGAGCCCGACGTGCCGCTGGTGGTGCCCGAGGTCAATCCCGAGGCGCTGAAGAAGGCGCGGCGCGGCATCATCGCCAACCCCAACTGCTCGACCATCCAGATGGTGGTGGCGCTGAAGCCGCTGCACGACCTGTTCACCATCCGCCGCGTCGTGGTCGCCACCTACCAGGCGGTGGCCGGCGCGGGCAAGGAAGGCATGGACGAGCTGTTCACCCAGTCGCGCGGCAGCTTCGTCGGCGACCCGGCGAGCCCCGAGCAGTTCACCAAGCAGATCGCCTTCAACTGCATCCCTCATATCGACCGCTTCATGGATGACGGCGCGACCAAGGAGGAATGGAAGATGGCGGTCGAGACCCGCAAAATCCTCGACCCTGATATCTCCGTTTTTGCTACCTGCGTGCGCGTTCCGGTCTTCATCGGCCATTCCGAAGCCGTGGTGGTGGAATGCGAGGAGAAGGTGGATCTCGAGCGCGCGCGCGCCGTCCTGCGCGACGCGCCGGGGGTCATCCTGCACGACAAGCCGGAGGATGGCGGCTACGTCACGCCGATCGAATGTGTTGGTGAGGACGCGACTTACGTGTCGCGATTGCGGATCGACCCCACTGTTCCCAACGGGCTGGCCTTCTGGTGCGTCGCGGACAATCTGCGCAAGGGGGCGGCGCTGAACGCGGTGCAGATCGCCGAGACCATGATCGCTCTGGACCTGATCCACCCCCACGCCCGTCACGCATGACGGCCAGGGAACCGGAACGGTTCGACTCCGTTTCGGTTCCCGCGGACCAGACGCCGGCCGCGCGTCTCGCGACCTCGTGTTCCCCCCTGCGTTGACCGCGCCTCCGCCCCGGCGTAGGACCGAACAGGCACAAGGCAACGGAACAAACCGGAGCCATAATCAGGGAAATCGACGAGACGACCATGCAGGATGTCCGTGATGCGCTCTATATAGGGCACCGAAGCGACGGAACACTGACCCGGCGACCCATGTCCCCGCATCTCCAGGTCTATCGCTTCCGCCTCTCCATGTTTCTTTCGATCGCGAACCGGGCCGCCGGCGTCGCCGCCGCGGCAGGCGCCACGCTTGGCGTCTGCTGGCTGAACGCCGCATCGAAAGGGCCCGAATCCTTCAAGAAAGTTCAGAAAGTCACCCGAAACCCCCTGGGCAAGCTCGCCCTGGCGGGGTGGACGCTGGCGCTGGTCTATCACTTCGTCGCCGGGCTGCGGCATCTCGCATGGGACGCCGGCTACCGCTTCGAGAAGAAGGAGATCAACGAGGACGGCCCGGTGGCCGTGGGTGTGACGATCGGCGCCACGCTGGTGCTGCTCGCCAGCATCTTCGGCGTCGCCGCCTGCCGCTCCAGAAAGAAGAAGGCATCCTGACATGAACGCGTCCCACACGCCGCGCATCGATGTCATGCGCTCTCAACTGGGCCGGGCCCGCGGCCTCGGCGCGGGCAAGGCCGGTGTCGACCATTGGTGGCTGGAACGGATGTCCGCCGTGGCGCTGGTCCCGCTCTCGGGCTGGTTCGTCCTGCAAGTCCTGCGCCTGGCCGGCGCCGAGCAGCAGGATGTCGTGGAATGGGGTGGCAAGCCCGCCAACGCCTCGATGCTGCTCGCGCTGATGGTGCTGACCTTCTACCACATGCAGCTCGGCTTGCAGGTCATCATCGATGACTATGTGCATGGCAAGGCGCATCTGCCGGCCAGCCTGCTGCTGAAGGGCGCGGCCCTTCTGATCGGGCTGTTCGCGGTGATCGCCGTCCTGAAGCTGGCGCTGGCTCCGTCGACCAGGGCGGCGGCCTGATCGGGTGCCCCCGGATGCGTCCGGGGGGCCGCGAAGCAAGTGACACAGGGGACAGTTCCGGCCCCGGAGCGGCCGCAAGGACCGCCCATCGGACCGGACGAGCATCAGGACACGTCCAAACAATGAACGCGATCACTCTTCCATCATCGAACGCCTACCGCATCATCGACCACGCGTACGACGTCGTGGTCGTCGGCGCGGGCGGGTCGGGCCTGCGCGCGACGCTGGGCATGGGCGCCGCCGGTCTCAAGACCGCCTGCGTCACCAAGGTCTTCCCCACCCGCAGCCACACCGTCGCCGCCCAGGGCGGCATCGGCGCGTCGCTGGGCAACATGGCCGAGGACAATTGGCGCTGGCACATGTACGACACCGTCAAGGGGTCGGACTGGCTGGGCGACCAGGACGCCATCGAGTATATGTGCCGCGAGGCCGTGCCGGCGGTGCAGGAACTGGAACATCTGGGCGTTCCCTTCTCGCGCACCGAAGACGGCAGGATCTACCAGCGCCCCTTCGGCGGCCACATGCGCAATTACGGCGAGGCCCCGGTGCCCCGCGCCTGCGCCGCCGCCGACCGCACCGGCCATGCCATCCTGCACACGCTGTACCAGCAGTGCCTGAAGCATAACGTCGAATTCTTCGTCGAATATTTTGCCATCGACCTGATCATGGACGACGAGGGCGCCTGCCGCGGCGTCGTCGCCTGGTGCCTGGAAGACGGCACGATCCACCGCTTCCGCGCGCAGACGGTGGTGCTGGCGACGGGCGGCTACGGCCGCGCCTACCAGTCCTGCACCTCGGCCCATACCTGCACCGGCGACGGCGGCGGCATGGCGATGCGCGCCGGCGTGCCGACGCAGGACATGGAATTCGTCCAGTTCCACCCCACCGGCATCTATCCGGCCGGCTGCCTGCTCACCGAAGGCTGCCGCGGCGAAGGCGGCTACCTGACGAACTCGGAAGGCGAGCGCTTCATGGAGCGCTACGCCCCGACCGCCAAGGACCTTGCGTCGCGCGACGTGGTCTCGCGCTCCATGACCATCGAAATCAACGAAGGCCGTGGCTGTGGTCCGCACAAGGACCACATCATGATGCACCTGGAGCATCTGGGCGCCGACCTGCTGCATGAGCGCCTGCCGGGCATCCTGGAGACCGCGCGCATCTTCGCCGGCGTCGACGTGACCAAGGAGCCGGTGCCCGTCCTGCCGACCGTGCATTACAACATGGGCGGCATTCCGACGAACTATCATGGCGAGGTCATCCGCCCGACCGCCGACAACCCCGATGCCGTCGTCCCCGGCCTGATGGCGGTGGGCGAGGCCGCGTGCGTGTCGGTGCATGGCGCCAACCGCCTGGGCACCAACTCGCTGCTCGATCTGGTCGTGTTCGGCCGCGCCGCCGCCAAGCGCGCCGCCGGGCTGATCAAGCCGCTGGAGACCATCGCGCCCCTGCCGCCCAAGGCCGGCGAGGCCGCGCTGGACCGTCTGGACAAGCTGCGCAACGCCAAGGGCGGCACCCATGTGTCGGCCATGCGCGACAAGCTGCAACGCACGATGCAGAAGCACGCGGCGGTGTTCCGCAACTCCAAAAGCCTCGCGGAAGGTGTCGAGAAGATCAAGGAAATCTGGACCGAGGTGCCCGATATCGCGGTCTCGGACCGTTCGCTGATCTGGAACACCGACCTGATGGAAGCGTTGGAGTTCGAGAACCTGCTGGCCAACGCCACGGTGACGATGGCGGGCGCCGAGGCCCGGCATGAAAGCCGCGGCGCGCAGGCGCACGACGATTATCCCGACCGCGACGACAAGGAATGGATGAAGCACACGGTCGCCCATCTGGACGACCAGGGCGGCGTCACCCTGACCTACCGCCCGGTGCATATGAAGACACTGACCGACGACGTTCAGGTCTTCCCCCCCAAGAAGCGCGTCTACTGAGCGAAGCGGCGGAAAAGGAACGAGACGATGGTCGAATTCAGCCTGCCAAAGAACAGCACGATCGGGAAGGGCCGCACCTTCCCGGCCGCGCCCGGCGCCAAGAACGTCAAGCCCTTCCGGATCTATCGCTGGAACCCTGACGACGGCGCCAACCCGGTGGTCGACACCTACGAGCTCGATCTGGACAAGATCGGCCCGATGGTGCTGGACGCGCTGATCCACATCAAGAACAACGTCGACACGACGCTGACCTTCCGGCGCTCGTGCCGCGAGGGCATCTGCGGCTCGTGCGCGATGAATATCGACGGCGAGAACACGCTGGCGTGCCTCAAGCCGATCAAGGACGTGCGGAACGCGGTCTCGATCTACCCGCTGCCGCACATGCCCGTGGTCAAGGACCTGGTGCCCGACCTGAACGGCGCCTATGCCCAGCTCCGCTCGATCGAGCCCTGGCTGAAGTCCGACACCGCCCCGCCGCCGGATTCCGAGCGCCGCCAGAGCATCGAGGAACGCGAGAAGCTGGACGGGATGTGGGAATGCATCCTGTGCTTCTGCTGCACGACCTCCTGCCCGTCCTACTGGTGGAACGGCGACCGGTATCTGGGTCCGGCCACCCTGCTGGCGGCCTATCGCTGGATCGCCGACAGCCGTGACGAGCATACGGGCGACCGGCTGGACGCGCTGGAAGACCCGCTGAAGCTCTATGCCTGCCGCACGATCATGAACTGCACCCAGACCTGCCCCAAGGGCCTGAACCCGGCGAAGGCGATCGCCCGGATCAAGGAACTGCAACTGGAACGCAAGGTCTGATCCCGTTATCCCTCCCCGCCCGGCGGGGAAGAGATTGACGGAAAGGGCACCGGATGACACACATCCGGCGCCCTTTTTATGCCGACCGAGGAAGCCGCCCGCCGTGTTCGAAGGATCTCTCGCCACATCCGGCGGCAGGCGACGGGCCTGGATCGACAGCCTGTTCGTCGATCACGCCATCTTTCGCGTCCCCTGGACGAATTTCGCCGCCGTCATCCCCGGCAAGGTCTATCGCTGCAACCATCCCACCCCCGCCCGGCTGGCGGCGGCGGCGCGCCGCTACGCGCTGCGGACGCTGGTCAATCTGCGCGGCCACCGCAAATGCGGGTCCGACGCCCTGTCGCGCGAGGCCGCGACCCGGCTGGGACTGACCCATCTGGACATGGCCTTCGAAAGCCGGGGCGCGCCGCACCGCGAGCGCATCCTGCGCTTCGCCGCGCTGTACCGGACACTCGCCTTTCCGATGCTGATGCACTGCAAATCCGGCGCCGACCGGGCGGGGCTGGCCTCCGGGCTGGTCATCCTGTTCGAAGGCGGCACCGCCGCCCAGGCCCTGCGCCAGTTGTCATGGCGGTTCGGGCATTTCAACCGCTCGCGCACCGGCATTCTCGACGCGTTCTTCCTGCGCTACCAGCAACAGGCCGAAGGCCGGCTGCCCTTCCTGGACTGGGTGCGCGACGAATATGACGAGAAACAACTGCGCCAGGACTTCATCGCCGGCCGTCTGGCCTCCTTCATCACCGACCAGGTTCTCCGGCGCGAATAGAAACAGGCGGGAGGCATCCGCGCGCTATTCGGGCGGGATCATCATCCGGATCAGATCCAGCACCCGCCGCCGCGTGGCGGCATCCTCGATCCGATAATAGGTCCGCACCAGTTCGATCGTCTCGCGCCGCGCCAGCAGGGCCATCTCGCTGACCGGCAGCGGCCCGCCGTCGGACGCACCGCGAAAGGCCTCCTGCGCCTGCGCAAAGCCCGACACTTCAAGGGCTGCGTGGCCGGGCGCACGGCGGGCCCGCTCCAGCCCGTCGAAAAAGAAACTGACAGGCACGTCCAGCACATCCGACAATTCATAGAGGCGCGATGCGCTGACCCGGTTGGTCCCACGCTCATATTTCTGCACCTGCTGGAAAGTAAGGCCCAAGGCTTCGCCAAGACGCTCCTGCGACATGCCCAGCAATGCCCGGCGAAGCCGGATGCGACCGCCGACATGAACATCCACAGGCTTCGGACCAGCGCTTGGCTTATCGGTCAACAGATCCTCTTGACACATGGCATCGGCGTGGTTCGGCATTCGACGAGAAGAAGGATGATGCGACATTAATATTTGATTTACCATCATCCTGTCAGTTCGCTCACTGACATTTTGAGAATCAATTTTTAAGAAGGCTACCGGCCTCGACCGCCGACAGCACGCGAGCGCACCCATGCGTTGATAGCAAAACTCGTCCCCGGCCCGAGCATCGCAGGCCGACAGGCTACAAGCGGCGCGCGACCGCCCTTCTACCGGCCCGGCGCATCCATGATCCCAGCGTGGGCAACACCGTCGCCAGCGCCAGCAGAATCGGGATCCAGCGTCCCCAGTGACCGAACAGGGTCCCGGACAGGGGCGCACCGAGGGAAACGACCAGAACCCCCTGCCGGTTCCAGCCCAGCCGCGCCACTTCATGGCCATGGGCATCGAACACGGCGGAAATACCGGTATTGGCGGCCCGCGCCACCGGCAGTCCTTCCTCGACCGCGCGCATGCGCACCGCGGCCAGATGCTGGCGCGGGCCGGCGCTGTCGCCATACCAGGCATCGTTGGTGACATTGACCAGCCAGTCGGGGCGATCCTTCGCATCCACCACCTGGCCCGAGAAAATCACTTCATAGCAGATCAGCGGACCGACGGGCGCGACATCGGGCAGATGCCAGGTCCGCACGCCATTCCCGGCCGCCATGCCATCACCGGGGACGACATGGAACGGCAGAAGCCGAGGCTGGTATTCGCCGAACGGCACCAGATGCGATTTGTCATAGACATCGGCCACCCGCCCGTCGGGCCCGGTCACCGCCATCACGCTGTTGCGCCAATGGCCCTCGGCATCGCTTCGGATCGTGCCGATCACCCCCGCCGCCGCCCCCCGGCCGGCACGGGCGATCATCCGCCGCGCGATATCGTCCTCCTGCAACAGGCCAGGGAAGGCCGTCTCGGGCCAGACGAACACCACCGGCCGCGCGCCGGCCTCCGGCAGCGCGTCGGCGATGCCGGATCGCGTCAAGGCCAGATATGAGCGAAAGATCGCGACATTGTCGTGCCCATCGATCTTCCGCGATTCCGACACGTTGCCCTGAACCAGCACCACCGTCGGATTCCGGCTGGCGGCAGTCGGCGTCAGGACCAGCCGCCCCCATCCCGCCAGCCCCCACACCGCCAACCCGGCCAGGGCCGCCACCACGCCGCGCCGCCCGCCCTGCGGCAGCAGCGCCAGCAGCACGGTCGCCAATGTCAGGCCGTCGACGCCGATCCACGCCGCCGGCTGGATCATCACGTCACCCAGCCGGCCCGGCAATTCCCATGTCGTCCCCAGCGGATTCCACGGAAATCCACTGAAGATGAAGACACGGCCCATGTCGAACAGCGTCCACAGGCCGGCAAATGCCAGCAGGCGCCGCCAGCCGACTGGCGCCAGCCGACATAGCGCGGCCGGCAATGCCGTGATGGGCGCCAGGATCAGCGCACAGCCGGGCGAGGCCAGGGGCACCAGCCACCAGAAACTGTCCGCGCGCACGAGGATCGCGTCGGTCAGCCAATACAGCCCGGCGGTATGCAGTCCGAGCCCGAACAGAAAGCCGCGCCGCGCGGCGCCCCGCCACGATCCGGCCGCGTCGATCGCCGCCGTCAGAACGGCCAGGCACGGAACCAGGATCGGAAACAGATCGACGGGCGGAAAGGCCAGCGCGGCCAGCGCGCCGGCCGCCAGCATCAACAGGTCGGCCCGCCATCCCCCGGCCCCGATCACGCGCCCGAGCCCACCGGCACGAAAGCAGGCCGGAAAGACCGGCGGCGTTCCGGCCGGCAGAGCCCTAGTCGAGAGCGTCACGCAGCCGCCGTTCGTAATGACGGTAATATTTGTCGGCCAGCAATTCGCTCTTCACGATCACGGCCACGTCGGTGGTGTTGAACTGCTCGTCGATCACGGCGCCATCGCCGATATAGCCGCCCAGCCGCAGATATCCCTTGATCAGGGGCGGCAGGCGGGCAAGGCAGCGGCGATGATCCAGCAGGTTCGGATCGCCACGCAGCATTTCGATCCGCCGGTGCGGCAAAGCCCGCAGCCTCAGCGCGGGCGGCGCCAGGTGGTTGTGGTAGAGATAGGTCAGTTCGTCGGTCAGCGGCACCGGATCGGTACCCGGCAGGCTGGCACAGCCGAACAGCACGTCGACCCGGTGCAGGAAAATGTATGAGGCGATGCCGCGCCACAGCAACTGCATCGCCGCGCGGCCGCGATAATTCGGATCGACGCACGACCGCCCGACTTCCAGCAGCCGTCCCGGAAAATCGGTCAGCGGCGACAGGTCGTATTCACCCGAGCTGTAGAAGCGTCCGACCTTGCGCGCATTGTCGCCCTGCAACAGCCGATAGGTGCCGACCACACCCTTGGCGCCCGAGGAAATCGCATGGTCGATCACCAGCAGATGGTCGGCATGCTCGTCGAATTCGTCGACATCGCGGCGCGTGCGCAGGGTCCGCTCGTCGGGGCGCGCGCCCATTTCCTCATAGAAGACGCGATAGCGCAGCGCCTGGGCGGCGTCGCGTTCCGCATCGTTCGCGGCGATGCGAACACCCAGATTGCCGCCGCGCAATTCGGGAAATCCGTCCCGTTCGAGTTCCAGGGTCGACAGCGACCGGACCGGTTTTTCGAGGCTCAACGACGTGATCCATCCTTGCTTGCCGCCCGGGCGGCCCTGGCCTGCTTTTCGTCCGAAGGTACCGGCCTGCGGCGCGCGAACAGTTCCAGACGGTGGGACACCAGGTCGAATCCCAGCCGATCGGCGATCCGATGCATCAGGGCGGCATGCTCCGCATCTTCGAATTCGACGACCTTGCCACTCTCGACGTCGATCAGATGATAATGGTCGCCGTCCTCGGTCGCCTCGTAGCGCGCGCGGCCACCGCCGAAATCCCGGCGCTCCAGAATACCCTTTTCTTCCAGCAGGCGCACCGTCCGATAGACCGTCGCGACCGAGATCCGCGCATCGAGGCCGATCGCCCGGCGATACAGTTCCTCGACATCCGGATGATCCTCGGCCTCGGACAGGACGCGCGCGATCACGCGCCGCTGGCCGGTCATTTTCAGGCCCCGCTCGACGCACATACGGCCGATGCGCGATTCATGAGCATCCGCCGAGCTTACCATGTCGCCGATCCGGCCCGAACATCAGACGTGTGGTCCAACGAAGCTACCGCCTCCTCCAGAAGGGCCGACCCGCCGCCGGGCGCCCCATATTCACTCCTCGCGCTTCGTACCCAGTCCGATTTTCCGCGCGAGGGACGACCGATGGCTGGCATAGTTCGGCGCCACCATCGGATAGTCATGCGGCAGGCCCCACCGCGTCCGATATTCGTCCGGGGTCAGGTTATAGGCCGTTTTCAAATGGCGTTTCAACATTTTCAGCTTCTTGCCGTCTTCCAGGCAGACGATGTAGTCCGGAAAGACCGATCGCTTGGGCGAGACCGCCGGCACCGGGCGCTCGGGCTCCGGCGCCACGCGGCCCAACCCGTCCAGGGTGCCATAGATCTGCCGGATCAGGTCCGGCAGGGCGGCGGCCTCGACCGCATTGCCCGCAACATAGGCCGCCGCGATCTGCGCGGTCAGGTCCCGCAGACTGTTATTTTCCATTTCAGAGGCCATATCCAAGATCCCGCCCGTCAAAAAACACGCATCTCAATATAATTGAACCCGACCCCATCGCAACCATACTCCGGCAGAAGACGATAGTGATGAACGATCTGGAAAGCGCGTCTCTCGATATTACTGGCGAAAGCTGTCCGATGACTTTCGTACGCACCCGCCTGGCCCTCGATCGACTGCCCGACGGCGGTCGCCTGCGGGTCCGGCTGCGCGGGGCGGTACCGCTCGACAATGTCAGCCGCAGCGTCCGGCAACTGGGCCACGCCATTACCGCGCAGATCGATCACGGTTGCGAGATCCACGAAATCATGATCGTCAAATCATCCCGCTGACACCGATCCGTCATGAAAATATCATTGTCCGCTACGGCGCGGACGGCATCTCGCCACACAACGCCCGCTCCATCACCAGCGCGTCGGAACCGTCCGGGTAATAGGCGCGGCGGCGGCCGATTTCGGTAAATCCGGCCCCGCGATACAGCGCCCGGGCGGCTTCGTTGCCCTCCGAAACCTCCAGGATCAGCCGCGCCGCCCCCCGGGCCGCGACCTGCCCGGCCAGCCAGTCCAGCAATGCGCGCCCCAGCCCCCGGCGCCGCGCCGTGCCGGCGACGGCCAGGGTCAGGATCTCGGCCTCGTCGGCCGCCACCCGGCCGATGACGAACCCCGCGGGCATCGGCGCGTCCCCGCTTCGGCCCAGCCCGACCATCACGCCGGGCATGGCCAGCACGGCCGCCATCGCGGCCTCGTCCCAGCATTCGGCCGGCGGAAAAGCCGCGCCATGCAGCGTCGCCAGCACCGGCCCGATCCGCGTGCCGCCCGGCACGATAACGGGCCGCGCCCCCCCGTCGCTCACGGCGGAGCCGGAGCCGGGCGCAGCCCCGCCGCCGGCAGCCGCGCCTCGGGCGGGTCGACATACAGCGGCAGGCACTCCCGCGCCGCCCGACCCTCCGCCCGCCGATCCAGCGCCGCCTGCGCGATCATCACCCCATCGGGCACGATCCACGATGACAGCGCGATGTCGTCCCGCCCCGCGCCGGATGCCGCCAGCATCTCCGCCGCCGCGTTGCCGGCCAGCAGCAGCGGGCCGGGCGGAAAGACGAAATCGTCACACATCTCGGCCCGGACCACGCCATCCTGCTCGACGAAGACGCGCCCCCGCCGTGCCCGCGACAGACACAGCACCGCGCGCGCCGGCCCGGCCTCCTCGCGCAGCGCGGCGGCCATCGCCTCCCCGCCGGTCACGCCCGCCAGCCCGCAGCCGGTCCCCAGCGCCAGGCCCTGCGCCAGGGCCAGCGACGCCCGCAGCCCGGTGAACGAACCGGGGCCGACCACCACCGCGATCAGATCGAGATCCGCCGCCCGCCATCCGCACTCCGCCAGCAGCGCGCGGCAATGGGCCGGCATCGCCTCGGCCCCGCCGCGCCCCGGCAGGTCGCGCACGCGCACCGCGCGCAGCGCACTCGCCTCCCCCTCGACACAGCCGAGCAGGGCCTTCGCCTCCGCCCCCGCCGGCGCGCCGTTGACAACCAGGATCCGCACGCGGGTCAGAGCATCAGGCAGGCATCGTCGAAGGACAGGCGCGGCGCGCGCGGCCGTTCGGGCTGTCCATCGGCATAGCCGAGGCTGACCAGGAAATTGACCCGCCAGCCTTGCCCGGCCAGGAACGAATCCTCGACCGCATAGGCATCGAAGCCGGAAATCGGCAGCACATCCAGCCCCAGTGCCCGGGCGGCCAGAATCAGATAGCCGCCCTGCAACGTGCCGTTGCGCATCGCCGTCTCCTCCGCCAGCCCGACATCGGCGGCAAACCAGGCGCGCAGGCCCGGCTCGGGGTTCAGGGTCGCGAAACGGTCGAAGAACAGCGGGTCTTGCGCCACGATCACCGTCACCGGCGCCGACAGCACCTTGTCGACATTGCCGTCGGACAGGGCGGGGCGCAGCCTCTCGCGATTGTCGGCGGTGCGCAGGAAGACGAACCGGGCCGGCGAGCAATTGCCCGATGTCGGCCCCAGCCGCACCAGGTCGTACAACCGGCGCAGCACGTCGTCCTCCACCGGCTCGTCGCGCCAGCGCTCGGGCGTGCGCGCCGTACGGAACAGCAGGTCCAGCCCCGCTTCATCCAGAACCATGTCGTCTCCCACGTTGCAGGGCCGGTGAGCAGGTGGTCAGGCGTCCACCTGCTCGACCGAGACCACTTCCGGCACATAATGCCGCAGCATGTTCTCGACCCCATGCTTCAGCGTCGCGCGCGAGGACGGGCAACCCGAGCAGGCCCCCTGCATCGTCAGGCGCACCACGCCGTCGCGATAGCCGCGAAACACGATATCCCCGCCATCGCCGGCCACGGCCGGCCGAACCCGCGTGTCCAGCAGTTCCTTGATCTGACGGACGATCTCCTCATCCTCCGGCGCGATCAGTTCCTCCTCGACCGCCGCGTCCTCGTCGATCGCGGGACGGCCGGAAACGAAGAAATCGACCAGGACCGACAGGATCTGCGGCTTCAGCGCCGACCATTCGACGCTGTCATCCTTGGTGACCGCCACGAAATCGCCGCCCAGGAACACCCGCGCCACGCCGGGCTGGTCGAACAGGATCTCGGCCAGCGCGGACCGGCCGAGGACCGAATCGGGGCTGACGAAATCCGCGGTGCTGCGCCCAGGCATGACCGTGCGGCCCGGCAGGAATTTCAGGGTCGCGGGATTGGGGGTATCTTCGGTTTCGATGAACATCGGTCAAGGCCTCGTCGGGCAAGGGGCATCGCAAGGCGGACCGCATTGGTCCGGTTACTGTCCAGATGTGCCAAGACGCGCGGCGAAACAAGCCCCGATGGCGGAATGGCGGCATGTCCCGTGCCGCGCACCGGCGGTCGAGGGGGGCGCGAATAACGAAAACGCAATGCCGCCTTGCGCCAGATCATGGCGAAAGCCGCGCCCGCCGTCCGAAATGCGTTGACACGCAGGAACGGCTCTGGCCTTGCATGATCCGAGGCCCGGCGAGGGACGAGAGATCCCGCGGCGGGGGCCTGTTCCGACAGCCGAGGCACCGACTCCATCATGCGTTCCGTCCCGTTCCGTCCGACCCGACCCGTCCGCCGCGCCGGCCTGCTGATGGCGGCATGCGCCTCGGCCATCCTCTCCGCCGGGGCCGCCCGGGCCGAGCGCCTGGCCTTCGTCCTGAATTCCGCCGATGCGACGATCAGCGAATTCGACATCGACACCCACCAGGAAGTCCGGCGCGTTTCCGTCCTGCGCGAACCGCACCACACCGCCCCGACGCCGGACGGCAAATATCTGCTGGTCGGCGACACGGCCGGCAACATGGTGTTCTTTCTCGATGCCGTCACCGGCGAGCGGGTGAAGCAGATCCCCATCGCCGACCCGTACCAGCTCCAGTTCAGCCCCGACGGCCGCTTCTTCACCATCGCGGGGCTGGCGCGCAACCAGGTCGATATCTACGACGCCGCCGACTATCACCTGCTGCATCGCCTGCATGTCGATGCCATGCCCAGCCACATGAATTACGCGCCGGATTCCTCGGTGGTCTATGTCAGCCTCCAGGATAGCGGCAAGGTCACGGCGATCGAGACCGCGACCGGCAACGTCCTGTGGACCTCCGATGTCGGCTCGACCCCCGCCGGCGTGCTGTGGCACAACGGGCAGATCCTGGTGGGCGTGATGGGTACCAACTACGTCGCGGCGCTCGACCCCACGGACGGGCATGTCGCGCGCAAGATCGAAATGGCGCCGGGCCCGCACAACCTGTTCGTCTCCCCCGACCAGAAGCGCCTGTACGTGACCTGCCGCGCCTCGGGCGTCATCGAGCGGCTGGACTGGGACACGCTGAACGTCGTGCAGTCCTATCATGTGGCCGGCGGCCCGGACGACATCGTCTTCGCCCCCGACGGCAAGATGTGGGCGACGCTGCGCTGGCGCCAGCATGTCGCGATCATCGACACGGCGAGCGGCGACATCACCGGCACCATCCGCACCGGTCGTTCGCCGCACGGAATCTGGCTGAACACCAACCAGCCCCTGCTTCACCTGTCGATGGCCGACCGCCCCGCCCTGCCGACGCCCTGAGCCTTGCCGGACCCCGGGGATTTGCCCGGGCCCTGAACCGGCGCCCGGGGCAGCAGGATCTCGGCCCGCAATCCCCCTTCGGGCCGGTTCGCCAGGGTAAAGCGTCCTCCCTCGCGCGTCACTTCGCGGTTCACGATCGCCAGCCCCAGGCCCAGGCCGCCGGTGGAGCGCGAGCGTGATCCCTCCACGCGATAGAACGGCGTCAGCACGCGCGTCAGTTCGGCGTCCGGCAGCCCCGGCCCGTCGTCATCGACCCGTATCCGCAACCCGTCCGGCACGACCGACAATCCGACCCGGGCCCGGCCGCCGTAATTCACGGCATTGTCGATCAGGTTGCCGAACACCCGTTTCATCGCCAGTGGCCGGACCTTCGCCAGGCAGTGCGTCACGCCCTCATACGCCACGTCGCGCCCCTGATCGGCCGCGTCATCGGCCAATGTCGTCAGGATCGAGACCAGATCGACCGAACGGACGGTTTCAGGATCGGTCTCGCCGGACAGATAGGCCAGGACACCGCCGACCATCGCCTCCATCTCCGCCACGTCGCTCTCGATCGCCGCCTGCGCCTCCGGGTCGTTCAGGAATCCCGCGCGCAGCCGCAGCCGCGCCAGCGGCGTGCGCAGGTCATGCGACACGGCGGCCAGCGCTTCGGTCCGATCCGCGATCAGCCGCCGGATGCGGTCCTGCATCGCGTTGATCGCCCGTGCCAGGTGGCGCACCTCGCGCGGCCCCTTCTCCTCGACCGGCACCCATCGCCCCGACCCGACGCCGTCCGCCAGTTCCGCCAGCGCCCGCAGCGGCATGCTGAGCGTATGGACCAGCATCGCCGCCGCCAGCAGCACCGCCCCGGCCAGGATGGCGGCCGAGGCCAGCCCCCGGGTCATATGATGCGGCTGGAGGATATCCGGCGCCACGAAGCCCAACCGGCTGCCATCGGCCAACCGTACGATCCCGCGCACGTCGGAACTGCCGATCTGGGTCGGCGACAGGTTCAGCACCGACCCGCGCAGCGGCTCGCGACTGGCCACCAGCCGGTCATGCAGGTCGCGCAGGGCCGCCGACTCGGGCCGCATCGGGCGCCCCGCCTCCGGCGGCCGCCAGTCGAGCGTAAGATCCCCGGTCGAGAGCATGGCCGCCAGGATCGGCCGCTGGGCCAGCGGCGTGGCCGCCAGCACCCGGACATCGACCGCCAGCCGTTCGCCGATCGCATCCAGTTGCGCATCGTCGACCGTGTAGGTCTCGGCTTCCTCGTAGAACGCCGAACTACCGAGAAACACCAGCGCGACCGCCGCCAGCAGCACGAACGTCACCCGCCCTACCAACCCGCGCGGCCAGAGCGTGATGCGGCGCGTCCCCGCCGCCGAAGAAGGCGGCGCCACAGTCACCGGCAGCCCGGACATATCAGGCAGCAACCCCGCATCCGACCCCCACCAGCCCCGCCACGCCCCAACAAGGCCGCACGGCGTGCCGGCCCGCAAACGTGGGCCGGTGAGCGAGAGCAGCCCAAAGGGCCGCGCCCGGCGTGCGTTTCCGAGTACCGGAGCGGAGCGGCCTTGATGGCCATGAGCACCGGAGCACAGGAAACGCGCGTCGGATCGCCACCAGCGCGCGTTTGCGGGCCGGCACTAGAGGCGCTCTACGGGGGAGGTGAAGATATACCCCAACCCCCTGACGGTCCGGATCAAGGCTTCGGAATCGTTGCCCAGCTTGCGGCGGAGCCGGCTGACCAGAACATCGATACTGCGATCGGAGACGTCGCCCAGACGGGTGCGCGACAATTCAAGCAGCCGGTCCCGGCCGATCACCCGTTGCGGGTTATCCAGAAAACTGGCGAGCAGATCATACTCGGCGCCGGAAATATCCACCACCGCGCCCGATGGGTCGGTCAATTCGCGCCGGCGCAGATCCAGCGTCCAGCCGGCGAATTTCAATGTCTCGCGGCGCGGGGCGCTGGACTGCACCTCGGTCACGCCACCACCGCCGCGCCGCAGCACCGCGCGAACCCGCGCCAGCAATTCCTTCTGGCTGAAGGGCTTGGCCACGTAATCGTCGGCTCCCAGTTCCAGGCCGAGCACCCGGTCCAGTTCCTCGCCCCGGGCCGAAACCATGATGACGGGCGTATGGCGGTCCAACTGGCCGGCCTCGATGCCCGGCACGCCGCCCCGCCGCAGCGCGCGGCACAGATCCAGCCCGTTGGTCCCCGGCAGCATCACGTCCAGGACGATCAGGTCGGCGGGCGACGCCGCCAGGGCGCCCCACATCTCGCGTCCGTCCTGCACGCCCCGCACGCGATAGCCATCGGCCTGCAAGGCCCGGACCAGCAGGGTACGCATGCCGGGATCGTCCTCGACGACAAGAATGCGGGCGGGCAGGTCGGAATCTGGAGCGGTCTGGGACATCGTCACGATGCGGATCGTCATTCCTGAAAGCACCGGCCGCCGGATCGGGCCGGAATCGCGGAAGGATACCGCAAGATCGGCATCGGCGAAAAGCACCCCTTCCGTCAGCAAAGGCCGGGCGGATCGATCCGCCCGGCCCCGCCGTCAGTATGGGTCGGTGATGCCGGACCGATCCCGCCCGGCGACCGGTCAGTGATGGGCGGCGACCGCCGGGCTCAACTTGAGAATCCAGAGCTGCGCGATATCCCGCGCCCCGTTGTCGCCGGCAACGGTCTTGAGCGTCGCGATGGCGTCGGCCGTATGGCCCGCCGCCGCCTGCGCCAGACCGTAATGCAGCTTGCCGATATTGATATCGACCGGCCCCTTCGCCAGCCCCTGCCGCATGACCGCGAGCCCCTTGTCCGCCTGGCCGAAGGTCACGTAATTGTAACCCGCCGTCAGCAGGAGGTTGCCCGTCGGGGCCGCCGCGCCGGCGGTCTCGTCCGCCGCGATCGTGGCCTTCTTGTCGGCCACCGCCTTCACGACCATCGCCTTCAGCTTGGCCTCGCGCGCGGCGCCGGCATCCTTGCCCAGCGCGCCGCTGGCGTAACCGGCATTCATCAGGTCCAACGCCAGTTGCGGCAGGCCGGCCTGCATGGCCAGTTCGGTCATGTCCATGAAGTCGGAGGGCGCCGTCAGCACACCCGCCGCCAGGCGAATGCGATAGACGTCAAGCTGCAATCCCGGCGCGACCTTGGGGTTGGTGATCAGACCATGCAGGATCAGCGCCCAGTATTCCGGCTTGGGATAGGCCGACACCAGCATGACATAGGTATGGTTCAGCCCCGACTCGTCCTTGAGCTGCGTCTGGCAGGCGGCCAGAAGCTGCAACTGGCTCTCGGTCGGCACCTTGCCGGCCTTGAGTTCGGCGTCGATCTGCGCCTGCTGCACGCGCGCCGCGTTCTTGTAGTCCCGCTGCAGGTAATAGGACTGGATCAGCAGCGTCTCCATGGCCGGATTGCTGCCCGCGACCTTCAGGTACCGCTCGATCCCCGACACGGCCCGGGGGTAATCCTTGGCGGTGTAGGCCATCGTGGCTTCCGCCATCATCATCTGCAGCTTGGCATCCTTGGGAGTGCGGCTGGACGCGATCAGCTTGTCATAGGCAGACGTCGCCGCCGCCACATCCCCCGACTGCGCGGCGATCGCGGCCCGCATCTGGGTAATGGTATAGTCCTCGTAATCCGATTTGCCGGGCACGGCCTCGGCCGCGTTGACCGCGGCCATCGCCTTGGCATAGCTATGCGCCGCCAGTGCGGCCTGGGCCTGCTGGAGGGGTTTGCCGACCTTGGCGCTCAGAGTGTCGGCCGCCAGCGCGGAGCCGACCGGCGAGACGGAAAACGGAACGGCGGCGATCACGCCGGCAAGCAGGCCGGCGCGGAACAGACGTGATGACATCAGCTCATTGTCCTTCCATGAACTGATCCTGACCTACGATACCCAGCTTGGTAATGCCAAGCCTCTGGGCGTCCGCAAGAACATGCGCCACCGTCTTGTAATCGGCCAGACGGTTCGGATGAATATGCATTTCCGGCTGGTCGGGCATGGCCGCGGCCTGCTGGAAGTGCGCCAGCAGCGATCCCTCGTCCCCGATGGGCTCGCCGTTCCATGTGATGCTGTTGTCGAAATCGATCGCGACCGTCACGACCTTCGGCACCTCGGTCGAGGGCGGCGGATTGCCCTGGGGCAGATCCAGCGCGACCGAATGGGTCTGCAACGGGATGGTAATGATCAGCATGATCAGCAGCACCAGCATGACGTCGATCAACGGCGTCGTGTTGATATCGACCATACCTTCGTCTTCGGTGGTGCCTTCGGAGCCGACATTCATGCTCATGGCGGTGTACTCTCTAAAAAACGCGGGGCGCCGAACCGTTCAGGCCACCCGCCCCGAAACCGGCGCGAACGAACGGACACGGCGCCCTAGATGTGAGATCCCTGGAATGAGGGGCCGGCACAAGCCGGCCCCCTGTTCCCCGTCATTCAGTCCGAGTGCGGCTGCTCGGTGATGAAGTCCACGTGATAGATCCCGGCTTCCTGACAGGTGGCGATCACCCGCCCCACGGATTCGTAGCGCGCCTTGGCATCGCCACGGATCTGGATCTGGGGCTGCGGCTTGATCACCGCCACCTTCTCAAGCCTGTCCAGAAGGTCGGCGCGACTTTTGATCGCAACCTCGTTCCAGTAGATCTGCCCGTTCTCCGTTACCGCCAGCACCACATTGCCGGGCTTGGTCTGCGTCGGCTGGTTGGCGTCCTTCGGCAGGACGACCTTGATCGTGTGTGTTGCGACTGGGATGGTGATCAGGAAGATGATCAGCAGCACCAGCATGACGTCGACAAGTGGAGTGGTGTTGATGGCGGACACCACCTCGTCTTCATCGCCGCCGCCTCCGACTTGCATCGCCATGTTCAGGCAACCCGGTTGGAGGTCGTGGTGGTGGTCGGCGAGTTATCGGGATGCACCACGATCTCCGGCGCCACGCCATGACGGAAGCCACCCAGCAGGATCGATTGCAGGTCGGCGGCGAAGTTGCGCACCTTGTCCATGGCGCCCTTGTTGCGGCGGACCAGCAGGTTGTAGCCCAGCACGGCCGGAACGGCGGTGCCCAGGCCGATCGCGGTCATGATCAGCGATTCACCGACCGGGCCGGCAACCTTGTCGATCGACGCCTGGCCGGCGATGCCGATGGCGGTCAGGGCGTGATAGATGCCCCAGACGGTGCCGAACAGACCGACGAACGGCGAGGTCGAGCCGACGGTGCCGAGGAAGGCGAGCCCACCCTGCATCCGCGCCTGAATGGTGTCGACGGCGCGCTGGATCGACATCGAGGTCCAGGTATGCAGGTCGATCGATTCCTGCATCGTGCCCTCGTGATGCTCGGCCGCGACGATGCCGGTATCGGCGATGTAGCGGAACGGCGAGGACGGCTTCAGCGCCGCGGCGCCTTCCTGGATCGAGGACTTGGTCCAGAAGGTCGCGGCGGCTTCCTTGGCGGCCGAGAACATCCGCATCTGCTCGAAGAACTTCGTGATCATGATGTACCACGTGCCCAGCGACATGACGACCATGATCAGCAGGACGCCGCGGGCGATGATGTCACCATTGCGCCACAGCGCATCCAGGCCGTACGGATTGCCGGCCGGCTTCGCCGGGGCGGCATCCTCGGCCGGCGGCGTGACCGGAGCCGCCGGAGCGGCGGCGTCGGCGGCAGGAGCAGCCGGGGCCGCGCCATCGGCCGGCGGCGTGGCAGGGGCCGAGCCTTCGGCGGGGGCGGCCGGCGCGGCGGCGGGGGCCGAGGCGTCGGGGGCAGGCGCAGCCGGAGCCGACGCGTCAGGAGCGGGAGCCGCGGCCGGAGCGGTGGACTGTGCATCCTGCGCCACCGCGATCACGGGCGAGGAGACGCTCAGAATGGCGGCCAGGGCCGACGCGGCAACGACAGGAACACGGTGCAGTCTGGTCATGTACTCCAAATCCTCTGTGGTAAATGGCCCGTTTGCCGGAACCCCGGAGCCGCCGGGCTCATGCCCGACCGGCTCCGGTCGTTAGGTGACCCTCAGTCGTTGCTGAGCCTGAAGGTAATCGTATACGGATGATGGAATTCCTTGATGGGAACGCCATTCTTGACCGCAGGCTGATACCGGGCGCGGCGGACGTAATCCAGCGCGGCCTGGGAGAAAGCCTGTCCACCCTGCACGCTCGTCACGGCGCAGTTGCTGGTGGTCCCATCCTGTTCCACGTCGCACACCACGGTCACGCGGCCTTCCCGATTTTCCTCGAGCATTTCCTCGGGGTAGTCGAGCTTGACGTTGTTGACCGGACGCGCACCCGCCAGATGATCCGGAACCGGCGGCCCGATCGGCGCATTCTGCACCGTGGGCGGCGCAGGCGGCGACGGCGGCATCGGCTTCGGCGGCGGCGTATGCGTCACCTGCCGGATCACCTGCTGCGGCGGCGGCTGGATCTGGATCTTCGGCGGCGGAATGTACGGCGGCGGCGGCTGCGTCATCACCGGCGGCGGCGGCGGTGGTGGCGGCGGCGGCGGCGGCTTTGGCTCCGTAATAATCTTGGTCTGGATGGGCGGGTGCAGTTCCTGGACGATTTTCGCCCCGAGACCGTTCATCAACGCCCAGATCAGAACCACGTGCAGGAGAACAACGACAGTTATGCCGATGATATGTCTCGTCGGACTGCGTTGTTGTTCCGCGTAGTTCATGTCGAAACCTCCTTAACCCTCTCGTCCACGCCGGTTTCGGCACTCAAAACCACAACAAATCAGGACCACCGCGCAGCGTCCGCCCCCCACCCCGCCGAACATGGGCGGAAGGGCACACGAACGTCATTGGGATCGTGCATCCCCTGCGTTCCGACCTGACCGGACAGACATCGAAATGCCGCCAAGCCGTCGAATTGGGCTATTGCGCCCATCCGATGTCAAGCAAGATATTTATCGAATTTGAAACGAGTAATTTGTCATCAGTGGCCCAAAAAATGGACATATTAACAACATGTCATAAATGGCGCAAAACCGGCGATTTTTGAGAGGATGCCCGTTTTTCTGCCATTTTTCGCGTCGGGTCCGATTTCGTTGCCTGCCCGGCACGATAGCGTTTCGGGCCCATGCGGCCCACGGCACCACCCTGGCGAAGCATCAACGCACCAGGCCGCGACCCGGTTCGATTCTGTCGCGCGCGCCCCCTCGCACGCTGCGAAAATATCAAAAAAAGGGCGGCCGAAGCCGCCCTTCCCCGCACGGACCCTGTGCGCGGTCACTGCGCGGTCGCGCTGGCCTCCGACCGGGTCGCCCCCACCCGGGCGGCCAGAGCGGCCGCCATGAAATCGTCCAGGTCCCCGTCCAGCACGGCTTCGGGGTTGCCGCGCTCGACATTCGTCCGCAGGTCCTTCACGAGCTGGTAGGGCGCCAGCACGTAGGAACGGATCTGGTGCCCCCAGCCGATGTCGGTCTTCGCCGCCTCGGTCTGGGCGGCGGCGGCCTCGCGCCGTTGCAGTTCCTGCTCGTACATGCGGGCCTTCAGCATCGTCATCGCCGTGGCCCGGTTGCGATGCTGCGACCGGTCGGTCTGGCAGGCGACGACGATCCCGGTGGGGATATGGGTGATGCGGATCGCGGATTCCGTCTTGTTGACGTGCTGCCCGCCCGCGCCCGAGGCCCGGAAGGTATCGACCTTCAGGTCGGCTTCGTTGATCTCGATCTCGATCGAATCATCGACCACCGGATAGACCCAGACCGAGGCAAAGGATGTCTGCCGCCGCGCCGCCGCGTCGAAGGGCGAAATCCGCACCAGGCGATGCACGCCGGCCTCGGTCTTCAGCCAGCCATAGGCATTGGGGCCGGACACCTGGATCGTCGCCGATTTCAACCCCGCCTGCTCGCCCTCCGAGCTTTCCATCAGGGTGACCTTGTAGCCATGCTGCTCGGCCCAGCGCGTGTACATCCGCAGCAGCATCTCGGCCCAGTCCTGGGCCTCGGTGCCGCCGGCGCCCGCATTGACTTCCATGTAGCAGTCATTGCTGTCGGCCTCGCCGGACAGCAGGCTCTCGATCTCGCGGCGCTTGGCCTCCTCGGCCAGGTCGCGCAGCATCCGCATGGCGTCCTTCAGGACCGCCTCGTCGCCTTCCATCTCGGCCAGCTCGACCAGGTCCAGCGTATCGCGGACATCGGCTTCCAGCCGCAGGACGCCTTCCACCTGCCCGGCCAGCAGCGTGCGCTCGCGCATCAGTTTCTGGGCGGCCTCCGGATCGTTCCACAGGTCCGGATCCTCCGCCCGGTTGTTCAGTTCGGCCAGGCGGCCTTGTGCGACATCCCAGTCAAAGATGCCTCCTCAGCAGTGCCACCGACTGCTTGATCTGGTCGTTGAGAGCCTCGGTCTCGGCGGACATGGAACAGGAACTCCATCGATCAGGAAGGGCGGCCGACCGGCGGCCGCCCGACAGGACATACAGACGGCGTCAATACAGTCCGCCCATGCCGATGTCACCCCCGCCGCCGGTCGCGGCCGGCCCCTGCGGCGCGGGCTGGCCCGGCACGGCGGCCGGACGGGCCACGGGGCCGCCGGCGGGCGCGGCGGAGGGCGACGCCGCCATGTCGCTCTCGGAATCCGGCATCGTCTCGGCGCCGGTATCCTCGGCGGTCAGCGCGCCGGTCGCGTTGGCGTTCAGGTCGGCGCTGATGCCCGGCACCTGGTCGGGCTTGAAGGCATCCACCGCCATGCCCATCCCGGTATTGTAGCGCGCCAGCGTCAGCCCCTGCGGCACGGCGAAATCCAGCTTCGGCCGGTCCGCCAGCACCGCCTTCATCACCCGGTTCCAGATCGGCCCGGCGATGGTGCCGCCGGTCTCGTTCTTGCCCAGGGTCTGCGGCGTATCGAAGCCGACCCAGACGATGGTCACGATATCGGGCGAAAAGCCGGCGAACCAGGCATCGTTGAAATTCTGGCTGGTGCCGGTCTTGCCGGCGATGGGCCGGTCGATCCCTTCGCCCGCGCGGGTGCCGGTGCCGCGCAGGATCACGTCGCGCATCATCGTCACGATCTGGAACGCGCTGGCCGGCGAGGCAATCTGCGGCCGCGTATCGACCAGCACCGGCCCATCGGCCGGCACCACATGCTGCGGCGCGGCACCAACCGTGGAAACCGGCGCCGGCGGAGGGGCAGCGGGCGCGGGTGCCGCCTGCACCCCCAGGCCGGGCGGCCGCCACAGCACATGGCCGTCACGGTCCTGCACGTCGTCGATCAGGGTCGGCGTCACCAGCCGTCCGGCCGCCGCGATGCTGGCATAGGCCCCGGCCTCGCGCAGCACCGTCGTCTCCACCGCGCCCAGGGCGGCGGGCAGGACATGGGGCATGCTGTCGACCAGTTGCAGCGACATGGCCATGTTCGCCACCGACTTCATGCCGATATGCGCCGCCAGACGAATGGTCACCAGGTTGCGCGATTCCCGCAGCGCGTCATGCAGGGTGGTCGGGCCCCAGAAATCCTTCTCGTAATTGTTCGGATGCCACGTGCCGTACGATACCGGGGAATCGTCGAATTTCTGCGATGGCGAGATCCCCTGCTCCATCGCCGTCAGATAGACGAACGGCTTGAAGGACGATCCGGGCTGGCGCATCGCCTGGGTGGCGCGGTTGAACTGCGACTGGCCGAACGACCAGCCGCCGACCATCGCCAGCACCCGGCCCGTTCGCACGTCCAGCGTCACCAGCGCGCCTTCGACCTTGGGGATCTGGCGCAGGGCGACCCCACCGCCCTCGGCCTGGGGTTCGATCATCAGCAGGTCGCCCGCGCGCGGGGCGCGCCACCGGCGCATCCAGGCCATGTCGCGGGCCAGCAGCCGGCCGGTGCGCGGCTCGGCGCGCGCCGCCGGCCCCTCCAGCCAGCCGATCTCGCCGGTCGAGGGCGACAGCAGAACCCCCAGGCGCCAGGAATCCAGCATGCCGGCCGGCCGCGCCGTCGCCGCCAGCACGGGCGCGAACCACTCCGCATCGGCGCCGGATGCGATCGCGTCCACATGCCCCACCGGCCCGCGCCAACCGCCATGATCGTGGTCATAGGCCATCAGGCCGTCCCGCACCGCCGCGGTGGCGATCTGCTGAAGATGCGGGTTCATGCTGGTATGGACCAGAAGCCCCCCCTGCATGGTGGTGTCCTGCCCGTACCGGTCGATCAGTTCGCGGCGCACCTCCTCGGCGAACCATTCCGAACCGGGCACCGGGCCCGGACGGGTGAAGGATTGCGGCACCAGGGGCTCGTTCTGCGCGGCACGGGCCTCGCTGTCGGAAATGGCGCCGATCTCGGCCATGCGTTGCAGCACCCAGTCGCGGCGCCCCTTGGCGGCGTCCGGGAAGCGATAGGGATTGTAATTGGTCGGCGATTTCGGCAGCGCGCCCAGGAAGGCGGCCTCGGCGTCGTCCACCTGGTCCAGCGGCTTGTTGAAATAGGTCTGGGCCGCCGCCCCCACGCCATACGCGCCCGCCCCCAGATAGATCTCGTTCAGATAGATTTCGAGGATCTTTTCCTTGGACAGCGTCTGCTCGATGCGGATCGCCAGCAGCGCCTCGCGTGCCTTGCGTTCCAGCGACAGGGTCTGTTTCGAGCCCAGCAGCATGATGCGCGCCACCTGCTGGGTGATGGTGGAGGCCCCGATCGGGCGGTGGCCCCGATGCACGGTCAGGTCGCTCAGCCCCGCACGGAGAATCGCGAACGGATCGACACCGCCATGGGTATAGAATTTCTGGTCCTCGGCGGCGATCACCGCGTTCTTCACCCGCGCCGGAATGGCCGAATAGGGCACGAAGATGCGCCGCTCGGCCGCCAGCTCCGCCATCACCCGGTCATCGCCCGAATACAGGCGGCTCATCACCGGCGGCTGATAGGTGCGCAGCCCGTCCACGGTCGGCAGATCGGCCACCAGTTGCTCGTATTTCGACCACGCCACCAGCCCGCCGGCCAGGGTCACCAGCAGCAGCACCGCCGCACCGCCGCCAAGCAGGCGGCGCACCAGCCGGAAGCGCGGCCGGCGCGGCCCGCCCCCCGGCCCGGTCATGCCGAAGCCGCGCCGGGGCCCGCGCGGGGCTTCGTCCCCGGCGGCATCGGCCCCGATGCGCGAGGAGACAAGCAACCGGCCGTCCCGGCCTGATCCGTTACGAAAAATCATCCAGGGTCCAGTGGGCGAAGGGCAAGGGAACGCGGTCGGTCACGACGGGCACCGGCGGGAACGGGACGCGGGCAAGGTCGCTTCTCCTAGCATTGTCGGGCCGGGGCGTCGCCCCCCTGGGGCAAGCCAGCTAGGGCAGGAAGATGGCGGCACCAAGGCGGCCATTTCAACCCAGCATCCTGCCGATGACGCGCGCCGTATAATCCACCACGGGTATGATGCGCCCGTAATTGAGCCGCGTCGGGCCGATCACCCCGATCGCGCCGACGATGCGGTTGCTGTCGGTCCGTGCCGGGGCCACGACCATCGACGTGCCGGACAGGCCGAACAGTCCGCTTTCCGCACCGATGAAGATCCGCACGCCGTCGGATTCCTGCGCCAGTTCCAGCAGCCGCAGCATCGTCTCCTGTGCTTCCAGCCGCTCGAACAGCATCTGGATGGTGGACAGGCGCTCGATCTCGGTCACATCCGCCAGCAGGCGCGCCTGGCCACGCACGAACAGCGTGCCGCCGCGATCCACGTCGCTCCACGTCGCCAGGCCACTGGCCACGATCTCGGCCGTCAGATGGTCCAGTTCGCTCCGGTTGGCGCTCATGTCCGCGCTGACATGGGTGCGCAGGTCCTCCAGCGAGCGGCCGGCCAACTGGGCGTTCAGGTAGTTCCCCGCCTCGACCAGCGCCGAGGGCGGCAGGCCGAGCGGCGTCTCGATCACCCGGTTTTCCACCTGCCCGTCCGCCCCCACCAGGATCACCAGCGCGCGCCGGGGGCCCAGGGCGACGAATTCGATATGTTTCACCGCCCCGTCGCCCTTGGGCGCCAGCACCAGGCCCGCCGCCGAGGACAGGCCGGACAGCATCGACGATGCCTCGGCGAGCGTGTCCTGCAACGACCGCCCCCGCATCTCCAGCGAATTGGTGATGGTCTCGCGTTCCTCGTCGCTCAGGCTGCCGAACTGCAACAGCCCGTCGACGAACAGCCGCACCCCCTTTTCCGTCGGCAGCCGGCCGGCCGAGGCGTGGGGCGAGAACAGCAGGCCGGCCTCGGTCAGGTCCGCCATCACGTTGCGGATGGTGGCGGGCGACAGCGGCAGCGGCAGGCGCCGCGACAGGGTGCGCGAGCCGACCGGCTCGCCGGTCTCGACATACTGCTCGACGATCTCGCGCAGGATCGCCGCCGAACGGACATCCAGCCCCGGCGGCAGGGCCGGGCGGGAAGACAGCGTGCCGGGATTCATCCTGCTTGAAGCCTCCGCGTTCGAGGCCGGCGGGCGCCGGCCGGATCGATTACTATAGAAGTGGAAACACCGGCAGGCCATGGCAAGCATCGGGCTGGCCATGATCCCCCCGCTCGGGCTATGCCCGCCTCTTCGGCGGCCCGCCCCGGAATGCCCTGCCCGTCGATGCGGAGTATCGTTTGCCCATGCCCCCCCGCCCCTCCGGCCGCGCCGCCGACGCGCTGCGCCCCGTCTCCATCGAAACCGGCTTCGCCCGCCACGCCGAAGGCTCGGCCCTGATCCGCATGGGCGGGACCGAAGTGCTGTGCGCCGCCAGCGTCGAACCCCGCGTGCCGCCCTTCCTGCGCGGCCAGGGCAAGGGCTGGGTCACGGCCGAATACGGCATGCTGCCCCGCGCCACCCATTCGCGCGGCCCACGTGAGGCCGCGAAGGGCAGGCAGTCGGGCCGCACGCAGGAAATCCAGCGCCTGATCGGCCGCTCGCTGCGCGCCGTGACCGACCTGGGCGCCCTGGGCGAAATCTCGATCACCGTCGATTGCGACGTGCTGAACGCCGATGGCGGCACCCGCTGCGCATCGATCACCGGCGCCTGGGTCGCCCTGCGGCTGACGCTGGAAAAGCTGGCACGCAACCGCGTGCTGTCCCGCGTGCCGCTGACGGCGCAGGTCGCCGCGGTCTCCTGCGGCCTGACCGCCGCCGGCCCGGTGCTGGACCTGGATTACGACGAAGACAGCGCCGCCGCCGCCGACGCCAATTTCGTCCTGACCGAGACCGGCGGCATCGTCGAGATCCAGGGCACCGCCGAACACTCCCCCTTCTCGCAGGCGCAGTTCGAAACCATGCTGCGCCTGGCCCAGGCCGGCACCGCCCATCTGTTCGCCGCCCAGCGCGCGGCGGTCGATGCCGCCCTGGCCGCGCGGAGCGACGCGTCGTGAGCGGGGCGCAGGCCCGTCGCCTGGCGCGTGGCGACCGGCTGGTCCTCGCCAGCCACAACCAGGGCAAGCTGGCGGAATTCGCCGCCCTGCTGAACGGATACGGCATCACCGTCGTCTCGGCCGGCCAGCTCGGCCTGCCGGAACCCGAGGAAACCGCCGACAGCTTCGCCGGCAACGCGGCGCTGAAGGCGGTGGCGGCGGCGCGCGCCGGCGGCCTGCCGGCGCTGGCCGACGATTCCGGCCTGTGCGTCGCCGCCCTGGGGGGCGCGCCGGGCATCTATTCCGCCCGCTGGGCCGGCCCGGACAAGGATTTCCCCGGCGCGATGGCCCGCATCGACGAAGCCATCGGCGACGATTCGGACCGATCGGCCTGGTTCGTCTCGGTGCTGTGCCTCGCCTGGCCCGACGGCACGCTCCGCACGTTCGAGGGCCGGATCGACGGCGCGATCACCTGGCCACCCCGGGGCGGCCACGGCCATGGCTACGACCCGATCTTCACCCCGGCGGGCGAGGCACGCACCTTCGCCGAAATGCCGGAGGCCGAAAAGAACGCCATCAGCCACCGGGCCCGGGCGTTTGCCGCCTTCCGCGCCGCCTGCCTGCCGGATACGGGCCAGGACTGATGCCTTCTTTTTCTGAAGGAAAAGAAGCAAGAAGATTTTCATTCGTTGGCATTTCTCCCCGCACGGGAAAATTTCCCAAACGAATGAACGTTTTTTGGTCCTTTTTTTCAAAAAAGAGCAGACTGCCTGCCTTCATCCTGTTCATCCTGCTGGCAGGCCCCGTCCTGACCCTGCCGCACCATATCCCGCTGAACCCCAACGAAGGCTGGAACGCCTATCTGGCCACGCGCGCCGTGGCCGGCGACCCCACCCGGCCGCTCTATCCGCCGCCGGGCTCCATGGTCTTCAACAATTATCCGCCCCTGTCCTTCCCGCTGCTGGGGCTGGCCGGCCGGCTCACGGGCGACATGATCGTGACCGGGCGGCTGGTCGCGCTGCTCGCCATGCTCGCCTGCGCCGGCCTGGTCGCAGGCTGCGTGCGGCGGATGGGCGGCACGACCGGCGCCGCGACGCAGGCCGGGCTGCTGATGGCCCTCTATGCCAGCACGTCGTTTCGCGATTACGTCGCGATCGACGATCCGCAATGGCTGGCGCACGCGATCATGCTGGCCGGACTGGCCCTGCTGCTGCCGGCGGGCGCGGGCAGGCTCCGTCCCGGGCGCGTCGCCTCGGCGGCCCTGCTGATCGCCGCGGGCGGCTTCGTCAAACATAACCTGGTCGCGCTGCCGCTGGCGGTGACCATCTGGCTGGCCTGGTACGATCGGCGCGCCCTGGCCGCCTGGTGCGGTGCCGGAGCCCTCGCCCTGCTCGCGGGCTTCGGCCTGGCGACGACGCTGTACGGCCCGGCCTTCCCGGCCGACCTGCTGCACCACGCGCGCATCATGATGCCGGCGGGCGCGATCGAAGGCATCCGCAAGCTGGCCGAACTGCTGGGCCTGCTGCTGGCCGCCGGCCTGTCGTGGGCCGGGCCGGCGCCCGACGCGCGCGCCCGGCGCATGAGGGCCTTCGTTACCCTGTTCCTGGTCCTGGCGCTGGCAACGGGCCTGCTCCAGCGCATAGGCGACGGGGTGAACTACAATGCCCAGTTCGAAACCCTGATCGCGGCCTGCCTGGCGGTGGGGCTGGCCCTGTCGCGCATCCCCGGCCGCCCCGGTCTCGCGGCCGGCCTGTCCTTCCTGCCGCTGCTGGCGCTGGTCCCGATCCAACTGGCGCACGAAGCCCGCGACCTGCGCGCCCTGCCCGCCCGGACGGCGCAATGGCAGGCCGCGATCGCCCATCTGCGCGCCACCCCCGGCCCGGCGGCGTGCGAAACGCTGGCGCTCTGCTACTGGGCCGGCAAGGACGAGACGGTGGATTTCTTCAATCTGACCCAGACCCTGCTGGCCGGCGGCCAAGCCTATCCCTTCGCGGAGACAGTCCGCCGACATGGTTTCGCGCTGGTGGAACTCAGCCGCGCCGCCCATCGCCACGCCAACGCGATCGCCCATGGCGGCCACGACCCGATCGACGACGCGCTGGACGCGGCCGGCTACGTCCCGGTGCGGGACGGCCCGGACCGGACCGTCTTCCTGGCCGTGCCGCCTTAGCGCCCGGTCAGGATCCGCTCGACCAGTTGCCCCACCGTCGGCACGAAGCCGTTGGCGTAGAACGGGTCGGTAGCAAAGCGCCACGCATTGGTGCCGCCGAACATCAGGTTGTTGTCCATCACCTCGTCGGCGCCCTCGGTCCCCGCATGGGCGATGGCCTGAAGCGTCTTCTGGATGCAGAACGACCGCGGATCCGCCCGATGACCGTTGGAATAATCCGGTCCCCGCTGGCTCCAGTTGGAAAAGCGGCATTCCGACAGGCAGCCCATGCACGCCACCTGGTCGGCCAGGATCTCCCGCGCCCGGTCGGGCGTGACGAAGATCAGCGTCGAATCCGGGGTGCGCATGGCCTCGGTATAACCTTCGCGCTCCCACAGCCGGACATGCTCGCGATCGGCCTCGGTCATGAAGACCTGCCGCGCCCGCGCCCCCACGCCATAGGCCGCGACATGCTCGCCCACCGGTTCGGTGGAATAGGCGACCTGCCGCTCCGAACGCGCCTGGAGTTCCCGCAGGAACGGGTTGTTCACCGCCGAGGAATAAAATCCGGTCGGCGAGAAGCGGTTCAGGAAGACATCCCCCTTCTTCAGGGTCAGCAGCCGCCGCTTCCACGCCTCCGGGATCGGGCTTTCCCGCGTCAGCAGCGGCCGGGTGCCGAACTGGAAGGCGACAGGCCCGAGTTCGGGATTGTCGATCCAGTCCTCCCATTCCTCCAGGCACCACACGCCACCCGCCATGATGATCGGCGTCTCGTGCAGGCCGAAGCCGCGCATCGCCTGGCGTAACGCCAGCACGCGCGGAAACGGGTCTTCGGGGGCCAGCGGGTTTTCGGTGTTCGACAGGCCGTTATGCCCGCCGGCCCGCCAGGGGTCTTCGTACACCACCCCACCCAGCCCGCAGGGATTCTTGTGGAAAGACCGTTTCCACAGGGCGCTGAACGCCCGGGCGGACGAGACGATGGGATAATAATGAATGCCGAACCGCGCCGCGATCTCCGACAGGCGATAGGGCATGCCCGCGCCGCAGGTCAGGCCGTGGATCAGGCCCGGCGCACCTTCCAGCACGCCGAGGATCACCTCCTCGGCACCGCCCATCTCCCACAGGATGTTGGCGTGGACACGCCCGCGCCCGCCGGCCAGATCGTGCGCGATCCGCACCTGCGCGATCCCGCCGGCAACGGCGTAGGCGATCAGTTCCTGCTGCCGCTCGCGCCGGGTCCGGCCGCGATAGATCTGCGGAACGGTCCGTCCCTCGGCGTCGTATGAATCGGCATTGACGATCGACACCGTGCCGGCGCCCCCCGCCGCCGCCCAATGTCCGGACGATATGCCGGTCGAGACCGATACGCCCTTCCCACCTTCGATCAGCGGCAGGACATCCACCCCGCCCATGCGGATCGCATTGATCGCCTTCATCGCTACCCTATCGTCATCGCGCGGTCCCGATGGACCGGCGTCTCGTCCATACGTGCCCCGCTCCCAACGGGCGGGGCCGCGGTGGTGGCGCAGAAGGCTGCCCCACCACCGGCCGGCTTCAGCGCGCCGGCGGCCGAGCGGGCTTGGCGCCGACGGCCTCGCTGATGTCGGCCCCCGTCTCCTGGTCGACGACGCGCATCGACAGCTTGACCTTGCCGCGATCGTCGAAGCCCAGGACCTTCACCTTGACCGCGTCGCCCTGGTTGACGATGTCCGTGGTCTTGGCCACCCGGCCCTGCGACAGCTCCGAAATATGGACCAGCCCGTCGCGCGCGCCCAGGAAGTTGACGAACGCTCCGAAATCGGCGGTCTTGACCACCTTGCCGGTATAGATCGCGCCGATCTCGGGCTCGGCCACGATGCCGCGGATCCGCTCGATCGCCTTGGTGGCCTGATCCTCGGCCGAGGCGGCGATCATGATCGTACCGTCGTCCTTGATGTCGATCTTGGCGCCCGAATATTCAACGATCTCACGGATCACTTTACCGCCCTGGCCGATCACGTCGCGGATCTTCTCCTTGGGCACCGTGATGGTGGTGATCTTCGGCGCGGTCGAGGACACGTCGCTGCGCCCCTCGGTCAGCGCCTTGGACATCTCGCCCAGGATATGCAGCCGGCCGTCGCGCGCCTGGCCCAGGGCGATCTTCATGATCTCGGGCGTGATGGACGTGATCTTGATGTCCATCTGCAACGCGGTGATGCCGTCCTCGGTGCCCGCGACCTTGAAGTCCATGTCGCCCAGATGGTCTTCGTCACCCAGGATGTCGGACAGCACGGCAAAGCCGCGATCTTCCTTGATCAGGCCCATGGCGATGCCCGCCACCGGCCGCTTCAGCGGCACGCCGGCATCCATCAGCGCCAGCGAGGTGCCGCACACGGTCGCCATGGAGGACGAGCCGTTGCTCTCGGTGATCTCGGACACCACGCGCATGGTGTACGGAAAGGCATCCTTGCCCGGCAGCAGCGGATGCACCGCGCGCCAGGCCAGCTTGCCATGGCCGATCTCGCGCCGGCCGGGCGAGCCCATGCGGCCGCACTCACCCACCGAATAGGGAGGGAAGTTGTAGTGCAGCATGAAGTTGGTGCGGTACTCGCCTTCCAGCGCGTCGATCACCTGCTCGTCCTGGGCGGTGCCCAGGGTGGCGACCACCAGGGCCTGGGTCTCGCCACGGGTGAACAGGGCCGAGCCATGGGCGCGCGGCAGGATGCCGACTTCCGACACGATCGGGCGAACCGTCTTCAGGTCGCGGCCGTCGATCCGCAGGCCGGTCTCCAGCACCGCGCTGCGCACCACGTCGGCTTCCAAGTCCTTCAGGATCGGCTTGGCCGCGCCCGCGTCCAGCCCCTCGGCGGTCAGCGCCGCCAGCACGGCGTCCTTCGCCGCGCCGACCTTCTTGTAGCGCTCCTGCTTGACGCGCTCCTGATAGGCTTCGGCGATCGCGGCACGGCCCAGCGCATCGACCCGCTTGCGCAGCGCCAGCTCCTCGGCCGACGGCTCGGCCAGGTCCCACGGCGCCTTCGCGGCCTGCTCGGCCAGCGCGATGATGGCGTCGATCACCGGCTGGAACGCTTCATGACCGAAGGTCACGGCGCCCAGCATCACCTCCTCGCTCAGCTCGCCGGCCTCGGATTCGACCATCAGCACGCCTTCGGACGTGCCGGCGACGACCAGGTCCAGCGCGCTGCTCTTCATCTCCGGCAGCGTCGGGTTCAGGATATAGGCGCCGTTCTCGTAGCCGACGCGGCAGGCCGCGACCGGGCCGAAGAACGGAATGCCCGACAGCGTCAGCGCCGCCGAGCAGCCGATCAGCGCCGCGATCGCCGGATCGTTCTCCAGGTCGTGGCTCAGCACGGTGGCGACGACCTGGACCTCGTTGCGGAAGGTCTCCGGGAACAGCGGACGGATCGGCCGGTCGATCAGGCGCGAATTCAGGACCTCGATCTCGGACGGGCGCCCTTCACGCTTGAAGAAGCCGCCGGGGATCTTGCCGGCCGCGAAGGCCTTTTCCTGGTAGTTGACCGTCAGCGGGAAGAAATCCTGCCCCGGCTTGACGCTCCGGGCGCCGACGGCGGTGCAGAGCACGACCGTGTCGCCATAGGTCACGACCACGGCGCCATCGGCCTGGCGGGCGATCTTGCCCGTTTCCAGCACCAGCGCGCGGCCGCCCCACTCGATCTCTTTGCGGTAGTAGTTGAACATTCAGACACTCCCTGTCCGAAAGCCGCCCCGGATGGCGGGGAAGGGCCCGGACAAGGGGATGAAGGACAGCGTCTCGGACGGCATGGGGCGATGACGGTCACCCGCCAGAACACCATGTGGCCTGAAACGCTGCGACCCGGTCCGGATGTCTTCACCGACAAGGGGGCAGCGTGTGGCCCGGCCCACGATTGGGCATCGGGCATCGTGGCGGCCCCGCGACGACAGGGCGGCCATGCCACCCCGCCGGCGGAGCGCACCGGCGCGATCCGGCCCACCACCGCGCGACGCGGGGCAGCGGGCCGGAGCGCGCATCATCTCAGCGGCGCAGGCCCAGGCGACCGATCACGGTCTGGTAGCGGGCCGCGTCCTTGCGCTTCAGATAGTCCAGCAGGCCGCGGCGCTTGCCGACCATCACCAGCAGGCCGCGACGCGAATGGAAATCCTTCGCGTGGGTCTTCAGGTGCTCGGTCAGGTTCGTGATCCGCTCGGTCAGCAGGGCGACCTGGACTTCCGGCGATCCGGTATCCTGGGCGGCGGTCTGGTATTCGCCAATCAGCGCCGTGCGGCGCTCAGCAGTAATCGACATCGTGTTCTCCACATTCCAATCCGGTTAAAGCATGCGGTCCGGGCGCAGCCAGCCATCGTCCAGCCGGCACAGCCCGATCACGCGCCCCCCGTCCATCCCCCGCACGATGCCCTGGTCGGGATCGGCGGCGTCCGGAATCCGTCCCATCAGGCCGAGCAGGCTGATCGCCTGCCCGTGCGAGAGGGACTCCGCTTCCTCGTGGGTCAAGGCCAGCGCCGGGATGTCGGCCAGCGCGGTCGCGACCGGAAGAAGCAGATCCGGTGAGGCAGGCGCGTTGTCGTCGTTCGGCGCCAGTTTGTCCAGTGGAATCGCGTCTTCCTCGGCAAAAGGCCCCACCCGCAGCCGGCGCAGGGCGGCCACATGCCCGACCGTGCCGCACGCCCGCGCGATGTCGCGGGCCAGCGAGCGCATATAGACCCCCTTGCCGGATTCCACCTCGAAAATCGCGGTATCCGCATCCGGCCGCGCCACCAGCTCGAACCGGTCGATCCGCGCGGGCCGGGGCGGCAGGTCGGGTGCCCTGCCGTCGCGCGCCATGTCATAGGCCCGCTCGCCCGCGACCTTGATCGCGGAATAGACGGGCGGCACCTGCATGATGTCGCCGCGAAAGGCCGGCAGCGCGCGGCGGAAATCCTCGTCCGACGGCCGCACGGCCGAGGTCTCGGTCACTACGCCGTCGGCATCGTCCGTGTCCCGCGCCTCGCCCAGCCGCAGGGTGAAGTGATAGCGCTTGGTCCCGTCCATGATGTAGGGCACGGTCTTGGTGGCCGCGCCGAAGGCGATCGGCAGCAGCCCGGTCGCCAGCGGATCCAGCGTGCCGCCATGCCCCGCCTTCGCGGCGTCGAACGCGCGCTTCACCCGGTTGACGACATCGGTCGACGTCATCCCTCCCGGCTTGTCGATGACCAGCCAGCCATCGATCGGACGTCCGCGCTTGCGTCGCATGGGGCAAAACCTTCTTGATGCAGAATCCCTGGAAGAGGCGTGCGTGTAGACGAGCCCTGAAAGGGGAGCAATGCCGGATTGTGCCATGCCTGCTTTCCCCGGGGGCCGCGAACGCCCGAAACAGGGGCGGATGACCATCCCCCGCGTCCCGTCCCCTCCTCGCACCCATCCCGGCCGGGCCGCCGGACTGATGGCCACCCTGCTCTTCATCGCGGGCGGGATCGCGCTGGGCTGCGCGTTTCTCGGCGGGTTCGGCCGGTTCGGCCTGCGGGCGCATACCGAGCGGGCGGTGATCGTGTTCGACCACCCGGTCGGCGGCCTGCGCGCCGGCGCGCTCGTCACCTTTCGCGGCGTGGCGCTGGGCCGGGTCGAACATATCGGCCTGTACGCCGACCCGCTCCACGCCCGCGCGCTGATCCCCGTCACGATCCGCGTCCAGCCCGACCATATCCATCTTGCGGGCAGTTCGCGCCACCCCACGCTGCCCGGCCTGGTGCGGGACGGATTGCAGGCCGAACTTCATACCGCCAGCCTCGTCACCGGCCACATCGGCATCGACCTGGACATCGTGCCCGGCCCCGTCCCACGCCCTCATCCCGGCCTGTCGAACCTGGTGGAAATCCCCGCCCACGAATCCAGGCTGGAAATTCTGCGCCATACCCTGGCAACCCTGCCGATCCACAAGATGGCCGCCGAATGGCAACAGGCCGCGCAGGACGGGCAGAAGACCGCCGCGCGGATCCAGGCCGCCCTGCCCGCCCTCCGCGCCAGCCTGGCGGGTCTGGCCGCCGCGACCCGCACCGCCGCGACCTCCATGGCCACGGCTCGGCGGCAAACCGCGCAAGACAGCCGCCGCACGCGGGGCGTGCTCTCCCGACTGATGACCACCGCGCGCCGGCAGACGCAGGATCGCGGCGCCGAAATCCGCACCGTCACCCGCGATACCAAAGCCGCCCTGTCCACCGCCCGACAGGTCCGCTCCGATCTGCGCACGCCCGACGACGCCCTGGAGACGGATCTCGCGGCAGCGGGGCGCGACCTGGCGGCGGGCGGGGTCGCGCTACGTGGCGCGGCACGAACCATCCGCCATACGCCGACCATGCTGCTGACCGGATCCGGGCGTTAGAGCATCATCCAACCGGATGGACTCATTCGGTCGGATAAAGATGCTCTATAAAACAATGATCTAGAGCCATATCCGTGAACCAGTGTGAACGGATATGGCTCTAAGAGCCAGGGCGCTGCCCTGGACCCGGCAGGGCCCGAGGCCCTGCACCCCATTTTTGGGATGTCGTGGGCCCGTGCTATGCACGCGTCATGGCACGGAAAGCTGGCCACACGCTCTATCGGGCGCCGTTTCTCAAGCGCGTCAGCCTTCTGCCCGAACGCGTGGCGGAGCCGGATGCCTTTCCCTTCTCATTGCCGGTCCTGACCTGGCCCAGCTTCGAGATCGATTTTACCGCCCCGGTCACGATTTTCGCCGGCCCCAATGCCAGCGGCAAATCCACCCTCATCGAAGCATTGGCGGCGCTCTGCGGCTTTCCGCTCCATGGCGGCAACCGCAATTTCGCGATCGGCCCGCAGGGACGCAACGCCCTGGCCGAGGCCCTGCGCCCAAGCTGGTTCCCCAAGTTCACCAGCGGATTCTTCGTCCGCGCCGAAGGATTCGCCGCCCTCATCGCCGAAATCGACCGGCTGGCTGCCGAAGACCCCGGCTATGCAGCCGATTTCCTGGCGGAATTCGGCGGCCGTTCGGGCACTGAACGCTCGCATGGCGAGGGCTATTTCCACCTGTTCAGCCGCAGGATCGCAGGACGCGGGATTTACATCCTCGACGAACCGGAAGCCGCGCTCTCACCCATCCGTCAGATGGAATTTCTCAAGATCATCCACGCGGCCGTACAGCGCGGCGACGCACAATTCCTCATCGCCACCCATTCGCCGCTCATCATGGCCTACCCCGGCGCCACGGTGCTGCACCTGACACGGCACGGCCTCGTCGAACGACCCTTCCGGCTGACGGATCATTTCGCCATCCTGAGCGAATTCCATCGCGATCCGGACGCGTTCATGGCCACCCTGCTGCTCGGCTAGAGCCATATCCGTTCACACTGGTTCACGGATATGGCTCTAGATCATTGTTTTATAGAGCATCTTTATCCGACCGAATGAGTCCATCCGGTTGGATGATGCTCTAGCACCAAGCCCTCGGCAGCGCGCTACTCGTCCAGATCCCGCGCCACGTCCGGCCGGCGCAGCAGCGCATCGACCTCCATCGCATAATCCAGCGCCGTATCGGGCTGGAAATGGATTTCCGGCACCACCCGCAGGCGCAGGCTGCCCGACATGCGCGAGCGCAGAAACGGCGAAACCCGATTGAGAGCCGGCAGCAGCGCCTCGACATCGCTGCGCCCCAGCCGCGCGACGAAGGCCGTCGCGTGCTTCAGGTCGGGGGAAAGCCGCACTTCCGTCACGGTGATGCGGGCATCGGCCAGGTCCGGGTCGCGGAACTCGGTGCGCGCGAACAGGTCGGCCAGCACGCGGCGCACTTCCTCGCCCACGCGCAACTGGCGCTGGCTGGGGCCGGAAGCGGCAAGACCGGCGAGTTTCCCCGCCGGCCCCGCCATATTCACCTTCCCACGAGAGGGGTTGCGACTCATGCGGGAACCAGTTCCATCTCATAGCACTCGACCATATCGCCTTCGCGCAGGTCGTTGTAGCCGGCGAAGGACAGGCCGCACTCATAGCCGCGCGCCACTTCCTTGACATCGTCCTTGAAGCGCTTGAGCTGGCTGAGTTCGCCCTCGTGGACCACGACGTTGTCGCGCAGCAGGCGCACGCCGCACCCGCGCTTGACCACGCCCTCGGTGACGTAGCAACCGGCCACCTTGCCGACCTTGGTGATGTCGAACACCTTGCGGATCTCGGCATAACCCAGGAACTTCTCGCGGTGCTTGGGCGCGACCTTGCCCTTGACCAGTTGCTCCACGTCATCCGCGACTTGGTAGATGATCGAATAGTAGCGGATATCCACCCCTTCGCGCTGCGCCAGTTCCCGCGCCTGCGTCGTGGCGCGGACGTTGAACGCGATGATCACCGCGTCCGACGCCTTGGCCAGTTGCACGTCGCTCTCGGTGATCTGCCCGACACTGGCCGTCAGCACCCGAACCTTGACCTCTTCATGCTCCAGCTTGAGCACCGTGGTCTGCAACGCTTCCGCCGAACCCTGGACGTCGGCCTTGATCAGCACGGCGACTTCCTTCTGGGCGCCGGCCTGGATGCGCGCCAGCATCTGGTCCAGCGTGCCGCGCGCGGCCGTCTGGCCGGCGGCCATGCGGTCCTTGATCACGCGCTGGCGGAATTCCGAGATCTCGCGGGCGCGGTTCTCGTTCTCCACCACCACGAACGGCTCGCCGGCCCCCGGCACGCCGGTCACGCCCAGGATCTCGACCGGCGTCGACGGCAGCGCTTCCTGGATCTGGCGGTTGCGGTCGTCCAGCATCGCGCGGACACGGCCCCATTCGGCGCCGGCCACCACGATGTCGCCACGCCGCAGCGTGCCCTTCTGCACCAGGATCGTCGCCACCGGGCCGCGACCGCGATCCAGCCGGCTTTCGATCACCGAGCCTTCGGCCACCCGGTCGGGGTTGGCGCGCAGGTCCAGCACTTCCGCCTGGAGCAGGATGGCTTCCTCCAGCTTGTCCAGCCCGGTGCGCTTCAGCGCCGAGACCTCGACATCCTGGGTGTCGCCGCCCATCGACTCGACCACGATCTCGTGCTGGAGCAGCTCCTGGCGCACGCGCTCGGGGTTCGCGCCCGGCTTGTCGCACTTGTTGATCGCCACCACGATCGGCGCATTCGCCGCCTTCGCATGGCGGATCGCCTCGACCGTCTGCGGCATCACGCCGTCATCCGCCGCGACCACCAGCACCACCACGTCGGTCACCGAGGCGCCACGGGCCCGCATGGCGGTGAACGCCTCGTGGCCCGGCGTGTCGATGAAGGTGATCTTGGCGCCAGAAGGCAGCGTCACCTGGTAGGCGCCGATATGCTGGGTGATCCCGCCGGCTTCGGCCGCCGCCACGTCGGTGGTGCGCAGCGCGTCCAGCAGCGAGGTCTTGCCGTGGTCGACATGCCCCATGACCGTCACGACGGGCGGGCGCGGCAGCAGGTCTTCCGGCGTATCGTCGATCCCCTCGATGCCGATCTCCACATCGCTGTCCGCCACGCGGCGGACGCGATGGCCGAATTCCTGAATGACCAGTTCGGCCGTATCCGCGTCGAGCGACTGGGTCACGGTCGCCATCACGCCCATCTTCATCAGGGCCTTGATGACTTCGCCCTGGCGGGCCGCCATGCGGTTCGCCAGTTCCTGCACCGTGATCGTCTCGGGCAGCACCACGTCACGCACCACGCGGACCTGGTCGGCGCGCAGGCGCTCCAGTTCCGCCTGCCGGCGCTCGCGCTCGCGCTGGCGCCGGACCGAGGCCAGCGAACGCGTCTTGTCGTCGTCACCCTCGATCGCCGCCTGAACGTCGATGCGGCCGGACCGGCGGTTGTCGCCACCCTTCTTCGCCGGCGCGCCGTTCGGCTTGCGGCTGGGCACGACTCCGGGGCGGCGCGGCGCGCGGCGTTCCTCTTCCGTGTCGGGGCCACGGCCGGTGCGCAGGCGCAGGGTCTCGCCCTGCGGCTGGGCCGTCGTCGCGGCCTGCGGCGCCGCCGGCCGAGTGGTCGTGACCGGACGGGCCGGCATGATGGCGCGCTCGGCCAGCGGGCGCAGCCGCTCCATCGGCGGGGCCAGCGTGACCTCGCCGGGGATCGGCACGGCCGAAACCACCGGGCCGCCCGGCTCGGACTGATCCTGGTCCGGGGCATGGTCCTGGGCCTGGGGCCGGCTGCGCTGCTCGGCCGCATCGGCACGGGCGCGCGCCGCGGCCTCTTCCTGCTCGCGGGCCGCGTCCTCGGCTGCGCGCCGGGCATCTTCCTCGCGCCGCCGCGCTTCCTCGGCGGCGGAGAGGATCATGATCTTCTCCTGCTCGCGCCGCTCCTGCTCGCGACGGACGGCTTCGGCCCGCTGCTCCTCGAGTACGCGCTGGCGGGTGGCCAGTTCCCCGGCGGTCAGCGCGCGACCGCCATTGCCCCCGCGCCCGCCCGCCCGGCCGCCGCCGGACGAACCGGAGCCGCTGCCCGCGGGGGCGGGACCGGGGCCGCGCTTCTTGCGCACCTCGACCTGCACCACCTTCGAACGACCATGGCTGAAACTCTGCCGCACGGAACCGGCGTCAACCGTCCGTCCGACCTCCCTCCGGCCCGCCGGCCGCAGGGACAAGCGTCCCTTACCCTGATCCTGATCGTTGCCTTCGCTCATGTACCCGCCTGTTCACCCAAGTTCGCCGGATTGGTCCGACGAACCCGGAACCGCCCTGCCGGACAGCCCCGCAAAACGTTCACTATCGATATGGACGCGCCGTGCCAGTTCGCCACGCGACATCGCCGCATGCACGACATGGTCACGGCCGAATGCCGCCCCCAGACCCGCCGCCGTAGGAACAACCGCTATCGGCAGGTCCCGTGCGCCGGACAATAACCTCGTCCTCTCATCAGGACTGCCGTCCCCGGCCTGTATGATCAGACCGGCGCGACCGCCCTCGATCCATTCCCGCACCTTGACGAAACCGTATGTCACCTGACCGGCCCGCCGTGCGAGTCCCACCGTCTCCATGATCCGGCGCACGAGGCCGGCCTGTAGAATTCCATCCAGGTCGGGCGGAACGACGACCTGACCCCGGGCGGCGCGTGAGAACGCCCCCCGTGTCCGCGCCGTTTCTAGCACATCCCGGCGCGCGCTCAACCAGATTCCCCGTCCGGGCAGACGCGCGGAAAGATCGGGCGTCACGACACGGTCGGGCGAGACCACGAAACGCAGCATCGTCTCGGGCGCCGCGCGCTCCCGCGTGACGATACAGCGGCGCAGGGGCCCCCGCTCGTCGTCCGCGGAATCGTGGTCGGCGTCCGTCGTCATATTATCCTGTCCCGCCCGTTCCGACACGCCGCGCGCTCAGGCCTCCGGCGCCTCCGGCGCGCCCTGCGCCCCGGCCGGTTCATCACCCTCGAACCAGTGGGCACGCGCCGCCATGATGATCTCGTTCGCCGCTTCCTCGTCGATCACCTCGGCCCCCAGGATCTCGACCAGTTCGTCGCCCGCCAGGTCGGCCAGGTCGTCCAGGGTCTTCACACCCTTTTCACCCAGCGTCACCAGCATCTGGTTGGAAAACACGCCCAGCACCGCGATCTCGTCCGACACGCCGAGGCCGCGCCGCGTCTCGTCCAGCTCGTCCTCGCGCCGGGCCAGGAAGCCCTCGGCACGGCGGACCAGCTCGCCGGCCACGTCCTCGTCGAATCCTTCGATCCCGGCCAGTTCGTCGGGGTCGGCATAGGCCAGTTCCTCGATCGAATGGAAGCCTTCCGTCACCAGCAGGCCGGCGATCACGTCGTCCACGTCCAGCGCCTCGACGAACAGGCTGCTGCGGCGGCGGAATTCCTCCTGCCGGCGCTCCGATTCCTCGGCCTCGGTCAGGATGTCGATATCCCAGCGCGTCAACTGGCTGGCCAGGCGGACATTCTGCCCGCGCCGGCCGATCGCCAGGCTCAACTGCTCGTCCGGCACCACGACTTCGACGCGCCCGGCCTCCTCGTCCATCACCACCTTGCTGACTTCAGCCGGCGCCAGCGCGTTGACGACGAAGGTCGCCGCCTGCGGGCTCCAGGGAATGATGTCGATCTTCTCGCCCTGCAATTCCTGCACCACGGCCTGCACGCGCGATCCGCGCATGCCCACGCAGGCGCCGACCGGATCGATCGAGGCATCGCGTGAAATCACCGCCATCTTGGCGCGCGACCCCGGATCGCGGGCCACGGCCTTGATCTCGATGATCCCGTCATAGATCTCGGGCACTTCCTGCGCGAACAGCTTGGCCAGAAAGGCCGGATGGGTGCGCGACAGGAAGATCTGCGGCCCGCGCGGCTCGTCGCGCACGTCATAGATATAGGCCCGCACGCGGTCGGAATTGCGGAAACTCTCGCGCGGAATCAGCTCGTCGCGACGCAGCAGCGCCTCGGAACTGCCGATCTCGACCATCAGGTTGCCGTATTCGGTGCGCTTGACCGTGCCGTTCACGATCTCGCCCACACGGTCCTTGAATTCTTCGAACTGGCGCTTGCGCTCATATTCGCGCACGCGCTGCACGATCACCTGCTTGGCGGTCTGCGCCGCGATCCGGCCGAAATCGATCGGCGGCAGCGGGTCGACCAGATGCTCGCCCAACTGGATCTCGGGCTTGAACTTGCGGGCGATATGGAGCGGGATCTGCGTCTCCTCGTTCTCCACCACCTCCACGGCCTCGGTCCAGCGCGACAGGCGGACATCGCCGGTCCTGCGGTCGATGGTCGCGCGGATGTCCTTCTCATGGCCGTATTTGGCGCGCCCGGCCTTCTGGATGGCCTGCTCCATCGCCTCCAGCACTTCCTCGCGGTCGATCGACTTCTCGCGCGCGACGGCATCCGCCACCAGCAGCAGTTCGGGACGGGAAACGGACGTGTCCATCAGAACCTCCAGGACGTCTCAGTGAGTCTTGCGCGCCGGCGTCTCGCCGGGCGTGACAGGGGTTTCCGGGGCTCCGTCGTCGGAGACCCCCATCATATGGGCGCTGGCCGCGATCAGTTCATCGGTCAGCACCAGCCGCGCGCGGCGCATGTCCGACAGCGGCAGCGCCGCCTCGGTGCCGTCTTCCAGCCGCAGCCGCCCGACACCGTCCGCGGCGCCCAGCAGAATGCCCGAGAAGCGCTTGCGGCCATCGATCGGGATATTCACCTCGGCCTTGGCCAGGTGGCCGGCGAAGCGGTTCCAGTCCTTCGCCCGCGTCAGCGGGCGGTCGATCCCGGCGGACGAGACCTCGAGCGTCCAGGCGCCGGGCAGCGGGTCCTCGATATCCAGCACCGCGCCCACCGCGTGGCTGATCTGCTCGCAATCCTCAATCGCGATCAGGCTGCCGTCGGCGCGGTCGGCCATGATCTGCACCGTCGGGCTCTCCCGGCCCAGGATCGCCACCCGGACCAGTTCGAATCCCATGTCGGCCAGGACGGGCGCCACAAGGGCGGCCACCTTGGCGTCCAGGCCGGTGAGGTAGGGAAGGTCTGCGTCCAAAACAAAAAAGGCGGCCGGCAAGGCCACCCCCCAAAAAAAGCGGAAGATGAAGGAATGCAGCCCATATAGGCGATAACGCCCCCCGCCGCAAGATGCCGGCTTCGGCCGCTTCCGCGCATACATTACATTACAATCACGTCGGCGTTTGAATGCTTGCCCACCGCATGGGGCACACGCATGATGCGGGCATGAGGCAGACGCCCGAACCCGAAGCACGCGCCACTCCCGACGAAGCCGGACCCGGCAAAGGTCGGCCGCTCTGGTACGGCCTGGCGGCGGGGATGATCGTGGTGGCCGGGTTCAGCGCCCGCATGGCCACCCAGAGCCAGCATCCCGCCCCCCTGCCCGCCGCCATCTCCGGCGATGCCCCGCACGGCGCGGTCAGCGCCGCCAACACCCTCGGCAGCACGCAGCAATTCGCCATGATCGCGCCCGACAACGCCCCGCGCGCCCTGCAACAATCGGGGCTGACGCCCGACCAGCAGGCCCGCATCCTGGCCGGCATCCACAAGCGCGAATACCGGCTGGTCCAGATGCCGATCTATGACGAGGCCGGGACCGGCGGCGTCGTGACCGTCAGTTCGGGCGGCATCACCCAGACGGTGCCGCTGACCCCCCGGCCGCGCACCGTGCTGCTGCCCATCCGCATTTCCGGCGAGGTCGATATCGCGCCGGTGTCCGACCCCGGCCCCGCCGGCGTGGCGCCGGGGGCCATCACGGTCCTGGGGCCGACACCGCTGCCGGTCATCCACCGCGACCAGATGCTCGTTCTCGATGTGATCGTCCAATGAAGGCGCTCCTGCCCGCCCTGAACCGGCTGATGCCGGTCATGATGGTCATCTTCCTGATCCTCGCCAGCTTGCAGGCCGCGGCCTCGCTGCATCTTTCACTCGCCAGCCTGACGCATTTCATGGAATGGTGTGCGCCGGCCTTTCCGATGCTGATGGGCGGCAGCAGCCTGCTGGTCCTGGCGGGATTGATGTTCGAGACCCGCGCCGAGCGACTGGCGCGCAAGGGGCTGCGGCGCCGACGGGGGTGGATGATGGATGTACTGGCCAGGCTGACCAATCGCACCGCGCTGGAGGAAATGCTGGCGCGCGAGCAGAAGGAAACGGTGATCGACGCCGAGGAACTGGCGGCCGGCCTGCGCGCGCGGGTCATCGGCCAGGACCAGGTCTGCGAGGACATCGCCGCCCAGCTCCGCCGCCGCATGGCCTTGCAGGTGCGCGGCAAGCCGGTCGGCATCTTCCTGCTGGCCGGGCCGCCGGGCACCGGCAAGACCTACCTGGCCAAGCAGATGGCCCGGCAGCTCGACCGCCCCCTGCTGCATTTCGACATGACGCAGATGAGTTCGCCGCACGCCGCGACGCAATTGTTCGGCTCGCCCAAGGGCTATGTCGGCTCCGACACGTTCGGCAAGCTGACCGGCGGCCTGAAGGAAAAGCCCGATGCCGTCGTCCTGCTCGACGAAATCGAAAAGGCGCATCCCGACGTCTTCAAGAAATTCCTCACGGCCTGGAATGACGGGCACGTCACCGAGGCCTCGACCGGCCAGCAGGTCTCGACCGTCCGCGCCATCTTCGTGCTGACCTCCAACATCGCGACCGAAGCCCTGTCCGAGATCGCCGACCGCCTGGCCGACGAGCCCGACCGCATGCGCGCCGAGTCAGTCGAGGCCCTGCGCCAGGCCGGCTTCGCGCCCGAGGTGCTGAACCGCCTGGACCGCATCTTCGTCTTCCGCGCGCTGACCGGCCTGGACGTGGCCCGGGTCGCGGCGCTGGAGATCGAGGCGATGATCGAAAGCTACGGCCTGCGGGTGGAAACCGGCGGCATCGACGCCTCGCTGCTGTTCGAGGTCATGCGGCGGCAGAACAAGATGGGCGCCGCCGCCAGCGCCCGCGACCTGGTGCGGTCGATCGAGGACATGATGAGCGACTCGCTGATTTCCGCCCGCCAGCAGGGGGCGAAGATGGTGCGCGTCATTTCCGGCGAGAACGGCGTCACCGCCGAGATCGCCAACGATACCGAGGCCCAGCGGGCACGCGTCCTGCGCTGACCCGCTTTTCCCTTACGGCGACCTGAATGTCCGCAGCTTCCCGTCTCTGGCATCGCGCGCCGATCTGGCGCGCGATGCTCTATTGCATCCCCCTCTTCGCGGCGCTGACGCTGCTCTATCCGCCGGCGTACCTCACGCGCATCGCGGCCCTGCGGCCGGTGTTCGACCGCGTCAACCGGACCCTGGGCCGCACCCCGGCCCCGCCCGCGCCCGCATCCCCGTCCGACGCGTCGCCCGACGCCACGCCGCCCGCCCCGCCCGCCGGCGGCGCGCCGGACAATGGCCAGCAGACGGCCGGCGGCCCGCAACTGGCGGCGCCGCCCATCACGTCCGACCTGTCGGGGGCGATCCCCTTCGCCGGCCGCATCCTGCCCCTGCCGGCCGGCACCTGGCACCCGGTGCTGACGACGCAGAGCGGCCCGCATGGCGAACTGCTCAGCAACGTGCTGGTACGCGCCGAAGGCGGCATCGTGACCGGGGTGATCATCGCGCGGGCCAGCACGCAATCCCTGCCGCTCTCCACCGTCGACGCGATGAACAACGGCTGCCACGACGACCGGAACTACCTGTCGAAGATCGTCCCCTCGGACTCCAAGGTGCTGGAATGCTGGTTCACCAGCCATGTCCAGATCGAGGGCCAGCCGCTGAGCGACAGCGTGGACATCCAGACCGCCTTCAACCGCCTGCATGTGCTAGGCTTCCCCATTCCCTACGTCATGCTGGTCACCACCTGGAACTACGCCGAGGCCGCCGCCGATCACGGCGCGAACATCGAAAACGTGACCACCCTGCTCAGCCCGGCCCGCAAGGGCACCATGACGCTGCCGGCGCCGCCGGACCGATGGCTGAAGCAGGAACTGCCGCAGAACCCGGGCGCCCAGCGTTTCGTCAACGCCGCCAATGGCTGGATGGACGGATGGACGACCATGCTGCGCCGCGGCTTCCATGGCGACCTGACGAACGGCAGCCCGGACCTGGTGCGCGCCAGCCGCGATCCGGCATCCTTCCTGCCGGGTGAATGACCGGGCGTTGCCCGCCCGCGCCGAGCCCCCGGGAAAGACCCGTCCCTACCGCAGCACGTCCGCGATATCGATCAGGAAATCCAGCACCGTGCGCGTCCGCAGCGGCAATGTCCGCGGCCCGGTATGCACGGCATAGAACGGCAGTTCCGGCACCACCCATTCCGGAAACAGGCGGATCAACCGGCCCGCCGCGATATCTTCCGTCACCTGGAACGACGGCAGCAGCCCGATCCCCAGCCCCGCGAGCGTGGCCTGCAACACCGCCTCGCTACTGTTGGCGCGGAAGGGCCCGCTGGCGGCAACCACGCTTTCCTCGCCATTGCCCTCGAATTGCCAGTCATGACGCGTGCCGCCATAGGTATAGGCGATGCAGGGATGGTTCAGCAGATCGCGCGGATGGGCGGGCGCGCCGCGCCGCGCCAGATAATCGCCGCTGGCGACCGCGATCCGCTTGACGGTGCCCAGGCGCCGGGCGATCAGCGATCCTTCCGCGATCTCCCCCACCCGTACCGCCAGGTCCAGCCCCTCCTCGACCAGGTCGCCGAACCCGTCGCGCATGATCAGTTCGACCGACAGGTCGGGATGCTTGTCCAGCAATTCCCCCAGCCGCGCGGTCATGTACAGGCCGAACGCCGTGGTCACCCCCAGCCTGACCAGGCCGGACACCGACGCCCGGCGGCGCCCCAGCGCGGTCTCGGCGGTTTCCAGGATCTCCAGCACCTCATAGGCATGGGGCAGCAGGTTGCGCCCATCCTCGGTCATCATCAGGCTGCGCGTGGTCCGCGCGAACAGGGTGGCGCCGTAATGCGCCTCCAGCAGCGCGATATGGCGCGAAATCGTCGGCTGACTGGCGCCGGTTTCCCGCGAGACGGCGGAAAACGAGCCGGTGGCCGCGACACGAACAAAGCTGTGCAGAGCGGATAGCAGATCCATGACCATATGACGTTCGGATTGTCTTCGACCGGTTTTCTTTAGGCCTCCGCCTATTTATGCACAACGTGACATGAAACAGCACCGACATGTGCCAGACGCATCAAGCCGGCCTTGGAAACCCGGTCGTTATCAGGCAATTGGGATGCCGGGTCCCACCCCCCGCCAAGCCCGGGCCCTCAGATATGCCCGCTCCGCTGGCGCCCGGTATGAAACCGCGCCTCCGCCATGCGCGCCAGCCGCACAAAAGGCAGGCCCAGCAGCAGATAGGCGACGCCGATCAGCAGGCCGGTGCCGAAATAATCGTAATAGGTCGAGGACAGGCGGACATAGGTCTGGCTCAGCTCGGTCAGCGTAATCACGCTGACCAGCGACGAATCCTTGAGCAGCGAGATGAAATCGTTGGTCATGACCGGAATGACCATCCGCACCGCCTGCGGCACCACGACGAAGCGCAGCGCCTGGACATGCGTCATGTTCAGCGCGATCGCGGCCTCGATCTGCCCGCGCGCCACCGATTGCAGGCCGGCGCGGTAATTCTCCGCCTCATAGGCCGCATAGTTCATCCCCAGCGCCAGCACGCCGGCCACGAAGGGAGACAGGCGCAGGCCGATCCCCGGCAGGGCATAGAAGATGAACAGGATCTGGATCAGCAGCGGCGTGCCGCGCACGATCTCGACATACAGCGTCGCCAGCGCGCCCAGCCAGCGCGGGCCATAGCGCCGCATCAGCGCCAGCCCCAGCCCCAGCCCCACCGCCAGCACCATGGCGCAGGCCGACACCGCGAAGGTCAGCAACGCGCCATGCAGCAGCAGCGGCAGAAAGCCGACATAGCGGTCGAACCGCGCCCGCCAGCCCGCCGTGGGCGCGGTGGCCGCCCGATAATGGTCCCAGGCCTCGGGCACGATGGCGGGCGTCGAGGCATCGCCGGTCAGCGCCGCCATCGCCGGGGTCCACAGGTTCCAGCGCGCCAGGATCCGGTGCAGCTCGCCATCCCGCATCATGCCGTCCAGCGCGGCATTCACCTGGTCGCGCAACGCGGTATCGCCCCGGGCGAAGGCGATGCCATACGCCACCTGCCCGATCGGCGCGCCCACCAGCTTCAGGTCCGGGTCCGGCGACCCGTAATAAAGCGCGATGGTGCCGTCCAGCAGCACCGCGTCCAGCCGCCCGTTCTTCAGGTCGGTATAGGCGTTGGTCTCTTCCTCGTACGCGCGGATACGGATCGACGGATCGGCCTGCAACATGCGCTCGGCCGTCGTGTCCTTCAGCGTGCCCACCACGTGCCCGTGCAGCGCCGCAAGCGTCTCCAGCCCCCGCTGGCCGCGCCGCACGGTGATGCGCTCGGTCGTCATGTAATAGGGGCGGCTGAACAACACGCCCTGTTCATGCTCGGGGGTGATCTCGATCCCGTCGATCACCATGTCGTACAGGCCGCGTTGCAGGCCGGGAATCAACCCGTCCCAGTCGTTCTGGACGAACCGGGTCGGCCGCCCGAGGCGCCGGCCGATCGCCTGGGCGATCTCGTATTCATAGCCGGTCAGGCGCGACTGGTCGGCCGGATCGTGAAAGACGAACGGCACATTCGCCTCGGCATCCGACGCCCAGCGCAGCGGAGCGGCATGGCCGGCGACGGACCACACCATCGCCGCCATCGCCACCAGTGCCAGCAACAGGCCTTTCACAGCACGGATCTCAGGAATTTCCGCGTGCGCGGGTCCTGCGGGTCCACGAACAGCCGGTCCGGATCGTCGGCCTCGACGATCTCCCCCCCGTCCATGAACACCACGCGGTCGGACGCCGCGCGGGCGAAGCGCATGTCATGCGTCACCACAAGCTGGGTCATCCCCTCATTGTCCAGGGTACGCATCACCGACAGCACCTCCTCGGCCAGTTCGGGATCGAGCGCCGAGGTCGGTTCGTCGTACAGCATCACGTCGGGGCGCATCGCCAGCGCGCGCGCGATGGCCGCGCGCTGCTGCTGGCCGCCCGACAGCGTGTCGGGATAGCGCGCGGCCATGGCGGACAGGCCCACCTTGTCCAGCAGGGCCTCCGCCTCGGCCCGCGCGTCCTCGGCCGGCACGCGCTTCACGCGGACGGGGGCCAGCATCACATTGTCCAGCACGGTGCGGTGAGGAAACAGATTGAAGGACTGGAACACCATGCCGACATGCGCCCGCAGGCGATGGGCGGCGTCCTCCTCCTGGCGGCTCCACCGCCCGCCGACCCGCGTGATCGTCACCCCGGCGATCTCCACCGTCCCGGAATCGGGAATTTCAAGAAAATTGAGACAGCGCAGGAACGTCGACTTGCCGCAGCCCGACGGCCCGATGATCGAGATCAGCTCGCCGCGCGCCACCTCCAGCGAAATGCCGCGCAGCACCGCCTGCCCGTCGAAGACCTTGCGGACCTGCCCGGCCCGTACGATGGCTCCGGCAAAAAAAGCCGGCCCAGGTTCCCCCGGGCCGGCGCCAGACTCGTCAAACGGAAGAAGAGACCGTTCAGGCAGCTTTGGTCATCCCGCGCAGCACATACTGAAGGATGCCACCATGCCGGTAATATTCGACCTCGTCCAGCGTATCGACGCGGCAGAGCAGCGGCACTTCTTCCCTGGTGCCGTCGGCACGGGTGATCTCCATGGTCAGCGTCATCCGCGGGGTGATCGCATCCAGCCCCTTGATGTCGATGACCTCATCCCCCTTCAGGTTCAGCGACTTGCGCGTCGTGCCGTCCTTGAACAGCAGGGGCAGCACGCCCATGCCGACCAGGTTGGAGCGATGGATGCGCTCGAAGCTTTCGGCGATCACGGCGCGAACGCCCAGCAGCAGGGTGCCCTTCGCCGCCCAGTCGCGCGACGACCCCATGCCGTATTCCTTGCCGCCGAACACGACCAGGGGCACGCCCTCGGCCTTGTATTCCATCGCGACATCATAGATCGAGCCTTCCTTGCCGTCGGGGAAGTGCTTGGACAGCCCCCCTTCGGTGCCCGGCAGCATCTCGTTCTTGATGCGGATGTTCGCGAAGGTGCCGCGGACCATGATGCGGTCGTTGCCGCGACGCGAGCCGTAGGAATTGAAATCCTTCGCCGAGACCTGATGCTCTTTCAGATAGACGCCGGCCGGCGAACTCTCCTTGATCGAACCGGCGGGCGAGATATGGTCGGTCGTGATGTTGTCGCCCAGCAGCGCCAGCACGCGGGCGCCCACGATGTCACCCTTCGGCTTGGGTTCCGGCGTGATGTCCTGGAAATACGGCGGGTCCTGCACATAGGTCGAGGTCGGATCCCACTTGTAGGTCTCGGACCCGGTCGCGACCTTCAGCGCCTGCCACTCCTTGGTGCCCTTGCTGATCTGGCTGTAGCGCTTGATGAACTCCTCGCGGGTGATCGAGGAACCGATCAGGTCCGCGATCTCCTTGTTGGTCGGCCAGATGTCCTTCAGATAGACCGGCTTGCCGTCCTTGGAGGTGCCGAGCGGCGCGGTGGTGATGTCCTCGCGCATGGTGCCAAGCAGCGAATACGCGACCACCAGCGGCGGGCTGGCCAGGTAGTTGGCGCGCACGTTGGGCGAGATGCGGCCTTCGAAATTGCGGTTGCCCGACAGCACCGACACGGCGACCAGCTTGTTGCCTTCGATCGCATCGACGATATGCGGCTCCAGCGGGCCGGAATTGCCGATGCAGGTCGTGCAGCCATAGCCGACGGTGTTGAAGCCCATCGCGTCCAGCTCTTCCGTCAGGCCGGCGCGGTCCAGATAGTCGGTCACCACCTGCGATCCGGGCGCCAGCGACGTCTTCACCCACGGCTTCGGCTTCAGGCCCAGCGCCCGCGCCTTTTTCGCCACCAGGCCCGCCGCGATCAGCACCGCCGGGTTGGAGGTGTTGGTGCAGGAGGTGATGGCCGCGATCACCACGTCGCCATGGCCGATCTCGTAGTTCGTGCCGGCCACCTTGGCCTTCTTGTGCGCGTCGGCGGCGGGCACGCCCAGGCCGCCGGTCAGCTCACCTTCGAACGCGCTGGTCGCGTCCTTCAGGGTCACGCGGTCCTGCGGGCGCTTCGGGCCGGCCAGCGACGGCACGACGGTCGACAGGTCGAGTTCCAGCGTGTCGGTGAACACCGGCTCGGGCGTTTCCGCGGTGCGGAACATTTCCTGGGCCTTCAGATATTCTTCCGTCAGCTTGATGCGGTGCTCGTCGCGGCCGGTCTGGCGCAGATAGTCCAGCGTCAGGTGATCGACCGGGAAGAAGCCGCAGGTCGCGCCATATTCCGGGGCCATGTTGGCGATCGTCGCACGGTCGGCGACCGGCAGATGGTCCAGCGCCGGGCCGAAGAACTCGACGAACTTGCCGACCACGCCCTTCTTGCGCAGCATCTGGGTGACGGTCAGCACCAGGTCGGTCGCCGTCGCGCCCTCGGGCAGCTTGCCCGTCAGCCGGAAGCCGATGACGTCGGGGATGAGCATCGCGATCGGCTGGCCCAGCATCGCGGCCTCGGCCTCGATGCCGCCCACGCCCCAGCCCAGCACGCCCAGCCCGTTGACCATCGTCGTATGGCTGTCGGTGCCGTACAGCGTGTCGGGATAGACGTAGCTCTTGCCGCCCACCTCGGCGGTCCAGGCGACCTGGGCGATATATTCCAGGTTCACCTGGTGGCAGATGCCCGTGCCCGGCGGCACCACCGAGAAATTCTCGAACGCTTCCTGGCCCCAGCGCAGGAAGGCATACCGCTCGCCATTGCGCTCGAACTCGATGGTCACGTTGTCCTGCAACGCTTCGGGCGTGCCCGCCACGTCGACCATCACCGAGTGATCGATGACGAGGTTGACGGGCACCAGCGGGTTCACCTTCTGCGGGTCGCCCTTCAGCTTCAGGATACCGTCGCGCATCGCGGCCAGATCGACCACGGCGGGGACGCCGGTGAAGTCCTGCATCAGGATGCGCGCGGGCTTGAAGGGAACTTCCTTCGTGCTGCTGCCCTGCGGCAGCCAGCCGGCGATCGACCGGGCGTCATCGACGCTGTACGACCGGCCGTCCTCGAAACGCAGGATGTTCTCCAGCAGCACTTTCAGGCTGACCGGCAGGCGCTTCACATCGCCGATCGTCTTCTCGGCTTCCGGAATCGAGAAATAATGGTACTCTTTGCCGTCCACATGCAGCGTACGGCCTGTCTTGATTGAATCGTGCCCAACCGACTTCATTGGTTTTTCCTCCGCGGCGTCAGCAACGGATTATCCAATTGAGGCACGTGCTCCGCATATAAAGGCGGTGTGTTCCTCTGGACAACCGGCTTGATCTCCCAACGGTCGTAGAACATACCCGGACGCGGTGACGACACAAGCTGGCCCCGGTAACAAGAACGCGGGAACACGCCTGCGCCGCGCCGCCGCCGCCCACCGTTCACAAGCCGAGGACGATCGCCATCCCTGCCGCCCTCCCTCCCGCCAATCCGCTGCTGAATGTCGAGAATATCTCTGTTTTCCGTGGGGAAAGACTGGTTCTCGATGCCGTCGGGCTGCGCCTGGACGCCGGCGAGGCGCTGCTGCTGACCGGCCCGAACGGCGCGGGAAAGTCGACCCTGCTGCGCGTTCTCGCAGGATTGCGAAAACCGGAAGGCGGCCATGTGCTGTGGTCGGGGATCGATGCGCTGGCGGACCGGACGGCCCACGCCGCGCGGGTCGCCTATCTCGGCCACCAGGACGCGCTCAAGCCCGGGCTGACCCTGCGCGAGAACCTGGCGCTCCCCGCCCGCGCGGCGGGGTCGGACGCGGAACAGGCCATGCGCGCGGTCGATCTCCTGCCCCTGGCCGACCTGCCGGCCCGCATGCTCTCGGCCGGGCAGAAACGCCGCGCCGCCCTGGCGCGCGTGGTGCTGGCCCGCGCGCCGCTCTGGCTGCTCGACGAGCCCAGCCTGGGGCTGGACACGCGCGCGATCGGCCTGCTGGAAGCCCTGTTTCACGCCCATCGCAAGGCTGGCGGAATCGTGATCGCAACCACCCATGTACCCCTGCCCCTGCCCGGGGCCCGCACCCTCGCCCTGCCGGGCGCCGGCGCGACCGGCCCCCGCCCCGACGGGGAGCCATGGCCATGAACGCCTCCCTCCCCGCCCTGCTGGCGGCCGTCATCGGGCGCGACCTGCGGCTGGCGCTGCGCCACGGCGCCGACACGCTGGGCGCGGTCCTGTTCTTCATTCTCGCCGGCGCGCTGTTTCCCCTGGCCCTCGGCCCGTCGCCGGACCTGCTGCGCCGCATGGCCCCCGGCATCGTCTGGGTCTGCGCCCTGCTCGCCGCCCTGCTGCCGCTGGACCGCCTGTTCGGGTCGGAGCTGGAGGACGGCTCGCTGGACCAGTTGATGCTGTCCGGCCTGCCGCCGTCGCTGGTGGCGCTGGCCAAGATGATCGCCCACTGGCTGACCACCGGCCTGCCGCTGCTGCTGGCCGCCGCCCCGCTGGCCATCATGCTGGGCCTGCCGGTGCCGGTGCTGCCGATCCTGCTGGCCGGCCTGGCGCTGGGCACCGCCGTGCTGTCGCTGATCGGCGGCATGGCGGCCTCGATCGTGCTGGGCGCGCGCCGGGGCGGCGTGCTGCTGCCGCTGCTGGTACTGCCGCTGGCCACCCCCGCCCTGATCTTCGGCGCGGCGGCGCTCGACGCCGCGCAGACCGGCCTGTCCTGGCGGCCGGACCTGGAACTGCTGGGCGCCTTCCTCGCCGCCGCCCTGCCGCTCTGCCCGCTGGCGGCCGGCGCCGGCCTCCGCGCGGCCGTCGAATAGCGGAAGAAAACCCCTGCCTACTGGATGCTGTCACCCTCGCGCGGACTGGTCCGCATCAGCCAGTCGATCTGGTTCCGGACCTTCAGCCAGAACAGCACGTCCTCGATCAGGTTCTGGTCGAGGGAGCGCGCGATATGACGCATGGTCATGTCGCGCGCCCCGGCGCCATAGACGGCGACGAGGGAATGCGCCGTTGCCCGGGCACTGACCCTCTTCTCCTCCTCCTCCTCATCGGATCCTTCCAGCATGTCTGCCTCGAATGTTGAGGGTCGTGCAGCCGTTCCGTCGCGCACCCGACGCGGGCCGCTTCGGCTCGTCCGGTCTCTCCGGGCCAACCCGGCCATCCTTATCCAGACAGACCCATGACAATGGTTTTATTGTGGCCCGCGCCAGACGAATTGTATCAGTCGGGCCGCCGGAAAAACCGAAAACCCGTCGCGCGAGGCGACGGGTTCCAGCAGCACGCCGTCCATAATAGACGCGTCAGATATAATACTCGGCCAGCGGCGCGAAACCGTTGAACCGGGTGGAGCAGTAGGTCGAGACATAGGCCCCGGTCGACAGAAGTTCGATCCGGTCGCCCGACGCCAGCGCCAGCGGCAGGGCATAGGGCGCCTTTTCGTACATGATGTCCGCGCCGTCGCAGGTCGGCCCGGCGATCGCCACCCCGCCGGTGGCGCCCCCGTCATGCGGCGTACGGATGCCATAGCGGATCGACTCGCCCTCGGTTTCGGCCAGGCCGCCGAAACGGCCGATATCCAGATAGACCCAGCGCGTATCGTCCTCCAGCCCGCGCCGGGTCACCAGCACGACTTCCGACGACACCACCCCGGCATCGCCGACGATGAAGCGGCCCGGCTCGACGATCATGTCCGGCAGGTCGTTGCCGAAATGCTCGGTCATCGCATGGCTGATCGCCAGCGCGAACCGGTCGATCTCCGGCACGTCCTCGCGGTAGCGGATCGGAAAGCCGCCGCCCAGGTTGACCATGCGCAGGTTCAGCCCCGCCGCGGCCAGGTCGGTGAACAACATGCCCACCCGCGCGATCGCGGCTTCATACGCGTCGGTCGTCGTCTGCTGGCTGCCGACATGGAACGACAGGCCATACGGGTCCAGCCCCATCTGGCGGGCACGCAGCATCAGGTCGCGCGCGCTGTCCAGCGTGGTGCCGAACTTGCGCGACAGCGGCCATTCCGCGCCCTCGTTCTCGACGATCAGCCGGCAATAGACCCGCGATCCCGGCGCGTGGCGGGCCAGCTTCTCCAGCTCCTCGATGCAGTCGAAGGCATACATCGTCACGCCGGCCGCATGGGCGCTGGCAATCGCCGACACCTTCTTGACCGTGTTGCCGAACGAGATGTCCCGCGCATCGGCACCCGCGTCGAGGCACAGGCTGATCTCTTCCCACGACGCGGCGTCGAAGGCCGAGCCCAGCGACACCAGCCGGCGCAGGATCGCTTCCGCCGGATTGGCTTTCACGGCATAATAGATGCGCGCCAGCGGCAGCACATGATGCAGCGCGCGATAGCGGGCCTCGACCCGATCGACATCGACGACGAGGCAGGGCGTGGCGGGCGCGCGCTCCGCCAGAAAATGGGCGATCTTGGGAGTCATCGCACCCAAATCCCTTCTGTGAAATCCATCCGGGACTTGTGCCGGACAGGTGTTGCGAAACGGTCTAACGGACCAGCGACCAGAACCGGGTCCCCAGGGAACCCCCAATTGCCAGAACGCTTGACGTCGTTGCGTAACCTCAGAGGGCCAGTGGCACGTGCGTTGTTGCGTGGAGAGCGCATATGAGGGCAAAGCACCCGGGGCGCAACAGAAAAATCGTCCGCCAGGCATGTTTTTTCGTTAGGTAGTGCGAACCCGCCGGGCGATGGCCGCCCTTCCCGGGGCGCGCACGCCCCACACCCGACCGACGGAGCCCGCGTGATCGCCCTGCATCCCGACAAAACCCAGCATCTCGCCGCGCCTCCCCTCGATCCATGGCGGCTCTGGCGCCCGGTCCTGCGCCGCATGGTGCATAATCTGGGATCGGACCAGATCACGCTGGCCGCGGCGGGCTGCGCCTTCTATGCGACGCTCTCGCTGTTCCCCGCCATCAGCACGCTGATCTCGATCTACGGCCTGGTGCTGGCCCCCGACACGATGGAACCGCAGCTCGACCTGCTGCGGCACCTGCTGCCGCCCGCGGCCTTCGCGCTGATCAGCGATCGCATCCAGACGCTGGCCGCCGAACCCCATTCGTCGCTGACGCTCAACCTGATCATCTCGACCACCATCGCGCTCTGGTCGGCCTCGGCGGCCACGCGCTCGATCATCTCCGCCGTCAACATCGCCTATGGCGCGACCGAGACCAGGGGCTTCATCCGGTTCCAGGTAGTGGCGCTGGGCATGACGCTGTGCGCGATCTGCGGGGCGGTGCTGACGCTGGCGGTCATGGTGGCGCTGCCGGTCCTGATCAACTTCATCCCCGCGCGCCTCGGCCTGGCGCCCCCGCCCTGGTCGGTCGAGCTACTGGTGCAGACGGGCGGCCCGCTGCTGCTGCTGCTGTTCGTCCTGGTGGCCTGCACGCTGCTCTACCGGCTCGGGCCCAGCCGCCCGGCCGCGCCGTGGCGCTGCATCCTGCCCGGTTCCTGCGCGGCAACCCTGGTCTGGATCATCACCTCGGTCGGCGTCTCGTACTATATCGGCAGCATCGCCACCTACAACGCCACATACGGGCCGCTGGGCGCGGTGGCGGCGACGATGATGTGGTTCTTCGTGACCGCCTATGTCGTCATGCTGGGCGCGGAACTGAACGCGGGCCTGGAAGCCGAGATCGAACAGGCCGCCGCCGTCAAGACACCGTAAAGACGCGGCCCCCGGCGATCAGCGGCGGCCGGCCGCCACGCGGCGCGAGGCACGCGGCCCGGCGGCGGCCACGGCATCGGCGCTGGTGTCCGACGCCTCGGCCTGCGCGACCTCGGTGGCCGGCATCGGCCGTAGCACGACATGCGCGGTGCCGGCGTTCAGCATGCCCAGCTCCGCCGCCGCGGCGGGCGACAGGTCGATGATCCGGCTGCCATGGAACGGACCACGGTCATTCACCGTCACCACCACCGAGCGACCGGTATCCTGCGAGCGCACCAAAACCCGCGTTCCCATCGGCAGGGTCGGATGCGCGGCCGTCAGCGCCCCGGGATCGAACGAGCGGCCCGACGACGTCCGGCGCAGGGACTGGCGGGCATGGCGCGCGCGGCCGTACCAACTGGCCACCCCACGCTCGGACCAGGCCAGGGCGGATCGGCTGGCCATCGCCAGGTCGTGCGACCGGCGCGCCAGCGCCGCGTGAACCGACGCCGCCCATGCCGTCACCGGGTGACCGGCCGCCGGCGCGGTATCGGCATCCCCGGCCCCGCCCCGCGCATGGGCGGCGGACATGAAGAAAACCAGGCACAGCAGCGACAGCATCGTCCGCGCTCCGGTCCGCATTCCTCGTCGTGTCCGGTTCAATTTCAATGCGCTTTCAGTCCTCTTGGGATGAGCCAACCAGTATCGTGTGATCATAGAGCAGTCCCGACGCCACAGAGTCCAGTCTTTTCCGTCACGATGACCGGCGCGAAAGGCCCCAAGACGGCCCAACCGCCCTGTTTTCCCACGCCGGATTCCATTTCCACGATGAATTATGGCAATTTTCAGCCTTTCATTACTGCCGGCCCGCGGCGCGCCGTTCCCTGGCGCCCGGCATCCGGCCGCACCCGCCGCGATCATTCTCTTGGAACCGGCCGAAGGGCGTGCTACGGCGCCTGTGATGATAAAGCGCCCTCTGATCGCGGTCCTGAACGGACCCAACCTGAACATGCTCGGAATGCGCCAGCCGGAAGTCTATGGCCGCGCGACCCTGGACGACGTGGAACAGATCTGCATCCAGGCCGCCGAACGGCTGGATGTCGCGATCGATTTCCGCCAGACCAACGGCGAGGGCGAGCTGGTGTCGTGGGTCCAGGAATGCCGCAACCGCGCGCAGGGGATCGTTATCAATCCGGCCGCCTACGGCCACACCTCCATCGCCCTGCTCGACGCGCTGCTGGCCGTCGAGCTGCCGGTGATCGAGGTCCATATCTCCAACATTCACCGCCGCGAGGATTTCCGCCATCATACCTATTGCTCCCGTGCCGCCGCAGGCGTGATCTGCGGTCTGGGAGTGCGTGGCTATGCAATGGCGCTTCAGGCGATGACCGACATGATTCTGGACGAGAACGATCGATGAGCCGACTGCTCGTGGACGCGGATGCCATTCGGGCATTGGCTGAAATTCTGACCGAAACCGGCCTGACCGAGATCGAGATCGCGGAGAAGGACAACCGCATCCGCGTGGCCCGCGCCGCCCCCGGCGTGATCCACGCCGTGCCGGCGGCCGCCCCGGCCCCGGCGGTGCCCGTCGCCGCCGCGCCGGCCGATCCGGCCAAGCACCCGGGCGCCGTGACCAGCCCGATGGTCGGCGTCGCCTACCTGACGCCCGACCCCAGCTCGCCCCCCTTCGTCACCGAGGGGCAGAGCGTCACCGCCGGCCAGACCCTGATGCTGATCGAGGCGATGAAAACCTTCAACCAGATCAAGGCCCCCCGCGCCGGCACGCTCAGGAAGCTGCTGGTCGCCTCGGGCGATCCGGTCGAGTTCGGCGAAGCCCTGGCCATCATAGAGTAATGTTCTCCAAGATCCTCATCGCCAATCGCGGCGAAATCGCCCTGCGGGTCCTGCGCGCGTGCCGCGAAATGGGGATCCGCACGGTCGCGGTCCACTCCACGGCCGACGCCGATGCCATGCATGTGCGCCTGGCGGACGAGGCCGTGTGCATCGGGCCGCCTTCCTCGCGCGACTCCTACCTGAACGTCGCCGCCATCCTGTCGGCCGCGACCATCACCGGGGCCGACGCGATCCATCCCGGATACGGCTTCCTGTCCGAGAACGCCGATTTCGCCGAGACGGTCGAGGCCCATGGCCTGGCCTTCATCGGGCCGACCGGCCAGCACATCCGGATGATGGGCGACAAGATCACCGCCAAGACGACCATGCGGGCGCTCGGCGTGCCGCTGGTCCCCGGCTCCGACGGCGCGCTGGCCAACCTGGACGAGGCCCGCGCCGTCGCGGCGCAGGTCGGCTATCCGGTGCTGATCAAGGCCGCCGCCGGCGGCGGCGGGCGCGGCATGAAGGTCGCGCAGACCGCCGACGACCTGGACGAGGCCTGGAGCGTCGCCCGGACCGAGGCCCGCGCCGCGTTCGGCAATGACGAGGTCTATCTCGAAAAATACATGGACCGGCCCCGGCATATCGAATTGCAGATCCTGGCCGACACCCATGGCAACGTCGTGCATTTCGGCGAGCGCGACTGCTCGCTCCAGCGCCGCCACCAGAAGCTGCTGGAAGAAGCCGGCTCCCCGGCCCTGACGGCCGAGCAGCGCGACGCGATCGGCGCCACCGCCACGGCGGCGCTGCGCAAGCTGGGCTACCGCAACGCCGGCACGCTGGAATTTCTCTACCAGGACGGCCAGTTCTGCTTTATCGAGATGAACACCCGCTTGCAGGTGGAACATCCGGTGACGGAAATGCTCTGCGACGTCGACCTGGTGCGCGAGCAGATCCGCATCGCCGCCGGCGAGCCCCTGGGCTACGACCAGTCGGCCATCACCTTCAGCGGCCACGCCATCGAATGCCGCATCAATGCCGAGGACCCGTCGACCTTCCTGCCCACGCCGGGCACGGTCACGGTCTTTCACCCCCCCGGCGGCCTGGGCGTGCGCATCGACAGCGCGCTCTATGCGGGCTATCGCGTGCCGCCTTATTACGACAGCATGATCGGCAAGCTGATCGTCCACGCCCCCACCCGGGCCGAGGCGATCGCCCGGATGCGCCGCGCGCTGGACGAATTCGTGATCGACGGCGTCAAGACGGTGATCCCCCTGCACCGCAAGATCCTCGACGACCCCGAATTCCAGAAGGGCGACTACACCATCCACTGGCTGGAGCGCTTCGTCGCCTCCCAGCGCTGACGGCAGGGGGCTTTGCCCCTGCCATCCCTCTCAGCCAAACGCCGCGTCCAGATACGGGCTCGACGCGTCGAAGAACATCCGGTTGGCCTGCAATTCGTAGGAAATCACGTTCAGGCTGGCCAGGGCGCGGTCCATTTCCATCCGCACGCCCAGATTGGCCTCGTGCCCGGCCTCGGCCGCGATCCGGTGGCTGGCCAGCTCGGCCGCGCGGGCGGTCCGGCCGTAATGGCCGCCATAGCGGCCGCTGAACTGTTCCATGCGCCCCATCATCGCCGCGATCACCTGGCTGGCCGAGGCCGGCAGCAGGTTGCGCGCCAGAAGCCGGCGCAGGCGGATCACGTTCAGCCCGATCGTCATCGCCGACAGCGTGCCTTGCAGATAGGCGTCGATCACCGGCTCGGGCGTATCCCCGGCATTGGTCAGCAGGCGCACGAAGCGGTCCACATTCCGTTCGACCACGAAAAGCGTGGTCGGCAGGCTGGGCGAGCGGGCCAGATGCCGCAGCCCTTTCAGGATCTCGGCGCGCATCTGCCAGCGCATGGCACCGATATCGTTGGGCAGCACCAGCCGGAACGTCCACATCGCATACCACAGCGCCAGGATCAGGGGCATGGCGGTGTTGAAGAACGTGATTTCATCCAGCCGCCCCTGATTGTCCGGCCCCAGCAGGATGGGCAGGAACAGATTATAGGACACGGCGGCGAGGATGATGGTCGGATAGGCGAAGGCCAGCCCGCCCGCCAGCATCGGCAGGCTGAGGCACAGGGCCAGGATTTCGAAGGTCGACGGCGTCGCCAGCGCCCACAGCACCAGCACCGCCGACACGCCCACCGCCCACAGCGCCCCGGTCAGGAAGGCCTGCGTCGCCAGGGCCGGCTTTTCCAGCGTCGAGAACAGGCTGCACACGATCGAGACGAACATCAGGAACAGCAGCCCGACCGACCAGCCGGTGGCGATCCAGATCACCCCGGCGCCGAAAATGGTGATCGAGGCCCGCAGGCTGTTGGCGCCCGCCAGGCGCCAGTCGCGGAACGTCTTGATACGATAATGAAAATGATCGTGCGGCAGGGGGTGCAGGCTGGCCTCGAACTGGGTAATCGCCCCTTCCAGGTCCTCCAGCATCGCATCCAGCGCATGATGCAGCATGCGCTGCCATTGCAGGCCGCGCGCCTGCTCCTCCGGCGCCGGGGCGACGCCGTCGCTGCCCATCTCCGCGCTCAGCGAATCCGCGATCTCCTGGCGGCAGGTCGCGCGCAGGCCCGCCAGTTGCAGCAGGCTGGGCTGGATGTCCCCCGCTTCCAGCCGCGCGGGCAACGCCAGCAGAAACCCGCGCACCGACCCGGCCGTCCGGTCGAACAGATCGCCCGCCGTGTGACCGGGCATGTGCAGCAGCGCCGACAGGTCCAGCCCGCGTGACAGCAGCACCGCCACCTGTGCCAACGCGGCGCGGGCATGGTCGCCCTCATGGCCGTGATGCCGGCCCAGCTCGACCTCGGCGAACTCGATCTGGTCGCTCAGCGAGGTAATGGTCGAAAACACGCCCCGCGCCCGGGTCAGCGCCTGCCCGTCGCCGCCCAGCAGGTCCGCCAGCGCGCGCGCGGCCCCATCAATCGCGGTCAGGAAATTATGCGCCAGCCGGTCGCGCGCCCGCTCGCCCAGCCGGAACTGGAACAGCGACGACACCGTCGATTCCAGCACGATGCCCAGCACGATATAGGTGGCGCGCGCCATGGCGATCTGGAAGATATGCTGCGGGTCGGCAATGCCGTCCAGCGCGATGATGGCATAGGTAAAGCCGCTGGCCCGCATCCCGTGGATGCGATAGTTGGTCATGGTCGCGGGGCCCGGCAGCAGCGTGCCCACGAAACAGAACAGCCCGATCCCGACCGCCAGCAGCAGGATGAACAGCAGCGGCGATTGCGGACAGGCCGCCACCAGCCCCACGGCGAAGATCGTGCCGACGACCATGCCGAACAGATGCCAGCGCGCCTTGGCGACGCTCTTGCCGCGCGAGCCCTGCGCGACCATCCACACCGTCAGGGCCGCCCATTGCGGGCTGCCCAGTTCCCACCACAGCGCGATGCCCAGCGCGATCAGCGAGGTGATCGTGGTCCGCAGCGCATAGCCGAACGTCATCAGGTCGGGAGCATAGAGCCAGCGCAGATGGTCCTGCCGGACGGGAAATCCCGACCAGAGCCGGGACCACAGATCGCGCAGCCGCGCCAGGTCAGGGGTCAGCGACGGCTCGCGGCTCTTCATCCCGGCATCCAAGCTCCTGCACCGCGCCCGGCGCCGGACGATGGCTTCGTTTCCCTTATTAAATCACCGCGCCATCCGCCGACAGAGCACCGAACCGAATAACAGGGGTCATGAAACCGTATCCCTCCGCCCGCCCGCGCGGGCGGAAGCCGGCTGTCAGTCGTCGTAGGAAACCAGCGCCCTGACCGGCACGTCCAGCCGCGCGCGGCCGCCCAGCGCCGTCAGTTCCACCAGCACCGACGCGCCCACGACGTTGGCGCCGACCTTGCGCAGCAGCGCGATCGACGCCGCCAGCGTGCCGCCGGTCGCCAGCAGGTCGTCCATCACCACCACGCGTTGGCCCGGCACGATGGCATCGGCCTGGATGTGCAGCGTGTCGCTGCCATATTCCAGCTCATAGGAATGGGCCACCGTCTCGCCCGGCAGCTTGCCCGGCTTGCGCAGCATCACCAAGCCGCAGCCCAGCCGGCTGGCCAGCGGGGCAGCGGTCAGGAAGCCGCGCGACTCGATCGCGGCCAGCATGTCCGGCGCCCAGGGGGCCACCGCATGCGTCACCCGGCCCATCGCCACCTGCCACGCATCGGCGTTCCGCATCAGGGTGGAGATATCGTAGAACAGGATGCCGGGCTTCGGAAAATCCGGAATGCCGCGAATATGCTGTTTCAGATCCATCGTGGCGGTCGTCATATCGGTGCCCAAACCCATCCCGTAATAAGCTGATCCCATGGCGGAACCCGGCCCGGACCTTCCGTCCGGGCCGGGTCGGAACCGTCGCGCCTGTAGCTAGCCGCCGCCACCGTCGCCCGCAAGCCCGGCGGGCGACCTCAATGGATGGCCGGCGGGGCGGCCGGCGCCGCGTCGTCCGCCTCCCCCGCCGGGCGCGCGGGCCGCAGCAGGACCATCAGCAGCATGATGACGGCGCCCAGCAGCATCACGCCGGCCATCGGCACGGGCGTGGTCCGCGGCAGCATGCCGACCAGGGCCCCGGCGATCGCCCCCAGCACATATTGCAGCGTGCCGATGAAGGCCGAGGCGCTGCCGGCCAGGCGCGGATGGTCGGCCATCGCCCCCACGGTGGCGTTCGGCCCGATGATGCCGGTCGTGCCCAGGGCGACCATCATCGCCAGGACCAGCGGCACCAATTCCAGCCCGTGCGGCATCTTGCCGCCATGGATGGCGAACGCCATGACGACCGACACCACCAGCATCCCCACCGTGCCCAGCACGGCGGTGCTCACCGACAGGCCGAGAATGCGCCCGGCATCGATCCGCCCCACCAGCACGCCGTTCAACTGCGACGCCCCGATCATGCAGGCGGCGAAGACGCCGAACAGCATGCCGAATCCCGCCGGCGTGAAGCCGAACAGATGGATGAAGACCGACGGCGCGGCCGACAGATAGGTAAACGACATGAACGCGCCGAATCCGGCGATCATGGCATTGGTGATGAACCCCCGGTCCCGCGCCAGCATCCCATAGCGGCTGGCCAGCGCGAGGGGCGGCATGATGCTGCGCTCGCGCTCCGGCAGGGTCTCGGGCAGCACCCGCGCCACCAGGACGGTACAGATCAGCCCATAGGCCGCCGAGGCCCAGAAGATCGACCGCCAGCTGGTAAAGGACAGCACGAAGCCGCCCAACGTCGGCGCCAGCACCGGCACCACCCCCATGACCAGCACCAGCCGCGACATCATGCGCGCCGCCTCGTTGCCGTAGGAGATATCGCGCACGCAGGCGCTGGGGATCACCAGGCTGGCCGACGCCCCCAGCGACGCCAGCAGGCGAAAGCTGGAAAAGGTCCAGATATCGGCCGCCATGGCGCAGCCGACCGAGGCCAGCGTATAGACCAGCGTGCCCAGCAGCATGGGCATGCGCCGCCCGAACCGGTCGGACAGCGGCCCCATCGTGATCTGCCCGACCGCGAGGCCGACGAACCAGATCGCCAGGGTCATTTCCGCCGAGCCCGCGGGCGCGCGCAGGGACGCTTCCAGCGCCGGAAAGGCGGGAAGATAGATATCCGTCGATACCGGCCCCACCGCGGTCAGAAACCCCAGCAGGATAGCGATCCAGTTCATGGACCGGGAGGCGAAGGCGGTGGCAGGGGCATCGTCGGATCTCACGGCTATCGCGGATGGCGCCATCGGCGGCACTCCATTAGAGATCGTCGGGACCTAGTATCTCAGCGCGTCCCCGATTTTCATCATATAAATACTGTAAGGCTGCATTTCGTCGGACGCGGTGCATACGCGCAACAACACCCGGCGGCGCAACCCGCCGCGACCGATCAGAGCGGCGGAACAGGGCCGCAAGATGGCGCGCTCACGGCGTATCGGAGGCATGGCCAGTGACATCACCGGTTCCATCGCCCCGCCGCGCCATGCGCCGCGCCAGCCACAGGCCCAGCGCGCCCGACCCCGCGAACAGCAGCGCCGCCAGCGCCACCTGCCAACCATGGCCGATCCGCGCCCCGCCCCCCAGCAGGACGAACACGACCGTCTGCGGCAGGCTGCCCAGCAGCGTCGCCAGCATGAACGGCGCGAATCCCGCCCCCGACACCCCGGCCAGCAGGTTCAGCATCAGGGCCGAGCCCACGGGCAGCAGGCGCATGGTCAGGATCGCGGTGAAAGGATGCGCGGTCACGACGCCGTCCAGCCGGGCCAGCCGCCCGGCCAGGCGCCGCCGGACGCCCGCCCGCCCCACGCTCCGCGCCCAGCCGAATCCGCAGGCCGCCCCCGTCAGCGTCGCCAGGCTGGCAAGGACGGTGCCCTCCCCCGCGCCATAGGCCACCCCGGCGGCGAAACAGACCAGTTGGCGCGGCAGCCCCACGGCGCACATCGCCGAGCCGGCCAGCAGAAAGACCACCCGCCCCCCCACGCCGCCGCGCAGCAGCGCGGTATCGCCCAGCACGCCGCGCAGGCCGGGCGCATGGCGCAGGGCCAGCCCCACCGCCACACACGCCGCCACCATCAGCGCCGGCCGCGCCAGCGCCGCCGGCCCGCCGGCACGGGCGGGCAGGACGGCCTCGCGGTCCGTCATGCCGGGCGCGGCTCCGCGCGGGAAAGGAGGCACGGCGTCAGGTCCCAGGGGCACCACATGGGCCCTGCACTAGCATCGGCTTGCGACCGGCGGCAAGGCGGGTCTAAATCGAGCGCATGTCCGCACGCACCCTCCCGCAATTCGCCGCCCGCCGCGACACGGCCTCGTCCATTGCCCTCCGCGACCGGCGGCGCGTCTCGACCTGGCTGTTCGTCCTCTGCTTCATGCTGCTCGGCATGATCGCGCTGGGCGGCTATACCCGCCTGACGGGCTCCGGCCTGTCGATCATGGACTGGCGTCCGGTGACGGGCATCATCCCGCCGCTGTCCCACGCGGAATGGGAGCGCCAGTTCGCGCTCTACCGCACCATCCCGCAATACAGGATCCTGCATGACGGGTTCGGGCTCGCCGGCTTCCAGCAGATCTTCTGGGCGGAATGGACGCACCGGTTCTGGGGCCGCCTGATCGGACTGGTGCTCCTGGTGCCGCTGATCTGGTTCGCCATGACGGGCGCCCTCACACGCGGCCTGACCGCGCGGCTGCTGCTGCTCTTCGTGGCGGGCGGCCTGCAAGGCGCGATCGGCTGGTTCATGGTCGCCTCGGGCTTCGACGCCAACAGCACGGCGGTCGAGCCGGTACGCCTGGTGCTGCACCTGGCCTGCGCCCTCGCGCTCTACGTCGCCATCCTGTGGACGGCGCTGTCGGTCCGCGCGCCCGCCGCCCCCTTCATTCCCGCGACGGTCGCGGTGGTGCGGACCAGGCGGCTGGTCTGGGCGTCCACCCTCCTGATCGGCCTCACCATCATCGCCGGCGGCTTCACCGCCGGCACGCACGCGGGCTTCGCCTACAACACCTTCCCGCTGATGGAAGGGCATCTGGTCCCGCAGGGCTATGCCAAACTCTCGCCCTTCTGGCTCAACTGGGTCGCCAACATCCCCGCCGTCCAGTTCGATCACCGGCTGCTGGCCACCGTGACCGCGCTGGTGATCGGCGCCACGCTCCTGTCCGGCCTGCGCACGCCCCAACTGGGCAAGCCGGTGCAGGACGTGCTGATGCTGCTGGGCTGGGCGGTGCTGATCCAGTACGCCCTGGGCGTCACCACCCTGCTGCTGGTCGTGCCCGCCTGGGCCGGCACCGTGCATCAGACCTGGGCCGCCATCCTGCTGACCGTCGCCATCGTGGCATTGCACCGTCTACGCGGCGTCGGCCGCACCTGAGAGGCCGGGCGGAAACGCGCGCTGGTGGCACGCCGCCGCGCGCCACTCTCGCCGCCCAGCCTCTCCCACGCCCCGGTCCACTTCAGTCACGCGCGGCGGGCGCGGCTGGCGCGGTGTCGGACGACACGACATTGGGCGGCGGCGCATTGGGCACCGGAACCGAGGGCGGCACGGCGGCCGGGTAGCGGTTCATCAGGTCCAGCAGCGTGCCGTTGGTCCAGCCAAACCCGATCTGCATCGGATATTCGCCCCCGCCGGCCCCACCCAGCGGACTGATCGCCGGGTTCACCACGTCGTATTTCTCCAGCAGCACGCCCGATTTCCGATAGGTCGTGACCACCCGCGTCATCCATCGCGCCGCGATCTCGCGCGCCAGATCGTCCTGGCCGTAGCGGGCCAGCCCCATGACCGCCATCCATTCCTCCGGGGCCCAGCCGTTCGGCGCGTCCCATTGCTGCCCCGTCGCCTGCTCGGTCGTGACCAGCCCGCCCGCCCGCAACAGCCGGGCGCGGACGGTGGCGGCCACCATGCGCGCCTGGTCGGGCGTCGCGGCCTCCAGGAACAGCGGCACCAGCGTCGCCGTCGACAGCACCGGCGAGGGCGCCCGCTTCGTCCAGTCATAGTCGAGGAACGCGCCCTGCGCCGGGTCCCACAGCACCCGGCGGATGGCGGCGATCCGCTCCGTCGCCAGTTGCGCGTAATGCCGCGCCTGGTCCGCGTCGCCCCGCACCGCGCAGGCATGGGCCAGCGTCTGGAGCAGATGCGCGATCAGGCTGTTCAGGTCGACCGGCAGCAGGTCGGTGGTATGGATCGTGGTCAGCGTATGCCCGTCCGCCAGCCAGCGCGATGAATAATCCCACCCGCTCTCCGCCCCGGCGCGCAGGTTGCGATAGATCTCGGCCGCCGGTCGGTCCGACGCGGCGGCGGTGGCGATATCCTGCGGATAGCTCTCGTCGCGCGGCGTGTCCCGGTCGTCCCAGTACCGGTTCATCACCGTCCCGTCCGCCAGGCGCACGACATGGCGATGCGCCGCGCCGGGGGCCACGCCCTCGGCCCCCTCCATCCAGTAAGCGTATTCGCGCTGCAATTCCGGCAGATAGGTCACATAGGTCTGCGGCCCGTCATGCCGCGCCAGCAGGTCGACCATCAGCGCGAAGAACGGCGGCTCCGACCGGCTGAGATAATAGGTCCGGCTGCCGTTGGGCATGTGCCCATAGCCGTCGATCAGCGACGCGATGTCCCGGACCGTGCCGCGCAGCATGTCGAACCGGCCGCTTTCCGCCAGCCCGATCAGGGTGAAGTAGGAATCCCAGTAATAAAGCTCGCGAAACCGCCCGCCGGGCACGACATAGGGCTCGGGCAGCGGCAGCAGCGACGAGAAGGGCGGCGGCCGGTCCGGCGGCCGGCCCAGCACGTCCCACATGCCGTCGATATAATCGCGCACCCCTTCGTCCTGATGCCGGCGATAGGACACCATCCGCTGCTGCGGCACCGAGAAATGCTGCGCCACGAAGCTGGTCAGGTCGAACCCCGGCTGCCCCCTCTCCCGTTCATACGCCGCCAGCAGGTCGCCGGGCGCCCGGTCGGGCACGGCATCGGCCGCCGTCTTGGCATCGGCGAAGATGTGGGCGGCCGAGATGGCGGCAAACAGCCCGTCCAGCGCGACCGAAGGCGGCAGCGGATCGGCGGCGGGGGCCGGCGTCGATGCAACGACGGGCGCACGTGCGGGCGCGGGCGCGGGTGCGGGTGCGGGTGCGGGTGCGGGTGCGGGTACCGATGCGGCGACCGGCACGGTCTCCGCCACCGCCGGCGGCATGCCGGGCAGCGCCAGCCACGCGGCCAGCAGCATGGTCCCGCGCGACATCATGCGGCGAGGCGGACGGGGCACGGCGGCGCGGCGCACCGGGGAACAAACCATCACCAGACGGGAAATCCTCGTTCGATCAGGACCTTGGCAGGGCAGAATGCCCCGTCGAGGCCAAAGGTGCATGAAAAAACGACCCGCATGGCCTGAAGTTCATCCCCCGGACGGGCGACGGCGCCACTGGTCAAGCGTGCGCTTTCGTCCCACATCGGATTACGATTACGAATCCCGGCAGAGCATCCCGCATCCTGCCCGCCCGCGCACCGTCCGGAGTCCGCCTTTCATGACCCTCACCGACCCGATCCTGAATCCGCTGACGGCGACCGACCGGCTGTTCTTCGACCGCCCGGGCGCCACGCTCGACCGCTCGGGGACCGAGGCGCTGATCCGCCGCACGCTGGAGGGCATGGACGACGGCGAGCTGTTCCTGGAATATCGCGAGAGCGAATTCATCTCGCTGGATGACGGCGTGATCCGCTCCGCGACCTTCGACACCTCCTCCGGCTTCGGCCTGCGCGCGATCCTGGGCGAGGAAACCGGCTTCGCCCATTCCGACGAACTCAGCGAATCGGCCCTCAAACGCGCCGCCGACACGGTGACCCAGGTGCGCGCCGGCCGCTCCGGCACCATGGCGGCGGCCCCGCAGGCCACCAACCAGCGCCTGTATGGCGACGCCAATCCCCTGGGCGATACCGATTTCGCCTCCCGCGCCGCCCTGCTGTCGGCGCTGGACAGCTACGCCCGGGGCCGCGATGCCCGCGTGGTGCAGGTCTCGGCCTCGCTGGCGGCGGAATGGCAGGCGGTGCAGATCGTGCGCGGCGACGGCACCCGCGTCGCCGACCTGCGCCCGCTGGTGCGGCTGAACGTGTCGGTGGTGGTGGAACGCGACGGCCGGCGCGAAAGCGGCGGCCACGGGCTGGGCGGCCGCTACGCCTATACCCGCCTGCTGGACGAGGCTGTCTGGAAGGGCGCGGTGGACGAGGCCCTGCGGATGGCCCTGGTCAATCTCGACGCCGCCCCCGCCCCAGCCGGCGAGATGGAAGTGGTATTGGGCGCCGGCTGGCCGGGCATCCTGCTGCACGAGGCCGTGGGCCATGGGCTGGAGGGCGATTTCAACCGCAAGGGCACCTCCGCCTTCGCCGGGCTGATGGGCCGGCGTGTCGCCGCCCCCGGCGTGACGGTGGTCGATGACGGCACCCTGCCCGAGCGGCGCGGCAGCCTGACGGTCGATGACGAGGGCACGCCCTCCGGCCGCACCGTGCTGATCGAGGACGGCATCCTGACCGGCTACCTGCAAGACCGGATGAACGCGCGGCTGATGGGCGCGCGCCCCACCGGCAACGGGCGGCGCCAGTCCTACGCCCATGCGCCGCTGCCGCGCATGACCAACACCATCATGCTGGGCGGCACCGCCACCACCGAGGAGATGATCCGCTCCACCCGGCGCGGCCTCTACGCCGTCAATTTCGGCGGCGGCCAGGTGGACATCACCTCCGGCAAGTTCGTCTTCGCGGCCTCGGAAGCCTATCTGATCGAGGACGGCCGCGTGACCACCCCGGTGCGCGGCGCCACCCTCATCGGCAACGGCGCCGACGCGATGACGAAAGTGTCGATGATCGGCGGCGACATGGCGCTTGACCCCGGCATCGGCACCTGCGGTAAAAGCGGACAGGGCGTGCCGGTCGGCGTCGGCCAGCCGACCCTGAAGATGACCGGCCTGACGGTCGGCGGCACGGGAAAATAAAGGGCGATATCATCATGGCGCAGGACGAGCAGGATGACGCGATGCCCTATCCCTCGTCCTTCGCCCGGACCAACGCCCGGCTGACCGCCGCGCTCGATCGCGGCGCCATGGTCCTGACCGCGCCACTGCGTCGGCTCGGGGTGGATTTCACCGTCGATCCCCAGCCCCGGCCGCCGCGTCTGGCACCGAAACTGTGGATACCGCTGACGCTCTGCACGCTCACGACCGGCATGGCCGCATGGCAGGTGCTGGGCCGCTACCACGGCTGGGCGATGGCCACGATCTGGTTTCCCTTCCTCATCTCGCTTTTATCGCTCAGCGATGTCCGGTCGCGCCATCCGATCCTGCGCAAACCGGCCGAGGAACGCACGGAAGCCGAACGCCGCATCGTCGGGCAATGCTGGATGGCCATGGCCGTCACCATCGCGCTACTCGCCTCCATCGGCCTGGCGCTGACCGCGTTCCATGTGGCGATGGCCCCCGCCCCTGTCGACGGGCTCGACCTCGCCCGGCGGATCATCATGGGCCTGTTCTTCACGGAATGTCTGGCCTTCATGATGCCCGTCATCGTCCTGTCCTGGCACGATCACCGGCCCGACGATGCTTTTCCGCGCCTCGCCGACATGAAAAAGCCTTTCAGCGAATCCATTCGCTGAAAGGCTTTTTGCAGAGTTCCGATTTCCCTGAACGGCGCCCCGAAGGGCGCCGCATGGATCAGAAGCCGGTCGAGACCGTCACGACGGCCGTGAAGGGCGTCTGGAGGTAATAGACAGGCTGCGCACCGGCAATGGTACTGCCTCTCACGCCCGTCACCCCATTGAGCGTGTTCTGGAACGTGTAGACACCGCTGCGGAACTTCGCATTGGTCAGGTTGGTCATGTTGAGCTGGATCTGCGGCGACTTCAGGAACCCGAGGCTGCCGAAACGATAGCCGATATTGACGGCATCGGTGATGTAGTTCGGGATCGAACTGTCGTTCATCAGCGTGGCGTACTGCTTGCCGACATATTTGATCTGCGCGCCGATGAACAGGCGCCCGTCGTCATAATCCAGGCCGAGGGCCGCCATCACTTTCGGGCTGTTGATCTGGTTCTTGCCCTTGGTCGGCAGGTAATCGGCGATGGTGACGCCATTGCGAACGCCCGTCGTCCCGATATTGTTGTCGATCCGCGCGCTCAGATACTCGAACGAGGCATAGGGGCGCAGATGATACAGGATCGGACGCGTCGACACCTGCACGTCGACGCCGCGCGAGGTCTGGCCACCGGCATTGACGGTCTGGCTGTAGCTGGCCCCACCCGCCGAATCATACTGGGTCAGCGTCAGCAGGCGGTTGGTCATGTTGTAGTTGAAGAAGGACACGCTGCCGATGACCGTATCGCCATTATAGCGATAGCCGATTTCCTCGGAGATCGAATATTGCGGCACCGAAGCCCCGCCGCGCTGAGTACGCGCCGCCGAGGTATTGGAGTAATAATCGACCAGCGAGGTGTTCGAAGGCACCTTGAAGTTGGTCGCGCCATCCACGAAAATCTGATGGTGGCGGTTGAAGTTCCACGCAATGCCGATCTGCGGCAGCGGCTCGGCCACATGCAGGTTGCGGTTATAGGTGCCGCCGGGACCGGCCACGTAATTATAGACCCGCCGCGTCATCATGGCTTCCTTGAAGCCCAGGTCGATATGCAGCTTGCGGTCAAAATAATCCATGCTGTCGCCGATGAACAGCATGTTGACCTGCGACAGGCTCAGGAAGTCGCGATAATTATAGGGCTGGCCGTTCGGCATTTTGACCAGGGCATTGGTACCCCAGATATTGTACGGCTCGCCGGTTGCCTGATCGACCCTGCCGACGGGCGAATATTGCAGCAGGTTGGCATATTCGTACCACCAGCCGGCCGTCAGGTGATGATGGCTGCCGAGCTGGTAATTGACCTTGATCGTATTGCCGGGGCGGAACTGCTCCTGGTTCGACGGCGTCAGCGCCAGATAGCTGGCGCCGTTCGTCACCCGCCCGTCCCCGGTCAGGTCAACCGGCACATACTGGCCACCGTAATAGGTCTTGCCTTCGGTCAGGGTGCTGGCCCCCGTGCCGTTGCCGATACCATGCCAGAAATAGGCCGAATCGTCGATCGAAAGACGCGAGTTGATGACGATATGGGTCGGCAGGATGGCCACGACATTGCGGAACGGATTGACGTGCAGCCGGTAGTAGTTGGTATCCTTGATGCCGCCGTAATTGGCATCGTAGTTCGTGCTGTAGCCGGTGGTGCGATATTGCGACAGGCTGGGGTTCAGGAACGAATCATTGACCTGGTCGTTGTAGGAAACGGTCAGCCCGGTATGGCTTCCATTCTCGAAATCCTTCACGAGCTTGAAGTCGTAATGGAATTTCTCCGACAGGCCGGGGCCGCGATAATTGTTGGCCTTGGTATGGCTGAAGGCGAACATGAACCGCACGCCGCTATTGCCGATATCGCCTGAATTCAGCTTCAGGAACTGGCGCGTCATGTCGAACGAACCGAACGAGATATCGAGCAGGCCACCCATCTTGTGCGAAGGATTGCTCATCGTCGCCGCGACCAGGCCGCCGGCACCGCTGACGATCGGGCTGTCGAGATTGACCGAACCGGGCAGCAGCGAAACCGTCTCCAGATCCTCGGCCTCCAGCACCTCGTTCGAATAGAACTGCCCGCCGCCGATATCGTTCAGCGGCATGCCGTCCAGCGTCCAGCCGATATTCGTCTGGTCCAGGCCGCGGATCATCGTCGATCCGGAGTACAGGCCGAAGGAATCCTGATCCATCACGTTGGCGCTGGGCAGCATCTTCAGGATCTGCTGGATGTTCGTGGTCGGCGACTGCTTCGAGATGAAGTCGCGCGTGATGGTCTGAATCGCCTTGGGGGCCGTCTCGACCCGCATCAGGCCCGCGCCGGGCGACCGGGTCAGCGCGGTGCGACCGGTCACGTTCACGACTTCCGGCTTCGGTTCCTCCTGGGCCGGGGCGGCCTTGGCAGTAGGCGTCGGCGCCGTGGCCGTGGCGCCGGGGGCGACGCTGGCCGTCTGGGCGCGCGCTGCCGTACCGGTCAGGCCGGCAATGGCGGTGCTGGCAAGAAGAACACTCAGGCGAAGGCGTATGACCATGTATAGACGGCCTTTTTCTTGTCAGAGGGGCAGAAAACATCAACACGCCCCGAATGCATCGACATCGCACAATCATTTCGGGGAAACCGACCACTCGGACAAGTTCGTATCAGCAACCAGCTTTCACAGGCAACCGCCATTGTCATAACCGATAGCCTTCACCATCATAACTGATGACCTTCACCGGAATCTGTTGCAAAATTGCATCGTTTTGGCCGGTTGAAAGCTGGATGCACATGGTTTTCCCGACCCCGGCGCGTCGTGGCCGTGACCATATATGATCGCGCTGCGGCCCAGGCCTCCCACGATCGGCGGCGTCACGACGGGCCGCGCGCGCACGTTCCATGCATACCGTCTGCAACACGATATATTTCGACATTTCTTGGACGATACAATCCATGATACGATGCGCAAACCGGGCAAACCCGCCGCGCCGTCCCCTTGCCCCGGGGGGCAAGGACCGCTCAGGGACCCTTCAGAGGGCCGCCATGAACTTCCGGCCAGCGCCGGGCGATCTCCACGCTGACCGTGGCCGGACGATAGGCATCCTTCGGGGCGAAGAAAATATTGTCCACATAGGTCTGCGGATTGCGGTCGTAGAGCGGGAACCAGATCGACTGGATCTGGATCATGATCCGGTGCTCCGGCGCATGGCGGCGTGCGCCATCTGCAAGGCCATCGGCACGCCCGAGACCATACCGTCGGCCAGCAGCGCCGGCACGCCATAGCTGGGCGAGGTCACGAAATTATTGGTCCCGCCATGGATGGCGCTGCTGATATCGCCATAGGCGACGATATCCGAGGCGACATTCCTGAACAGATCGAAATGGCCCGTGACCGCCGAGAGATAGGTGCGCTGCACCTGTGACGCGTCTCAGGCATAATCGCCGATCTCGTCATTGGACAGGATACCCTGGTACCCCGGCGGAACGTCGCTGGTATATTGCGCATAATAGGCCCACAGCTTGGCCTTTTCGTAATCCGGCTTCAGATAGGTCGTGTAGCGGCCCATCCTTTCCCACATGTTCTTCGTCAGGGTCAGGTAATTTCCCTGCGTGAAATTGCCGTAGCCGAAGAAGGCGGTTATCCTGCCCCGGTCGCCGACCGGCTGCACGACCTTGGCATCGGCCTGCAATTCGCTCTGGTAGCCCTGGCCTTTCCACATATTCGTATCGGTGCGGGCGAAGGAAGCATAGAATTTGGTGCCGGTGGGGTTCAACAGGCCGCTGTCCACCCGCCCATAGGTGCGATAGGCATTGTAGCTGCCGAATGTCTGGCTGATCTTGCCGCCGGGCCTGTCCTTGGGGTCGGAACTCGTATAGGTCATCGCGCCGCCGAGATTCTGCGCCGAGAACGAATCCAGCGCGCCGGCCCCCTGCGACATCGTCATGCCCGCCAGATCGTCCTGGATCATCGCCTGGGTGATCGACACGCCATTGTAATTGGCGAATCCCTGGGTGCCGAGCGGTATGCCGTCCAGCGTCGCGCCGATCTGCATCTGGGTAAAGCCACGCACATAGAACGTATTGCCGTACGTATCGAGGCCGAAGGCATCGGTCGAGGCGAAATTGGCCCCCGGCGTGGTCATCGAGAGGACCTGCATCGGATTCGTGCCGGAAACGAATCGATCCATCACCACGCGCGTGACGGCAACCTCGGCCCCATGGCTGCGGACACGCGACGCCTCGACCCGGATCGCTTCCGGGTCCTCATGGGCGGGCGCGGCAGGGCGGGGATGCTGCCCGGCGACAGGCCGTGCCGCCGCGCCCGGATGCGGTTTCCTCGTGTGCTCATGCGCGGGCGTCGCGATCTCGGCGGCTTCCGCCGAGGAAACGGCCGAAGCCACCACCGCAAGGCCCGCGATCGCCGTCGTGCGCAGCAACCCGGCCCTGATACGCGGACCCCGCGTCGACCACCGCCGAACAGTCATTTCGTTTTCTCCTGCCGCATGCATCCATACCGACACGGCACGCCTCCGGCCCGATCAGACCGCCCGGAACCGGACAAGCCCCGTCGTGTCGACGATTTGTCAGAATATTATTTATTTTATTTTCGTAACGTTACGGACAAATAATGTTGTCCGTCAACGATCAAAAACAACCGTCTGTCATAACTTCAGGTTAAGAGGCCGCCTTGAACGCTCCCCTGCCGCGCGGCTGGGCCATGCGCCGTCGATGACGATCGACCGGATGCCGGCAGGCCCGGCGTCGCTGACCCCGATCCTGTCACGCGCACCGGTCAGGCGGAGTAAGGACAGCCGGCGGATTCATGCTCCCGCTCCCGTGCGGGCGGGCACGTCACGGCATCGCCAGCGGGCCTCCGCCGCCGATGGACCAGCATCCCCGGCAGTCCGTCGCGCGGCCGCAGCGTCAGCCGGCATTGCGGCACGACTTTCTGCCCCGGCGGCAGGACGAAGCGGAATCGCTGGGCCAGGATCGCCAGGCACAGAACGGCCTCGGTCAGTCCGAAATGCTGGCCCGGGCACACGCGCGGGCCGCTGGCGAACGGGATGTAGCTGTAGGGCGCGGGCCGGCGCCCGTCCATGAAGCGTTCGGGCCGGAATTCGTGCGGCGCCTCGAACAGGCTTTCGGTACGATGCAGCAGCCACGGCACGATCAGGATCAGCGATCCGGGGCGGACATCGATATCGCCGATTCGGTCCGCCTCGGCGTTCTGCCGGGCCAGGATCGGCACCGGCGGATACAGCCGCAGCGTTTCATCGATCACCGCCTGGCACCAGTGCAGGCGCGGCAGGTCGTCCAGCGTCGGCGCGCGGTCGCCGCACACGGCGGCGATCTCGTCATGGACGGCGCGTTCCACCCACGGCGCGCGGGCCAGCAGGTACCACGCCCAGGTCAGCGTCGCCGCCGTGGTCTCGTGCCCGGCCATGAAGATGGTGGCGGCCTCGTTGCGCAGCGCCACCGCGTTCAGCCCCAGTTCGGGGTTGCGCGCCTGGCGCCGGACCAGCAGCTCCATCATCGAATGATGGCTGCCCCGGCCGGCCAGATGATCCTCGACGATCCGGTCGATCACGGTATGCATGCGCCGCACGGCGCGTCGCAGGGCGGGCGTGCGCACCATCGGCAACCCCTCGTCCAGCCCCAGGAAATATCCGGGATTGGTCGAATCCACCAACGCCTGGTACTGCGTGAAGCTGGCCGACACCTCGGCGGTGTCCGCATCGCCCAGTTCCTGGCCGAACACGCTGCGCGAGATGATCTCCGCCGTCAGCGCCGCCATCTCGGGCAGGATGTCGATGGTGGTACGGTCGGGGATCTGCTTCCAGCGTCGCGCCATTTCCAGGGCGGTCCGCTCGATGATCGGACTGAAGGCCGGCACCCGGTCCTTATGCACGATGTCGGAGACCAGGGCCCGCCGCTGCCGCCAGGTCGGACCGTCGGAAATGAACAGCCCGTCGCCCAGAAGATATTCCAGCGCGCGGCGCATCTGCGGGCTCTTGCGCTCGTAATTGTCGCGCCGCTTCACCAGGATGTCGCGGATCACCTCCGGCGCGTTCACCAGGACGATCTGGCGGCCGAAAAGCCGGACCTGCGACACTTTCTCCCGATAGTCGCCGACCCGCCAGATCGAGAGGAAATCCCGCCGCGCCCGCAGCAGCAGGGGCAGGAATTTCCCCGGTGGCCCGGAATAATACGCCGCATGGGCCGGTTCCAGCACCGTGTCGGACACATGCTCCACGATCTCGACCGGCTGCCGGAAGCGTACGCGCATCAAAAAAGCCTCTGACAACCCTATCCCAGACCGGATATCACGTCACATCAGGGGCCACATGTCAAGAAATACAAAAGAAATCGTTGATTACCATCATATTTCGAAATGGTAATCAGTCCCGTTATCTTAACGTTTCCTCAAACAATTCCCCCTCGAATCTCGCCGACCGCAATCGGATATTCGGCACGCAAGACGATTATCGGCAGAATACCATTGCGCCACATGCATGCGTCTTTCGGGTTCCACGGCCGCACCCGGGCGCGCGCCGCCACGTTCAGGCGGGGTCCGCTCCCGATGTCTAGGCGACGCGGACCAGCCCGCGCATCGTCTCGCCCGTCGTCCCGGGAAAGATCCGCGCCAGCGCGCCATGGGGCACGCCCAGATGGTCGCGCAGCACGCCGGCCGCGACCGCGCGCAGGTCGGTGGTCGGCGCCAGGTCGCGGTTTTCGAACAATTGCTCCTGCCGCAGCCCGGGCCATGTGCCGCCGACCCGCCCCCCGGCCACGCCCCCCCCCCAGCAGGAAGGCGACGGTCGCCGTGCCATGGTCCGTCCCGCCGGTGCCGTTCATGCGCACCGTCCGGCCGAACTCGGTCATCGCCAGCACCACCGTCCGCGTCCAGCCGTCCCCCAGCGCCCCGCGCAACGCCCGCACCCCCCGGTCGAGCTGGCCCAGCGGCCCCTTCAGCCGCCCCACCTGGCCGGCATGGGTGTCCCAGCCGCCGATTTCCAGCGCCGCGACGCGCGGCCCGTCCGGCGCCGCCAGCATCCGCCCGGCAGCGCCGGCCAGGACGGAAAACGGGTCCGGCCTGCCCCCCTGTCCCGGAGCGGACGCGGCACCGTCTCCGGCTTCCCCCGCGACGGCATCGGAGAAGCCGCGCGCCTTCAACCCGTCGCGAAATCCCGGCCCGGTCAGCGGATCGCCCGCGTTCAGCGCGGCGATCTGGTGGTACAGGGCCGCGTCCGGATGCTGGCTGGCGGCGGGCGCGAAGGTGCCGATACGCGCGGAGCCGCGCAGCAGCAGCGGCACCGACAGGCCCATGGCCAGCCCATAGCCGTCCGGCCGGTGGCCCCGCCCCGGCAGGGCGGCGACGGCGCGGTTCAGCCAGCCGCTGTCCAGCCGCTGGTCCGCGCCGCTTTCCAGGTAATCCTGGGCCTCGAAATGCGACCGGCTGCGATAATGCCCGGCCACGGCATGGATCGGCAGCATCTGCCCCGCGCCGTACAGCGCGTGCATTCCCGCCAGCGCCGGATGCAGGCCATAGAAACCGCCCAGATCCAGCAATCCCCCCTCCTGCCCCGGCTGCGGCAGCAAAAGCCCGCGCCGATACCCCGCGATGTCCGGGTCGCCATAGGGCGTGACGGCGGCAAGACCATCGAGCGCCCCGCGCAGGATGATCACGACGAAGCGCGGATCGTCCGGCCCGCCCCCCGATCCGGCGAGGGCCAGCGACGACCGCCCCAGTGTCCAGCTTGCGGCAAGCCCCAGCAGGGCGGAACGGCGACGGATCATCATGGGTCAGCGCCTCTGGAATTCAGGGGATGAAAACAGCAGGGCCAGCGCATCCTGCCGCGACCCCGCCTGGCGCATCGCCAGGATGGTCGGATGGCGCAGGGCCGGCCCCAGCGCGGCATGGGCGATCTCCAGCGGATCGCCCGAGCGGACATGCGCGGCCATCCGCCACGCCCAGTCGGTCCGCGCCAGCAGGTCGGCCGGCGCCGACCAGTCCGCCGCGCGGTCGCTCCATCCGTTCGGTAGCGGCGCCGTCCACAGCGGCTGGCCCAGCGCGGCAAAGGCCCCATGCAGCGTATGCGCGGGAGAACGCGGGTCATCCGGCTGGCTCGGCACGCCCCCCAGCGACAGGGCACGCATCACGGCGGTGGCATAATCCATGGGCGAGCGGAACTTGCCGCCGGGGCGTCCGGCATCGGGCAGATCGACCAACGCCAGCGAGGCCGCCCCCAGATCGCCCCCGCTGGCCTGCAGGACGGCGACGATCCGGGCGACGTCGCGCGGCGCCGGCGTGTCGGAGATAAAATGCCCGACCAGTTGCGTGGCGATATGGCGATAGGTCGCAGGATGCGTGCCCAGGAACCGCAACGCCTGCACGCCCCCGTCCTCGCCCTCGGGGAACACCTGCCCCATCACGGTCTTCGTGCCGGGCTCGTGCGCCCTGTCACGAAAGGCGAAGCCCGGCCTGTCGGCGCGCATGTCGATGCCCCAGCCGGTCAGCACGGCGGCAAACGCCGTCACGTCGGCCTGACTGTAGCCCGCGGCGGGCGACACCGTATGCAGTTCCAGGCACTCGCGGGCCAGGTTCTCGTTCAGGCCCTTGTGGCTTTTCCGGCCGACAGGACTGTCCGGCCCGATGGACGAGCTATTGTCCAGATACATCAGCATGGCCGGATGGCGCATGACGGCCAGCAGCATGTCGACGAAACGCCCGGTCACGTTCGGCCGGATCGCCTCGCGCATATAGGCCCCCACCACGCTGCGCGTGCCGCCCTGTCGCACGCTGACGGTGAAATGGTTGAACCAGAACCACGCCAGCCGTTCGCGAAACGGCTGTTCCGTCAGCAGCAGGGTATCCATTTGGGTCGCGATCTCGGCCTGTAGGATCGGCTTGACCAGCGGGTCGCCCTGCATCTTCTGCTGGCGTTGCGCGCGCAGGGCGATCAGCCCGTCGGCCGTGTCGCCCACGCCGACGAAGCGCGCGGCATCCGGTGCATGCACCTGTCCGGCCAGCCAGTCGCGCGACGCCTCGCGCGGCAGGTCGCCGCCGCGTTCTCCCCACCCGAACCTGTTGATGACACCGGCAAGCTGCATGGCGTTCTCCCGACACGGCAGGCCGGCACCACCCGCCCGCGTGCGATTTCCCTACAGCATCGCGCCTCCATGTGGCGGAATTCCGGACACCGGATCTCGTTTTGTTTCATAAATCCTTATCAATCCGGCCACGATGCCGTTTACCGATACCAGCACGATCGCACCTGCCAGCGTAAAGACCAGGCGATCGATCAGCACGGCCCCATCGACGACCTTTCCCCCGCCGACCAGGATCATGATCAGCGGCGTCGCGACCATGCTGTAGAGCATGTAGTTTCGCGCCCGGGCCATCATGCTCGCAACCCCGAGCCCGGACAGGAACAGGATGAATTCGCCCCGCGACGGCGCATGGAACAGGAACAGGCACGACAGCAGCACGCCCAGCATGGCCCCGAGCGCGCGCTGCGACGCCCGGACCGGCACTCGCTCCAACTGGCGCCTGCACAGCAGCGCGGCGGTCAGGCCCGCCCACAGGCCATGCCGGTCCGGCCAGAGCGCATCCATCGACAGGGTCAGCGCCATCACGATGGCGATCCGGAGCGCGAACTGGCAGCCCGACAGGCGGCGCAGCGACCGCCCCCATCGCCTCACCCGCGCCGCCAGGCCAACGCGCGGCGACGGCGGCGCGGCGGAGGAGGACGTACCCCGCGACAGCACCGGGACCAGGATGGCCGCCGCGACCCCGCCGGCCATCACCAGCCCGACCATGGCGCGCGGATGGTGCGCGTGCCGCGCCATCTCGGTCAGGATCACGGCGAACACGATGAACCGCCCGGTCACGATCGCGGCCATCCGGCCGAAATTCCCGCACAGGGCGGCCAGCGTCATGATCCCCCACAGCGCCATGTCGGCCGCGCCGCCGCCAAGGGGCGCGATGCCGACGCCGGCCAGGCACGCCAGCAGCAGCGACAGCACGATCAGCGCGCTCTCCTCCATCTGCGCCCGGGCCGTGTCGTAGCGCGTGACGTTGCTGGCGAGCATCGCCCCCACGGCGATCGCCGCCCCCGCGCGCGCCTGCCCCGCCATCAGGCCGAGCCCGATGGGCAGCACGATCAGGGCGGCGGGCACCACGGCCGCCAGCCACCCCACTCCGGCCTGCCTCTCCAGGCGCAGCACGTCGGCCATATGGCGCCTCAAACCCACGTGACCGGACTCCTTCCCGTCATAGGCACACGCCAATCCATACGCTATGCGTAGCATATGACCGCGCAAAAGATACGCAGTACGTCCTGAATGACAGAGATACACACACGCGACATCGCCCGGCTGATGAGCGGCATCCTCTGGCTCGGCCGCCGCCTGCGCCGCGAGCGGCGCGACGCGTCCATTCCCCTTACGATGATCGGCATCATGGGCACGCTCTACCGGCTCGGCCCGATGCCGGCCGCGACGCTGGCGGCGCACGAACTCCTGCAACCCCAGTCCCTGACCCGCACCATCGCCGCGCTGGAGCGGCGCCGCTACATCGCACGCCAGCCCAATCCCGCCGACCGGCGGGAAATCATCCTGTCGCTGACCTCGCCCGGATTGCAGGCCCTGTCCGCCGACATGGAAAGGCGACGGGAATGGCTGCTCGACGCCATGGCCCACGCCCTGACGGCGGAAGAACGCGCCAGACTACTGGCGTGCGAGGACATTTTCGCGAAACTCGCCTGGTACAACATGGATGTTCCCGTCCAGCGCGGTTGACGGAAATGCGTCCCGGCAGGCCTCAGCGCGTCGCGCGCAGCAGACACCGGCAGATGACCCCGCACGGGACGCCCAGCCCGACGATACCGCATATGTCGCCGACCGGCCCATCGAGCAGCAGCGCCAGGACAAGCCCCAGGCCGGTCACGAGCGCAAGCACCAGCGGCACGTACCAGACGGCGCGGGAAAAGCGCATCACGCGGCCTCCTCTTCCAACAGGCCATGCGCGCCGGCATCGGGCAGGCGGGCCGGATGGCGGGGCCGCGACAGCAGCAGATACAGGCCCGACCCCAGGACGACCATGGTCGCCAGGTCGAGCACACCCCACAGGCATTTCAGCCCCAATCCACCATAATCGCCGAAATGCAGGGGCCGGCAGATTTCCAGAAAGCGCAGATACCACGGCATCTTTCCAACAAACATGATCCGCCCGCTGGTCGCATCGACCAGAACCGGCGTCATGAAGCGGGACAGAAGCTTGGAGCGCCCCTGCGTCCAGACCACGTAATGGTCCGGACTGCCGTTGCGATGGGACGGAAAGGTGACGAACCGCGTCGTCATGCCCGGCACCGCCTCCTCGGCGGCGCGCATCGCGGCGGAAAGCGGCGTGGCGGGGATGACGGGCGCGTCATGGGCGAACGGCCTGAGAACCGGCGCGACGTCACGGATCTGCCACAGGCCGAACAGGGGCGTGGCCAGCGTGTTCATGAATCCGGTCAGCGCGACGATCAGTACCCAGCAGGCCGTGACGATTCCAAGAAAATTATGCAGGTCGAGCCAGCGCAGGCGCCCCGACCGCCGCCAGCGGATGTCGCCGAAACGCAATCGCCGCATGAAGGGCGCGTAAAGCGCGACGCCCGATACGATCGCGGCGACGAAGACCAGCCCCATCACCCCCAGGAACAGTTCCCCGGGCAAGCCGGCGAACAGCCGCACATGCAATTGCAGGATCGTATCCATCACGGCATCGCCGGCCGGCGCGCCATCGCGGAGCAGGGCGCCGGTCCGGGCATCGAATGCCAGTTCATGCATCCTGTCGAAATCATCGTCGGCATGCGGCGACAGATGCAGCACGACCCGGGCGCTGTCGGCATCGAACACGGCCAGCCGCACCCGCTGTCCGGGCCACGCATGGTACGCCTGGCGCACCGTCTCGTCCACATGGGCCGCCATCGCCCGCGCGGCGACCGGCGCGGCGGGCGGCGGATCGAGAAGATCGTCGATTTCCGCTGAAAAGATCAACGGCAGGCCCGTCAGGCACAGCACAAGCAGGAACAGGGTGCAGACGACGCTGCTCCATTTATGGAGCCATCGCCAGCGTCTCAGGGCCCGGCTGGTCATGCAGGACGTCTCTCCAATCGATGCGACAGGAGAAATTAATATTGCGAATCACTTGCAATGTCAATAAGAGCAGAGCCCGCCATCCATGCGCGACCGTTCCCGGCGCAACGAGAGAAAACCCCCATGCCATCCCGGTTTTTCCCATCCTTCCGTCACCTCGCCCTGGCGGGCGGCATGGCCTGCCTGGCCTCCGCCGCCGGCGCCGCCACCGGACAGCACCCGGACGCCGCATCCCCCCCGAAGCACCGCAAGCCCACCCCCGCCACGCCCGTCGGCGAGGAAATCGACGTGACCGGCCGCCGGCAGACCGTGGCCCGCGTCGCCAGCGCGGGCACGAAGACCGATACCCCCCTGATCGAAACGACGCAGAGCGTCTCGGTCGTCACCCGCGCCTCCATGGACGAGCGGATGGTCCAGACGATCAACGAGACGCTTCGCTACACCCCGGGCGTCAATGCCGACACGTACGGCCAGGATTCCCGTTTCGACTGGTTGCGCATCCGTGGGTTCGACGCGACCACCTACGGCATGTATCTCGACGGAATGCGCTTCACCCCGGGCACCACGGGCCCGGTCCAGGAGCAATATGGCCTGGAACGGGTCGAGGTCCTGAACGGCCCCGCCTCGGTCCTGTACGGCCAGGCGGCACCGGGCGGCCTGGTGAACATGGTCAGCAAGATGCCGTCCGCGACGCCGCGCCACGAAATACAGTTCATGGCGGGGTCCTACGGCCGCTACCAGGGACAGTTCGACCTGACCGGCCCGGTTCCCGGGACGGGCGGCGCCGTGGACGGGCGACTGGTCGCCCTTGTCAGGGATTCCGATACCCAGGTCCGGCTGGTGAAGGATAACCGCATCTATGTCGCGCCATCCTTCACCTGGCACGCGTCGGCGGCGGACGACCTGACCTTTCTTTCCTCGTACCAGCATGATCACACCTCCGGCCTGCAATTCCTCCCGGCGCTTGGGACCGCGCTCCCCAACCCGCACGGCACGATACCGACCGATCTGTTCGCCGGATCGCCCGACCTGAACAAATGGGATCGCAACCAGTATTCCGTCGGGATCCTCTACGAGCACCGTTTCGGAAGAAACTGGAAATTCCAGCAGAATTTCAGGTTCCTGCACGAAGCGCTGAACTGGGGCCAGGTTTACGGCACCGGCCTCTCGGCCGACGACATCCACCTCAATCGCCTGGCCTACGCGCAGATCGCGTCGGGGGCCATCTACACGGCGGACAGCCGGCTCGTCGGCCATATCGACCGCGGCCCGGTCGCGCAGACGCTCCTGCTGGGATTCGATTACCTGCGCAGCGATTTCACCAATCATGCCGGCTACGCGCTCGGAACGCCGCTGGACCTGTTCCACCCGGTCTACACGCCGCAGGCGAAAATCCCGATGTTCCAGGACATCACGCAGACGATGGAGCAGAAAGGGATCTACTGGCAGGACCAGATGAAGCTGTTCCGCCGCGTGATCGTCACACTGGGCGGCCGGTACGACTGGACCGATACCCGGACCCATTCGATCATCCGCTCCAGCGTCACGGATACGGGCCAGAATAACGGCGTGTTCACCTATCGCGGCGGGCTGGGATATCTCTTTCCCTTCGGCCTGATGACCTACGCGTCGTATGCGCGCTCGTTCCAGCCGACATCGGGCACCAATTTCTACGGCCGGCCCTACAAGCCCACATTCGGCAAGCAGGTCGAACTCGGCGCGAAATACCAGCCCGAAGGCTTTCGCAGTTTCATGAGCGCCTCGCTGTTCGACCTGAAGCAGACCAATGTCAGCCAGACCGACCCCACCAATCCGCTGAATACGATCCAGACGGGCGCGATCAGGGTTCGCGGCTTCGAAAGTTCCGCCAATGTCAGCCTGGGCGACGGGCTCGATATCGTGTTCGCCTATACCTATCTCGATCCGGTCATCACGCGCTCCACGACCGGGCAGACGGGCAAGCGCCCGACGCTGATTCCACGCAACACGCTGTCCCTGTGGTCCGACTACCAGGTTCCGCCCCACGCCATCCGCTCCCTCCAAGGGCTCGGCGTCGGCATGGGGCTGCGCTATATCGGGAATATCGAAGCCGATAACAGCGACAGCTTCGCCACCCCAGCCGTCACGCTGTTCGACGCGGCGGTCCACTATGATTTCGGCAAGGGCGAGAGATGGCGGCTGGGCGTGAACATCAACAACCTGTTCGATAAACGCTACGTCGCAAGCTGCACGGGCCTGACGAGCTGCTATTACGGCCAGAGGCGTCAGGTCCTCGGCACGGTCCGGACGGTCTTCTGATGCACGGCGTCCTCCCAACGAAAGCGTGATCGGCCATCACGCCAACGGCACGAGATCGCCGCGCTGTTCCCTGCCAGAGAGGCACAGACCACCATACAGGGCCACAAGACCATCATGACGTCGTCCAGCACCACACCGCCCCATCGCCCCGGCAGCACCAGGCGCCGCCTCCTCACCGCCGGGCTCGGCGCGTCGGTGGCGCTTCTGGGGCGCGGGGCCCGCGCCGACGCGCCCGGCGGAACGGGCACGGTCGCGCCGGCCAGCGTCGTCACCCAGCCGCCGCGCCAATGGGGTCCGGGCGCGCCGCCGGGCTACCTGCCCGACCCGGACGTCATCGCGCTCGATCCCTCCTTCCGCGACCTGACCTATTTCGCCGCCCCCATCCGCCGGGTTTCGACCGGCCATGGCTGGCTCGAAGGGCCGGCCTGGAGCACGGAAGGGCGCTTCCTCGTCCTCAGCGACGTCATCCGCTCCCAGGCCCTGCGCTATATCTGGGAGACGGGCGAGATCACGCGGTTCCGGCCCGACAGCTACGCGGCCAACGGCAATTGCTTCGATTTCGACGGCCGGCTGATCGTGTGCGAGGATTTCCTCCGCCGCGTCGTGCGCTGGGAGCATGACGGCACCGTCACGGTGCTCGCCGACCGCTTCATGGGGCAGGGCCTGAATTCGCCCAACGACGTGGTGCCGCATCCGGACGGCAGCATCTGGTTCTCCGACCCCGGCTATGGCGACAACATCACCGAAGGCCATGCCGACGCGCCGGGCGGCCCCGCCAACCCGAAGGGTCTGATCCGCTGGAACATCGGCAGCGAACTGACCGGGCAGATCGGCGGCACCCGCCGCCAGCCCGACCATCTGTTCCGCGTCGCCCCCGGCGGCGGCATCGAGGCGGTCCTGAGCGAATCCGACCTGCGCGACCCGAACGGCCTGTGTTTCGCGCCGGACTACAAGCGGCTCTATGTCGTCTCCACGCCCAGGGCGCCCGGCCAGGCCGTGGGCGGCGACCAGGCCATCCATGTCTATGACGTGCGGGGCACGGGGCTCGCCAACGGCCGTGTCTTCGCCGACATGCGGCTGGAGGGCCAGCAGCTCAATCCGGACGGCATCAGGGTCGACATCTACGGCAATCTCTGGTGCGGCGCCTCCGGCGCGCTCGGCCTGTGCGGGGTGTTCGTGTTCAATCCGGCGGGCAGGCTGATCGGGCGGCTGCGCCTGCCGCAGGGCTGCTCCAACCTGACGTTCGGCGGCCCGAAGCGCGACCACCTGTTCATGTGCTGCGCCCAGTCGCTCTATGTCCTGCAAGTGGAAACCCAGGGGTTCGCACCGTCCTGAATCCGGCGCGCGCCGGATTCGATCGCGTCTATGCAATCTTCTTCCAGGCGATATGATCGCCCCCATGAGCGCTCCCACTCCGGATGAAGACAGGCTCGACCCGCGCCTGCTGCGGGTCGCCGCGGTGGTCGTCCTGGGCACCTTCATGTCGATCCTCGACACGACGATCATCAACGTGGCGGTCCGGGGCCTGTCGCGGGATTTCCATACCCCGCTGGCCACGACGCAATGGATCGCGACCGGCTACATGCTCGCACTGGCGACCGTCATCCCCCTGACGGGATGGGCGGCCGACCGCTACGGCACCAAGCGGCTGTACATGACGGCGATCCTGCTGTTCCTCGGCGGCTCGGTCCTGTCGGGGGCGGCATGGTCGATGCCCACGCTGATCCTGTTCCGGGTGCTGCAAGGGCTGGGCGGCGGGATGATCATGCCCACCGGGATGACGATCCTCAGCCACGCCGCCGGCCCCCGGCGCATGGCCCGGCTGATGGGCATCATCGGCGTGCCGATGCTGCTGGGGCCGATCTGCGGCCCCGTCCTCGGCGGCTGGCTGGTCGACGACGTGTCGTGGCGCTGGATCTTCTTCGTGAACCTGCCGATCGGCGCCATCGCGCTCTATGCCGCCGGGCGGGTGCTGGACCCGGACCGGCCCGGGCCGCATCACGCCCTGGACTGGCGGGGCCTGCTGCTGCTGTCCCCGGGGCTGGCGATTTTCGTCTTCGGCCTCGCCCGGATCGCGGCGGCCGGCAATTTCGGCACCCGCGCCGGAGACAGCGCGGCCGGCGCCGGGCTGGCGCTGGTCGTCGCCTTCGTCATGCATGCGCTGCGCCATCGGGACCCGCTGATCGACGTCCGGATGTTCGGCCGCCGGACGGTCGGCGCCTCGGCCTTGACGACCTTCCTGTTCGGCACCGCGTTCTTCGGCATGTCTCTCATCCTGCCGCTCTATTTCCAGATCGTCAGGGGCGAGCCCGCGTTCGACGCGGGCCTGCTCCTGGCCGCCCAGGGCATCGGCGCGATGGTCTCCATGCCGCTCGCGGCCCGCATGACCGACAGGATCGGGGCGGGCAGGGTGGTGCTGACCGGCCTCGGCTGCGTGGCCGCCGGCATGCTGGCCCTCAGCCGGATCGCGAGCACGACGCCGTTCTGGGTCATCGAACCGATGCTGTTCATGATCGGCCTGGGGATGGGCGCAACCATGATGCCGTCGATGAGCGCCGCCATGAGCACGGTGCCGCGCCACCAGATCGCCCGCACCACCAGCGGGCTGAACGTCGTGCAGCGCGTCGGCGGCTCGATCGGCACCGCCCTGCTCGCGGTGGTGCTGGGCCACGAGATTTCCCGCGCCGGCGCCTCCGCGCACGGTGGGCTGGCACCCGCGCTCAACCAGGCATTCGATCACACGTTCCTGTGGTCGTTCGCGATCATTCTCCTGGCCGTCTGTCCCGCGCTCTTCCTCCCAAGGAAAAGAACCAGCACCCGATCGGGCGAACCCGAAAGCGCCCCCCTGCCCGCGATCGACTGACGCGCCGTCACCCGTTCGCCCTGGCGTCATCCATGCCCCTGGCCTCATCCATGCACTGGCGCATCCGCGTCACGGTCTCGGCCAGCCCGTCGAAAATCGCCTGCCCGATCAGGAAATGGCCGATATTCAGCTCCACCACCTGCGGCAGCGCCGCGATCGGCCCGACATTGCCATAGGTCAGCCCATGCCCGGCATGAACCTCCAGCCCCGCCTCATCGGCCGACGCGGCCGCCAGCCGCAGCCGCTCATATTCACCGCCCCGCCCTTCGGCATAGGCGCCGGTATGCAACTCCACCACCGCCGCCCCGATGGCCGCCGAGGCCGCGATCTGCGCCGGATCGGGATTGACGAACAGCGAGACCCGAATCCCCGCCTCGCGCAGCGCCCGCACCTTCGGGGCCAGCGCCGCCACCTGCCCGGCGACATCCAGCCCCCCCTCGGTCGTGACCTCGGCCCGCCGCTCCGGCACGATGCAGCAGGCATGCGGGCGCAGGTCCAGCGCAATGGCCACCATCTCGTCCGTCGCGGCCATTTCCATGTTCAGCGGCACCGCGATCCCGGCCCGCAGCCGCGCCAGGTCGGCATCGCGGATATGGCGCCGGTCCTCGCGCAGATGGGCGGTAATCCCGTCGGCCCCCGCCGCCACAGCGGCCATGGCGGCGGCGACCGGGTCCGGATGGCCGCCGCCGCGCGCATTCCGCACGGTGGCGACATGGTCGATATTCACCCCAAGGCGCAGGGGCGGCGCGGAAAAAACGGGGGAAAGGGTCATGCGGCACTCCGGTTGCGGGCCATCTCGCGGGCCAGTTTCAGGGCGGCGATCAGGCTGGACGGATCGGCCACGCCCCGCCCGGCGATATCGAAAGCGGTGCCGTGGTCCGGCGAGGTCCGCACGATCGGCAGGCCCAGCGTCACATTCACGCCACCCGCCATGTCGATCGTCTTCAACGGAATCAGCGCCTGGTCATGATACATGCACAGCGCCGCGTCATACCGGGCACGCGCCGGCGGCGTGAACATCGTATCCGGCGGCCACGGCCCCGTCACCGCGATCCCTTCACCCCTCAGCACCGCGATGGCGGGGGCGATGATCTCTCCCTCCTCCCCCCCCATCACCCCGCCCTCGCCCGCATGCGGATTCAACCCGGCAACGGCCAGCCGGGGGGCGGCAATCCCGAAATCGCGCCGAAGGGCGGCCACGGTCGTGCGTCCGCAGCGCACGATCTCATCCGTCGTCAGGCCGTCCAGCGCCCGGCGCAGCGAAACATGGATCGTCACCGGCACCACGCGCAGTTCCGGGCAGGCCAGCATCATCACTTCCCGCCCCGGCACGCCGCACAACCCGGCCAGATATTCGGTATGCCCGGGATGGGCGAAGCCCGCCCGCTTCAGCACCAGCTTGCTGATCGGGTTGGTCACCACCGCCCCCGCCTGCCCGCCGAGCGCCAGTTCGACCGCCCGCGCGATACTGCCGATCACCGCCGGCGCATTGGTCCCATCCGGCTCCCCGGCCCGCGCGGCGCATGCCAGCCCGACCGGCAGAACCGGCAACGCCTCGGCAAAGACCGCCGCCGCCTGCCCGGCCTCCCCGACCACGCGCACAGGCACGTCGCGATACAGCGCCGGGTCGCCCAGCACCACGAACGCCGGCCCCTCCGCGCGCAGGGCGCGCCACGCGGCCACCGTCAGTTCCGGCCCGATCCCGGCCGGATCGCCCATCGTCAGGGCCAGGATCTCCACCATATCAGGCGACTAACGCCCGGTCGCGCGACAGGGCATCCAGCACCCGCACCCAGGAGCGGATCCCCTTGTGGAACGACACCAGGTCATATTTCTCGTTGGGCGAATGGATACGGTCGTCATCACGCGCGAAGCCGACCAGCAGCGAATCCATGCCCAGCGCCTGCCCGACCTCCGACACCACGGGGATCGAGCCGCCACTGCCGATCGTCACCGCCGGGCGTCCCCATTCCTCGCCCAGGGCCGCGAGCGTGGCGCCCAGTCCCGGCCCGTCCGCCGGCACCACGCTGGCCGACGACCCGCCATGCCCCACGAAGGTCGCGGTGCAATCGGCCGGCAGCATGGCGCGCACATGGGCACGAAACGCCTCGCGAATCCGCGCTGGGTCCTGGCCCGACACCAGGCGGAACGACACCTTGGCCGATGCCAGGGCCGGCAGCACGGTCTTGAATCCGTCGCCGGCATAGCCGCCGCTGATGCCGTTGATCTCGAATGTCGGCCGGCACCAGGTCTGCTCGACGGCGGTATAGCCCCGCTCGCCCGCCGACACCGACAGCCCGACCGGCCCCAGGCATTCGGCATCGGAGGGCCCGATGGCGCGCCACTGGGCGCGCACCTCGGCCGGCGGGTCCTGCACGCCGTCATAGAACGCGGGCAGCAGCACCCGCCCGCTGTCATGGTCGCGCACCGAGGCCAGGATCCAGCTCAGCAGTTCCAGCGGGTTGCGCGCGGCATTGCCGTAGATACCGGAGTGCAGGTCGCGGTTGGCGCACTGGATGGTGATCTCCTCGCCCACCATGCCGCGCAGCGCGGTGGTGATGGCCGGCACCCCGCCATCCAGCATGCCGGTGTCGCAGATCAGGGCGACATCGGCGCGCAACTCCTCGCGATTGGCTTGCAGGAACGGCAGCAGATTGGCCCCGCCGCTTTCCTCCTCGCCCTCGATCACCAACGACACGCGCAGCGGCAGCGACCCATGCTCGGCCTTCAGCGCGCGCAGGGCCTCGACGAAGGTCATCACCTGTCCCTTGTCGTCCGACGCCCCGCGCGCCACGATCCGCGCGCCCGCCTCGTCACGCACCAGGCGCGGATCGAACGGCGCGCTCTCCCACAATTCCAGCGGATCGACCGGCTGCACGTCGTAATGGCCATAGAACAGCACATGCGGCAGCCGCCCGGACGATTCATCCGCCGTCCGGTCATGCGCCACCACCATGGGGTGGCCCGGCGTCTCGCGCAACGAGGCCTCCAGCCCGATCGCCGCCAGCTCGTCACGCAGCCACGCCGCCGCGCGGCGGCAATCGTCCACATGGGCGGGCTGGGCGGAAATGCTGGGTATGCGCAGGAATGCGAACAGCCGCTCCAGGCTGGCGTCCAGCGTGCGGTCCACCTCGTCCAGCACCGGTGCCAGGTCACGTCCGTTCGTCATCGTCATCCATCCTCGATCCGGGACGCGGCAGGCGCCGCGCGTCAGTCGGGAATGTGCGAACAGGACGGCGGAAATGCAATGCACAGGGGCCGGATGGAACAGGATCCTCTTTTATTCTAAGGCTTTAATTCGTTCCGCTCCCGATCCGGCGAAGTCCTGTGGTTCCTCTTTTCATAAATAAAAAGACCATCAGGCCGCCCGCCGGGCCCTCTGGAGCGCCGCGAAATCCACCGCCTGCATCAGCACCGGCGGAAACCCCGCATCCCGGGTCAGGTCGGCCAGCAGATTCCGCGCCCCCGGAAACAGGAGGGCCGGGATATCGATCAGCAGCATCGGCTCCAGCACGTCCGGCGCCGCGACCCCGCCCGCCACGCGCACGCTGACCAGCCCGGCATAGGCCAGGTCGGCCTCGAACAGCGCCTGTCCGCCCGGCGCCCTCCCCTGGCAACGCAGCACCAGCGCGACCTCGAACAGCGCCGACCCATCGGCGACCTGCCGGGCATCGACATCCAGGTCCAGGTTCAGGCGCGGCAGATCCTTCGGCGCGGCGTGAATCCCCGGCGCACCGGGAACCACGAGGCGCACCGACTTGACATACTGGCTGACGATCTCGGCGCGCGGCGCGCCCATGGCCTCCGCCGCCCCGGCGATCGTGGCGGTGGCATCTCCATCATGCATCTTGGTCGGGTACTCCGGATCGTGACATCACGACTGTGCGGCAGGCAAGGTGAACGAGGCGTTTATCCCGCTGTGATTTCTAGACGAACTGCCCGCGCAGAAAGCCCAGCGCCGGCAGCGGCCGCCAGGCGCGCGGCAGGTCGGCCCGGCGGATCGGCTGCACGCTGTAGCGCGGCACCGGCTGGCGGGTCTGGCGCAGGAAGGCCGCATAGGCCCGCACCTGCTGTTCCCGCCAGTCGCGGTCGGCCATCGCGGCCGGGCGGGCGGGATAGATCTCCGCGATACGCAGGGCCCGCCCGACGGTCGCCACGACGGCCCACACCATGTCATCCTTGCGTCCGCCGCGCTGAAACGCGATGATTTCACTCAAGAGCCTGCTCCGCCCCGACCCGGCAACGACATCACGCCCGCGCGGTGGAAATCAAGGCCGATCTGCGGGCATCGGCGCACCGCACGGCCCTGTCCCGCATCCTTGCCGGACACCGCGCGAAACGGTAGGAGGCTGCCCATGCTGCGTCTACTCGTCACCCTGCCCTTCCTGCTGGGGCTGATCGTCTTCAGCGCCTGCAACCAGGACCCGATCCAATTGTGGTTCCTCGACTGGGGCTGGAAATCCTCGGTCGGCGTGCTGACGCTGATCGTCGCCGCCGCCTTCTTCATCCTCGGCGCGATCGCGGTCTGGTTCGCCGAACTGCGCCAGCGCGGCCGCGCCCGCCGGGCGGAACAGCAGGTCCGCGCGCTGGAGGAGCAGGTGGCCGAACTGCGCCGCCAGCAGGCGGAAACCTACAACCCGTCCGTCATGGCCCCCGCCACCCTGCCGGCACCGCACGAGACGCCGCTGCCATGACCACCCGCCGCACGCGCCTGATCGTGGCGCTGGACACGCGGGACGAAGCCCAGGCCGCGCGCTGGCGCGACCAGACCGCCGGCAGCGCCGACGCAATCAAGCTGGGGCTGGAATTCACCTATGCGCGGGGGCTGGACGCGGTGCGCCGCGTGGCGGACAATCGCCCCCTGTTCCTGGACCTGAAGCTGCACGACATCCCCAATACCGTCGGCGCGGCCATCGGCAGCCTGGCCGGGACCCGGCCCGCGATGCTGACGATCCACGCCCATGGCGGCAGCGCCATGATCGCGGCCGCCCGCGCCGCCGTGGACCGCGCCTTTCCGACCGATGCGCGCCCCCTGCTGCTGGCGGTGACGGTGCTGACCAGCATGGATGCCGCCGCACTGCACGAAATCGGCGTCCATGATGACCCGTGCCAACAGGTGCTGCGCCTGGGCGCCCTGGCCATGATGGCCGGCGCCGACGGGCTGATCTGCTCGCCGCACGAGATCACCCCCCTGCGCGACCGGCTCGGCGACACGCCGGTGCTGGTGGTGCCGGGCATCCGCCCCACCGGCACCGCCACCGGCGACCAGAAGCGGGTCATGACCCCGGCCCAGGCCCGGCAGGCCGGCGCCGACTGGATCGTGGTCGGCCGCCCGATCACCACCGCCGCCGACCCCGCCGCCGCCGCCGCCGCTGTGGCGGCGGAACTGGCCGGCTGAACCGATGACCCAGCCGGTCCGCGTCAAGATCTGCGGCCTGACCGAGCCCGAAGGGCTGGACGCCGCGATCGCCCATGGCGCCGATTGGGTGGGGTTCGTCTTTTTCGCGCGGTCGCCGCGGGCCGTCACGCCGGCCCAGGCCGCGCCGCTGGCGGCGCGCGTGCCGCCCGGCGGCCCGCGTCGCATCGGCCTGTTCGTCGCCCCCGATGACGACGCGATCGCGGCAACCCTGGACATGGTCGCGCTGGACGGATTGCAGATCTACGCGCCGCAGGCGCGCGCCCTGGCCATCCGCGAGACCTTCCACCTGCCGGTCTGGCACGCCCACGGCGTCAGCGCGGCCGAGGACCTGCCGGCCGCCAGCAAGCTGGACGGGCTGGTCATCGAATCCCGCCCGCCGCCCGGGGCCGATCGCCCCGGCGGCAACGCCCGACCGATCGACTGGGCCGTCACGCGAGGCTGGACGGCGCCGGTCCCGTGGATGCTGGCGGGGGGCCTGACGCCGGAAACCGTCGCCCGCGCGATCGCACTGAGCGGCGCCCCGGCGGTCGACGTCTCATCAGGCGTGGAAAGCGCCCCCGGCCGCAAGGACGCACGCCTGATCGCCCGCTTCATCCAGAACGCCCGACAGGACGCTCACCAGCGTCCATAGCCGTACGGATAGCCATAGACGGGGTAAGGATAAGGCGGATAGGCCGGATACACCGGATAGGCGGGGTAGGCATACGCCGGATAGGCCGGCGGATAATAACGGTACCGGTAACCGTACCCGTAATAGGGCGAAGCCAGCGCCGAGCCAGCCAGCACGCCGACGCCGAAGCCACCCAGGCCCCAGCCCCAGCGCGGCCCCCAGCCCCCCCTGTGCCAGCCGCCGCCCCAGCCGGGCCCGCGTCCCCAGCCACCGCCGCCATGCCAGCCCCAGCCGCCATGGCCCCATGCCATCGCCGACGTCGAGGACAGCGGCCCTGCCGCGGCCAGCAGCGCCACCAGCAGGAAAGCGATCTTGCGCATTGAAATTCTCCCTTCCAGCAGGATTCTCGCCACGCCACCATGTTGGCGGGACAGGCGGCATGTTAAACCCATGCGCCAAGCACGATCACGGGATCGCGGTCCGCCTTCCTGCTCTTTACGCAGGATATCAGGCGCCCCGATCCCGGCCTTTTTGTGGCGGCGCCACAGCCGGCCATCCGAACGGACAGTCGCATGACGGACGACCGCGAGACGACCATCCTGCCGCCCGGCCTGGCGACCCGCATGGCACGATGGCATCTGACCCAGGCGGGCGAACCCGTCCAGACCGCGACATCCATCCTGCTGCCGGTTCTGCGCGACGGGATCCCGACCATGCTGAAACTATCCCGCGCCCCCGGTGGCCGCTCGCTGGCCGATCTTGTCGATGACGGAGACGACATCGCAGCCACACGCCAGCTCTGCCGCGTCGCGGGCCGCCTGCATGGCCAGCAGGCACCACGCCGCCTGGCCCTTCGTCCGCTGGATGACTGGTTTCGCGACCTTCTGGCCGTCCTCCCCGAACGCGGCGACTGGCTGGGCCGCTGTGCCGCCTCGGCGCGCGCGCTGTTGGCCCGGCCCCGCGAACAGGTCACGCTCCATGGCGACCTCCATTATGGAAACGTGCTGGACTTCCGCGCGAAAGGCTGGCTCGCCATCGATCCCAAGGGCCTGTTCGGCGAGCGCGGCTTCGATTTCGCCGCGCTGTTCCTCAACCCCGATCTCGCCGGGCGGCCCCGCCGCCACGCGGACCTGCCGGACGTCTTCGCCCGGCGGGTCGATCTGGTTGCGGAAACGGCGGGCATCGATCGCATCCGGCTGGCCAGATGGGTTCATGCCTGGTGCGGCCTGTCGGCACTCTGGTTTCTCGAAGACGGGTCGCCACCCCGTCATCCAGCATCGCGTCGCCCTGCATGCCGAACGGTTTCTGCCCGGCTGATCGACCGATCGGCTGACCAGCCGTCAGTCCCGGCCCGCACGCTGGCGGATCCGCGCGCCCAGTGCCGCCAGCGCGTCCTTCAGCGGACCATCCTCCATGTCGGGAATCGGCACCGGCGCCGGCGGCTCGCGCGGCACGGGGCGGGGCGGTGGGGCCATGCCCGCAACCATGTCCTGCACCAGTTTCAGCGACCGCACCGTGCCCGCCCCGCAGGAGCGATTGACCCGGGCGATCAGTTCCGGCGCCAGATGCTGCAATTCCATCGCCACCGGCCCGGCGCAGCCCAGCGTCAGCACCCCCGCCGACAGGCGGCGCGGCACGGTGCAGCGTGCCAGGTCGGGCCCGACAATCTCCGCCCAGTCGGCCATCACCTGCGCCAGCGCGGCCGGATACCGGCGAAAGGCCGGGCGGGAGACCGCCGGGATCAGCGCCCCCAGGCTGCGCATCGTCAGCGCGCGCCGCGGCTCGGGCGGGGGGGCGGCCACGCCCGTGCGCTTGCGATCGGTCCGGTCCTTCGTCATAAGCGCTCCGTGCTCCCCTCTTCCGCCGCCCTGCTACGCTGGTACGACCGTCACCGCCGGACCCTGCCCTGGCGGGCCCTGCCCGGCCGGACCGCCGATCCCTATCATGTCTGGCTCAGCGAAATCATGCTGCAACAGACGACGGTGGCGGCGGTCATCCCCTATTATCGCCGCTTTCTCGACCTGTTCCCGACCGTCGAGGACCTGGCACGGGCCGAACCCGACACCGTGATGGCCGCCTGGGCCGGCCTCGGCTATTACGCGCGGGCCCGCAACCTGCATGCCTGCTCGCGGGCGGTGGCGGCGGCAGGCGGCTTTCCGCGCGACATGGCGGGCCTGCTGGCGTTGCCGGGGGTCGGGGCCTATACCGCCGCCGCCATCGCCGCCATCGCCTTCGGCCAGCCGGTGGTGCCGGTCGATGGCAATGTAGAGCGCGTGACCAGCCGCCTGTTCGCCCTGGCCGACCCACTGCCGGGATCGCGCAAGACCATCGCCCGGCATGCCGCCACCCTCAACGCCTCCGCCGCCGCCCGCGCGCGCGCCTCCGATTTCGCCCAGGCGCTGTTCGACCTCGGCGCGGGCCTCTGCACGCCGCGCCAGCCGGCCTGCGCGCTCTGCCCGTGGCGGGATTCGTGCGCCGGCCTTCGCCAGGGCATCGCCGCCAGCCTGCCGGCCAAGGCGCCGCGCGCCGCCCGGCCGGTGCGCCATGGCGTCCATTTCCTGCTGACCGACGCGAGCGGCCACGTCCTGCTGCGCCGCCGGCCGGAAAAAGGCCTGCTGGGCGGCATGCTGGAACTGCCGGGCACCGACTGGCGCGACACCCCGTGGACCGGGTCCGAGGCCCTGGCCTTCGCCCCGGCCGATGCGGACTGGCGCGCGGCGGGGCGCGTCAGCCACGTCTTCACCCACTTCACCCTGCATGTGGATATCTACGCCGCCCGGGTCGGGCATTTCCCCAATACCATGGCCCGGACCGGCGGCATGGCCGTGGCCCATGCCGATCTGGACATGTCGGCCCTGCCATCATTGATGCGCAAATGCGTGGCGGCCGGCTGGCCCGCGACCGAGGCCTGACGCCAGCGCAGGGTTGGGTCGCCACTCTTCCGTCATCCGACCGTCATTTTTTCTTGACGATCCATGAAGCGGCAAGCTTGACTGGCCGCGTGGTCCGGACGGCCTGCTTCCATGGTCCGATCCCGCCGCGAATGCCGTCCGACAAGCGAAAACCGCCAGGATTCCCCGGCGGCACGCCGTTTGCCGACGGGATGGAGAGCATGATGACCGTCATTACCGCGTTTCTGTCGTCATCCCTGCCGGTTCTGGGCCTGTGCCTCGCGACAGGCTGCGCCGCGCTGCTCGCATGGCGCAACACCCCGCTTCCCCAGCCGGTTCCCGTTCGCGTCCGCGCACGCCGTCGCTGAGCGCGACGTCGCGTCGTGCCCGGTTTTGCCAGGACCCGGCGCGTTCTGTAACATGCCGGGCCGATGACCTTCCTGACGATCCGCCCCGCCGACTCCGTCGCCCCATCCCGCATCGGCGTGCTGCTGACCAATCTCGGCACGCCCGACGACACCGGCTACGGCGCGGTGCGGCGTTATCTGGCCGAATTCCTGTCGGACCGCCGCATCATCGAGGCGCATCCGGCGTTCTGGCAGCCGATCCTGCGCGGCCCGATCCTGACCCTGCGTCCCCGCCGCACCGGCAGCGCCTATCGCCGTATCTGGAATCAGGAACACGACGAAAGCCCCCTGCGCACCCACACCAGGGCACAGGGCGAGGCCCTGGCCGCGCGCCTGGCGCCCGATGGCGTGGCCGTCGAATGGGCGATGCGCTACGGCACCCCCTCGATCGCATCCGGCATCGCCGCGCTGCTGCGCCAGGGGTGCGAGCGGGTGCTGCTGTTGCCGCTTTATCCGCAATACAGCGCCACCACCACCGCGACCGCCAACGATCAGGCCTTCCGCGCACTGATGCGCCTGCGCAACCAGCCGGCGGTGCGCACCGTACCGCCCTTCCCAGATCATCCGCTCTACATCGCCGCGCTGGCCCGTTCGGTGCGCGAGACGCTGGCCGGCCTGCCCTTCGCACCCCAGCGGATCATTGCCTCCTTCCACGGCCTGCCGCGCGCCTATGTCACGCGCGGCGACACCTACCCCGACGATTGCACCCGCACGATGACGGCGCTCCGCTCCGCCTTGGATATGGACGAGACGGCCATGCCGCTCACCTACCAGTCACGCTTCGGCCCCGCGCGCTGGCTGGAACCCTATACCGCGCCGCTGATCGCCGGCCTGCCGGCACAGGGCATCACCCGCGTGGCGGTGATCATGCCCGGCTTCCTGGCCGACTGTATCGAGACGCTGGATGAAATCGGCAACGAGGTCCGGTCGGAATTCCTGGCCGCCGGCGGGACGGATTTTGCCCTGATCCCCTGCCTGAACGCCGCCCCGTCCGCCATCGACCTGCTTGAATCCCTGGCACGGCAGGAACTCGCGGGCTGGCTGCCGGCATGATCGCACGGGACCGTCATCCGACGGTCCCGTGCCGCGCGAAGGTCAATGCCCGGCGGCGGTCGCCTGCGGATGTTCCGCATCCCACAACGTGGCTTTCTGCTCGTCCGTCTTGCGCTGGCGATAGCGCTCCAGCATGCTCAGATTCGGATCGACCGGATGTTCCTTGTCGTACAGGGCCGCCTTCTCCCGCAAGCCTTTGCGATATTCGTGGCGGGTATACATGCCGGCGACGCAGCCGCCGGCCGCTCCCAGCACGCCATGGTTGGCCAGATGGCCGCCCACCGCGCCGACCGCGCCATATTTCAGGCATCCGCCCGGTTCGGCATGCGCCCCGGCAACCAGCCCGCCCGACAGCAGGCCGGCACTCAACAGCATCACCATGCCGCGCGTCTGGATCTTCCTCATAATTTTGCCCATGCTCCAATCTCGGGCCATGGATGGAAACACCTCCATCCACCCCCGCCGACATCAGTCTAAGACATACTATGTCATTAGAATGACGTCAGCATTGTCGTTGCCAAACCCGGGACGAAATCGCGGCCCTCCGGCACGTCACGGACTGTCGCAGCTTTCGGTCAGCACGTTGAAAAACCGGCCGCCGGTGCAGGTCGCGACGGGCGAGGGCGCCTGCTGGGGGCCAGCCTGCGGTGCATAGGGTTGCGCGGGATAAGCCTGCGTCGGGTAGGGTTGCACCGGATAGGCGGTACCGTAGCCAGGAGGCGGATACCCACCGTAAGCGACCGGCGGCCCGTCATCGTAATCGGCACCATATCCGTCGTCATACGCACCATAGGCTGCGGCCCCGGCCGCCATGCCGACCATGCCGAACGCCAGCGGCCATCCCCAGCCGCCATAGTAGCCGCCCCAACCGGGGTAGCCCCAGCCACCCCAGCCGCCCCCGCGGTAATAGCCGCCACCATGCCAACCACCGCCGTGCCAGCCTCCACCATGCCAGCCACCACCGCCGTGCCAGCCACCGCCACCACCATGCCAGCCGCCGCCACCGCCGTGCCAACCACCGCCGCCACCATGCCAGCCGCCGCCACCGTGCCAGCCGCCGCCCCCACGCTGGGCGAGGGCCCCGACCGGCACCATCGCCACTCCCATCAGGATCATGGCGCTGCCTACCATCAGAAATCGTCGCATGTGCCGAATTCTCCCGCGTCTTCGGCCGATATAGGCATGAAGGGCGGTTTTTTTCAGGAGGGCCAGGTATCCATATGTAACGCCCTGACGCGAGAACGGCGTTCACACAGGGCGGGGCCCAGCATCATGCCGGGTGAGAAACGGCGCGGCGCTCTTCCCAATCGGCCATCAGGCCCATGATCGCGGCCGAAGTTTCCTCGATCGAACGCCGGCTGACATCGACCAGGGGCCAGCCGTGGCGGGCGCACAGGCGCCGGGCCCAACGCACCTCCTCCTCGACCTGTTCCGGATCGATATAAGGGTTGCCCACCCGCAGCAGCATTTCGGACCGGCGGTCGCCCATGACGTCCAACCGATGCCGCCGGATGCTGATCAACACGTCGGGATCGATGGTCAGCCCCACGATGGGGCGTGTCACATGCAGCAATTCGTCCGCCAGCGGCAGGTCGGGAATCAGCGGCACGTTCGCCGCCTTGACCCCGCAATTGGCCAGATAGAAGGATGTCGGCGTCTTCGACGCGCGCGAAATGCCGACCAGCACGACATCCGCCTGCGACAGGCCGCCGATCTCCTGCCCATCGTCATGCGCCAGCACGAAATGCATGGCGTCGATGCGGCGGAAATAGGCGTCATCCATCACGTACTGGCCGCCCGGCCGGCCGATCGCCTTCTCGCCCAGTTCGTCCTGCAACACGGCGGTCACCGGGTCCAGGACATTGACCAGCCGCACCTTCATATGCGCGCAGCCGATCGTCAGCTCATGCTGTAGCCGCTGGTCGACGACCGAGGACAGGACCGGCCCGCGATCGCGCTCGATGGCTTCCAGCACCCGCCGCAACTGCGACCGGGTGCGGATCAGGTTCCAGCGATGGCAGGTGACTTCGGCATGGCTGAACTGGGCGATCGACGCCCGGACGACCGAATCCAGCGTCTGTCCCGTCGCATCCGACACCAGATGCAACACGATGTGAGGCGACATGAGAACAACCGGGCTCCGTCATCAGGAACAGGAAAAGTCAGCCCCCACCCGCGCATGACGCGGGCGGGGGGTGTACCCCGGTCAGCGCACCTGTGCTGCCGGCGCCAGCGCGTCGCGCGCGGCCAGCGCGGCCTGGGCCGCCGCCAGACGGGCGATCGGCACCCGGAACGGCGAGCAGGACACGTAATCCAGCCCCACGGATTCAAAGAACCCGATCGACGCCGGATCGCCGCCATGCTCGCCGCATACACCCAGCTTCAGGCCCGGCTTGACGCTGCGCCCCTTTTCCGCGCCCAGCGAGACAAGCTGCCCTACGCCTTCCTGATCGATCGAAATGAACGGATCGCGCGGAATCAGGTCATGCTCCAGATAGAACGGCAGGAACGTCCCCACATCGTCGCGCGAAAAGCCGAAGGTCGTCTGCGTCAGGTCATTCGTCCCGAACGAGAAGAAATCGGCCTGCTGCGCGATCCGGTCGGCCGTCAGCGCCGCGCGGGGCAGCTCGATCATGGTGCCGATGCTGTATTCCAGCGAGACGCCGGCCGCGGCCAGCGCCTCGGTGGCCGCCTGTTCGACGATGGTCCGGGTCCGGCGCAGCTCGCTTTCCATGCCCACCAGCGGGATCATGATCTCCGGCACCACCGCCTGGCCGGTTTCGGCCGACACGGCGACCGCCGCCTCGATGATCGCCCGGGCCTGCATGGCATAGAGTTCCGGATAGGTCAGGCCCAGCCGGCACCCGCGATGCCCCAACATCGGATTGGATTCCGACAGCGCCGCCTTCCGCGCCGCCACCGCTTCCACACTTTCGCCCATGGCCGCCGCGACGTCGGCCAGTTCCGCCTCGCCATGCGGCAGGAACTCGTGCAACGGCGGGTCCAGCAGGCGCACCGTCACCGGCAGCCCCGCCATGATGCGGAACAGGTCCTGGAAATCCCGGCGCTGGAACGGCAGCAGCGCGTCGATCGCCCGGATGCGCGTCGCCGCGTCGCCGGCCATGATCATCTGCCGCACGAAACCGATCCGGTCCGGAGCGAAGAACATGTGCTCGGTGCGGCACAGGCCGATGCCCTCGGCCCCGAAATGGCGCGCGGTCTGCGCGTCGTCGGGCGTCTCGGCATTGGCGCGGACCTTCATCCGGCGCACGCTGTCGGCCCATCCCATCAGGGTGGAGAAATCGCCCGACAGGGTCGGCTCGATGGTCGCCACCCGGCCGGCGAAGACCTCGCCCGTACCGCCATCCAGGGTGATCCAGTCGCCTTCCCGCAGCACTGTCGCGCCAACCGACAGCGTCTTGGCCTTATAGTCGACATGGATGCCACCGGCACCGGCCACGCAGACGCGCCCCATGCCACGCGCCACCACGGCGGCGTGCGAGGTCATGCCGCCACGGGTAGTCAGCACGCCCCGGGCGGCGTGCATGCCATGCACGTCCTCCGGCGAGGTCTCGATCCGGACCAGGATCACGTCCTCGCCCCGCGCCGCGCGAATCTCGACATCCTCGGCACTGAAGACGATCACGCCACCCGCCGCCCCCGGCGAGGCCGGCAGGCCACGGCTGAGCATCGTGCGCGGCGCGTTCGGGTCCAGCGTCGGGTGCAGCAACTGGTCCAGCGACGAGGGCGGAACCCGGCGGATCGCCTCCTCGTGCGAGATCAGGCCTTCCTCCGCCATCGCGATGGCGATGCGCAGGGCCGCCGCCGCCGTACGCTTGCCCGTACGGGTCTGAAGCATGTACAGGCGGTTATTCTGGACGGTGAATTCGATGTCCTGCATGTCGCGATAGTGCCGCTCCAGGATATCGCGCACCGACAGCAGCTCGGCATAGGCCTCGGGCAGCGCGCGCTCCATCGACAGCTCGCCCTCGCGGGCCCGCTGCTGGGACATCGGCTGCGGCGTACGGATGCCCGCCACCACGTCCTCGCCCTGCGCGTTGATCAGGTATTCGCCGTAGAAGACGTTCTCGCCGGTCGAGGGATCGCGGGTAAAGCAGACGCCGGTGGCACAGTCCTGGCCCATGTTGCCGAATACCATCGCCTGCACGTTGACGGCGGTGCCCCAGCTCGCGGGAATGTCATGCAGCCGGCGATAGGTATTGGCGCGCGGGTTCATCCACGATCCGAACACCGCGCCGATCGCGCCCCAGAGCTGCTCGTGCGGGTCCATGGGGAACGGCGCGCCGGTCTCGCGCTGCACGATCTCCTTGTAGCCCGCCACCACGTCCTGCCAGTCCTGGTCGGTCAGATGGGTGTCGTCCTGCACACCGGCGCCGCGCTTGGTCTCCTCGATCAGGTCCTCGAACCGGTGATGGGACACGCCCAGCACGACCGAGCCGTACATCTGGATAAAGCGGCGATAGCTGTCCCAGGCGAAGCGCGCATCGCCCGAATTGGCCGCCAGCCCCTCGACCGTCTCGTCGTTCAGGCCCAGATTCAGCACGGTATCCATCATGCCCGGCATCGACACACGCGCGCCAGAGCGGACCGAGACCAGCAGCGGTGCCGCCGGATCGCCGAAGCGCAGGTCCAGCGCGTTCTCGATCCCGGCCAGCGCCGCCGCGACCTGCGCGCGCAGGTCCTCGGGATAGGAGCGGCCATTGTCGTAGAACGCGGTACACACCTCGGTCGTAATGGTAAAACCGGGCGGAACGGGCAGGCCGATCGCCGCCATTTCCGCCAGATTGGCTCCCTTGCCACCCAGCAGGTCGCGCATGCCGGCACCGCCTTCATTCGCGCTGCCACCGAAACTATAGACCCATTTTGTCATAGCTCTCTCCTCTGCCCCGCCCATTCTCATGTGGAACGTGAACATCTCCTGGCCCGACGCCGCATACTCTTGTTACTTCTTTGACTTCTCAGTCCGGCCCCACCGGGTCCTTCTAGCCGGAAGGCGCATCGATTACGATCCTTTTTCCTGCAACCGCCCCCTACAAGTCCGGCGAAAACCGGCGGTTGACATACACTCGGGGATAGGCAACCTCATCGTTCGTCGCCCGCAATCAATCAAGAAAATAAGGCCACAATCGGGATGAAAAAACTGTACCTGGCATTACTGCTGCCTTTTGTCGGTCTGCTATGGCTTCCGCTCTATGACCGAACGGAACCGGCCTTGCTGGGTTTCCCCTTCTTCTACTGGTACCAGCTCGCCTGGGTCCCCTTGACGTCCCTGCTCGTCTGGGTCGTCTGGAAGCGGGCCGCCCGCTGATGCCGGACCATATTCCCTCGACCCCGATTCCCTCGACCCAGGCACTGGTCGTCTTCATCCTGTTCTTCGCCATGACCATCGTGCTGGGCAGCACGGTCTCGTGGTGGCGCGGCCGCGGCCATGCGGGCCCCTCCGATGCCGCCGGATCCGAGGATTGGGGCCTGGGCGGTCGCCAGTTCGGCACCTGGGTCACCTGGTTCCTGGTCGGCGGCGACTTCTATACCGCCTATACCGTCATCGCGGTGCCCGCCCTGGTCTACGCCACCGGCGCGTTCGGCTTCTTCGCGCTGCCCTATACGATCATCGTCTATCCGTTCGTGTTCCTGGTCATGCCCATCCTGTGGCAGATCGCCCATGACGGACGGCACGCGACGGCGGCCGACATCGTCCGCGCGCGCTTCGGCAGCCGGACGCTGGAACTGGCCATCGCCGCCAGCGGCCTGATCGCGGTCATGCCCTATATCGCGCTCCAGTTGATCGGCATCCGCACGGTCATCGAGGCGCTGGGCCTGCCGGGCGAAATCCCGCTGATCGTCGCCTTCATCTCCCTGGCCGCCTATACGTGGCTGGGCGGCCTGCACGCCCCGGCGCTGACCGCCTTCATCAAGGACATCATGATCTATATCGCGGTCCTGGCCGCGGTCACGGTCATTCCGCTGCATCTGGGGGGGTATGGCGCCATGTTCGCCACGGCGGCGCAGCACCTGCCGCGCCCGCCGGCGGGCCATGCGCTGATGCCGGGGCAGAGCGTGCCCTATGCCACTCTGGCCCTGTCGTCGGCTCTGGCGGCCTTCCTCTACCCGCATACGCTGACCGGCGTGCTGGCCGCGCGGTCCGCCGACACGATCCGCAGGAACGCGGTCATGCTGCCGGTCTACACGCTGCTGCTGGGCCTGATCGCCATGCTGGGGCTGATGGCCCATGCGGCCGGGGTCGTGACCACCAGCACGTCCGCGATCGTCCCCGACCTGTTCATGGCGATCTTCCCCGACTGGTTCACCGGCTTCTGCTTCGCCGCCATCGCGGTCGGCGCGCTGGTCCCCGCCGCCGTCATGGCGATCGGCGCCGCCAACCTGGTGACCAGCAACATCGCGCCCGGCCTGCGCGACAATGTCCACGCCTCGCGGTTCGTGGCCCTCGGGGTCAAGCTGGGCGCCCTCGCCTGCGTGCTGTTCCTGAACGCCCATTTCGCCATCGACCTGCAACTTCTGGGCGGGTTGTGGATCCTCCAGACCTTCCCGGCGCTGGTGCTGGGCATCACCCGGCTGCGCTTTTCCGCCCGCGCGATGCTGACGGGCTGGATCGTGGGCACGCTCTACGGCACCTATGTCTGCTTCCATGACGGGCTGAAGCCCACCCACATGCTGGCCATCGGCGGCATGCATCAGGCGATCTCGACCGGCCTGCTGGCACTGCTGGTCAATATCGGCACCGTCGTCCTCGTCGGCCTGCTGGTCCCCGGCCGCAGCCGCAGCGACGCCACCACGGCCTGATCCCCAGCCATCGGGCGGCGCGTGCCTTACCCGGCGCCGTCCGATACCAGGACCGGCCGCGCCCCGCGCGACCACAGGTCCGCCACCCGGCGCAGCACCCGCGCCACGTCGATTCCGCCTTCCCAGCGGGTCACATGTTCCCGCCCCGTCGCCCCGGCCGGATACAGGTCCGCCCAGTAATTCAGATGTCCGCGCATCGCCATCGCCAGGAAGCATGGGTTCACATGGTGGTCGGGCACCAGTTCATAGACCATGGTGCCCGGGCGGCAGAACCCGATATTGGTCATGCCGGCCCCCAGCGGCCCGACCACCATCGCCGCCGCCCGAAACAGATCGACCTGTTCGGCGACCGTCATCCGTTCGGGCCGCACCACGCAGAACCCCTCCGCCGCCAGCGCCGCCGCCAACGCCGCCTCGTTCGGAATCGCGCGATTGCCCACCCCGCCCCGGTCGACATACAGGCGCAGCCCGCGCCGACGCGTCACCGGCACCCGCGACGCCATGCGCGCGAAAACCGACTGGCACAGTCGCGACAGCGCGAAATCGGCCGCCCCGGCCACGATATTGCAATAGACGACGCGATCCAGCCGATATTGGCGCCCGGCGGCGACACCCCCCTGAATACCGCCTCTCACGCCCAGCAGTTCCAGCGTCTGGCGCTGCCACGGCAACAGGTCGGGCAGCAGCCAGCACAGCGGCCCCCGCCGCCGGATCTCGGGCCGGTCGGACAACGCCACCATCACCGGCAGCGCATGCATCATCCAGTGATAGTAATTGCTTGGCCAATGGTCGCTGCACGGCACCGCCACCCCCGCATGGCACTCCAGCCGCGCCCGATCGACCCGCAGCGCCGCCAGTGTTTCGGGCGACTGGAGGTAGCATGTCTCGGCGACCAGATTTCCATCCTTGATCAGCACCCGGCTGTCCACGTCATACACGACATCGCGCAGCACATGAGCCGTCAGCCCGACCGGCGAGCTGACCCAGCCCAGGAAAGGATTGGACGCGCCAGGCCGCCGCACATCGGCGGGCGCGAAACATGCGGTCCGGGCGGGACAGGCTTCAAGCAGCAGCGAAGAGTCGGCAATCTCCGCCAGCCGGACACGGCCAGGCGGAGCTTGGGGGCGGCGCAGACGCCGCAGCAGCGAAAAGACCATGATCGTGCCGGAAACCACATGCGAGACAGGCACGACCCCGCCGCGCCGTCCGCCAGACTGACGGCAAGAGATTGACCGGCCCTTAAGAACAGGCACGAGAACAACAACCGGAAGATCTTGTTCTTTTTCTGAAAAAAAGAACCCAAAAACCCTGATTCGTTCAGACGTCCCGCGCTGGGGACTTCAGGTATCCCTGAGCGGTACAAAACCATTCAACATATTGGAAAACCTGGTCGGAGTGAGAGGATTCGAACCTCCGGCCCCTGCGTCCCGAACACAGTGCTCTACCAGGCTGAGCTACACTCCGAACTCGTGTGGGGGGCTATACATGCCCTCCCGACTCTCCGCAAGAGCCCCCGCCGTTTTTTGTCTCACAGCCGGCTGGCGTCCTCGGAGACCGGGCTGCTGACCACGGTTCCCAGCCGTTCCATCGTGGTGGCCACATCGGGTACGACCTCGAACAGATCCAGCGCGCTGGCCTCGGCAAAGCCGTTTTCCACCGCTGCCCGCAGCATGGCCAGCATCGGGTCGGCCCACCCCGCGACATTGACGATGAAGATCGGCTTGTCATGCAGCCTCAACTGCCGCCAGGTCACGATCTCGATCGTCTCGTCGAACGTGCCCAGCCCGCCGGGCAGCACCACGAAGGCATCGGCCCGGGTAAACATCAACTGCTTGCGACTATGCATCGAGTCGGTCACCGTCAGGTCGGTCACCCCCTCATGCATCACCTCGCGCGTTTCGAGAAAGGTCGGAATCACCCCGGAGACCGCGCCACCGGCCGCCAGCGTCGCATCCGCCACCGCGCCCATCAGCCCCACATCGCCACCGCCATAGACCAGCCGCATGCCCGCCTGTCCCAGGCGCCACCCCATTTCGCGCGCGGCCTCCAGAAAGTCGGGCCGGGTCCCGAAACGCGACCCGCAGAATACAGCGACGGCAGCAACGGACATGGATCGTCATCCTCCTGAAGGTGGCGCATGCGCGCGATCCGGCACGACCGGCCACCGTCAGGTGGCGTCCGGGCGCGACCGCTCCCGCAGCAGCAGGGTGGCACCGACCCCGGCTCCGGTAAACAGGGCCGAGACCAGAAACATCGGACCATAGCCCAGACTATGGATCACCAGCCCCAGCATCGGGCCGGAGACGCCGATACCGATATCGAGAAAGACGCTGAAGGCCCCCAGCGCCGCCCCCCGGTTCTGCGGACCGGCCCGCGTCACCGCCTCGACCCCGAGTGCCGGAAAGACCAGCGAAAACCCGGCCCCCGTCAGCGCCGCGCCCAGATCGGCCGACGGCACATCTCCGCTCCGCCACAGCAGCAGCAGCCCCCCGACTTCGACCAGCAGCGACACCACGGATACCGTCAGACCACCGCGCCGGCTGATCTGGCGCGAGAAAAGCAGCCGAACCAGGACGAAGACCAGGCCGAACACCATCAGCCCCATCGCGGCACCGTCCCAATGGCGGTCATCAAAATACAGTGACAGGCACGCCGAAATGGCCCCGAACCCGACCGACCCGCAGGCCAGCACGATTCCATAGGGCAGCACGCGCCAGAATACCTGCGAGAACGGCATGATCTCGCCGCCCTTGGCGATCGGCGGCACCGGAGCATAGCGGACCGCCAACGCCAGCCCCAGCGCGGCCAGCAGCGCCGACACCATGCCGACCCCGGCCAGCCCGCCCAGCGTTCCATGCGCCTGCGCCAGCAGCGCGCCCACAGGCGCCCCGAAGGCAATGCCGCCATAGGAGGTGATGCCGTTCCATGAAATCACCTGCGCCGTCCGGTCCGCGCCGACACGGCCGATATTCCACAGGATCGCCCCGGTCGCGGTCCAGCTTTCGCCCACCCCCATCAGGATACGGCTGACGACCAGCAACAGCACCGACAGGCCGGCCCGGTGCGAGAACAGACCGGCCAGCATCAGCGTCAGTCCGGACAGCACGCAGATCGCAAGCCCGATCACCACCGCCGGCTTCGCCCCCCGACCGTCGACGAAACGGCCCGCCTGGGCGCGCGAGGCGAACGTGGCCAGATATTGCAGCGACACGGACAGGCCCGCGATCACGGTATTATAACCGAGCGTGCCATGGACAAAGAGCGGGATCACCGCCAGCGGCAGGCCGATATCCACGTAGCAGATCAGATTGAACAGAACGACGGCCAGGATCCGCAGCGTCGGGTTGGCAGGCCCGCTCCGTGAAGCAATCATGACGAGGACACACTCCGTTACCCGGACATCATAACGGCGCGCCGCACGATCCGCCAAGGAGGCGCATCGCGCATCCCCTGCACAAGCCTCTCGACCGAACCAACGTTTTCGGGCTCCTTTTAAAAAAGGAACGGAGTCCATCCTCCGACAGATCATGACGCCCCGACACGAGGCGAAAGGAACCCTGCCCATGACCGACGCGCCCGATGATTCAGGCGGCTATGTCACGCTATCCTCGCGGATCGCCTATGAAAACCCGTGGACCCGCGTGCGCGAGGACATCATCCGCCGTCCCGAGGGCGGCGAAGGGCTCTATGGCGTGGTCGAGCGTGGCGAGTTCGTCGTCATCCTGCCGCTGGGCCAGGGCCCGGACGGCCCCACCGTGACCCTGGTGCGCCAGTATCGCTATCCGGTCCGCGCGCGGCTGTGGGAACTGCCGATGGGCATGTGGGAACATCGGCCGGACGCCGCCCCCGAAATGGTGGCGCGGGGTGAACTGGAAGAGGAAACCGGCCTGCGCGCGGACCTGATGCGTCACGCCGGCATCCTGTATCAGGCCGCCGGCTATTCGAACCAGCGCGGCCACGTCTATCTGGCGACCGGGCTGACGCAGGGCACGCCCCGGCGCGAGGCGACCGAGGCGGACCTGACCAGCCACACGATGACGCTGGCCGAAATGGAGCGGATGATCCGCGAGGGCGAGATCACCTGCATGGTCACGCTGGCCGCGCTGGCCCTGATCCGGGCCCGCGGCTGGCTGTAACGCGGAACGGCTTCCGTCTCAATGCGCCGGCGGCACCGCGGGCGACGGGGCGGGCTGGACCAGCGTCAGCGTGTTGTCGGCGCGGTTCAGGTCCGGGATGTCGTGCCCCGGGTCCAGGGTCACGGCCTGCGGGGTCCGCGTGGTCGGGATCGTCAGTTCGATCTCGTTGCGCAGGAACCAGGCCTCGGTCGGGATGGTCAGGCGCGAACTGGTCCCGTCGGTATAGCTCACCTGCAACGTCACCGGCAGCGGCAGCCAGCCCTTGTTGTCCACCGTCACCAGCAGGCCGTGCGTGGCGCCGTCGCCGCTGGGGGTGGCGGATTTGACCGCATAGTCCGCCCCCCAATTGTTGAAATACCAGCCCCGCCAGAACCACGACAGGTCCTCGCCCGCCTCGCTGTCCATCAGGCGGAAGAAATCCGACGGCGTGGGGTGGCGATAGGCCCACGTCGCGATATAGCGGCGGAACGCGCGGTCGAAACGCTCCGGACCCAGGATCTGCTCGCGCAGCAGCTTCAACCCGTAAGCCGCCTTGAAATAGGTCACCGGATGCCGATAGGCCTCCGGAATCAGGTCCGAGGGCGTCATCAGGCGCGGCGCGTTCGGATCGCGCAGCACCGACAGGATATCCTCGGCCGGCTTGCCGGTGGCAGGGGCGAATTCGACGTCATGCTTCGGCGCGAACTCGCCGGAATTGAAATCGTCCGACGCATAGGTGTCGATGAAGGTATTGAACCCTTCGTCCATGAAGGCATTGCGGCGCTCGTTGGACCCCACGATCATCGGGAACCAGCCATGGCCCAGCTCATGCGTCGTGACCCAGAACAGCTCCGGGTCCTTGTCATGCATGTCGTCGAAGACGATGCCGGGATATTCCATCGCCGCGCCGTGCCCGCCCAGATTGATCGCATTCGGCCACGGATACGGGTACCAGCGCCGCGAGAAATACTCGATCGCGTATTTCACATAGGACGTGGACCGGTCCCATTGATGCGGCCCGACGGCTTCGACCGGATAGGCCGACATCGCCAGGCGCGGCACCGCCGCATGGCCCGGCTCGACGACCACCGGCGGCAGGTCCAGCCGCGCCGCGTCCCACAGAAAGGCCGGCGAGGCCGAAAACGCCACGTCGCGCGTGTTGTTCATGCGGAAATGCCAGGTTTTCGTGCCGGCCTGCGCCAGATGGCTCTTGGGATCGTGGATATCGGCCTCGGTCCGGATCATCACCCGCTCGTCGCTCTTGGCCGCCTGGGCCAGCCGGTCGCGCTCGGTCTGCGTCAGGACATCGGCCGGATTGATCAGCGCGCCGGACCCGACCACGGTGAAGTTCCACGGCACGGTGATGCTGTAGTCGATATCGCCATAATCCAGGAAGAATTCCTGCCCCAGATACGGCGCGGTATCCCAGCCGCGCACATCGTCGTAGACGGCCATGCGCGGAAACCATTGCGCGACCTCGTAGATGTCGCCATTGCGGGTCGAACTGACGGCGGTGCGCCCGCCCCACGGGCCGGGAATCGTATAATGCCACACGATCTTCAGCCGGATCTTCCCGCCCTTGCCCTCCAGCGCGGCGGGCAGCGGCACCTGCATGCGCGTGTCGGATATGACGGGCGTGACCGGAATGCTCTTGCCATCCTGCTCGATCGACACGCTTTCGATCACGTCGCCATCCGTGTGCTCGGCATGGCGCTGCGGATTGACGAAATTGCCGCGCGAGCCGTCACGATAGATGTTCTGGTCAAGCTGTAGCCACAGCACGTCCAGCGCGTCGGGGCTGTTATTGACGTAGGTGACGATTTCGCTGCCTGACAGCAGGCGGTTGGTGGGGTCGATCGCCGCTTTGATCTCGTAATCGACCCCGTTCTGCCAGTACGCGGCACCGGGCACGCCACCGGCCGAACGGGTCCCCCCCGCCGGATTCGGATAGGCCAGCGGAGCGAAGATGCGATCGGGATCGGGCGCGGGGACGGCGGGCGCGGCGGCCGGGGCCGGTGCAGGGGCCGCCGCGTCTTCGGCCGCCATCGCCGACACCGTCCCCCCCGCGATCAGTATGGCGGCGCCCAGCACACGCCCGATGGCGGTCATGGAGCCTGCGATCCCCGTCGGAAACCCTGGCGCGGCGGGCAGGCGTGGACATGGACGATGATACGGCACGATCGGAACCCCTCGGCGAAAACGAACTCTTTCCCCGAGGCTAACGGAATTGCCGTGCGGACGTAACCCGTCCCCCGCCGCGATCCGCGTCAGCCGAGCGCCTGCTGAATCGGCCCCAGGTACGCGTCCAACTTCACCCGCAGCGGCATCAGATAGACATGCCCGCCGGCCGCTCCGATGGCGCCGATCGCCCGGACGGCGAAGGCGATGTTCGCCTCCAGCGTCAGGTCGAACCCGTGCGGAAAGACGACATGGTTCGTCGTCTCCCAATAGGAGCGGGATTTCGGGCCGATGACCGGCGAGATCCCCCAGAACACGCGCTCCCCTTCCAGCCATCCCATGCAGAGGTCGAGCGTCCGCATGTCGAACACCGGCTGGGTAAAGAAACCGGCGACCCCCGCCTCCTTCTTGCGCGCCACGGCCTCCATCTCGCGCCAGGGGGCACGGCGCCAGGGGTCGAAGGCGGCATAGACCGTCAGATGCGGCGCCTCGCGCCGATAGCGACGAATCACGCTTTCCGAAGAATTGGGAAATGTCCGGCGGCTGAGATCGGCCGGCGGATCCCCCCGGACCACCAGGACATCCGTCAACCCGGCGACATCGACCCCCGGCAGCGGGCCATCGGGGTCGATATCGATGGCCCGGACATGCGGCACCACGCGCGGCACGATCGGCCGCAGCAGCGGCACCGCGTCCCATCCCTGCATAGGAAAGCGCATCAGGCTGGGCACGTTCAGCATGTCGGCCAGCGGAAAATGCTCCCGCACCAGCGCCGCATCGCGCCGCAGCGTCGCCGCGTCACGCGGAATCAGTTCGACCGACAGGCGCATCGTCCCCGCCCCGCGCCGTCAGGCCGCGCCGCCGACAATACGCCTGGCGGCCGCCAGGGTATTGTTCAGCAGACAGGCGATGGTCATCGGCCCGACACCGCCAGGCACCGGCGTAATCCGGCCCGCGCGCGTCACGGCCTCGTCGAACGCGACATCGCCCACCAGCCGCGTCTTGCCGTTGGGCAGGCTGATGCGCGTGATCCCCACATCGATCACCGTCGCGCCGGGCTTGATCCAGTCGGCACGCACCAGGCCGTTGCAGCCGGTCGCCACCACCAGGATATCGGCCTGCCGGGCCAGGGCGGCGGGATCGCGGGTATCGATATGCGCGACCGTCACGGTGCAACCTTCGGCCAGCAGCAGGCGCGCCATCGGCCGGCCGACCAGGTTGGACGCACCGATCACCACCGCATGCAGCCCGCGCAGCTCGCCCAGTTCCGCCTTCAGCAGCATCAGGCAGCCCAGCGGCGTGCAGGGCACGAGGCCCGGCTGGCCCAGCGCCAGCCGCCCGGCATTGACCTCGCCCAGCCCGTCCACGTCCTTGTCGGGGCGGATGGCGTTGGTGATCGCGATCGGATCCAGCCCCGCGGGCAGCGGCAACTGGACCAGGATCCCGTGGATCTCCGGGTCGTGATTCAACCGCCCGACCAGGGCCAGCAATTCCGCCTGCGACGTGGTTTCGGGCAACATGTGCATGAACGAGCGCATGCCCGTGCGATGGGTCTGCAACGCCTTGTTGCGCACATAGACCTCGCTGGCCGGATCGTTGCCCACCAGCACCACCGCCAGGCCGGGCGTGACCTGATGGCGGTCGTGAAAGGCCCGGACCTCCCGTGCTATGTCCTGTGTCAGGTTGGCCGCGAACGCCTTGCCGTCGATCAGGCGCGCGGACGGGTTGCGAACGGACGCGGTTTCGGCGGAAGCTGGCTCGGTCATGCGGCACTCCGGACAATGGGATCGGAAGAGCAGGGGGATAGCGTGGTAGAGCAGATACGCAAGAACTTCAGCAGCGACAATGTCGTCCCGGCCTGTCCCGCCGTGATGTCCGCCCTGGCCGCCGCCAATGCCGACGCCGCCCCCGCCTATGGCGGCGATGCCTGGACGGCACGGCTGAGCGCGGTGGTGGCGGATATTTTCGACCATCCCGTCACGCTGTTCCCCGTCGCCACCGGCACGGCGGCGAACGCCCTGGCACTGGCGACCATCGCCCCGCCCTACGGCGCGATCCTGTGCGACGACAGCGCGCATATCGTGCAGTCCGAATGCGGCGCGCCCGATTTCTTCACCGGCGGCGCCCGGCTGGTCGGCATTCCGTCCCAGGACGGCCGCATGGCGCCGGACGCCCTGTCCTACATGCTGGACCGCCTGCCCGCCGACGACGCGCATAACCCGCTGCCGACCGCGCTGAGCCTGACGCAGGCGACCGAATGGGGCACCGTCTACACGCCGGCCCGGATCGCCGAACTGGCGGCACGGGCACGCGGCCGCGACATGGCGGTGCATATGGATGGCGCCCGCCTGGCCAACGCCATCGTCCATCTGGGGTGCAGCCCGGCCGAGGCGACGTGGAAGGCCGGCATCGACGTGCTGTCGCTGGGCCTGACCAAGAACGGGGCCATGGCGGCCGAACTGGTGGTTTTCTTCAACCCCGCCCACGCCGGACACGTCGCCCGCCGCCGCAAGCGCGCCGGCCATGACTGGTCCAAGCAGCGTTTCCTCAGCGCGCAGATCCTGGCGTGCTTCGAGGACGATCTGTGGCTGAACAACGCCCGCCACGCCAATGCGATGGCGAAACGCCTGGCGGGCGGCCTGTTCCGCTACCCCGGCGCGCGGCTGCTGTACGAAACCGAGGCCAACGAGATCTTCGTCGTGCTGCCCGACCGGGCGGTCGCGCACCTGCGCATGGCGGGCTTCGCCTTCCATGACTGGCACACGCCGCACGGCGTGGACGGCACCGTCATCCGGCTGGTCACCAGCTATTATACCCGCATCGCGGACGTCGATGCGCTGCTGGAGACATTGTCGGAAATCTGACCGCCCCCCGATCCGTTCAGGCGCCTCGTGCCGGAAACACACGATGCCCCTGAACGAATGCGGTGCCCTCCCGCGTCTTCACCCCGCCGCGGAAAGATCGGTCGCCAAAAATTCAGTCGTTATCGTCGTCGCCGCCGGCCGCGCCGCTGTCATCGGGCGCTCCCGGCGTCACGGCGATAAACAGGCTCTGGCCTCCGCGCAGCACACGCAGCAGCACCGACTGGTTGGCCTTCAGGGCCGCGCGGACGGCCGTGACCGTGGCGCTGGGATTGTCGACCGGGCGATTGCCGACGGCCTGGATCACGTCGCCGGCGTGAATACCGGCCTGCTCGGCCACCGAGCCCGCCTGGACATCGCTGACGACGACGCCCCGCACCGACGAATCCAGCCCGAGCTGCTGGCGCAGGTCGGCGGTCAGCGGCGCCAGCGAAACCCCCAGGCGCGGGCCGCCGACATCGCCCTTGTCGCCGACCGCGCCATCGGGCGACGACGCGCTGGACAGGTTGGCGATCTTCACGCTGGCGGTCTGCGTCGCATTGTTGCGCAGAAAGGCGACCGTCGCCGCGCTACCCGGCGCGATGGACGCGACCTTGACCGCCAGGTCATGCGGGCTTTCGATCTTCTGGCCGTTCAGGGTCGTGATCACGTCGCCCGCCTTCAGCCCCGCCTTGTCGGCCGGGCTGCCATTGCTGACGCTGGCCACCAGCGCGCCGCTGGGCGGGGCGCCGTCGCTGGCGGCCTTCAGGCCCAGCGCCTTGGCCATGGCGGGCGTGATCACCTGCGCCACCACGCCCAGATAGCCGCGCGTGACATGGCCCGTCTTCTCCAACTGATACACGACGTTCTTGACCACGTCGGACGGAATGGCGAACCCGATGCCGATCGACCCGCCGCCCGAGGGCGACAGGATGGCGGTGTTCACCCCCACGACCTTGCCGTCCTGGGTAAAGAGCGGACCGCCCGAGTTGCCGCGATTGATCGGCGCATCGACCTGGATGAACGAATCATACGGCCCATCGCCGATATCGCGCCCGCGCGCCGAGACGATCCCCGCCGTCACCGTGCCGCCCAGCCCGTACGGATTGCCGACCGCGATCACCCATTCCCCGGGCTCCACCTTGTCGGATTCGCCCAGTTCGATGAAGCGCAGCTTGCTCTGGGTCGAAACCTTCAGCAGCGCGAGGTCGGTCTTGGGGTCGCGCCCGATGATCTTGGCGGGCAGCGTGGTGCCGTCATCCAGCGTGACCGTCACCTTGGTCGCGCCCTTGACGACATGGTTGTTGGTGACGACGAACCCGTCGGCCGAGATGATGAACCCCGAGCCACGCGCCTCGACCGTGCGGCGCTGCTGCTGCGGCATCATCTGGAACGGGAACGGGAAGGGAAAGGGCATCTGCTGCTGGCCCTGCATCCCGCCATCCTCGTCGATGTCCTGGGCGCGGATGCTGGCGGTGATCGAGACCACGGCCGGGCGGACCTGCTTCACCAGGTTGACGAAATTGGGCAGCGTCTGGACCTGGGTGTCCGGACGGATGACGCCCGTCTCGTCGGCCCGCGCGGCACCCACGATAGCGCCCTGCGCCGCGCCCCCCAGCATCGTGCCGGCGACCAGGGCGGCCAGGACCCTGCCCCGCGTCCGGCGAGGGCGGAAAGACGTCATCGACTGAAACTTGTCCGTCATAGCATTCCTGATTGTTGCGGGGCGGCCGGGCAAGACGCCGCCCCTTCATGAGGGTATCGTCCAGCAGGGTACTTGGACCGACCGAACCTGTCCCGTACCAGCCGATGAAGGATGCGTTATCTGAGCGCGTCCCGCAAATTTTTACCCCCGCAGCGCCTGGAAGAACCCGCGCAGCAGGTCCGCCGCCTCGCGCTCGCGCACGCCGCCCACCCACTCGGGCCGGTGCAGGCAGTCCGGCCGGGCCAGCAGGCGCGGCCCGTGCTCCACCCCTCCACCCTTGGGGTCATAGGCGCCGAACAGAATGCGCCCGACCCGGAAATGCACCGAAGCCGCCGCGCACATCGGGCACGGCTCCAGCGTCACCACCAGCGTGCAGCCGGTCAGGCGCGGGCCGCCCAGTCGCCGGGCGGCGGCACGCATGACCAGCATTTCGGCATGGGCGCCCGCATCGTGCATCGCCTCAACCCGGTTGCCGTCACGGGCCAGCACCCCGCCATCCGGTCCCAGCAGCACGGCTCCCACCGGCACCTCGCCCCGCGCGGCGGCGGCACGCGCTTCCTCCAGCGCGATCGCCATCGGGTCGGCGGGCCGGGCATCAGGCGACATCGCGGCCCGCACAATATCGTTTCCGTGTTCGCCCGGTCATGAAACCGCCTCCTCGCCGCCCGCGTTCGCCCGACACCACATCCCATCGCCCCCGGACGGACGACAGGGACATGGCATTCACAACATGTTACAGGCTCACGCCATGCACGTGGCGCATCGCCCGGGATATTCTACAAAAAAATGTTGATTTCAATGGACAGAGAGCATTCCGGGTGACAGGGTAACGACATCCCCGGTCACGTGCCCTGTAACAATCGGGATCGATACGAACAGGAGGCAGACGATGAATACGCTCACGTTGATCCTGGCCGCCGCGGCGATCGTCATCGGATTTTCCGCCTGCGAGCCAGGTCTTATGGGGCATCATACCATGACGGCGAGCGCCCATTCGCTGGTCTATGACGGCTGACGACACGTCGGCACCCCCCGAACACCCGATGCGACAGGCAAGCGCGCCGCGCCGCTAGGCCGGCGCCTGACCGGCGCGTATATCCGATTTCCCTGGCGGCGATATTCCTCTAGGTCAGGCGGGATGATCCGCTCCCGCCCCCTGATCGGCGTGACCCTGGACAGCGAAGCCGCCACTCCGGACGGAAGCGGCTATTCCCGCTTTCCGTGGTACGCGCTGCGCCGCAACTACATGGATGCCGTCGCCGACGCGGGCGGCCTGCCGGTGGCCCTCCCCCACCGGGCCGACCTGGCCTCCGCCATGCTGGCCCGGCTGGACGGGCTGGTGATCACCGGCGGCGCCTTCGACATCGATCCGGCCCTGTACGGCACGGACCGGCGCCACGACAGCGTAACCCTGAAAACCGATCGCACCGGCGCCGAACTGGCGCTGGCGCGCGGCGCCATCGCCTCCGGCCTGCCGGTGCTGGGCATCTGCGGCGGCCAGCAACTCCTCGCCGTCGCCCTGGGCGGCACGCTGATCCAGCATATTCCCGACGCGATGGCGGACGCGCTGGCGCACGAGCAGCCCAATCCGCGCGACCAGCCCGGTCACGAGGTGGATATCCTGCCCGGCACGCTGCTGGCGCGCGTGACCGGCGCCGCGCGCATCGCCGTCAATTCCGCCCATCATCAGGCCGTGCGCGACCCCGGCCGGGCCGTCCTGTGCGCCGTCGCGCCCGACGGCGTGGCCGAGGCCATCGAATATCCCGGCCATCCGTTCTGCCTGGGCGTGCAATGGCACCCGGAATTCGCCATATCCATGGCCGACAGACGCATTTTTTCCGCCCTGATAGAGGCCTCCGCATCAAGATGACACAGCGTGACGACACCAGCCGGCCCGAGCGTGGCGAACGGATCGCCAAATGGCTGGCGCGCTCCGGCATCGCCAGCCGCCGCGATGCCGAGCGCATGGTGGCGGAAGGGCGCGTGCGCCTGAACGGCGCCACCGTGACCCACCCGGCGACCTTCGTGGCGGCGGGCGATCTCGTGCAGGTGGACGGCGCTCCCGTGGAAAACCCCGAGCGCACCCGGCTGTGGCGCTACCACAAGCCCGACGGGCTGGTGACCACCCACCGCGACCCGGAGGGGCGGCCGACCGTCTTCTCCTCGCTGCCCGAGGGCATGCCGCGCGTCATCAGCATAGGCCGGCTGGACCTGAACAGCGAGGGCCTGCTGCTGCTGACCAATGACGGCGAACTGGCCCGGCGGCTGGAACTGCCGTCCAACGGCTGGCTGCGCCGCTACCGCGTGCGCGTCTTCGGCATGGTGGACGAGGCCCGGCTGAAGACGCTGGCCGAAGGCAGCGTGTTCGAAGGCGTGCGCTACGGCCCGATCGAGGCCGGGCTGGATTCGCGCAAGGGCGACAATGCCTGGCTGACCGTGGCGCTGCGCGAGGGCAAGAACCGCGAGGTCCGCAAGGTCATGCGCGGCCTGAACCTGCATGTCAGCCGGCTGATCCGCACCGCCTACGGCCCGTTCCAGCTCGGCACCCTGCAACGGTCGGAACTGGAGGAGGTGCCGGGCAAGGTCCTGCGCGAGCAGGTTCCCGGGCTGGGGCCGGCCCCGCGTCCCTCCCGCCGCTCCTGACCGGACGATGCGGATCGTCGCCGGGCAATGGCGCGGCCGCGCGCTGGCGGCCCCGCCGGGCCGCACCACCCGCCCCACCGCCGACCGGGTGCGCCAGGCACTGTTCGACATGCTGCTGCACGCGCCCTGGAGCGGCGGCGAGCGGATGGCCCATGCGCGGGTCCTGGACGGCTTCGCGGGGACCGGCGCCCTGGGGCTGGAGGCCCTGTCGCGCGGCGCCCCCCACTGCGTCTTCTTCGAGACCGACCGCACCGCGCTGGCGGTCCTGCGCGCCAATATCGCGGCCTGCGGGGCGCGGGACCGCGCGACGGTGCGCGCCGGCGACGTCACGCGTCCGCCTCCCGCCGCCCAGGCCTGCGACCTGCTGCTGCTGGACCCGCCCTACGGGCAGGGACTGCCTGAGCGGACCCTGGCGGCCCTGGCGCGCACCGGCTGGATCGCCCCCGGCGCACTGATCGTGATCGAGACCGGCGCCGAAGAGCCCCTGCCGACCGGCCACCCGATCCTGGAGGCCGCGCCGCTGGCCGAACGGCGGCACGGTGCCGCGCGCCTGTCGATCTGGCGCGCCGCCGGCGCACCGCCGCAATAACGGGCGAACCGCCCTTCTGTATTCCGGAGGGCGCGGGTTATACTCCCCCCGTTTCCGGACCCGGCCCGGCCGCCCCGCCGACCCCAGCGTACAGGACCCGAACATTTGCCGAGCTTTGGCCGCTACATTCCTGCCTCTCTGAACGCTCCGCACATCCGGTCCGCCGCACGGCAGAGACTGGCCGAGATGGGAGGCATGGCGCTGTGGCTGCTCGCCCTGGCGCTGGCCGCGTCGCTCTGGAGCTACAACCCGCTCGACCCGTCGATGAACACCGCCAGCACCCAGCCCCCCACCAACCTGCTGGGCATGGCCGGCTCCTACCTGGCCGACGCGCTGCTGCAAAATGTCGGCATCACCTGCACCCTGCCGATCCTGGCGATGATGGCATGGGGCTGGCGGGGCATCCGCCATGCGGCGACCGGGTCGATCGTGCTGCGCGCGGTGGCGGTGCTGTGCGCCATGCCGGTCATGGGCGCGCTGCTGGCGGCCATCCCGATACTGGTGCCGGTGCTGCCGACGCCGCACTGGCCCACGGAGTCCGGCCCGGGCGGAGCGTTCGGCCTGTCGATCGCCCATACCGCGATCCAGGCGGGGGCGTCGCTGCTGGGTCCGGCGGGGCGACTGGCGGTGTGGGTGCTGGGGCTGCTGCTGACCCTCCTGCTGGTGCCGCTCGGGATCGGCCTGTCCTGGGCCGAATGGGCGGCCATCGGCCGGGGCGCGCGCGCCATCGCCCGCCAACCGGCACGACTGGCCCGCCGGATGCCGGCCCGCCAGGCCCCGGGCGACCGCACGCCCGCCACCGACAACACGGGTCGCTGGGACGGCTCGCTGGACGGCACGGTGCCGCCTCCCCGCCCCGACCTGTCCGCCCAGGCCCGCGCACCCGAACCACCCCGCGCCGCGCGCCCCGAGCGCCCGG
>NZ_JABEQJ010000005.1 GCF_014174255.1 Gluconacetobacter sacchari
TCCACCGCTCCTTTGGAGCCTGTCTGCAACACTACCTGCGAGGCTCGCAGGTAGTGTACCATTCTGATCTCTTGTGTCGCTCATGCCTCATAGCTGACCCAGACCAGAAAATTCAGCAAGGCGTCACTCGCCGGGTGCTTACCACCACAAAGACGGGAATATCATTGATCCCCATGCGCCACTCGCCCCCATGCGCCGGCATGATCCTCAGCGCGAGGCTGCGCACTGTGTTCGGTTCGTCATCCTGGAACGGCATCCCGCCGGCCAGCGCGAACCGCCCCACGACCGGCGACCGCACCCGCCCGAACAGCGGAGCACGGGAAAGCGCGGCCCCCGCCCCGCTGCCCTCAAACCACCCCGTCACGCAGAGCCCCTTGGCATGGTTGCGCCGAAAGCCCGGATGCGGCCCGTCCACCAGGCGAAATGTCCGCATGAACGTTCCGGCCGTCAGCCGGCCCGGCGTCAGCCACCCCGCCGCCAGGCCGAACGCCAGCGCAAGGACGGCAGGCGTGCCGCACACGACCGCCAGCCGCGGCCATCCCCCCTTCTCCGCCAGCCTGTCGCGTATCAAACCCATCATGATGCGTGCGCCCCTGCAAGCTGAAGGCAAACGTAGCGCACGATCATGGTTTCCCTCGCGGCGAATGCCTCCGCCCTCCCGGGGAAAAGATTTTCCATTCGGGCGGGAGCGGCGCAGCGGCCCGGCACGCGGCTCCGCCGGGCGGGGAACCACCAGCCGCGTCCACCCGTTCAGGCATAAAAAAACCCGGCCCAAGGGCCGGGTCTTCTCATCAAGCGGCAGGCGTAAAGCTTACGCCGCCAGATCTTCTTCCGAAGCGGCTTCCGGACGCGGGCCGCTATCCTGACCCTTGGCGGAGACATCGCGATCGACCAGTTCGATCACCGCCATGTCGGCGGCGTCGCCATGGCGGATCCCGGCGCGCAGAACGCGCGTATAGCCGCCGCTACGGGCCTTGTAGCGCTCGGCCACGGCCGCGAACAGCTTGGAGACGATCACATCGTCACGCAGCTGCGCATAGGCCTGGCGCCGGGCGTGCAGATCGCCGCGCTTGCCGAGCGTGATCAGCTTCTCGACCACCGGGCGAAGCTCCTTCGCCTTGGGCAGGGTCGTGGTGATCTGCTCGTGCTTGATCAGCGCGACAGCCATGTTACGGAACATGGCGGCGCGATGGGTGGAGGTAACGCCGAGCTTCCGGCCGGCAACACCGTGACGCATGATAAAGTCTTCCTGTCTTTCCGGTCAGAAGGGCTCGTCGAGCCGCTTGGCCAGGTCTTCGATATTTTCCGGCGGCCAGGCCGGCACGTTCATACCAAGGGACAGCCCCATCGACGTCAGGACTTCCTTGATCTCGTTCAGGGACTTGCGGCCGAAATTCGGCGTCCGCAGCATCTCCTGCTCGGTCTTCTGCACCAGATCGCCGATATAGACGATATTGTCGTTCTTCAGGCAGTTGGCGCTACGAACCGACAGTTCCAGCTCATCGACCTTACGCAGCAGGTTCCGGTTGAACGGCAGGTCGTCCTGCGGCTCTTCGGTCCGGACCGGACGCGGCTCGTCGAAATTGATGAACAGCTGCAACTGGTCCTGAAGGATTCGCGCGGCCAGGGCCACCGCATCCTCGGGCGTCACCGCGCCATTCGTCTCGACCGTCAGTAGCAGCCGGTCATAGTCGGTCACCTGGCCCACGCGGGTCGGCTCGACCTTGTAGGACACGCGCTGCACCGGCGAATAGATGGCATCCACCGGAATCAGGCCGATCGGCGCGTCCTCGGGGCGGTTCGCCGCCGCGGGAACATAGCCCTTGCCGAGGTTGACGGTGAATTCCATCCCGAACTTCACGCCCTCGTCGAGGGTGCAGATCACGAGGTCGGGGTTCATCACCTCGATATCGTGGCCGGTCTGGATCTGGCCCGCGCGCACTTCGCCCGGCCCGGTGGCCGTCAGCACCATGCGCTTCGGCCCCTCGCCATGCATCCGCAGCGCGAGCTGCTTGATGTTCAGCACGATGTCCGTCACATCCTCGCGGACGCCGGCCACCGACGAGAATTCATGCAGCACGCCGTCGATCTGGATCGCCGTTACCGCCGCCCCTTGCAGGGACGACAGCAGCACCCGCCGGATAGCATTGCCGAGCGTCATGCCGAAGCCACGCTCCAGCGGTTCCGCCACCACGGTCGCTATACGCGTCGGCTGCCCGCCCGGCTCGACTTCCAGCTTCTCCGGCTTGATCAGAGATTGCCAGTTTTTCTGGAGGACCAAGATGATGGCCTTTCAAAACTGATCTGCACCAAGGCAGACGGCACCCGTGCGAACGGATGCCTGATGACACTCAACCCCGCCGGCACCAGGGCCGGCGGAAAACGAACCCGAGCCCGAGAATCAGACGCGGCGGCGCTTGCGCGGGCGGCAGCCGTTATGCGGCACCGGCGTCATGTCGCGGATCGAGGTGATCGCGAACCCGACCGCCTGCAACGCGCGCAGCGCGCTCTCGCGTCCCGAACCCGGACCCGACACTTCGATCTCAAGCGTCTCCATGCCATGCTCGCGCGCCTTGCGCCCGGCATCCTCGGCCGCGACCTGCGCCGCGTACGGGGTGGATTTGCGCGAACCCTTGAAGCCCTGGGCACCGGCGGAAGACCACGCGATCGCGTTGCCCTGGGCATCGGAGATCGTGATCATCGTATTGTTGAAGGTGGAGAGCACATGCGCCACCCCCGAGATAATGTTCTTCCGCTCTTTCTTCCGAATACGCGGAGCAGCAGCCTTCGCCATAGTCTTCCTGGTCCTGTCTGTTCATCGACGCGACCAGCGCCCGACGCACCCCGAAACCCGGGGGCACCGGCACCGGCCGCGAATGCGGCGAGAGCCGCTTAGCGGGTAGCCTTCTTCTTGCCGGCGATCGCCACCGCCTTGCCCTTGCGGGTACGGGCGTTGGTGTGCGTCCGCTGGCCACGAACCGGAAGTCCGCGACGGTGGCGCAGGCCACGGTAGCAACCCAGGTCCATCAGGCGCTTGATGTTCATCGCCACTTCGCGGCGCAGATCACCCTCGACGCGGTATTCGCTGTCGATCAGCTCGCGGATCTTCAGGATCTCGTCGTCCGACAGCTCGTTCACCCGGCGCTCGGCCGGAATTTCGAGCTGCTGGCAGATCCGCTCGGCCTTGGTCGGCCCGATGCCATAAATATACCGCAGGCCAATCGTTACCCGCTTGTTGGTTGGGATGTTCACGCCGGCAATACGCGCCACGCCACTTACTCCTGTCTGCCCGCGTCGAACGGGCCCTTTAGATCGTCGCCGGGGCTTTTCCACACCACCGGCTAGCCGGAGCGTCGTGAACGTGCCGGCACCGCCGGTCAACCCCATCATCAATCGGATTCGTAATCTCGGCGCACCATGCCGCAGGGACATGGCGAGCCGCTACCTTGAGGGCGCGCAATATACCCGCGCGCCCGAGAGAGTCAATGAATAGCGATCACTTCTTCGTGATCTCGTCCATGATCCTGAAGACCTGTGCCGTCACCGCATCGATGTCGGCCATGCCATCCACCCGGAACAGCCGTCCCTCAGCCTCGTAATAAGGCAGGATCGGCGCCGTCTGCGCGCGGTAGGCCGCCAGGCGGGCGGCCACGGTCTCCCGCCGATCGTCCTCGCGGCGGACGAACTCATGCCCGCCGCAGACATCGCAGGTGCCCTCGACCTTCGGCTTCTTGAACAGGTCGTTATATCCCGCCCCGCAGGTCTTGCAGGTAAAGCGGCCGGCGATCCGGTCCGCCAGCGCGTTCTCATCGACCTCCAGAAACAGCACGACGTCGATTCGCGCGCCCCGCCGCTTCAGCATCGAATCCAGCGCCGCCGCCTGCCCCTCCGTGCGGGGGAAACCGTCGAGGATGAATCCCTTCGCGCAATCGGGTTGCCCGATCCGCGATTCGAGCATGGCGATGATCACGTCATCGGGGACCAACTGCCCCGAATCCATCAGCGCCTTCGCTTCCCTGCCGATCGGCGTCCCGGCCGCGACCTCGGCCCGCAGCATGTCGCCGGTCGAAATCTGCGCGATGCCGTACCGCGCCTCCAGCCGCTTGGACTGGGTGCCCTTGCCGGCCCCCGGGGGGCCGAGAAATATGACGTTCACCGCCCTTTGCCCTTCCCGCGCGCCCGCCGCATCAGCCCCTGATACTGGTGCGCCACCAGATGGGACTGGATCTGCGTCACGGTATCGATGGTCACCGACACGATGATGATCAGGCTGGTCCCGCCGAAATAGAACGGCACGTTATAATGGCTGATCAGGACCTGCGGCAGCAGACACACCGCCACCAGATAGGCCGCGCCGATGGTCGTCAGCCGCGTCAGGATCCGGTCGAAATAGGCCGCCGTATTCGCGCCGGGCCGGATCCCGGGAACGAAGCCGCCCTGCTTGCGCAGATTATCGGCCGTCTCCTGCGGGTTGAACGTCACGGCGGCATAGAAATACGAAAAGAAGACGATCATCGCGGCATAGAACAGCATGTACAGCGGCTGCCCCTGCCCCAGTTCCTGCCCCAGGAACGACAGCCATCCAGGCATCGACGCGTTGTTCATGAACCCCGCGATCGTGACGGGGATCAGCAGCACGGACGACGCGAAGATCGGCGGAATCACCCCGGCGGTATTCACCTTCAACGGCATGTGGGTCGAGTCGCCGCCATAGATCCGCTGACCGACCTGCCGCTTGGGATACTGGATCACCACCCGGCGCTGCGCCTGCTCCATGAAGACGATGAAGGCGATGGTCAGCGCCGCCAAAACCAGGAACACCAGCACGAAGAAGGGCGACAGCGCCCCCGTGTAGCCAAGCTGGAACAGGCTGGCCAGCGCATGCGGCAGGTTGGCGACGATACCGGCGAAGATGATCAGCGAAATGCCGTTGCCCACCCCGCGCGAGGTGATCTGCTCGCCCAGCCACATCAGGAACATCGTGCCGCCCAGCAGCGTCACCACGCAGGACACGATGAAGAACATCCCCGGCGCGATCACCGCCGATCCGGCGGCGCTATGCATGTTCTCCAGCCCGACGGCGATACCATAGGCCTGGAACAGCGCGATCAGTACCGTCAGGTAGCGGGTATATTCGTTCAGCTTGCGCCGCCCCTGCTCGCCTTCCTTCTTCAGGTTCTCCAGCGAGGGAATCGCCGACGACATCAGCTGCACGATGATCGACGCACTGATATAGGGCATGATGTTCAGGGCGAAGACCGTCATGCGGCCCAGCGCGCCGCCGGTGAACATGTCGAACATGCCCAGGATACCGCCCTGGTGCTGCGCCAGAAGCTGGCCCATGACCGTCGCGTCGACACCGGGAACCGGAATATAGGTCCCCAGGCGGTAGACGATCAGCGCCCCCAGGGTGAACCAAATTCGTTTCTTCAGTTCCGTCGCGTTGGCGAAGGAGCTGAAATTCAGATTGGCAGCCAGCTGCTCGGCCGCGGAGGCCATGCGCCCGTCCCTTTCAACAACAACAGCGTCACCGCACGAAACGGGACGCTGTCATGACACATCAGCAAGGAGTGTAAGGCGTCGCCTTGCACCAACGCAAGAGACAACGCCGGGGCCGGTCCGGGGCGGCATGACGGGCACGCCGTCCCGGAACCAGGCTCAAGCCGAAACCGTCGCCTCGTCCTGCGCCGCCTTGGCAACCCGGACGGTCCCGCCGGCCTTCTCGACCGCCGCGATGGCGGTGGCCGAAGCCCCCGCGACCTCGATGGTCACGGGCCGAGCCAGTTCGCCCTTCGCCAGCAGGCGGACGCCGGCGAACTTGCCGGACCCCACCAGGCCGGCCGCCCGCAGCACATCCTCGGTCACGGTCGCGCCGGCATCGATCTTGCCAGCCTCGATCGCCTGGTCCAGGGCACCCAGGTTCACCGGGGCATAGACCTTGCGGAAGATGTTCTTGAAGCCGCGCTTCGGCAGACGGCGATACAGCGGAAGCTGACCACCCTCGAACCCGTTGAGGGACACGCCCTCACGCGCCTTCTGGCCCTTCACGCCCTTGCCCGACGTCTTGCCCTTGCCGGACCCGATGCCGCGCCCCAGGCGCTTCTTGCGATAGCGCGAGCCCGCGTTATCGCGCAGTTCGTTGAGGTTCATCTCAATCCTCCACCTTCACGAGGTGGGCCACCTTGGTGATCATGCCGCGCACCGAGGGAGTATCCTCCAGTTCACGCGTGCGGCCGATCTTGTTCAGGCCGAGCCCGACCAGCGTCGCCTGCTGGCCCGGCTTGCGGCCGTTGCCCGACGCCACCTGCGTGACGCGAACGGTCTTGCCCTCAGACATCGGCGCTCACCTCCGCGGCCCCAGCCACCTCGCGGCGGCCCAGGATGTCGGACACCTTCTTGCCGCGACGGTTGGCGACCGAACGCGGGCTGGCGCAACGCTCCAGCGCATCGAAGGTCGCCTTGACCATGTTGTGCGGGTTCCGCGTGCCCAGCGACTTGGCCACCACGTCGTTGATGCCCAGGCTCTCGAACACGGCGCGCATCGGTCCACCGGCGATGATGCCCGTGCCGGCGTCGGCCGACCGCAGCACCACCTTGCCGGCGCCGAAATGACCCGCCACGTCATGATGGAGGGTGCGGCCCTCCTTCATCGGAACGCGGATCATCGCGCGCTTGGCGCGCTCGGTCGCCTTGCGGATCGCCTCGGGCACCTCGCGGGCCTTACCGGCGCCATAGCCGACACGACCCTTCTGGTCACCCACCACGACCAGCGCGGCAAAGGCGAAGCGACGGCCGCCCTTGACGACCTTCGCAACGCGGTTGATCGTGACCAGCTTGTCGACGAGGTCATCGCCCTCGCGGTCACGATCGCGGCCACCCCGGCCGCCTTCTCTCGGTTCACGTGCCATTGCGTGCCCCTTTCCTCAGAAGGCGAGACCACCCTCGCGGGCAGCCTCCGCCAGGGCCTTGATGCGCCCATGATACAGATACGAACCGCGGTCGAAGACGACCTGCGTCACACCGGCCGCCACCGCGCGCTCGGCAACCAGCTTGCCGACCGCGCTCGCCGCGTCGGAATCGGCACCGGTCTTCAGCTGCTCGCGCAGCGCCTTGTCCAGGCTCGAAGCGGCGGCAAGGGTACGCCCGGCGGCATCGTCGATGACCTGGGCATAGATGTTCTTGCCTGACCGGAACACCGACAGGCGCGGACGCCCGCCGCCCTTGCGGCGAAGCTGGAAGCGCAGACGCTGACGCCGACGCTCCCGCAGATCCTGCTGCGTGCTCATTACTTCTTCTTGCCTTCCTTGCGACGGATGGTCTCGGTGTCGTAGCGGACACCCTTGCCCTTGTACGGCTCGGGCTTGCGGAAGCTGCGGATATCCAGCGCAACCTGGCCGACCCGCTGCTTGTCCACGCCCTCGACCACGATGGCGGTCGGACGCGGCGTCGAGATCTTGATGCCCGGCGGGATCGCATAGACGATGTCATGCGAGTAGCCGAGATTCATGACCAGGTTGCTGCCCTGCACGGCGGCGCGATAGCCGGTGCCGGTCACTTCCAGGGTCTTGGAGAACCCTTCGGACACACCCTTGACCATGCTGGCCACCAGCGCGCGCGTCGTGCCCCACATCATGCGGGCCTGCGCCTGCGTGCCGACCGGGCGAACCGCGACCTTGTTGTCCGCGATCTCGGTTTCGACATGGTGCGACAGCGGCAGCTTCAGCTCGCCCAGCTTGCCCTTGGCCACGAACACGCCATCGACGATCGAAACCTGGACGCCCGACGGAACCTCGACGGGATATTTGCCTACACGCGACATGTATCCCTCCTCAGAACACGCGGCAGAGGACCTCGCCGCCAACATTGGCAGCGCGGGCTTCCGCATCGGACAGGACGCCACGCGGCGTCGACAGGATCGAGACGCCCAGGCCGGCATAGACCCGCGGCAGTTCCTTGATCTTCGAATAGACCCGGCGGCCCGGCTTGGACACGCGATGGATCTCCTTGATGACCGGCTCGCCATCCAGGTATTTCAGCTCGATGCGCAACTGGGCGATGCCCTTGCGCACCTCTTCCTGGGCGTAGCCCCGGATATAGCCCTCGCGACGCAGCGCTTCGAGAACATTGGCGCGCAGCTTGGAAGCCGGCGCGATACAGGCCGCATGACGCGCGCGCTGCGCGTTGCGGATCCGGGTGAGCATATCACCCAACGGATCAGAAAGTGACATCGTTCCCTGCCCTTACCAGCTCGACTTGACCATGCCAGGGATCTGGCCACTGGAAGCCAGATCGCGCAGCGCGATACGGCAGAGTTCGAACTTCCTGTAATTGGCGCGCGAACGCCCGGTCAGCTTGCACCGCAGACGCACGCGCACGCGCGAACCATTGCGGGGAAGCTCTGCGAGTTTCAGAGTTGCCTCGAACCGGTCCTCGACCGGAAGCGTCCGGTCCATGACAATGTTCTTGAGCGCAATCCGCTTAGCCTTGTCCCGTCCTGCCATGCGCTGACGCTTGGCATTCCGGTTAACGGCGGAGATCTTGGCCATGCCTTGTTCTACCCTCCGGAACCTGTCGGGCCATCCCGACGGTTTTCCAAACAACGTGTCTAATAGGTCTTCTGACCTCTGGGCGGAAGCCCCAATCGCCGCGATTACGCGGCGAAGGGCAGATCAAACGCCTTCAGAAGAGCCTTCGCTTCCGCATCCGTCTTCGCACTGGTGACGAAGATGATGTCCATGCCCCGGATATCGTCGACCTTGTCGTATTCGATTTCCGGGAACACGATCTGTTCCTTCATGCCCATGGCGAAGTTGCCATGGCCGTCGAAACCCTTGTTGCCGGGCAGGCCGCGGAAATCGCGGACGCGCGGCAGCGTGATGGTCACCAGACGGTCGAGGAACTCGTACATCTGGGCGCGGCGCAGGGTCACCTTGCAGCCGATCGGCAGGCCCGCGCGGATCTTGAAGCCGGCGATCGCCTTCTTGGCGATCGTCTTGACCGGCTTCTGTCCGGCGATCAGCGTCAGCTCGGCAACGGCGGTGTCCAGCTTCTTCTGGTCGCCGGCGGCCTCGCCCACACCCATGTTGATGACGATCTTCTCGAGATGCGGAACCTGCATCACGTTCTTGTAGCCGAACTCTTCGCGCAGCTTCGCGCGCAGCTCGTCCTGAAAACGCTTCTGCAGACGCGGCACCGCGCGGGTGGCTTGTACTTCGGACATCCGCGCCTCCTCAGCCTTCGATGACTTCGCCGGTCGCCTTGGCGACGCGGACCTTGCGGCCATCTTCCAGAACCCGGAAACCGACGCGCGTCGGCTTGCCGCTCTTGGGATCGACCAGCTTCAGGTTCGACAGGTGGATCGGCATCTCCTTCTCGATGATGCCTCCCTGCTCACCCATGCGGTTCGGGCGCGTGTGGCGCTTGGCCACCGCGGCACCGCGCACCACGGCCTTGTTGTCACCGGGCAGCACGGACAGCACCTCGCCGCGAGTCCCCTTCGAGGACCCGGTGGTGACGACGACCTGGTCGCCCTTCCTGATACGCGCGGCCATTACAGCACCTCCGGCGCCAGCGAGATGATCTTCATGAACTTGCGCGCACGCAGTTCACGGACGACCGGCCCAAAGATGCGGGTGCCGATCGGCTCCTGCTGCTTGTTGATCAGGACGGCCGCATTCCGGTCGAAGCGGATGGCGCTGCCATCGGGACGCCGCACGGGGTAGGACGTACGCACGATCACCGCCTGGTGAACGTCGCCCTTCTTGACCTTGCCGCGCGGGATCGCTTCCTTCACGGACACGACGATCACGTCGCCGACCGAGGCAGTCTTCCGCTTGGAACCGCCCAGCACCTTGATGCACTGCACCTGACGCGCGCCCGAATTATCGGCGACGTCCAGGTTGGTCTCGGGATGGATCATAACCTATGCCCTTCTTACGCCTGCGCGCCGGACTCGGCGCCGGCGGCGCCCAGCGGGGCTCCGTTCCGGACGGTCACGGTCCAGGTCTTGCGCTTGGAGATCGGCTTGCATTCCTCAATGCGCACCGTGTCGCCAACCTTGCACTCATTCAGCTCATCATGCGCCGCGTATTTCTTCGAACGGCGGATGAACTTCTTGTAGAGCGGATGGATGACTCGACGATCGACAAGGACGGTCACCGTCTTGTCCATCTTGTCGCTGGTCACCCGTCCGCTCAGGACGCGCCTCGGCATCGCCCGTCTCCCTTCAGGACTTCGCGGCCGACGCACCCGCGCCGGCTGCACTCTTCTTCAACGCCTCGGACGCAATCGTCTTCAGACGGGCGATCTCGCGACGCACCGTCCGAACACGCGCCTGTCCCTCATTCTGGCCGGTCGCGCGCTGAAACCGCAGGTTGAACTGCTCGCGCTTCAGGTCGATGAGAAGCGCCTCCAGTTCTTCCGCGGTCTTGGCACGCAGATCGGCCGGCTTGGTTGCCTTTGCCATATCTCACGCCTCTCCGATGCGGGTCACGAACTTGGTCTTGATCGGCAGCTTCGCAGCGCCCAGCGCCAGCGCTTCGCGCGCCAGCTCCGGCGAAACGCCTTCGATCTCGAACAGGATACGACCCGGCTTCACACGGGCCACCCAGAATTCCGGCGATCCCTTGCCGGAGCCCATACGCACTTCGGCAGGCTTTGTCGAGACCGGAAGATCGGGGAAGATCCGAATCCAGACGCGGCCGGCACGCTTCATCGCGCGGGTGATGGCCCGGCGGGAAGCCTCGATCTGCCGGGCGGTCACCCGCTCCGGCTCCAGGGCCTTCAGGCCGAACGCACCGAAATTCAGTGTCGTTCCACCCTTCGCCAGCCCATGAATGCGGCCCTTGTGGGCCTTGCGGTACTTTGTCCGCTTGGGAGAAAGCATTGTTCTAAATCCTCACGCGCCGCCTGGCGCCGTTCTCGGTCCTAAGGTCCCGCCGCTCAGCGCTGCGGGGCCTGCTCGGCGGCGCGACGATCCTGCGCCAACGGGTCCTGGGCAAGGATCTCGCCCTTGAAGATCCACACCTTCACACCGCAGGTGCCATAGGTGGTCTTCGCCGTGGCGACGCCGTAATCGATGTCCGCGCGCAGCGTGTGCAGCGGCACCCGCCCCTCGCGATACCACTCGACCCGCGCGATCTCGGCCCCGCCCAGGCGGCCGCCGCAATTGATGCGGATGCCCTGCGCGCCCAGACGCATCGCCGACTGCACGGCGCGCTTCATGGCGCGGCGGAAGGCCACGCGGCGCTCCAGCTGCTGGGCGATGTTCTCGGCCACCAGCGTCGCGTCGATCTCGGGCTTGCGGATCTCGACGATGTTCAGCGCAACGTCGGTCTTCGCCATGCGGGTCAGATCCTTGCGCAGGACATCGATATCCTGGCCCTTCTTGCCGATCACGACGCCCGGACGGGCGGCATAGATCGTCACGCGGGGCTTCTTCGCCGGACGCTCGATCACCACGCGCGACACACCCGCGCCCGACAGCTTGCGCCGCAGATGCGCGCGCAGCTTCAGGTCGTCATGCAGCAGGCGGGAATAATCCGCGCCCGCATACCAGCGGCTGTCCCAGGTGCGGTTGATGCCGAGCCGCAGCCCGATCGGATTGACTTTATGTCCCATGATCAGGCCGCCTTCTGCTCGGTTGTCTCAGCCTCGGCCGCCTTCTCGGCGACGACGATCTTCAGATGGCTGAAGAACTTCTCGATCCGCGAAGAACGGCCACGGCCACGCGCATGGAAGCGGCGCATGACGATCGACTTGCCAACCTCGGCACGCACCACCACCAGCTGGTCGACATCCAGCTGATGATTGTTCTCGGCGTTCGCGATCGCGCTCTGGAGCGTCTTCTTGACGTCGTGCGCGATGCGGCGCTTGGAGAAGGTCAGCGTCGCCACGGCCTGCGCCGCCGGCTTGTTGCGGATCAGCGCCGCGACCAGGTTCAGCTTGCGCGGGCTGACGCGGAGGTTCCGCGTCACGGCCTGCGCCTCGGTTTCCGCGAGCGTGCGCGGATGCTTAGGCTTGCTCATATCAGCCCCGCTTCGCCTTCTTGTCCGAGGAGTGACCGGTAAAGGTCCGCGTCGGCGAGAACTCGCCGAACTTGTGCCCCACCATGTTCTCCGACACCTGAACGGGCAGGAATTTGTGCCCGTTATAGACGCCGAACGTCAGACCGACGAACTGCGGCAGAATTGTCGAGCGACGCGACCAGATCTTGATCACTTCGTTACGGCCCGACGCGCGCGACGCATCGGCTTTGTTCAGCAGATACCCGTCCACGAACGGGCCCTTCCAGACGGAACGTGCCATCTTCCTTGCCCCTTACTTACCGGTTTTCCGGCGACGGATAATCAGACTGTCCGTACGCTTGTTAACCCTGGTCTTGTAACCCTTGGTCGGCTTGCCCCACGGCGTGACCGGATGACGGCCGCCCGAGGTGCGGCCTTCGCCACCACCATGCGGATGGTCGACCGGGTTCATCACGACGCCGCGGTTATGCGGACGACGACCCAGCCAGCGGCCGCGACCGGCCTTGCCCATATGCTGGTTCATGTTGTCCGGGTTCGATACCGCGCCGACCGTCGCCATGCACTCGCCACGCACGACGCGCAGCTCGCCCGACTGCAGCTTGATCTGCGCATAGCCGGCATCCTTGCCGACCAGCTGGCAGTACGTGCCGGCCGAACGGGCGATCTTGCCGCCGGCGCCCGGCTTCAGCTCGATGTTATGCACGATCGTACCGACCGGAATGGCCGACAGCGGCATCGCGTTGCCCGGCTTGATGTCGACGCGCGCGCCCGACACCACCTGGTCGCCCACCTTCAGGCGCTGCGGCGCCAGGATATAGGCCAGCTCGCCGTCCTCATACTTCACCAGCGCGATGAAGGCGGTGCGGTTCGGGTCGTATTCCAGACGCTCGACCGTGCCGGCCACATCGAACTTGCGCCGCTTGAAATCGACGAAGCGATAGGACTGCTTGTGGCCGCCACCGATGAAGCGCGAGGTGATGCGCCCATGGTTGTTGCGTCCGCCGGACTTGTTCTTGCCTTCGGTCAGAGCCTTGACGGGCTTGCCCTTCCACAGCTCCTTGCGGTCGATCAGGACCGTTCCGCGCAGGCTGGGAGTGACCGGATTAAAGTGCTTCAGTGCCATGTCTTGCTACCCCGCGTCAGACCAGCTTCGCGGTCAGGTCGATGGACTGACCCTCGGCAAGCTGCACAAACGCCTTCTTCACATCGGAACGCTGGCCCGGGCGGCCCTTGAAGCGCTTCGTCTTGCCCTTCTGGACAAGCGTGTTCACGCCCAGGACCTTCACGCCGAACAGACCTTCGACCGCGACCTTGATCTCCGGCTTGGTAGCGTCGATCGCGACCTTGAAGACCACCTGGTTCTTCTCGGACAGCGCCGTCGCCTTCTCGGTGATCAGCGGCGCGCGCACGATGTCGTACATCGTCTCGCGCGACATGCGCTCCGCCTTCTTGCGGATTGCGAGCACGTTGGTCATGCCAGGCGCTCCTTCAGGCCTTCGACGCCGGCGCGGGTGATCGCGAGCACGTCGTGGTTGAGGATGTCGTAGACGTTCGCGCCGACCGTCGGCAGCACGTCGATCTTCGGCAGGTTGCGGGTGGCGCGGCCGAAATTCTCCTCGACCGTCGCATCGACGATCAGGGCGGACTTCCAGCCCAGCGCCTGCACCTTGGCGGCCAGCTCGGCGGTGCGGCCCGACGAGGTCGCGGCATCCAGCACCACCAGCTTGCCTTCGGCGGCCTTCTGCGACAGCGCCGAGATCAGGCCCAGGCGACGCACCTTCTTGGGCAGGTCGTAGCCGTGATCGCGCACCACGGGGCCGTGAACGGCGCCGCCGGTACGGTACTGCGGCGCACGCAGCGAGCCCTGGCGGGCGCTACCCGTGCCCTTCTGGCGGTACGGCTTCTTGGTCGTGCCGGAGACTTCGCCCATCCCCTTGACCTTGTGCGTGCCAGCGCGGCGCTTGGCCAGCTGCCAATGCACCACACGCGCCATGATGTCGGCCCGCGGCGTCGCCGCGAAAATCTCGTCCGGAAGCACGGCGGTGCCGGCGCTCCCGTTGTCGAGGGTTTTGATTTCGTAATCCATTGCCCTCTATCCTCAGCCCGCAGCCTCAACCAGGGCCGCCGGATACGGCGCCTCGGCATGACGGGCTTTCTTGATCGCATCACGAACCAGCACCAGCTCGTTCTTGGCGCCGGGCACGGAGCCACGGACCAGGAGCAGGTTCTTCTCGGCATCCACCGCCGCCACCTCGAGGTTGAGGGTGGTCACGCGCTCGGAGCCCAGGTGCCCGGCCATCTTCTTGTTCTTGAAGGTCTTGCCCGGATCCTGGCGGTTACCCGTCGAGCCATGCGAACGATGGCTGATGGACACGCCATGCGAAGCTTCGAGACCCGCGAAATTCCAGCGCTTCATGGCGCCGGCGAAGCCCTTGCCCTTGCTGGTGGCCGTCACGTCGATCTTCTGCCCCACCACGAAATGGGTGGCGGAGAGCGTGGCGCCTGCTTCCAGCACGGCATCTTCCGCAACGCGGAATTCAACCAGCTTCTTCTTGGGTTCGACCTTCACGCGGGCAAAATGGCCGCGGTTCGGCTTGGAGACGTTCTTCACCTTGGCGTTGCCGAGCCCGAGCTGCACGGCGGTATAGCCGTCGCGCTCCTGGGTGCGGACATCCACCACCTGCACATTGTCGATATGCAGGACGGTGACGGGCACATGGGTGCCGTCTTCCTTGAACAGCCGGGTCATGCCCAGCTTCTTTGCGATCAATCCGGTGCGCATCGTCTGGACCTTAAAGTTTGATCTCGACATCCACGCCAGCGGCGAGGTCGAGCTTCATGAGAGCGTCCACGGTCTGCGGGGTCGGCTCGACGATGTCGAGCAGCCGGCGATGAGTCCGAATTTCGAACTGCTCGCGGCTTTTCTTGTCCACATGGGGAGAGCGGTTAACGGTGAATTTCTCGATATGCGTCGGCAGCGGGATAGGACCCCGAACCCGCGCACCCGTACGCTTCGCCGTATTGACGATCTCTTTGGTGCTGTTATCGAGCACCCGATGATCGTACGCCTTCAGGCGAATGCGGATGTTCTGGTTGTCCATCGTCTATTCAGTCCAACTTCAATGGTTCGGGGGAACCCGAGCCGCCAAAGGAGACCCCGGCCGGATCGCTCCGGCCGGGGTCGCCAGTTCTGGTTACGAACCCGATCAGGCCGTGATCGAGGCCACCACGCCGGCGCCGACGGTGCGGCCGCCTTCGCGGATCGCGAAACGCAGACCTTCGTCCATGGCGATCGGCGCGATCAGTTCGACATCCATGGCGACGTTATCGCCCGGCATGACCATTTCCGTACCCTCGGGCAGGTGAACGACACCCGTCACGTCGGTGGTGCGGAAATAGAACTGCGGACGATAGTTGGTGAAGAACGGCGTGTGACGGCCACCCTCTTCCTTCGTCAGGATGTACGCCTCGGCCTTGAACTTCGTGTGCGGCGTGATCGAACCCGGCTTGGCCAGAACCTGGCCACGCTCCACGTCCTCGCGCTTCGTGCCACGGACCAGCGCACCGATATTGTCGCCGGCCTCGCCGCGGTCCAGCAGCTTGCGGAACATCTCGACGCCCGTCACCGTCGTCTTCTGCGTCGCGCGCAGGCCGACGATCTCGATTTCGTCACCGACATTCACCACGCCACGCTCGACGCGGCCGGTCACCACGGTGCCACGGCCCGAGATCGAGAACACGTCTTCGATCGGCATCAGGAACGGACGATCGATCGGACGCTCCGGCTGCGGGATATAGGCGTCCACGGCGTCCATCAGGTCGCGCACGCGGTTCTCGCCGATCTCCGGATCGCCATCTTCCAGCGTCACCAGGGCCGAGCCCTTCACGATGGGGATATCGTCGCCGGGGAACTGATAGGCCGACAGAAGCTCGCGCACTTCCATCTCGACCAGTTCCAGCAGTTCCGGATCGTCAACCTGGTCGACCTTGTTCAGGAACACGACCAGCGCCGGAACGCCGACCTGGCGCGCCAGCAGGATGTGCTCGCGGGTCTGCGGCATCGGGCCGTCGGCGGCCGACACCACCAGGATGGCGCCGTCCATCTGCGCCGCACCGGTGATCATGTTCTTCACATAGTCGGCGTGGCCGGGGCAATCGACGTGCGCGTAGTGGCGCGCGGCGGTCTCGTACTCGACGTGGGCGGTCGAGATCGTGATGCCACGGGCGCGCTCTTCCGGCGCCGCGTCGATCTGGTCATACGCCTTGAAGGTGGCGCCGCCGGTCTTCGCCAGCGTCTTGGTGATCGCGGCGGTCAGCGACGTCTTGCCATGGTCGACGTGACCGATCGTGCCGATATTGCAGTGCGGCTTCGTCCGCTCGAATTTAGCCTTTGCCATCGTCTATCTCCGTTACCTCGGCCCTCGGGCCGGGAGTCGGGTTGAAATGTTCCTAACCGGAAGCGTGCCGGTCTTTAGACCGGAGCAGCGCCTCTTACCAGCGGTAATGGCTGAACGCCTTGTTGGCCTCGGCCATGCGATGCGTGTCCTCACGCTTCTTCACGGCGGACCCACGATTGTTGACCGCGTCCAGAAGCTCGTTGGACAGGCGCTCCTGCATGGTGTTCTCGCCGCGCTTGCGCGAGGCGTCGATCAGCCAGCGGATCGCCAGCGCCTGGCGGCGCTCCGTGCGCACTTCGACGGGCACCTGGTAGGTGGCACCACCGACGCGACGCGAGCGGACCTCGACGGCCGGCTTCACGTTGTCCAGCGCGCTGTGGAACATCACAACCGGATCGGCGGCCGCGCCACCACGGCGACGCAGCACCTCGAGCGCACCATAGACGATGCCTTCGGCGGTGGATTTCTTGCCGTCATACATCAGCGCATTCATGAAGCGCGTGATGACGACATCACCAAATTTCGGATCGGGAAGAATCTCGCGCTTCACGGCGCGATGACGGCGACTCATGCCTGGTTATTCCTTTTACTTCGGACGCTTCGCGCCATAGAGCGAGCGACGCTGACGACGCTTGGCGATACCCTGGGTATCCAGAACGCCACGCAGGATGTGGTAACGAACGCCCGGAAGATCCTTGACGCGGCCACCACGGATCAGGACCACGCTGTGCTCCTGCAGGTTGTGGCCTTCACCGGGGATGTAGCTGACGACCTCATAGCCGTTCGTCAGACGCACCTTCGCAACCTTACGCAGCGCCGAGTTCGGCTTCTTCGGTGTGGTTGTGTAGACGCGGGTGCAGACACCGCGCTTCTGCGGGCAACCTTGCAGAGCAGGCACCTTATTGCGCTTGGCTGCGGGCTCGCGGCCTTTGGCGATCAGCTGGTTGATGGTCGGCATACGCCTTTCCCGATCCTTACAAATTTCGGCCGGCCAACCGCATCTCAGGTTGCCGACTGTCGTTCACAACAAAATCCCACCGAATGAGGATCATTCGCCTGGGCATCATATTGACATCCGGCCTTGGCGACCCTTTCGGGCCACGGCACCGCATGCTTGCATGCTGCATTCGACGGCCAACGACGTCCTGCAAGACGGGGCTAGCCGAGGGCGCGGAACCTACGAAGCCCCCGCCCTTGAGTCAAGTGTTACCTCGGGATTCGCGGCCGATTCCCGCCAGATTATCCCGCCGCGCCGGCGATGGCGGGCATGCAGTCGCGGCAGGCCGGCCATCGCGCCATCGCGACGCGCCCCGATCCCGCCAAGCCTTCCGATTCGGCGCGATCCGGTCGGCCCATCAGATACAGACCCCGCCGGCAAAAGAAAAGGGCCGGGTGTCGCCACCCGGCCCTTTCCACAGGCACCAACGCCGCCCGGGCAGATCACCCGGCCTTGGTCACCACAGGCCGCACCTGCGCCAGGCGCTGGCGGTCCTGCCCCGCCGCGATCGCCCGCAGCTTGTTCATCACGCTGCCCGTTCCCGCCGGGATCAGGCGCCCGACGATCACGTTCTCCTTCAGGCCGTTCAGCGTGTCGCGCTTGCCGGCCGTGGCCGCCTCGGTCAGGACACGGGTCGTCTCCTGGAACGAGGCCGCCGAGATGAAGGACTGGGTCTGGAGCGACGCCTTGGTGATGCCCTGAAGCACGGGCATGGCCGCGGCCGGGCGCTCGCCCATGTTCAGGCGCTTCGTGTTCTCGGTCTCGTACTCGATCCGATCCACCGTCTCGCCGACCAGATAGGTCGTGTCGCCCGGCTCCAGGATCTCGACCTTCTGCAACATCTGGCGAACGATCACCTCGATATGCTTGTCGTTGATCTTCACGCCCTGGAGTCGATAGACGTCCTGGATCTCGTTCACCAGATAGTCCGACAGCGCCTCGACACCCAGCACCTTCAGGATGTCGTGGGGCACGCGCGGCCCATCGACCAGCGGATCGCCCACCCGGACGAAATCGCCTTCCTGGACCGAGACATGCTTGCCCTTCGGGATCAGGTAGTCCGTCTCCTCGCCCGTCTCGTCGTTCTTCACGATCACCCGGCGCTTGGCCTTGTAATCCTTGCCGAACTCGACTCGGCCGTCGGTCTCGGAAATGATCGCATGGTCCTTCGGGCGCCGCGCCTCGAACAGTTCGGCGACGCGGGGCAGACCACCCGTGATGTCACGGGTCTTCGAGCCCTCGCGCGGGATGCGGGCCAGCACGTCGCCGGCGCTGACCTGCGCCCCGTTCTCCACCGACAGCAGCGAATCGGGCGAAAGGAAGTAGCGGGCGTCATTGCCGTTGGCCAGCTTGATGACGTGCCCGTTGGCATCCTTCAGTTGCAGGCGCGGACGCAGGTCCACCCCCTTGGCCGCCTGCTTGTAGTCGACGACCACCTTCGAGGTCAGGCCCGTCACCTCGTCCATCCGCTCGACCAGCGTGATGGAGTCGATCAGGTCCAGATACTCGACCGTTCCCGACTGCTCGGTGATGATCGGCAGGGTATACGGATCCCACTCGGCCAGCTTCTGGGCACGCGCGACCGTGGCCCCTTCCTCCACCAGCAGGCGCGCGCCGTACGGCACGCGGAAGCGGGCCCGCTCGACCCCCTTCTCGTCCGTCAGCAGGATCTCGCAGTTCCGCGACATCACGATCGGCACGTTCTGGCTGTTATGGACCACGTTGCGGTTGTTGATCGTCACATGCCCGTCACGCGACGCCTCGACCATCGACTGCTCGGCGCCACGCTGCGCCGCGCCACCGATATGGAAGGTCCGCATGGTCAGCTGCGTGCCCGGCTCGCCGATCGACTGGGCGGCGATCACGCCCACCGCCTCGCCGATATTGACCGGCGTGCCGCGCGCCAGGTCGCGCCCATAGCACAGGCCGCAGACACCGACCCGGCTCTCGCAGGTCAGCACCGAGCGGATCAGCATGCTCTCGACGCCCGCCGTCTCGATCTTCTCGGCCAGCGCCTCGTCGATCAGCAGGTCGCGCTTCACCAGCACCTCGCCGGTCGCCGGGTCCAGCACGTCGGCCGCGACCGTCCGCCCCAGGATCCGCTCGGACAACGACGACACCACCTCGCCGCCATCCATCACCGCACGCACGGTCAGGCCGCGCTCGCTGCCGCAATCCTCCTCGACGATGATGCAATCCTGCGCCACGTCGACCAGACGACGCGTCAGATAGCCCGAGTTCGCGGTCTTCAGCGCGGTATCCGCCAGCCCCTTGCGGGCGCCGTGGGTCGAGGTGAAGTAATCGAGAACCGACAGGCCTTCCTTGAAGTTGGCGATGATCGGCTGCTCGATGATCTCGCCCGACGGCTTGGCCATCAGGCCGCGCATGCCGGCAAGCTGCTTCATCTGCGCCGGCGACCCACGGGCACCGGAATGGCTCATCATCCACACCGAGTTCGTGACCTTGCCGACCTCCTGGCGCGAGATCTCCTTCATCATCGCGGCCTGCACCTCGTCGGTGCAGCGCGACCAGGCATCGACCACCTTGTTGTAGCGCTCGCCGGCGGTGATCAGGCCGTCCTGATATTGCTGCTCGAACTCCTTCACCTCGCTGGCGGTCCGCTCGACCAGGCCCTTCTTCTCGGTCGGGATGATCATGTCGTCCTTGCCGAACGAGATGCCGGCCTTCGCCGCATGACGGAAGCCCAGCCCCATCATCCGGTCGCAGAAGATCACCGCTTCCTTCTGGCCGCAATGGCGATAGACCGCGTCGATCACGTCCGACACGTTCTTCTTCGTCAACTGCTTGTTGATCAGCGCGAACGGGATCGCCGCATGACGCGGCAGGATCTGCGCGATCAGCATGCGACCCGGCGTGGTGATCACGGTCTGGCGCACGGGCTTGCCGTCGGCATCCACCGTCTCGTACCGCGCGATGATCTTGTCATGCAGCTTGATGGCACCGGCCGACAGGGCATACTCCACCTCGCCGACCGTGGCGAAGGACGACGCGCCCTGCACCGTGATCCGGCCCTCGGCGTCATACTCGTTCCGATCGGGGGTCGCGCGGAACTCGGGCGTCTCAAGGCTCAGATAGTACAGCCCCAGCACGATATCCTGCGACGGCACGATGATCGGCTTGCCGTTGGCGGGGCTGAGGATGTTGTTGGTCGACATCATCAGCACGCGCGCTTCCAACTGCGCCTCGAGGCTCAGCGGAACATGCACGGCCATCTGGTCGCCGTCGAAATCCGCGTTGAAGGCGGTGCAGACCAGCGGATGAAGCTGGATCGCCTTGCCCTCGATCAGCACCGGCTCGAACGCCTGGATACCCAGGCGATGCAGCGTCGGCGCGCGGTTCAGCATCACCGGATGCTCGCGGATCACCTCTTCGAGGATATCCCACACCTCGGGGCGTTCCTTCTCCACCATCCGCTTCGCGGCCTTGATGGTGGTGGCGTGTCCGTATTTTTCGAGCTTCGAGTAGATGAACGGCTTGAACAGCTCCAGCGCCATCTTCTTGGGCAGGCCGCACTGGTGCAGCTTCAGCTCCGGCCCGACCACGATCACCGAACGGCCGGAATAATCGACGCGCTTGCCCAGCAGGTTCTGCCGGAAGCGGCCCTGCTTGCCCTTCAGCATGTCGGACAGCGATTTCAGCGGCCGCTTGTTGGCGCCCGTGATCGCGCGGCCCCGACGGCCGTTATCGAACAGCGCATCGACCGATTCCTGGAGCATGCGCTTTTCGTTGCGGACGATGATGTCCGGCGCGCGCAGCTCGATCAGCCGCTTCAGACGGTTGTTGCGGTTGATGACGCGGCGATACAGGTCGTTCAGGTCCGAGGTCGCGAACCGGCCGCCATCCAGCGGGACCAGCGGACGCAGTTCCGGCGGAATCACCGGAATCAGGTCCATGATCATCCATTCGGGGCGCGAATCGCTCTCGGCGAAGGCCTCGATCAGCTTCAGCCGCTTCACCAGCTTCTTGCGCTTGGCCTCGGACGTCGTGTCCTTCAGCTCCTGGCGCAGCCGATCCTTGTCCGCCTTGCAGTCGATCCGCTCCAGGACCTTCTTGATGGCCTCGGCACCGATCCCGACCTCGATCCCTTCCTCGCCATGCTCGTCCATGACGTCGAGATACTGGTCTTCCGTCAGCAGGCTGTACTGCTTCAGCGGCGAGGTGCCGGGCTCCAGCACCACATAGCTCTCGAAATACAGGATCTTTTCCAGATCCTTCAGCGTCATGTCGACCATCAGGCCGATCCGGCTGGGCAGCGACTTCAGGAACCAGATATGCGCGACCGGGCTGGCCAGCTCGATATGGCCCATCCGCTCGCGGCGCACCTTGGCCAGCGTGACCTCGACACCGCATTTCTCGCAGATGATGCCGCGGAACTTCATGCGCTTGTACTTGCCGCACAGGCACTCATAGTCCTTGATCGGCCCGAAGATCCGCGCGCAGAACAGGCCGTCGCGCTCGGGCTTGAAGGTCCGGTAGTTGATGGTCTCGGGCTTCTTGATCTCGCCGTACGACCACGACCGGATCTGCTCGGACGAGGCGAGCTGGATCTTGATCTGGTCGAAGACCGTGGTCTGGCCAGTCTGGCCCAGGATCTTCATGAGTTCGTTCATGCGCCGCAAACCCCCTGGGGGAAATGGATGGAAACAGCCCGCCGGGCCGCTCCCATCCATGAAAAAAGAACAGACAGAGACGGAATGGTGTGACCGACGTCCACGTCAGTCGCCACTCTGCTCCAGGTCCACGTTCAGGCCGAGCGACTTCAGTTCCTTGATCAGGACGTTGAAGCTCTCGGGAATACCGGCCTCGAAATCGTCCTGCTCGCGCACGATCGCCTCGTAGACCTTGGTGCGGCCGGACACGTCGTCCGACTTCACCGTCAGCATTTCCTGGAGCGTGTAGGCCGCGCCATAGGCTTCCAGCGCCCAGACCTCCATCTCGCCGAAACGCTGGCCGCCGAACTGGGCCTTGCCGCCCAGCGGCTGCTGCGTGACCAGCGAATACGGACCGATCGACCGGGCATGGATCTTGTCGTCGACCAGGTGATGCAGCTTCAGCATGTAGATGTAGCCCACCGTGGTCACACGCTCGAACTTCTCGCCGGTGCGCCCATCGATCAACTGCGACTGGCCCGATTTGTTGACCCCCGCATCGACCAGCATCGCCTCGATATCGGGAATCGACGCCCCGTCGAACACCGGGGTCGCGATCGGAACGCCCTTGCGCAGGTTGTTCGCCAGTTCGACCAATTGCTCGTTGGGCAGGGTGGCGATGGCGTCGTCATACACCTTGTCGCCATAGACCGATTTCAGGCGCTCCAGCAGTTCCTGCTTCTTCTCGCCGGTCCGCTGATACTCGTCCACCAGCCCGCCGATCCCCTTGCCGATATTGGCGCAGGCCCAGCCCAGATGCGTCTCCAGGATCTGCCCGACATTCATGCGCGAGGGCACGCCCAGCGGGTTCAGCACCAGATCGACCGGCGTGCCGTCCTCCAGGAACGGCATGTCCTCCACCGGCACGACGCGCGAGACCACGCCCTTGTTGCCATGGCGGCCGGCCATCTTGTCGCCGGGCTGGAGCTTGCGCTTCACCGCGACGAACACCTTGACCATCTTCATCACGCCGGGCGGCAGTTCGTCGCCGCGTTGCAGCTTCTCGACCTTGCTCTCGAACCGCGCCTGGATGCGCGCCACCGCGGCATCGAACTCGCGCCGCAGCACTTCCAGCTCGACCATCACCGGGTCGGACGCCACGGTGATGTTGCGCCACGCCCCGCGCGGATGCTCGGCCAGCACCTCCTCGGTAATCTCGGTGCCCGACCGCAGCCCCTTGAAGCCGGTGCCGGAGACCTGGCCCACCAGCCGCTCGCGCAGCCGGTTGTAGAACGACCGCTCCTGGATCGCGCGCTCGTCGTCGCGGTCCTTGGCCAGACGCTCGATCTCGGCGCGCTCGATCGCCATCGCGCGCTCGTCCTTGTCGACACCACGACGTGAGAAGACGCGCACATCGACGATCGTCCCGGTCGTGCCGGGCGGCAGCTTCAGCGAGGTATCGCGAACGTCCGACGCCTTTTCGCCGAAGATGGCGCGCAGCAGCTTCTCTTCCGGCGTCATCGGGCTCTCGCCCTTCGGCGTCACCTTGCCGACCAGGATATCGCCCGGGTTCACCTCGGCGCCGACATAGACGATGCCTGCCTCGTCGAGGTTGCGCAGCGCTTCCTCGCCGACATTGGGAATGTCGCGGGTGATTTCCTCCTGGCCCAGCTTGGTGTCGCGGGCCATGACCTCGAATTCCTCGATATGGATCGAGGTAAAGACGTCATCGCGCGCGATCCGCTCCGAAATCAGGATCGAATCTTCGAAATTGTACCCGTTCCACGGCATGAACGCGACCAGCACGTTCCGCCCCAGCGCCAGTTCGCCCAGCTCGGTCGACGGACCGTCGGCGATGATGTCGCCGGCCAGCACCTGGTCGCCCACGCGCACCAGCGGCCGCTGGTTGATGCAGGTCGACTGGTTCGAGCGCATATATTTACGCAGCCGGTAGATATCGACACCCTGGGTCGCCCCGGCCGCGTCGGTCGCCCGGACCACGATGCGCGCGCCGTCGATCTGGTCGATCACACCGCTGCGCCGGGCCACGATCGTCGCGCCCGAATCGTGCGCCACGGCCGCTTCCATGCCCGTGCCGACCAGCGGCGCGTCGGAGCGGACCAGCGGCACCGCCTGGCGCTGCATGTTCGATCCCATCAGCGCGCGGTTGGCGTCATCGTTCTCCAGGAACGGGATCAGCGCCGCCGCGACGGAAACAAGCTGCTTGGGCGACACGTCGCAGGCCGTGACCTCCTCCGGCTTCACCAGGCGGAAATCGCCGCCACGGCGCACCGAGACGAGTTCGTCGGTCAGGCGGCCTTCGACATCCTGCTTCGCATCGGCCTGGGCGACGATCAGCTTCTCCTCTTCCATGGCGGAGAGGTATTTCCAGCCATCCTGCAACACGCCGTCGCGCACCAGACGATACGGGGTCTCGATGAAGCCGTATTTGTTCACCTTGGCATAGGTCGCCAACGAGTTGATCAGGCCGATATTCGGCCCTTCCGGCGTCTCGATCGGGCAGATCCGGCCATAATGGGTCGGATGCACGTCACGCACCTCGAAGCCCGCGCGCTCGCGGGTCAGGCCGCCCGGCCCAAGCGCCGAAAGGCGGCGCTTGTGCGTCACTTCCGACAGCGGGTTGGTCTGGTCCATGAACTGGCTGAGCTGCGACGAGCCGAAGAACTCGCGCACCGCGGCCGCCGCCGGCTTGGCGTTGATCAGGTCGTGCGGCATCACGGTGTCGATATCGACCGAGCCCATGCGCTCGCGGATCGCGCGTTCCATGCGCAGCAGGCCGACGCGATACTGGTTCTCCATCAGCTCGCCGACCGAGCGGACGCGACGGTTGCCCAGATTGTCGATATCGTCGATCGCGCCGCGCCCGTCCTTCAGCTCGCACATGATCTTGACGGTGCGCAGGATGTCTTCCTTGCGCAGCACGCGCATCGTATCCGGCGCATCCAGGCCCAGGCGCATGTTCATCTTCACGCGGCCGACCGCCGACAGGTCATAGCGGTCCGCGTCGAAGAACAGGCCCGAGAACATGGCCTCGGCGGTTTCCGGCGTCGGCGGCTCGCCCGGGCGCATCACGCGATAGATGTCGGTCAGCGCGTCATCGCGCGAACCGTTCTTGTCCACCGCCAGCGTGTTGCGGATCCACGGGCCGTTGGCCGCGTCGATCGCCAGCGTCGGCAGGCGATCGACGCCGGCCGCCTCCATCGCCTCCAGCCGGGCCTCGGTCAGTTCCTCGCCGGCTTCGGCATAGATCTCGCCGGTCTCGGGATTGACCAGGTCATGCGCCACGTAGCGCCCGACCAGGCCAGCGGCGCCCACCAGCACTTCCTTGGTCGTCTCGGCGATCTTGCGCACCATGCGGGCGGTCAGCTTGGCGTCGGCCTCGGCCACCACGTCGCCGCTCTGCGCGTCCACCAGCGGCTCCAGCAGCTTCATGCCACGGAACGACTCGGCGTCGAACGGCCGGGCCCAGCCCTTGGGGGTCTTGGTGAAGACGACCTGATTGTAGAAATAGCCCAGGATCTCGTCGGCATCCATGCCCCGGATTTCCAGCGCGTCCACATCGCCACCCTCGGCGATCTTGGCGGCGCGGGCGGCGGCCGATGCCTCGCCTTCCAGGGCGTACAGCAGCGTCGTCACCGGCAGCTTCCGCTTGCGGTCGATGCGGACGTAGATCAGGTCCTTGCTGTCGAATTCGAAATCGAGCCACGAGCCGCGATAGGGGATGACGCGGGCGGCGAACAGGAACTTGCCCGACGAATGGGTCTTGCCCTTGTCATGGTCGAAGAACACGCCGGGGCTGCGATGCATCTGGCTGACGATGACGCGCTCGGTCCCGTTGATGATGAAGGTGCCGTTATCCGTCATCAGCGGCATGTCGCCCATATAGACGGGCTGCTCCTTGATGTCGCGGATCGAGCGCGAGCCGGTGTCCTCGTCGACATCCCACACGATCAGGCGCAGCACCACCTTCAGCGGCGCGGCGAAGGTCAGGCCGCGCTGGATGCATTCCTCGACGTCGTATTTCGGCTCTTCGAGTTCGTAATGCACGAACTCCAGGCGCCCGCGCCCAGCAAAGTCATTGATCGGAAAAACCGAACGGAACACTTCCTGCAAGCCGGTCTGCGTCCGACTGTCGGGCGACACGTTCATTTGCAGGAACGCCTCGTAGCTGGCGCGCTGCACGTCGATCAGATTGGGCATCGGAGCGATTTCGGGTATCCGCCCGAAGCTCTTGCGGATGCGCTTGCGTCCCGTGAACGATTTCGTAATGGCGTTCATCGTCTATCCTGCCCCCATCCCCGACGACCCGGACCTTTCCGCGCCCGGAACCCGGGGCCACGGCGACCGAAAGCGGATCATCACAAACCATCCATGCCTGGGCACCGGAATCCGGCGCCCCCGCCCACCCCGAAGAATGGGCCTTCTACCGCCGAAGGCGCCCGAGACCTCGCGGTCAGGGCGCCAGAACGGCCAAGGGGGCGGGCACCTTCCGGTTTCCCGCCCTCACCTGGCATCAAGCAGGAGAGACAGCCCCGGGGCCGCCCATCCGGCAGATTACTTCACCTCGACAGACGCGCCGTTCTCTTCAAGAACCTTCTTGATCTTCTCGGCTTCGTCCTTGTTCACGCCTTCCTTCACGGTCTTCGGCGCGCCCTCGACCAGGTCCTTGGCTTCCTTCAGGCCCAGACCGGTGATGGTGCGGATTTCCTTGATGACGTTGATCTTCTTGTCGCCGGCCTTGGCCAGGACGACAGTGAACTCGGTCTGCTCTTCAACCGGGGCAGCGGCGGCGGCAGCCGGCGCGGCGGCAACGGCCACCGGAGCGGCGGCGGAAACGCCCCACTTCTCTTCCAGCAGCTTCGAGAGCTCGGCGGCCTCGAGAACCGTGAGGGCAGACAGCTCGTCAACGAGTTTGGTCAGATCGGCCATGATTTGGTCTTCCTAATGTATATACTGATTGGCGCAACACAATCCCGATTTCACGAGACTGTGCAAATTTCCTCGCCCCGCGCGTGCGGGGCGCAGATGGCTCAGGCAGCCTCGTCCTTCTTGGCGTAGGCGCCGAAAACCCGCGCAAGCTGTCCGGCCGGCGCCTGGAGCACACCCGCGATGCGCGTGGCCGGCGTGGAGATCATCCCCACCAGCTGCGCCCGGAGCGTATCCAGGGACGGCAGTTCGGCCAGCGCCTTCACCCCATCGACATTCAATGTCTGGGTGCCGAGCGCTCCACCGAGCAGAACGAGCTTTTCGTTGGTCTTGGCGAACTCGACAAGCACCTTGGCCACGGCCACAGGATCGGCAGACCACGAAATCGCGGTCGGCCCCTTCAGCAGCGGCGAAATGCCTTCGAATCGGGTCCCTGCCAGGGCGAGGTTGGCCAGCCGGTTCTTCGCGACCTTGTAAGTCGCTCCAGCCGCACGCACGCGCTGCCGCAGAATCGTCGCATCGGCCACCGTCAGCCCGTCATTGCGGGTAACGACAACCATGGACGTCTCGGCGAACACGGCCGCGAGGGAGGCAACAAACTCCCGCTTCTCCGTACGGTCCAATTCCCGTCTCCGTCGTGACCTGCCGGGGATGCCCCAACAGGCCGGGTTTGCCCTAGGAGGATACGACCTCGCGGCCCATCCTCCGGTTCGCCTGTCCTGTGAACAACGGAACAACCAGTGCGGGCGGCATGACCGCCCCAATCCGGCAATCCCCGTCTTCCGGCTGCGGGCCCGGGGGCCCATCAAGGCAAACGCCACATCCGGTCATGGACAGGTTCGGAAGAACGGGACCCCGAAGCGCCCCGCCTCCTGTCCGCAAGGCCCTTCCAGGCCTCACGTCATCTCGTGGTCTCAGCCCGCCGAGAACGAGGACACATCGACGCGCACGCCGGGGCCCATCGTCGAGGACAGGGCGGCCTTGCGCAGATAGGTGCCCTTGGCACCCGTCGGCTTGGCCTTCTGCACCGCATCGACGAAGGCGCGGATGTTCTCGATCAGCTTGTCGCTGTCGAACGACGCCTTGCCGATCCCGGCATGGATGATGCCAGCCTTCTCGGCGCGATACTCGACCTGGCCGGACTTGGCCGCCGTCACGGCGCCCTTCACATCCATGGTCACCGTGCCCAGCTTCGGGTTCGGCATCAGGCCGCGCGGGCCCAGGATCTTGCCCAGCCGGCCGACCAGCGCCATCATGTCGGGGGTCGCGATGCAGCGGTCGAAGGCGATCTCGCCAGCCTGGATCTTCTCGGCCAGGTCCTCGGCACCCACCACGTCGGCCCCGGCGGCCAGAGCCTCCTCGGCCTTCGCGCCACGGGCGAACACGCCCACGCGCAGGGTCTTGCCGGTGCCGTTCGGCAGCGACAGCAGGCCGCGGACCATCTGGTCGGCATGGCGCGGATCGATGCCCAGGTTCAGCGAGATCTCGATCGTCTCGTCGAACTTGGCGGTCGCGGTCTGCTTCACCAGGCCGATCGCCTCGTCCAGGCCATAGGATTTGTTCCGGTCGACAGAGGCCTGGCCGGCCGTCAGACGCTTGTTCTTGGCCATGGGATCAGCCCTCCACCACCGTAAGGCCCATCGAGCGGGCGGAACCGATCAGCATCCGCACGGCCCCGTCGATGTCGTTGGCATTCATGTCCTGCTTCTTCTGCTCGGCGATCTCGCGCAGCTGCGTCATCGTCACGCTGCCGACGGCGGCCGACTTGCCGACCGTCGAGCTGCCCTTCTTGATGTTCGCCGCCTTCATCAGGAAATAGGTGTTCGGCGGGGTCTTGGTGATGAAGGTGAAGGTGCGGTCGGCGAAGGCGGTGATGACGACCGGGATCGGCATGCCGGGCTCGAGGCCCTGCGTCTTGGCGTTGAACTCCTTGCAGAACTGCATGATGTTCAGGCCGCGCTGACCCAGCGCCGGGCCGACCGGCGGCGACGGATTCGCCTTGCCGGCGGGAATTTGTAGCTTGATGTAGCCAACGATCTTTTTGGCCATATCCGGGGCTCCTGACTGTTTCACCCGGACCGCGGTTCGTGCGGCCGGTCCACCGTGCAAGACGGCGGACGCGGCCTCCCGCGTTCCGTAAGAGGCGGGTCCCTACCCCTATTGCACCGGCCTTGTCAAGCCCGTCCCACCCAGTCCGGCCCCGGTCAGGTTCAACTGGTCCGGCCCGCTGCCGGTCGCGATGCCGCCCGCCTCCTTGGGCACGCGCAGCCCCTCATATTGCAGCGGCGCGAAGGGCATGACCGACTTGTCCGAGGGCAACTGGGCCCGCGACCACCCACCGCCCAGCGCACGCACCAGCGCCACCGTCGCCTGGTGCCGCCGGGTCTCGACCTGCACCTCGGCGATGCGCGCGGTCAGGGCGGCGATCTGCGCCACCACCACGTCCAGGTAGTTGGTCAGCCCGCCGGTATACAGCGCCATGGTCATGCCCTGGGTCCGCACCGCGGCCTGCACCGACTGGTGCTGCTGCTTCAGCTCGGCGCGCAACTGCCCGGTCAATGTCAGCCCGTCCTCGACATCCTGGAACGCCCCCAGCACCACGCCGCGATAATTGTCCTCGGCCAGGCGATATTGCGACCAGGTCCGTTGCAGCTCGGCGCGGCGCAGCCCGCCCTGGAACAGCGGCATCACCGCCTGCACGGCATAGGAATACATGCTGTTCGACAGGTCGGCGAGCGTGAAGCCGTTATCCATGAACCCGGTCATCGCGTTCACCGACACGTTCGGATAGAACGCGGCGCGCGACACGCCGATGGCCCGGTTGGCCTGCGCCATCTCCCGCTCGGCGGCCGCCACGTCCGGCCGCCGTTCCAGCAGGGCGGAGGGCAGCAGCAGCGGCACCCCCACGTCGGGGAAATGCATCTGGCTTTCCGGCTCCAGATGGAACGATGCCGGCGCCACGCCCACCAGCACCGCGATCGCATGTTCCAGCACGGCCCGCCGCGCCAGCAGGTCGGTTTCCTGCGCCTGGGTGGCATAGAGCTGGTTTTCGGCGCGCGACACGTCCAGCCCGGCGGCGATCGCCCCGGCCTGGCGCATGCGGGTGATCTGCACCGCGAGCGTGTAGGTGCGGATCGAGTCGCGATAGACCGCGTCCTGCACGTCCAGCCCGCGCAGGGCGATATAGTCGGACGCCAGTTCGGCATCGATGCTCAGCCGCGTCACCGCGTAATCCGCCGCGCGTTCCTGCGCCTCCTGCACCCGCATCCGCTTGCGGTTGCGGATCGCCGACCAGAAATCGGGCTCCCAGGTCGCGGTGCCGCTATATTGCTCCGACGACATGTAGGTCGGGCCGGTCGCGCCATGCCCGCGCCACAGCCGATGCTGCGACGCCTTGTTTTTTCCGGCACCCGCGCCGAGCGCGACCTGCGGATACAGGCCCGCCTGGGCCTCGGCCGCCATGTCGCGCGCCTGGGTAAACGTCTCGGCCGCCACCTGTAGGTCTGGGTTGACGCGATTGGCCTGCTCTTCCAGCCGGTTCAGCGCCGGGTCGTTGAACAGCGTCCACCAGTCCCCCCGCAGCGCCGCCGCATCGGGCGCGGCATAGCGCATCATGCCCGCGCCCTTCCAGTCGTCGGGCAGGACGAAATGATCGGGATGATAGGACGGCGCCATGTCGCACCCGGCCAGGCCGGCCAACAGCGCCAGGCCGCCGGCCAGACGGGCCGCATGCCGCAGCCGGCGGGCGGAATGGCGCCGCGCTCGCCGCGCGGGAGAGGACAGGGTCATTGACGGGCTCCCGCCTCCTCCGAGCCGGACCGATCGTTCGGCATGGCGCGGACATCATCGGTGCGCGCCGGCTCCGGGCTGGTGCCCGCCTGCGCGTTGTAGCCCGGCGTCGCATCCACCACCCGCACCTCCTGCCCGTCCAGCAGGCCCGCCGAGGGGTTGTTGATCAGCCGATCGGTCAGTTTCAGCCCACCGCGGATCTGCACCATCGTGCCCAGATTGGTCCCCACCGTCACATTATGCAGGCGCACGCGGTTATGCTCGTCGACCAGCGCCACCTGCATGCCCTCGGCGCGGAAGATCAGCGCCCCCTCCGGAATCACCAGGATCGTCGGGTCGCCCGGCGCGCTGAAATGGACCGTGGCGTAGGAATCGGGCCACAGGGTGCGGTCGCTGTTGTCCAGCGTCAGCTCGGTGGTCACGGTCCGGGTGGCGGCGTTGAACGCGGCGGCGGTGGCCAGGAACGTCGCCTTGTACACCCGGCCCGGATGCTGCGGCACCGTCACCTCGGCCGTCAGCTTCGGGCTGATGATGTCGGCGTAATCCTGCGGCACGGACACGAACACGCGCATGCGATGCACGTCGGCGACGCTGAACAGCTCCGTCGCCGTCCCGTGCGCGCTCACATCGCCGCCGCCGGCATTCACATAGTCGCCGACATCGGCCAGGCGCGAGGTCACCACCCCGTCGAACGGGGCGACGATCTGCTTGAATCCGATCAGCGCCGCATAGCGCGACACCTCATGCCGCGCGGCTTCCACCTGCGCCTGCTCGGCCTCGGCGTTCGCGGCCTGCACGTCGACTTCCTGCTGCGACACGGCCTGGGTACCCTGCAACGCCTTCCAGCGCCTGGCCGTGATCTGCGCCAGCTTGTAGCGCGCCATCGCCACGTCGAAATTCGCCTTAGACGCCGCGTATTGCGCATCCAGCCCCGGCGTGTCGATGGTGGCCAGCACGTCGCCCGCCTTCACCTCGGCGCCGAAATCCTTGTACCACATGCGCACATAGCCCGAGACCTGGGCATAGATCGGCGCCAGGTACCAGGCCGAGATATTGCCCGGCAGGTCCAGCGTGCGGATGCTCGGCCCCCTGGCGGGCGAAACAAGCTGCACCCGGGGGATCGCGGCGTCCTCGGTCCGGTGGCGCAGCGACGCCAGATGCGCCTGCCGCTGGATGATCCCGCCGCCGACCACCACCAGGGCGAGAATGACGCCGGCGCCGGCCAGGAGCTTCCCGCGTCGCGACGGTCCCTGTCCGGCTGGTCCCGGCCCGCGGGTCTGTTCCACGGCGCTCATGCGCGTTCTCCTTCGGCGCTACTATGTCTCTCGGATCGCCGGCCATGCAGCAGGGCGAAGACGCAGGGCACGAACAGCAGCGTCGCCACCGTCGCCATCATCAGGCCCCCCATCACCGCCCGGCCCAGCGGCGCGTTCTGCGAATTGCTCAGCGACATCGGCAGCATGCCGATGATCATGGCCGATGCCGTCATCAGCACCGGCCGGATACGCTCGAACCCGGCCTCGATCGCCGCCTTCACGGCATCGCCATGCACGTCCAGCCGCTCGCGGGCAAAGGCCACGACCAGGATCGAATTCGCGGTCGCGGTGCCCATGCACATGATCGCGCCCGTCAGCGCCGGCACCGACAGCGTGGTGTGCGTCAGGAACAGGCTCCACGAGATCCCCGCCAGCGCGCCGGGCAGCGCGGTGATGATGATGAACGGATCCAGCCACGACTGGAAATTGACGACGATGATCAGGTACACGAGCAGGATCGACATCGCGAGGCCGATGCCAAGCTGGCGATAGGCGCCGTTCATCGTCGTCGCCTGCCCGCGCACCACCATGCTGGAGCCGCGCGGCAGGTCGTGGCGCGACGCGTCCACCACCCGGTTCACAGCGCGCGAGACCGTGCCCAGGTCCAGCCCGTCATTGGTGGCGTAGATGTCGAACACGGGCATGATATTATAGTGCCCGACCTCCCCCGGCGTCCCCGTCTGCACGATCTGGCTCAGCCCGCCCAGGATCTGGGGGGGCGCGCCGGTCGGGTTGCCGTCGCCCCGGTCGATCGGGATCGTCTCCAGGTCGTTCAGCGTCTGCAGGAATTGCAGCGGCGTCAGGATATCGACCAGATGCGACACCCCGGTCTTGGGGTCGAGCCAGTAGGTCGGCGAGACCTGCCCGCTGCCCGACAGGGTCGCCAGCGTATTGTTGGCGACATCCGCCTCCGTCAGCCCGGTCCCCAGCGCGAACGAGCGGCGCGCGTTCACCCGCAGGGTGGGCGTGTTCATCGGCTCCTGCACCGTCACGTCGGTCAGGCCGGTCACATGGCGCAGCCGTTCCGCCAGATGCTGGGCGAAGGTGAAATTATCCATCAGGTCGCGGCCGCTGACCTGCACGTCGATCGGCGCGGGCAGGCCGAAATTGAGGATCTTCGCGGTCAGGTCGGCAGGCATGAACGTGATCTCGGTGCCCGGGAAACGCTCGGCCAGCCCACGCCGCAGGATGTTGCGGAAGGACGCGACCGGCGAGTCGTCGTCATGCAGCGTGACGGTCAGGTCGCAATCCTGGGTGCCGACGGTCGGCGTCGGGATGAAGGCCTGGTTCAGTCCGCTGAAGGGCAACCCGCAATTCGCCACGATACTGTCGACCTGCCCCGGCAGCAGGGCATGGATCTCGTCGCTGACCAGCATCGAGATCTTGCCGGACACGTTCAGCTTGGTCCCCATCGGCGCGCGCATATGGATCGCCAGCGCATTCGAATTGATCTCGGGGAAGAAATCCTGGCCGACGAAGATCAGCAGCAGCATCGAGCCGACCGCCAGCGCCAGGAAGGACGCGAGAAAGCGCGTGCGCGACGCCACCAGCCCGGTCAGCAGGTCGCGATAGCGGTGGCGGAAGGCGGTGAATTTCGCCTCGAACCCTTGCTGGAAGCGGCCGAAGACCCCTTTCGGCGGCGCGTGGCCGTGCCTGGCGGCGTCATGGGCCGCCACCTGGGCCGCCAGCAGGTATTTCGCCATGGTCGGCACCAGCGTCCGCGACAGGATGAACGAGGCGATCATCGCGAAGATGATGGCCTCGGCCATCGGCATGAACAGCCACCCGGCCACGCCGGTCAGCTGGAACAGCGGCATCCAGACGACGCAGATGCACATCGTGGAGACGAAGGTCGGTACCACGATCTGGTTGGCCGCGTCGATGATCGCGGTTTCCAGATCCTTGTCCATCTCCAGATGGGCATCGATATTCTCGATCATGACGGTGGCGTCGTCGACCAGGATACCGACGGCCAGCGCCAGCCCGCCCAGCGTCATGACGTTGATCGTCTGCCCGGCCCAGCCCAGCCCGATGATCGAGCACAGCATGGCCAGCGGGATCGAGGTGGCGATAATGACCGTGGAGCGCCACGAGCCCAGGAACAGCAGCACCACCAGGCTGGTCAGCAGGGCGGCGGTTCCCATTTCCTGGACCACGTCGCGCACCGCGTCCTTCACGAAGGTCGAGGCGTCGTTGAGGATATGGATCTGCACGCCCGGCGGCAGCGTCGCGGTGACCGAGGGCAGCAGCGCCTTCACCCCGGACACGACGTCGAGGGTCGAGGCATCGCCGCTCTTCATGATGACGATCAGCACCGCCTGGTGCCCCTTGACCAGCACCATGTTGGTCTGCGGCGGCCCGCCCGAATGCACCCACGCCACGTCGCGCAGATAGACCACCGAATTGCCCACCTGCTTGACCGGGATCTCGTTGAACGTATCGATCTCGCGCGGCGAGGCGTTGGTCTGCACCATCCAGTCGAAGGCGCCGATCTGCTGGTCGCCCGCCGGCAGCACGATGTTCTGCTTGCCCAGCGCGTTGCCCACGTCGGTCGCCGACAGCCCGTGCGCCAGCAGCTTGGCCTGGTCGAGTTCGACCATGATGTTGCCCGGCTGGCCGCCATACGGGTTGGGGATCGCCGCCCCCGCCACCGACACCAGGGCCGGCCGGATCAGGTTCGACGACATGTCGTAGATCTGCGACGCCGTCATCGAATCCGACGAGACCTGAAGCGTCAGGACCGGCACCGAGGACGCGTTGTAGGTCAGCACCAGCGGCGGGGTCATGCCGGTCGGCATCTGCTTGATCACGGTCTGCGAAACCGACGTGATCTGCGTCTGGGCGACCGCGGTATCGGTGCCCGGCTGGAAGAACACCTTGACGATGCCGCGCCCGTAATAGGACTGGCTTTCGATATGCTCGATATTGTTGACGGTCGCGGTCAGCGCGCGCTCGTAATAATAGATCACGCGGCCGGACATGTCTTCCGGCATCAGGCCGGTATAGCCCCAGACGATCGCGACCACGGGGATCTTGATGCTGGGAAAGACGTCGGTCGGAGTCTGGACCATCGACCGGACACCGAAGACGACGATCAGGATCGAAAGGACGACGAACGTATAGGGCCGCTTGAGCGCGGTGACGACAATGGCGTTCATGCGCGGCGCGAACCCCCTGCGCGCGGAGTCGCGCGCCGTCCGTCCGCCCTGTTCCCCACGCCCCTGCGATCTGGCCCGCAAGCGTGCATCGTCGTCACTCCCGATCGTTCGGGCGCTTCGTTAGCACGCCGTGCCGATGCGCCAATGAAATTTCCATTTAAAGACCCTGCTCAGGCCGGCGGAATGGCAACCGGCGCGGGCGGCGGGAACACGACGCCGAACAGCGCGCCCGGCCGCGCATCGTGCCGGCGGGCGCTGGAAATGCTCAGATGCGCGTTGTGCAGGCGCAGGATGGCCGAGACCAGGCTCAGCCCCAGCCCGCTGCCCGGCACATGGCGGCTCTTGTCCGAGCGATAGAACCGGTTCAGCACCGCCTGGCGCTCCTGGGGCATGATACCGATGCCGGTATCGGCCACCTCCAGCCGCGCCCCGCCCTGGCCGTCGGGAAAGGTCGCCAGCGTGACATCGCCGCCGGTATCGGTGAATTTCAAGGCATTGTCGATCAGGTTCGCCAGCACCTCGATCAGCAGGTCGCGGTCGCCATGCACCGGCACCGGCACCGGCGCCGCCAGCAGTTCCAGCCGGATCTGCTTGCCCTCGGCGATCGGCTCGTACAGGTCCACGATATCGGCCGCGATCTCGTTCAGGTCCAGCACCGCGAACCCGACCCGCCGCCGGGCATTCTCGATCTCCGCGATCCGCAGCAGCGCGGTGATGACGGAAAAACACTGGTCCAGGTCGTCGATCGCCCGCGCGATGACGGTGCGCAGGTCGTCGGCCGACAGCGTGCCGGCCAGCGCGCGGTCCAGGGGTGTGCGCAGGTCATGGGCGATATCGTTCCCGACATCGCGGATCTCGCCCATTAGATGCTCCAGCCGGTCCAGCATGCGGTTCACGCTGCCGGCCAGGCGCTGCATCTCGTCGCGCTGCCGTCCGGCGGGCAGGCGCTCATGCAGGTCGCCATCCATGATCCGGTCGATCGCCTCATGCATCCGCGCCACCCGGCCCAGGGCGCGATGGCTCAGCACGATGCCGCACAGCAGCGCGAACAGCACCGTCGGCACGATCGAGACCAGCAGCGAATGGCGCATCATCAGCCGCCATTCCGCGATCATGTGCAGGCCGCGCCCCAGCACCAGTACCCGGTCGCCGGCCACCGGCACGGCCAGGATCCGCAGCACATAGGGCTCGTCCTCGTTGGGCCGGACGGTCAGCTCATGGACATGCCCGTCGACCACCAGCCCCTCGGGCCAGGTCCGCAGGTCGCCCGCGATGTGATGATGCGCGGAATCGAACAGCGCGGCCTGGTTGATCACCACGCGCAGGTCGTCGGTCGCGCGCTCGCCGATCTTGTGCTCCAGGTCCTGCGGCCGTTCCGGCGCCAGCAGGGTGGCCTCGCGATGCAGCAATTCGTCGGTGCGCCGGAACTCGAACGCCTTGGTCTGGGAATATCCGACAGCGAATTGCAGCGCCGCCGTGCCGATCATCGCCACCACCACCGCCAGCGTCAGGCGAAAGGTCGCGGTGCGCAGCACCTCGCCCGGCTGCATGGGCTATTCGGCCACGCGCAGCATGAATCCGGTGCCCCGGATGCTCTGGATCAGCGGCACGGCGCCCGCCTCGTCGATCTTGCGCCGCAGCTTGCCGATATGAACGTCCACCAGGTTGGTCTGCGGAACGAAGCGGTAATGCCACACATCTTCCAGCAGCATGGTGCGGGTCAGCACCTGGTTGGGCCGGCGCATCAGATATTCCAGCAGCCGGAATTCCCGCGGCAGCAGGTCGATCTCCTGCCCGTCCCGCGTCACCGTGCGCTCGATCAGGTCCATGCTCAGCGGCCCGACATGCAGCATGGTCTCGCGCGTATTGTTGGGCCGGCGCATCAGCGCCTCCAGCCGCGCCGCCAGCTCCTCCATCGCGAAGGGCTTGGTCAGGTAGTCGTCGCCGCCGGCCTTCAGCCCGCTCACCCGGTCATCGACCGCCGACAGCGCCGACAGCACCAGCACCGGGCTGGAAACCTGGCGCCCGCGCAGGGTCTCGATCAGCGTCAGCCCATCCATCTCGGGCAGCATCCGGTCCACGATCATCACGTCGAACGTCTCGGCCAGCGCCGCCGCCAGCCCGGCCGGCCCGGTCTGGACATGGCGCACGGCAAAGCCCCGGCTTTCCAGCTCGTCGGCCACTTCCTGGGCGATCTTGCCGTCATCCTCGACCAGCAGCACCCGGGGCCAGCCCTCGCGGTCCGGTCCACCTTCCCCACCCTGGGCAAACGGTTCCGTGGTCGATATCGCATTCATGGTCCGGTCAGGCATGATCGCACCCCGCCTCAAGCTCCATTAAATTCGGTTTCACCTGGCCCCGCCACGTCCTCGCCGACCGGCGGCACGCCATCCGGATCGATCCCGTCGAGCCCGCGCAACTGCTTCGCCACCACCCGGGTCCGCCGCCGCGCCTCGTCGATCGACGATGACATGGCCGAGGCATTGCGCGCCAGCCGTTCCAGCACCCCGTCCATCCGCAGCATCTCCTGGCGCGTGGCCCCCAGCAGGCGGGCGATGCCGTCCGTCCGCTCCTCCAGCGCCAGGGTAACATAGCCCAGATGGATCGTCCGCAGCATGGCCGGCAGCAGGCCGGGGCCCATGACCAGCACCCGGCAGGTCCGCCCGATCTCGTCCATCAGCCCGGCAATCCGCGCGACCTCGGCATACAGCCCGTCGGTCGGCAGGTACAGCACCGCGAATTCCACCGTCACCGGCGGCACGATATATTTGGACGCGATCTTGCGCGCTTCGATCTTCACCGTCGTTTCCAGCGCGCGGCGGGCGGCCCGCTCGGCCTCCGCGTCCACCCGCTCCACGGCATCCAGCAGCCGCTCGTACGCCTCGGTCGGGAATTTGGAATCGATCGCCAGCAGCGGCGGCACGGCAGCCTTCACCGGCATCCGCACCGCGAACTCCACGACCTCCGAACTGCCCTCGCGCAGGCGGCGGTTGGCCTCATAGGCCCCGGCCGGCAGCACGTCGTCCAGGATCGCACGCAACTGCGCCTCACCCCACCCGCCGCGCGTCTTGACGTTGGAGAACAGGCGCTTCAGGTCGCCGATCTGCGCCGTCATCGCCGAGACCTCGCCCATCGCCTTCTGCATCGCCGTGAACTGTTCCAGCACCCGCTGGAACGAGGTCTGCATCTGCCGCTCCACCGCCTCGTGCAGCCGCTCGTCCACGGTGGCGCGCACCGCCTCGATCTGCCGCGCCGACGCCTCCGCGATCTCGCGCAGCGCCGCGCCCTGCATCAGCCGCGCCTCGGCCAGGTCGCGGGTCAGGGACTGCGCCATCGTCCCCAGCCGGTCGGCGGTCTCGGCGCGCAACTGGTCCAGCCGGCCGCGCTGCGCCTCGCCCTCGGCCAGCCGCGCGGCCGATTCGCGCTCCACCATCACATAGATCCGCGCCAGCAGGTCGCCTCCGTCCGCCCCACGTCCCCGCCGGGCCATCAGCACCAGGGCACCCGCGATCGCGATCGCCGCCAGCGCCACCAGCCCCCACACACCGGCCCCCAGACCGTCGGACATCGCCACTCTCTCCAACCCGCCCACCTACTCGACCAGCCGCCGCATCACGCCCGGCAGAAAGATCGAGAACGGATTGACCCGCAGCGCCGGACTGTCCAGCGTCCCGTCGACCACGAAGGTCGCCGCCAGCAGCCCCCCGCCCTTCTCCGGGCTCATCAGCCGCCCCACGCCGGGCATGTGGCCGGGAATGGTGTTCACCGCGAAGGCGGGGACGATCGTCCCCTTCAGGTCCAGCGTCCCCCGGTCCAGGTCGACCGGCCCCTGGAGCGTCACGCCCAGCGAGGCATTGCTGGCCACTCCGTCATGCACCGCCAGCACCCCGTCGCGAAAGGTGAACGGCAGCGAGACGTTGCGGATCGCGAATCCCGGCGCCGGCACCGACTGCACCCAGCCATAGAGCGAGGCATTGTTGGCCAGCCGCACCATCCGCGGCACCTGCCGCACCATGATGGGTTCGACGGTCAGCACGCCGGCAAAGGGCGCGGTGGGCTGCGAATCGTCGAACACGCCCCGCATCACCGCCCGGCCGCCCTCGACCTGCGCCGTCACCCCCATCGCGCGCAGCATCAGGCCCAGATTCTCGACACGGGCCCACAGATGCCGTCCGTCGCGCTCCGGCGTCAGGGTCGCACTGGCCGGCGCCGGCCCGGCCATGGAAAACCGCATCCGGGTCAGGCGCACGCCATTATCCTCCAGATGCGCCCGCACCCCGGTCAGGCTGGCATCGCGCGCATAGAACAGGGTCCGCACATCGGCATCAATCAGCCAGCTTCGCCCCGGCGGCCCATGCACTCGCCCCGACGCGGCCTCGGGCATGTGATAGCCGGCCGGCTTCGGCGCGGCCGCCGGCGCGGGCGCCAGCAGCGGCGACAGGTCCAGCACCGGGGCATGGACCGTCACCCGCAGCGGGTCGGCCGGGCGCGGCGACACGCCCACCGTCGCATCCCCGCGCGACCGGCCGACGCGGAAGCCGCGCATCACCAGGGCGCGCGCGCCGCCACGCCCCATGGTCGCCCGGCCGTCGATCAGCAGGTCGGGCCCCGCGGCATGGATCGCCTCGACCGACACCAGCCGCCCATCCTCAAGCCCCAGCCGCGCCGAGGCCGCCGCCGGCTGCCCCATTTGCTTGCTCCATACCGGAATGGTCAGCGCGGCCTTCGCCAGATCCAGGTTCAGCGCCACCCGCCCGGTCCGGTCGGGGAAACGGTCATACGCGACATCCAGCTCCGCGCTGCCACGGAAGCGCTGCCCGGCATCGAACCCCGCGCGCGCGGCGCTTTCGGGCGTGACATGGATCAGCGCATGCGCGCTCTCGGTGGCGCGGACATCCGGCGTGCCGCGAAAATCCATGCCATAGGTCAGTTCCGACGCCATGCCGCCCAACAACGCGGTCCCCCGCATGGTCAGCCCCTCGGTGGTGGCATCCAGCGCCATCCGCCCGTCATCCAGCGCCCGCCCCTGCACCACATTGCCCAGGTGCAGATGGTCGATATCGGCATGGCCGTTCAGCCGGATCTGATCCACCGACACCTTGTCGTCCAGCGGCAGGACCAGATGCAGCCTCACCCGCGCGTTGCCGCCGGGATGGTCGAAGGCGACCGGATGGCGCGACAGCAGATGCAGGCGCGGCTCGGCCAGCAGGGCCAGCACGTCGGGCAGAGCGCCGCGCAGGGTCGTCGCGATGTCGCCGGTCTGGTCCTTCTGCTGTAGGCCGGCAATCCGCATCGACCCGTCGCCCACCGCCAGCCGCCCGCCCCCCGCGACCGTCTGCACGCCGCCATCGAAGGCGATCGACAGCACATCGGGCCCCTCGAAGGTCAAGACCGCGCCCACCCCCCGGATCGGCGCGATCGGCCGCAGCCAGTGCAGTTCCAGGTCCGAACCGACGACCCCGCCGGTCATCGACCGCATGGCGATCCCTCGCCACCCCGCCACGCTGCCCAGCCCGATCGCGACATGCAGGCCATGCGCGGCGCCATGGGTAATGTTCCGCGTCACCCACGCCCGCGCGCCCTTCATCGCCCCCTCGGGCCAGTAGCCGCCCAGGGTCGCGAAATCGAGCGCGGGAATGCTCCCCTCCACTGTCGCCGCGATCGCCCCCGGGCCGGCCAGGCTGGCAATATCCAGCGTCCCGCGCGCCTCCAGCGTGATGGTGTCGCCCGGCACGCCCGCCGGCCGGTCAGAGGGCAGGATGCCGGCCTCCAGCGTCTCCAGCCGGACCTTCGCCCCGCCCGGCATCATGCCGCCACCGGCGGCGGGGGTGAAATCGGCCGCGAGATCCGCCATCCCCCCGGCCACGCGGATCACCCCATGGGCCCCGGTCATGATCCGCCCGTCGCCGGCCCGCACCCGCAGGCGCGCCCTCACCGGCCGCGCCATCAACCCGCCCCCGCCGCCCGCCAGCGAGATCGTGCCCTCCAGCCCGACCGGCAGGCCGACATGCGCCAGCCCCGGCATCAGCGGCGCCAGCGCGCTCGGCATCACCGCCGTGGTGGCGACATGCCACACCAGCCCCGCCCCATCCGCCTGGCCATCGGCCCGTACCGATGCAAGCAAGCCCGGCCCCGCCAGCGTCGCCGCGGCATGGCCGGCCAGCCCGAACAGCGCGCCATGGCGCACCGCATGCAGGTCGGCCGTCACGCCCTCGGCCCGCCAGGTCCGCCCCGACGCCAGATCGCGCAGCGTCACCGCGACATCGTCCAGCGCCAGCCGCTCCATCTGCCTGGGGTCGACCGGCAACCCCGCCGTGCCCCCGCCCGACGCAAGCCCGCTATCCAGGCCGATCGCCCCATCCCGCCCCCGCCGCAGCGCCAGACGCGCCCCGGACATCACGAGGTCCGGCACCACCAGCCGGCCATGCAGCAGCGGCCCGCTGGCCAGCACCAGCCGCAGCGCCCCCACGCGCTCGGCCACGCCGCCATCGACCCGGCGCAGGCGCAATTCCTCGGCCGTCACCTCCAGCGGCGCGGCCAGGCCGCGATGCAGCCAGTCCCAGCCGACCCGCATCCGCCCCAGTTCCAGCCGCCCTGCCGCGCCGGGCGGCATCGCCCGCGCCAGCGCCAGCCGCGCCAGCGGCGTCACGTCGACCGGCCGCCACGACAGCCACGCCGCCAGCCCGGACAGGGCCAGCACCGGCACGATCACGCATCCCGCCGCCACGGCCGACAGGATACGCCGCCACCGCCGCGACCCGGACGGCAGGGGGCCTTGACCTCGGGTCATCGGGCCGTCCAGGGTGCGGCCCGGCCGACGGCCTCCATGCTCCGCCGTCTTCCGGACCAGGACGCCCCATGCCCCCACCCCGCCCCGCCCGGACCGCTCCCGCCCGAACCGCGCCCGCCCGAACCGCGCCCGCCTGGACGGCCCGCGCCTGGCCCGCCCCCGCCGATCCGCGCGGCGCCACCCTGCTGCGCGAGGACGTGGATGCATCGTGGCGCGACCACGCGCTGGACCCGGCCCTGCTGGCGGCCGAGGGCGTGGCGGCGATGCTGGCGGCGATCGGCGGCAACAGCCCCTACCTGGCCGGACTGGTCCGGCGCGACCCCGTCCCGTTCGCCCGCCTGCTGGCCGAGGGCCCCGACGCGGGCATGGCCGCGGCGCTGGAGAGCATGGCGGCCCTGACCCCGCGCGACGGCCGCGCCGCCATCGCCGCGACGCTGCGCGCCGCCAAGCGCCAGGCCGCGCTGGCCATCGCCCTGGCCGATATCGGCGGATTGTGGACGCTGGAACAAGTGACCCTCGCCCTCAGCCGCCTGGCCGAAGGCGCGCTGGACGAAGCGGTCAGACATCTGCTGCGGACGGCGCATGATACGGGGCAACTCGCTCTGCCGGACCCGGCCCACCCGACCCGGGGCAGCGGATTCGTCGTGCTGGCGATGGGAAAGCTGGGTGCGCGGGAACTGAACTACTCCTCGGATATCGACCTGATCGTGCTCTACGATCCCGACTGCCATCCGGGCCACGAGGATTTGCGCCGGATCTTCATCCGCATGACTAGCGACCTTGTCGGCCTGATGGAAGCACGCGATGCCGACGGCTACGTCTTCCGCACCGACCTGCGCCTGCGCCCCGACCCGTCGGCCACCCCGCCGGCCATCTCCTTTCCCGCCGGCATCGCCTATTACGAAAGCATGGGCCAGACCTGGGAACGCGCGGCGATGACCAAGGCCCGCCCGGTCGCGGGCGATATCGGCGCCGGCCGCCGCTTTTTGCGCGCGATCCACCCGTTCATCTGGCGCCGCCATCTCGACTTCGCGGTGATCGACGACCTGCACGACATGAAGGCGCGCATCGACCGCCACCGCAATGCCGGCCATACCGGCCTGTCGCGCCTGGGCGACCGCACGGTCCACGACCCGGGCCTGGCCCGCGACTGGCTGCTGGGCCACGACCTGAAGCTGGGCCAGGGCGGCATCCGCGAGGTCGAATTCGTCGCCCAGGCCCTGCAACTGGTCTGGGGCGGCCGGCAGCCCGAACTGCGCGACCCCACCACGCTCGGCGCCCTGCGGCGCCTGGTCCGCGCCGGCATCCTGCCCCGCCCGCAGGGCGAAAGCCTGGCCCGCACCTATCGCATGCTGCGCCGCGCCGAACACCGCCTGCAAATGCAGGCCGACCACCAGACCCACCGCCTGCCCGCGACGCGCGACGCCTTCAACGCCTACGCGACCTTCATGCAGGAAGACGGCGGCCGCGCCCTGGCCGGCATGATGCTGCCGATCATGCAGGAGTCTCGGCGGATCTTCGAACGCCAGTTCGCCGAATCCCAGGGCACCGACGCCACGATCGACCCCGAGGCCGAGGACATGGCCGACCATCTCCGCCGCGCCGGCTTCCCGGGCGCCGACATCCCCGATGCCCTGGCCCTGCTGGCCCGCTGGAGCGGCAACCGCCTGCGCGCGCTGCGTTCCGACCGCGCCCGCAGCCTGCTGCGCCGGCTGATGCCCGGCCTGCTGTCCAGCTTCGGCCAGCGCCGCGACCCGCTGACCTGCCTGCGCCGGTTCGACGCCATGCTGGCGCGGCAATGGGCCGGGGTGCAGTTCCTCTCCCTGCTGGAACGCAATCCGGCGCTGATCGGCCGCATCGCCACCATCCTCGACGGCTCGCCCTTCCTGGCCGACCACCTGGCGGAAACCCCGGCGGCGCTGGAAGGATTGCTGGGCGGCATCGGCGACGACGAAGCCGATTCCAGCACCTCCGACCTGCCGCCCGCCCAACTGGTCCGCCAGCACGTGGCCGCCGCCGCCTCGACCGAACAACTCCTGCCGGTCCTGCGCGGCCTGGTGCGCGGCGAGGAATTTCGCCTGTCCACCGCCCGGCTGGAACATCGCCTGGACGTCGACACCGCCAGCCGCGCCCGCACCGACATGGCCGATTCGGTGATTCGCGGCCTGCTGCGCAGCGTCACCGCCGAACATCGCGACCGCTACGGCCGCGTCCCCGGCGGCGCGATGGTGGTGGTGGCGCTGGGCAAGGCCGGATCGCGCGAGATGATGCCGGGCTCGGACCTCGACCTGATGCTGATCTACGACCACCCCGCCGAGGTCGCCGACAGCGTGGTCCCGCCCCGCGCCGCCGCCCGCGACGGCGGCCTGCCGCCGCGCCCCCTGCCCGTGGGGCAGTATTTCGTCCGGCTGGCCCATGGCGTCATCGCCGCCCTGACCGCCCCGGGACCGGAAGGGCCGCTCTACGAGGTCGACATGCGCCTGCGGCCCTCCGGCTCCAAGGGCCCGGTCGCCCTGTCGCTGGAGGCCTTCCGCCGCTACCACGCCGAAAGCGCCTGGACGTGGGAACGCATGGCCCTGACCCGCGCCCGGGTGGTCGCGGGCGCGCCGACGCTGGTCCGCGCCACGCGCGCCGCGATCGGCCACGCGCTGGACGGCGACCCGTCGGGCCGCCGGACGATCCTGGACGATTCCCGCGCCATGCGCGCCCGTATCGCGCGCGACCTGCCGCCGTCGGGGCCGCTGGACATCAAGCGCCGGCCGGGCGGCCTGATGGATGTGGAATTCATCGCCCAGACGCTGCAACTGGCCGTCGGCACGGCGGCGGTGCGCGCGCCCTGCACCCGCGACGCCCTGCGCCTGCTGGCCCGGCATGGCGCGCTCGACCCGGCGGCCGCGCGCGTCCTGCTGGGCGCCGACCGCACCTGGCGCTCGGTGCAGAGCATGCTGCGCCTGCTCTTCGGCGCCCACCCTCCGGCCGACCTCGCCGCCATCCCCCCCGCCACGCGCGACATCCTGCTGCGCGAGATCGAGGCCCCGTCGATCGAAGCCGCCCTTTCGGCGATGGACGCCCTCGCGAACACGGTGCGCGCCCTGTTCACCACCCTGATCGGCCCGGTCGAAGACCCGGCCGATCGCTTGCAGACGACGCCAAAGCCCTCAAGATAGTCCGACAGGACCCGAACGGAGACCCGACCATGGCCGACACCCCGCTTTTCCCCGCCATCGGCGCCCCGGCGCCCGATTTCGCCATGCCGGCCAGCAAGGGCCGCCAGGTCAGCCTGGCGGCGATGAAGGGCCGGCCGTTCGTCCTGTATTTCTACCCCAAGGCCAGCACCCCCGGCTGCACCACAGAGGCCTGCGATTTCCAGGAAGCCCTGGCCGCGCTGGGCGGCACCGGCCTGCCCGTCATCGGCGTATCGCGCGATTCGATGAAGGCGATCGACAATTTCGCGACGAAACAGAACCTCGCCTTCCCCCTGGCCTCCGACGCGACGGGCACGGTCACCGAGGCCTATGGCGTATGGGTCGAAAAGACGCTGTACGGCCGCAAATACATGGGCATCGAACGCGCGACCTTCCTGATCGACGCCGATGGCCGGGTCGCCCATGTCTGGCGCAACGTCAAGGTCCCCGGCCACGTCGCCGACGTCATGCAGGCCGCGTCACGGCTCTCGGCCCCCGGTCAATAGGCCGGATAGGCATACCCATAGGGCGCATAGACCAGCGGCGGAGGGGGTGGCGGGGGCGGCGGAGGAGGCGGCGGCGGGGGCCCATAGGCCTCGGCCGCGATGGCACTTCCCGCCGCGCCGATCAGCGCCCCGCCGATCAACCCGCCGATAAAGGCGCCGCCTACGCCGGGGCCGCGACGGTAATACCCCCGGCCACCCCAGCCGGGACCATGCCCGTAATAGCCGCCATGCCAGCCACCATGCCAGCCGGGACCGGGGCCGCCATATCCGTGGCCGTACCATTGCGCATGGGCCGCCGGGGCCGCGGCGGCCAGACCCGCCGCCATCACCGGAACCACCAGCAGAAGCCGCGCGATTTTATGCATGGCCGTACCCTTTCCTTCAGAACGGGAGCGAACCGTGCGCCCCGCGTAAAAGGAAGAACACCACCGGCTGATGGCGATTTACGGGCAGGTTTCGCCCCATTTTCGCCACCACCCCCGCCCGGCCGGCCCGTCAGGGATGGGCGGCCTGGATCGTCCTCAGCCCGTCCGGCGGCACGAAGATCGCCTCCGGCTGGGCGGCATGGCTCACCTGCTCGGCCCGCACCACGATCCGGTCGCCCTGGGCCGCTTGCAGCAAGTCGCCCTCGTCGCTGTAGCAGACATCGCTGACCCGGCCGTCGGTGTCGCGCGTGTGCCAGACGGTACATTGCTCGCCGGCCACCAGCAGCGTCTCGCCGCGCGACCAGTCCCCCGGTGCCCGCTGCCCCGGTTCCGACAGCGCCGGACCGGGGGCGGGAATCACCGTCCGCGCGCCGCGCGCCAGGTCCACGACCGTCAGCCGTCCCGCCCGATAATCGGTAATCATGTAGGTCGCGGAGCCCTCGGGGTCCACGCGCTGCCGGCGCGTGCCGGCCGACCAGCGCATGCGCTGGTGCTGCAACGGCACCGACGGATCGGGCGAGGCCAGCGCATAGCGGATATCGACATCCCGCTGCGGCGTGACGAAGGGCGCGTCCTCCGCCGCCCGCGCCGCCGGGCCGGCCGCGTGCGCCAGGGCCACGGCCAGCGCCGCCGGCGCCAGCCGGCGCCACGGCCCGCTCATCGGCCGGACTGCGCCGTTCCCCCGGTCACGGGCTGCCCGCCGCCCAGCGCATGCGACGGCGCAACCCGATGGCGCGTCACCATCTGGTAGCCGGCGGGCGGCTGGAACGTACTGGCCGGCAGCGGTCCGTAGATGACGCGCGTCGCCTCCAGCCGCCCCTTCATGCCGTCGCCGTCCACCCCGTCCTCGCGCAGGATCACGCCGTCATCGGTCACGCAGGCGGTCGCGGTCCCGCGCCCCGACACCACGCCCCATTCCGTGCAGGGCACGCCGGCGACCCGCGCCGTGCCCTTGCGGGTATACTGCATCTGCAAGTCCAGCAGGAACGGGTTGCGAATGCCGTTGCGCGCGTCGAACTGCGTATAGACCTTCTGCTTGTTCAGGACGATCGTCACCTGGCGCGTGGTGCGGTTCAGAATGGTCGATCCCATGCCCTCGGGACTGTCGATCCGCATCATCCCGCCATTCGCGGTAAACCACGCCTCGATCGTCTTCGGCGCCGGCGCGCCGTCGGGCTGGACGGAATATTCCACCTGCACGTCGCGCGCGGGGGCCAGCGGCGGATGGTCCGCGTCGGCCTGCGCACGCGCCGGCCGCGTCGCGCCGGCCATCATCAGGCTCACCGCCAGCGCGCCAGCCAGGCCCGCGCGCGCCCCTGTCGGATGGATCATGGTCCCGAATTCCCTTCCTGCTTCCGTATCATGCCCGCCGACCCTAACCGCTTCCGCCGCCGGACGAAATCGCGTCGGCGCCCCTCGCATCCCGCATGGCGATAATTTCATGACGGATCGCCTCGCGCTCGCGGGGCCGCGTCTCGTCCGGCCAGCGGGCCGGCAGGCGCAACGCCGCCGCCAGATGCGCCTTGTAGCGCCATGACGGGATCTCGATCCCGCCGAACAGCGCCAGATGCGCGGTGCCGAACTGGGTATCCAGCAGCGTGAATCCCCCCCGCCGCAGCCGCGCGACCAGCGAGACCAGCGCCGCCTTCGACGAATCGCGGGCCCGGCTGAACATGCTTTCGCCGAAGAACGCCCCGCCGATCGCCACCCCGTACAGGCCGCCCACCAGTTCGCCGCCCTGCCAGCTTTCCACACTGTGGGCATGGCCCAGCGCATGCAGGTCGCAGAACAGCCGGACGATCCGCTCGTTGATCCACGTCTCCTCGCGCCCCGGCGCCGGCGCGGCGCAGGCCCGGATCGTCGCCTCGAAATCGCGGTCGGACACGATCTCGAACCGGTCGGACAACACGGTGCGCAGCAGCCGCCGGGGCGCATGGAACCCGTCCAGCGGCAGCACCCCCCGCGATTCGGGGTCATACCATTCCAGGCGCGGCGACCGCGCGTCCGGCGCCATGGGAAACAGGCCGATCGAATAGGCCTGGATCATGATCTCGGGTGTGATGTCCATCCCGCCGCCCATCGTGCTGTCCTCCCGTCACGCCGGCCGTCTGGACACGCACCGGCAATGGACCGATCCTGTCGCACGAAGCCCGCCGCCCCAAGACATAAAGGCCGCCCCATGTCCCCGACCCGCCCCCGCCTGATCGTCTCGCAGCATCTTCTGGCCGCGGCCCAGGCCCGGATCGCCCGGGACTACGACGCCCCGCCCGCCCCGGACCACAAGCTGACGGCGGAGGAACTGGTCGCGCAGGCCCGGGCCTTCCGCCCCGACGCGGTGCTGGTGACCAGCAGCACGCCGGTCTCCGCCGCCACCGTCGCCGCCCTGCCGGACAGCGTGCGCGTCATCGCCACCATCAGCGTCGGCACCGACCATCTGGACATCCCCGCGATTCGCGCGCGGGGCATCGCCCTGACCAGCACGCCCGACGTGCTGACCGACAGCAACGCCGACCTGGCGATGATGCTGATCCTCGCGGCGGCGCGCCGGGCGAAGGAATATCTGGCCCTGGTCGCGGCGGGCTGGGGCCGGGGCCTGGGCATGGACGAAATGCTGGGCACCCAGGTCACGGGCAAGACGCTCGGCATCCTCGGCATGGGCCGCATCGGCCGCGCCGTCGCCCGCCGGGCGCGCGGTTTCGAGATGACGGTCCTCTATTCCAACCGCAGCCGCCTGGCGCCGGAACTGGAAGAGGGCGCCACCTATTTCGCCGACCCGCGCGCCATGCTGCCCCGGTGCGACATCCTGAGCCTGCACATGCCGGGCAGCAAGGACGGACAGCCGGTCATGACCACCGAACTGTTCGGCCTGCTGCCGCGCGGCGCCATCTTCGTCAACGCCGCGCGCGGCAGCCTGGTGGACGAGGGCGCGCTGATCGCGGCGCTGAAGGACGGGCACCTGGCCGGCGCCGGGCTGGATGTCTGCCGCAACGAACCCGATCCCGACCCGCGCCTGCTGGCGCTGCCCAACCTGTTCATGACGCCCCATGTCGGCAGCGCCACGGTGGAAACCCGCACCGACATGTGCATGCTGGCGCTGGACAATGTCGACGCCATCCTGGCCGGCCGCCCGGCCCTCACCCCGGTCTGAAAAGGACACCGGAACCATGCAGGCCTCACGGACCTTCTTTCTCTGCTGCCTCGCCGCCTGCGCCGCGGCGGCCGCCCTGATGCTGCTGATGCCCCATTACGCCGGCATGGCGCACACGCTGATCGGCTTCTACACCCTGGCGGCGATGGTCACGGCCGCGCGGATGGCGCTCCGCGCATAGGCACCCGCGCGGCCGGGGTTCAGCCCGCCGAGAGCGCCAGCGCGTCGGCGGTGGCGGGTCCGTGCGCGGCCAGCACCGCCTCGCGCATGTCGGCGGCCGACGGCCGGATGCCGGTATAGAGCACGAACTGCTCGATCGCCTGCAACACGATCACCTCGGCCCCGGAAATGACGGTCTTCCCGCGTGCCCGCGCGGCCTTCAGGAAAGGCGTCTCCGGCGGCAGCGCCACCACGTCGAAGGCGACGGCGCAGGCATCGATCATCGCTTCGGGAAAGGCCAGCGCCGCGCTGTCCGGCCCCTCCATGCCCAGCGGCGTCACGTTGATCAGCAGCGGCGCCCCCTGCCCGGGCAGGTCGGCCCGCCAGCGATAGCCATACTCCTCGGCCAGGCGCCGGCCGGCCTCCTCGTTGCGGGCCACGACCGTCCCGTCGGTGAAGCCGCTGTCCCGCAGGGCCGCCACCACCGCGCGCGCCATGCCGCCGCTGCCGCGCAGCAGGAAGGGGGTCGCGGGGTCCACCCCGCGCTGGGCCAGCACCGTCCGCGCCGCGATGTAGTCGGTATTGTGGCCGATCAGCACGCCATCGTCGTTGACGATGGTATTGACGCTCTCGATCGCCCGGGCCGACGGCTCCATGCGGTCGATCAGCGGAATCACCGCCTCCTTGAACGGCATCGAGATCGCGCAGCCCCGGATCCCCAGCGCCCGCACCCCGCCGATCGCCGCCGGCAGGTCGGTGGTGCTGAAGGATTTGTAGATATAATCCAGCTCCAGCAGCTCATAGAGCCGGTTATGCAGCCGCGACCCGGCATTGCCGGGCCTGCCGGACAGCGACATGCACAATTTCGTGTCACGACCAATCGGCGGTTTCATATCGGCAGTCTCCTCTCTTTTTCCTGTCTTCTTTTTTCCGGGCGACGGTTTTCCGGGCCGCGATCAGGCCTCGGCTCCCCGGCCCCCCGACCCCCTGGCGATGAAACGTCCCGCCAGCACGACCCGGCGCGTGACGCAATCCGCATGGTCCAGCCGGTCCAGCAGCATCGTCACGGCGGTGCGCCCGATTTCCTCCACCGGCTGCTCGATCACGCTCAGCCCCCCGGCGACGAATTCCATCCACGGCTCGTTGTCGAAACTCGTCAGGGCCAGGTCGCGGGGAATCTCCAGCCCCAGCGTGTCGGCGACCCGCAGCACGCTTTGCAGCATGACGCTGTTGCTGACGACCAGCGCGCTCGGCCGCCGCGCCACGTCCCCCAGCAGGGCCGCGATCACGCGCTGCGCCTGCTCGCGTTCATGCGGTACCGGCACGACCTCGCCGGGGATGCCGCATTCGGCCATGGCCCGCTCATATCCGTCGCAGCGCTCCCGCCCGGTCACGGTGTCGGTGCCGAACAGCCCGGCGATGCGGCGATGCCCCAGCCGGTGCAGATGCACGACCAGCCGCGCCGCCATGGCCTCGTTATCCAGCACCACGCTGTCGCACGAGGCATTGGGCGCGGCACGGTCGATCAGCACGATCGGAAAGTCGCTCTCCAGATGCGCGATCCTGTCCGCCCCCTCGCGCGTCGGCGCCAGGATCACGCCGGTCACGCGCTCTTCCTGCATCAGTTGCATATACATCGCCTCTTTCGCCGCATCCTCGTCGGTATTGCAGAAGATGACGCGCAGCCCATGGTCGTAGGCGATGGCCTCCACCGTGCGGGACACGGCGGTAAAGAACGGGTTGCGGATATCCGCGACGATCAGGCCGATGGTCTTGGTATGGCGCGAGCGCAGCCGCCGCGCCGCGAGATTGGGGCGATAGCCCGTCTCGCGCACCGCCTCCAGCACCCGGTCGCGCATGACCGGGTCGACGGTCCGCCCGGCCAGCACCCGCGACACCGTGGCGGGCGAGACCGCCGCCACTCGGGCGACATCCTTGATTCCGACGTTCATCGGGAAAACGTTCTCCCTCCACATGCTGCATGAAAGGGCATACACGCAAAGAGCGTATGCCCATGGCATCGTTCCCGTATCCTGTCTATTGACAAAAACATCAGAGAACGTTTTCCCTATTTTTCAAATAAGAATTTCTAAAATAAGAAGACGGAGCGGCCAGCGAATGTCCCCCACCCCATCCTTCGGCCGCGAGGTCGAAACCCTGATCAGAATCGATGCCCGCGCGGCGGACAAGGAAGACGCCATTCGCCAGGCGGGGCAGTTGCTGGTCGCCGCCGGCTGCGTGGCCCCCGGCTACGAAGAGAGCATGATCCGGCGCGAACAGGTGGCCAACACCTATCTCGGCTCGGGCGTCGCCATCCCGCACGGCACGGGCGAGGACAAGGGGCTGGTGCGGCGCGACGGCATCGTGGTCCTGCAATTCGTCGATGGCATCACATGGAATCCCGGGCAGGTCGCCCACCTGGTCGTCGGCATCGCCGCCGGCTCGGACAGCCATATCGCGATCCTCCGCCGCCTGACGCGCCTGATCCAGAACGAGGACCGCCTGCGCGCGCTGGCCACGACGCACGACCCGGAGGTCATCGCCGCCGCCCTGCGCGACGAGTCCCCGGCCCCCGCCCCCACCGGCGCCGCCGAGGATTATCCCGAACGGGTCGAGTGGATCGTCGACTATCCCACCGGCCTGCACGCCCGTCCGGCCTCCACCTGGTCCGAAACCGCCAAGGGCGCCGGCGCGCCGCTGCGCGTGCGCCATGGCACCGAGGCCGCCGATCCCCGCAGCCTGGTCGCGCTGCTGCAACTCGGCCTGAAGGCTGGTGACACGATCGTGATCTCGGCCGGCGGCGCCAACGCCCGCGCGGCGCTGGACCGGTTTCACGGCGTCGTCACCCGGCTGACGGCGCAGGAAAAGGCCGACGCCGCCCGCGCGGCGGAAAAGGCGGCGGCGGCGGCCAAGGCCGGGCCGCTGAAGGGCTGGACGCCGGTCGGCACGCCCCGCCTCGTCACCGGCGTCGCCGCCAGCCCCGGCCTGGCCATCGGCCGGATCCACATCCTCGCCGCCACCGAGGCCGACGTGCCGGACAAGCCGGTCGATCTCGCGGCCGGCGGCGCGCTGCTCAACGGCGCGCTGGTCCGCACGCGCGCGCAGATGGCGGCGCTGGTCGACGAGACGACGCGCCGCCTGGGCGCCGGCGACGCGGCGATCTTCGTCGCGCAGGCCGGCCTGCTCGACGATACGGACCTCATCACGCTGACCTGCCAGATCATGGTCGAGGGCCACGGCGTCGCCTGGTCGTGGCACGAGGCGATCGAGCGGATGGCGACGCAGCTCGCCTCGCTCGGCAACCCGGTCCTGGCCGCGCGGGCGGCCGACCTGCGCGATGTCGGGCGCCGCGTCCTGGCGCAGATCGATCCCGACCTCGGCACCGGCACGCTGGCCGACCTGCCGGAGGAACCCTGCATCCTGGTCGCCTCCGACCTGTCGCCCTCCGACACGGCCACACTGGACATCGACCGCGTGGCCGGCATCGCCACCGCGCTGGGCGGCCCGACCTCGCACAGCGCGATCCTGGCGCGCACGCTGGGCCTGCCCTCGGCCGTGGCGGGCGGCCCCGGGCTGCTGGCCCTGGCGCCCGGCACCACGGCGATCGTCGATGGCGATACCGGGCGCATCTGGCTCGACCCGGCTGAAGCCGACCTGGAATCGGCCCGCGCATGGCTGGCCGAGCGCGCCCGCCTGCGCGCGGCGGAGGAAGAAAAGCGCGCCAACCCCGCCGAGACGACCGACGGACATCGCGTCGCCATCGGCGCCAACGTCAACCGCCCCGACCAGGTGGCGTTCTGCCTGTCGCAGGGGGCCGAGGGCGTCGGCCTGATGCGGACCGAGTTCCTGTTCCTCGAACGCGGCGAAACCCCCAGCGAGGACGAGCAGTACACGGTCTATCGCGACATGATCGAGGCCCTGGGCGACCGCCCGCTGATCGTGCGCACGCTCGATATCGGCGGCGACAAGCAGGTGCCGCATCTCGACCTGCCGCACGAGGAGAATCCCTTCCTGGGCGTGCGCGGCGCCCGGCTGCTGCTGCGCCGGCCCGACCTGCTGGACCCGCAGTTGCGCGCGCTCTACCGGGCGGCGAAGGCGGGCGGCGAACTGCTGATCATGTTCCCGATGATCACCTCGGTGCCCGAACTGGTCGCGCTGCGCGGACGGTGCGAGGCCATCCGCGCCGAGTTCGACGCGCCGTCGGTGCCGATCGGCATCATGATAGAGGTCCCTGCCGCGGCGGTGCAGGCCCATGTCCTGGCGGAACATGCCGATTTCTTCTCGGTCGGCACCAACGACCTCACGCAATACACCCTGGCCATCGACCGGCAGAACCCCGAGCTGGCCAGCGAGGCCGACAGCCTGCACCCCGCCGTGCTGAACCTGATCGCGCAGACGGTCGAGGGCGCGCGCCGCCACGGCCGCTGGGTCGGCGTGTGCGGCGGCCTGGCGGGCGACCCGTTCGGCGCGGCGCTGCTCACCGGGCTCGGCGTCGACGAACTGTCGATGACCCCGCGCGACATCCCCGCCGTGAAGGCACGGATCCGCGGCACCAGCCTGGCCGACCTGCGCGCCCTGGCCGCGCGGGCATTGCAGGCCGGCACCCCCGACGCCGTCCGGGCCCTGGACGGCGCCCCGACCACGGCTCCGGACGCGGCGCCGGCCGGAAAGGAATCGTGATGCGCATCGCCACCGTCAGCTTCAACCCGGCGATCGACCAGACCATCACGGTCGATCACCTGACCCCCGGCGAAGTCCACCGCGCCCGCGCCGTGCGGCAGAACGCGGGCGGCAAGGGCGTCAACGTCGCAAGCTGCCTCGCCGACTGGGGCATCGCGGTCACCGCCTTCGGCCTGCTGGGCCGCGACAATGCGGAATCGTTCCAGGCCCTGTGCGCGGAAAAGCAGATCGTCGACCGTTTCCTGCGCATCCCCGGCGCCACCCGCGTCAATCTCAAGATCGTCGACGACCGCGACACCACCGACATCAACATGGACGGCGCCACCGTCGATGCCGTCGCCGTCGAACGGCAAAGCGCGCAGATCGAGGATTTCGCCGGCTCCGACAGCCTGATCGTCCTGTCCGGCAGCCTGCCGCCCGGCTGCCCGCCCGATCTTTATGCCGGCCTGATCGCCCGGCTGCGCAAAAAGGGCGCGCGGGTGCTGCTCGACACCAGCGGCACGCCGCTGATGCTGGCGCTCCAGGGCGACACGCCGCCCGACATCGTCAAGCCGAACCTGCGCGAACTCGCGGACTGGGCGGGCGAACCCGTCGCCACGGCCGACGACGCCCAGCGCGTCGCGGCCCGGCTGCTGGCCAGGGGGGTCGACCTGGTGGTGGTCTCGATGGGGGCGGACGGCGCGCTGTTCCTTTCGGGCACGACCGCGCTCACCGCGCGCCTGCGGGCGGAGTCGGTCACCAGCACCGTCGGCGCGGGCGATTCCATGGTCGCGGGCCTGGTCGCCGCGCTGTCCGATGGCCTGGCGCTGCCGGACATCGCGCGCCTGTCCACCGCCTTCGCGGTCGGCAAGCTCGGCCTGGCCGGCCCCAATCTGCCGGGCCGCGACGCGGTCCGGGCCCTGATGGGCAAGGTAACGATCGCAACAGCCGGACGCACAGAAGCCGGCGGGGCGGGAGAGACAACATGAAGCACATACTGGCCGTCATCGAAGCAGGCGAGGAAAGCGTCACCGGCGTCCTCGCGGGCGAGGCCCTGCGCCGCGCCGCGCGCGAAACCGGCCGCACGCTGGATATCGAGATCCGCACCGCGCACGGCGTCCTCGCCCCGCTGCCCGACGACGCGCCGGGCGCCGACGACACGCTGCTGCTGGTCGGCTCCAGCGGCCAGGCCGGCGACGCGCTGGCCGCCCGCGCCAACCGCCACCTGACGCTCGAAGCCGTGCTGGCCGACCCGGCCCGCGCGCTGGACGGGCTGGACACCGCCGCCCCGGCCGCCGCCCCCGCCGCCAAGTCCACGGCCCAATCCACGGCGCAATCCACGGCCGGGCATCCGCCGCGCATCGTCGCCGTCACCTCCTGCCCCACCGGCATCGCCCATACCTTCATGGCGGCCGAGGGCCTGCAAGAGGCGGCCCGCCAGCTCGGCTACCCGCTGCGCGTCGAAACCCAGGGCTCGGTCGGCGCGGGCGATCCCCTGACCGAGCAGGAAATCGCCGACGCCGACCTGGTGCTGATCGCCGCCGACCGCGAGGTCGACCGCGCCCGCTTCGGCGGCAAGCGCGTCTATGTCACCGGCGCCAAGCCGGCCATCACCGGCGGCGCCGCCGTCATCGCCAAGGCCCTGGCCGAGGCGACGGTGCAGCCCGTCTCCGGCGCATCCGGCGGGGCGTCCCAATCCTCGGGGCGCGGCGAGCGGGCCGGCCCGTACAAGCATCTGATGACGGGCGTGTCCTTCATGCTGCCCTTCGTCGTGTCCGGCGGCCTGCTCATCGCCATCGCCTTCGCGCTGGGCGGCATCCACGCCAACGACGCCACGTCGGCGGGCACCCTGGCCCATACCCTGTTCACCATCGGGGCCAAGGCCGGCTTCGCGCTGATGGTCCCGGCGCTGGCGGGCTATATCGCCTTCTCGGTGGCCGACCGTCCGGGCCTGGCCCCGGGCATGATCGGCGGCATGCTCGCCGCCAACCTCAATGCGGGCTTTCTCGGCGGCATCGCGGCGGGCTTCGTCGCGGGCTACGCGGTGGACGGGCTCAATCGCCTGATCCGCCTGCCCAAGACCCTGCAAGGGCTGAAGCCGATCCTCATCCTGCCGCTGCTGGGCACGCTGGTCACCGGCCTGCTGACGGTCTACGCCATCGGCGCGCCCGTCGCCGCCCTGCTGGCCTTCCTCACCGAATGGCTGCGCGGCATGCAGGGGTCCAGCGCGATCCTGCTGGGGCTGATCCTGGGGGCGATGTCCGCCTTCGACATGGGCGGCCCGGTCAACAAGGCCGGCTATGCCTTCTCGGTCGGGCTGATCGGCAGCGCGGTCTACACGCCCATGGCCGCGACCATGGTCGCCGGCATGGTGCCGCCGCTGGCGGCGGCGCTGGCCACGCGCCTGTTCCGCGCCCGCTTCTCGGTCGAGGAGCGCGAGGCCGGGGCGACGGCGGCGGTGCTGGGCCTGGCCTTCATCACCGAGGGCGCCATTCCCTTCGCCGCCCGCGACCCCCTGCGGATGATTCCCGCCATGATGGCGGGCTCGGCGACGGCGGGCGCGATCTCGATGGTCGCGGGCGTGGAACTCAAGGTGCCGCATGGCGGCATCTTCGTCCTGCCCATTCCCGGCGCCGTCACGCATCTGGGCGCCTATGTGGTGGCGCTGCTCGCCGGCACGGTCATCAGCGCGGTGCTGATCGGCCTGCTGATGCGCGCGCCCGTCCGGGCCGAAAAGCCGGCCTGACCTCCCCTCCGGGAGCGGTCAGAACGCCTCGCTCGCGCCGGTCATGCCGGCGCGCAGCGATTCGGCGGTCCGCCGCACTTCCGGCCCATGTTCGCGTTCCAGCCGCCGGATGGTGAAATGCGCACGCGCCAGGGCGCGATAATGCGCCATGAACGCGGCGTTCAGCGACGCGCCGCACAGGGCGCCCGCCACCGGCATCATCTGCACGGCCAGCTTGCGCGACAGGCCCAGCCCGTAATGCGACGCCACCTCGGACACCAGCATCACCACCGGCCGGCCGCGCAGCATCGCGCGCGCCGAGAAATATCCCAGCTCGCTCTCCTCGTCGGACCGCCCGACCGGAAAGGCCCGCAGCGCGAAGACTTCCAGGCAGGCGCGCCGCGCATCCTGGGTGGACAGGTCCTCGCCCTCCTCGCGGGCGATGCGGGCGATCTCGCGCATGATCGTCAGCGTGGTGAAGGTGACATCGGGCAGCAGGCCGGCAATGCCGGCAAACCCGCCGACCGCGCCCGAGACCGCCACCGCCGCCTGGAGCGCCGGCCCCCGCCAGGCCGGCGCGGCAAGCGGCACGGGCGCCGCCGCCGGCGCCTCGGCCGATTCGAGTACCGCCAGCTCGCCCTTCAGCGGCGTCATGCCGACGATCGCGACATCAAAAGCCCGTGAAATCGCGCTTTCGGCGATTCCCTTCAGCTTGGCCTGCATGGTGGGGGCCATGCCCAGGCCCCGCATGCCCAGCAGCGCGGCCTGGCCGACGGCCCCGCCCATCAGGTCCGCCAGCCGCACCAGCACCCCACGGCCCGATTCGACCTTCTCCAGCGCGCGCTGCAACTCGGCGATCGCCGGGGCGTCCAGCACCAGTGGAGCGATCTCGCCCCCGGTTCGAATGGTCATTCCCCAACCCTCCTGCCGATCCCATGCCCCCGCTCACGATGGGGGAGTTCTGCTTTATCAAGCATATTACCCCTCTCGCAAATCCGACGTCACGCCGTATATGGTTGGTCACGCAGGGCCGCCATGCCCTGCCGGGAATGGCCGGTCCGACCGCGGCCCGGGCACAGTCCGAACGCAAGGAGAAACCCCATGGATGCGATCAAGGCCCCACGGCCCGCCGGACGGACGACGCGCCTGGCCATGCTGCTCGGCACCGGCCTGGCCCTGCTGGCCGGCCCGGGCGCGATGGCCGCCCCGCGCCACGCCGCCGCCCCGGCCGCGCGCACCGGCACGCTGAACGCGCCGGTCTCCGCCGCGCTCGGCACGCCGGCGGCCGGTCCCCATGGCGACCCGACCGTCGATCCCGACAATCCCCCCGCCCCGCCCCCTCCCGACGGCTATCAGGTGGTGCAGGACGAGGACGTGACGGCCGAAACCTTCAGCCCCGCCGTCACGGCGCTGCACGGGCCGGGCCTGCCCTCGATCGAGGCCCGCCAGACCCCGCGCGACGATCGGGACGTCCCCTCGCATTTCAGCGTCTTCGGCGTGCCGGTCAAATTCGACGCCCCGGTCCAGCCCTCGTACAACGCGGACTTCACCTATTCCACCTACGCCGGCCAGCCCGGACGCGGCATCAACGCCATCGGCGCGGAAGGCGCCGCCGGCCAGCCATAGGGGCTACGCCCAAGCACGGGGCATCAACCCGCGCGTCCGTCAGGCTCCGAAGAACCGGACCAGCGTGTCGCGCAACGGGGTGGTCGGGCGCCCGATCAGCCGCGCCAGTTCGCCGCCCTCGTCGAACAGCGCCCCCCGCGCCACGCCGGCATCCGTATCGGAGAGGATTTTCGCGAAGATCTCCGGCACGCCGGCCGCGAGCACCGCGGCCCGAAACGCCTCCGCGTCCATGTTCCGATAGCCGATCGCCCTGCCGGAAATCTCCGCGGCAAGCGCCGCGAAATCCGCCAGCGTGAAGGACGTATCGCCCGCCAGTTCGTAGATCCGGCCGGCATGCTCGCCGCCGGCCAGCACCGCCGCCGCCGCCCGGGCATAATCGGCGCGGGCGGCGGACGAAATCCGCCCCTCGCCGGCCGCGCCCATCAACTGGCCCCGTTCGAGGGCGAGCGGCAGCCGCCACGTATAGACCTCGCTGTACCAGCCGTTGCGCAGCAGCACGAACGGCACGCCGGACTTCGCCAGGTCCGCCTCCGTCTCCCGATGCTCGGCCGCGAGGAACAGCGGCGACGTGTCGGCATGCAGAATGCTCGTATAGGCGATCAGACCGACCCCCGCGTCCTTCGCGGCGGTGATGACATTGCGATGCTGCGCCGCGCGCCGGCCCAGTTCGCTGCCGGAGATCAGCAGCAGGCGCTCCACGCCCGACAGCGCGGCGGCCAGCGTCTCCGGTCGGGAATAATCGGCGACGCGCAGCGCGACGCCCTTCTCGCCGATGGCCCGCGCGGCGTCCTTCGCCGGATCGCGCACGCCCGCGACGATGGCACCGGCCGGCACCGTCTCCAGCAATGCGTCGATGACGTGCTGTCCAAGCTGGCCGGTGGCACCGGTGACCAGAAGCTTAGGCATTGTCGGCATGATCGATCTCCCTAATGGTTCCTGATTGACAGAAGGTCACTAGGTGAGACCGACAGAAGTGTGAAGGAGGCATGTTTTCGGGACAGGGTGCGGCGGAGGTAACCCTCTCGGGAGCCGCCCCGCCGAAACGGGATGGCTACGGCCCCGCCCAGCCGCCCATGCGGCACAGATACGTCCACTGCGCATCCGACACCGGCACCACCGACAGGCGCGACTGGCGCACCAGCGCCAGGTCGGCCAGCGCCGGATCGGCCTTGATCGCCGCCAGCGTCACCGGCCGGGGCATCGGCCCTACCGCGCGCACGTCGACGCAGACCCACGCTCCGCCCTCCGCCGTCGGGTCGGGATAGGCCTCGCGCACGATCTCGACCACGCCCACGATCTCGCGGCCGACATTCGAATGATAGAAGAAGGCCCGGTCGCCGCGCGCCATCGCCATCAGGTTGCGCTTCGCCTGGTGGTTGCGCACCCCCGTCCAGGGCTCGACGCCATGGGCCACCTGCTGGTCCCACGAAAACGCATCGGGTTCGGATTTCACAAGCCAGTGCGCCATCGGCTATTCCACCAGCGCGCCATCGCGGAAGACCGGGCGAAAGGGGCGGATCACCACGCTTTCGAACACGTCGGCCTTGGCATACGGATCGCTGGCGGCAAAGCCCTCGGCCGTCGCGCGGTCCGCCACGTCGATCAGCAGCATGGTGCCGCAGGGCCGTCCGTCCGCGCCCATCAGCGGGCCACCCTGGATGATCCGGTCCTGATAGGCCTGGAGATAGGCCAGATGCTGCGGCCGCGTGGCGATGCGTGTCTCCAGCGCCCCCGGCTTGTCGGTGCAGATGATGGCGAACAGCATGGAAATTCCCTTCCGGAAACGCGCGCGGGCCCGAGAGACGACCATCGCGCCGGCGTGGCCGGCGCGGGTCGTGCCTTTCTTCGCATGTTCGTGTAGGAACGGGAAGCGAAACGCCCCAGACCAGGAGCCCCCGCCCATGGGGGAGAACGAGACCGTCTTGAACGCCACACCCAGCCTCGCCGCACGCACGGGCAATTTCCTTCACCGCTACGCCAATCCGGGGCGGTTTCTCCGGCTGGGCGCGCGCCTGCAACCCTGGCTGACCTGGCCCGCCATCGTGCTGTCGGTCGCGGGCATCGTGTGGGGCCTGTTCCTGTCCCCCGCCGACTGGCAGCAGGGCGACAGCGTGCGCATCATGTATGTCCATGTGCCGGCCGCATGGCTGGCCTCGTCGGGCTACATGGGCCTGGCGGTCTGCTCGCTGCTGTCGCTGGTCTGGCGCCATCCGCTGGCCGACCTCGCGGCGGTGGAAATCGGGCCGGTCGGCGCCTCGGTCACCGCCATCTGCCTCGCCACCGGCTCGCTGTGGGGCAAGCCGATGTGGGGCACCTGGTGGGTGTGGGACGCGCGGCTGACCTCGGTGCTGGTGCTGTTCTTCCTCTATCTGGGCCATATCGCGCTGATCCGCGCCTTCGACGAGCCGCAGCGCGGCTATCGCGCCGCCGCGATCCTCGGCCTGGCCGGCGCGGTCGACCTGCCGATCATCAAGTTCAGCGTGCAATGGTGGAACACCCTGCACCAGCCCGACAGCATCACCCTGACCGCCGCCCCCACCATGTCGACCGCCATGCTGTGGCCGCTGCTGGTCTGCACGCTGGGCTTCACGCTCGGCTTCGCCGCCATCCTGGTGGCCCGCCTGCGCGCCGCCGTCATGGAAAGCCGCGTCCGCACGGCGCTGGCCATGCGCCGGGCCGACCCGCACGACGCCACCCGCGAGCCGGACCGCGAGCCGGACCGCGACCTGGGCGGAGCCGTCGCATGACCCACCTGCCCTACATCGCCGCCGCCTACGGGCTGACCGTCGGGCTGGCCGTCCTCCTGGGCACCAGTGCCGCGCTGCGCCTGCGCCGCGCCCGCGCCCGCCTGGCGGCGGTCGAGCGCCCCGCCCGCGCCACGAGGACCAACGCGCCATGACCCGCAAGAGCCGTCGCCTGTGGCTGGTCGGCGGGTGCCTGGTCGGGCTGGGCACCGCCACCGCGCTGACCCTGAGCGCCTTCTCCTCCAACATCGTCTTCTTCATGGCGCCGTCGCAGGTCCACGCCCACCCGCCGGCCGCCGACCGCACCATCCGGCTCGGCGGCATGGTGGTGGCCGGCTCGGTGCGCCAGAGCAAGACCGGCGACACCCCGGTCAACCAGTTCGACGTGACCGACGGCCAGGATGCCGTCACCGTGCGGTACGAAGGCATCCTGCCCGACCTGTTCCGCGAGGGGCAGAGCGTGGTGGCGGTCGGCAGCCTGCAGGCCGACGGCGCGTTCCGCGCCAGCGAAGTGCTGGCCAAGCACGACGAAACCTACATGCCCAAGGAAGTCGCCGAGGCCCTGCGCCGCAGCGGCAAGTGGGACCCGCGCTACGGCAAGCCCCCCGACGCCGCGAGCTGGAACAGCATGGCCGCCAGCGGCACGGGCCCCGACAAAGCTGCCCCGCAGCATGGAAGCTGACTGACATGACCCCGGAACTGGGAAATTTCGCCCTCGCGCTGGCCTGCTGCCTCGCGGCCGGGCAGGCGGTGCTGCCGCTGGTCGGCGCGCAGCGCCGCGATCCGCGCCTGATGGCGCTGGCCCCCGCCCTGGCCATCGGGCAGTTGATGGCGCTGCTCTATTCGTTCGCCTGCCTGGTCGATGCCGCGATCCGCGACGATTTCTCGGTCCAGAACGTCGCGGCCAACAGCGCGGCCGCCAAGCCGCTGCTGTACAAGATCACCGGCGTCTGGGGCAACCACGAGGGCTCGATCCTGCTCTGGGCCCTGATCCTGGGCCTGTGCGGCGGCGCGGTGGCGCTGTTCGGCCGCACCCTGCCCTCCGCCCTGCGGGCGCGGGTGATCGCGGTGCTGGGCGGGGTCTCGGCGGGCTTCCAGCTTTTCTGCCTCACCACCTCCAACCCGTTCGACCGGGTCTGGCCGGCGCCGATGGACGGCCAGGGCATGAACCCGCTGTTGCAGGATCCCGGCCTCGCCTTCCATCCGCCCATTCTCTACACCGGCTATGTCGGTTTCGCGGTGCCGTTCGCCTTCGCCATCGCCGCCCTGATCGAGGGCCGGGTCGATGCCGCGTGGGGCCGCTGGGTCCGTCCCTGGGCGGTCGCGGCCTGGTGCTTCCTCACCTGCGGCATCGCGCTGGGGTCCTGGTGGTCGTACTACGTGCTGGGCTGGGGCGGCTACTGGTTCTGGGACCCGGTGGAAAACGCCTCCCTGATCCCGTGGCTGACCGGCACCGCCCTGGTCCATTCCGCCATCGTGGTGGAAAAACGCGAGGCGCTGAAGATCTGGACCGTGCTGCTGGCCATCGGCACCTTCTCCTTCTCGCTGTCCGGCACCTTCCTGGTGCGCTCGGGCATCCTCAATTCCGTCCACGCCTTCGCCAACGACCCCGCGCGCGGGGTCTTCATCCTCGGCCTGCTGGGGCTGGTGATCGGCGGCTCGCTGCTGCTGTTCGCCCTCCGCGCCCCGCGCCTCACCGCCGGCGGCGTGTTCGCCCCCGTCTCGCGCGAGGGGCTGCTGGTGCTCAACAACATCCTGCTGTGCTCGATCTGCGCGGTGGTGCTGACGGGCACGATGTATCCGCCCTTCATGTCCCTGCTGTTCGGCCGCACGATCTCGGTCGGCAAGCCGTTCTTCGACGCCACGGCGGCACCGATGGCGATCCCGCTGATGGCCTTCATGGGGCTGGGCCCGATGATGCCGTGGAAGCGCGCGCAGCTCTGGCCAATCCTGCGCCGCCTGTGGTGGGCCGGCGCCGCGACCGTGCTGGCCTTCGCCGTCCTGGTCTGGCGGGTCCACGACCTGCTGCCGCTGCTGGCCGCCACCGGGGCCGTCTGGGTCATCGCCGGCAGCATCGCCGACATCGCCGAGCGCATCCGCCTGTTCCGCCTGCCCCTGGGCGCGAGCTGGCAGCGCGCCCGCATGCTGCCGCGCGCGGCGCTGGGCGCGGCGCTGGCCCATGCCGGCGTCGGCGTCGGCGTGCTGGGGCTGGCCGCGATGTCGCAGGCCCAGCACCGCATCGTCGAGGTCCATGTCGGCCAGACCGAAATGCTGGCCGGCGACGCCTGGACGCTCACCGGGGTCCGCGCCGCGCCGGGGCCCAACTACACCGCGCTGGTCGCCACGATCGAGGTCCGGCATCATGGCCGCCTGGTCACCGTGCTGCACCCCGCCAAGCGCACCTTCGCCAGCCAGAACCAGACGACGACCGAGGTCGCCATCCACACCAACCTGCTGTCCGACCTCTATGGCGTGCTGGGCGACCGGCATGAGAACGGCACCGACGTCACCTACGTGCTGCGCCTGCATTACAACCCGCTGGCGCCCTGGATGTGGCTGGGCGGGCTGATCATGGCGCTGGGCGGGGCCCTGTCCCTGTCCGACCGGCGGATGCGCGTGGGCGCTCCCCGCCGCGCCGCGACCGCCGGCCTGGCGGCCACGCCATGACCGAGGCCGCATCCCCCCCCAACCCGGCACGCCGGCGCCTGCTGATGGCCGCCCCCCTGGTCGTCGCGGGCGGTGCCGGTGTCGCGTTCTGGCGCATGCTGTCGGGCATGCGCCAGGGGTCGTTCGACCCGCACGACATCCACGCGCCGGCGCTCGACCGCCCGGTGCCGGACTTCGCCCTGCCCGGCCTGCCGCCGGCCCAGGGTTTCGGCGCCGCCGACCTGCGGGCGCTCAAGGCGCCGGTGCTGGTCAATTTCTTCGCCTCCTGGTGCATTCCCTGCGTCGCCGAGATGCCGCAGCTCAACGCGCTGAAGGACCGGTTGCCGATCTGGGGCATCGCCTACAAGGACAAGCCGGCCGAGGCACAGGGCTTCGTGCGGCGCGCCGGCAATCCCTACGCCCGCATCGCCAGCGACCTGTCGGGCATGACCGCGATCGACTGGGGCGTGTCCGGCGTGCCGGAATCGTTCCTGATCGGCCCGGGCGGCATCATCCGCTGGCATTCCGCCGCCGCGCTGGACGAGGCCACGGCCCGGCGGACGCTGCTCCCCCTCGCCGCGAGCCTGCGCTCGTGACCGCCGCCATGCGCCGGCTGGCCGCCATGCTGGCCACCGTCCTGGCCCTGGCCGTCGGTCTCGCCCCCCTGGCCGCGATCGCGGTCGACGACCCGTCGGAAATGCTGTCCGACCCCGCGCAGGAAGCCCGCGCCGAGGCCATCGGGGCGCAACTGCGCTGCCTGGTCTGCCAGAACGAATCGATCGAGGACAGCAGCGCCGGCCTGGCCCGCGACCTGCGCCACGTGGTGCGCGAACATGTCGCCAGGGGCGAATCCAACCGCCAGATCATGGACTGGATGGTCGATCGCTACGGCAATTTCATCCGCCTGAAACCGCCTTTGACTATCGGCACGGTCCTGCTGTGGCTGATGCCGGTCCTCGCCCTGCTGGTCGGCGGCGTCGTCGCCTTCCTGTCCTTCCGCCGCGCCCGCGGCACCGGCCCTGCGCCACTGAGCGACGACGAGCGCGCGCGCCTGACCGACCTGACCCGACCGCGCTGAGATAATGATGATCTGGATTGGCATTTTCCTGCTCAGCGCCGTGGTGCTGCTGCCTTCTCTCCTCGCCTTCCGCCGCACGACCCGCCTGCGGGACGAACGGGAATCGGCCATGCTGCTGCATCGGGCCCAGCTCGCCGAGCTGGACCGCGACCGCGAGAGCGGCCTGATCGCCGACGGCGAGCACGCGGGCGCGCGGCTGGAAATCCAGCGCCGCCTGCTCGCCTCCGACGCGGCGTCCGCGCGCGGCCTCGGCCGCTCCGTCACCACCCCGGTTGTCATGGCCTGCCTGCTGCTGCTGCCGCTCACCGCGACGGGCCTCTATCTGCTGTGCGGCCACCCGACGCTGCCGGCGCAGCCGCTCGCGCCCCGCCTGGCGGCCCAGAAGGCGCAGGACAGGCGCGACGACGCGCTGCTGGCGGAACTGCGCGCCGGCCTGGCCCGGATGTCGCCCGACGATCCCAATCGCTTCCAGGGCTTCCTGCTGCTGGGCCAGGCCGAGGCCGCGCGCGACCATTACGCGGCGGCGGCCGAGGCCTGGCGCCAGGCGATGACGATCCGCTTCATCCCCGAGATCGCGGTCCGCGCGGCCGAGGCCCAGACCCTGGCCGACGGCCGCGTCAGCCCCGAAAGCGCCGCCCTGTTCCGCCGCGCGCTGGACGCCGCCCCCGCCGACGCCCCGTGGCGCATGGCCGCCCAGCAGCGGATCGCCCAGTCCGAGCATCAATGACCACGGCGGCAGCCTCCAGGAAGCCCTCATGATCGAACCCGTCGCCGGCACCGTCGAGCAATGTCCGTTCTGCCACCGCACGATTCGCGGCACGGCCGAAATCTGCCCCCATTGCGGCGCGGAACGGCGGTTCGGCCCCACCCTGCGCGAAAGCGTGCTGACCTTCGCGGTCGGCGTGACGGCCGGCCCGGTCTTCATGCTGCTGATCGGCGCGGGCACCACGCTGGCCGTCCTGGCGGCGGCGATCGGCGGCCTGCTCGGCTTCTTCGTGGCCCATTCCCGCCATGCCGGCGACCGCTGGATCAAGCCGCCCGGCAAGCCCTGACCCGGCCGATCACACGCCCGTTCCTTGCCCGCCGCCGCGACTCCGGCCATTCTGGCGCCATGACCAGCACCGATCGAAAAGAAGACGAAGCCCCCGCCACCCCGGCTCCGGACGCGCCCGCCTCCGAGGCCCGGGAATATGGCGGCCCCAAGGAGAAGCAGCCCACCCGCTACGGCGACTGGACGGTCAAGGGCCGCTGCATCGATTTCTGACTACAGCCCGCCCTGTTCCTGCATCCGCCCGAAGCGCGCGCGGGCGGCCTGCCGATGGCCCGGCGGCCGCACCTCGCACGAGATCAGATAGATCCCGGCGACGAAGATGACATTGGCCAGCGAATTGAACCACAGCGCGATCTCGAAATGCGGCGGCGCGCTGGCGCCCTGATACAGCGCATAGATCGCGAACGGGATCGAAAGCGGCCGCATGCCCGACAGCATCACGCGCAGCGGGTTCATATGCCCGGGCCGCACCAGCGGCCGCACCCGGTTGATCCCGACATAGAATGCCAGCCCCAGGCACCAGACCAGCACGTTGAACATCGCGTCGCTGATCGACATGTGCCCGACGACGATCATGGCGATGATCGACGCCGCCGACAGCATGATGGCGCCGAACTGAAAACTCATCCCCAGGGCCATCGCGGGCAGCCGCTCGGGCAGGCGGTCGGCGAAAGGCTGGAACACCCGGTCCAGCAGCCACACGTCGAACTGATTGATGCGATCACCAAAAGACATGCGGACCTTGTATCAAGCCGCCCCCGCCGCCGCATCCCCTTTTCGGAACCCGCCCGCCTCAAACGGCGGGCAGGGCCTCCGTCGCCGCCATGTCGGCCCGCGCCTGGAGCGCGCGGCGCAGCAGGCACAGCATGCCGGGCACGCAATTGCCGCACTGCGCCCGGCAGCCGCGCGACGCATAGATCTCGCGCGGGCGGGTCGCCCCGCCCTCCACCGCGTGTTCCACATCATGATCGGTGAGCATATTGCAAGAACAGACAAACATCAGGGCGTCTCATCTCCGTGCCCCTCCCTTCAAGCACGAATGATAATGGTTCGCAATAGCATTCTCATCGCCTACCCGACGCCATAGACCGCGTCGCGGACCGCGTCGGGATACGCCCCCGCCATGCCGGCCAGCGCGGTATTGCTGATCATCACGATCGAAGCGCCACGCGCCGGATCGGCGATCCATTGATGGCCATAGACCCCGCCCCAGGTGAATCCGCCGCGCGAAACCGGCGTCCGCGCCCGCGCCGGGTCATCGACGACCGCCGCCCCGACCGCGAAGCGCATGCCGTCGTTCAGCGGCCCCATCGACAGGTCCCCGATGGCGTTCCGCCCGAACAGCGCGACACTCTCCGCCGACAGGATCGGGCCGCCGCCCCGGCACAGCGCATCGACGAAGCGCAGGAATTCCTCGGCCGTCCCCACCATGCCGCCGCCGCCCGAGGGATAGGATCGCGGGTCCAGCACCCGCCCGGGCGCGAACACGATCTCGCTCACCTTGCCGCCACCCAACTGGCGCGGCATCACGTATCGCGCCCCCATCGCCACCGGCACCGGCCGCGCATCGGCATAGGCGGGGCACAGCGCCGCCGGATCGGGCACCGCGAAGCCGGTGCGCTCCCAGCCCAGCTTCGCGCCGACATGGCGCCGCACCAGTTCGGGCAGCGGCGCATCGCCCGCGCGCTCCAGCACCCCGCCCATCACATCCAGCGCCAGCGAATAGGCCCAGCCCGCCCCGGGCGCGAACAGCAGCGGCACCGTCGCCAGGCGGGCCAGGTTGTCGTCCAGCGCCATCCCCGGCTCGGCGATCCCGTCCGAGACTCCGGCGCGGACATAAGGGTTGTCGTCACGCGGGAACGAAAACCCGTAGGACAGGCCGGCCGTATGCGTCAGCAGGTGCCGCAGCGTGATCGCCGGCACCGAGCCGTCGGCACAGGCGGGGCGGAAATCGGGCAGGTAGCGCGTCACCGCGTCCTCCAGCGACAGCGCGCCCCGCTCGGCCAGCGCCAGCGCCACCGCCGTCACCACCGGCTTGGTCAGCGACGCCAGGCGGACCAGCGTATCGGGCCGCATCGCCTCGTCCGCCTCGCGATTCGCCAGCCCGGCCGCGCGCCGCACCGTCACCCGTCCGTCCACCGACACCATCACCGCGGCGCCCACCAGCCGTCCGCGCGCCACCGCCGCTTCCATCACCCGGCCGACACGCTCGTCCATTCCCGCATCCGGCATGGCCTCGCTCATCGCATCCTCCCTTGTCCGTTCCCTCGCATGCCTGCTTCCCGGTTTTCAGCCGGGCGCCCCGCGTCTACGCTGTCCGGGTCAGCAGGAGTCCCCGTTCATCATGACAGCACGCCTGGCCACCACCGCATTAAGCCTTTCCCTGGCCCTCCTGGCCATGCCCCTGCCCGGGTCGGCCCGGGCCGACGCCCCGCCTCCCCGCCCCCTGGCCGCCGTCGCCGACACCGCCGTCCGCGCCACCCTGCCCAACGGGCTGCGCGTGGTGGTGGTGCGCGACCGGCTGGCCCCGGTGGTCACGACCGAGGTCAATTACCTGGTCGGCTCCAGCGAGGCGCCGAAAGGCTTTCCCGGCACCGCCCACGCGCTGGAACATATGATGTTCCGCGGCAGCGCCGGGCTGGACAAGGACCAGTTGGCGGCCATCGGCGCCCGCCTGGGCGGCAGCTACAACGCCGACACGACCGAGAACGTCACCCAGTATTTCTACACCGCCCCGGCCGAGGACCTCGACGTCATGCTGCGCATCGAGGCCCTGCGCATGCGCGGCCTCACCCTGGCCGACGCCGATTGGGAGAAGGAACGCGGCGCGATCGAGCAGGAAGTGGCGCGCGACCTCTCCAGCCCCAGCTACCAGTATCTCACTCGCCTGCAATCGATCCTGTTCGCCGGCACGCCCTATGAGCATGACGCGCTGGGCACCCGCCCCTCCTTCGACAAGACCGACGCCGCCCTGCTGCGCCGCTTCTACGATTCCTGGTACGCGCCCAACAACGCCATCCTGGTCATCGCCGGCGACGTGGACCCCGACCGCGCGATCGCCCGGGTCAGGGCCATCTTCGGCGACATCCCCCGCCGCGCGCTGCCCGCGCGCTCGCCCGTCCAGCCGGGCCCGATCACGGCGCAGACCCTGCATTTCCCCACCGACTATCCCGTGGGCCTGGCGACGGTCGCCTGGCGCATGCCCGGCCTGCAATCGAAGGATTACGCAACCGCACAGATCCTGGCCGACGTGCTGACCAGCCAGCGCGGCGCGCTCTACGACCTCGTGCCCTCCGGCAAGGCCCTGTTCGCCGGCTTCGAATTCGCGCCCAAGGCCGATGCCGGCATCGGCATCGCGGTGGCCGCCTATCCCCGCACCCAGGACCCGGCCCCCCTGCTGGCCGAAATCAACGGCATCATCGCCGCCATCCGCGACAAGGGCGTGCCCCCCGACTTGGTCGAGGCCGCCCGCCGCAAGGAACTGGCGCAGATCGGCTTCTCGGCCAACAGCATCAGCGGCCTGGCCGAAACCTGGTCGCAGGCGCTGGCGGTGATGGGGCTGGACTCGCCCGACGCCCTCGGCACCGCGCTGAAGGCCGTCACGGTGGACGACGTCAACCGCCTGGCCCGGCAGATCCTCGACCCGCGCCAGGCCGTCACCGCCCTGCTGACACCGGAGGATTCCGGCCACCCGGTCGCCGGCAAGGGCTTCGGCGGCTCCGAATCCTTCGCCACCCCGCCCGACCACCCGGTCCCCCTGCCCGACTGGGCGCACGAGGCCCTCTCGACGGTCAACCTGCCGCCGCCGGTCGGCCTGCCCGCCGTCTTCACCTACCCCAACGGGCTGCGGCTGATCGTCCACCCGGCGCATGTCAACCACACCGTGTCGGTCTATGGCCAGATCCGCCAGAACGCGAACATGCAGGAGCCCAAGGGCCAGGACGGCATCGCCGCGATCACCGATGACCTGTTCAGCTACGGCAGCCAGTCGCTCGACCGGCTCGCCTTCCAGAAGGCGCTGGACGACATCGCGGCCACCGAAAGCGCCGGCCCCGGCTTCAGCGTCTCGGTCCTGACGCCCGATTTCGAAAAGGCCACGCAATTGCTGGCCGACAACGAACTGCATCCCGCCCTGCCCGACCGCGCGTTCCAGGTGGTCCGCATGCAGACGGCCCAGTCCTATGCCGGGCTGCTGACCTCGCCGAGCTACCTGTTCGGCCGCGCGGTCAGGGCCGCCGTCTCGCCGGCGGGCGACCCCACGCTGCGCCAGCCCGACCCACGGAAGATCATGGCGCTGAAGGCCGCCGACGTCCGCGCCTTCTACGCCAGCGCCTACCGGCCCGACCTGACGACCATCGTGGTGGTGGGCGACGTCACGCCCGAACAGGCGCACGCCGTCATCGGCCGCACCTTCGGCGCCTGGCCCCGGCCCGCCGGCCCCACCCCGGCCGTGGACCTGCCCCCCCGCCCCGACAGCCGCGCCTCGCGCACCCAGGTGCCCGACCGCACCAGCGTGCAGGATAGCGCGGTCCTGGCCGAAAGCCTGGGCCTGACCGCCCAGCACCCCGACCATTTCGCCCTCGCCGTGGGCAACGAGATCCTGGGCGACGGCTTCTCGTCCCGCCTCTACCGCGACCTGCGGGTGCGCACGGGCTATGTCTATTCCGTCAGCAGCAGCTTCTCCTGGTCGCGCCATCGCGGCGGCTACAGCATCAGCTTCGGCGCCGACCCCGACAAGGTCGCCCGCGCGCGCGACGCCGCCCTGCACGACCTCCAGACCATGCGGGACCACCCCGTGACCGACGCCGAACTGACCCTGGCCAAGGCGTCCCTGCTGCGCGGCCTGCCGCTGGCCCGCGCCAGCCTGGATTCCATCGCGTCGGAAGACCTGCACCTGATCGAACTCGGCCTGCCGCTCGACACCCCCGACCGCGCCGCCCACGCCTATTACGACATGACGGCCCCCGCCGTGCAGGCCGCCTTCCGCACCTGGGTCCGCCCGCGGGACATGGCCGAAATCGTCAAGGGGCCGACACCCACGCCATGAGGGCAGGAGCGATGAGCCGACGCGCCCCCCCGCATCCCGTCGCGCTCATCGCGGCACCGACGAATCTCGGCCTGCGCCCCGGCCCCGCCGGCAAGCTGGCCGGAACGACGCGCGCGCCCGCCGCTCTCGAACATGCGGGCCTCTCGCGGGCCCTGGGTGCCGCGTGGGCACCCGGCCTCGCGGCAATGGAGTACAGCCGCGATGCCCAGGGCGGATCGCGGATCCGCAATGCCGATTCACTCCGCGCCTTCACTCTCAAGCTCGCATCCATCGTGGAAAACAGCCTGAAAGCAGGACAATTTCCCCTCGTCGTCGGCGGGGATTGCAGCAACCTGCTGGGTTGCCTGCTGGGCCTGCGACGCCACGGCGGACGGGGCCTGATCCATATCGACGGGCATAGCGACTTCTTCCACCCCGGCAATTACGACGACGCCTGTTCCCTCCGCTCCGCCGCCGGCATGGATCTCGCGCTCGCCACCGGCCGGGGCGAGCCCGTGCTGACCGAGTGGCCCAGCATCAACGGCCCGCTCGTAGCGGATGCCGACGCCTGCCAGATCGGCGAGCGCGAGAGCGAGGACACCGACTATCCGTTTTCCGAACTGGACCACCTCACCATCGGCAGGATCCTCATCCGCCGGTTTCACCAGCTCGGCCCCACGGCCGCCGCGCATCAGGTCCAGGACTGGGCGGAGCGGCGCGGCATCACCCGGGCATGGATCCACCTCGATATCGACGTCATCGACCAGGCCCTGATGCCGGCCGTCGATTCTCCCGGTTCACCGGGCATGACGTTCCAGGAATTGGCCACGCTGCTCGGAATTCTTCTCGCGACGGGCCGCATCGCGGGCATGGACCTCGCCATCTATGATCCCGACATGGACCCGTCGGGGCACGACGCGGCATCCATCGTACACTGTCTCTCCGACGCCTTTCGCGGAAAACCATAGAGCAACGGATGAAACCACGCGCGCCCGGACGAGCCGGACCGGTCCGGACATGACCGGCGGAAGGAATTTCACACTCTTTCTCGCGGGATCGTCCCTGTCCGCCATCGGTACCGGCGCGGCCCCGGTCGCCCTCACCTTCGCGCTCTTCGCGGGCGGATCGGGAACGGAGCGCGTGAGTCTGGTCATGGCGGCGGAGGCCCTGCCGCTGATCGGTCTGCTCCTGCTGGGCGGCGCGCTGGCCGATCGTTTCGCGCCGCGCCGCATGATGATCGCGGCCGACCTGCTGCGCGCCTGCACGCAAATGCTCCTCGCCGCCCTTCTGGCCTACATGTCTGTGCCCGGCAGCGGCGCCTTCTATGCCGTCCTGGCACTCGTCACGATGCTGGGCGCGGGAACGGCGCTGGAGGCCCCCGGCCGCAACCGCTTTCTGACGCAGATCGTCAGCGCGGACGGCCTCCCCGCCGCCAACGGCCGCCTGATGGCGGCCTCCTCCGCGTCCGGCCTGATCGGACCCGCCCTCGGCGGCGCGCTCGTCGCGTCGGCCGGGGCATCATGGGCGGTGGCGCTGGACGGGCTGACCTATCTCGCCAGCGCCTGTCTCCTGACCCTGATACGCCCACCCGGCGACGAGACCGCGACAGACGCGGCGGATCCCTCCCTGCTTCGCTCGCTGCGGGACGGCTGGAGCGCATTCATCGCCCGGTCGTGGGTCTGGCTCATGGTCTGCCTGTTCGGGGCCATGCACCTGCTGTCCTGGGCACCGACCGAGGTGCTGGGCGCGCTTCTCTATTCCCACCAGCCAGGCGGCGCCCTGCATTGGGGGGCCCTGCTGTCGCTGATGGGCGGCGGCGCAATCATCGGCGCGATCATGGCGACGCGCGCCCGGCCACAACGCGCCATCCGGGCGATCTTGCTGTGGCTCCTGCTCTATCCGCTGCTGCCGATCGGCCTGGCGGCCGCCGCTCCCTACTGGGTCCAGGGCATCTGCGCCATACTCGGCGGAATCGAAATGGCGCATGTCAACGTCCTGTGGGAAAGCACGTTGCAACGCGCGATTCCGCCGGACCGCCTGTCGCGCGTCTCCGCCTACGACATGCTCGGCTCCTATTGCCTGATGCCGCTCGGCTACGTCCTGGCAGGCCCCCTGGCATCCGGACTGGGCGTTTCCGGCGCGCTGTGGTCCGGCGCCGCCCTGGTCCTGTTCGGCACGGCGTTTCTACTTTTCCGTCTTGGAACAGACGCGCCATAAGACAGCGGCGCAGATCCATGCCGCCATGCGATACGACTCATGGCGACGCCAGACCAATCACCCCGATCAGGTCAGGTCCAGCGCGGCTCACCAACATCGTACACGCGCAAGTCGCGATCTCCGACCATAGCTCCTTTGATGTGAATCCGCCCTGGCTCAAGGACATCCTCCGCGTCGCCATCCCCTCGCAAAAGACCGGAACCATCAAAAAGGGCGGTGCCGTTTCCGGCACCGCCCCTTCTTCGTTCAGTCCGTCAGGCCGGACCGATCAGGCGTCGGCGTTCCGACGACGGATCGCGGCGCTCAGGATGTCGCCCAGCGACGCACCGCTGTCCGACGAGCCATACTCGTTGATCGCCTGCTTGTCTTCCTCGACCTCGCGGCCGCGGATGGTCAGGGCCAGCTTGCGGGCGGCACGATCGACCGACACGATCTTCGCATCGACCTTCTCGCCGACGGCGAAGCGTTCCGGACGCTGGTCGGCCTTGTCGCGCGCCAGTTCGGCGCGGCGGATGAAGCCGGTCAGCACGTCGTCCACCTTCACCTCGATGCCGTTCGACTGCACGGCGGTCACGATGCAGGTGACGATGGCACCCTTCTGCACCTTGCCCAGCGCATCGGCGGCGGGGTCTTCATGCAGTTGCTTGATGCCCAGCGAGATACGCTCCTTCTCGACATCGACATCCAGCACCTTCGCCTGGACGACCTGACCCTTCTCGTAGTGGGTCATGGCGACCTCGCCGGTCTCGTCCCACGACAGGTCGGACATATGGACCATGCCATCGATGTCCGCCGACAGGCCGATGAACAGGCCGAACTCGGTGATGTTGCGGATCTCGCCCTCGACCGTGGAGCCGATCTTGTGCTCCTCGGCGAACTGCTCCCACGGGTTGCGCTGCACCTGCTTCAGGCCCAGCGAGATGCGGCGCTTGCCGCTGTCCACGTCCAGCACCATGACGTCGACTTCCTGCGAGGTCGCGACGATCTTGCCCGGATGGACGTTCTTCTTCGTCCAGGACATCTCGGAGACATGCACCAGCCCCTCGACCCCCGGCTCCAGCTCGACGAACGCGCCGTAGTCGGTGATGTTGGTGACGCGGCCGGAATAGCGGGCACCCGGCGGATACTTGATCGCCACGTTCTCCCACGGATCGGCCTCGAGCTGCTTCATGCCCAGCGAGATGCGCTGCGTATCCGGGTTGAAGCGGATGACCTGCACGCGCACCGGCTGGCCGATCTGCAACGCCTCGGACGGGTGGTTGATGCGCTTCCAGGCGATGTCGGTGACATGCAGCAGGCCGTCCACGCCGCCCAGGTCGACGAACGCACCATAGTCGGTGATGTTCTTGACCACGCCGTCCAGGATCATCCCTTCCTTCAGGCCCTGGATCAGCTCGCTGCGCTGCTCGGCGCGCGTCTCTTCCAGCACCGCGCGGCGCGAGACGACGATGTTGCCGCGCGCGCGGTCCATCTTCAGGATCTGGAACGGCTGCGGCACGCCCATCAGCGGGGTGACGTCGCGCACGGGGCGGATATCGACCTGGCTGCCGGGCAGGAACGCCATGGCGCCGCCCAGGTCGACGGTGAAGCCGCCCTTGACGCGGCCATAGATCGTGCCGTTGACGCGCTGGTTGTTCTCGAACGCCTTTTCCAGGTTCGTCCAGGCTTCCTCGCGCCGCGCCTTCTCGCGCGACAGGACGATCGAGCCGTCGCGGTCTTCATAACGCTCGACGAACAGTTCGATGACGTCACCCGGCTTCACGTCGGGCGACACGCCCGGCAGGCCGAATTCCTTGAGCGCGACGCGCCCTTCGCTCTTGAGGCCGACATCGACGATGGCGAATTCGTCGGTCAGGCGCACGACCCGGCCGGTGACGACCGAACCGTCGAACGCGGTGTCGCGGCCGAGGGTCTCGTCCAGCAGGGTCGCGAAATCTTCGCCGCCGAAATGATCGGCGGACTGTAAGGTGGCTGAAGCCATGAGGTACCTGTAAATCCTGTCTCCGGCACGGCGGGCGGACCGGATGTCTTGCGCACCGCCGGTCAGTGGCGGAACGACTTGCCCGGCTTGGTCCACGACCCCTGTCGCGACATGCCTGACGGCCGATACATCAGCGCGCCCCCAGGGCGGAACCGCGCGTGGGAAGCACAGACACCCTCGACCCCCGCCCTGTCAACACAAACCCGCGCAAATCCGCCCCGCAAGGCGCGATCCGTCTACACGGTGCCGAGAGCCCCGGCTCGCGCCCGCACCAGCCGCAGCGCCTCCGCCAGCACCTGCTCCGCGGTCAGGCGGTCGGTATCGATCACCACCGCGTCCTCGGCGGCCTTCAGCGGCGCCACGGCGCGGCCGGCATCGGCGGCGTCGCGCGCCACCAGTTCCGCCTCCACCCGCGCGATCTCGGCCTCGCGGTCCGGCGCGTTCCGGTCGCGCGCCAACTGCTCCCAGCGCCGGCGGGCCCGCGCGGCGGGCGAGGCGGTGATGAACAGCTTCACCTGCGCCTCGGGGAAGATCACGGTGCCGATATCCCGCCCGTCCAGCACCCCGCCGGAAGCCCGCGCGAAATCGCGCTGCACATCGACCAGGATCGCCCGCACCGCCTGCTGGGCGGCGACCAGGCTGGCCGCCCGATCGACCTCCGGCACCCGCAGGTCCCCGCGCGCCAAGTCCTCCGGCGTCACCCGCCGCGCCTGCTCGTCGGCCGGATGCGTCGCCGGGTCCAGCCCCGCATCCAGCATCCGCCGCCCCACCGCGCGATACAGCAGCCCGGTATCCAGGTACGGCAGCCCCAGCGCCTCGGCCAGCCGCCGGGCCAGCGTGCCCTTGCCGGCCGCCGCCGGCCCGTCGACCGCGATGACCAGCGCGCGGCTCATGCCGCCAGCCCCGCGCCGATGCCGTTCATCAGGGCGATGAAGCCGGGAAAGCTGGTGTCGATGAAGGCGGTATCATCCACCGTCACCGGCGCGGCCGCGACCAGGCCCAGCACGGTGGCGCTCATGGCCAGCCGGTGGTCCATCCGCGTCTCGACCAGCCCGCCGCCGGGCACCGCCCCGCCGGTGCCGGTCACCAGCATGTCGTCCCCGACCACCTCCACGGTCACGCCATTGCGCCGCAGCAGCGCCACGGTGGCCGACAGGCGGTCGCTCTCCTTCACCCGCAGCTCCTCCAGTCCGCGAAAACGCGACGGGCCGGCCGCATGGGCCGCGACCACGGCCAGAATCGGATATTCGTCGATCATCGACGGCGCGCGGTCGGCCGGAACGTCCACACCGCGCAGCGGCCCCGCCACCGCCGTCAGGTCGCCCACGGGCTCGCCGCCCTCCACCCGCTCGTTCGACAGGCGCAGGTCGGCGCCCATCTCGCGCAGGGTGGCGAACAGCCCGGTCCGCAGCGGGTTCAGCCCCACGCCCCGCACCGTCACCGACGATCCGGGCACCAGCAGCGCCGCCGCCAGCACGAACGCGGCCGATGACGGGTCGCCCGGCACGGCCACGTCCCGCGCCACCAGGTCCGGCCGCCCGGCCAGGGTAATCACCCGCCCGCCGGCCCCCAGCGGCGCGACCGACAGCTCGGCGCCGAAATGGCGCAGCATGTTTTCGGTATGGTCGCGCGTCGCCACCGGCTCCTCGACGCGCGTGGTGCCGGCGGCATTCAGCCCGGCCAGCAGCACGGCCGACTTCACCTGCGCCGACGCCACCGGCAGCCGATAGGACAGCGGCGCCGGCTCGGCCACCCCCTCGATCGCCAGCGGCAGGCGCCCGCCCGCCCGCGCGGTGAAGCGCGCCCCGGTGGCCGACAGCGGGTCGGTCACCCGCTTCATCGGCCGGCCGCGCAGGCTGCCGTCGCCGGTCATCACGGAAAAGATGCCGTGGCTGGCCAGGATGCCCGACAGCAGCCGCGCGGCGGTGCCGGAATTGCCCATGTCCAGCACGTCGTCGGGCTCCTGCAACGCGCCCAGCCCGCGCCCCGTCACCTGCCAGCGCCCGGGCGCCACGCGGGTGACGGTGGCGCCCAGCGCCCGCATGGCGGCGGCGGTGCGCAGCACGTCCTCGCCTTCCAGCAGGCCGGTGATCGCGGTCTCGCCACGCGCCAGCGCCGCGAACATCAGGGCGCGATGGCTGATCGACTTGTCGCCCGGCACCGCGACCGACCCGGAAAGCGGGGCGGTCGCCGAACGGACGGTCAACGGGCGCGAGGCCGAGGCATGCATGGTTTCCATGGGAGCAATCCCTTCCGGATTGTCGGCGGCGAAGTCAATGACCGGCATGCGTCCCGCCGACAAAAAAACGACGAAATGTCCGCGCCGCAACGATCATGGTTTGACAGGCGCCGCGCAAGCTGGCATGGGGCTCCGCCCTGAGCAGCCTTCGCCGCGGCTTTCGTCCAACCCATTCCAGGATCGACAGGTTTCAAGCATGGCCCAGCCCAATCTCGGCACCAAGCGCGTCTGTGTCTCCTGCGGCGCCCGCTTCTACGATCTGGGCAAGAGCCCGGCCATCTGCCCGAAATGCGGCACCGAGCAGCCGGCGGACGTGCCCCGCCCGCGCCGCACCCCCGTGGATGTCATCCCCGAGAGCCCCAAGAAGGCCCAGGACGGCGACATCGACACCGCCGTCGATCTCGATACCGATGAAGACGCCGATGACGACGTGATGGAAGACACGTCCGACCTCGACGATGACGACGACGAGATCAGCGCCGACATCGACGTCAGCACCGACTCCGACGAGCACGACAACTGACCGCCGCACCCCCTGCCTCAGGGCAGGGGGACGCCGTCCGTCAGCCGTCGCGCCAACGCTCGATCTCGACGCCCACGGCATCGAGATCGTCGAAGATATCCGGCTTCTCGACCCGCACCCGCACCACCCGCACCCGCTCGTCGGCCAGCACGCCGACGGCGATCCGCTCGGCCAGCGTCTCGACCAGCCGCACATGGCCCTCGGCGATGATCCGCCGCACCATCAGCACGATCCGCTCATAGGACACGGTGCGGCTCAGGTCGTCGCGGCCGATCGCCAGCCCCGGCTCGTCCGGCACCCCGAACGAGATATTGACCCGCACCCGCTGGGTCACCCCCTGCTCGTGCGGATAGATGCCGATATGCGCCTGCAACACCATGTCCTTCAGGAACACGCGGCGCAGCGGCGGCTTGACCGGCCAGGCGGCGAAAATGGACATCGAACGGCCTCTTATTCTTCCGGTGTGTGGCCGGCCGGCGGCGCCGGCGACCATTGCAGATGCTGCCCGCCATCCAGCGCCAGCATCTGCCCGGTGACCGACGGCAGGCACAGCAGCGACAGCGCGGCCCGCGCGACCTCGTCCGGGCCGGTCCCGCGCCCCATCGGCACCGACGCGCATTGCCGCGCGAACTGCGCGGCGCTCTGGCGCGGGCTGGGCAGCGCCGGCCCGGGCCCGATGGCATTGACCCGGATGCGCCGGGGCGCCAGCGCCAGCGCCAGGGTCCGCGTCAGCGTCCACAGGGCGGATTTCGAGACGGTATAGCTGACGAAATGCGGCGTCAGCGACCAGACGCGCTCGTCGAGCATGTTCAGCACCATGCCCTCGGCCCCGTCGGGCACCTGGCGGGCGAAGGCCTGCGCCAGCACGAAGGGCGCGCGCAGGTTGGGCTCCAGATGCGCGTCCCAGCCGGCGCGGGTCGCGTCGTCCCATTCGTCGCGCTCGAACGTGCTGGCATTGTTCACCAGCACGCCGACCGGCCCCAGTTCCGCCCGCACGCGGTCGATCAGCGGCGCCACCTCGGCCTCGCGGGCCAGATCGGCGCCCAGCATGCAGGCGCGCCGCCCCCGCGCGACGATCTCCGCGACCGTGCGCCCGGCCTCCTCCTCGCCCGACCGATAATGAATGGCGACGGCGAAGCCCGCATCCGCCAGCGCCAGCGCAATGGCCCGCCCCAGCCGCGCCGCCCCGCCGGTCACGAACGCCACCCGGGGAATCGCCTCGCTGACCGGCCACATGCTCATCCCCTCCCGCGGCCCCCTGTCCGCAAACGCCGTCCGGCGCCGATCCGATGCGCGCTTACGAATGGATTTTTCGCGCCGTCAGGGCGGCGGCCAGCGTCCCGTCATCCAGCACGTCCAGCGCGCCGCCCATCGGCAGTCCCTGCCCGACGCGGCTGACCGGCACGTCGAAGCCCACCAGACGATCCTGCAACCAGTGCGTCGTCGCGGCCCCCTCGACCGTCGCCCCCAGCGCCAGGATCACCTCGCGCACCCCGCCCGCCTCCAGCCGCGCCAGCAGCGGCGCCAGGTTCAGGTCGTCGGGGCCGGTACCCGCCAGGGCCGACAGCGTGCCGCCCAGCACCTGGTAGACGCCGCGATGCACGCCGGCGCGCTCCAGCGCCCACAGGTCGCCCACCGTCTCGACCACGCAGACCACACCCCGGTCGCGCCCCGGATCGGTGCAGATCGCACACGGGTCACGGGTGTCCAGGTTGCCGCAGGTGGAACAGGTCCGCACCGATCGCGCCGCCTGCTCCATCGCCTGGGCCAGCGGCAGCATGCGCGCCTGCGGCTGGCGCAACAGCGCCAGCGCCGCGCGCCGGGCCGAACGCGGGCCCAGGCCCGGCAGGCGCGCCAGCAGCGCGATCAGCCGTTCGATATCCGCTCCGCCCATGCCGCCCCGACTCGATTCAGAACACGATTCAGAACGGCAGCTTCAGGCCCGCCGGCAGGTTCAAACCGCCCGTGACCTTCTTCATTTCCTCGGACGCGCGCTCGTCCAGCAGCTTGCGCGCGTCGGCGCAGGCGGCGACGATCAGGTCCTGCAACATTTCCATCTCGTTCGCATCGGCCAGCTTGGGGTCGATCCTGATGGCCTTCATGTCGCCTTTGCCGTTCAGCGTCACCTGCACCATGCCGGCCCCGGCATGGCCCTCGATCGTCATGCCCTCCAGCTTGGACTGCATCTCCTCCATGCGCGCCTGCATCTGGGTGGCCTGCTTCATCAGCCCGGCAAGATTCTTCATCGCTGTCTCTCCCTACCTCTCGTCGCCCGCGTCCAGATCGTCCTCGTCCACCAGCTCGGCATCGAGCGGAGCGAATTCCAGATCCGGCGCCAGCGTGACGGATGCCGCCTCTTCGGGCGGAAGCCCGTAATCGTCAAGCGAATGATCGGTCACCGCCCCCAGCGTGGCATCCGGAAACCGCGCGAAGATCGCGCGGACCAGCGGATGCGCCTCGGCCGACGCGCGATGGAACTGGATGATCTCGGCCCCCTGCTCCGCCAGGGTCGGCTGCCCTTCCCCGGCCGAGGCCCGGACCTCCCACTCCTGCCCGGTTTCCCGGCGCAGCAGGGTCTCCAGCCGGCGCACCAGCCCCGGCAAGCCGGCCCGCTGCACCCGAATCTCGATGCGCGGCGGCGCAAAGGCGACCAGATGGGTGGAATGGCGCAGATGCCCATGCAGCATGGCATCCCGCCCGGACACGAACGCCACGACCTCCCGCCAGGTCGTCAGCGGCGCCGGGGTCTCCGGCACCGGCTCCGGCTCCTGCACCGGCCCGGGCACCACCTCCGCGACCGAGTCGCCGGCCGGCTCCCGCTCCGGGTCGGCGATCCGCACGCCGCCATTGGCCACCATCCGCAACCCGCCATGGGCCACCACCTGCCCGCCGCCCGGCCGCCCCGATCCCGTCACCCCCGAGGGCGGCGGCCCGCCATCCGACGCCCCGCCCGGCGCCGCCGGCGCGGCGGCGGCAGTCTCCCCCTCGGTCAGGCGCCGCACCAGGTCGCCGGGCGGCGGCAGGTCCGCGACATAGCACAGGCGGATCAGCACCATCTCCGCCGCCTGGCGCCGGTCGGCCGCCATCTCGACCTCCGACAATCCCTTCAGCAGCATCTGCCAGGTCCGCCCCAGCACCGGCACCGACAGCCGGTCGGCCAGCGCCCCGCCCCGCTCGCGCTCGGCCTCCGGCAGGTCGGCGGCCCGGCGCAGCACGGGCACGGCCTTCAGGCGCGACACGGTATGGATCAGTTCCAGCAGATCGCCCAGCATCACGCCCAGGTCGGCGCCCCGGGCATGGGCTTCGTCGGTAATCGTCAGCGCCTGGTCCGGCTGCCCGGCCAGCACCGCCTCCAGCAGGTCGAACACCCGGCCGCGATCGGCCAGCCCCAGCATGTCCGCCACGCGCGCGGCGCCGATCGGGCCGCCCCCCGCCGCGCCATCCGCCCCCGCCCCACCCTGGGCGATCGCCTGGTCCAGCAGCGACAGCCCGTCACGCACCGACCCGTCGGCGGCGCGGGCGATCAGCGCCAGGGCATCCTGCGTGCAGTCCGCGCCCTCGGCACGGGCGATGCGGCCGAAATGGGCCGCCAGCTCGGCCTGCGGCACGCGGCGCAGGTCGAATCGCTGGCAGCGCGACAGCACCGTCACCGGCACCTTGCGCAGTTCGGTGGTGGCGAAGATGAAGGTGACCTGCGCCGGCGGCTCCTCCAGCGTCTTGAGCAACGCGTTGAACGCGTTGCGCGACAGCATATGGACCTCGTCGATGATGAAGACCTTCATCCGTCCCTGCATCGGGCGGAAGCGCGTGGCCTCGATGATCTCGCGCACATCGTCCACGCCGGTGCGCGAGGCCGCGTCCATTTCCAGCACGTCGGGATGGCGGTCGGCCAGGATCGCCACGCAATTGGCGCAGACCCCGCACGGATCGGCGGTCGGCCCGCCCGTGCCGTCCGGCCCGACGCAGTTCAGGGCCCGGGCGATGATGCGCGCGGTGGTCGTCTTGCCCACCCCGCGCACGCCCGTCAGCATGAAGGCATGGGCCACCCGCCCCAGCGCGAAGGCATTGCGCAGGATACGGACGGTGGATTCCTGGCCGATCAGGTCGTCGAGGGTCGTCGGGCGATATTTGCGCGCCAGCACGCGATAGGGCCCCTGCGCGGGCACGGCGACAGGCACGGAGGCGGCGACGGAGGCGGGTCCCGGCTCATCCCCGAACAGGCCCATGCCCGAATCGGGCGGAAGCGGCAGGTCCGGGCCCCCGGACAGATCCTGGTCCGAAGACACGGTCATCACGATTTCCGGCGGAAGGGCGGCACCGCACCCGGGGCGGCGGCATCATCGAAAACAGACATTCCGGGGTGGGAGACCGGACAGACGACCCGGACGAAACTCACTGCGGCTGCTTCCTTCCGGACCTGACCGGGTTGGCAAGGCGTCCGTCCGCCGCCGATCTCCCGGCGCCTTCTTAGCACGCATAGGGGTGGCGGGCACAAGGGGGAGCATGAGGGCGCCCGGGCCGACAGGCCGCCGGCGACGGTCAACATGGCTCCCCCTGCCGCAACCAAGGCATCAACCTGTTGATTTCACGACCGGAACCCCAGCCGAATCGCCCGCTCCCGACGCATCGGATCAGCAGGCCGCCGGCTCGCCGAACCGGAGGCCCCGGATTCGCCTGCGGACACAATCCAGCCGGTCCTGCCCCCAGAACAATTCTCCATCGACCACATAGGTCGGCGTGCCGAAGATCCCCATGCGCTCGGCATCCGCCAGATTGGCGTCCCACGCCGCGACGCATTCGGGGGCATCGGCCAGGTGGCGCAGATCGCCCGCCGTGGCACCCAGGGCCTCGCGCGCGAGGGCGGCGAGCGTCTCGTCGTCGGCGATATCCCGCTCTTCCGCCCACAGGGCACGCTGAATGGCCCAGGAGAGGGCGACATCGTCCATTCCCGCGCGCTGCGCCGCGATGACCATGCGCGCAGCGGGCTCGATCGTACGGCACGGGTAATATTTCGGCGCGACGTTGAGCGTCATCCCGAGATAAGCGCGCCACCGTTTCAGTTCGACAACGTGATAGGCCTGCCGCGCGATCGGACGCGTCCGCAGGGGAATCCCGCCATTCGCCTCGATGATGCGAATCGGCTTGAGCGCGAGGGCAACGCCCTCCTCCGCCGCGATCGCCCGCAGCCGGGGCATGCCCAGATAAGCCCAGGGCGACGAAATTCCGTAATAGACCTCAATGGTCATCGACCGAGCCTCCCGCGACATTCCGGCATCCCTCCAGCGTGAACCGCTCGACGGCCCCGTAGCGCGCGTGCCCCGGGACCAATCGATGTATGAGTTTTTCGCATCATGATTCTTGCGTCATATCATAAACTCATATATCTGTCATGACATCACGCTACGCCGGCCGACATGTCATTCCGAATTTGGAACGGGTGGATCAGGGTCCCCGTCCTGTCCGCCGATCATTCCGCGAGGTACCGCCATGCCGTCAGCCCGCTTCGTCCCGCTCGCCTTCGCGGTGATGTGCCAGACGGCGATGACAGGCCTGGCGTCCACCGCCCTGGCGGCGGTCGGGACCAGGCATGACGCCGCCGATGGACGGAAGGCGCCCGGCCCCGCCCCCCATCACCCCGCCGCCGCCCCGGCCGCGCCCGAGGTCCTGGATGTCGTCGCCCGCACCCTGCCCGGCGACGTGACGAACACCACGCCGGGCGGCGGCCTCATGCCCGTCCAGACCGTCCCGCGCCTGCAAAGCGGCATCACCCGCGACTTCATCGCGAAACAGGCGCCCACGACGAACACCCTGAACCTGCTTCAGATGACGCCGGGCGCGGTCGTCGCGAATTCGGACCCGCTGGGCCTGGCCGACCACACCACCCTGAGCATCCGCGGCATGGACCAGACCGAAATCGGCATGGTCTTCGAAGGCATGCCGGCCGGCGACCCGATCTACGGCCTGGCCGACACGTCGGAATGGGCGGATTCGGAGAATATCGGCCACGTCAACCTCACCCAGGGCAGCAGCGACATCAACGCGCCCACGTACAATGCCGTGGGCGGACAGATCACCGAAACCCTGCGCGACCCGTCGCGCGTGCGCGGCGGCGAGCTGGAACTCACCGGCGGCACGCACGCCACGAACAAGGATTTCCTCCGTTTCGATACCGGCGAGATCGGGCATTCCGGCGTCGTCGCCTTCGTCTCCGGCTCCTATACGCGCAACAACAACTGGCGCGGGCCGGGCACCAACCGGCGCTATCATGTCGACGCGAAACTGGTGAAGGAATGGGGGGAGGACAATCGCGCCGCCGCCATCTTCACATGGAACAGCATCGACGAGGCGCCCAATCTCTACCTGACGCTCGGCCAGTGGGAGCAATATGGCCGCTCCTACAATTACGCGGGGTCCTACACGCCCGGCGCGACCAATTATTACCGTCTCTTCCAGTACGACCGCACATCCATGATGATCAGCGCGCCGGCGCATTTCCGCCTCGGCCGCCATCTCACGGCGGAACTGACCCCGTATTACCAGTGGATGAGCGGCCTGGTCCCGTCAGGCGCGACGCTGACGCCCGGCAAGATCTATTATGGCGACAGCCCCGCCGGATCGATCGACTTCCCGACGGTCTACAAGGGCAAGGCCGCCGTCGCGGCGAATGCGGGCTCCAACAGCTTCAATGCGGGTTTCAACGGCAGCCTGGCGCTGCATACCGGCGTCAACACGCTCAGGGTCGGCTACTGGTACGGCAACCTCACGAAGAACTCGCTCTATGACTATTCTCCGGTCAGTTCGTCCGGGGCCATCATGGACACGACGATCATGACGCAGGGCGGACAGGTCCTGGCCTCGAAGAATTTCCACCTGATGCAGCAGGTCAACGCCTTTTCCATCGAGGATACGCTCTCGCTGCTGAACCACAGGCTGACCGTCACGGCCGGATTCCGCGAGGTCCTCCTGTCGCGCGCGGGCACCAACGCCCTGCCGGGGGCCGCGTATCACTGGGCGTCCGACACCGCCACCCCGTTGCCCCGCTTCTCGGTCAGCTACGCGATCGATCCACGGAATCAGGTTTTCATCAACGCCAACACGAGCTTTCACGCGCCGACCTCCGACGTGCCGTATTTCGACGCCTTCAACATGACGACCGGCAAGATCTCGACCGTGGGCAAGACCGACCTGAAGGACGAATACGCGATTTCCGAGGAAGTCGGATACCGCTACACCGGACTGGTCACGGCGTCCGTCGGCTTCTTCAACTACAATTTCACCAACCGGCAGATTTCCAGTTCCGTCTATGTCGACGGCGCGCTGACCACGAACTTCATCAACGCGGGCGGACAGACCACGCGCGGCGCGCAGGCCGAAATCGCGCTGCGTCCGTGGCACCATTTCTCGCCTTACGTCTCGGGGCAGTATCTGCACGCGACCATCGACAATGACGTCGCGGTCGGGAACGACCTGCTGCCGACCCGCGGCAGGACGGCGATCATGACCCCGAAATTCACCGCCTCGGCCGGCCTCTCGTACGATGACGGGCGTTTTTTCGGCAACGCGTCGTTCCACTATGTCGATGCCCAGTACTCCACCTTCATGAATGACGAGGGCATTCCGGCCTACAAGACCGGCAACGTCACCCTGGGCTATCGGATGCGGTCGGTCGGTTTTCTCCGCCATCCGCAGATTCAGGCCAATTTCATCAATATCGGCGATGCGAACTATCTCTCGGGGATCTATACGGTCAGGACCAACGCGCGCCCGACGCGTGGCGTGCGCGGGACGACCATCGCCGGCAGCGCCCCGTCCTACTATCTCGGCGGCGGGTTCGCGGCGGTCGTCAGCGTCAGCACCGGGTTCTGAACGGATCATGATCACAGCGCGCCAGATCGAAGCCTTCCACGCGGTCGTCTCCGTCGGCAGCATGACGGGCGCCGCCCGTCATCTCGGGCGCACGCAATCGGCGATCAGCCGCCTGATCCTGGACCTGGAAGAGGTCGTGGGCTTCGAGCTGTTCCACAGGGCGGGCGCGCGGCTGCAACCCACGGAAAACGCCATGCTCCTCCATGAGGAAGTCCGGCGCTCCTATGTCGGCCTGCGCAATATCGAGTCACGGGCGCGGCAGCTCGCCTCCGGCGATACCAGGCGCCGGATCGCCGTCGGCGCCACGCCGGCCCTGTCGGGCGGCCTCCTGCCGGAGGTCGTCGCGGGGTGCGGGCCCCTGGGGGCCGACATGCCGGCCTCCCTCACCAGCATGGCGTCCGAGAACGTCGTCAGCGCCGTGGCGGAGGGAACGCTCGATATCGGCCTCGCCACCCTGCCGATCGATATCGCGAACGTGCGCGTCCACTGGATCGGCGAGGCCCCCTGCGTCGCGGTCCTGTCCGAGAACGACCCGCTGGCGACGCAGGACGTGCTATCGCTCAAACAGTTGCACAACCGCCACGTCATGACGGTCGGCAATCCCTTCCGTCTCAGGCGGTCGATCGACGCCGCCCTGAAAGCCGACGCCGTCAGTCCCCATACGAAGCTCGAAACCAACACCTCGCTGATCGCGATCATGGCGGCCCGCGCCGGGCTCGGCGTCGCGATCGTCGAGCCGGTGACGGCATACGGCATCCCCCTGCGCGGCACCGTGGTCCGGCCGCTCGCCGAGCAGATCCCGTCGGTATGGGGCGTTCTCACGCCGGAGTTCCGCCCGCCCCACCCGGAGGTCGAGCATCTCATCGAGCGGGTCGGCACCATGGCGTACGACCTGCTGCCCGGTTTCGTCCGCCATCCGCCAGAGGCCCTCGACCGGCTCCAGACACGCCTCTTCAAGACGGAGCCAGGTCCCGATGCCCGCGCCTGAACAGCCCCGCCCCTGCGGCCTCGACGCCCTCGCCGACCGGGTCCGCGGCGACCTCGCCTTCCTCAACCTGCCCGCCCGCCCCTGGGTCCTGCCCGTGGCGGGGCAGGAGCGTCCCGATTACGACGTCGTCATCGTGGGCGCCGGCATGCTGGGGCTGGCCGCGGCGGCGGCGCTGCGCTTCCGGGGCATCGAGTCCGTCATCTGCCTGGACCGCGCGCCGAAGGGCCAGGAAGGGCCCTGGGTGACCTACGCCCGCATGAACACGCTGCGCACCGCGAAGGAGGCCACGGGCCCGGCGCTGGGCATCCCCAGCCTGACCTTCCGCGCCTGGTTCGAGGCGCAGTTCGGCGCCCCCGCCTGGCAGGATCTGGGCAGGATCCCACGCGGGCAATGGATGGCGTATCTGCGCTGGTACCGCGATATCCTGGCCATTCCCGTCCGCAACGACTGCGCCGTGACCGACATCGCCCCGCGCGCCGACGGCATGACCGACATCGCGATCCAGGGCGATGCCCGGCCACTCCGCGCCCGACGCGTCGTCATCGCCACCGGCATCGACGGGCTGGGCGCTCCCTTCATCCCGCCGGTGGTCCGCACCGTCAGCCGCCGCTTCTACGCCCATTCCGCCGAACTCCTGGACCATGAGGCGTTCCGCGGGAAGCGGGTCGGCGTCGTCGGCGCGGGCGCCTCGGCCATGGACAACGCGGCGACCGCGCTCGAATGCGGCGCCGCGTCGCTCGATCTCTTCGTCCGGCGCGACGCCCTGCCGTCCATCGACAAGTTCAGCGGCATCAGCAGCGACGGGCTGGTGACGGGCTATGTCACCCTGCCCGACGCGCTGAAATGGCGCATGATGCGCTACGGGCTGGACTATCCCGTTCCGGCCCCGCGCGACAGCACGCGGCGGGTCTTCCGCCATCCCAACGCCCGCATGCACCTCTCCAGCCCGATCCTGTCCGTCGAGGAAGGCGAAGGCGGGATTCGCGTCACGACACCGCACGGCACGACCGGGCTGGACATCCTGATCTTCGCGACGGGCTTCGCCTGCGCGCCGGCGACGCGCCCCGAACTGGCAAGGATCGCCCCCCTGATCCGGCTGTGGGCCGACCATTACGTCCCGGCGCCCGACGAGGAAAGCAGCCATCTGGGCATGGCCCCCTATCTCGGCCGGGATTTCTCGTTCCAGGCCAGGGACCCGGCCGATGACGAGGCGCTGTCGCGCCTCTACTGCTTCACCTTCGACGCGGTACTCAGCCACGGCAAGCTGACCAGCGGCGTGCCCGCCCTCACCGAGGCCGCCGGCAGGCTGGCGCGGGGCGTCGCCGCGTCCTTCCTGCGCGAGGACGGCAAGCGCCATCTCGATGCGTTCCGCGACTACAGCCGGCCGGAACTGACCGGCGACGAATGGCACCCCACGCAGGTCGTGGCCCCCCTTCCTCCTGTCCAAGGAAAAACAGAGCATGACTGACACCGCGCGGCGGCTGCATGGGCAAAGCCTCGTGATCGACGGCTTGCAGACCTGCGCGTGGAGCCGGAGCGTCTTCGAGGAGATGCGCGCCGGCGGCCTGACGATGGTCAACGCCGCCTCCCTGCTGTGGGAGAATTTCAGCGAGGGCATGGCCTATATCCGCCAGTGGGAACGGCTTTTCGCCGAAAACGCCGACCTGATCCTGCCGGTTCGCGGCATCGGCGACATCGAGACCGCGCGGGCGACCAACCGGACCGGCATCAGCATCGGCTGGCAGAACACCTCGCCGCTCGAAGACAGGCTGGACTATGTGCGCCTGTTCAAGATGCTGGGCGTCAACATCATGCAGCTCACCTACAATACCCAGAACTATTCCGGGGCGGGCTACCTGGAACGGCGCGACAGCGGCCTGACGGGCTTCGGCCACGAGGTCGTCGAGGAAATGAACCGCCATGGCGTGCTGTGCGACCTCAGCCATGTCGGCGACCTCACGTCCGAGGAGGTCATCGCCCATTCCCGCAAGCCGGTCTGCATCTCGCACGTGCTGCCGCGCGCCCTGCGCGACGTGAAGCGGAACAAGCCCGACCACCTGTTCCGCGCCTGCGCCGAAAAGGGCGGCGTCATCGGCGTCAGCCTGTTCGCCCCGGGCCTCAAGGCCGGCAACGATGCGACGATCGAGGATTATCTCGACGCGATGAGCCACGTCCTGAACGTGGTGGGCGAGGACCATGTGGCCCTCGGCACCGATTTCAGCACCGGCCACCCGCGCCCCGGCCCGTGGCAGGTCTGGGCGAATCGCGACAAGGGCTACGCGCGGACGCTGACCGAATTCGGCAGCAGCGTGATCCGCAAGCCCGCCGGCTTCGCGCGGATCTCCGAGACCCCCAACGTCACCCGGGCCATGCTGCGCCGGGGCTGGAGCGAGAGCCGGGTCGAGAAGATCCTGGGCCTGAACTGGATGCGCGTATTCCGCGACAGTTGGGCCGCGGAGGTGTGATGCGCGGACGCGCATCCGCCCTGTCCCGGCGCGGCGCCCTGGCCGGCCTCGGCGCGGCGCCGTTCGTCCGCGCCCGCGCGGCGACGATGCCGACACTGACGGTCTGCGGATTCCACGGGCCGTTCCAGAAGGCCTTCCAGGCCGCCGTCATCGCCCCGTTCCTGCGGCTGCACCCGGGTGTCGCGGTCGTCTACCGGCCGATCATGAATTCCGCGCAGCTCCTGGCGCTGCTCCGGCTCGAACGGGCGGCCCCCCGGATCGACGTCGCGATCGCCGATATCTCGATCTCGATCCTGGCGACCGCCGAGCAGCTTCTCGCCCCCCTGTCGGACGGCGAGGTCCCGAACCGGGCCGCGATCCCGGACTGGGGCCGTGGCCGCAATTTCAACGGGCTCGCCTTCTCGCGCGACAACCTGGCGCTGGTCTATGACAGCCGGGTCATCCCCGCCGCCCCGGAGAGCTGGATGGATCTCGGGCGTCCGGCGCTGGTGGACCAGGTCTGCATGCCGGTCGAGGACACGCGCGGCGTGGCGCTCCTGCCGGTGCTGACACGCATGGCGGGGGGCGACTATCGCGCGAGCATCGATCCGGGCCTGGCGCTGATGCGCCGGTTCGCGCCGAACGTGGCGAGCTGGAACGCCCAGCCCGATCTCTACACCCTCCTCCTCGCCCAGACGGCGGCCCTCGGCGTGGGATGGAACGGCCGGGGACAGATGATCGGCCGGGCCAACCCGGGCACCATCCGGGCCGTCATCCCGCGAGAGGGCAGCGTGGCGCAGATCAACACCATCAACCTCGCGGCCGGCTCCGCCCACGCCGCGCTGGGGGCGACCTTCATCGACCACGCCCTGTCGGTCGAAACGCAGGCCGCCTTCGCGCGCATGGCCTTCTACGGTCCGACCAACGCCCAGGTGGTCCTGCCGGAATCCCTGTCCGACGGCATCTTCGGCGGCCCCGCCGTCGCCGCGCGGGAAATGCACCTGGACTGGACCTTCATCAGTGCGCACTACGGCAACTGGATCCGCCGCATCCAGCGCGAGGTGATCAGTGCATAACCCCGACCACCCCGCCGCCTACCTGGCGGCGCGCGGCCTCAGCAAACGCTTCCCCGGCACGGCCGCCCCATCGGTCGATCGCGTCGGCTTCACGCTCGAACGCGGCGGCATGCTGATGCTGCTCGGCCCCTCCGGCTGCGGCAAGACGACGCTGCTCCGCATGGTCGCGGGGCTGGTCGCGCCGGATGCCGGCAGCCTGCTGGTCGGCGGGCGCGACATGGCCGACGTGCCGCTCCACCGGCGCAACATGGGGATGGTCTTCCAGTCCTACGCGCTCTTTCCCCATCTCAGCGTCGCGCGCAACATCGCCTTCGGGCTGGAGGTCCGCGCCGTCGCGCGGGCGGCGCGCGACCGGCAGGTCGCCGAAATGATCGCGATGATGCATCTCGACGGGCTGGAAGACCGCCCGGTCACCAGCCTGTCCGGCGGCCAGCGCCAGCGCGTCGCGCTCGCCCGCGCGCTGGCGATAAAGCCCGACATCCTTCTCCTCGACGAACCGCTGGCCAATCTCGACGTCAAGCTGCGCGACGCCATGCGCGCCGAAATCCGCGCGCTCCAGCGCCGGCTGGGCGTCACGGCGATCTTCGTCACCCACGACCAGGAAGAAGCCCTGTCGATGGCCGACCAGGTCGCGGTGATGGCGGACGGACGGATCCGCCAGGCCGGCACGCCGGCCGACATCTACGAGCGCCCGGTCGACCGCTTCGTCGCCTCGTTCATCGGGCGCGGCAATTTCCTCGCCGCCCATTGGCAGGGCGGCGGCACCGCCCGCATCGACGGGCTGGGCACCCTCCCGATCCCCGCCCACGCCGCGCCGTGGCACGGCACCCGGACGCTCCTGCTGCGCCCCCATCACATCCACGCGCGCCCGCCGGGCGACCGGGACGTCCGCTGCACCGGAACCGTCGAGGACGTGGTCTATACCGGCGAGCGCCACACCCTCTCCGTCAGGGTCGGGCCGCTCGGCCTGACGGTGGACCAGCCCGCCGGAACCGGCCGCGCCTTCGCGCCCGGCCAGGCGATCGCACTGTCCTGGAGCGCCGACGACATGGTCGTGCTGGACCCCGACCAGCCATGAACGACCACGCCACCACGCCGCCCCGCTGGCTCCAGGCCGCGTTGCTGGCGCCCGGCCTGGCCGCGCTGCTCATCACCTTCGTGCTGCCGGTGGCGTGGCTGGCACGCGTGTCCCTCCTGCCGCAGGCCGTGTCTCTGCTGCCGCAGGCCGGGCCAAGCGTGCCGGCCACGGGCCTGTCGGCCGGCGCCTATGCCCGGGTGCTCGGCGATCCGTTCTACTGGTGGATCATCGGGCGCACGCTCGGCATCGGCGTGGTGACGGCCTGCCTCGCCGTGCCGATGGCCTTCCCGATCGCGCTGTTCCTCGCCCGCTCCACCAGCGCCTGGCGCGGCGTGCTCGTGGTCCTGGCCATCGCGCCGCTGATGACGTCCACCGTCATCCGCACCTATGGCTGGATGGTCATCCTCGGCCGCCACGGGATCATCAACAGCCTGCTCCTGCAAACCGGCCTGCTGGCCATGCCGATCCGGCTGGACAACGGCCTCTTCGCGACCGTGGTGGCGCTGGTCGAAATCCTGATGCCCTACGCGGTGATCTCGATCCTGAGCACCCTGGGCCGCGTGAATGTCGAACTGGAACAGGCGGCGGCGCTGCTGGGCGCCCGCCTGCCCCAGATCGTTTTGCGGATCATCCTGCCGCTGGCGCTGCCCGGCCTGCTCACGGCGGCGCTGCTCGTCTTCGTCCTGGCCATCAGTTCCCTGGTGACCCCGCAACTCATGGGGGGCGGCCGGGTGTTCGTCCTGGCCACCGAGATCTTCAACGCCACGACCGTCACCCTCGACTGGCCCTTCGCCGGCGCGCTGTCGGTCGTGCTGCTGATCCTGTTCGGACTCGTGATCTCGCTCTACCAGCGCGTCCTGGCCCGCATGGAGGCCCAGGCATGAGCCCGCGCGCGGGCACGTTCTGCTGGCGCCTGCTGGTGGCGCTGCTCTACGCGTTCCTGCTGGCCCCGCTGGCCGTCGTCCTGGTCGTGTCGTTCGACACCCGGCCGTATCTCAGCTTCCCCCCGGCCACGGTCTCGCTGCATTCCTACGCGGCGGTCCTGCGCAACCCCGCCTTCCGCCATGCCGGCCTGACCAGCCTCACGGTCGGGGCGGCCGCCGCCAGCCTGTCGCTGGTCCTCGGCACCGCGGCGGCGTTCGCCCTGGCACGCGGCACGTTTCGCGGCCGGGCCTATGTCCAGTGGCTGTTCCTCTCGCCCATGCTGGTACCGCATATCGTGCTCGCGGTCGGGCTGATGATGACGCTCCAGCCGCTGGGCCTGCTGGATACGCTGGGCGGCCTGGTCCTCGCCCATATCGGCATCACCGTGCCCTATACGACGCGGATCGTCTCATCGAGCCTGGCGGCGCTCGACCGCTCCTGCGAGGAAGCCGCGCGCCTCCACGGCGCGACGCCGTGGCAGACCTTCGCGCGGGTCATCCTGCCCGGCCTCCGGCCCGGCCTGGTCGCCGCCGGCCTGATCGCCTTCCTGTTCTCCTTCGACGAATCGGTCATCGCCCTCTTCATCGCCGGCAACGACGCGACCACGCTGCCCCTCGCCATCTACCAGTACATCCAGTTCCGGACCGACCCGCAGGTGGCGGCGCTCTCGGTGCTGGTGGTGGCGCTCACGATGATTCCGGTGGCGATCGTCGAACGCGGCATCAGCCTGCGCCGCGCGGTCGGCGGCTGAAGGAACCCCCATGACGATCATCACGCTCGACAGCGGCCGGATCGACGGCCGGTCCGAAAACGGCATCGACGTCTTTCTCGGCGTTCCCTATGCGGCGCCCGTCACGCCCGGACACCGTTTCGGCGCCCCCCGCGACGTCCCGCCCTGGCAGGGCGTCCGCCCGGCCAGGGCGCTCGGCGCCATCTGCCCGCAGGTCGCGACCTATGGCCCCGTCGGCCGTGGCGCGACATCGCGGCACGAGGCGGGCGAGGATTTCCTGACCCTGAACATCCGCAGCCCGGACCTGCGCGGGCAGGCGCCGGTCCTGGTCTGGCTGCATGGCGGCGGCTACGCCGTCGGCTCGGGCAACGAGCCGATTCTCCAGACGGGCGCCTTCGCGGCCAGCGGCATCGTCGAGGTCACGCCGAACTACCGGCTCGGCGCCCTCGGCTTCCTCAGCCTCGACGGACAGCCGGAAAATCGCGGCCTGCTCGACGTCATCAAGGCCCTGGAATGGGTGCGGCGGCATATCGCGCGCTTCGGCGGCGACCCCGCGCGCGTCACGCTGGCCGGGCGCTCGGCGGGCGGCTTCGCCGTCGCCACGCTGCTCGCCATGCCGGCGGCGCGGGGCCTGTTCTCCCGGGCGATGATCCAGTCGGGCGCGACGCCCGCCATCCTGCCGATGGCCGACGCCCGCGCCGTCACGCGCCGCTTCCTCGACCGGCTGGGCGCGGACGCCGCCGCGCTGGAAACCCTGCCCATGTCCCGGCTTCTCGAAGCCCAGCGCGACCTCTGCGACCAATGCTACGAGCACCACGATCCGGTCCGCGACGGCACCGTCACGATGGTCGGAATCCCGTTTCAGCCGGTGATCGATCCCCCGACCCTGCCGATGCACCCCGAACAGGCCGCGATCACGGGCCGCGTCATGCCCGTTCCGGTGATGATCGGCACGACATCGGCCGAATATCTCACCCATTCGACCGCCCACCCCCACCTGTCGCTGGACGACACCATCCGGCTTCTCGATCCCCGCGTGCGGCCCGCCGGGACGACGGGCGCCGAGATCGTCGCCCGCTACCGCGCGGCACTCCCCGACCATGACGCAACCGGATTATGGCGCGCCATCGCCGGCGATCTGGTCTTCCAGAACCCGACGACACGCTACGCCGCCCTCCTGAGCGACTGGCAGCCGGTCCATAAATATCTCTTCGGCGCCATCGGGCCGAACGAAACCGGCGCCGCCCACGGCGACGAACTCGGCTGCGTATGGTGGAACGACGCGACCGGCCGCGCCACGCTGCCGGAGCGCTACCGAAATCTCGACCCGGCCCTCAGCCGCCGCGTCCACGATATCTGGCGCCGTTTCATCATCGGCGAGACGGCCCTGTGCGCCGAAGGACCGTGGCCGCGCCACGCGCGCGCGGCACCGGCCGTTCTCTGGATCCGTCCATCCGGCACCATCGTCACGCCCGATCCGTTCGGGTACCGGCCGGGCCTCTGGCCGGCCGAAGGGGCCACCTACTCCCCGACGGCCGCCCCACCCGGATGGCGCCGGTCGAACCCGCCGAAATAACGCGCCGTGCCGACATGCCGCGCCCCCAGGCGCGGCCCACCCACCAGGATGCCTTCCGCCACGCCCCACGGCGCATGCGGAGCCAGCGTGTATCCTTCCCGCTCCAGCGTCGCGGCAACCGCGTCGGTCAGCGCCCCCTGCTCGATCTCGACCGGCTCGGGCTGCCATTGCTCGTGGATGCGCGGCAGGTCCACCGCCTGCTGGATATCCAGCCCGTAATCCACGACGCCCAGGATCGCCGACAGCACGATGGTCGGAATGCGCGACCCGCCCGGGCTGCCGATCACCATGACCGGCTTGCCGTTGCGCGACAGGATGGTGGGCGACATCGACGACAGCGGCGTCTTGCCGGGCGCGATGGCATTGGCGGCGCTGCCGACGATGCCGAACATGTTGGGCACGCCGGGACGCGACGAGAAATCGTCCATCTCGTCATTCAGGAAGATGCCGGTATGCCCGCCGATCACCTTCGCGCCGAACCAGCCATTCAACGTATAGGTGACCGAAATCGCCATGCCCTTGTCGTCGGCGACCGAAAACTGGGTCGTCTCGTGCTTCTCGGGCTCGACCTGCCCGGGCTTCAGCGAGGCCGACGGCACGGCGTGGTCGGTCGGGATCGTCGCGCGCACCTCCCGCGCATAGGTGGGGTCGATCAGATGCGTCACCGGGTTCCGCACGAAGGCCGGGTCGCCCAGGTCCTGCCGGTCGGCATAGGCCCGGCGCATCGCCTCGACCTCGCGCTGCACGGCGGGCGCGGTATGCAGCCCGAGCCGGTGCATGTCATAGCCCGAGAGAATGTTCAGCATCTCGCACAGCGCCACGCCGCCGCCGCTGGGCGGCGGCGCGGTGTCGACCCGATAGCCGCGATAGGAACAGGTCAGGGTCGGCAGCACGCGGGGCGCGTAGCGGCGGAAATCCTCGGATTGCAGAATCCCGCCCCCCACCTTGCTGGCCTGCACGATCGCATCGGCGATCGGCCCGCGATAGAAGGCCGCCGCCCCATCCCGCGCGATCAGCGACAGGCTGTCGGCCAGGTCGGCCTGCACCAGCCGGTCGCCGACCCGCAGCGGCGTGCCGTCCGGCCGCAGGAAGATCCGCCGCGCCTCCGGATCGCGGGCGAAATCGGCGGTCGAGGTGTTCAGCAACTGCACATCGCCCTCGGCCAGCACGAAGCCGTCGCGCGCCAGGGCGATCGCGGGCGCCATCACCTGCTGGCGCGTCATATGCCCCCAGCGATGCAGGATCATGTCCATGCCCGCCACCGTCCCCGGCACCGCGACGGCCTTCCAGCCCACGATCGACAGGTTCGGGATCACGCCGCCCCTGGCGTCCTGATACATGGTCGGCGTCGCGGCCAGCGGCGCATGCTCGCGAAAATCGATGAAAACCGTCTGCCCGTCGGGGGCACGCAGCGTCATGAAGCCGCCACCGCCGATATTGCCGGCCGCCGGATAGACGACGGCCAGCGCATAGGCCACCGCCACCGCCGCGTCCGCCGCGTTGCCGCCCTGCGCCAGGATGCGCGCGCCGACCTCCGAGGCCAGATGCTGCGCCGACACCACCATGCCGTGCGCCCCTTCCGCCGGAGCCAGGGGCGGCAGGGCCGTCTGCGCCGCGCCGAAGGTCAGCGCATCCCCCTGCACCGCCGGCACCGCCATGGCCGGCATCGCCAGGCCCGCCAGCATCGAGCCCGCCAGCACGAGCGGGGTCCACCGGCACCGAAGCAGGGAAAAACGCATCACGAACCTTTCAACGACAGGGGGCCGGCACTCAGGCGGCGGTGGCATAGGGCGGGCGGTCCAGGCCGGCGGGCGACAGCGTGAAGATCTCGCACCCGTCCTCGGTCACGCCCAGCATATGTTCGAACTGCGCCGAAAGCGACCGGTCGCGCGTCACCGCCGTCCAGCCGTCATCCAGCACCTTCACGTCCGGCCGGCCGCCATTGAGCATCGGCTCGATGGTGAAGAACATGCCCGGGCGCAGCACCAGCCCCTCGGCGGGGCGGCCATAGTGCAGCACGTTCGGCGCGGCGTGGAAGGTACGGCCGATCCCATGGCCGCAGAAATCGCGCACCACCGAAAAACGGTGCGATTCGGCAAAGGTCTGGATCGCATGGCCGATATCGCCCAGCGTGCTGCCCGGCCGCACCTGGCCGATTCCGAGCATCAGCGCCTCATAGGTCGCCTCGATCAGCTTCTCGGCCTTTCGCGACACGGCGCCGACGGTGTACATGCGGCTGGTATCGCCGAACCAGCCATCCAGGATCACGGTCACGTCGATATTCAGGATATCGCCGTCCAGAAGCTGCCTGTCGCCGGGAATGCCATGGCACACCACATGGTTCAGCGAGATGCAGCTCGATTTCGGATAGCCGCGATAGCCCAGCGTCGCCGGGGTGGCCCCGTGCGCGATCATGAAGTCATGGATCAACTGGTCCAGTTCGCCGGTCGTCACACCCGCGCGCACATGCGGCACGATCATGTCCAGCGTCCGCGCCGCCAGTTGCCCCGCCGCGCGCATGCCGGCGAAATCCTCCGGCGTATGCAGGATCACCCGCCGCGCGTCCGTGTCACCGTCCATCACGATGCCCCTCGCTTGTTCATCCGCCGCAAATCGGCATCATCAACTCTCGGGGATAAATGCGCGGGACACGGCCACAAGGCAAGGGCAACCACCCGATCGACCCGCATCCGCAAGCCCGCCAGGCCGGGCTTCAGCCATGGCTGCGCCGATGGCGGCGCGCGGCCGCATGGCCGGCATGGCCGGCCGCCACCATATGAACGGGCGCATGAACGGGCGCATGGGCATGCCCATGGCGCGCCGCGCCGCGGTGGCGGGGCGCCGGCAGTTCGGCCACCTGCTCCGGCCCGGCGCTGCCGCGCGCCGCGGCGGCCAGCATGATCGCGGCCCGGCGGCGGCTGCCGCGCGCCAGCACCAGCGGCCGGCGCACGTCGGCCACACCCTCCTGGCGGAATCCGTCATCCAGCAGCCCGGCCATCAGCGCGCTGCGCTGCGGGTTGCTGCGCGCGCCCAGCACCACGCCGATCAGCCGCACATTGTCGCGCATGGCCGAGGTCACGAGGTTGCGCCCGGCCAGCGCGGTATAGCCCGTCTTCAACCCGTCCGCGCCGGGATAGATCCGCAGCATCGGGTCATGGTTGGGCACCTGCCGGCCATGGAAATAGAAGGCCGGAACCGAGAAATAATGATAATATTCAGGGAATTCGGTGATGATCTGCCGGGTCAGCACCGCCAGGTCGCGCGCCGAGGTCACCTGTTCCTCGTTCGGCAGGCCCGAGGCATTGCGAAACGAGGTATTGACCATGCCCAGCGCCCGCGCCTGGCGGGTCATCAGCTCCGCGAAACGGGCTTCGTCGCCGCCGCCCATCAGCTCGCCCAGCGCGCAGGCCGCGTCATTGGCCGATTTGGTCACCAGCCCCAGCACCGCCTGTTCCACCGTCAGATAGCTGCCCGGCACCAGCCCCAGCTTCGACGGCTCCATGGAAGCGGCATGGGCCGAGACCGGCACCGACTGGTCCAGCGTGATCTGCCCGGCCCGCATGGCCTTGAATGCCAGGTACAGGGTCATCAATTTGGTCAGGCTGGCCGGATAGCGCTGAAGGTCGGGGTTGCTCTGCGACAGCACGGCGCCGGTGCGGGCATCCATCACGATGGAGCTGATCTGCCCCACATATTGCGCGTGGGCGCGCGGCACGGCGACGACGCTCGTCGCCAGATATCCGGCGGCGAGGCCGAGCGACACGCGCACGGTTCGGCCGCCGCCGGGGGCCAGAAAGGCCACGGCGCGACGCAGCCGGGCGAGCCATCCCTGTTTCCCGTCCATCCATGCTCCGTCGGCCACCGCCTGTCCCCTCGTCACAGGATCCGCGTCATCCGGCAACCTTATGGCCATTTTCCGCGACCCGTCCAGAGAAAACCACGATAAGCAAAAGAAAATACTGTCTTTTCACCCCAGGCCGCCCGCGCCCGGCCGGCCGGCCGTCCCGCCGCGGGGCCAGCCATGCTTAAAATTCCCCCGCTTCGCTCTTCCAACACCCGACATCGATCCAATATGGTGTGACCATGACAGCAGCATTCACCCCTGTCCGTGCCATGACCGGCCCGCCCGTCGCAGCGGTGGACCGGGCGCGGGCGCATGGCGGCAACAACCCCACCCGGCGCGACGGCAGCGGCAACGGACAGAATTCCGATCCGGACAACCCCGATTCCCCGACCATCGGCGTCGTCGTCAGGACCCGGCCGCAGACGCGCAAGCCGGCGATGTACAAGGTCCTGATGCTCAACGACGACTACACGCCGATGGAATTCGTCGTCCATGTGCTCGAACGCTTCTTCCAGAAATCGCGCGAGGAGGCGACGGACATCATGCTGCATGTCCACAAGCGCGGCGTGGGCGTCTGCGGCGTCTTCACGTACGAGGTCGCCGAGACCAAGGTGACCCAGGTGATGGATCTGGCGCGGCAGAACCAGCACCCGCTGCAATGCACGATCGAAAAAGACTAGCCTCCGTCACCGGCAACGCCCGCGCCAGGCCGTTGTTTTTAAAGTTCATATCGCGCCACCACGATCGTCCGGCTCCTACCGGCGCCCGCGCGCGCGGCGCGCGGGCGCCCTGCCCCCCGCACCCGCCGGAACTTTATCGTTCTTTCCACTGGCTTTCCGTCCAAAACACACCAAATATGTTTCTGTTCGACCGGCCCGACCCGTCGGGTTCGTGTCCGGCCCAGGAAAAGGAGCGTCACGGATGTTGTCACGCACTCTCGAACAGACGCTTCATCGTGCGCTCACCCTGGCGGGCGACCGGCGCCACGAATATGCGACCCTGGAACATCTGCTGCTGGCCCTCGTCGACGACAGCGACGCGGTCACGGTCTTTCGCGCCTGCGGCGTCGACCTGGACAAGCTGCGCTCCGACCTGACCGAGTTCCTGGACAAGGACCTGGCCGGACTGGCCTCCGACCGCACGGTCGATCCCAAGCCCACCGCCGCGTTCCAGCGCGTGATCCAGCGCGCCGCCATCCACGTCCAGTCCACCGGCCGCGACGAGGTCACGGGCTCGAACGTGCTGGTCGCCCTGTTCGCCGAACGCGAAAGCCATGCCGTCTATTTCCTGCAATTGCAGGACATGACCCGGCTGGACGCGGTCAATTTCATCTCGCACGGCATCGCCAAGGCGCCCGACCGGTCCACCCGCCGCCCGGTCACCGGCAGCGCGCAGGAGAACCCGGAGACGGAACGCGAGGAACGCGGCAAGGGCAGCCAGAAGAACCAGGACGCGCTCAGCGCCTACTGCACCAACCTCAACCGCAAGGCCGAGGACGGGAAGGTCGATCCGCTGATCGGCCGCGATTCGGAAATCGAGCGCACGATCCAGATCCTGTGCCGTCGCACCAAGAACAACCCGCTCTATGTCGGCGACCCGGGCGTGGGCAAGACCGCCATCGCCGAGGGCCTGGCCAAGCGCATCGTCGAGGGCGACGTGCCCGAGGTGCTGCTCAAATCCACGATCTATTCGCTGGACATGGGCGCGCTGCTGGCCGGCACCCGCTATCGCGGCGATTTCGAGGAACGGCTGAAGGCGGTCGTCACCGAACTGGACAATAACCCCGGCAGCATCCTCTTCATCGACGAGATCCACACCGTCATCGGCGCCGGCGCCACCTCGGGCGGGGCGATGGACGCCTCCAACCTGCTCAAGCCCGCGCTGGCGGCCGGCACGCTGCGCTGCATCGGCTCCACGACCTACAAGGAATACCGCCAGCATTTCGAGAAGGACCGCGCCCTGGTGCGCCGCTTCCAGAAGATCGACGTCGCCGAGCCCTCGGTCGAGGACGCGGTCAAGATCCTGCGCGGCCTCAAGGTCAATTACGAACGCCACCACAAGGTCCGCTACACCGAGGAAGCGATCCGCGGCGCGGTGGAACTGGCGGCGAAATACATCCACGACCGCAAGCTGCCGGACAAGGCGATCGACGTGATCGACGAAGTCGGGGCCTCGCGCATGCTGGTGCCGGAAAACCGCCGCCGCAAGACCGTGACCCTGAAGGATGTCGAGGACATCGTCGCCAAGATCGCCCGCATCCCGCCCAAGAGCGTCTCGTCGGACGACAAGGAGACGCTGCGCACCCTGGAGCGCGACCTCAAGGGCATGGTCTACGGCCAGGACCGCGCGATCGAGGCCCTGACGGCCGCGATCAAGCTGTCGCGCGCCGGCCTGCGCGACCCGGAAAAGCCGATCGGCAACTATCTGTTCTCCGGCCCGACCGGCGTCGGCAAGACCGAGGTGGCCAAGCAGCTCGCCAAGACGCTGGGGATCGAGCTGGTCCGCTTCGACATGTCCGAATATATGGAGCGTCATTCGATCTCGCGCCTGATCGGCGCTCCGCCGGGCTATGTCGGCTTCGACCAGGGCGGCCTGCTGACCGACGCGATCGACCAGCATCCGCACGCCGTGCTGCTGCTGGACGAAATCGAAAAGGCGCATCCCGACCTGTACAACGTCCTGCTCCAGGTCATGGACCATGGCCGCCTGACCGACCATAACGGCAAGACCGTCGATTTCCGCAATGTCGTCCTGATCATGACGACCAACGCGGGGGCGGCGGACCTGAACAAGGAAGCGATCGGCTTCGGCCGCGACACGCGGGAAGGCGAGGACGAGGAAGCGATCAAGCGCATCTTCACCCCGGAATTCCGCAACCGCCTGGACGCGATCATCCCCTTCGCCAACCTGACGCCCGAGATCGTCGGCCGCGTGGTCGAAAAGTTCGTCTTCCAGTTGGAAGCCCAGCTTGCCGACCGCAACGTCACGATCGAAATCTCGTCGGCGGCCAAGGAATGGCTGGCCGAACGCGGTTACGACCGTCTCTACGGCGCCCGCCCGCTCGGCCGGGTGATCCAGGAGCACATCAAGAAGCCGCTGGCCGAGGAATTGCTGTTCGGCCGGCTGGTCAAGGGCGGCGCGGTCAAGATTACGCTCAAGGACGGGGCGCTGGATTTCGAGTATATCGAAGCCAATGGCGAAACGGCCACCGAGGGCGACGAAGGCAGCGAGCGCGAATCCGAAACCGCCGACTGACCTCCCTGGTCACGGCAAGGGGCCGCGCGGCATCCCCCGCGCGGCCCTTCCTTCCCCCATCCGGGACCCACCGCTTCTCTACTGGTAGCGGGTCCCGTTTACGGTGACATACCCCGGCATTCCCCACGTCCGCCCCGTACCATGATGGGTCCAGTCGATGCCCTGGCTGCGCGGATTGTCGTAGTAATATCGGCCGACAACGTCCACGCTGTCTCCCTTGGCAACCCAGGGCCACCCCGGCGCCGCCATCCGGTCCAGGTCCGACACGACGCGGATCGACACCCCCTGCCCGACATCGACATAGAAATAGCCATGCCAACCGCTGCGCGTCCGCCGCTCGCGCGACACCGCGATCACGCGGCCACAGACATGCACCGGCTGGTCCCCGCGCAGCGACCCGGCTTCAAACCCTTGCTGTAGCGCCAGAAAATGCCCGTCGTCGCAGGCCGGCCCGATCGCCTCCTGCGCCCGGGCGCGCGCCAGCCCCGTCGCCAGCAGGATACAGGCAGCGCCTGCCGCCATCCGCTTCATTCTCATGCGTGCCGCCCTTTCGGCGCCTCTGCTTCCAGTTCCCGGCGCACCACCGCCATGTCGCGGACGATCTCGGGCGCCGGATCGGGCACGGTCAGCTTCAGCCCCTCCAGCGCCTTGATGATCGTCTCCATCACCAGCAGCCGCGCCATCCATTTCCGATCGGCGGGAATCGCAAACCACGGGGCTGCGGCCTGGGCCGTGTTCTGGATCGCATCGTGATAGGCGACGCGATAGGCATCCCAATGCGCGCGCTCCCGCGCGTCCGAGACCGAGAATTTCCAGTGTTTCTCGTCCTGGTCGATCCGCTTGAGAAAGCGCTTGCGTTGTTCTTCCTTCGACAGGTTCAGGAAGAATTTCAGCACCACCGTCCCCTGCCTCGACAGGTACTGTTCGAAATGCCGGATGTCGCGATACCGCTCCTCCCAGATCGCGCCATCGCGCAACGGCAGCGGGATCTTCTGCCGCTCCAGCAGTTCGGGATGAACCCGCGTGACCAGCACTTCCTCATAATGGCTGCGATTGAAGATCCCGATCCGCCCGCTGGCCGGCGCCACCAGATGCTCGCGCCACAGATAATCATGCGCCAGTTCGACCGGCCCCGGCTGCTTGAAAGAGGTCACGGTCACGCCCTGGGGGTTCACCCCGGACATCACATGCTTGATCATCCCGTCCTTGCCGGCGGCATCCATCGCCTGGAACACCACCAGCAGCGACCAGGTACCATTGGCGTACAGCAGCTCCTGCAATGCCGCCAGGCGCTTGACCCCCTGGCGCAGCAGATGCTTGCCCGCCGCCTTGTCGATCCCCGCGATCGCCCCGATCCGGGTCGGATGAGCCGCCAGGTCGAAATGCGCGCCGTCCTCGATCCGGCAACGATCGAGCAGAGTCTTCAGATCAATCGCGTCTTCCGTCATACGTCCAGCCCCCGTGCCACGGCCAGCCCGCCAGCCGCCTGGCAGGTCGGCATCATCTCGATGCGGTTGATGTTGACATGCCCCGGCAGGCCCAGCACCCAGGCCACGGTCTCGGCGATGTCCTCGGGCTGGATCGGATGCGTATCCTGATACACCGCCGCCGCCTTGTCATCGTCGCGCAGGCGGACATTGCTGAACTCGCTGCCGCCGCACAGGCCCGGCTCCAGGTTCGTCGCCCGCACCCTGCTCCCCAGCAGATCGCAGCGCAAATTTCGCATGAACTGCGCCACGAACGCCTTGGTCCCGCCATAGACATTCCCGCCCAGATACGGATAAGTCCCCGCGGTGCTGCCGATCGAGACGATATGACCGCGGTCGCGCGCCACCATGCCGGGCAGCAGGGCATGGGTGATCTCGACCAGCCCCGCGATATTGGTCTCGATCATCTGCCGCCAGTCCGCGACCGCGCTGTCCTGCGCCTTGCCGATACCCAGCGCCAGCCCCGCGTTATTGACCAGGACATCCACCTCCCGCCATCCTTCCGGCAGGCTGCCGGGCAGCGCGCGCAGGGCGGCGGTATCGTCCATGTCCAATGCCACCGGCAGCAACGCCGGCCCCAGCGATCCGGCCAGCGCCTCCAGCCGCTCCCGACGGCGCCCGGTCGCGATTACCCGATAGCCATCGCCCACCAGCCGTTCCGCGATCGCCTTGCCGAACCCGGCGGTCGCCCCTGTCACCAAAACAATTCTCGTCACTGTGGCACCCTCCATGCGTTCTTCTGTCGCCAATCTTTAAGCGCCAATCCCCCCGGGACCGCAAATCGGCACGGCGCGGTTGCAATGACCGACGGTTCTTGTTCTATGTACACGGTCATGTTTCCTGTCTCCCCCACCTCGGCCGACTCCCTCACGGGTTCCCTGCTTGTCGCCTCTCCGGCCCTCGCGGACACTCCCTTCGCCCGTACCGTGATCTTCCTGTGCGCCCATGTGCCCGGAGAGGGCGCGATGGGCCTGATCGTCAATCGCCGGCTGCCGCAACCGGGGCTGGACGATGTATTGGAACGGCTGGGGATCGATCCGGTGCCGCCGCGTCGGCGGATCGCGCTCTGCGCCGGCGGCCCGGTGGATGGCGGCAGAGGCTTCGTGCTGCACTCCTCCGACTGGGCCGGCGACAGCAGCCTGACGGTCGATGACGGCACCACGCTGACCGCCAGTCTCGATGTGCTGCGCGACATCGCCGACGGCGCTGGCCCCCGCAACGCCCTGCTGGCACTGGGCCATGCAAGCTGGCGCGACGATCAACTGGAAGACGAAATCATCCGCCGCAATGCGTGGCTACCGGCCCCGCCCAGCGACGAAATCCTGTTCGGCCTGGACCACAGCACCAAATGGCGCCAGGCCCTGGCGACCATCAACATGGATCCGCTGCATCTCAGCCATCACGTCGGCCACGCGTAATCAGTCTGCCCAGCGAAAAGATGGCACGCACGCCACCGGCTCCAGCCCCGCCGACCTAGCTTCCGCCTCTGCCAACGCCCTATCGTCGCCGATCATTTCCTGATGGATGCCACCCATCACCCAGCACCCATCCACGCCCACCGCCTTGGCCCCACGCATATCGGTAGCCAGCGCGTCGCCCACCGCCAGCACGCGCGCCAGCGGCACGCCAAGCATGCGAAGGACAGGGCCATAAACCTCCGGATACGGCTTGCCGATCCAGCGGACCGAACATCCTTTCTGCTCGTACAGGCTGGCCAGCAGCCCCGCACAGATCAGGCGCCGACCGGCACGGATCACCTCCAGGTCCGGATTGGCGCACACCATCTTCAGTCCGCGCCCGGCACAGGCCTCCAGCAACGGCAGATAAGGGGCAGGGTCGCTCTCGCCCTGCTCCGGGTTTGGTCCGGTATTCAGGACGAAATCCGCCTCGGCAGGGTCTTCGACCCGCTCCAGATCCAGCCCTTCGAACAGATTATAATCCTTCGGCGCTCCCAGATGCAGCATCCGTTTCCCCAGCCCCGCGAACCAGGGATCCGTGCGATCGGACAGCAGCCCGCGCGTATATTCGCCGCTGGTCATCACGCCGTCATACAGATCGTCCGCAACGCCCATGCCACGCAGCCCCTCGCGCACCACCGCAACCCGCCGAGGCGCGTTGGATAGCAGCACGACCCGCCGACCCGCCGCACGCAACGCCGCCAGACAGTCCCGCGCCCCCGGATAAGGGCTGACACCGTCATGGATGACCCCCCAGAGATCGACGATAAACCCGTCATACCGTACAGCCAGAGGCGCCATGCCATCGAGGAAATGCATCACGCGCTCCCCTTTGCATCGGCCAATGTCTCGAACCCTTCGGCGTTCAGAGCCCGAACGGTCTCGCGTTTCAGGCGCCGCACGATTCCCGGTCCTTCATAGGCGAAAGCACTGTAGATCTGCACCAGATCGGCCCCGGCGCGCACCCGGTCCACGATATCGGCGCCGGTCTCAATCCCGCCGCAGGCCACCAGGGTCAATCGACCGGCGGCGATCTGCGCCACGTCGCGCAACACCGCCGTCGCCAGCGGACGTAGCGGGCGTCCCGACAATCCTCCTGCCTCGGCAGCATGGGGGCTGCGCAACCCGTCGGGCCGCGAAATCGTGGTGTTGGTCACCGTGACACCCTGCGCGCCGCCGGCGATCACGGCCTCGATCACCGGTTCGAGATCATCGCGGGCCAGATCAGGCGCCAGCTTGACCAGTAGCGGCGGCCGATCGGGATGCGCCTCGCCGATCGCCTCAAGGATGGCCTTCAAGCGATCGGCCTGCTGCAAGTCGCGCAGGCCGGGCGTGTTCGGCGACGACAGGTTCAGTACGATATAATCGACATAATGCTTCACTCGCCCGACCAACCGGGGATAGTCGCGCTCGGGGTCGGCACCGTTCTTGTTGATACCCAGATTAGCTCCCACGGGTACGCGCGCGCCGGTACCATTTCCCTTTGCCGGCAGGCGATGCAGCCGTGCCATCCGGACCGTAAACCGGTCAATGCCCTGGTTGTTGAAGCCCATCCGGTTAATGATGGCCCGGTCCTCGGTCAGTCGGAACAGGCGCGGACGCGGATTGCCTTCCTGCGCCAACGGCGTCACCGTCCCGGCTTCGACAAAACCAAACCCGATCCGCGCCAGGGGGCGGATCACCTGGGCATTCTTGTCGAACCCTGCGGCAATGCCGATCGGATTGGGAAAGCGCAACCCCATCGTCCGCACCGACAACGCCGGATCGTCCTGACCAGCCCCACTCCCCAGACCGAGCATCAGAGCATTCAGGGCAAGACGATGCGCGTCCTCGGGGTCCAGCCGCCGTACCAGCTTCATCAGCATTTTCGACACGATATCCATCATGGTCCGATTTTCTGCCGTACATCCCCCTGCGTTAAAAGGGTCTTGCGGCAAAAACCCGCCTGACTCCCCAATCCACGCCAAGACAAGAGCCCGATCGAAGATGCCGCATGGGAAAGGGCCGCCGGATCGCCACCAGCACATATGCGCAACCAGGCTCTCACGCGCCGGCTTCGCCGCGCCCTACCATATCCATCGGCCGAACCGAACGGTCGAAGGTTTCCGCGTCCACCAGCCCGGACCGCAAGGCTGCCTCGCGCAGCGAAAGATCATGCTCCATCGCATCATGCGCGATCGCCGACGCGCGATCATAGCCGATGGCGGGCGTCAGGGCCGTCACCAGCATCACCGATTCCTCGACATAACGGCGAATCCGCTCAAGATTCAGCCGCGTCCCCTCAACCGAGAAGACCCTGAACGTGCGGGCTCCGTCCGCCAGTATCCGCAACGAATGCAACAGGTTCGCGATCACCACCGGCCGCATCACATTCAGCTCGAACTGCCCCTGACTGCCTGCGAAGGCAATGGCGGCGTCATTACCCAAAATCTGGGTACAAATCATGACCATGGCCTCGCACTGGGTCGGATTGACCTTCCCCGGCATGATCGACGATCCCGGTTCGTTCGCCGGCAAGCACAGTTCCGCCAACCCGCAACGCGGACCGGAGCCCAGCCAGCGCATATCATTGGCGATCTTCATCATCACCACCGCACAGCCGCGAATGGCGGACGATACGCGCACCATCGCATCCAACCCTGCGAGGACCGCGAATTTATTGGGTGCTGTGACAAAAGCGGCCCCAGTCAACTCCGCCAACCGGGCCGCGATGGCGCGCCCGAAACCCGCCGGCGCATTCAAGCCGGTTCCCACCGCCGTCCCGCCGGCAGCTAATTCCAATACGCTTCCCCGCGCGTCCCGCACGGCACGCATGGCATCGCGAATCTGGTGCGCCCACCCCGACCATTCCTGGCCGACCGTCAGCGGCACGGCATCCTGTAAGTGCGTGCGGCCGATTTTCACGACATGCTGCCACTCTCGCGACCGGGTCTCGATCAATGCAGCCAGCGCATCCAGTTCCGGCAGCAGGCGCGTATCGATCTCATGCACGGTCGCCACATGCATGGCGGTGGGAAAGGTATCGTTGCTGGATTGCCCCATATTGACGTCGTCATTGGGGTGGATCGGCGTCTGGCTCCCAACCGTGCCGCCCAGCAACTGGATGGCGCGATTGGCGATGACCTCATTGACATTCATGTTGGTCTGGGTTCCCGACCCGGTCTGCCAGACGAATAATGGAAAATGCGCGTCCAGCCGTCCATCGGCGACCTCGTTCGCCGCCTGTATGATGGCGGCAGCCTTCCACTCGGGCAGGCGCCCGGCCTCCCGGTTCACCTGCGCCGCCGCTTTCTTCACCAAAGCATAGGCCCGACACAGTTCCAGCGGCATCCGGTCGGTGCCGATCGAAAAATGGATCAGGCTGCGCTGAGTCTGCGCGCCCCAATAACGGTCGGCCGCTACCGCCACCATACCCAGCGCGTCATGCTCCTGCCGTTCGCCCCGCACGTTCAGACCAACCGGCAGATCGGAATGCAATTGGTATTCGGACATGTCGTCCCCCCGTCACGTCAGAGTCCACCATCGCGACGTGCCTGCGCCGTCACGAGCCGCCTGCGGCACGGTGCCATCCTGTGCCATGCATCGTCTACCAAATCCCCATCACCAATTCGGCACGCGTCCGCCCCACACGTCTCCAGTCAGGCTCAAAGAAAAAAGGGCGACACGTCCAAGACGTGCCGCCCCTTTTCAAACGGAACAGTCCAGCGGCGCAATGCGCCGGACGTTATTGGCCGCGTGCCGCCGCAAGACGGGCCAGACGCACCTGCTTGCGCGCCTCGCGCGCCTCGCGCCAGGAATCGACTGCAGTACGATCTCCTTTTGCCAGACGACGGCTGGTTCCACGCGGGGAAACCGGCGCGACCTTCGCAACAGCCGCCTTTTTGGCGGGCGCCGGCACCTTCGAACCCTTTGCCGGAACCTTGCCAGCCTTCGCGACGCTCTTCACTGGCTCTTTCGTCACGACCTTCTGCGGCGCGGCCTTGCGGCCGGCGGGTAACTTCGCCTTCGCGACCGGCTCCTTCACGACGGGCGCCTTCACTTCGAGCTTCGGCGCCACCTTAGCCGACTTCGTCGAGGTTTTAGGCGCCTTTACCGACGCCGGCTTCGCCTCGGCAACAACGGCGGCACGGGGCTTCACACTCCGTTTCGGTACCTCGACCGGTGCCACGGCAACTTTTCGACGCGGCGGGGCACTCGCCGGCACGACCGGCGCCGCCACAGCGGCAACCTTACGCGCCGGAGCCGCCTTGACCGCTATCTTCTTTGCCGGTTTGGCGGGCTTGCGCGCCGACGTCACGGCTTCTTCCGCGACCGGCCCGACTTTCAATGCCGCGCGCGCCGTTCCGCGTCGCCGCACGGGTGCCGGCACGACAGGCGCGGCAACCGGCTCAGCCGTCACTTTGGTCGCCTTCGCGGCACGGGGACGACGAACCGGCTTTTCCTCAGCCTTGACCGCGACGGGCGCTGCCACGACAGGGGCCGTTTCAATCTTGGAGGCGATTGCTTTGGCCTTTCCGCGCCCGCGCTTCACCGGCGGAACATCAGGCGCCACAGGGGCAGGGACCGGCACCACCACCGTCTCGACGTTTTTGCGGGATTTGCGCCGGGTAGCGTTCGTTTCGTCACTCATTACTATATGCAACCTTTCATTGTCTTAATGGTCTTGCTGATCGACAATCCGTCCAGGACGATGCGCCAAAGTGACGTGATCGGAACCCAAAATCGTTAAAGACCGTTTCCATTCCCGGCCATGGCCCACTCGGGTGTCGGGCAAAAATATCTCTGTTCTTTGGCATCATCTCGGCGTTGTGGCGGCCGCTGTCAAGTCAAAGCACGAACCAGACGTCTTTTTTTCTTGAACGACATCACGGACCGACATCGCCGACCCACATGACAAAAGAGATAAATTACAATTTTTCTTTATTATTTATAGTATTTTTCAAATTATATAGCGGATGGCGCTTCGCGCGTCGTCCACCTCAAAACTGCCGACACGCGAGGTCGCGACTGTCTGGCTCTTCGATATGGCACTGATGCCCCGCGTCGACCGGGAATCGCAGCGACGGGAAATCGTCCATGCAGTCCGGCTATTTTCTCTCTCCACCGCCCCATGAGATACGTTGAAGGTCTGTCCGTCCGGCTGGGTTTCGAAGCCCATCGAACAAGCGATTCATGAACGATATCGCATGGCCGGCGAAGCATGCGTTGGAGCACTCTCCGCCATACGGCCATCGAATGCAGGACGAAGACCGCGATCTCCCTACCACATAAAGCACCGATCACCGCGTTTCACGATCGTTGCTCATGCGATCGACCACCCTTCACTGGCATGGGTAATCCAGCGACCACAAAGATGGACGATAGCACTACGCGAGAACGATCATACAAGCCGCGCCTGCACCGTTACTTTTTTCCAGCATCGCCCGACTGTGCGTCGCCTGTTTCGACTTGCTGCGGTCGAATGACGCAGTCCGACGGACCATTACGGCACACGAAGCTACATTGACGAAGCCGGCCGCCAGGCAGAGCCCGTCTTGAAGAATGCACTGTACATGACGGGATGCCGATATTTTTTCACGGGCGGCACCCACGATCAATCAGATCGCACACGTCGCCGACACCACCCCGACCGTCTGGCCAATCTCGGATCTGGTGCCGGCATTCCTGAATATGGTCACAACTGGTTACGCGATGATCGAATCCGGTAACGATCTGCTTCGCCCGGAGAAAAGGGGGATCGGCGACACCACCATCGCGGCCTGCCGGCAGCGCGGATTCCGGGCGGATATGAACGTGCGACGGGGCATCAACGCATCCCCGTTCCACTCGATGGCACCGGTTGCCACTCCGTTGGGCCCACCGAACCCGGTGAAGCTCATCCACGCTCGGTGTCTACCTGTTTGCCGGTGGGGCTTGCTGGCGACCGCCGGCCTGGATCGTCGCGTCGGGGCGATCATCCGGCGGCTCCGGTGACCGCAGCCGCGGCGGCCATTCAGCTTGACTGTCTGGCCTTGCAACAAGTCGGCCAACCATGCTGCAGGGCAGACCCATCACATACGCATGATCGCCTCCGCAATCACGCATTCTCCGACTTGTGCCGGCCTCACGCCGTCCCAGATCCCTTCCAGGCGCACAGGATTCTCGCGCCGGAAAGAGCTGGAAGGAAAAGCAGGTCATGGACGACAAACGTCTGGCCGGAATACCCGGCGATCATGGATTATCGAATACGACCCGGCAGGTGATCGGCGGCATCGCGGTGGTAGCAGTGCTGGTCGTGGCGATCATCGCCAGCATCATGCTGTCGCCGACGATCATACCCGGGCACTAAGCCACCCGAGCAGGCGGCAGGAATAGCGACGCGGCTTCCCAAGCGGGTTCCGGTTCAGGCATGATTGGTCGAACCGGAACCCGCCGGAACTCCGACCGAGGATTCGTTCGACCCGTGACGGCTTATCTGTGTCTTGCCATGGCCATCATTGCCGAGGTTTTTGCGACGTCGTTCCTGAAATATACTGACCAATTTACCCGGCTCGTGCCGACGCTGCTGACGTTTGGCGGGTACGGAGTCGCGTTCTTCTTCCTGTCTCTGGTCCTGCGGGCCATGCCCACGGGCGTCGCCTACGCCATATGGTCTGGGGCGGGCATCGTCCTGATTTCCGCGATCAACTGGATGTGGCTGAAACAGCGGCTTGACGCCGCCGCACTCGTGGGCATCGCCCTCATCCTGCTCGGTGTCGTCATCATCAATCTGTTTTCCCGCACGGCCGGGCATTAAAGGCTGCCTGAAAAGTCAGCCTGCTACACCTCAAGTGGCGTGCGACTTTGCATGCAGTCTCCGAGTTCTTGCTGATCATTGAATCTGGAGTTGGGCCCGTGCCTCCCCGTCTGGATAAGCGGACGTATGCAGGTTGATATAGACCCGCCCCGCCCGCAGGGCCGCGACCTGCTCGGGCGTCATGATCACCGCGCCATGTAACGGGCTGGAATAGGGTCCCTTGATCGGCACCATGACCCCTGCATCCTGACCCGGGGCGGCGGGCCCATGAAAGTGAGCCGCCATGACCGGACCGCTGAGGCCGCTCCAACTCATGCTGAAGAGCACGAGGTTCCGCTTTTCATTCAACGTGCCTGTCACAGTACCAGCCGGCTTGGTGGTCACACCCGCGCCGGGCACGAAATGACCGACTATCTGGACGGTGCGGGCCACGGCCGGAGGCATGGCGGCAAGCGGCGCAGCCGTCAGCAGGCTGAAGAACAGCAAGGAACGGCGCATGCTCGGGGTCCTTTGTGAAACAGGGTGGCGCTGAGCGTCAGATATCCAGACCAGCCGAACGGTTAAGCGCCGACAGGTCCGGATCGATCCGCGTATCAACAAATCGCGCGAGATGGATGCCACAGGCAATCAACAGACCCGACGCCAGGCTTATCATTCCCAGATAGACCATTATGCCCTCCTGATGGAAACCAATCCGATCGTGTCTGCAATGACCGCCCCTTGTGCCCGAATCATGGCAGGAGGCAGGCTTTTTTTCAGCATCGTTTCCCGCCCGCACGGACCGAACTGCGTCCTCGCATACGTCTATACGCAGGCGAACAGGTAATCCCGTTAACTTAATAAGACGCGAACGTCCGCCAAGGGTGAAAGGTTGCGCCGCTCTTCCGCGCCTTGTTCCATCCGCGGGCGACTGGACAGAGGCCTACCCCCATCCCACTGTTGAAGGCAGCCATATCAAGGAAACCCCAGCCATGTCCCGTTTTGTCTATGATGATGATCGTCCAGCCGACACCGACGCCGGCAAGCATGAACAGGCACGCCGCTTGGCCGAAGCCGCCCTGAAGGCGGAGAATGAGGGCGATCAGGCCCGTGCCGACGACCTGTTCGCCGAAGCCGACCGCACCGACCCGCAGGCGGTGGAAAATGTCCTGAGGGAGTGGCCCGACCATCCCCGCACGCGCCGCCGCGCACGCGGCTGAGCATAATCCCGAACTGTCAGGCTTTCGGACCGACGGTCTCGGCATTCCGACGCAGCTGCGCCGCGCCCTCCGCCACCGCGGTCCATGCCGCCTGAGCCAGCGCCTTCCGGCTGGGGAACGCATCGGGGTCGAGCGGCGGATGCAGGATCACGCTGGCACGCATCGAACGCCATTGCGCCAGTTTCCAGACATGCGGGGCCAGGTCCATGTCGCCGTACCAGGAAAAGACGGGCCGGCGGTGGCGATTGACGTTCAACCCGTCCAGTTGGTCATAGACCAGCGACACCGGCTGGATCAGCGGCGTCATGCCGGGCGCATAAGTCAGCATCGGCGGATCGGTTTCAGCGCCCTTGCGCACAGGCGGCATCTTGGCGATCGCAAAGAAGGCCGACATGAAGGGCAGTACACGCATCCCGTCCGACGACGTTCCTTCGGGGAACAGGACCAGATTGTCGCCTCCGATCAGGCGGCTGACCATTTCGTCACGCTCGCGGCCGGTGGTGCTGCGCTGCCGGCTGACAAAGATCGTCCGTCCGATGCGCGAGACGGTGCCCATGACCGGCCACGCGCTGATATCGCCCTTCGCGACGAAAACTGACGGCAGCACTGTGCCCAAGACTGGAACATCCAGCCAGGAACAATGGTTTGACACATAAATCACCGGACGTTCGCCCCGCGCGCGCGCGCGCGCGCCACCCACCGTCCCCGCCCGGGTGCCGATCAACCGGATCTTCATCGACAGCAGGCGGCACAACACGCCCCAGATCACGCGGGTCCAACGGATCTTCGCCGTGCCGGGTACCAGAAGCAGCAGCGCCTCGAACGAGACCGACGACGGCACCCAGAACGCGATCGCGATCAGGCGCACCGTCGCCCGCAACAGCGCCGACAGGCGGCTTCCCGACGGAAGAGGAAGTTTTTCCTCCGCGTCGGCGCGGGATAGATCGAGCCGTGTGAAGCCCTGGGACGGCGCTGTCCGGCGCGCGCTCATGGACCACCCGCCCCGTCGGGAACAAGGCAGCACCGGATACAGCGAGAAGCAAACGTCATGTGCCGATCATAACCCGGTTGGGAGTCTGTACCAAAAGTCGCGCGCGGCGGGTCCGGATGGCCGCCATCCGCAGGGGTCATGCATCACCAATCGGCCAGCATGTCAATGAAGGCCGGCCGTTCCCGTCGTCATCACATGGCCGACAGGCCGCAAACAGCCGGCCGATCGCGCGTTACGGATTCACACGCACCGTTATCGGAGGGTCATCATGTCGAACGGCACGAAACCGACACCGCCAAAGCCGGACGAAAAGAAACCGGATCCGGTCACCGAGCATGAGGACGCCAACCTGGACGAAGATCTGCGAGACAGCTTCCCGGCCAGCGACCCGTCGTCCTCCGGCCGCACCGCTTCGAACTGAAAGGCCGGCAGGAGCGAACCAGGACGGGGCCCCTCGGAATATCCCCTGTTCGTGATGTCACACCCCCTGCGCCTGGACCGTCCCGATCCCCATGTCATGGACAGGATCCCGCCCGCCCTTCTGGTCTCCGTCATCTCGCGCAGCCAGCGGTCAACCCGCGTTGAGGGCGACCTCACAGGTCGCCCCGGATGAAAAGATGGAAAAAAGGCAGAGTCACCATGATGACAGTACAATCCGGCCTCCCCCCCGGTCCAGGGGTCACCTCTCCAGTACCGGATAGCACGCCCGAGTGGGCAGCCTCCCTTGCCGCGTTCCTCGCTGGAGGCGAGCCGCGTTCCGGCTACGAAATCCTGCTGCATCGCGCGGCCGATATCGGGCTGTACGACGTGGTACGCACCTGGAGCATGACCGACAACCCGATGCCGATCGATCGGATGACGGTACGTCTCCTGCTCCCGCCAGACATACTGGCGGCCGTCACCGCCGAGATGGCGTCATCCGAGGATGAGGTCCTGGCGGCCCTGACGACCGAACTGCCCCTCGCCGTGCGGCGGTACAGCACGCGGCAGCGATTCAACCGTTTCGGTCATACGGGCTGCCATGGCGAGGATCCGGTCCGCCGATAGGCAACCGCCTGACCTGATGAAATTCGGCGACACAAAGCCATGGCATTCCATCCCGCGACCGACCCTGCCGGGGCATTCGCGTCGAATACCCACCCCATCAGGACGCGTCCAGTTCCAGGGTGAACTGCGTGCCGGAAGCCCGCATGTCGGCATTATCGAGATTGGACACAGTCAGTCCAAGCAGGCGCACTCCCATGTCAGGCGGGAAGAAGGGGCGCATCAGGCTCACCGCCATCTCCCGCAACGCAGCCCGAGAAGGCACCGGCACGAGCACCGAGCGCGCCCGGCCGGTATGCCGAAAATCGGCATACCGGATTTTCACCCTCACCGTGCGTCCACCGAGCCCACGCTTGCTACAGGCCTCCCACACCTGGTCGACCAGCATCTCCAGCACCGCCTGCGCCTGATGCCAATGGTGGATATCCTGCTCCAGGGTGCGTTCGGCACCGATGGATTTGCGTTTCCGGTCAGGCTCGACCGGCCGACCGTCCAATCCGCGCGCAATGCCGTGATAGAAAACCGCGGCCCGGCCGAAATGGCACGCCAACCGGTCCATCTCCCACCCACGCAGATCCAAACCGGTGCGGATGCCCAGCGCATGCATGCGCTGGGCCGTCGCGGGGCCGATGCCGTGAAAACGCTCGACCGGCAAGGTTTCGACAAAGCGCGGCCCCATGCGGGGCGTGATGACATACAGCCCATCGGGTTTGCGATAATCCGACGCCAACTTGGCCAGGAATTTGTTGTATGACACTCCGGCCGACGCCGTCAGCCCGGTTTCGGCCCTGATCGCGGAGCGGATCTCCTGCGCGATCGCGGTAGCGGATGGATGCTCGATCAGCGGTTCGGTCACGTCCAGATAGGCTTCGTCAAGCGAAAGCGGCTGAATCAGCGTTGTATAGCGAGCAAAAATGGCATGGATCTGAGCCGAAACCGCCCGATAAACCTCAAAACGCGGCGGCACGAACACCAGGTCCGGACATTTTCGCCGCGCGGTGACCGACGGCATGGCAGAACGCACGCCATGTCGCCGAGCTTCGTAACTTGCGGCTGCGACCACCCCGCGCTGCCGGCTGCCGCCGACGGCCACCGGGCGCCCCCTCAAAGCCAGATTGTCTCGCTGCTCGACCGATGCATAGAAAGCATCCATATCGACATGAATAATCCGCCGGATAACAGCTTCACCGGCTTCCTGCCGCGCCAAGGCCATTCACCCCTGCGCGCCCGAGATTGCCCAAGGGACCGTCCCGGCACGCGGCCAGGACGGAATCCCCATGTCTAGTTCTTGTTGCAAAACACTTTTTTGACCACAAAGGCCAGCGCGGCAATCAATCCAATCGTCACGATACCCTTCACACAGGGGGATTTGATCTTACATTTCGTCGGACATTCAGCCATCGGTCTCACTTCCTTGCATGCGACATCCGGAGCGCGCATGCCTCCCGGGTGCCCAAAGCATTTTATCCGCTTCCTCTCCCTGCTGGCTAGCCCGCGAGCGGACGCACTGTGTCGCACACCGCCGGATCGCCATCGGGCGCGTAGGCCAGCCCCAGCACGTCATGCAGGAAATCGCGGGTGGCCCGGCACACGGCATCGGGAGTGCGCGAGCGCAGCGGCGAGGCAATGACATGGCTGTCCGCCTGCGGAAAATCCACCTGCCGCCGCAAGGAGGCCGGCGTGCTCAACTGCCCGAACATCCACATCATCGCCGGCACCTCGACCGTCGGGTCGGTATGCGCCGGATCGCGGTCGTAATACCCCAGAAAGACCGGTGCCACGACCTGGCGAAAGACCGGCGCGACCATTCGCCCACGCGTCAGTTCGGCCAGGGCGACATAACCGTCGACATGCACATCCCCTGTCCACACCGGCCCCAGCGCAGCCTCATGCGTGACGTCATGGGCATGATTATGGATCAGCCACATCATTTGCAGCCCCCACGGCCAGAACAGCGGATCAAGCTGGTTGCCCCGTTCGCGCACCAGCGGCGACCATAGGACCAGCCCCGCGACCGCTCGCGGAAAGCGGGCCGCCAGGTCCAGCGCCAGGGCACCGCCGGTCGAAGTGCCGATCACCACCACCCGGTCGCCGATCGCGTTGCCGATTGCCAGCGCCCGGGCCGCCCCCTGCGCCAGACGCTCCGCGGTCAGGCCGCGCATCGCGTCGGGCGCCTGTAGGCCATGGCCCGGCAGGCGCGCCAGATAGAGATTGCACCCGAACAAACGCGCCAGATCCGCATGGACCGGCGCCCCCTCGCCCTGGCTGGCAGTAAAGCCATGCAGATAAACGATAGCGCAGGCGGTACGCGCGGGATGCGCCGGATCAGCCCATACAATCCTGGCCCTGGTTCCGGGCCGCAGCGGACCAGCGGCCGCTTCGCCGGCCGCGATTCCGGCCTCCAGAGCGGCGGGCGAGGCTGGTACGTCCGGCAGGGCCAAGGTGCCGTTCCATGGGCGCACGCGCGGCCCCAGCATCACACCCAACGCCAGCATTCCCGCCAACAAACCAAGGCGTCGCCACATCATCGCCGCCTTCCTGCCCGATATCCCAACGTACGTACCCTATACCCCTATACCGAATTATGTTTGAGAAAATAGATCCTCGTTCTTATAATCACAAATATTGCCCAACTTTCTCTCCATCACCCCGCATGCCGCAGAACGGCAACACGGGGTCGTTAGCTGGCCAGGATCTCGATATTTTGTTCATCACGCATGGTCCACCGGGAAAGACGCGTCGCCCGTTCGTGCGCTACCGCAAGATCCTGACCCGGCTAACCTGTCTTCCCTGCTTTTTTGCGCTCATGACGGATGCCTTTTCCGCGCAAGGTCAGACGGTGCCCGCCACGCTCTACGATAGCACAAGCGGTCTTGCGAATATTTCAGTCATATCGGTGCTCCAATTGCCGACAAGGCAGATCGTGGTAGCGACCCAGCACGGATTTTTCCTTTTCGACGGGCGGCACTTCACCCCCTTCGGGCCGCGACAGGGCCTGCCGACCGGCGGCGTCGGCGTCAGCGCCGCGCTGACCAGCCATGGGAACCTGATCCTGGTCTATGCCGACATGATCTATGTCGCGCACGATCCGGCAGGCGCCGCCTCGCCCGACCGGCTCTATTTCCAGCCTGTCGATAGCGGACACGCGCTGGGGCATGACGGCCATCGCAAGATCACGCCCTGGCGCGGCGGCCTCGTCGTGACCGACCGTGATCGCCTGCTGTTCGTCCATGACGACGGCACTGGCGAACACATCACCCTTCTGGCCCGGATGCTGGCCATGCACGGCGATCCGCTGACCGACGTGTCGGCCCTGCGCGCGGATGGCGATACGTTATGGATCGGCACCAGCGACGGTCGCCTGTGCGCCGTATCCGGCCCCACCCTACGCTGCCCGTCCCTGCCACCCATGGCCGAGCCACGCCGCATCGATGCCATCATCCAGGACCATGACGGCACGCTGTTTATCCGTACCCTGCATGAACTCCTCGTCGTTCCCCGCGATCCCGTAGCCGCGCATGTCGAAACGATTCCCCATGCCGGCTCCCAATATGATAATTACCAGCATCTGCTGACCCTTTCCTGGTCTCCGCAAGGCGCCCTGATCACCCAGACCGACGACAGCGAACTGGCGATCCGGACCAGGGAGAACTGGACGACCGTCACCCTGGCCGGCGAACAATCCAACTCGCCGCTGAGCGCCCTGCTATTCGACCAGCAGGGGGCCCTATGGATCGGCAAGATGGGCTACGGCCTCCTGCGCGCCGGGGGATTCGGCATCTTCGAGACATTCGGACGACGCGACGGTCTGGCCAGCGACGTCATATGGCAGATGGCCCGCCAGCCCGCGGGCCCGATCTGGGTCGATACCGACACCGGCATCAGCGCATTGGACACCCGCACCAATCGCGTCGTCCGCACCATCGGCCAGGCCGGCTTCCATATCGCGGCCGACCGCCACAACGGCATCTGGCAGGCAGGATCGGAAGGTGTGAGCGTCCACGACGCGCAATCGGAGTGGCAGCGCGACTATGCGATCAAGCGGGTCAACCATGTCCTGATCGGCACGGGCGACGATATCTGGCTGCTGTCCGATCACGGAGCATGGCTGGCCGATGCCGCCCGGCGCGACCAGGACCCCGTCGCCATTCCCGGCCTGGACCATTCCTATGTCACGGGGCAGATCGATGCGGCCGGAACGGCCTGGCTGCTCGAAAGAGGGCGGCTGGTCGCCCGGCACCCCGACGGCACCATCAGCGTCGTGCTGGCCAAATGGCCCCTGGCGACCTTCGCCCCCTACGCGATCGCCATTCAGGACGAGCACCGCCTGTGGTTCAGTGGCCAGGGTGGCGTCTATCGGCTGACGCATGACGGCGACCGGGTCGACGATCTGACATTCTACGACCCGATGACGGTCGGCAACGACATCCTGTACAGCCTGCTGGTTGACCGCGATGGCCGCATCTGGGCCGGGTCGGATCGCGGCGTGAACGTCTTCGACGGCCGACGCTGGGTCACCATCACCGAGGCGGACGGACTGGCCTCCAACGACCTCGACCAGGACAGCCTGCTGGAGGACGCGGACGGATCGATCTGGCTGGGTACCAGCCGCGGCCTGTCTCATCTTCTCCGGCCGGAGGCGCTGCTGACCGACATCTCCCCGCAACCGGTCATCACCGGCATGGAACTCGGCCAGAACCCGTATCATGGCGAGCATGCGGCCTTCAGCCGCGCGCCCCTGCGCGTGACATTCGGCACCTTGGATTACCGCGACGCACCGCGCCTGCGGTTCCGCTACCGGCTGGAAGGCGCGGACGAAGGTTGGAACGAGACCACCGAAGGATCAGTCCGCTATCCCTCGATGCCGCCCGGTACCCACCGCTTCATGCTGGTGGCCCTCGATCCGGACCGCCATCGGCAATCCGCGCTCGTGACCGCCACCGTCACCATGGCCTATCCCTGGTGGGATCGCTGGCCCGTACGATGCCTGGAGGCAGCGTGCCTGTTGCTGGCCCTCTACATGGCCTGGCGGATCCGGGTCGGGCTGCTGCTCAATCAACGCCGTAAACTCCAGGAGATCGTTGACAGCCAGACCGACCAGATCCGCACCGCCCATCAGGCCCTGATTGAACAATCGCGTCTGGACAGCCTGACCGGATTGCTCAACCGGGGCGCGATCCAGTCCCTGCTGCAATCCAGCCTGGCCGACCGGCCAGCCGACACCGTCCTGATGGCGGTCTTGATCGACGTCGATCATTTCAAACGGATCAATGACGGCTGGGGTCACCTGACCGGCGATGAAGTCCTGGTCGAAATCGGCAGCCGCCTGCGGCAGGGGCTGAACGTCGGTGACGCGGCGGGCCGCTATGGCGGCGAGGAATTCCTGATCGTACTGACCGGTGAGACCGCGACGGCGTCCCGCGTCCAGGCCCTCTGCCGCTCGCTGGGCGGGATGCCGGCCCCGGTCGGCAAGCCGGACCTTGTGGTCACGGTCAGCGCCGGCATCGCCATGGCACGCCGGGAAGAGACATGGCAGAGTCTGATCGCCCGCGCCGACGCCGCACTCTATCGCGCCAAGGCCGAGGGACGGAACCGGGTGATCGAGGCCCCCTGACGCTGCCCCCTGGACCCTGGCCCCTGATCCTGGCCCATGGCGCAGTCCCGCGTCGCCATTCAGCCTGCTGTCCGACCGTCCACCCGCGCCAATGCCTCCGCCAGCCAGGGTCCGGCCGCAGCCGTGCTGCCCGGACAGGCCATTTCCAGCAGCGTCACCCCCTCGACGATCGACAGCAGAGCCGCGGGCGGACAGGGATGATCCGGGTCCGGGATCAGCCGTGTGCCGATCCACGCCGTCCAATCCGCGACCACCGCCTTCGCGACCGTGTCGTACGGCGCTTCGCCGGCGGCGGCGCGGGCGATCACGTCGGTCCATACCCGCATGAACGGCATCATCACCGGATCCCGCCCCAGCGCCAGGACCTCGCCCAGGAATGCGCCCGGCGAAACCGGCGGCCCCACGCTGTAGGCCTGGAGCAGCACGGACAGCTTCTCGCCGATCCGGGCCAGGATTCCGGTAACCAGCGCGTCCTTGCTCCCGAAATAATAGATCAGCATCCGATCGCTGGTACCCAGCCGCCGGGCCAGTCCGCGCAAACCCATCGTGCCCAGTCCCTCGCGCAGCACGAGTTCGGCCGCCGCGTCCGCCAGGGCGTTGCGCCGCCCCAGCCGATCCGGCGCCGCGGAATCATCGCTCATGAAATTCTCTCAAAAAATGCGATTCCGTATTGAAGCGGCCGCTACAGAACGATAGTGTAACAGGCGCTTCATAGAAGGTGAGACACCAATGCTCCGCTTGAATCAGATCATCATTTGCTCCGTCGTGGCATTCCTTTTCTGGGCTCTGGCCACCCTGTTCGTCCATACCGCGCCCGGTAGCCTGTATGGCATGCGCGGCGATATCGGCTTCTTGACCAGCATCCCGGTCGCACTGCTCAGTGTCTGGCTTGTTTGCCGCCTGGCACGGCTGGAAGGCAACCAGATCCTGTCCGGCTGCCTGTTCATCATGGCCGACGCCATGCTGTACGATGCCGTCGCCCTACGCTGGTTCCCGGCGCTCTACGCAGCCGACGACCACACCTGCCGCCTGGCCTCCGCGTGGCTGCTTTGGGGCTACGGCATCAGTGCCTGGGGCGCCCTGCTGCTGGGCCTGTGGCGAGAAAGGCAGGCAGCCCGGGCATGAGGTCGGGCTCCGCCCCCAGCACCGGGTAATGACACGCCACCTCACGTCCATCCGGCAGGCGCCGCAACACTGGAGGATCGACACTGCAACGGTCGCGCATCGCAGGACATCGAGGATGAAACCGGCAGCCGGGCGGCGGCGCGATCGGGCTGGGCACGTCGCCACGCAACGGCGGCGGCAACCCATCCGTGCGCGCCACCGGCTCCGGCACCGCGGCGATCAGGGCGGCGGTATAGGGGTGGGCCGGGTGATGCAGCACGGCGTCGGCTTCGCCCAGTTCGACGATCGCACCCAGATACATCACCGCGACCCGGGTCGAAATCTGCCGCACCACCGCCAGATCATGGGCAACGAAGACATAGGTCAGCCCCATCCGGTCACGCAGATCCATGAACAGATTCACGATCTGCGCCTGGATCGACACGTCCAGCGCCGCCACCGGTTCGTCGGCCACCACCAGACGAGGCGACAACGCCAGGGCACGGGCAATATTGATCCGTTGCCGCTGGCCGCCCGAAAATTCATGCGGATAGCGCGCCAGCGCCGCCTGCGGCAGACCCACCAGATCCATCAGTTCCACCAGCCGACGCGCGATCTCCACGCCGTTGCGCCGCCCGCCGCCGGGGGCGGAATGCACGCGCAACGGCTCGGCCACCAGATCGCCGACCGGCCGACGCGGGTTCAACGCGGCATAGGAATCCTGGAATACCATCTGCATGTCTTGCCGCAACGGGCGCAACCGCCTCTCCGGCATCGCGGTGATATCGATGCCATCGAAGACCACCCTCCCCCCACTCGGCCTGACCAGCCGCAGCATGCATCGGCCCAGGGTCGATTTGCCACAGCCGGATTCGCCGACCAGGCCCAGCACCTCACCGGCCTGCACCGCAAGCGACACGCCATCCAGCGCACGCAGCACCCGCCCGCGCCCCACGCGATAGGTCATACGCAAATCATGCGTCTCGATCAGCGGAGATGACGTTTCGACCGGCAGAGGGGTCACGCGCAAAACTCCGGAACGAAACGTGGCGGCAAAGGGCGCCCTTCGGTCGGCAGAACACAGGCAACGTCCTGTTCTCCGCAGGCAACCAGCGGCGGCCGCACGGCACAGGCCTCATGGACATGGGTACAGCGTAGCGCAAAAGGGCAGCCAGCGGGCCGCTCGTCCGGCGTCGGCGGACTGCCCGAAATGGACGGCAGACGCTTCGGGCGCGGACCATGCAGCGGCGGAATCGAATCCAGCAGCGCCGCGGTGTAAGGATGCCCCGGCCGCGCGAACAGCGCCCCGGTCGGCCCGCGTTCGGCCACCAGCCCGCTATACAGCACCAGCGTCCGATCGCAGGTCTCGGCCACCACGCCCATATCATGGGTGATCAGCAGCACCGAGGAGCCGTAATCCCGCCGCAGCCCGCGCAACAGGTCCAGGATCTGCGCCTGCACCGTCACATCCAGCGCCGTCGTCGGTTCGTCGGCGATCAGCAGCGCCGGATTGCACGATAGCGCCATCGCGATCATCGCCCGCTGGCGCAGACCACCGGATAATTGATGCGGATATCGTCCAGCCACCTGCTCCGGGTCGGGCACTCCCATGTCACCCAGCAGGCGCACCGTGCGCGACCGTGCCTCCTTTCGAGAAATTTTTTGATGCGCGCGGATCTGTTCGTCAATCTGCCACCCTACCGTATAGACTGGGGTAAAGGCGGTCATCGGGTCCTGGAAGATCATCGCGATCTCGCGACCGCGCAGGGCGCGATAGGTCCGTGGCGCCAGCCCCACCAGTTCGCGCCCGCGAAAACGCACCGACCCGCTGACGCGCGCACCCGGCACATCGATCAACCCCATGATCGCCAGCGAGGTCACACTCTTGCCCGATCCGGACTCGCCCACGATGCCCAAGATTTCCCGAGCGCCCAGCGTAAAGGATACGGATTCGACGATCGGCACCAACCGCCCGCCGATGGGCAGCGCCACCGTCAGGTCACGCACCGCCAGCAGCGTGTCACCCTCCATCGCGCACTCTCGGGTCAAGCACCGCATACACCATGTCGACCGCCGCATTGGCGACCACGACGAACACCGCCGAATACATCACCGTGGCCATGATCAGCGGCAGGTCCAGATTCGACAGCCCCTGGTAGGTCAACCGTCCCACCCCCTGCAAACCGAACACCACCTCGGTCAGCAATGCACCGCCCCCGACCAGTTGCGCGAAATCCAGACCGAACAGCGATACGAAGGTGATCATCGAGGTGCGCAGCCCGTGAACCAGCAGCACCCGCACCGGCGACAAGCCCTTGGCACGGGCGGTACGCATGAAATCCTCGCTCTGTACCGCGACCAGATCGGCACGCAGCACACGGCTGTAGATACCCACGAACAGCACCGCCAACGTCAGCCACGGCAGCAGCAGCACGCGAAACCAGCCCAGCGGATCCTCGGTCAGCGGCACGTATCCCAGCCCCGGAACCCAGGAAAACAGCCAGCTTTCGTGATAACGGCTCTGCGTCACCAGATTGACCACCTGTCCCAGCCAGAAGACCGGCGTGGAAATCCCGACCAGCCCCAGCATCATCAGGCCGCGATCCACCCAACTGCCGCGCAGCGCCGCCGCGATCACGCCCATGACCACCGACAGCACCACCCAGATCACGGCGGCCCCCGAGACCAGAGACACCGTGACCGGCGCCGCCTCCAGGATCTCGGGCACCACTTTCTGTCCACGATTGACGTAGGATGTCAGATCCCGCGTGACGAACAGCTTTTCCATCATCCGCGCATATTGCACCGGCAAGGGCCGGTCGAACCCGTATTCCACACGCACCCGTGCCATCGTCTCGGGCGAGGCATTGCGCCCGGCAATGCGCGCCGTCGGGTCCGCCCCCGGCGTGGCGAAGAAGACCAGAAACACCAGTACCGAAATCCCGACGAGCACGAACAGCATCTGGCCCAGACGCCACAGGACACTCGTCACCATCACACGCGCTCCCGTCCGCTGTCGCGCACGTCCAGCGCGTCGCGCATCCCGTCCCCCAGCACGTTCAACGACAGTACCACGATGACGATCGCCAACCCCGGCGCAACAGCCACCATCGGGCGGGTATAGATCAGTCCCTCGCCATCCTGGATAATCGTGCCCCATGACGCGCCCGGTGCCTGCACCCCGATCGACAGGAACGACAACGCCGATTCCACCATCATCGCCAGCGCCATCATCAGCGGCGCCAGCACGACCAGCGTCCCGGTAACATTGGGCAGGATGTCTCGCAGCACGATGCGATATCCCGGCACGCCCAGCGCCCGCGCCGCGGTGACGAATTCCGCCCGCCGCAGCGTCATCACCCGCCCGCGCACCGGCCGCGCCGCATAAGGCACATAGACCAGTGCGATGATGCAGATCGGGATCAGCAGATTGTCGCTGCCGATCGTGATCGGCCCCAGCGTCAATCCCTGGCTGACTGTGACGATGGAAAGCGAGATCGCGAACAGATAGACCGGCACCGCCCACATGATGTCCATGACGCGCGACAGCACCGCATCGACCACACCTCCGACATAGCCCGCGACGATCCCCACCATCCCCGCCAGCACGATGCATAGCGCGGCGGCGCAGAAGGAAATCATCAGCGACGTCCGCCCGCCATACAGCAGGCGTGCCGCCAGATCGCGCCCCTGGCTGTCCGCCCCGAGAAGATCCGCCGAAGCGCGCCAGGTCGGCCCGATCGGCGACAGGCCCAGATGCAGCGGATTGTCGTTGGGCTGCATGATGTCGACAGGGCGCCCGTCGATCATCACCGATCCCGCGACGTTGGAAGTGAACGGATCGGTATGCGCCACATCGCGCGCATAAAGCGGCGCCAGCAGGCAACCAACCGTCACCACCAGCAACACCAGCAGCGCCGTCATCGCCGCGCGGTCGCGCGCCAGCCTGCGCCCCGCACGCCGCCATGGCCCGACAGGCTTGGACGCAAAAGGGGAGGTCGCGGTCGGCGCGGTCATGAAGGGAATCTCCTCAACGGACCCAAACCTGCGAGAAGGTCATGTGATACAGGTCCGTATAGAAATAATTCCCCAGCCTGGACGATACCAGATCGATATAATTGATCCGAATGGCCGGCGCGGCCGGGGAATCACGGGTGACGATCCGCCCTGCCCGTGCCCAAAGCTCGGCGGCCCGCGCCGGATCGGTCGCCTGCTTGGCCGCGTCCATCGCCGCCTGAGCGTCCTTGTCGCAATAGCCGGCGATATTGATTGAATTGTCACTGCCGGGATGAAAATTCTCGCATCCGAACAGAGCATCCAGAAAATTGGAGGCCGAGGGATAATCGGCGAACCAGTCTGTTACGCTGATCTGCACGTGGTTCGACGTATTCTGTATGTAGTTGAACTGCACCGCATGCGCCAATGGCTTGACGCTGGCGTCATAGCCGATGGCCTGGAGCATGTTGCGCAGCCACACGCCCATGCTCATCTCGACGGCGGTGTTCTGCACCACCACCGTCACCTTCTGCCCGGCGGTGCCGCTGGCGGCCACCATCCGGCGCGCTCCCTCCAGATCGGGCCCACGCCAGGAGGATGCCGGATGGTCGGGGTCCGCCCCGATCGTATGGGCACATTCCTCCAGCGCACCGGGGATGCCGGGCGGCACGATGGTGCAGAGCGGCGCGGCCACGGCAGAGCCGCCGTACAGGATGGTCATCGCACGCCGGTCCAGCGCCCGATTTACCGCCTGGCGCGCCAGGCGGTTGTTGAACGGCGGAAGATTGACGTTCATCGGCACATAATACATGCCGTACAGCGCGCGCAGATGGACCTGCCTGGGATAGCGCGCGCCCAGTTCGCCCAGCCGGTCCAGCGGCTTCATATCGAACATCCAGTCATACTGGCCGTTTTCCACCGCCGTCACCGCCGCTTCGTCCGGCAGGCCGAAATCATAGCGGATATGGTCGACATAACCGTCGGGCTGGGCGTCGGCGCTCCAGACGTGAAAGAACGGATTCCGCTCCAGCACCGCGCCCCGGTCCGGATCGTAGCTGACGAACCGATACGGCCCCGTGGTCGGCGCGGCCACATTGCCCAGATCGTGGTCCGGCATGTCCGCCGGCAGAATCGAAGCATGCGGGAAGGCCAGCTTCTGCGGGAATTCGGCATCCGGTTGACTTAGGTGAAAGACGACAGTCCGCGTCGCCGGATCGACCTCCAACCCACCCGCCAGCGTGCATCGCGCCGGATCGCGCAGACAGGCATCCGCCCCGATGATGGCGCCGTAGAACGACCCAGCCGTCGGACTGCCGACGCGAAACAGACGGCGGATCGAGGCCGCGACATCCGCCACCGTGAGGTCCCGCCCGGTTGAAAACCGCACCCCGCGCCGCAGGACGAAACGCCAGGTCCGCCCGCCATCCTCGGGCTGCGGCACGGTTTCGGCCAGGTCGGGCACCACCTCATCGCTGCTCTGGTCGTCCGCCTTGCGAAAGCTCAGCAGCCCGTCATACAGAACCGCGAAAATCTGCGCATATTCCGAGGTATAATTGATCTGCGGATCGAGCGTCCCGCCCGAGGACGATGCTGTCAGCCGCAGCGTGCCCCCCCGATGCGGGCTGCCCAGCGTCTGCCCGTCGCCGACCGGCCGGGCGCTCCCGGGCGGCGCCGAATCCTGCGCACGGGCGGCCTGGCAGGACACACCCACCATCACCGCCAGACTCATCGTCAATCCGGCAAGCGGATGGCCGGCCGCCACCTACCGCGCCGCCATCAGATCATTCAGGCGCTTCGCGATCTCTTCGGCCGAGGCATCGGACTGGATGGTCCCGGCATATCGCCCTTCGGGCGACATGATGACGATGCGCGGCGACGGCTCCATGCTGTAATCACCATCCTTGCCCTCATGGCGGACATAGGGCGCATGATATTCGGCGGTCACTGCCCGAAGCATGTTCGGCGCGCCGGTCATCGCGAAGATCCGCGGCCCGAACCGCAGCGTATAGGCCCGCATCGCCTCGGCCGTATCGCGCATCGGGTCCAGCGAGATGAACAGCGGCGCCACCTTGCGGTAGCGCGGGCCCAGCAGGTCCATCGCCCCGGCCATCGCTTTCAACGTCGCGCCGCATTGCGTATCGGGACAATGGGTATAGCCGAAATAGACCAGCATCCAGCGGCCCCGGAAATCGCTGTCCGACACCGCGCCCTCGGCCGCGCTGACCAGCCGGAACGACCCGCCGACCTCGTTGCCATAAGTGGACAGCATCGGCCCCGCCCGCTCCATCGCGCGATAGCCGCCATATCCTCCGGCAGCCGACAGGGCGACGATGATCGCCCCGATCGCCAACCGGCGCTTGTCCCGTTCCTGCATCAGTGTGCGTCCGCCCAGTTCGTTCCGGTTCCGGTCTCCACCACCAGCTTCACCGACAGCTCGGCGGCGGATTCCATGACCTGTTTCACGAGGCCGGACAGATCGCCCTCCTGGCCCTGCCGTACCTCGAACACAAGTTCGTCATGGACCTGAAGCAGCAGCCGTCCGTCAAGCCCGGCATCGGCCACCGCGCGCGGCAGGCGCACCATCGCGCGCTTGATGATGTCGGCAGCACCACCCTGCAACGGCGCATTGATCGCCTGGCGTTCGGCATAGGACCGACGGGCCGCGTTGCGGTCGCTGATGCCCGGCACCCAGCAGCGCCGGCCGAACGGCGTGGTGACATAACCGTTGGCCTTCGCCTCTTCCTTCATCCGGTCCATATAGTCGCGGATCCCCGGATAGCGCGCGAAATAGGCGTCGATATAGGACCGCGCCTCGCCCGGCGAAATCCCGAGCTGCCGCCCCAGCCCGAAGGCGCTGATACCGTAGATGATACCGAAATTGATCGCCTTGGCCCGCCGCCGCGTCAGCGCGTCCATCCCCTCGATCGGCAGGCCGAAAACCTCGGACGCCGTGCGGGCATGAATATCCTGCCCCAGCGCAAAGGCTTCGCGCAGCGCGGGAATGTTGGCCACGTGGGCCAGCAGCCGCAGTTCGATCTGCGAATAATCCGCCGACAACAGCACGCAACCCGGCGCCGCGACGAAGGCGCGGCGGATGCGGCCGCCTTCCTCGGTGCGGATGGGAATATTCTGTAGGTTCGGCTCGTTGGACGACAGGCGCCCCGTCGAGGTGATGGCCATCTGGAACGAGGTATGCACCCGCTCCGTCCCCGGATCGGCCTGCCCGACCAGCGCGTCGGCATAGGTCGATTTCAACTTGGCCAACTGCCGCCACGACAGGATGCGCGCCGGCAGGTCGTGCCCCTGGTCGGCCAGATCCTGCAACACCGACGAATCGGTGCCCCAGGCGCCCGATTTCATCCGCTTGCCGCCGGGCAGTCCCATTTCGTCGAACAGGATTTCGCCCAGTTGCTTGGGCGAGCCGACATTGAACGACCGGCCGGCCAGACGGTGGATGTCCTCCTCCATCTCCCCCATTCGCCCTGCGAAATCCGCCGACAGGCGCCGCAATTCGGTCACATCGACCGCGATGCCCGCCCGCTCCATGTCGGCCAGCACCGCCACCAGCGGCCGTTCCAGTTCCTCGTACAGCGCCAGCGCACGGTTGGGCCGCAATGTCGGATGCAGCACCAGCCACAGCCGCAGCGTCACGTCCGTATCCTCGGCCGCGTAAGCCGTGGCCCGCGCCACATCGACCCGCGCGAAGGGCACGCGGTTGCGCCCGGTCCCCGTCACCTCGTCATACGAAATCGGCGTATGACCCAGATACAGCCGCGACAATTCGTCCATGCCCTGCCCATGCCGCCCGGCATACTGGGCGTAGGCGATCAACATGGTGTCGTCGATCGGCGCCGGCTGCGGCGCGCCGGCGCGGGTCAGCACCAGCAGGTCGAACTTGGCGTTCTGAAAGATCTTCAATACCGACGGGTCGACGAACAGCGGCCCCAGGATCTCCAGTGCGACGGCGACCGGCATCTGGAGACCGACGGGGTCCTCATCCTCCACCTCCTCCGGCAGAAGCTGCGCCTGGGCCGGCGCCCCTTCATGCGCCAGCGGGATATAGCAGGCCCGCCCCGGCGCCACCGCCAGCGAGATCCCGACCAGCCCGGCGCGCAGCGGGTCCAGCCCATCGGTCTCGGTATCGACGGCGCAGAACCCGACCCGCCGCGCCTCGGCGACCCATTCCGTCAACGCCTCCGCCGTCCGCACGGTCTCATAAGGACCAAAAGCCGCCCGATCGGGCGCGGCCGGTGCCGTATCCGCGGACGAGCCAGCCGCCGGTGGCGGCGCATGCCGGGCCACCCCAACGGCCGCCGCCGTTTCCTTCAACCCCATCCGATGCACCAGCGAGCGGAAGCCCATCCGCCCCAGCCACGCCCCCAGCCGTTCCTCATCCGGCGCGCGGCAGACCAGTTCCTCCAGCGCCAGCGGGCAGGGCGCATCCTCGCGCAGCGTCACCAGTTCGCGCGACAGGCGGGCACGCTCGGCATGTTCGATCAGATTATCGCGCCGCTTCGACGCCTTCATCGCGGGGGCCGCCGCCAGGATCGCATCCAGCGAGCCGAATTCCGCGATCAGGGCCGACGCGGTCCTGGGCCCGATCCCCGGCACGCCCGGCACGTTATCCACCGAATCGCCGATCAGCGCCTGCACGTCGATCACCTTGTCGGGCGTCACGCCGAATTTAGCCTCGACCTCCGCCGGCCCGATCGGCTTCTGGCGGATCGGATCCTGCATCTCCACGCCCGGCCGAATCAACTGCATCAGGTCCTTGTCGGACGAAACGATGGTACAACGCCCACCGGCGTCGGTCACGCGCCGCGCATAGGCCGCGATCAGATCGTCCGCCTCCCAACCCGCCTCCTCGATCCCAGGCACGCCAAAGGCCGCGGTCGCGTCCCGCACCAGGGCGAATTGCGGGCGCAGATCCTCGGGCGGCTCCGGCCGGTGAGCCTTGTACTGGTCATAGAGGTCGTTGCGGAAGGTCAGCCGCCCCGCATCGAAAATCACCGCCAGATGCGTGCCCGCATGGTCGCGCAGCAGGCGCGCCAACATGTTGGTAAAGCCGAAGACGGCATTGACCGGCGTGCCGTCGGGCGCGGTCATCGGCGGCAAGGCATGGAAGGCACGAAAGATGAACCCCGACCCGTCAACGAGGATCAGGTGAATCGGGGCGTCGCCGGACATGGGGCCTGACATCGGGGGGCGGATCAGTGCGCGCTGTCTTCCCCGGCATCCGGACTCAGCACGAACAGGCGCGAGCAATAGGGGCAGAAGGTCTGATGACCCGCGATACGCAGCCACACGCGCGGATGGCCCAGCGCCCCCAGCCCACCGTCGCAGGACAGGACCCGCGATTGCACGATCACCGTCTCGACATGACCGAGGCGCGGATGGGGTACCGGATCGCCGGATTGGGCCGGAAGGGTCTGGACCTGCATATGTTCGCTCCGCCTCGTGATGATGGCCCTGTCGGCCGGTGGTCAGGATGGACGGGGGATGATACGCAGGATCACCGTGCTTTCAAACCTCCGCCTGTCACGCCTGCGCTATCTGACCCCCTTCCTGCTGCTGGCGGGGTGCGCCATGCGGGACCCGCCGGCGCCCCGGCCGCCAGCCATATGGGCGGCGGACGGCCGACTGGTGCCGCCCGACACGGTCCTGCGCCTGCCCGACGGCACCCGCGTCCCCACCCGGATCTGGCCCGCCCGCGGGCGGGTCCGGGCGGTCATGCTGGCACTGCATGGATTCGACGACAGCCGCGATGCATGGGAATTCGCGGCCCCCGCGCTCGTGGCACAAGGCATCACGCTCTACGCCCCCGATCTACGCGGCTTCGGCGGGATGGCCGATCGCGGCCTATGGGCCGGGACGGACCAGATGGTCGCGGATGCGCGGAACGAGGCCCTGCAAATCGCCCGCCGCCACCCCGGCGTGCCGCTCTATCTCATGGGCGAGAGCATGGGCGGCGCGATCCTGACATGCCTGATGGCCCGCCCGGACGCGCCACCGGTGGCGGGCACCATCCTGTTGGCCCCGGCGGTCTGGAAGCTGGGCGCCGTCCCCGAGACGGTGCTGCGCCTGCTGGCCGCGACGGCCCCCGACTGGCGCCTGACGGGCCACGAACTGCCGGTCCACGTCGTGGCGGGCGACGACATGGCGGCGATGCGGCGACTCTATTTCGACCCGCTGACCCTGCGCGCCAGCCGGATGCGCGCCGTCGCGGGCCTCGCTGCCCTGATGCGCCAGGCCGCGGAAGCCGCCCCACGCCTGCACGGCCCGACCATGGTCATCTATGGCGGGCACGACCAGCTTGTCCCCCCGCCCGCAATGGCCGCCCTGTGGCGCAACCTCCCGCCCGGCACGCGCCGCGATTACATTCCGCAGGGCTATCACCTGCTCCTGCGCGGCCGCAGCAGACAGGCCGCCACCGCCGACATCGCGCAATGGATCACCGACCCCGACCGCCCCCTGCCCTCGGGGGGCGACATCGCCGCGGCCGCATGGCAGGCCCTGCCCCATGACGGCAGCGACGCGCCACTTCCGATCCTCGCCCCCCTGGAGGCCCTGCCCGGCAAATAATTACCCGGCGGGACTGGCGTCCCGAAACGGTTCGGGGTATGGAGGCCTCACTGGACCCGTAGCTCAGCTGGATAGAGCGTCGCCCTCCGAAGGCGAAGGTCGAAGGTTCGAATCCTTTCGGGTCCGCCATTCCGTAAAATTAAATAGGCATATCATCTATTTAGATGGAAGTTTGCCATTCTTTTTTTTGAGTTTGCCAATTCCATCCAATCTGGACATGGCAATCTCGGCAAGCTGCACCTGCTCGACCGCCCGGGTATAACGCTCCACCTCAGCCAGTGACCGGTGTCCGGTAATCGATGCGATCTGGTGTGGCGTGCATCCCGCTTCCGCCAGCCGTCTGGCGGCAGCCTTGCGCAATCCATGCGGGCTGCACCCCGCCGGCAGCCCTGCCCCTTCGCACCATCCGATAAACTGGTTGTAAAATCCGTTCACGGAAAACGCGCGGCCCCGCTCCGTGATTAGGAACGTCGCAGCCACCTGATCCTGTATCGCATTCAGCTCGACCCGAAGCGCCGGATGAATCGGAATCTGTAGTTCGGCTCCAGTCTTAATCTGATTTACCCGTATCCTCTCGCCCGTCACCGCACGCGGTCCCATTGCCACGACGTCACTGCGGCGCTGTCCTGTATAAAGCAGAAGCGCCAATGCCAGGCGGGGCCGCGACCCTGACGGCCAGTGCGTTTCGAATTGCGCGATTTCAGCGTCGGTCCAGGAGTGAATGCCTTTGCTCTTGATGCGCAGCCGCTTGATGCCCACGCTCGGGTCCGTATCCCTCCATCCAATATCAATCGCAAACTGCATCAGCGTGCCCCATAGCCGCAGCATGCGATTCGCCGTCGTAGGGCTATTGGACTGTTCGCGCACCAGGTAGCGCACATTGGCGGCCTCCATGCCGGCTACCGGCAGCTCGCCATATTCCGCTGATCTCATGCGTTCGAGCAGGCGGCGATAAACCGCCTTCGTGCTGTCTTTCAACGCCGCAAATTCCGCAGTCTGGTACCAGCGGCTGATCAGGTCGGACACGCTGCCGGACGGCGCGCGTTGCGTCCGTTCCTTCCGGGGCTCACTCGCCATGAGCCCATAATATGCCGTCATGAAATCGGGGCTGGACGGATCGGGAAGCGGACGCTGCTTCTCGCCGGGCCGCCTCAAATAATACCGTATTTTCCCGTAGCGGTCAGTAAATCTATGAACGTATTTCAGCCTGATAACAGTCACTTAAACTTATCCCACGGGTTCGCGAGCGTCGGTGTCGGCGCAATGCCGGCCTGATGGTCGAGCCAGCGATCGAGGTCCTCGCGCAGATAGGCCTTTCGACGTTGACCAAGCTTGATCGAACGGATTGCCGTCGCAACCAGGCTGCGAAATCCGCTGACCGAAAGGGATAGGTAGCGCGCCGCATCCTTCTCGGAGAGCGCTCGGGGAGTAATGGTGACGACCACGTCACGTCCCATCAGCGCCTCCTGTGGCTCCGCGATCGCGCCGAGGCACCGTCAGATACCCCGTCAGCTCCAGCACGCGCTCACCGTCGCGCACAACCAGGCGCCCAACGTGGGCAATCGCACAGCCACTGATAGTCTCGCGGGTGGCGCCGACGTAGTTTCCCCGTCCGTCACCGTGCAGGCGCGTCGTGTAGACCGCCTTGCCAATCACCAGGTCGGACAGACAGGGATGGGCCAGCATCGGGTGGTCAGCCATTGCCCCGGCCCTCCCGGTCCATGGCCGCGTCGATGGCCGCCACGCACTCCGCCTCCGTTGCGAAAACGAAGTTTCTGGTGCCGTCATGGAAGCCCCAAATATTCGGGCCCATGAATGCTGTCTCCATTTGGACTGGCACGAACGGATCGCAGCGCTCTATCACGACTTCGGCGCTGTCCGCGCTGCCTTCTGGGTCAGCCGCCTCCCAGAACATATCGGCCTTCAGGCCGCCGCTGATATCCCGATCCGTGCGGCCGTCCGGCGCCTGGGGTATGGCAGAGAGGGTGGCTGCGACATTGTCCGGCAGCGTCCGTTCGGGCGAATGATCCTCCCCGCGCAATCCTGCCTCGGCAACGTCCAGTGCAAAGCACGGACGTTCCCATGCTGGATATTGTTTACAATCCGCGACCAGAAGCTCCAGCGCCTCCCGCAACCGCTCGTTCTCGGCCCGGAGTTCTGCCGTGGCCAGCCTGCTGATCCCCGCGAACCAGCCATCTGCCAACGCCGACCGCTCCCGGCCGTCGCGGACGATCTGCGCCAGTGAGCCCATGATGTCGCTGCGGATCTCTTCCCGCGTCCCGTGGTGGGTCATACTTTCCTCCAACGGATCGGGGCATTATGCGATCGGGTGATGATCCCCTTGCGCTCCAATGCTCTGAGATGTCCCCACACGGTGCTGGTGGAAACGCCAAGGCTATGGGCCACCTGATCCGTACGCGGGTCGAAGCCTCCCGAACTCGGCATAACGACGCCCAGAATCCGCCTCTGGGTCGCCGTCAGCTTTGGATGCCGGGCCGTAGAGCCTCTTTCGCCGGAGGGGATAGCCTGGCAGAGCGGGCCAATGCCGAACAGCGCATGTGCCTCATCCCGTGACAGATGAATGCCGACGCCTGCTGATGCTGCAAACTGGCCCCGCCGGATCGCAGCCTCAGCAACGGATTCCCATTCTGTGGTTCCGCTGCTCATTCCTTCACCCCTGCAAAATGAGCCACCGCCGCGCGCACAACGAACAGATCATCGTTGGTGGAGATCATCGCCTCATGAGGCAGCGCCTCGGGCGCGCGCACGATGATCGTGACTTTCGCATCGGGGCGCATCCCGACTTTGATGGAGGTCACATGCGTATCGAGCATCGCAAAAAAGGCCGCTCTATGCGTGTCGTTGACTGGTTGTCCCATCATCATTCACTCCGCAGCGATCACCGCCGCCCGATCGAGGGCAGTGACGCGGTTTGCCTGGGCCAGCAGGGTGGCCATTCGTTTGGGAACGCTGTTGCCGATCAGGCGCATGCTCTCCGATTTGGTGAGCTGCCGGCGCTTGCCGTCGATCTCGATCCAGTCCGGCAGCGTCAGTTCATGCGCAGCGGCCGCCTCGGACGGTGCCAGCATCCGCATCCGGATATCGGTCAGCGCGTACGGCTGGCCTTGCATCTGGACGGTGACAACGCCGAAGCGGGCCAGGGTCGTCAGAGAGTGCAGAGGATCATCCGCGCCTTGGGCGACGCCGCCCTGCCCGTAATATTTGGTTAGAAACGCCGCTACGGCCGCGACATGGTTGCCGCCGGCAGACAGGGTCGGCACCGGCTCCCGAATATCTGCGGCCGTGCTGGTGCCGCGCAATTTCGCCAAGCTGGCCGCCGCGATGTATTTTTGCGTGCCGCGCGTCACCAGCGTCGAAAGCGGCTGGTCCATGCCGGCACCGATCACGCCCTCCGCCACGGTAAAATTGTGCTGGACCATCCAGGCAGCGACCAGGGACATCTCCCCCCGGTGCGCGGTCGTGATGGTCGGCAGCGGAGCGCGAAGGTCATTGCCCCGCTGGGCGCCATGATGGGTTAGCGGCATCGTGAACGCTGGCGCCACGACAGCGAACCCGCCGCCGCGCTCGGTCGTGATCGTCCGCAGCGGCTCAAGGCCATCGTGCGCCGTAATATTCGATGAATGACAGACCGGGACGATGAACGGCCGAGGCGATTCCAAGACGAATTTCCGCAGACCGACGGCGATCCGGTGATTGGTGTTCGCCGCCAGAGGCTTCGTCCGGTCGAAAATCGACTGCATCGGGATCGACCAGTCGATGATGGTGTACGTGCCGACCCATGGCCGCAGGCCGAGAGCCTTGGCTTTGTCCATGGGTGCATGCGTCTGCTCCGGCCATTCGATCGGCTGGCCGTCTCGCCGTGCAACTGCAAACCAGCGCCGCCGCTGTGTCGGAATTTTGTAATCGGCGCAGCACAGATCCCGGTCCTGGTAATCCCTCATCAGCCGCTTGATGTGCGCGACGAACGCCCGGTAGGTCCGGCCGAGATAGCGCTTGTCGCGAACGAGCTGCTGCTGGTGACGCGGCACGCGCTCGCCACGTTTGGCCACGGTGCCGTCCAGCTTCAGGACGCGCCCCGTCACTTTGTCCCGTTTGGCGATCAGCGGCCCCCAGCCACGGATTTCCCGGACATTCTCCATCATGATGATCAGAGGCTTGGTTTTCCCGGCCCAGCGACAGACCTGCCACGGCAGAGATCGGACCCGTGCCGATCGCGGCGCGCCGCCCTTGGCCACCGAATGGTCACGGCAATCCGGCGACGCCCAGAGGACGTTCACGGGCCGCCCGCCGGTCGCGACCAGCGGGTCCACGTCGAAGATGTCGCCGGCGACATGCCGGGTGTGGGGGAACAGCGCCGCGTGCGCAGCCAGCGCCACCGGATCGTGGTTGTTGGCGACGTGGACCGGCAGGCCTGCATCCTCCAGCCCCGCGCAGGCGCCGCCGAGGCCGGCGAACAGCACGACGTTGATGGCAGTGTCTAGGCTCCACTGCATCGGCGTCAGGCGGCCGATTGGGGCGAGCACGTTCATGCCGCTTCTCCCCAATTCTTTGCATTTTCTGCAAGAATCTCGTGCATCGCACGAGGCAGGGCGCCAAGAACCGACAAGACATCAAGCAACTGCGCCAGGCGAGGCTGACGCAGGGCCGCCTCCCAGTCCTTTACGCTATCAGTTCTGACTCCGACCGCCCGAGCCAGATCCTGCTGGCTCATGCCGCTTCTCCCGCGCTCCCGGCGTAGCATCGCAGCGATCGAGCACGTCAGCGCGACCTCGCGCCCCGGCTCCAACCGATTGGCCACCTGTGCCGGCGGTGTCTCCGATGCCTGTTCGTCCGCTGTCCCCAACCCGACTGCGTCCAACAAAAACCGCTGCGCTTTTTCAAGAGGCGTCCAAAATGCGTCGGGCGTCATAAGCTCCCGGTCGTCACCGTCTTCCGTCACCGCAACACAGGTCCAGCCTTGGCTACGGTCCTCTTTGTCTTCCCACAGGATCAGTGCGCCCGCGCGCTTGCCGTCCACGATCAGCGTTATCTCGTCGCCAGCTTCGGACGGCACCCAGGCATATCGCTGCTTGGTCATGCTGCCGCTCCCAACTGCTCACGACGGATGGCTGGCCGATGACGGTTCAGCCTCTTCCAAGGCCATAGACCGCCCCGCGCCCAGGCCTGTCGCGCGTCACCGTCACACCCGGCGCAAATCGCCAGGGACTCGACGACGCGGAATGTGAAAATATCCTGTCCACCGCTCCAGGTGGTGCGAATCCAGCCCCGGCCTGCGCAGTCGCGGCAGGCACGCAGGGAGATGATAATGGCGAGCCAGCAGGTCATGATGCCACCCGCTCGGCCAGCATTGCATCCCGATCGCGCCAAACCGGTGATCCGTCGTGGATATACCGCTGCATGGTCTCGACCATTCCGGCCATGTCGGGATGGCGGGTCGCCGTGCAGTCCCCACGTTCCCGACGATGGAACATGATTTCGACGTGCCTGAACGTCCGTGCGGAAATCGAAACGCGGATGCAGCACTCATGGGCGAGGAAGACCAGCTTGCTCAAGGCTGCACTGTCGAAGGTGGCGAGTTCGCGCCTCCATGCGACAACCAGCCACTGGTCACCGCCCCATTCGATAGTTTCCCAACTGATTGGCGCATTGTAGATGCCGTCGCCAACAATGCCGAGGATCTGCATGCAGGTTGCCTGGAACGGGTTGAGCTTGTCAGGTGCCCCACCCCATCCCTTGCGGCAGTCCTTGCGCGGCTTGCGCGTCATCATGCTCTTTGCCGCAGCGATGTTGCTTTCGACCCAGGCCGCGTGGTCCATCGTGGCGTAGCTCATGATAGCCCCCACAGGACCGTCACGGTGACGGCCAGCCAGAACAGCATGCCGGCACAGATCGCGATCAGGATCGCACGGAACGGACCGGCATCCGGCCTTTCGGTACCGCTCATCATACCCGCCCGGTCTGCGCCGGCGACGGCGGAATGCCCAGCTCCGGCCAGTCGACCGCCTGCAGCAGGATGTTTTCCGCGATGAGCTGAAAATCATCGGCGTTCTTCGTGAGCTGCTTCGCCTGGGCAGTCCTGCCCGCCCGCGCATCCTGTGACGCCTGGGCGCGCAGGTTCCGCGCAGTGCGCAGGGTCCAGTCGACTCTTTGCTGAAGCTCCGGAATGCAGCGCCTATACAAAACCGCAGCAGGAATGATCTGCATTGTTCGATTTCCTCAGTGCAACAAGGGATCGGGAGTGCCGTCCATTCGCGCCTGGCGCGTGGCAACGAAGTCGCGCAGACGCCGGGCCTGAACCCGTGCCACTTTGGCGTCAGCCGGGCAGGCTTCCTCCATCTCGTCCGCGTCGCGCTCCAGCGCCGTCGCGCCGGCTAGGATGTCGGCGTTATCGGTCGGCGGATCGCCCAGGACGATATCGACCAGCAATTCGATTTCTTCGGCGAAGGTCATCCTGCGCTCCCCCATGTCCGTGGCGGTCGGGGTGGAGGATCGGGTATCGGACGGTTGCATGCGGGCGACGGTGCCGCGCTACCTCCCGGTCGTCTGGCAATCTCATTGCGGATCGCGGTGCGGGCGAGGATGAACGATCGCTCCAGGTCGAGAAGCGCCATCTCGCCATGCGGGCCAGCATCCATCACCAGGCCGAGGGCGCGATCGGCCAGGGCCAGCAGCGCGGCTTGCGTGGCCAGTTCGACGCGGGGGATCGTTACGGTTTCCGGCGCGGGGCTGGGGCGGCGTGCGCCCATCACAGCACCGCCCCTAAAGCCATCACGGCGTTCGCCTCGATCGTCAGCGCGCTATCCAGCGCGGCCATTTCGCGGCGGAACTGGCGGCGGGTTTCGGGCGTGATGAGGATGTTTTCGGGGGTGGCCGTCAGCAGGATGGCCAGCGTGCGGCTGTTATGCCAGCGCGTGGCGATCGCGGCCGACAGGTGGTTGCGGCAATGGGTGGCCGCTGGGGCGCCGTAGGGGGCGCCATTGTCATGGAGAGGCATTGAATCCATCATTCATCCCCTAGAATTTATGAAGAGAGACAAGATGTTTCGTCATGAAGAGCCATCCGAGGCCGTGCGCCTGGAGTTGATCCGCGCGGCCACGCGCCTGACGGAAAAGCATCTGGAAATGCGGGAGCGCCTGCTGCCACTTCAGCCGCCGGAGCAGCAGAGCATCCAACGTCTTGAGCTCTGGGCAGCGAGCTACATGACGACGATCTGGAGCAGTATTCTCGACCAGTTGGAACGTGAGTGGCATAGCCACGTCCAAGGAGATCATTGGCCGTACGAGCCCTGACCTGCGCTCACAGGCAGAGAGGCGATCGCCTCGCGCACGAAGCTGTCCATCTCGTGGAGATTGGCAACCAGGCCAAAGCGGGCATGGCCGGGAACGACCGCCCGCGCTACAGCGTGAACGACCAGGAATTTCGCTTCCGTGCGGCAAGCCGTACGGCTCTGCGCGGCATCAAGCCAGCCACGGACCTGTTTCGCATTGCCTCGGGCATCCGAGGCGCCCGTCAGGGACGCGACAATCAGCAGCAGATCAGTGCGGGCAAGCGCGAGGCCGTGGCGACAGGGCAGCAGGCTATCTGCCGGGTGCCTGTCGCCATAAGGCGTCTGAGTGGGGTGGGTGAGCAAGGGATCCTCCATCGCGGGGTGCGGCGGCGGACATCCCGGCACAGAATCTGTGCCGGGATCGTCAATCAGCGAAGGTTGTCGGGAATGCGGACCAGGGACGCTTCATCGAACCAGCGAGGATCGAGACCCCCTCCGCTATCCCCGACCCGGGGCGACAGCAGGACGCTTGGAGAACTGGTCAGATAGGTCGCATGACCGGTCGCAATCCCCGTGAATCCGGTGATGCGGTCGCGATAGGTCAGGCCGAGGCAGACAGGCTCACTGGGGGAGAGATCCGAGGCGCGTACGGGCGCTTCCGAAGCGGCCGCATCGACCTCTGTTGTGGCGACCTTCGCCGGGTGCGCCGTAACGACGGCCGCAGCCGGTTTTCCGGCTGAGGCAGATTGGGAACGTTTGGTAGGGCGAAGTGACATGAAAACCTCCATCGCGGGGTGCGATGGAGGGGATCATCGTTACTTTTTCGAAAATCGCAACACTAAAATTTCGAAAATCGAAATTCCTTTAATTCGGCAGTTTCAGGCGGCGCCAAGTGATCTGATTTCTAAAGGCAACAGATGCGAGCACCATGGCCCCGAACATCGCGCCAAGTCCCCACCCCAGCGCATTAAGCAGGGAAGTTCCCTCGTGATTGGCTAGCACGCCGGCGCCGACGGCAGCGACGATGCCCCATCCTTTCATCGCGTCCTGTTGGATCCCCACAACGCGCTCCGCATGGCATCCCGTACAAACGGTCGCGCCGGCAGGTACGATTGTATGGCAAAAGGGGCATTTCTCTTCCGGCAGCATCTCAAAATATCCTACGACGATATTTAACGTTCTAAACCATATGAAAATCTATTGGAGCAACCCAATCGATATCAGCATCAACTATTGGCTCAACGGTCGGATTCACAGAAACCAAAGTAAATCTATCTTGAGATGTTCCTTTGTATATTGTCTTAAGCAAGAGTTGACCATTTGTTAAGCTAACGACGACGTCGCATCCGAGAAATTTCAGGGGCACGCTCTTAATACCGGGCGTCCTGATACCGACTTTCTCGCCAGGCTTATATCGCGGGAGCATCGAGTCACCTTTTATGGTGAGAAGAAGTCCAGGGTAGAAAAAAAATGGCACCCTCACCGGTTCATTGGCGAGCTCGGCATCTCCATTTTCGTAAAAGACGACCCGATCTGCCGCCGCTACATAGCCAGAAATTGGCATCTCCTGCTCGGGCCTGGGCTTCATTCCGAGGGCGGCCATAATATTAGATGGAGATTCCCGCAATTTCTCGGAAAATAGATTTATCTCTTCCGGTTGAACCCTACGGATTCCCTTAATTATATTGGTAATTTTTACGGATGTCAGCCCCACATCCGTCGCGAATGCTCCTTGGCTCTTATAGCCAGCACGCTCGATTGCGGTACGAAACCATGATTTGTCTACCGGACTGCTCATGCTGCTAAAGTATTCCTCGCGAGTTTGTCCTGTCTCTCGCGTTTTTCGAAATTCGAAACGCTCCCTCTTGCTTTAGGCGTTTCGATTATCGTAACGTGCGCGCATGGAGACGACCCGAACTGGTGACCGAAACAACCTCCCGTGGCGCATTGCTCGCGCATTCGGGGGCATTGCTCCAATGGCTGCGGCTCTGGGGCATCGCGGCCACACCACCGTCTATGGGTGGTGCAAATCGGGGAGAATCCCTCCGTGGCGATGGCACGAGATACATTCCACCGCTACGCGCTTGAGCATTGAGTTGCCCGCCGACTGCGCGCCGCGGGAAGGCGTCGCAGCATGACGGCCCGCGATACGTCGGACTGGGACGAAATCATCGATCAGCGGCGCATAGAGGTCGAGGCGTTCCAGGCACGCCGGGTCGGTGAGAACGCGGAAGGTGAGCAGAGCATGATCGTCACCCCAATTCTTGGCCTGGAGCATGGGCTCTCTACTCTTGAGATTCACCGCGCCTCACTTGGCCGACAAAATACGAAAGCGCCCCGATCGCCTTGCGCGCGTCGAAATCATTCATGGGTCATTCCTCTGGCTGTTTTGTCGTGTCTCGGATGGGCGGTGATACGTCGTGACGTGTTCCGTGTGCGTCGGATTGCCCAGAAAGCGGAAGAGGGCGCGGCATGATGATGACGAACACCATGCGCGCGCGAGTGCGCGAGCGGGCGTTGGCGTGTGCGATGCAATTGCGAACCGGTGCGACCTGCGCACCGGCGGATGCCGCCGCGCAGATCGTCGCGGCGGCTAGGATTTTCGCGGAATATCTATCGGGTGGCACGCTTCCCGTCGACGACCTCGACCGCATCTGCGTACAGGTCGAGGATTTCCTCGCGCGTGAACCGGGCCCCGTTTCGCCCCGAAACGGATGCTTCGAGGATCTCGGCATAAACGAGACGGATGAGCCCCTCTCTGGTGAGCGCGAGTTCCGCGTCAGCGGGCGGGTTGAAGGCCATGATGAATCGTCTCCTGGTTGTGTGAACGACAGCAGGATGGACGATGACGACGGCGCTGTCAGCGCGCCGTCGTCGCCCCCCGAGTTTCGCGACTGCGCTACATTTGCTCCCGAGCGGCTCTCGGCCGAATTCCTGAATACGCAAATCTCGAAGGGGCCTCTGACGGCATTCCTCGCGTTTGCGTCGATGTTGACAACGGAAAATTCCTTCCAGCAGGCGGAGTTTGCCCTGCGCTGTGCGATCGATGGCCGCGTTCGCATCGCGTTGATGCAGGCGGGAGCGATTCCGTTGCAGCCCGAGTTGGTGGTGACGTCGTCTCCGGATGGAGATCCGGTATGAACGAAGTGGCCGCAATTTCCAGCCGGACTGCTGACAGTCGGGCCCCGGCCGTTGGCGGTTTCGCGTGATGGTTGGCGGGATGCGTCCCTTCCGCGATGTCCTGGCGGACGCGCTGTCCGCGATCGACGCCGGGCGCCAGATCAGTGGCACCCGCACGTCCGTGTGTCGCTGTGCAATGTCCGGGTGCCCCGCTCCTCCCTGCCGTTTCTGTTCCCGACCTGACAATCGGGACAATGGCAGAGAGGGCGCCCAAGATGTTGGGTATTTCGTCCAAGCGCGTGGGTATTTCACCCAAGGGCGGATCGCCGGAGAGACGTCCGGTGTCCGGTAGCGTCTACCAGGAAGAATTCTGCGGGGCGATCCGGGCTGAAGTCGAGGCACGGCGCGGTCGCGGCCTGAAGGGCGCGTTTGCTGAGGCGGCGCGCTTCTTTGGCCTGACTGAACGACGGGTGCGCGCGGCATGGCATGGCGAGATCCGCTCGGTATCGGCGCAGGAACTGCTGGCGGTGCGCGCCCATCGCGTCGCTGCGCTGCGGGGCCGCCATGAGGAGATAGCGCGCGAGATCGCCGGATTGGCTCTGGAACTGGGCTGTGAGGACATAGCGTGACGGGCGAGCTGTGCATCCTGCTGGCCGGCACGGCGCCATGCGCGCTGCTGGTCTATGTCTGCGCGCCGGCGCGCCTTCGGGCGCGCGTGCGTCTGGTCGGGGCATGGGTCGTGCTCGAATATCGGGTTGCCCGATATGACTGGAGCGTACGGCGGCTAGACGCGCGGAAAGCGCGCGCCCTGGCGTTCGTAGAGGATTTGCGGCGACGCGAGGCCATTCTGGCCCGGCGTAGCCGGGAGTGGTTCGGGGGCGTGTGACGCTGCGGGCGTCGCGCCCGCGCTCGCGCCCCCTCATCGTGTGAGGGAAAGATGGCCCAGCAGATTGATTGGCAGCGGCTCAGTCCTGTGGTGTCGCGCCTGGTGCGCGACGGAGTATCGCCGGCGCGGATTGCAGCGCAGCTCGGGCTGTCGCGTGGCGCGGTGCGTGGGTTCATCGAGCGGCAGGCGCCCGAAATCGCCGAGGCGGCGTGATGCCCAGGGGAATTCCTCGTGATTGGCGGTGGATTGATCCGCAATTGCCTGGACTGATGCGTGGCGGGTTCACGGATAACGAGATCGCGGCGCGTTTCGCGCTGCCGTTTTCGACAATCTATGGGCGAATCACCAAGCTGGGTCTCGGGCACTTGCGGGTGCGGCGCCTCGGCGGTCCAAGAGCGCGCCAGAAAGTCGGCGCGCAAAAGCCGCTGGCGGACACGCCGAAGAGTAGCCCGAGCATTACGGTTCGCGTGGTCTCGTCGGGAACGACCTATGCGCGTGAGGGCCGGATGACCTTGCCGCCCGGCTGGGGCGGGAGTTTCGGCCATGCCCGATGACCTGCTTTCACTCCGGGAATTTTATTCGGAACTGAATAAGGACATTCGCGAAGCGGGCAGCGTGTCGGCGTTCGCACAGCGTTGCGACCTGCCTGTGCAGGTGGTCGCGAACATTCAGTCGGCGCGCCGCATGGGCAATGCCGCCAGCCTCGCTGCCATGGGCTGGCAATTGGTCGCGCGCTTTCAGCGCATCGCGCGGGATGCGGCGGGTGATACCGACTGCCCGTGGCTGTCGCTCCGGGAATTTTATTCAGAACTGAATAGTGCCGTCCGCAACGCGGGCGGCATCACCGATTACGCGCGCGGCCATCTGCTGTCGCCGCAGGCCGTATCCAACATTCAATCCGGCGCGCGGAACGGATCTGACGCATCTCTGGCCCTCATGGGTTGGCGCCGCGTCTACCGGTATCGCCGCATCGCGCGGGAGCAGTCCGTATGAACCACATCCCCTCCCCTACGCATTCGCCGTTTGGGGGCGTTCTGCGCGAGCGGCCGGCAAATGTGGCGGCCGAGACGGCGCTGCTGGGTGGTCTCTTGATGAATAGCGTCAAGGGTCTGCCGCTGGTCGAGGACCTCGTAGAGCCGGAGCATTTTTATGTTCCGTTGAATGGCCAGATCTACGGCGAAATTCGGCGGCTGGTTCAGGCCGGCGGGGTCGCGGACCCGCCCGTCGTCGCGCCGAAATTTCGGCATCACGATGCCCTGAACGGCGAGGATATCGGGCAGGTTCTGGCCGGGTTGCTATCGGCCTTTGTTGGCCTGCCCTGCCTGCCGGATTACGCGCGCGCGGTGCGCGAGGCCTGGCTCATGCGGTCGATTTTCGACGTGTGTGTTGAGGCGGGCGACCTGTGCAGCCGGCCCGGCCAGAAAAGTGCCGAGGACGTCCGGGACTATGTCGAGAACGGGCTGCTGCGGATCGCCCAGGGGTGCGGCGAGAGCCAGCCGGTCGTGCAGATCGGGGCGGCGGTCGGCCAGGCGATCCAGAACGCGCGCGCGGCCGCCGAGCGGCAAGACGGGCTGGCGGGCGTGACCTGGGGCTATCGCGGGATGGACCGCATGACCGGCGGGCTGCATCGATCGGACCTCACGCTGCTTGGCGCGCGACCCGCCATGGGCAAGACGGCCTTGGGCCTGGGCATCGCGGCGCGGTCGGCGGCGGCAGGAAATAGCGTTCTGTTCTGGTCGGGAGAGATGCGGGCGGCGCAGTTGGGCGCTCGCGCTGGTGCCGCCTGGGCGGGGATCTCCACGCTCTCGGTGTTCACGGGCCGCAGGTACGACGTGGACGAGGAAATCGCTGACGGGCCGCGTCCAGTGCTGGAAGATTATCACTGGCGCGCGCTGGCCGAAGGCGAGCGGGCCGCATCGGATCTGCCGTTATTCATCGACGACCGGCCGGGGATCACGGTCGCGCAGCTGCGCGCGCGGGCCCGGCGCATGAAACGCCAGAAGCGCGGCCTTGATCTGATCGTGGCGGATTATGTCGGGCTGCTGCGCGCATCGGAGACCACGCGCCGCTTCGGGCTACGGGAGGCGATGACCGAAATCAGCGCCGACCTGAAAAATCTCGCTGCCGAATTGGAAATTCCCATTCTCGCTCTGGCGCAGTTGAGCCGCGAGGCGGCCAAACGCGACGACAAGCGCCCCGAGCTGACAGATCTGCGCGAGACGGGGGCCCTGGAGCAGGACGCGGCGACGGTCGTTTTCCTGCATCGCGAGCATTACTACCTGGAAAAGGCGATTTCCGGCGACGAAATCCCGCGACGCATGAACGAGAGCGAAGAGGTCTATCGCGCGCGGTGCGAGGATCTGGTGCGGCGCGCCCATGAGAGCAAGGGCAAAGCCGAGCTGATCCTGGCCAAGAACCGGCATGGCCCGACGGGACTCTGCCGCATGCAATTCGACAACACCACCACCTGGTTCCGGGACGCGGGCGAAGACCCTCGTTCCGCCGCCTGGGTGAATACCGGTCCGGAGTTCTGACATGTCGGCTGCAAGACAACGTCCCGGACGGCACGCGCGGGCGGTCATGGGGGATACGCGATGGCGGGTGCTGCCGCTGGCGGCCCGCGCGCTCTGGATCGACCTCTGCGATGTGGCGGACACGCTGCCGTATCTGCGCGCACCCTCCCGCGCCCGATACGCGAGGGCGGACGAGATCGCCCGGCTTGTCGGAGCCGACGCGGGCGGCGTCGACGGCGCAATTCTTCATCTGGTCACAACCGGCATCCTGGAGCCCTACCAGGATGGCTTTCGGCTCAAGGCATACTGACATGGCGCGATCCGCATCAATCGAACGGCGCATGCTCGCCATGGCCGCCACCGATATCCGCTTGATGGAGCTGGGCGACACGCTGGCGATGCTGTGGGTGCGCCTGGTGGCGTTCGTGATCGAGTGCGGCACGGACGGGTTGTTCGTTGCCGGTTGTGACGGCAACCCGACCCTCGCGGGCCTCGCCGAGTTCCGGTTCCGCCTCAGCGAAACCCAGCTGAAAACCTACCTGGAAACCTACGCGGAAACCCGTCTGATAACCTGGGACGAAACCCACGGCGTGATCGGCCTGCCCGCCACGCTGATGCCTTCGCGGCGCGCGGCCGCGTCCCGTGAGAACGGGAAAAAGGGCGGAAGGCCGCCAAAAAACTCCAACCTGATACCCCGCAATGATCCGCGTCAACGCCACGCGATCATGCCCTTTTCCGGAGGCCTGAGCATGCGAAACGAAACCCAGCAGGAAACCCAAGACGCCTCGCGCACGCGTATAGCTAAGCTAGAAGCTAATAATAGCTCTGAAGCTATAGCTAGCCTTGTCGTCAGTGATGCTGATTTTCACCGTATCGGCCGGGCCGCGCTGGACGCCGCCGGTTTCGATCCGGCGCGATCGCTTGCAGACTATGGCATCGTGCGCCAGTGGCTGGCAGATGCGGCAAAGGCCGGGCTCACGGTTGACCAGGCCGAACGGGCGATCCTGTCGACGGTCCAATCTGCGGCGCAACGTGCCGCGGCGAGCGGGAAAACCGTGCGTTCGCTGCTGTATTTCAAAAACTCTGTGCCTGAGGCGATCGCGCGGCGGGACATGCCAGCGCCGGTGCTGTCGTCGGCGATGGACTATGAAGCCGATGCCCGGTTCCGCGAAGCGCATAAGGCGTGGGTGCGAGCAGCGAAGAATGGCGACCTTCAGCCGCAGCCGCGCCGCGAAGATTTCCTGGCCAAAGCTCGGAGCGCGGCATGATGCGACCAGCCTCGCTCGGAGACGGGCTGTCGTGGGCAGACGTGATTTCCCGCCGGCTGTTCGAGGCCGGTTGCACGCTGGCGGTTCTGCCCATGCACGGACTTCGGCCGGCCAACGTCCGCGTGGCGTGGCCGGAGATGGTGGCCGATGCGGATGCGAGCTGGATCGATGCGATGCCGGACGATAGCGGCCGCATGCCGCGCCCCACGGCAAAGGCCATCGCCCGGATGGACGAAGCGCTGGGGTGGCTGGCGCTGATCGGTAATGAGCGAGCGAACTGGCGCCGGTCCATTTGCCTGCGCCTGGTGGTCCATCCGATCTCACATCGCCATCGCTGGGCGTGGCGCGCAGTGGGGCGCAAGCTGGGCGTCGACCACAAGACGGCCCAGTCGTGGCACGAGCGGGGTGTGAGCGCGATCACGAGAAAAATTGCATGCCCTGATTTTTCCGCTTCCCAAATTCCCCAAAAAGCCATAGAGGAATTTATATGATGAGGCGGCGTGCATCCAACGGGGTGCGCGCCGTTTTTCGTCGGGGGATTGCGACGAAGGTTGAGGGCAGCCTAGGGTCGCGCCTGCCCTCGCGAGCCATGCGCGAACCGCATGCTCTCGGTCTTCTAGACCCCCCCCATGCATATCTCTTGGGTCCCTCTCGGAGGGGTCCCCTACCGGGAGCTATTCGCACCCCGGTCAGACAGACTCTTTTATAAAATTTATCAACGGGTTGGTGTTTCTGTTGGTGTTGTTGTCGGAGGTCAGTGTGGATCAGTCAGATCTGCCCAGCGCACCGACGGTCAACAAGCGCAAGATGGCCAGCCTGCTGCGCATATCGCTGCCGACGCTTACTAACTGGCTGGACCGGTGGCCGGAATTTCCGGTTGCGGCCGGCGGCCGAAACGGCGTCGCTTACGCGTTCGATCCTGCTGCTGTCTTCGCGTTCCTGTCGGAGCGCAAACGAGAAGAAGCCGAACACGATGCAAGTCGCGACGAAGAGCTGATGAAGCTCCAGTTGTCGTTCGACGCACTGTGGCCTGCTGCTGACCCTGATCCCGCGCCATCCTCGCGGATCCCCGTCAAGGAACAGATCGACCTGGCGCGCCTGCGCGACCTGCAAATGAAGCAGGCTGAACGGGCAGGAAAGCTGGTGAACGCCGAAGAGGTCATGGACCTGTTCGTCGGCGCCATGTCACGCCTCTCGCGCGATATGGGGACATTCTTACGCCAACTGGGCCGCGATCAGGGCTGGCCGGACGCCATGGTCCGCCAAGCCGAAACACGATTTGCCGAAATGCAGCGCCAGGCAGTCGCCGGCGCGCTGAAATCATTGGAGCCAGATCCCGCTGATGACGGAGGTGCCCAGCTTCGCCTCGCTGACTGAGGTTCAGTTCGCTGACCCGCGCGCGATCGTCGCGCGCGCCCTGCGGGAGTTCCTGCCCGCCGAGCGGATCGATGTCGCCGATTATGCTGCGGCGGAACGTTATCTGAACAATCGCGGGGGCGGCTTCGTCGGGAAATGGAGTCACGACGAGGCGCCCTATCTGATCGGACCGATGCAGTCCCTGACGAGCCGGATGCATCTGACAACTGCCATTGTCGGTCCAGGACGGTCGGGAAAAACCACTGTGGGGCAGAACTGGATGCTCCAGTCCGTCGGCAACGATCCGGCGGATATGCTGGTTTATGGCGCGACCGAAGGCATGATCGAGGCTTACGTCAAAGCCGAAGTCGAGCCGATGATTGATCTGCATGCCGTTCTTGCGCAGGCGTTGGGTAAGAAACCCAAAGATCGCTCCATGGCGTTCAAGAATTTTCGGTCGATGTGGGTGCAATTTCTGGTCGCAACATACAATAACCTGATCAATAAATCTGCCGGACGGATCATTATTACGGAACTGGACGCCTGCGACAGTAAAGACGGCGACCCGTTCAAGCTTGCCGACCTGCGGCGCCAGACATTCGGCTACGAATCCATGGTGTTGGCCGAAAGTCATCCGGACCAGGCCGATGGGCTGGCTCCGGAGAAATGGACGTCCGGGATCATGCGGCTTTACGCCGATAGCGACCGGCGCATCTGGTATTGGCCTTGCCCGTACTGCAACGGCTTCTCGTCCCCGAACCCGACCGGTGCGCGGGTCATGACACTGGACTGGCCCGACGACGCGCCACTAGACGAAATCCGTGACGCGGCCCGGATGACGTGCCCCTGCTGCGGGGTGCTGATCGAGGACAAATGGCGACGCGCCATGAATCGCGACGGGGTATGGGTCGGCCTGGGCCAGACGATCAGCGTCGAGGGCGACGTAACGGGTGAACTGATCCCGACCGATACGGCCGGGTTCTGGATCACGGGCATGATGTCGCCCTTCGTGATCGGCGGCATTGGCGGCCTGGCGCGCGCCATGGCGGAAGCCCGAAGGGCTGTCGAGCGCGGAGACGAAGACGCCGAACAGAACCTCAAGGACGTCACCGTCAAGCGGTGGGGTCTGCCCTTTGATCCCCCCTCGGCGGCTGCCCAATTGGACAGCACCGTCCTGGCCGACCGCGCGGAAAGCGACCTGATGCTGGGCATCGTGCCGCATGGCACCAGGTTCCTCACGGAATCTGTCGATGTCCAGGCCGGGCGCTTCGAACGGCTGACGCGCGCCTGGGGAGCAGAAGGCGAAAGTTGGATCATCGACTATCAGATCATCGTGGCGGATCCGGCGACTTCGGCGCGTGATTGGGACGAGATGATCGATGAGGCCTTATCGCGCCAATATCCGCTGGCCGATGACCCCACGCGCGGCATGCGCGTCATGGCCCTGGGCTATGACAGCGGCGGTGAGCCGGGTGTCACTCTCCAGGCATATGAGGCATGGCGCAGGGCGAAACGTCGGAACGTCGCGCGGAAATATGGTGTGATCGGCGGCCGGGAAGCATGGAGCCTTCTGCCTCTCAAGGGGACAGGGAGGCTGGATGCGCCATCAATCACGATCTCCTATCCGGACAGCCAGCGGAAGGACCGGATGGCGGGCGCACGGGGCGAAATTCCGCTGGGTGTGTTCAATTCCAACCGCTTGAAAGATGATCTTCATGCGTCCCTTTTGAGCATCGATCCGGGCTCGCCCATCATCCATTTCCCCGCAGCGCTGCGGGCCTCGGCTCCTCCGCATCCGTTTTTTGAACAGATCGTTGCGGAAAATCGAGGTCGCGACGGGAAATGGGCGAAGAAAACGGCTTCGTCTCGAAATGAGGTCCTGGACATGCTCACAATGACGACCGTCATGGCCAGAATCATGGGGTTGAACCGCATCGAATGGGACCGACCGCCTGCCTGGGCCGCACGGTGGGACACGAATTCCATGGTGAAGCCGATAGTCGTCAATCCGGTCAAGTCGCCGGGGGCGCCTCTGGTGGCCGAGGTGCCAGCACGTGCCCCCCGCCCCTCTACGGCCGGCCGCAGCCGGTGGGCCACATAGCGGAAAAAGGGGCCACATCCAATGGCGCTGGACCTGCGAGTATCTTTGGACAAAGGAAGTCTTCAGAAGGATCTGGCCAAGTTATCACAAGGCGAGATTCGGACAGCCACCGCATTTGCCATGAACATGCTTGCCGCCAACGGGAAAGCAGCGGTCGTGGACCGGATGAAGGAGGCGTTCGATCGACCAAATAACTTCACGCTAAATGGCTTTTTCGTTCGGCCGGCAACGTCGGAGACTCTCACGGCCTGGGTTGCCAGCAAGGATTTCGCGCCCAACGGGAGGCCCGCGATCAAATATCTCGGCCCCCAGATCCACGGTGGCGCGCGCGACATGAAACGGTCTGAAAAGGCTCTTTCTCGAATTTCCGGAGGCCAATACTGGCTGCCGGGCCCAGGTGCCCCCCTCGATCAACACGGCAACATCCGCCCGGGCGAGATGACGCGCATTTTGTCGAGGCTCGGCCTCATGAACGATGCATCATCGAACATGACTGATAAGACGGCTCGGCGGCTGGGCCGCCAGGGCAAGGTCGCGAAGGGGCAGCGCAGCGAATATTTCGTGGGCCGCGAGCGCGGGAACGGGCGTCCGAAAGGAATCTACAAGCTTGTCGGGCCGGGGAAGGTTTCGGCGGTACTGATCTTCACCCCGCGCGCACCCACTTACCGTGTCCGCCTACCGGTCGAACAGATCGTCCAGCAGGCGTTCAATGCGCGACAGGACCGGGTCGTAGCAGCGGCGCTCCGTCGGGTGCTGCGCCAGAGAGGACTTTGATGGCCAAATCCGTTTTCCCCGTCCCTCGTGGCCCGTGGGCGGGCATGACGGAAGCCCAGGTGACCGCCGCGCGCAATGGCGCGCAGCAGGCCTTGATCCAGCTGATGAGCGGCAAGCGCCCCCAGTCGGTGAATTATGCGCAAGGCGACGGCAGCCGAGGCGTCAGCTTCGCGGCCGCCACCCAGGCGGAGTTGCGGCAGAATATTCGTGAATTCAACATTCTCCTCGGCGTTGCGGCCCCGAGGCGAGCGATGAGGCCATATTTCCGATGAAAAAACCCGGCTTCCTCGGTCGCATGTGGCAGGCAGTCGCTGGCGACGGCCCGATCCATGTTCCTTCGACGCTACCAGGCAATTTCATGGGCGGCATGGGCGGCGCGTTCGCTTATGATGCGGCCAACCTGTTCGGTGAAGAAAATGCGGAATGGAACCCCCTCCTCCGCTCGCCGGACAACGCGATCAATATCAACCGCGACCGAATGGCAGCGCGGGCGAACGATCTTTATCGCAACGACGGCTGGGCGCGCGGCGGCATTACCCGCATCAGGGATAATGTCGTCGGCGCACAGTTCCGCCTGGTCGCAACGCCCGATCATCGGGCCCTGGCGCGGCGCTATGGACCGGCCTTTGACGGCGAGTGGGCGCATGATTACCGGCGTGCCGTCGAAGCTGAATGGCGGACTTTTTCGGAAGATCCGCTTTTCCTATGCGACGCGGTCCAAAAAATGACCGTCATGCAGATCTTCGGCCTCGCCTTCCTGCATCGGCTGAAGGATGGAGATTCGGTCATCGTCATGGGGTGGGATGATGACCGGATCGACATGGGATCGAATTCTGCGACGACGGTGCGCCTCGTCCATCCCGACCGCTTATCCAACCCATATCAGCAGATGGATACGCATAAACTGCGTGGCGGCGTGGAACTGAACGATGATGGAGCGGCGATCGCCTACCACATCCGTCGCGCGCACCAGTTCGACTATTTCGATGCTGTTGAGAGCATGATCTGGGACCGCCTGCCCCGCTATACTTCCTGGGGACGCCCTGTCTGCATCCACTCCCATGATTCGGATGACGCCGATCAGCACCGGGGGGTCAGCGCGTTCACGCCCGTCATGAACCGGTTCCGGATGCTGGGACGCTATGACCAGGCCGAGTTGCAGCAGGCTCTGATCCAGACGATCCATGGCATTTTTTTCGAAAGCCCGTATGACCCGGAGGATGCCGCCCTCATCATGGGCGGCAGCGACGAGATGTCGCCCTACCAGGCAGAAAGGGCGCGGTTCCACCGAGAAAATCCGATCTCGATCGGAGGCGTTCGCGTTCCATCCCTCGCCCCTGGTGAGAAAATCGGGACGGTCTCGGCAACTCGCCCCTATAGCGGCTTCCAGGACTTCCAGCATGCCTTCCTGCGCAACTTCAGCGCAGCCATGGGGGTGTCGGCAGAGCAGATGAGCATGGATTACAGTCAGACGAATTACAGTTCGTCGCGCTCGTCCATGCTGGAAACGTGGAAAACGATGCTGCGCCGGCGCCGCGATTTCTCAATCGATACGGCCACACCGGTCTATGTGGCGCAACTGGAAGAACAGTTCGACCGTAAGCGTGTGCCACTGCCTCGCAATGCCCCGACTTTTCTGGAAGCGCGCGCGGCCTATGCCCGCTGCAACTGGATCGGCCCCGGCCGAGGCTGGGTCGATCCGGTGGCGGAGCGCCAGGGCGCCGTCCTCGGCCTCGATGCCGGCTTCGGCACGCTGGAACGCGAGTGTGCCGAACAGGGGCTGGACTATGAGGAGGTCCTGGATCAGCGCCAGATCGAACGGCGCATGATGACGGAACGCGAACTGCCCTTCCCGGAATGGGCGGTCGGTGTCCCGGCCAATGACGCAACCAAGAAGCCGGATGCACAATGAGCCGCTTTCCATTCCTCGCCCAGCGCCTGTTCAACGTGCCGATTGCGATCCACCCGCAGAAAGCGGAGGTCGTGGTCTGTGCGCTGGCCGACCGGCTCGGTGTCACCCACCTGTTTCACGGCGGCAAGACGATCGCCCTCGATGCGTCGGGTCTGTCCGATGAAGGCCCGGCGCCCGATACCGGCTATGATGTCGTCGGCGGGGTCGCTGTCATTCCCGTGGTCGGCACGCTGGTCCAGAAGCTGGGCAGCCTCCGGCCCTATTCGGGCATGACCGGGTATGACGGGGTCCGGATCAATTTCATGACTGCGTTGCTCGACGCGGATGTGAAGGCGATTGTCCTGGATATCGATAGCCCCGGCGGTGAGGTCGCCGGCTGTTTCGACCTGGTCGACCTGATTTATGCCAATCGCGGCAGAAAGCCGATCTGGGCGATCCTGAACGAGAACGCATTCAGCGCGGCGTATGCCTTGGCGTCGGCCGCCGACAGGATCACGGTACCGCGCACCGGCGGCACCGGGTCGGTTGGTGTCATCTGCATGCACACGGACCTGTCGCGCGCCCTCGACAAGCAGGGGGTGGTCGTGACGCTGATCCGCTATGGCGCCCGCAAAGCCGAGGGTTCGGAACTGGAACCTTTGTCTGACGGCGCCAGAGCCAGAATGCAGGCGGATATCGATCAGATGGGCGGTCTGTTCTGCGATACGGTCGCGCGCAATCGCGACATCAAATCCACCCTTGTCCGGTCATACGAGGGCGGAACCTTCTTGGGCGCGGCGGGAGTACAGGCCGGATTGGCCGACGCCGTGCGCGCGCCGAGCGACGCATTCGCCGAGCTGCTGTCGTCGCTCTGATCAATCAGACAACTGAAAGGGAACAGGCCAATGGCAAATCGTGCCAATGGGGCGCTGTCGTTCGCCCATCTGCTGGGCTCCACCACCCTGTCGCGCGGGCGCCGCGCGGAGGAGGACGACAATCGCGTCGATACCGACGAGGACGACGGCCGCGACGGCGCGGACGCCGAAGACGACGACAGCCATCCGGCAGGCCGCCGCGCACGCGGTGCCGACGATGACAGCGGCGACGATGACGACGATCGCCCGGCGGGGCGACGGGCCCGGCGCGCCGATAATGATGACGACGGCGAGGCCGGCGATGGCGAGCCGGCGGGGCGCCGGGCATCGCGCCGCCGGGCGGATGACGGCGACGACGATGACGCCTCGGCCGACGACGAGACGGACGAGGACGATCCGCAGGCCTCGGCCGCCCGGTCGCGCGAGCGCGCGCGATGCGCGGCGATCTTTCGCTCCAAGGCGGCAGCCCGGCGCCCGGATCTGGCCGCGCATCTGGCATTCAACACCCGGCTGCCCCGCAACCAGGCCGTGGACCTGCTGCGCGCCAGCGCGGCGGGTGGCCGGTCTCGGTCCGGCGACACCGGCCTCTCCGCGCGCATGCGCGCCTTCGGCGATGCCCGCGTGGGAATGGACCGGGCCGCGCCTGACGAATCCGTCGGTGCGTCCCGCAGTTGGGAAGCCTCGGCGGCGCGGGCCGGCATCAAGCTGAAATCCTGAAGGAGATCGGGGAAATGGTCAGCCCAGTCCTGAACGAACATTTTTATGACGGCGCATTTCTGGTCCGCGAGGCCAACGGATTCCTCTCGCGGGATCTGGGGGAAATCGTCAATGCCACGGAATCCGATGTGACCTTCGAAGGCGGCCTGGTGGTCAGCGCCGGTGGGACGGCCCGGGCCGATGTCGTCACCGGAGTGGAGAACACGGGCAATGGCACCGCTGGCGCAGTAACCGTCGCGAGCGGCACGGTTCCGGGCAACTATGTGGTCGCCTTCACGGCGCCGACAGCCTTCACGGTCTCCGATTTCTCCGGGAACGAGATCGGGGCCGGCACGACAGGCACCGCATTCTCGGGCGGAGGGCTGGCATTCACCATTGCGGCGGGCACGACGGCATTCGTTGCCGGCGATGGCTTCACGATCGTCGTCGTGGCGAATGACGCGCAATACGTGCCGTATACCGGGGCGACGGCGGCGGTCGGTATCCTCTTCAACCTGACCACGGTTCCCAGCCTATCATACCGCAAGGTGACCATCGTGAAGCGCATGGCCGAGGTCAACGGTGCCGAGCTTCAGTGGGATGCTTCGGTGACGGGCGCGGCGAATGCTACCACGCTCCAGGCGCAGGCTCTCGCCAGCCTGGCGGCAGCCGGCATCGTCGCCCGATAATTCCCGGCGCAGTCGCGCCTTTCTGAACAACGACAGCATGCGTGCCTCCAGGCTTCCGGCCAGGGGGCGCGACTGCGCACGCATGGAATCCAGATATGGTTTCGCTGAACGTCTTCAATCGTGACCCGTTCACGACGATGGAGCTGACCAGCTACGTCGACAAGGTCCCCTTCAACCCGACCGGTATCGGCGATCTCGGCCTGTTCGAGGACCTGCCGATCCGCACCTCGTTCCTGATGGTCGAGGAGCGTGACCAGAAGCTCGTGGTCATCCCCACGTCGCCGCGCGGCGCGCCGGCAACCGAACGTGACACGGAGAAGCGCAAGGCGCGCTTCTTCCAGGTCCCGCGCCTGGCGCATGGCGATACGATTTATGCAACCGAATTGCAGAACGTGCGCGCGTTCGGCACCCAGACCGAACTGATGCAGGTGCAGGACGAAGTCAGCCGGCGCCTCGTCGGCCCGACCGGCCTGACAAGCAACATGGAATATACCTGGGAACTGCACCGCCTCGGGGCGATCCAGGGCAAGCTGCTCGATGCCGACGGGACCGTGCTGTACGACTGGGCCCAGGAATTCGAGATCGAGCGGCCGGCCGAGATCGGTTTCAACCTCACCGCCGCCGACCCCGTGCTCGGCAGCCTCCGCATCCAATGCAACAAGATCGTCCGCGCGATGATGCGTGCGGCCCAGGGGGCATGGTTGCCGTCCACCCGCGTCATGGCGATGTGTGGTGACGATTTCTGGGACGCGCTGATCACGCACAAGGACGTGCTGACCACGTACTTCAACTGGGAAGCGGCGCGCGAACTCCGGAAGGGCACCGCCTTCGAAGCCATGGATTTCGGCGGCATCAGCTGGTTCAACTATCGCGGGTCGAACGACAACACGACTGTCGCGGTGCCGCCGGACAAGGTGAAGTTTTTCCCCCAGGGTGCGCCCGGAGTCTTCCAGCGCGCCCTGGCGCCGGCGGAGGCCGCCCAGTGGGTGAACACCCTCGGCAAGCCGATTTACGTCATCCCGATCTTCGATCGCGACCGCAATTTCTGGTGGCGGATGGAGACGTACTCCTACCCGCTGCACATCTGCACCCGGCCGGAAATTCTCCAGTCCGGGCGAATTGGCGCCTGATCCGTGATCGACTGGGACGGCCTGGTCATCGGGCCGTGCATGCAGGCGTTCGGGGATGACACCGTCATCTGGACGTCTGCCGAGCCAGGGGCCCAGCCGGTCACCATTACGGCCATCTTCGACAACGGGTTTCGCGCCCTGATGGTCGAGGGCGGCGATGGCGGCATGGCCCCCGACCATATCACCGCCAGCACGCCGATCCTCGGCGTGCAGCTCAGCCAGTTCCCCGCGCCGCCCATGCAGGGCGACACGGTAACGGTCGGGGGACAGGTCTACCAGGTCAACGAGGTGCAGCCCGACGGCAAGGGCGGCGCGCATCTCCAGCTCATCGAGGTGTGTGGATGACGCTTTATCGTGTCGAACTGCGGGAGGCTGCGGCGAAAGCGCTCGTCGATGCTGCCACGATGGCAGGGCAGCGCGTTTTCACTGCCTGCACGATGCCCAGCCGACCGGCTGACTTGCCCAACATCTATGTGCAGTCTCCGACCGATCGGGCGGAAAGCCTCAACCGCGGACCGCCACAGTTCGTGCGGACAGGTCTGATCGTGGTGATCGCCCGCGTTTCTGCCGCCAGCGGCCCGGAGGCGGAGGTCGCTCTGGATATCCTGACCGAACAGATCGAGTTGGCGATCCTGACCAACGGGCCGCTCATGCGGATGATCACCCAGGTCAGCAGCCTCGAAACTGGCATCCGCGTCAACGCCGAAACCAGTCCGGTGATCGGGGAGGCACGGATGGATTTCACCATGGAGTGGATCGAGACCTACCCGATGCAGTCGGCAGGTGCCGCACCGGTCGCGATCGCCGGATCCATGCAGTCTGGCGGCAATTCCACCTTCGCCGGCATGAACGTCAATTCCCCTCAATCCTGAGGATTCCCCGAAATGTTCGTAAAACCCGCCCCGGGCCGTGCCGTGCGCATTCCCGGAGCCCGCCGGCTGTTGTCCGAGGTGGGCGAGACCGTGCCGGACAGCACGTTCTTCCAGTTGTGCCTGCGAAATGGCGATGTCGTCGAAGCCTCGCCGCCGCCCCCCCTTCCTGCCGCCGCATCTGAGGTCCCGCAATGAGCGACAGCATCACCATTCCGGGCTATTCCGCCAACACGCGTGTGCCCGGCATCCGCTTCGCGCTGGACAATTCGAAAGCGAATTCCGGCACGGCCGGCCGTCGGGTGCTGATCGTCGGGCAGATGCTGGCCAATGGGTCCGCCACGGCCGGCGCGGCCAGCATCTCGGCCGGCCCGTCGGACGCAGTGAAGAAATACGGGGCCGGGTCGCAATGCGCCCTGATGGTCACCCGCTACATGCTGCTCGATAGCCAGGGCGAGGTCTGGGTGCTGCCTCTGGCCGATGACGCGGCATCAGTCGCGGCAAAAGGGTCGTTGACTGTCTCTGGCACGGCTGCCGCATCCGGGACACTGGCGCTCTATTTCGGCGATGTTCTGGTGCCGGTTCTGGTCACATCCGGCGATACGGCGGCGGCTGTCGCGGCCAACATCGTCCTGGCCGCCAGCGGCATCACGGGGTTGGCCGTCAGCCTGGCGGTGGACGGGACCACGGCGGCCAAGGTCAATGTCACGGCCCTCAATAAAGGGGCGGCGGGCAACGATATCCTCCTCGGGCTCAATGTGCTGGGTACGGCCGCCGGGCAGGCGACGCCATCTGGCATCACCGTCACGCTGACGCAGATGACGGGCGGCACCCAGAACCCGACAGGACTGTCCAGCGCGTTGTCCGGTCTGGGCAACCGGGTCTATGACCTGTTCATCCATCCCTATACGGATGCGGCCAGCCTCACGGCGTTCCGCCAGGCGTTCGACAACCTGACCGGCCGCTGGTCGCCCGACGAACAGATCTACGGCCATGGGATCACCGCCTATCGGGGCACGTACGGGCAGGCCACGGCATTTGGGCTGACCCAGAATGATCCGCACACCACAATCATGGGCATTTCCGACAGCCCGTCGTCTCCCATGGACTGGGCGGCCGAGATCGGTGCCCGTGCGGCCATGTCGATGCGGACCAATCCGGCACTGCCGATCACCGGCGTCGCCGGGGTCCTGAACGTTCTGCCTCCGACAGATGCCGGGCGTTTCATCGCATCGCAGCGCAACAGCCTGCTGTGGGATGGGATGTCGACGCACACGGTCGATGACAGCGGCACCGTTGCGATCGAGCGGCTGATCACGACCTACCAGACCAATGCGGGAGGGCAACCGGACGACAGCTATCTTGGGATCGAAACCCTGCTGACGGCAGAGGTGTGCCTGCAGGACATGCAGGCCTACCTGTCCAGCCAGTTCGGCGGCTATGGGCTGGTCGCAGACGGCACCACGATCGGCGCGGGCGCCAAATTCACCACCGCCCAGCTGATCGGCAAGGCCGTGGTTGCCCGATACCGATGGCAGGCAACCCAATACTGGGTCCAGAACGCGGACATCTTCGCCCGGAACCTGGTAGCGCAAAATGCCGGCGGCGGAACGGTGAAGCTGCTGATGCCATACGATTTCGCCAATCAGCTGTGGCAGATCGCCGGGAACTGCCAGTTCGTGAAATCGTAAGGGGAAATCATGACAGTCTATCGTGGTCCCCTTGCGGGGCAAGCGACGCTGACGATCAACGGATCGTCCTTTGACATCGTCGGGGAGGCCCAGCACCAGGCATCCGGGCCGGTGAACGAGACCCTGAAAGGCCAGAGTCGGGTCGAGGGTTTTTCGTCGATGCCCGGCGAAGGGTTTATCCAGGCGACCCTGCGCGACCGGCCCGACTTCGATGCTGGATCGCTCCAGGGCGCCAGCGGACTGACCGTGGTGCTGCTCAAGGCGAACGGCCAGGTCGTGACAGCCGTGGATGCGTGGCAGACCGAGCGCATCAACGTGAACACGCAGGAGGGCACGTTCGAATTCCACTGCGAGAGCGACACCGTAACCGTGGATGTGGTGGCATGACGCTGGAATTCGAACCGCTGAGCGACGAGGCCGCTCTGGCCGCTTTTACACAATCCACGCAGTCCTATTCATCTCCCGAACGCGATACCATGCTCGTCATGGTCGAGCCGATCGAGTGGAAAAAGCAGCAATTCGATTGCCTCCGGTTGCGGGAGCCGGTCGTGGCACAGGTGCTGTTTTCAACCAGAGCGATGGGCAAGCGGCCGACCGAAGTTACGGTGCGCGATGCTCAGCTGGACTTAGTAGAACGCGTTTCCGGCTGGCCCTCGGGGGCTGTCGGCATGCTTCAGGTCTCAGTTCAGGACAGGTGCATCATGTATCTGACCGACTTCGAGGAGGAGGCGCGACGTCCCGTGGACGCTGAACCCGAGCGGACACCGGAAATGCGGCTTTTGCTCACGGTCGCCGTTGAAGCGACGGGAAAAAGCCACTCCGAAATGGTGCTTCGCGAGCCGGTGGGGACGGAACGTCGTCGATACGACGTCGCGCGTGAGCGGGCCACCCCGGAAGCGCTCCTCCAGGCCGAAGTCAATCTCGTCGCCGACGTAAGCGGCTGGCCGCTGGCTGCGGTGCTGAAAATGCCGATCAGCGATTTCGCACGGGCAGCGGACTACCTGACCGGTTTTTTTATTCGTGGCCCGCGAACTGGGCCGATCTCCCGGCCGAGCTGAGCCGGTTTTTCACGGGCTGGACCCGGTCGGATGCTGAAACGCTGACCGGAACCGAAATGCTCGAATGGGCCGAGCGCGCCAACCGGATTTCCGAACAGCAGAAGAAGGCGATCGAGAATGGCAAACGTCGGCGCTAAGGTCACGATCTCGGCGAACGATCGCGTCTCATCCATCGTCGACCGTATCAATGGTCGCCTGGATCGGATGCGCGCACCGGTCGAGCGGCTGCGGTCCTCATTCGGGCGCCTGGGTCGCCTCTCGGGCTTCGCGTCCCTGAACAACGGCATGCAGCGCATCGCACGGTCTGCCCTGGGCGCCTTTCGCACCATGGGCCAGATCGTTCCTGTCCTGAGCACGATCACCGGCGCCGCCAGCGTGGCCGGGATCTACCGGCTTTCGAGCGCCTGGGCCCAGTTCGGCACCCAGTTGCGCACTGCCTCGCGTGCGATGGGCCTCGCACCCCAGAGGCTTCAGGCCATGCGCAATGCCGCCCAGTTGGCCGGCGGTTCGGGTGATGCCATGAGCAATGCGCTCCAGCAGCTGTCCACCACCCGGTGGGAGGCTGCGAACGGCTTTGCGCCGGAGGCGGCTGCGCAATTCCAGGCGCTCGGCATTTCGTTGCAGGAATTGCAGACCATTGCGCCCGACAAGATGTTCGAACGGATCGGCAGCAAGATCCGGGCGATTCACGATCCTGCCGCGCGCACGATCGCGGCCATGCAGATCTTCGGCGGCGCGGCGCAGGGTCTGCTGCCGATCTTCCAGCAGACGGAACGCGAGTATCAGGCCAACATCCGCCTGGCGGAACGCTACGGCGTCATGAATCAGCACGGCGCCGACGCGGCGGCGCGCCTGCAACGGTCGACTAGCGGCCTCGGGTTGGCAGTAGAGGGCTTTGGCAACAGCCTTGCCGAGGCCGTCGAGCCTGCTCTGCGCCCGGTTATCGATGGCATGTCCGAATGGATTGCTGCCAACCGGCAATGGATCGCACAGGACATTGCCGGCTATGTCGGCCGGTTCATGGCCTGGCTACGCAACGGCGGCTGGCAGGAGATCAAGGACAACGTCCACGCGGCCTACCTGGAGGTGTCTAACGTCGTCGACAAACTGGGCGGTTGGGAAAATGCGGGTCGCGCCGCGCTCGGTGCGATCGCCGCCCTTTATGCGCTGCCGGTCGTGGCCGGACTGCTCCAGGTCGCGGCAGCCGTCACGTCGATCGGTACGGCACTCACAGGCGTCGGAACGGCTGCCGGCCTGGCGGGGGTGGCTATGCGGGCCGGGGTGGGTTTCGCAGCATGGGAGGCCCTGCATCCCGCCTACACTTCTGCGAACGACACGCTGTCGCCGGAGATGCGTCGATCGCTCGGACAGGACGTGACGAAAAACGATCGGCTGTTCGATGTTTACGCGCGCAGTGTCGCGTCGATCGAACATTCCCGTTACGACCAGATGGGGGGCGCCGGCGGAGCCTATGCCGGCCGGTATCAGATGGGCCGTGGCGCGATCAGCGATGCGGCTCGGTGGCTGCACGAGGATGCCCCTTCTCAGGCCCGTTTCCTGAGCGATCCCGCAATGCAGGAGCGGTATTTCCGCGCCTACACGGCGTCCAATCAGGCAACCTTGAGTGCCAACAGCGGCGCATTCCGGCGCATGGATGCGGAGGGAAAGGGAGAGATCCTGGCCTATGCCCACAATCAGGGCGCAGGGGGCGCGCTCTCGTTCCTGCGGACGGGGCAGGTCGGAACGGATGCGAACGGCACGCCTGGCACCGCCTATTCTGACCTTTTCGCCCGGAACGTGGCATCCGCGCCGGCCGCGATTGTTCCGCCCGGCAATATCAACGGGCCAGCGGCCACCGTGGCGCCGCAGGGCCTGAAAGTCGAGGTCATCCACGAAAACGCGCCCCCTGGATCGAAGGTGCGCGTAACGTCCGCCAGTTCGGGGCTGCGGGTGTCATCGGTCACTCAAAGCCGGGCGATGGCTCCGGATATATCGGGAGGGGGATTGTAAATGTCGGGCGCACTCTCCACCTTGACGAACCTCGGCGGCCAATACCTGCAATGCTCCTTCAGGGGCATCCCGTTCGCGGTGATGGGGACTGGCGGAGAGCCGGGCCGGAAGTTCGCCGTCCATGACTATCCGTACCGCGATACGCCCTGGGCTGAGGATATCGGCCGCAAGGGACGCATCTACCGTATCCGGGGCTTCGTGAACGGCGCATTGTGCCAGGCGCAGCGGGATCTCCTGGTCAACGCGTCGGAGACCAAAGGCAACGGGCTGCTGGTCCACCCCTCCCTCGGGGCGATCCAGGCGGCGTGCCTGCGATTCGAGTGGCGCGAACGCGATGGCTATACCAACGTCATCGATCTGGAATTTGAATTTCTCGAACAGAAAAACTACCTCAGCACCACCATTCTCACGGCGCTGCATGCCGCAATCGGAGTGGCGACGATCGCATTCAACGCGGCGTCATCGTCGGATTATGGCAGCATCGCCGCGCCTAAAATGGCAGTCGGGTCATCTGTTGTGAGCGCGGCTGTCGGCACTGCCAGCAGCTGGGCGGCAGGTGCCGTAACGGCCCTGTCGTCGCCGGCGGCCTATGCCGCCGCCGTGGCGACGGTGCCGGGCAATAATGGGCGATATACCAGCCTCAATGCTGGCACCGTGGACCCGTCGGCCACAGTTGGCAGCGCGCTGGCGGCGCTGGCAGCCAGCCGGGAAGGCCTGGCTCGTTATGCCTCCGCCATCGGCACCCAGGCCGATGCAGCAGGCCTGGCTGCCGCCATCCTGGCCGTGCCGGAAGCCCTGCGCGGCGCAATTCCCGATCCGGGCACCCAGATCGCCCTGCTGACCCTGCTGGCACAATTCGACCAGGCCGTGCTGGCATCGTCGGCGCCGATTGGGGGCGCCATCGCGGCAGTACAGACCGCCACAGCCATGCTGTGCCGCCAGGGTGCGCTGCTCTCGATCGCGACCGCCTGTTCGGACTGGCAACCAACCTCGTCCAGTGAGGCCGAGACGCTGCGGCAATGGGTCGGCGCCCTGCTGGATGCTGAGGCAACGATCGCGGCGGATGCGGGCTACGATGCGACGTGGCAGGCGTTGCGTGCTCTGCGGGCGAACGTTTTGCAGGACCTGGCCCAGCGGGCCAGTCAGTTGCCCGACATCATCACCGTAACGCGCAACGCTCCTCTTCCTGCGCTGGTGCTGGCCCAGCAGATCTATGCCGATGCGACCCGGGCGCCGGATCTTATCCGACGCGCCAATCCCATCCACCCGGCCTTCATGCCACCCAGCTTCGAAGCGCTATCGAGCTGAATCACGCCGCCGCGCGGCGCGGAATCAGCAGATCGGCTGGAATGCCCCAGGCGGCGCGAACAGCGGCGATCATCGACAGGCTCAGATCCCGGCGACCGGCCAGCACTTCGCTGGCGCGAGGGCGCGACCCCAGAACCTGGGCGAGATCCGCCTGCCCTAGCCTGTTCTGCTCCATGTAGAACCGGAGAACATCCACAGGATCGGGCGCCTCGATCGGGTAATGCTGGTTCTCGTAGGCTTCGATCAGCGTCGCCAGAACATCGAACCGGTCAGCTTCCGGCGTGCCGGGCGCGGGCTCAGCGTGGAAATATTGCTCGATTTCGGCGAGGGCCCATTCGTGATCCGCATCGGTCCGGATCGGTCGGATATCCATCATCATCACACGGTCTCCGGGTTGATTTTGTCATACTGCTTGTGTGTGCCGACAAACTTGATCAGCACGCGCTTGTAGCGATAGGCCACATGAACGATCAGGCGGTATTTATTGCCGCCGATATCGAAAATCACGCGGGAATCGCCCACGAAATCGGCGCTGCCGAACATGGCCCGGACATCCGCCGGCCCATTCCATTCGGACTTCGACACCAGTGCATACCACGCGCGCAGCGGCGTTTCTGCCTTGGGCTCGGCAGTCCAGAAATCCTTGAGGGTTTTCAGCGCGATCACGTTCATGGGCATTTTGTAGCATGTTCCATTTTTGGGAACAAGCAGAATATTCCATTTTTGGGAACATTCGGGAGAGCCTCATGTCAGACTTGCTGGCATCCATCGGCGACGTGCTGGGTTACGGCGCCCAGCCATCCGACGACGTATCGATCGTCGTCGGCAGCCTGAAAATCAGTGGCTGGACTGAGGTGCAGATCCGCTGCGGGGTGGAAATCATGCCCTGGGCGGCGGACCTGATCGCGACGGAGTGGCAGCCGGGTAGCCAGACTGACGTGACGATCAATGAGGGCGACGCATGCCAGATCTATATCGGTAGCGATCTGGTCCTGACCGGGTATGTGGTGACGATCGATCGTGAAATGACACCGGACAGCCACGCCGTCCATGTCGCCGTTGCATCGAAATCGATCGATCTGGTCGATTCCGCCGCCGAGATCGCAACCTATCAGCTCAACAGCATGAATGCCCTGGCGATCATCCGGAAGCTGGCGGCAACCGCTGGAATTTCGGTCTATCCCGTGGCTGGGGCTGGCAGTGTCGATATTCAGGTCTTTTCGATTATCCTGTCAGAAACCGCCTATGAGGCGATCGAGCGCGTCTGTCGTCTGGCCAACTGCCTGTTCTACGACCGCCCGGACGGCAACATCGCCTTGGCACCGGTGGGCATTACGGTCATTCCATCCGCTTTCGCTCAGGGCAGGAATGTCGAGGCTGCACGTGTCCGCGCGAGCCAGGCAGGCCGCTTCGCCTCCATCCAGGCGATCATCCAGACCCCTCTGGTGCTCACCCAGCCGCCGGCGAGCAATGACTATGTCAGCGAGTTCGCCGCCAAAACCGCCCCCGTCAACGCAGTCGGGTATGATAACGGCATTAGCCGCCCCTGGCGGAGGATGCTCGTGCCCGTCGAATCCGGCGATGACGGAAATTACGACTACGCGCGCCGGCGCGTGCAGTGGGAGGCCAGTCGACGCTATGGCCGATCGCAGGTCATCGAACTGACCTGCGACGGTTGGCGCGACAACAGCGGATCCCTGTGGTCGCCCAACACGATCGCGCAGGTGAGTCTGCCGGCCCTGAAACGCGATGGCATCGAATGGCTGATCACCGAACTGGTCTTCCGCCGCGACGAAGGGGGAACGCATTGCGATGTCACGCTGATGCCGCCGGAGGCGATGGTGCCTGAGCCTATCCTGCTGCCCATGCAGGCGAACGAGGGGATGCGGGCGATCAACAGCAACAATGCCGCACCATTGCCCGGTGGCCTGTGAGCGCCCCTCTCCGTCGGCTGGGGCAGCGGGTGCTGACGGCTCTGGGGATCGCCCGGCAAATCTCGGACACGGACGAAAGCCTGCCCGTCAGCCGGATCCAGGTAGTGCTGCCCGGCGGCGAGATCCGTTCGGATGTGCCGCTGCTCCAGCAGTACGGCGTGGCCAGCCGCCCAGTTCCGGGGGCTGACGTGGTCCTCGTTTTCCAGGGCGGTGACCGGGCCCGGGGCGTCGGTGTTGCCAGCGGCGATCAGCGCAACCGGCCCGACTACCTCCAGCCGGGCGATGTGGCGCTGTATCACCCCCGCACAGGCTCGCGGATCTGGCTGAAGGGCGATGGGTCCATCCAGATCGATCCTGCAGCCGGCCGGGGCACGATCAGCGGTGATTGGACAATCGAGGGCACCGTCACCGCGAAAGAGGTGATCGCGGGAGTGGTTGCGCTGTCCACTCATCCCCACAGCGGCGTGCAGCCGGGAAGCGGCCAGACGGGCAAGCCCCTCGCAACCTGACGGAGCTGGAAATGGACATAGCAATCGCATGGGATCCAGTTGCCGGGCGCGGCGACTGGTCGATCGTCTCTGGCGACCTTGCACTGGGCGACAGTCTCGCATCCGCAGTGCTTGTCAGCCTGTTTACGGACCGGGTGGCGGCCGACCAGCCGACATCGGCCGATACCGCCATCGGCATATCCGCATCCTCGGGACCGGCGGGCAGCATCGCAGCCGATCGGGGCGGATGGTGGGGCGACGCGTTCGCGGATGTGCCGATCGGCTCGCGCCTATGGCAACTCCGTCGTGCCGTGAAGAGCGGTGACGCTGCCATACCAGCCGAGGTTCAGGCGATCGTGTCCGAGGCCTTGCAGTGGCTGATCGATGACGGTGTCGCATCCTCGATCGCGGTCGACGCGTGGTGGAGCGTCGCGAACCGGCAGTCGGTCGAATTCAGGGTGTCGGTCATCGAGCCGGGGCACTCAAACTCACGCGTGTTCCAATTTTCATGGGCTTGGAAGGAAATATCGTAAATGCCCTATGCGCGCCCCACCCTGACGCAATTGCGCCAGCAGGCCGTGCAGGATGTGATCAATGGCGGGATTCCCGGCGTCGTCTCCCTGATGCGCTTTTCGGTCCTGTACGTGCTGGCAATCGTCCTCGCGGGCCTGGCATGGCTGCACTACGGCTATATCGACTGGGTATCGCTCCAGGCGGTCCCATGGACGGCCACAGACGAATATCTGGCAGGATGGGCTGCCCTCAAGGGTGTCCAGCAGAAGGCGCCCACGGCGGCAACATCCACCGGGATCAGTTTTGTGGCAACCGACAGCAATACGATCCCGGCCGGCACACAGATCTCCTTCGTCGGCGGATTTGTCGCTACCGTCACTGCCGACAGCGTCACCGTCAACGGCACCACCGTCGCCAACGCACTGATGACGACGACGGGGAGCGTCGGCAATCTGCCCGCCGGCACGATCGCTACGCTGACGGCGCCGGTCCCGGGCGTCCAGACCACAGGCACCGTCATCGCGGCGTTTACGGGGGGCGCCGACATCGAGGATGAAGACGCCTTCAGGGCGCGCATGCTGGCTGCCTATCAGAACGGCGGCACCAACGGCAACGTGTCCGACTATGTGCAGTGGGCGAAGGCGGTCCCTGGCGTTACGCGAGCCTGGGTTGCCCAGAACTATATTGGCGACGGGAGCCTTGGCCTGTTCGCCATGCTGGATAAGGCGAATGCTCAATATGGCGGCCTGCCGCAGGGAACGAACGGCGTATCGTCTGCCGACAGCCGATACACGGCGGCCACCGGAGATCAGTTGGCAATCGCCAATGCGGTCTGGCCCGACCAGTCGGTGACGGATCTCGTTGTCGTCTGCGCGCCGACCGCACAGCCGGTCGATTTCGCGATCACGGATCTGGGGAGCGGAAACAGTGCGGCCAACCAGGCTGCAATTCGCACCGCATTGCAGGATATGTGCACACGGCTGTCGTCGCCGGCCGGGATGTGGATCGCGAATGCGGAGGGGGCGCCAACCGGGACGATCTACCCAAACCAGTGGGAAGAAGCGATCGCCGCCCTGGGCCTGTCGACCTTTACAGTCCAATCCCCCACCGGTCCGATCTCGGGAAGCGTTACGGGCGCGATGCCGACGCTCGGCGCCATTACATACGCGTCGTGACCCATGCCCGCACCGATCTATTCGATTTCCGATTTCGCCTCAGCCATCCTCCGCCTGCTGCCACGCGGGCCAATCTGGCCCCGTGCATCCGACAGCACGGTATCCGCGGTTGCATCCGTCTGGGCCCCCGCATTCCAGCGTAGCGCCGCACGCGCCGCGCACCTTCTGACCGACGCGTTCCCGTCCACGGCCATCGAACTGTTGCCTGCATGGGAAAGTGCGCTCGGGCTGCCGGACCCATGTGCCGGCTCTAATCCACTGCTGTCACAACGTCAGGCGCAGGTTGTATCGCGACTCACAGACAACGGTGGATCATCTGCGGAATATTATATCAATCTCGCAAAATCTCTCGGATACGACATCACAATTACGATGTTTACTCCGTCGAGATTTGGGCAGGCACGATTTGGTTCCCCCTATCTTGGACGCGCCTGGGCTTACGTCTGGCAGATCAACTGTTCTGATATCGGGATTCAATCCGCACAGTTCGCAAAGTCGCTGTTCGGCAATCCATACCGAACATGGGGGCTGAATGTTCTTGGGTGTGAGATGCGTGCCCGCGCACCCGCAAGAACAACATTGATCTTCAATTTTTCCGCAGGAAATCCGACGCCTTTGGATCAGTTTATCCTGAACATTGGCACCCTGTCCTGAAAAGAAGGGAATTTGCATGCATCGCCTATCGAACGGCACTCAGGTCACGGCGATGCCGGTGCCTGCCGCCGTTTCTGGCACGCCTGGCTTCGCGACAGGTGGATCGCCGGGAAATCAAGCTGCGTCTGTTATCGATCCCGATGCGTTCAACACGCTTCAGGAGGAGTTGATGGCATGGCTTGATGCGGTCGGAGCCCTCCCCGACAAAACCAATAACGGCCAGACCCTCGCGGCAGCCCGGACCCTCTTCATGGCATCTGGTTATTCGAGCACGGGCACATCGCCGGACTCTGGTGACTCGACAGGCATTATCTGGGTCAAGGTCGGCACCATGTGCCGTCTGCTGTGGCAGGAAACGAACGTCTACGACTCAAAAACCATCAATCTGCCGTTCAATTTCTCGCCCGGCTATTTCTTCGGATCCCAGACGGGCGCCCCTGCGGGCTGGGCATCCTGGGTCAACGGCACGGTAGGACACAACACCGTGACGCTGCATGTCGGCAAACAGTCCGGCGGAACATCCGGCGTTGCCGCCAGCGGTGATGGATTTTCGGCGTCGATGATGGTTGAGGGAGTGCTGGCCACATGACAACCACTCCGCTCGGCGGCCTTGTCATCAGTTTCGTATCCGGCGCTACACTGACTGCATCTCAGCTCAATGCCATCCAATATGGCAAGATGGACGTGTCGAACGGGCAGGCTCTGTGCCCGATCTTCACCGCTCAGGACGCGGTCACTGATGCCGTCCGTATCCGCAACACAGCAGCGGGCACGAAGCGGACATCCATCTCATATAACGACGATTGGTACTGGGGGACAGATCAGCCCGGGAACGGCGACGGCGGTTATTACGTCTACCACAAGGCGACCAACAACCTGCCGATCAAGTGGACGGGCGACGATCAGTGCATCATCCAGTGGTCGCAGTCGCAGTCTCTGACGTCCAATGCCTACGCCGGCGTCGGCGGCGCAATGCAGATCAATGCCTATTACGGTCGATCCGCACCCATGGCTGGATCGTCCGCGACGTTTTCGGTGATTTCCAACGTCTATGACGTCAAGGCGCTGCCGGACGGAACGAACAGCGAGATCTCGTGCGTCTATACCTATCTCCAGCCGTTCTCGTCGCATTCGCAAAAGAACATTCACCTGATTGGCTACGACAATCACCTGATCACCAATATCACCGCGGACCCGACCCAGCGGCCGAGCGTGCAGTTGGGCATGTCCTATCTCATGACGCCCTTGGCGGCGGGATCTGAACTGATGGACGGCAACGGCCAGGGCAGTTTCATCTTCAGCGCCTGCAATCGGCCGCTCTCGGCTGACGAAATCACCTATTACGGCGGCGACCCATCGACCGGCCGAACCTATCCTGTCACCGCGATGTATGTCGCGTGTGGGTTTTCGGGATCGCCCGCTGTTGTCGACGGCTCATACGGCAATGCCGATTACGGCGCGATGTATGCGTATCTGGCGGGCGGCGGTGGCGGCAGCGTCTACAATTCGACGCAGCGCAGCCGGTTCAAGGTGTGCTTCGGGGCGTACGACTGGACCGATTTCGGGATCTATATCGGGCCACCTACGGGCGCGTCGTCCACCGGAGGCTACCAGGTCGGCATCCAGAATGGCTATCTGACGGTTCTGGGCGGCCAGCCGTATGACGATAGCGGCGTAATGCTCAGCATTCTTCCGGACCAGCGGGGCACGAAAACCCATGCCGCCTCAATGCGCGCGGCGATGCAGATCGGCAACCAGTGGCTGATCGGCCGCGACTGGGCGATGGCGGGCGGTACCGACCTGTTCGTCGCCCCTGCGGGCGCCTCGTCGCCCGTCCTGCAACTCGACACGGCAAAAATCGGACTGTTCGGCGTGACTCCGGTCACGCGGCCCGGTGTGACGGCCCTCCCGTCGTCTCCGGCGCTGTCCGATGTCGTGACCACACTCTCCAGCCTGCTCAGCGGCCTCAGTGCGCTGGGCGCCGTCACCGTCCATTAATTAGGGGATCAATCATGATCAAACTGACCACCGAAGAAACCAACATCCTGCTCCAGATGCTGGATAACAGCGTTTTTCCGGGCAAATTGCTGGAAACAGTCTGTGCCGCCAAGGGGCGCCTCAAGAAGGGCAAGGTGCTCCCCCAGGCCGAGTCCGAGATGCTGGCCGGCTTTATCGAACAGGCACAGGTGCCCGGCCTGCTGGTACCTGCGGTGGCCGTCATCCTGCGTAAATTGCGCGGTATGCCGCCGATGGGCATGCGCGAGGGTGATGGGAACATCAACTTTGGCAACAAGAATCGCGTGAACAATGTGGGGGGGCATATCGGCCACACATTTTCCGCGAACGCACCGGCATCGCCCGAATCTGGCGAGGAGGTCATGTGCGGTCTGCCGCCGGGGACATCCCAGCCTGCGAAAAAGCAGAATCGCCAGGGAGCCCGGGGTCCTGGGCGGCGGGCCGCAATGGTCCAGCAGACTCACAGCGGATCGGGCTCGAATATCGTTGTAGGCGATGATGACCAATCTGCCGTCAAGCAGGCCAACGTATGACTTGGCGGCCAGCGCCGTCTCGGACAATAGCGGCGCCTTCGGTGCCCCAACTGATTCCACGCGGCATAATGATCTGCGGAGCGCCTTTGCGCTGGCCCATGAAAAATTCAGCCGATTTCCTAGATTACTCGGTTGATCCCTCAGGCTGGTTAAAGGATGCAGACGACACGCTGGCTGCTGCTGCTATCTCCTGGCCCACACCCGCATCAGCCGCAGACGTCAATGTCGCCGCCATGACGATCATCAACGGAGTCGTCATGGTGCTGATCTCCGGAGGGCAGACGGGAGGGGCCTCCCGCTTGACGATCACGCTGACCACAGGTCTGGGACGCGTGGTGGATATCCCCGTCATCCTGCCGATCAGCCAGGACCAGACGCCGGCGCAGGTCCCCGACTGGCCCGTGCTGGATAATGGCGCGGGCCTTGCGCCGGGTGCGCTGATTCTGTCCGACAGGTCGGTCCTGGTGGACGCGTCCGGCAATCAAATCGTGATGTGAGGGGCAATGAGCACAGTAACAACGACACCGTTGCCGGGCGTGCCCTCGTCGCCGGCGGCGCCGGCGCCCACCGACAGTATCCTGGGCATTGTCGGCGGCAAAACGATGCTGATCAGCGTGCAGCTTTTGCTGAGCGGCACCGCGACGGCCACCGAAATTGCGACCGCGATCGCCAACGCAACGCAGCAGATCGACAATCAGATCGCTGCAGCCAATACGGCCGCCAACGCCGCTCAGGCAGCCGCCATAAACGCCACAAATGCTGCCAGTGGCGCGGCAAATGCGGCGACGCTGGCCGTGGAAGCAAAAATCGGGTCGCCTGGCGGAGCGGCCGCCCTCGATGTGCAGGGCGGCCTGGTGCTCTCGACCACCAGCGTCCTACGCGTCAACGCGGCCGGGCAGCTCGTGGTGGCGATTCCTCTGCCATCTGCTGACCCCGGTGAGCTGGGGTGGTTTGGTCAAATGACGGTCTATTATGCATCTCATCTGGAGCGTAATGATGGCGCGCAATACACGTTTTTTCTGGGTATCCGCCCTGCTGGCAGCGACGCTGCTGCCTTATGCCGCCACCTGTGCGCCGCCACCCGCGCCGATCTTGGACCTCTCCCAATCCGTCGTCACACCCACCGGGGGCAGCCAGGTCAACATTGCCGATGCGCTGGCCTCTTACGCCACGCAGGCGGCACTCACTGCCACTACCACGACCGCCAATGCCGCGATCCCGGCCGGCAAGATCGGGCAACCATCGGGCGTGGCCGCCCTCGATGCCTCAGGCCGCCTGACCGCGGCGTTGATAGGCGACGCCACGGCCGCCCCCGTCACGCCCGCCGGCAACAGCGCGACGACGCTGGGCGTCTATCTGGGCCTTCTGGCCAAATCGTCCGATTTGACGGCCTATCTGACCACGACGGCTGCCGGCCAGATCTACGCCACGCAGGCGGCACTCACTGCCACTACCACGACCGCCAATGCCGCGATCCCGGCCAGCAAGATCGGGCAACCATCGGGCATAGCCGCCCTCGATGCCTCAGGGCGCCTGACCGCGGCGTTGATCGGCGACGCCACGGCCGCCCCCGTCACGCCCGCCGGGGGCGGCGCGACCACGCTGGGCGCCTATCTGGGCCTGCTGGCCAAATCGTCCGATCTGACGGCCTACCTGACCACGACGGCAGCCGGCCAGATCTACGCCACCCAGGCGGCGCTCACTGCAACCACCACGACCGCCAATGCCGCGATCCCGGCCAGCAAGATCGGGCAGGTATCGGGTGTGGCAGGCCTGGACGCCTCGGGCCACCTGACAGCGCCGCTGACCGGCGACGCCACGGCCGCCCCCGTCACGCCCGCCGGCGGCAGCGCGACGACGCTGGGCGCCTATCTGGGTACGCTGGCCAGGTCGTCCGATCTGTCGGCCTACCTGACCACGACGGCAGCCAGCCAGACCTATGCCATGCAGGCAGCGCTCACCGCCACCACGACGACCGCCAATGCGGCGATTCCGACCAGCAAGATCGGCGCGGCGTCGGGCGTTGCAGGATTGGACGCGTCCGGGCGGGTCACGGCGCCGATCGCCAGCGATCTGACGCCGGCGGTGGTGACGCCCACCGGCGGCACCCAGGTGCATATCGCCGACGCCCTGGCCGCCTACGCTACGCAGGCAGGCCTGACCTCCGAGATCACCCGCGCGACGGGGGTCGAGGTGACGTTGCAGAGCAACATCGCGGCGGAGGCGACGACGCGGGCCAATGCGGATGCGCTACAGATGCCAATAAATGGGGGCAGTTTCAATGGCGCTGTCAACATTCCAAGTTCTCTCGCTGTGACAAGCCCCGACGGCGTCGTAAGAGATATCGCGTTTACCAATAATACTAACGGGACATTGCCATTTTGGGCATTCCGCGCGCGTGGCGCTATAACATCAGCGAATGCTGGAGTCCCGTTTGTTCTGGCGGCGTTTGACGATAGCGGACACATTCTCGGGATTGTATTTTCCGTCGAGCGCGCAACCCAGATCATGACGCTGAGCCAGTCTCCCGTAATCCCGACGCCGCCTGCCGGCGACAATTCGGCAAGAGCGACCACCACGGCCGGCGTCCGGCGCGAGATCGCCACCGGCTACACAGTCGCGACGCTGCCGACCGATGCGCGGCGATACCAGGGCGCGCGCGCCTACGTCACCGATGCGACAGCCTGCGCATTTGCCACCACCCCGACCGGCGGCGGCTCGACGTTCTGCCCGGTGATCTACAACGGCACAGCCTGGATTGCGGAGTAACACGCATGCCCAATTACATCCTCTACCGCACCACGGATTACGTGATCACGCCGCCGCCCTATACCGATCCGGATGCCGGCGTCACGGTTACGCCAGGGCCGGTCGTAGCCTCGCCGGCCGGCACCGTGATCCTGACGCAGCAGATCGATGATCCTGCAGCAGTGGTCGTGCCGGCGGGATTTGCGCTCGCGGCCGATCCGCAGGGGGATTATCCGGTTGGGAGCGTTTATCCGATCGCCGCTCCTTAACGACTCGCTAGATCACGCCCAGACAATACAGCTGCCGTATAGGCGGCTTTTTTTATGCCCGGAGACCTGATGTCCGATCCTATGACTCCGCAGCCCTGGTGGGCTGCGGCCCTCGGCGCTGGCCTGTTTACCATCCGGTGGTTGATTGGCTTTGGCGGCCGATCAGCTACCGCGACGATCAGATCGCAGGCGAAAGAAATCGCGCGCCTCTCCAGCAGGATTGACGATCTTGAGGCCCGGCAAAGAGACAATGAAGAGCAGATCGCCGACCTGCGCACCGAAAATGTGCAGTTGCGGCAGAAGATTCATGGCGTCGATACCAATGATGCAGCGAGGCCGCCGCAATGAGCAACGCCACCCTGATCCGGAACGTCGTGACGCATGTCCTGGTGCCTGTCCTGGCTCTGCTGGACCTGCCAGGCGATCAGACCGCTCGACGACAGCTGATGGCAGGCATCGGAAACGTCGAGAGCGGATACCGGGCCCGGCGCCAAGTCGGCGGCCCGGCACTCGGCTGGTGGCAGGTCGAGCCCGCGACGCACGATGATCTGTGCCGCAACTGGCTGCCCTACCACCCGGCCCTTGCCGCCATCACGCGCTCGCTTCTGCCTGCACGATATGGCGGCGTGCTGATCGGGAGCGCCCAGGCGATGGTCGAAAACGACGAATACGCGGCCTGTATCGGCAGCCTTGTGTTTTTCCGATCCGCCGCTCCCCTGCCGCCCCGCGACGACCCGGTCGCGCAATGTGCCGCATGGAAGCGTGGCTATAACACCGTGCTGGGTGCTGGCGCAGTCGATCCCCAACATGTCGCGGCGTTTGCAGCCGCGATTGCGGCATAGGATGTCCAATGGACCCCGTATCCCAGATCGCGATGTATCTCTGGCCGGTGGTGTCTCCCTATCTCCCGGAGCATTGGCGCCAGGTGCTCCCCCTGCTCGCCCTGGCCTGCTGCCCGCTCGCCGGGTTTGCCCTGCAGGTCTGGACGCCCGCGCCGGGTAGCCGCTGGGTCGTGCTGTGGCAATTGCTGACCTGGATCGCCAATGCGCGCGGTCGCAATGCGCCGGTCAGCCAGCCGGGCATCAAGTCACTGGCAATCCCACTCAAAGCCGACCGGGCGGCTTTGGCCCGGCAGATCGGCGTCGACCCGGCGCAGGCCAATCCGCGACGGCTTCTAGCCGCGCCAAGGGCGCCGATCCGGCCGCCGGATCCTGGCTGACTGGCAGGGCCCGGCTCGCGCATTGAGATTCTTCACCCCAGGGCGCCGTTACGGCGCCCTCTTTGTTTGGAGCGTCCCATGGACGAAATGACCGCCGTAACGGCCTTGGAAGGGCTGATCGAAACCGTTGCGGGAAAGCACGAATCGGCCGCCGTCAAATCAGATCTGGCCCTGGTCGGCTCCGCGGTGTCGTTGCTGACCAAGGCATTGCTGCCCCGGCTGGATCCGTCGATCAACCTGTCGGCCATGGATGCCGGGCTGGCAAAGGCCTTCGACGGTATCAGCGACACGATCCGGGCGATCGAGGGAGGCACCGTGCAGCCCGCACCCGCCAGCGATGCGACTGCCTCGGGGGCCCCGGCGGAAACTCCCCAGGCCTAATCCTCTGAATTCAAGCCTCAATCCGAGGCACGAAAATTAACATGCCGCCTCGGGGCGGCTTTTTTATTGAGGTGTTTCATGCGCAATTCCTCGCGTCGCTCGTTCCTGCGCGGCTCTGCTGCTCTGCTGGCCGGTACCGCTCTGGCGGCCTGTACGGCCGCCACCTCCAATGGCGTGACCACGATCACGATCGATGTCGACGAAGTCGTGACCGACGTCGGCATCGCGCTGTCGATCGGCCAGACCACCCTCGGCTTCTCCGGCGTGCCGGCCGGCGTGGTGTCCGTCGTCAATCAGGGTGTAGCGATCATCAAGACCGGTCTGGCTGCCTTCCAGGACAGCGCCGGCTCGTCGCTGTCTCTGACGTTCGACCGGTCGAGCCCGCCGGCGGCCCTGACCAGCCTGATCACGGATCTCCGCACCGTCGCGGCCAATATCGCGGCCGTCGCGGAGTCGGAGGGGGCCGCCCTGTCATCCGCTCTGCTCGTCAAGGTCAGCAGCATCTCGGGCGATATCGGCAATATCGCATCGATCCTGCAGGCGATTGTCGGGACCGTGGCGACCGTCCAGATCGGTGCTGCGATGGCGGCTTCCCAGCAGCGCGCCGCACAGATCGACGCCATCAAGGCGCGGCACGGTCTGCGGTGATCCGCCGCGCCTGGCTCGTCGGGTTGCTGGCCCTGGCTGCCTGCACCGCGATGCCAGAGCGGGCACGGACCGCCCTTGTTGGTCAGCCGCGCAGCGCCGTGCTGTCCTGCATGGGCGTCCCAGACCGACAGGAGCAGTGGGGCGGCATCGAAACACTCACCTGGCGACAGGACCAGCCGGTGCAGGGGCCGTTCGACATCAAGGGGCCGCTGTCGCTCGAATTGAGCCTTGGCGGCCATGGCACCTGCCGCGCCACCGTCACGATTCGCAGCGGCCGCGTCGCTTCGGTTGTCTATTCCGGCCCCAGTGCGACGCTGCTGGGGCGTAACGGCGCATGTGCCGGCCTTGTGCGCGGGTGTGTCCATCTGACCGAAGGTCTCCAGGGAGAAACCCGATGATTTATGCCCTCTACATCGGTGCCGGTGCGGCGATCGAGTTTACGCTGTCGGTTGGCATTATGCTGCTGACCAAGCGGCGTCGGCGCCAATATCTGAGTGACCGGGGGCTGGAATGATGGTGCGCCGCCTCGGCTGCCGGCCGGCCGAAACCCGGAAGGGCCAGCCGTCCTTATCAGGCCTACGCATGATGAATCGGCGGGCCCCCGCGCGCCTGATCCGGGATCATATCGATCCAGCTCCCCTGATGCTGGCCAATGACCGCCTGGGCAATTGCACGTCCGCCGGCCTGGGCAACCATATCCGCGCCACGGCGGCTCTGGCCGGGTATCAGGTGGCAGTGCGCGATGCTGATGCCATCCTGTTCTATGAACGGTCGACCGGGTACTCACCGGCCGATTCGGCAACCGACCAGGGAGGCATCGAGGTCGACGTGCTGGCCCACGCAACGCGCGAGGGTTATGGGCTGGCCGATCAGACCCTCTATCCGGTGTGGGGGTCGACGCCGCCGGGCGATCTGAATGGCCTGCGGCTGGTTATGGCTGGCATGGGGGCTGCCTATCTGGGCGTGGAACTGGCATTGGCCGACCAGGCTGAGGGTGGCGTATGGGACATCACCACACCCGGCGACCAGACGCCGGGATCATGGGGCGGCCATTGCCTCTTGGCCTGGGCCTATGATGGCACAGACGAAGGTTCGATCGTCCATCTGCTGACCTGGGGTGGCATCCAGCGCGCCACATGGCGCTGGGTGCGATCGAGAATCATGGAGTGCCATGGGATCGCCTGGCGCCAACTGATGCCCGCATCCGGGCTGCTCAATGGCCAGGATTGGGGTGACCTACAGGCTGATAATGCGGCTTTTCTGACAGCATAAGCGAACCATTGGACGTACTGTGTATTAAGAGCCCTCGGCCCCGGCCGAGGGCTCTTTTTGCGTTTGCCAAATGCCCCATAACCCATTGATAAATTGTGCGCCAGAAAGGCGAGTTTGCCCAGCTAAGCACATGATTTAAATATGAATCATTGGTCCTTTCGGGTCCGCCATCTCACTCCCTGACCGCATCCGCCAGCCGCCGTGGATTTCCCGCTCGCCGGTCTCGACGCCCCGCGCGAATACGCGGATGTCCCGGCCACAGCATCCGCGAGTTGGAAGAAGCACTCGATATTTCGCTGCTCAGCCGGACCACCCGGCGCGTCACGCTGACCGAGGAGGGCGCCCGATACTACGCCAGCGTCGTCCAGATTTTGCGCTTTGTCGATCAGGCTGGCGACGAGGCTCGCAGCACGCGCGGAGCCGCTGCCGGCACCGTGCGCATTTCATGCACGGCGGCGCTCGGGACCAGGCATATCAGCCGGCTGATCTTTGCTTTCCAAGATCGCCACCCCGAAATCACCGTGGATCTGAGCCTGACGGACGAACGCATCGACCTCGTGCGCGACGGCATGGATATCGCCATACGCCTCGGCCCGCTCGCCGACAGTTCCATGAAACTGCACGCCATCGGCGCCAGCCGGCGGGTTCTTGTCGGTTCAACCGACTATCTCCTGCGGCATGGCAAACCCGCGACACCAGAGGCATTGGCGAATCTCGAAGGAATCCGCATGCTCAACATCGCGGGCAGCGATTCACTGGCGTTAAGACGGGCGGATGGCAGAACCTCGATCGTGCCCTTCGGCGGACGCTTGCGCGTCGATCACGGGTTGGCGGCGCGCGCGCTGGACGTGGCATCGGCCCCGCGCACCTGTGGCTCGTCCACGACCTCCTGGACAATGGCCAGCTCGAAATCCTCTTGCAGGACTACGAACTCGCCTCCGTGCCCCTGAATCTGCTCATCATTCCGGAACGCGCGAAGACCGCACGCGTTCGACTTGTCGTCGATTTTCTTATCTCCGAAATTCGCAAGCTGCCGGGCATCGTCATATCCTGACTCAGGGCCCAAACGATTTCCTGTCACCTCGCCAGCCCGTGGACCGCAGGAACTGCTCCCAACTGAACGTATCGGGATTCAGACGCCGGCTCCATTCAAGATCGCGCTCCTTCCCGAAATAACCATATTCAACCGCATACTCGACCATGCCCAAAATTTCCCGGACGAGCAATTGATTGGCCGCGAATTCCGGAAAATATTGCAGCAGACCGTCTCTGGTATAGGCATTGCGATATTCAGCCTTGATGCCGGTGATCCGCTGAAAGGTCGCTACCATCTCACGAGGCGAGAGAATGTCACCAACGACCGGAAGCGTCCTGCCATCATAAAGCCCGGGGTTCGAGAAGATTTCAAGGACCGCCGGTCCGGTCGCCGTCAGCGGATCGACAAAAGGCGCACGAAAATCCTCGGGCAAATACATCGGCAAAATGAGAGTGTCGCCGTCCATGCGCGGCACATAATATTCAAGTATGTTTGTATAGTAGAATGCCAACATTATAAAAGAATGAGAAACCGGCAAGCCACGAATGTAATCGGCGACCAGCGCCTTATCCGTGAAACGTGGCGCGTATTTAGCCCATCTTATTCACGGGGTTGGTCGGGGCTGGGTGGCGGGTATCGCCTAAGCTTTTGATTGGGTTTACGAATTGGGTGTCGAGTCCTTCCGTTTCTCCGATCGCGCCGAGCCACACCCGCCATGTCCGACGATACGAGCCAACCGTTCCTGTTTCCAGCCATCGGACGCAAGAAAATCACGGCTGATTTTGATGGTGGCCGGATCACCTCGGATGGTGGTGTCCTGCTGCTGGCTGCCGCCGAGCGGCGGATCGGCCTGGCTGATCGCCTCGCCCGGCTCATCGCCGATCCACGCAATCCGCGACGGGTGACACACGGCGTGGCCGATATTCTGCGTGCCCGCATACTGGCCATTGCCTGCGGCTATGAGGACGCCGACGACCTCGATCACCTGCGGCGCGATCCGGGTTTCAAGCTCGCCTGCGGACGACTGCCCGATACGGGGCGGGATCTGTGC